>NZ_JIBQ01000009.1 GCF_000688695.1 Lonsdalea quercina subsp. quercina | reverse complement strand
GTCCGTTATTGCACTGGTAGCATCGCTGAAGCTTGTGTAACCAGTCACCGGCACCCACTCGTTCTTCAGGCTTCTGAAGAAGCGCTCCATCGGACTATTATCCCAGCAGTTTCCACGACGACTCATACTCTGCCTGATCCGGTACCGCCACAGTGACTGCCGGAACTGCCTGCTTGTGTAATGGCTGCCCTGATCGCTGTGGAACATCACTCCGGCTGGTTTGCCGCGAACTTCCCACGCCATTTCCAGCGCTTTGATGGTCAGTCTGCTGTCCGGTGAGAACGACATTGCCCAGCCCACCGGTTTCCTCGCGAACAGGTCGAGAACAACGGCGAGGTATGCCCAGCGCTTACCTGTCCAGATATACGTCACGTCGCCACACCACACCTGATTTGGTTCTGTGACAGCGAACTGACGCTCAAGGTGGTTCGGGATGGCAACATGCACCTGACCACCACGCTTATATCTGTGTGTGGGTTGCTGACAACTGACCAGCCCCAGTTCTTTCATGAGTCTGCCAGCAAGCCAGCGCCCCATCCGGAAGCCTCTGAGCGTTGCCATTGCGGCGATACTCCTTGCCCCAGCAGAGCCATGGCTGATGTTGTATAGTTCCTGGACTTGACTGCGCAACACGGTATGCTTTCTGTCCGGCTTATCAGGACGACATTTCCAGTATTTATAGCTGCTGCGGTGAACCCCGAATACGTGGCAGAGTGTAGCCACGGGATAACGCGCCCTGAGTTTTCCGATTAACGAGAACTGTTCAGGGAGTCTGACATCAAGAGCGCGGTAGCCTTTTTTAATATTTCATTTTCCATTTCAATACGTTGTAGTTTTTTCTTCAACTCACGTATTTCAATTTGCTCTGGGGTAATGGGGGACGCTTTCGGTGTTTTTCCCTGTCGTTCGTCCCGTAATTGTCTGACCCATCGGGTCATTGTTGAAAGGCCAATATCCATGGCTTTTGCTGCTTCAGCAACGGTGTAGTTCTGATCGACAACCAACTGAGCCGCTTCACGTTTGAACTCTGCACTAAAATTTCTTTTTTTCATTGGAGCACCTGTGTTGTTCTGAGGTGAGCATATCACCTCTGTGCAGGTGGCCAAATTCAGTGTGCCACTTCAATGGTCACCCCTCCTTGGCGGGAAAACAGCGACTAGTACAGAGAGGACTCTCCCTTCGGACGGGTCTTGAACCGGCGGTGCAGCCACATGTATTGATCGCAGGCCAACATGATATTCTGCTCAATAATGTGATTCATCCAGGTGGCGGTGGCAATTTCGTCCTCTAAGGGTATATCCGGTTCGGCGGGTTGAATGATGAGTTCATACCCTTTGCCGTTAGGCAGCCTGCGCGGGACGAAGGGAACAACTACCGGCTTCGCGCTCCGCGCCAGCATATAGCTGCCCGCCGTTGTAGCGGCTTTATCGACGGCAAACAACGGAACGAACACACTGCTACGCGGACCATAGTCGTGATCGGGGGCGTACCAGAGTATTTCTCCCTGCTTGAGGGCGCGGATCATACCTTTCAGATCTTTGCGGTCCAGCATGGATTTATTGGAGCGCATACGTCCCCAGGTCTGCAGCCAGTCAATCAGCTTGTTGTCATTAGGCCGATAGACTCCGATCCCTTCGTTTTGCATGCCAAAAATGCGTGCGCCGAGTTCCAACGTCAAAAAGTGAATACCGATCAGCAATATTCCCTGCTTCTTTTCGCGCAAGGGCTGCATATTCTCAAGACCGGTCACCTTGAACCAGCGGGCAATGCGCCAGTCTGGCCAAAACCACGCCATCCCGGTTTCCATGACGCCCATCCCAACTGACTCGAAGTTGCTGCGTACTAGCGCCTCCCGCTTTTCGGCGGACATGTCGGGAAAACAGAGTTCCAGGTTGCGTCGAGCGATCTGAACGCGGTGCTTCAATATAGGCATTGATAGTCGACCAAGCAGAGTCCCCAGACGGTAAATGACCGGATAAGGAAGCAGGACGACCAGATAGAGAATGCCTATGCCCAGCCAGGTTAGCCAATAGCGTGGATGCAATAGCGAACGGTTGAAAGAGGGGATTGTCGTCATGGCCTTAATATCGAAAACGGCGGTAATTCACGCCTTGTGTTAATGGGATTTTCAGAACACCACTCCGAAGAGTAGTTTAATATGGCGTTTAATGGCGCATTTGAAATGTGCTAAAAGCTGATTTTTATACAGATTTATTCAGACACCTATCATAGCATCGGTTCGCAATAGTTTTTGACCTTTGATGGTGCGGTCTCCAATCACATGAGGCCGGTATTATGACGAAACCGTCATGTTGAAACTAGTCATCAATCCTTCTTGTGTAGCCCGCATTGATATTTCTTAGGGGGTCACTTCGACTGACAGAGGCTAAGAGCTGGTGTATCATGCCGCGCTATTGTGCTGGCAACAAAATGCTAACACAGAATTAATGTCGTTAACCTCACTTTAAACAGGATCGTACACCATGCCAGTGTTACATAACCGTGTTTCCAATGAGGAACTGAAGGCGCGCATGCTTGCTGAAACCGAGCCTCGCACCACGGTCTCCTTCTATAAATACTTTCTGCTGGATGAACCCCAGGCATTTCGTGACGCGCTTTACGTGGCATTAACTGAAATGAACGTGTTTGGCCGTGTCTACATCGCAAAAGAGGGGATCAATGCGCAGATTAGCGTTCCAGAGAGCCAATTCGACGCATTCAAAACGCGGCTATATCAGTCGCATCCCGCGTTGAACAACATCAGACTCAATATTGCGCTGGAAGACGATGGTAAATCGTTCTGGGTATTGAGGATGAAGGTGCGGGAACGGATTGTGGCCGACGGGATTGATGACCCCACGTTTGATCCCTCGCGTGTTGGGCACTATTTGAAAGCCGAAGAGGTCAATCGGATGGCCGAAGATCCTTCAACGGTCTTCGTCGACATGCGTAACCATTATGAATATGAAGTGGGTCACTTCGAAAATGCGCTGGAAGTCCCGTCCGATACATTTCGTGAACAGCTGCCTATGGCGGCGGAAATGTTGGCCGACGATCGCGAAAAGAACATCGTGATGTACTGCACGGGCGGTATTCGTTGTGAAAAAGCCAGCGCCTACATGCTGCATCACGGGTATAAAAACGTGTTTCACGTGGAAGGCGGGATCATTGAGTATGTCCGCCAGGCGAAGGCTCAGGGGCTTCCTCTCAAGTTTATTGGTAAAAACTTTGTGTTTGATGAGCGTATGGGGGAGCGGGTTTCCGACGAGGTTATCGCTCATTGCCACCAGTGCGGCGCTTCATGTGATACGCACACCAACTGCCGTAATGAGGGGTGTCATCTTCTCTTTATACAGTGCCCGCAGTGCGCGGAAAAATATGAAGGCTGTTGTGGTCCGGCTTGTCAGGAGGAAGTCACGTTGCCGCTGGAAGAACAGCGCAAGCTGAGGCGTGAAAGAGAAACCGGCATGAAGATCTTCAATAAATCTAGGGGATTGCTGCAAACGGTTTTGCCGACCCCCATCAGGGATGATGAGTAGCGCTGCTGAGATAAAAGGAGCCCCGTTCATTGACGGGGCTCGATAGACAGGATTATTTCTGGCGGATTCCTTCAAGTGAAATAATCAGTTCGACGTCTTGCGAGGCAGGCCCCAGATCCGTAGTGATGTTGAAGTCTTTCAGCTTGATCTTCCCTTTGGCTTCGAAGCCCGCACGGTAGTTGCCCCAAGGATCGTCTCCTTGTCCCAGCAATTTGGCCTCAAGCGTTACCGGTTTGGTGACGCCGTTTAACGTTAGGTTGCCGGTAATATCCAAATCATCACCACTTTTTTTCACGCCGGTAGAGGCGAAGGTCGCTAGAGGCGCTTTTGCCACGTTCAGGAAATCGGCGCTGCGGATATGTTTGTCACGCTCGGCATGATTGGTGTCGACACTATCGGTTTTGATCGTCACATTTACCTTGTCTGCGGCCGGATTAGCTTCGTCAAATGTGAAGGTGCCGTCGAAATCTTTGAACGTCCCATACAACCAGCTGTAGCCTAAATGTTTGATTCGAAATTGTATGAAGGCATGTTGGCCCTCTTTATCAATTTTATAATCCGCTGCAAGAGCGGAACCTGCGTAGGAAACTGTTGAAGCGAGTAGTAAACCTAATAGCGTTTTCTTTAACATTGGTTTTCTCCTTACAATCCCGAGGTTTAATGGACGCTGCGACCCAACATCCGTTTCAACGTACTGTCACGATCAATGAAGTGATGCTTTAGCGCTGCTAATGCATGTAGCACCGACAAAATGACGATACCCCACGCAAGATAAAGATGAATGTCTCCTGCAAAATCAGCCTGATCTCTGACTCCGCTCAGCGTTGCGGGAACGTTAAACCAGCCAAACACGGAAATAGGCTGACCCTCCGCCGTAGAAATCAAATAGCCGCTAATAAGCAGACTGAACAGCAAGAGGTAGAGAAGAATATGTGCCAGCGTGGCGCTTATTCGGGTCAATCGTGAATAACTGGCCAGCGGTGGAGGGGCGGGGCTGATTTTGCGCCATATCACCCGGAACAGAACGGTAAGGAAAAGAAGGATGCCAATGCTTTTATGTATTTCGGGTGCCTTGTGATACCAGTTGTCATAATAGCCTAACGTGACCATCCACAGGCCTAGTGCAAACATGCCGTAGACGGTCAGCGCGACGACCCAGTGGAGTAGAACGCTGATATGACCATATTGGGATGACGTATTGCGCCAAAGCATGACCATATTCCTTATCGTGAAGTTGTAGTGAAGGTCTGGAGATAATTAAACACAGCTCAACATAAAAGCAATATAAAATTATTGCTTTTAACATGATGATTTCATTTATCAATCATTTTGAATGAGCTATCTCAATCTCTTTCAGTGAACCATATGCATTGGTTGTAATAGCCGATTACTGCGCCTGAATAAGAAAAATAAAAAACGCCTTAATTTTTATTGAAATGTGAGCAATTTATCGTGAATAAAATAATTGGAGGTGTGAATTATTTAAAAGGCGGTCCGATGGTATATCGAGATAAAAGACGACACCGCCTTTAAAAGCGGTGTCTGGGGTGATAATGACGCACTATATAATGAAACGTTAATGCTTTAGATAATCAATGGGCTCAAATTCATTCGATTCGATCTTGGCAATACCCGCTTCAAGAATGTTGATGAGCTGTTTTGCCACATCGGTGGTCAACCATAAAGTACGATCAACTTGAGCTTCATCGGGAGCCTGGTCCGCGGTAGAGAGGTAGTGTAAGCGGATCATCATTGCATCGTAGCTATCGACGGTGCTGATATCCCAACCCACGAGTGGATGTGTTTGAATAACTTCACTTTTTATATCCATGATTACCCCTTATGACTAGTTACTAGCATGAGTGACTAACGAGGTTCTAGATGACTCCTATCTACGATTACTCAATGAGTATATCTCCCCTGAATCCATTTATGGAATTTTATTGTAAACAATCGCAAATCTGGTCGTTTTTTGTTCTTTATAGGTCTGGGTGAATTCGGCCATCCGCTCGGGCTGAGAATAAAATGACCTTCGCGGCTTTCGTGTTGGCTGACAATTCAAATCTTTTTTAGGCTATTTAGCCATCGGTATGTGGTTATTATTATTTTAATGAGACGCGTTGAAAATATTACTGAATTAATTAACGCGCACTCGAATTTTCTATCCAGAGAACTGAGTGCGGTCATGAAAGCATGGGAATATTGCAGTGAAAAAGAGGTGAAAATAATAGCTGAGGAACCAAATTGAAAACGAACGACGTTTACTCGGTGTCGAGTCCTGAGAAAAACCAATCGTCAGCGCTTTCCCATGTCTCTTGCAGAATCTCGGTTATTTTTTCTTTGTCATCCTTACTGCCACCGAAGACACTAACATTGTTCGACCCGGCATAACGCACTAAAACGGAGGTATCGGGATATTGAGCTTGAATGCGATGGCTTAACTCATTGGTCAGGGCGTCAATGGCGCCGGCGGGCAACTTAACAGTTTTTGCTACAGTGATTTCAACACGCATAATGACCTCCATACAGGACTGTTCGTTTATACAGTAGTCTCGAATGAAACGCAAGAGGCATAAAGTCGAAGATAGACGAGTTTTCCCTGCCTTTCAGCAGGGAAGTGATTTATCGGACGGACCAATTCAGCTGTTGTCCTGCCATAAAGGGAATGATTTTTTGTCCTTTGGCATCAATATGTTCTGGAAAGCTAATCGGCTCTCTATGTAGTTCAATAACGTCTTCATTGACGGGGAGGCCATAGAAACGCGGGCCGTTGAGCGAACAAAAAGCTTCCAGATGCTCTAACGATCCGATCTCCTCAAACACGGTGGCATATGCGCTGAGTGCCGCCTGTGCGTTGAACACACCAGCGCAGCCGCATGAGGATTCCTTGCGATGCTGCAGGTGCGGGGCAGAGTCTGTTCCAAGAAAGAATTTTTCTGAACCGCTGGCGACGGCATCGCGCAATGCCTGCTGATGCACATTTCTTTTGAGTATAGGCAGGCAGTACAGGTGAGGGCGTATTCCACCCACCAACATGTGATTGCGATTGAACATCAGGTGTTGCGGGGTAACGGTGGCCGCCAGATAGTCATCGTTATCCAGCACGTAGTGTGCCGCATCACGGGTGGTAATGTGTTCGAAAACAACCTTTAGCGCCGGAAATTGCTTGCGCATAGGCTCCATAACGCGATCGATGAAGTAGGCTTCACGATCGAAAATGTCCACCTCAGGATCCGTAACTTCACCATGCACCAGTAAGGGCATTCCCAGCTTCTGCATTTGTTCCAAAACGGGGTAGATCGCGCGAATGTCCGACACACCGTGACTCGAGTTTGTGGTCGCGTTAGCAGGGTAGAGTTTGGCCGCCGTAAAGACACCCTCTTGAAAACCGAGGGTCAGCTCGCGTGGGTCCAGCGTATCGGTCAAATAACATGTCATCAGCGGATGAAAATGATGCTCAGAGGGGATAGCGGCGAGAATGCGCGTTCTATAGGCCTCTGCTGCTGCGACGGTAGTGATGGGCGGCGTCAGGTTAGGCATGACTATGGCGCGGCCGAAAACGGCGCTGGTATAGGGTAATACCGCATTTAGCATGTCGTCGTCACGCAGGTGAAGATGCCAGTCATCGGGACGGCGGATTTTCAGGGCGGTTGGAACGGGGGTCATTGATTTTGCTCCGGCGGTCAGTGATTAACATAGCGGTCATAAGACTGATTACGGCGGGTGACAAGCATAAGCGCAAAGTGGTTGAAATGCACTCGATTGTTTTGAAGTGGTTGAAATTCTTCTTTTATTGGCGTTTCATATTAAAAGATCTAATACATTCGCAAATGCGAGAAGAGGAAAAAAATGGAAATTCGTGTTGTCGCTTGCCTTCAGGCAAAACCAGAGTACTTGAAAGAAATCACCGATGCGGTCACCAAAGCGGTAGAACCCAGCCGTAAAGAGGCCGGCAATCTGCAGTACGATTTACACGCGGAAATCGATAAGCCAGGTGCTTTTGTTTTCATCGAACGCTGGAAAAATAAAGCTGCGTTAGAAACGCATGAAAAAACGGCACACTTCCAGAAGCTGGTAGCGGAGATGGAAGGTAAGACCGTTTCCGTCGACATCAAGCTGATGACTCAGGTCGCGTAAGCTGATAAAAAAAGCCCGTCATTGACGGGCTTTTTGGCAGACATCAGGCACCACGTGAGTGACGTGGTGCTTTTTTGTGGTTACTCTTCCACGGTTGGCTTGGTTGCCGGGGCACTGGCGCTGTTAACCGAAGCATGGCCGCCTGCAGAGCCTTTCCCGCTGAACTCGAACGCGGGGCGCTGCCAGTCGCTGGATTTCGGCTCTTCCGGGACATACTGCGGTGCCGGAGCTTTCGTCATCGGCGCATTTGCGTGATGTTTAAAGCTTGGCTGCGCATTGGATTTTGCCGGAGTTGATGTTTCAACCGGTTTGTCCGCCGCGGCAGGCGTCGCTTCAACCGGTGGCTCAGCATGTTCTTCAACCGCTGCCGGCGCATCCTCTGTGGCGGACGCTGCAACTTCTGCGGCCTCGACGTTTCCATTATCGGCCACCGCGTCTTCTGACGGTGTCGATGCTGAGTCGGCCTTATCCGTTTCTTTGTCGCTGTCTTCCGCTGTCACTGTCTCTTCACGAGATACGCGGGTTTCCAGCGGCAGCTGAGCGGTCACTTCTTCTTCCGGAGCGATGACATCGGCGCTCTGAGCGTCAGTCGACTCGTTGCTTTCCTCAACGATTTCTTCAGCGATTGCGCTGGACAGCAATGCGTATTCCGTCACTGTAGGTATGGTAATCGCATCGTTTTCCTGAACAACGGTTTCCTGTGTTTCAGGCTCAGGCTGAGGTTGAGTGATTGGATAGTGAATCCACACTTTGCCGGAGGCCATTTCCGGCGCAGAAGCCGCTTGCTCGACCACCATTGGCGACTGCACCGGGTAGCGCTCATCACGGTAACGGCGACGACGCTGGCCGCTAACGCGCAGATGGCGCGGTGAACGGCGTGAACGGCGCGGCATGTTGTTATCGCGGTTGTCTGCACCGTTATTTTCCGCGTTGGTTTCCGCGGTGGCGGGTGCGGTGATTTCCGCTACCGGGTTGGCTTCAACGCTCGGTTTCGCTGCGACTGCGGCATCCGCTTCATCAACGACACGGACTTTTTGCGTAAGCTGACGACGTTGACGACGAGGCATCACCTGAGCGGGTTTTTCCTGCTCTGGCGCCTGAGTTTCGGTTTCAGCCGTCGCGTTCAGCTCTTTCACTTCCTGCTGAGCCTGGCGCTTGTCCTCCTGCCGGTTACGCTGACGTTCCGCGCGCTGTTCACGACGTTGCTCTTCGCGCGCTGCTTTTTCTTGCGCATCAACGGCCGGAGTTTGCGTGTCATTAGCGGCATTTTGCGTCCGCTTGTTATTACGACGCGGCTGATCTTCGCGCGGCTCACGGTTTTCACGCGGCGTCCGCTCTGTGCGATCGCGACGATTGCCGGATTGGCGGCGATTGTTGTTGCGACGCTCCTGACGCGGTTGACCTTCGCTCGAGGTGTTCTCTTTAACCTGCGGCTGTTCCGGTTTCTCTTCCACTTCAGCTTGAGGCGCGTCGAACATGCCTTTTAATGAGCCGAACAGACGGCGAATGATGCCGGATTTCTGAGGCGCAGCAGAAGGTGCTTTCTGAGCGGCAGCCGGTGTCGGCGCTTCTGCAGGAGGCGTATCCGGCAGGGTAAACGTCGCCAAAGCAGGTTGCTCAGGGATTTTACGCTCGGCGATCTGCTCTTCCTGTGCCTGCTGGTTTTCTGCATCCAGCATTTGCGGCAGCATGTAGCTTAGCGCCGGTTTTTCTTCGCCATTACGGATACGTACGACGGAGTAGTGAGGTGTCTGCATGCCGTCGTGCGGTACGATGACGGCCCGGACGCTGCCCTGACGTTGTTCGATAGCGTTAACCGCGTCACGTTTTTCGTTTAGCAGATAGGAGGCGATCGGAACCGGCACAATCGCCTGCACCTCTTTGGTGTTTTCCTTCAGCGCTTCTTCTTCGATCAACCGCAGGATAGACAGAGACAGAGACTCATTATCGCGAATCGTCCCGGTTCCGCTACAACGCGGACAAACATGATGACTGGATTCGCCCAGCGAAGGACTCAGGCGCTGACGCGACATTTCCAGCAAACCGAAACGTGAGATACGTCCAATCTGAATACGGGCGCGGTCCTGACGGACGGCATCGCGCAGGCGATTCTCAACTTCACGTTGATGGCGGACAGGCGTCATATCGATGAAGTCGATAACGATCAGACCACCTAAGTCGCGCAGACGCAGCTGACGGGCAATTTCGTCGGACGCTTCTAGGTTGGTGTTGAAGGCGGTTTCTTCGATATCGCCGCCGCGGGTAGCGCGTGCGGAGTTGATATCAATAGCTGTCAACGCCTCGGTCGTGTCGATCACAATGGAGCCGCCGGAAGGCAGACGCACTTCGCGTTGGAAGGCTGACTCTATCTGGGATTCGATCTGATAATGGCTGAACAGTGGGATTTCACCGCTGTACAGTTTAATTTTACTGCTGAAATCGGGACGACCCAGTGAGGCGATGTGCTCTTTGGCGCGTTCCAGAATTTTGGGGTTGTCGATCAGGATTTCGCCGATGTCCGGGCGAAGATAATCGCGGAAGGCGCGAACAATCACGTTGCTTTCCTGATGGATCAGGAACGGCGCTGGGCGACCTTCAGCGGCTTTCTTGATGGCTTCCCAGTGTTTGATGCGGAACGCCAGATCCCACTGCAGGGCTTCTGCAGATTTACCGACACCCGCCGTCCGTACAATCAGGCCCATGCCTTCAGGCAACTGCAAAGAGCTCAGCGCTTCCTTCAGCTCAGTCCTGTCATCCCCTTCGATACGGCGTGAAATACCGCCGGCGCGTGGGTTGTTCGGCATAAGAACCAGGTAGCTTCCGGCAAGGCTGATAAATGTCGTCAGTGCCGCGCCTTTGTTGCCGCGCTCCTCTTTATCCACCTGCACAATGACTTCTTGGCCTTCACGCAGAACATCTTTGATGTTTGGGCGGCCATGGGAAGCATAGTGACTCGGGAAGTATTCGCGTGCGATTTCTTTGAGGGGGAGAAAACCGTGTCGTTCAGCGCCGTAATCAACAAAAGCGGCTTCCAGACTCGGTTCAATGCGCGTGATTTTACCTTTATAAATGTTTGCTTTCTTTTGCTCATGGCCCGGACTCTCAATATCCAGATCGTAGAGGCGTTGACCATCAACCAAGGCAACACGCAACTCTTCTTGCTGAGTCGCGTTAATCAACATTCTTTTCATCGTAACTTACTCGTTATTCTTAACTTGCATTATGGATAGAGCTGCCGGTGAAAGCGGGGTATGACCGGAATGAACCGATGGCCTCGTGGCTTATCGCAGGGGCGTCAACCTCCCGGTTGTCGTCTGCATAGAGACGCATGTTTCGGTAGCCTGTATTTCCTGATGGAAAACAGCGCATTTATTGCGGGAACAGCTTCTGAAAATAGGTGCCAGATCTGATTCCATTTGCCGGCCAAACTGCTTACCGCAGCTCGCTAACTGCTTGATAACTCGCTACGTCTTACGCCATTGCTGCGTTGTGAGTCATCAAGCAAATATAATAATTCCGCAATTTCCCTTGTTTTTCAGGTAAACAGCGCGGAAAGCCGAAGCATTATTCCATTGCTGCTACGCCGATAGCAAGGTGACTTTGCCTGTCAAAATGAAGTTATCAACCGGTCTGAGCACAGCGATGTACGAAATTCGCGCATAGTCACTGTTACAGGAGCTGACTATTAACTTCATAAGTCAGACTCACAGTTAAGCATAGAAAAAGATGTGGCGCTATCTACCCTCGCTCTTTAGAATTCTGGCCCATGAAAACAGAGAACCCATCAGTACAATTTTTGACGGTCTCCGACGAAGAGGCGGGTCAACGCATCGACAATTTTCTGCGCACAAAATTGAAAGGTGTGCCGAAGAGCATGATTTACCGTATTTTGCGTAAAGGTGAAGTACGAATAAATAAAAAGCGGGTGAAGCCGGAGTACAAACTGCTCGACGGCGATCTCATCAGGATCCCGCCGGTGAGGACGTCCGAACGTGAAGAAGCGCAGGTTTCTACCGGGCTGGCCAAAGTGTCGGCGTTGGTGGATTGCATCATCTATGAAGA
Source organism: Lonsdalea quercina subsp. quercina (assembly GCF_000688695.1). GTDB lineage: Bacteria > Pseudomonadota > Gammaproteobacteria > Enterobacterales > Enterobacteriaceae > Lonsdalea > Lonsdalea quercina_D. The sequence continues at coordinate 358,554 of NZ_JIBQ01000009.1, read as the reverse complement.
TGATTATTTATTGGTGCTCAACAAGCCATCGGGGACGGCCGTCCACGGGGGCAGCGGCCTCAGCTTCGGCGTTATCGAGGGCCTGCGGGCACTTCGGCCTGAAGCACGCTTTCTGGAGCTGGTACACCGTTTAGACAGAGATACTTCCGGCGTTTTGTTGGTCGCCAAGAAACGGTCCACGTTGCGCGCGCTCCATGAGCAGCTGCGGAGCAAAGGGATGCAGAAAGATTATCTCGCCCTGGTGCGTGGACAATGGCAATCTCATTGCAAAGTCGTGCAGGCACCGCTGCTGAAAAATATTCTGCAGAGCGGTGAGCGAATCGTCCGCGTGAATAGCGAAGGAAAACCGTCTGAGACACGCTTCAAAGTTGAAGAGCGGTTCGAGCACGCGACGTTGGTCAAAGCCAGTCCGGTCACCGGGCGGACACATCAGATTCGCGTACACACCCTTCACGCTGGTCATCCTATCGCTTTTGACGATCGCTACGGCGACCGGGATTTTGACGGCCAACTGGCAGGTACTGGTCTTAAACGGCTGTTCCTGCATGCTCAAGCGCTAAAGTTCGAGCATCCCAACACCGGCGAAACTTTACGGGTAGAAGCGCCGTTAGATGATGAACTTCGCCGTTGTTTGCAAGTCTTGCGCAACCAAAAGTCGTAGTCGAATACCGCATCTGTCGATAAGACAGGTGCGGTCAACATGCGAATCAGGAAATCAAAAGAGGATTCACGCTTTCTTGTCGCAGCAGGTCCAGTAAAGCGATAAGCGGTAGCCCAATCAGCGTATTGGGATCCCTCCCCGACAGTCGCTCAAATAAAGTAATGCCGAGTCCCTCGCTTTTGAAACTTCCCGCGCAGTCAAAAGGACGTTCCTTCTTTATATAGTTATCTATCTCTCTATTCGTTAGCGTTCGAAAATGAACCTCGTAAGGTTCAACCAGACAATGCATGCGTACGCTTTGGCTATTATAAAGCGCAAGTCCGGTATAAAAGGTGACGTGACTGCCGCTGGCTTGACGCAGCTGGGCAACAGCACGTTCGTGGTCGTGAGGCTTACCGGTTATGTGGCCGTTCAGCACACAGACTTGATCAGAGCCTATAATGAGATGATTTGGATAGTCGTCAGCCAACGATCTTGCTTTGGCCATAGCGAGTCGTTTTACCAGTGCGGGGGCATCTTCGTCAGGAAAGGGCGTTTCATCAACTTGTGGGGAAGCACATTCGAAAGCGATATTCAGCTTTTCGAGCAGTGTGCGACGGTAGGGTGAGGTTGATGCGAGAACGATTTTAGGCATAGTTATGGTGAAATTGTGGCTTGAACATGCGGCTCATTCTAAACTGCGATTCGCTTCCGATGCGAACCTTGGCGAAAGTTTCCAAACCCCACCTTTTCCTTTGACTCTATGTCGTTACGACGCTAATATGCGCGCCCTATGCAAAAGGTAAAATTACCCTTAACCCTCGACGCGGCTCGCACTGCTCAAAAGCGTTTAGATTATGTTGGTGTCTATACAGCTGAACAGGTGATGCGTGTTGCCGAATCAGTGGTTAGTGTGGATAGCGATGTCGAAGCGGCTTTATCGTTCAACATTGATAACCAGCGTTTAGCTGTTATCGATGGACGTGCCGATGTGGCGGTAACCTTACGGTGCCAGCGCTGTGGCAAGCCTTTCGAACATCAGGTCCACGCCACGTTATGTTTTAGCCCGGTCATCAGTGATGAGCAGGCCGAAGCTCTGCCGGAAGCGTACGAACCGATCCAGGTCAATGAGTTCGGTGAGGTCGACTTGCTGGCGATGATAGAAGATGAAATTATTCTTTCATTGCCCATCGCACCGGTGCATGATTCTGAACACTGTGAAGTGTCCGAAGCGGACATGGTGTTTGGCAAACTGCCTGAAGAGGCGGAGAAACCAAATCCATTTGCCGTATTAGCTAGTTTAAAGCGTAAGTAATTGAAGGAGTAAGGTCCATGGCCGTACAACAGAATAAACCAACCCGTTCCAAACGTGGTATGCGTCGTGCTCACGATGCTCTGACCACAACTGCCGTATCCGTAGATAAAGTTTCTGGCGAAACTCATCTGCGTCACCACGTAACTGCGGATGGCTACTACCGCGGTCGCAAGGTCATTGCTAAGTAATTCCTGCTTAATCGCAAGGAAATGCTTTGACACGCCTGACTCTGGCGTTAGATGCAATGGGCGGGGACTTTGGCCCCTGCGTAACAGTGCCTGCTGCATTGCAGGCACTGGCTTCTAATCCAAATCTTTATCTGCTGCTGGTTGGCGATCCTACAACGCTCACTCCATTACTTAGCAAAGTCGATTCCTCCCTGTCTTCCCGTTTGGAAATCGTACCGGCTGAAACGGTAATCGCGGGCGATGCCAGACCATCTCAAGCTATACGCGCTAGCCGTGGCTCTTCCATGCGAATTGCATTGGAGTTGATCAAGGAAGGGCGTGCGCAGGCTTGCGTGAGTGCTGGAAATACCGGAGCGCTGATGGGGCTAGCCAAATTGCTGTTGAAGCCGGTTGATGGTATTGAACGTCCGGCGTTGGTGACGGTTTTGCCGCATCAACAGCATGGTAAGACGGTTGTTCTGGATCTCGGCGCGAACGTTGAGTGCGGTAGCACCATGCTCGTGCAGTTTGCCGTGATGGGCGCGGTCATGGCGGAAGAGGTTCTGGGGCTCAGCAACCCCCGAGTAGCGCTGTTAAATATTGGCGAAGAAGAAAGTAAAGGGCTGAACAATATCCGCGAAGCTGCCGCGCGTTTGAAAGCGACATCGTCTATCAACTACATCGGTTATCTGGAAGGCAACGAGTTGCTGACAGGTAAAACGGATGTCATGGTGTGTGATGGGTTCGTTGGCAACGTCACGCTTAAGACGATGGAAGGCGTCGTTAGAATGTTTCTGTCTCTTCTGAAATCCTCCTCAGGTTCAGATCGTAGACAAAAACAGTCTTGGTGGCTGAAATTATTGGGACGCTGGTTGCAAAAACGTCTTTCCCGACGTTTTGGCCACCTGAACCCTGACCACTATAACGGGGCTTGTCTGCTAGGATTACGTGGGACAGTGATAAAGAGCCATGGAGCTGCAAACTCGAATGCGTTTGCGGTAGCGATTGAACAGGCAGTGCAGACGGTACAACGGCAGATTCCTGAAAGGATCGCTGCACGACTCACGTCTGTATTACCCAAGAGTGATTGAGCTTACATGTATACAAAAATTTTAGGAACGGGAAGCTATTTGCCCGGACAAATCAGGTCGAATTCTGATTTAGAGAAAATGGTGGATACGTCAGACGAGTGGATTGTCACTCGCACCGGTATCCGCGAACGTCGCATCGCTGGGCCGGACGAAAGTGTGGCCACCATGGGTTTCCGCGCGGCGCAAAAAGCGCTCGAGATGGCCGATGTCGATAAAAACAAAGTCGGTCTGCTGATCGTCGCAACGACATCTTCCAGTCATGCATTCCCGAGTTCAGCCTGCCAGATTCAGCAGATGCTGGACATCCAGGACACCATCGCTTTCGATTTAGCGGCTGCCTGCGCAGGCTTCACCTACGCACTGAGTGTAGCTGACCAGTATGTCAAGAATGGCGCTGTTGATTACGCGCTGGTGATTGGCTCTGACGCGTTGACACGCACGCTGGACCCGGAAGATCGCGGAACGCTGATTCTGTTTGGCGATGGTGCTGGCGCGGTAGTCTTATCTCGCTCTGAAGAGCCGGGCCTCATTTCTACGCATCTACATGCCGATGGCCGCTATGGCCAGCTTTTGTCTTTGCCGTACCAGGCACGCACCAATAAAACGCCGGAATACCTGACAATGGCCGGCAACGAAGTGTTCAAAGTCGCCGTTAAAGAACTGGCTCACATCGTTGAAGAAACCCTGGTGGCTGCAAAACTGGACAAAGCCGAGCTGGATTGGCTGGTTCCGCATCAGGCGAACCTCCGTATTATCAATGCGACGGCCAAAAAGTTGGGCATGGGCATGGATAAAGTGGTGATCACGCTCGATCGCCATGGCAATACTTCTGCAGCTTCAGTCCCTGCGGCGTTGGACGAAGCCGTGCGTGACGGACGTATCAAACGCGGACAGCTGGTATTACTTGAAGCGTTCGGTGGTGGATTTACTTGGGGTTCTGCTCTGGTACGTTTTTGATAAAACAGGACTTTCTGACTATGACTCATTTTGCAATGGTGTTCCCGGGACAAGGTTCCCAATCAGTCGGTATGCTGGCTGAACTCGCGGAGACGAATCCGATAGTTAAGGACACATTCGATGAAGCTTCCTCCGTTTTAGGTTATGACCTGTGGCAACTGACTCAACAGGGCCCGGCGGAAGAGTTAAACAAAACCTGGCAGACGCAGCCAGCGCTGTTAAGCGCATCAGTCGCCACTTGGCGTGCGTGGCAGCAGCAGGGCGGTAAAGCACCTGCACTGATGGCGGGCCACAGTCTGGGCGAATATTCCGCTTTGGTTTGCGCTGGCGTCATGGACTTCAAACAGGCGGTCAGTCTGGTGGAGTTACGCGGCAAGCTGATGCAGGAAGCGGTGCCGGAAAATACAGGCGCTATGTATGCCATTATCGGCCTTGATAACGACACTATCGCTGCTGCCTGCGCGGAATCCGCTCAGGGGCAGGTTGTTTCGCCGGTGAACTTCAACTCTCCGGGACAGGTCGTCATCGCGGGCAATAAAGAAGCAGTCGAACGCGCTGGCGCAGCCTGTAAGGCCGCCGGGGCGAAACGCGCGCTGCCGCTGCCGGTCAGCGTACCTTCTCATTGTGCCCTGATGGAGCCTGCTGCACGCAAGCTGGCGGAAGCGCTGGAAGGCGTCACATTCAACGCACCTCAAATTCCGGTTGTGAACAATGTAGATGTCCGGACTGAAACTTCGCCGGAAGCTATCCGCAGTGCGCTGGTACGCCAGCTTTCCAACCCTGTCCGCTGGACGGAGTGCGTTGAGTACATCGCCGCTCAGGACGTGCAGAAGCTTTTAGAGGTTGGGCCGGGTAAAGTACTTACCGGACTGACCAAACGAATCGTAGATACGCTGACTGCGTCGGCAGTCAATGATTCTGCTTCCTTATCAACAGCCCTTGATCAATAAACGGAATAGATGATGAGCTTTGACGGAAAAATTGTTCTTGTCACCGGCGCCAGCCGTGGCATCGGTCGTGCTATCGCTGAATCACTGGTCGCGCGTGGCGCGAAGGTAATGGGGACGGCGACGAGTGAAAAAGGTGCCGCTGATATCAGCGAGTGGCTGGGTGGCAACGGTAAAGGTTATGTCCTGAATGTCGCGGATATGTCTTCGATCGAATCGACTTTGGCTGCTATCAAGTCAGAATTCGGCGATATCGACATTTTGGTCAATAACGCGGGCATCACACGAGATAATCTGCTGATTCGCATGAAAGACGAAGAGTGGCAGGATGTGCTGGATACGAACCTGCGTTCCGTATTTCGCTTGTCCAAAGCCGTGCTGCGTTCCATGATGAAAAAGCGTTTCGGCCGTATCATCACTATCGGCTCTGTGGTTGGCACCAGCGGTAACCCTGGGCAGTCCAACTATTCGGCCGCTAAAGCCGGACTGGTTGGGTTCAGTAAATCTCTGGCGCAGGAAGTGGCCTCGCGTGGCGTGACCGTCAACGTTGTGGCTCCGGGTTTTATTGAAACCGATATGACGCGAGCATTGACAGACGAGCAGCGTGCGGGCATTTTGGCTGGTGTTCCTGCTGGACGTCTGGGCGATGCGAAAGAAATTGCCTGTGCTGTTACGTTCTTAGCTTCTGAAGAAGCGGGTTACATCACCGGTGAAACATTGCATGTTAATGGCGGCATGTATATGATCTGATAAGTCAGATCGTATTTGCTTCATTTTGCAGCGAAATCTGCAAAAAGCACAAAATCCTGGCTCGACCAGTACTGATTTTGTTGCATCTTTTTCAACATTTTATACACTACGAAAACCATCGCGAAAGCGAGTTTTGATAGGAAATTTAAGAGTATGAGCACTATCGAAGAACGCGTTAAGAAAATCATCGTTGAACAGCTGGGTGTTAAGCCGGAAGAAGTAGTAAACAATGCTTCCTTCGTTGATGACCTCGGCGCTGATTCTCTTGACACCGTTGAGCTGGTAATGGCTCTGGAAGAAGAGTTTGATACCGAGATTCCAGACGAAGAAGCCGAAAAAATCACTACTGTTCAGGCAGCAATTGATTTCATCCAGGCAAACCAGCAGTAAATGAACATATCTAGGCGGTCATTCGACCGCCTAAGTTTCCTTTAATACCTCAGTATTTTCCCTCCCTGGAGGATCAGCGTGTCTAAGCGTCGTGTAGTTGTGACTGGTCTGGGCATGTTATCTCCTGTCGGCAACACAGTTGAGTCAACTTGGAAGGCTTTGCTTGCCGGTCAGAGTGGTATCAAACCCATTGATCATTTCGATACTAGTGCCTATGCAACACGTTTTGCTGGCTTAGTTGACGATTTTAATTGTGAAGAATTCATCTCGCGTAAAGATGCTCGCAAGATGGACGCTTTTATTCAGTACGGCGTCGTGGCCGGTATTCAGGCTATGAAAGATTCGGGCCTCGAAGTCACAGAAGCCAATGCCGGACGTATTGGTGCTGCCATTGGTTCGGGTATTGGCGGTCTGGGACTGATTGAGGAAAACCATGCGGCTCTGGTTCGTGGCGGCCCTCGTAAAATCAGTCCTTTCTTTGTCCCTTCCACTATCGTGAACATGGTTGCCGGTCATCTGAGCATCATGTTTGGTCTGCAGGGACCAAGCATCTCCATCGCGACTGCTTGTACTTCTGGTGTACATAACATCGGACATGCTGCCCGTATCATCGCTTATGGCGATGCTGACGCAATGCTGGCCGGTGGCGCCGAAAAAGCCAGTAGTCCGCTGGGCGTAGGTGGATTCGGCGCAGCCCGTGCCCTTTCAACCCGCAATGACGATCCGCAGGCGGCGAGCCGTCCGTGGGACAAAGATCGTGACGGGTTCGTACTGGGCGACGGCGCGGGCATTATGGTGCTTGAAGAGTACGAGCATGCTAAACGTCGAGGCGCCAAAATTTATGCTGAAATCACCGGCTTTGGCATGAGCAGCGATGCGTACCACATGACGTCACCGCCGTCAGACGGTGCTGGCGCCGCGCAGGCAATGGTCAATGCGTTCCGCGATGCTAATATCACCGCAGAACAAGTGGGCTATATCAACGCGCACGGCACGTCGACCCCGGTTGGCGATAAAGCCGAAACTCAGGCGGTGAAATCCGTCTTTGGCGATAGCGCATCCCGCGTGATGGTCAGCTCGACCAAGTCAATGACAGGTCACCTGCTGGGTGCGGCTGGCGCAGTGGAATCCATTATGTGTGTTCTTGCGCTGCGCGATCAGGCGATTCCGCCGACGATCAACCTTGATAACCCGGATGAGGGTTGCGACCTGGATTTCGTGCCTCATGAGGCTCGTCAGGTTTCTGGCATGGAATACGTGCTGTGTAACTCATTCGGATTCGGTGGCACCAATGGTTCATTGGTCTTCCGCAAAGTCTGACGTGAGTGCTTGATGAAAGCCCGGATCTTCCGGGCTTTTTTTTGCCTGAATAAAATAGGTTAAGGTTAATTTTCCTTGGTCGTGAGTTTGAGCTCACTCTTTCCGTCATAAAGTGGAAGTGAATCTATGTGGTTGATTAATGGGGTATTAGACCAATATTTGCCCGCTTCTGATCGTAGCGTACAGTACGGCGACGGCTGTTTTACCACGGCTCGGGTGCTCAACGGACGTGTGGTATGGCTCGAACGTCATATTCAGCGACTGCAACGTGCGGCACAGGTGCTGATGCTTCCGGATATTGACTGGGACTTGTTGTCGGCAGAGATGCAACAGGCTGCTGAGGGGAAGGCGAGGGGCGTGGTAAAAGCCGTCGTGACTCGTGGCATGGGGGGAAGGGGCTACAGTCCGAAGGGATGTATCGCCCCGGTCCGGATGGTTATGCACACTGATTACCCAGCACATTACGATAACTGGCGTCGGGATGGCATCGTGTTGGCGCTTAGCCCGATAAAATTAGCGAGGAGCTCACTCCTGGCCGGCATAAAACATCTGAATCGTCTGGAGCAGGTGATGATCCGCCGGCACCTTGACCAGCAGAACGCTGACGAGGCCCTGGTGCTTGACACCCACGACAAGCTAGTGGAATGCTGTGCGGCTAATTTATTCTGGCGGCGCGGCAATCAAGTTTTTACCCCGGATGTTTCGCAGTCCGGCGTCGATGGCCTGACGCGACGCCATATTGTGAAATTGCTGGAACAATCAGACTATCAGCTGCAAGTTGTCGCCGCCCCGCTGGACGCCCTGGCGACGGCTGACGAAGTGCTTATTTGTAATGCTTTGATGCCATTAATTTCTGTCAACCGGGCCGAAGCCTGGTGTTATCGCTCACGAGATCTCTATGACTTCCTGAGCCCTAACTGTGAGTAATGGAATGTTATGAAGAGAATGAAAATTGGGATTGGTTGCATCGGTCTTGTGGTCGTAGGGGCTTTCATCCTGTGGAAACAGGTGCAGCAGTTCGCTGCCTCGCCGCTCAAGATCACTCAGGAAACCCTTTTTACTCTCCCGGCGGGAGCCGGTCATGAAGCGCTTGAACAGCAACTAGCGGAACAGAAGATTCTGTCTGCCAGCTGGCGCTTCCCCGTACTATTGCGGCTGGAACCGGCGCTGGGCAATTTCAAAGCCGGCACCTACCGCTTGCAACCCGGAATGACGGTTCGGCAGATGCTGGCCCTACTGGACAGCGGTAAAGAAGCGCAGTTCGCCATTCGGTTTGTGGAAGGATCGCGACTGCGTGACTGGTTGGAAACCCTACAGCAGGCGCCGTATCTTAAAAAAATGCTGACCGGGAAGAACCCCCAGGAAATTGCCGAAGCGCTGGGTATCAAGGATCGGCCCAACCCCGAAGGCTGGTTTTACCCGGACACCTATCTACACACCGCGGGTATGACGGATAAAACCGTACTGACGCGCGCTCTCCAGCGGATGGATAAAATCGTCGACGAAGTCTGGCAGGGGCGCGAGGACGGTCTGCCATACAAGAATAAAGAAGAGCTGCTGACGATGGCGTCAATCATCGAAAAGGAAACGGCAATCGGCAGTGAAAGAGCATTGATTGCATCGGTCTTTATCAACCGCTTGCGCGTGGGAATGCGTTTGCAAACGGATCCCACGGTGATTTACGGCATGGGAGAACGCTATAATGGCACCATCACGCGCAGCGCACTGGATACGCCGACAGCATACAACACTTACGTCATTAGCGGCCTGCCGCCGACGCCGATAGCCATGCCGGGCAAAGCGTCACTGGAAGCTGCGGCGCATCCTGAAAAAACAAACTATCTCTATTTTGTCGCGGATGGAAAGGGGGGACACACGTTCACCACCAATTTATCCGACCACAATCGCGCGGTGCGGGAATACCGTAACGCGTCGGTAGCCGTAAAGGAAAAGCATGCACAGTAAATTCATCGTCATCGAAGGGCTGGAAGGGGCCGGAAAAACCAGCGCTCGCAACGTGGTGGTGGCAACCTTGCGCCAGTTTGGCATTGAAGAGGTTGTTTTCACCCGTGAGCCGGGCGGCACCCCGCTGGCCGAGCAATTGCGTACTCTGATTAAACAGGGTGTCGAAGGCGAAAAACTGACGGATAAGGCCGAACTGTTGATGCTCTACGCAGCGCGAGTGCAATTGGTGGAAAACATCATCAAGCCCGCGTTGCAGCGGGGCGCTTGGGTAGTTGGTGATCGTCATGATCTTTCCTCTCAGGCTTATCAAGGCGGCGGTCGCGGGATCGATCAAACATTGATGACGTCTCTGCGTGACACGGTGCTGGGCGATTTTCGTCCCGATATGACTTTGTATCTCGATCTTCCCCCGGCCGTCGGTTTACAGCGTGCGCGTCAGCGCGGAGCACTTGACCGTATCGAGCAGGAGTCGCTGGCATTCTTTGATCGCACTCGAGCCCGTTATCAGGCGCTGGCCGCTGCCGACCCGAGTATTGTGACGATAGATGCCGGGCAAACGCTGGAAAACGTGAGTCACGACATTCATCAGGCGCTTGCCGAGTGGCTGACGCATCTTGGCCTGACATGCGGAGAACCGGGCTGATGGAGTGGTACCCGTGGCTAAATGCTCCCTACCGCCAACTGCTGACCCAACATCAGGCTGGTCGGGGTCACCATGCGCTGCTCATCCATGCGCTGGCGGGAATGGGCGAATCCTCCTTAAGCTATGCCTTGAGCCGCTGGCTGATGTGCCAACAGCCGGAGGGCATGAAAAGCTGCGGGCATTGCCACGCTTGCCAGTTAATGAGCGCGGGTACGCATCCGGACTGGCACACTCTCACCTTAGAAAAAGGCAAACAAAGCCTGGGCGTGGATGCCGTGCGGGCGGTGCTAGAAAAAGTCTATCAGCGCTCGCGGCAGGGAGGGGCGAAAGTCGTTAGCCTGCCTCAGGCTGAATTATTGACCGAAGCGGCGGCCAATGCCTTATTAAAAACGCTGGAAGAGCCGCCTCAGGACACCTATTTCATTCTGGGGTGCCGTGAGCCGTCGCGATTGTTGGCGACGCTGCGCAGCCGGTGTTCTTATTACTACTTGCCTGTCCCCGAAGAGGCGCATGCCATGCACTGGTTGCGTCAGCGCGGACATACGGACGAGCCGGCGTTACGGACGGCGCTGCGACTTTATGCGGGCGCGCCACTGGCGGCGGAGCATCTATTGCAACCGGGACAATGGCAACCGCGTCTCACGCTGTGTCAGTCGCTTTCGGGTTGTCTGGCGCAACGGAACATGTTGTCTCTGGTGACGCCGCTCAATGGGGATGACACCGATGAGCGTATTCACTGGGTTGCCTCGCTATTTCTGGACGCGTTGAAATGTCACCAGAGCGCAAGTTCACACCTGGTCAATCAGGATCAGCTTACGCTGGTTGAACAGCTGGCGAGGGCGCTGACGCCTGACCAGTTGCTGTTCGCGCTGCGTCGTTGGCTGCAGTGTCGCCACCAGCTGCGCACCATCACGGGAGCCAATCGCGAATTGCTGCTCACTTCGCTGTTGCTCGATTGGGAACAGAGTTTATCTGTGCCGTCTCCTCGATTACCTCATCCATTTACTGCTTAAAACTATCGGATAGCCACTATGTTGCTTGTTGATTCCCACTGCCATCTCGATGGTCTTGATTATCAGTCTCTGCACCGAGACGTCTCTGATGTACTGACGAAAGCCGAAGAGCGGGATGTGCGTTTCTTCCTGGCCGTCGCTACCACCTTACCGGGATTCCGTTCGATGAAAACGTTGATCGGCGAAAGGGACAACGTTGCCTTTTCCTGCGGCGTGCACCCCCTCAGCATGGAAGAACCTTATGATTACGCTGAGCTGCGTGAGCTGGCCGCATTGCCTGAGGTGGTCGCGCTGGGTGAAACGGGGCTGGATTACCACTATGAACAGGACCCGGACGCCATCGGCCGTCAGCAAGCCTCCTTCCGCGAACATATTCGCATCGGACGCGAGCTGAATAAGCCGATCATCGTTCACACGCGTTCAGCGCGCGCCGATACGCTGGCGATTTTGGCGGAAGAAAAAGCCAACGAGTGCCGCGGGGTTTTACACTGCTTTACCGAAGATAAAGATACCGCTGAAAAGCTGCTGGATATGGGATTCTATATCTCGTTTTCCGGTATCGTGACCTTCCGTACGGCGGAAGCGCTGAGAGAAGTGGCGCGGTATGTGCCGTTAGATCGCATGCTAATCGAAACAGATTCTCCCTGGTTGGCGCCGGTGCCGTACCGAGGTAAAGAGAACCAGCCGGCCTATGTCCGCGATGTGGCGGAGTATCTGGCGGTGCTTAAAAACGTCAGTCTCGACACGCTGGCGGAGACCACCAGCAACAACTTTGCGGACCTATTCCACATTGATCCTGCGCGGTTGACCCCTGCCAGATAGTGAATGAGAATGGTTGGATTTTTTTGGACCTCGTAATTAATTAGGCGGTTGGGTAGCCTGTCTCCAGAAAAATTCCTGGAGTTTGTTGCCGTTTTTAGATGTTGATCACAAAAAATGCAACTTCCGTAATATTTACAGCGTGTTGTTGTGTTGAAACGTGACAGCTATCAAACATTGGGTGCAGTATTTATTTTAGTCTGCGTAAAAAATAAAAGGATGCGGCGACATCCTTGCACTCTGAAGGATATCCTCCCACCTTCGCATCACGTATCAGAAGCAAAGCACTATCACTCAGGAGCACACTCAATTATGTTCAAGAATGCATTCGCAAACCTGCAAAAAGTAGGTAAATCGCTAATGCTGCCGGTATCCGTGCTGCCCATCGCAGGTATTCTGCTGGGCGTCGGTGCGGCCAATTTTAGCTGGTTGCCCGCAGTCGTTTCCCACGTCATGGCGGAAGCGGGTGGATCTGTCTTTGCCAATATGCCGTTGATTTTCGCGATCGGCGTGGCGCTGGGGTTCACGAATAACGACGGGGTTTCCGCCCTGGCCGCCGTCGTTGCCTATGGCATCATGGTGAAAACGTTGTCCGTTGTCGCACCGCTCGTCCTGCACATGCCCGCAGAGGAAATTGCTGCGAAGCATCTGGCGGATACCGGGGTTCTCGGCGGGATCATCGCCGGTTCTATCGCGGCCTACATGTTCAACCGCTTCTACCGCATCAAACTGCCGGAATATCTGGGCTTCTTTGCCGGTAAGCGTTTTGTGCCGATCATCTCTGGTCTGTGCGCAATTTTGCTGGGTGTGGTGCTGTCTTTCGTTTGGCCGCCGATTGGTACGGCTATTCAGGAGTTTTCTCAGTGGGCCGCTTACCAGAACCCGGTGGTGGCGTTCGGCTTGTATGGTCTGATCGAGCGTTCTCTGGTGCCGTTCGGTCTGCACCACATCTGGAACGTGCCTTTCCAGATGCAGATCGGCGAATACACTAACGCTGCGGGTCAGGTTTTCCACGGCGATATCCCTCGCTACATGGCGGGCGACCCGACGGCGGGTAAACTGTCCGGCGGCTTCCTGTTTAAAATGTATGGTCTGCCGGCGGCAGCGATTGCCATTTGGCACTCTGCAAGACCGGAAAACCGCGCCAAAGTCGCGGGTATCATGATCTCAGCCGCGCTGACGGCATTCCTGACCGGGATCACTGAGCCGATTGAATTCTCCTTCATGTTTGTCGCACCGTTGCTGTATGCCATCCACGCGATTTTGGCTGGACTGGCGTTCCCGATCTGTATTCTGTTGGGAATGCGTGACGGCACCAGTTTCTCGCATGGCTTGATCGACTTCATCGTCCTGAGCGGTAACGGCAGCAAACTGTGGCTGTTCCCGATCGTCGGTCTGGGCTACGCGCTGGTGTACTACACGCTCTTCCGCGTACTGATTGCCAAACTGAATTTGAAAACGCCGGGTCGTGAAGTGGCGTCAGAAGATAAATCAGTTGCCGGCGGCGGCGAAATGGCGGCGGCGCTGGTCACTGCGTTTGGCGGTAAAGACAACATCACTAACCTGGATGCGTGTATCACTCGTCTGCGCGTGAGCGTGGCGGACGTATCTAAAGTAGACCAGGCGGGTCTGAAAAGCCTGGGTGCAGCGGGCGTGGTGGTCGCAGGCTCCGGCGTGCAGGCTATTTTTGGCACCAAGTCTGACAACCTGAAAACGGATATGGACGACTTTATCCGTAACAGCTGATAGTCACACTTCACACGTATCAAACTAAGGGGCGCAAGCCCCTTTTTTTATGGCCGCGAACTCTGCGTGGATTATGCGGCGACACAAGAGCATTCCCCCGAGGTGAGGTTCGGCAGTAGGATAATCCCATCACTTACACTTGGGAAAATGACAATGCAGATATCAGCACAACGTTTAACGCAGGTGGCACAGCAGTTATTGCAGCAGCTTGGATGTGATGAAAGTGAAGCGGATTGCGTGGCGGCGCATCTGGTTGGCGCTAATTTGAAAGGGCATGATAGCCACGGCGTCGGGATGTTGCCGGAGTATGTCCGCTTCATCGGGCAAGGGGCTATGCATCCCAATACGCCTGCACGGCTGATCAAAGACGCGGGGGCCGTGTTGCAGTTTAGCGGCGACCGCGGGTTCGGTCAGCGTACGGGCAAAGAGGCCATGCAGGCGGCTATCGATCGCGTCAAAACGACGGGCGTCTGTCTGATGACGCTATCGTCGACCTGCCACCTTGGGCGCATTGGAACCTATGGTGAAATGGCGGCCGATGAGGGCCTGATCGCCATCCACTTTGTCAACGTTAACGATCTTCCGCCCATCGTGGCGCCGTTCAGCGGCAGCGAAAGCCGTTTCGGCACTAATCCTATCTGTATTGCTTTCCCAGGCAGCAGCGAAAATCCGCCGTTCATTCTTGATTTTGCAACCAGCATGGTCGCCCTGGGGAAAACGCGGGTGGCTTATCTGGCGGGAAAAACCTTCGATGAAGAGGTGATGTTCGATAATGAGGGGCGTCTGACCAACGATCCCAGCGTGATGTGGGATGAAGCGCGTCCCGGCGCGCTGCGGCCCATTGCCAGACACAAGGGCGGGGGATTAATTATGGCGGCAGAACTGCTGGCGGGGATCTTGTCCGGCGGCGGAACTATCCAGCCGGAAAACGAACGTGCCGGGGCTATCGTTAATAATATGACGACCATCGTGATCGACCCTGCTCAACTGGTTGGTATGGAGTGGTTGCGTCGGGAATATGATGCCATGCTGGACTACGTACGCTCTTCGCGCACTCCCGATCCTGCCGCGCCTATCCTGATGGCGGGTGAACCGGAAATAATTGCTTGCCGCGAGCGCATGGCTGATGGCATTACTCTCTCCGATCAGGAGTGGCGAAAGATTGTCGAGGCGGGTTATTCACTGGGGATGCCGGAAACCGCGTTTGCTCTGTCATTCGCCAATGCGGTGATAAAAAACGAAGATGGTTGAAAACCATCAGATTTATCGCTCATACTTCACAACGATGCGCCAGAGGGCGCGGCTAAACAAAGGATAGTTATCATGGCTGAGGAAACAATTTTCAGTAAAATTATCCGCCGGGAAATTCCAGCGGATGTGGTTTATCAGGACGATTTGGTCACCGCGTTTCGTGACATCGCGCCACGCACACCCACCCACATTCTCATCATACCGAATGTGCTGATCCCTACCGTGAACGACGCCACCGCCGAGCATGAAGCCGCGTTGGGACGTATGATTACGGTGGCGGGCAAAATCGCCCGGCAGGAAGGGATCGCCGAAGATGGCTATCGCCTGGTCATCAACTGTAACCGTCATGGCGGGCAAGAAGTCTACCATGTGCACATGCACCTACTGGGCGGCTGTGCGTTGGGTCCATTACTGGCTATTTGATTTGTGACGTTGTCACAAAAAGTGTCGCGATACCGTTGTGGCTTATTAGCGTGTCGTCGTTTCTGCTTGGGTTTGTTGAGAGGAAAATCATGAAGAAATATCTCGGCGTATTACTGCTTGCGCTGATCGCTGCGGGCTGTACCAGCCGTCAGCAACAACCAGAGCAGCCGCCTGCTCCCGTTCAACCGGCGGAGCCGTCGGCGCCTTCGCAGCCGTTGCCCCCCCAGTCTGAGCCTGTTCCTTCACCGCCTAAACTTCAGTCTCTGGACTGGCAGGCCAGCGTTTCACCATTGGTGGATCAGATGTTGAAGGCGGAAGGGGTCACCAAAGGCAGCTTGCTGCTGCTTGATAACGTGAAGAACAGCACCAACGGCTCACTGCAGACCGGAAAAGCGACCGCGGCGCTTTACAATGCGCTGGGGTCTAACCCTGTGTTCACGCTGGTGTCGCGCCAGCAACTGGGCGTGGCGCGGCAGACGCTGGGCCTTTCCGCAGAAGATAGTCTGGGGTCGCGCAGCAAAGCGATTGGACTGGCTCGCTACGTCGGGGCGCAGTATGTGCTTTACAGCGACGCCAGCGGCGACGTGAAATCCCCTGAACTGGAGCTGCAATTGATGCTGGTTCAGACCGGCGAAATTGTCTGGTCCGGCACCGGCACGATTCATGAGTAAGGCTCTATGAGTCAATCAGCGCTCCTCGCGCTGATTGAACGACAAAAACCGGCGTTGACCGCCGGTTTTTGTTTGTCTGAGGTGCGGGGGCTCAGTTCAGAAAGCAGGCGGGTGCATACGCCGGAGGGTGACTGGCTGGCGCGAGGGCAATCGCGTGACGGCGCACAACTGGGCGGTAATCGTCGGCGTGAGTTCCGCATTTTGCGCCAGCTCTCCCAAGCCGGACTGGCGCCTCGCCCCGTCGACCTGGGTAGCAAGTGGCTGCTGGTGGAGTGGCTGGACGGAACCGTCGCCACGGACGCCCAGTTTGCTGAACTTCTGCAAAACGGTGAGCTGGCGGCACAGCTGGCGGCGCTGCATCATCAACCTGGCTACGGTTTTCCGTTGCCATTGAAAGCGCTGTTGGCTCGCCATTGGCAAAATATGTCGCCCGCCCGGCGGACGCCAAACCTGCTGCGTCATCTCAAACGGTTGCTAGGCCGCCCCTTGCCGCCGACGTTGATTCTCGCGCCATTGCATCTGGACGTACATCCGGGCAACCTCGTCCATCATGCGCAAACCTGGCATCTGATTGATTGGGAATATGCGGCCGATGGCGACATCGCTCTGGAGCTAGCGGCGCTGTTCCGCGCTAATGCGCTGGCGGCTGAACAACAGCAGCAGTTTCTGGACGATTACTGCCGCCATTGGCCCGGCATGTCCTCGCGATTACTGAGCGAGCGGATAACGCAGTGGCTGCCCTGGGTCGATTTCCTGATGTTGATGTGGTACGAAGTTCGCTGGCAGCAGACGCGCCAGACGACATTTTTGCAGGCCGCAACGCCGTTGCGGTTGAAATTAGGCTTGCCCTGGTAGGCTCGGCGGGCAAATAAAAACAGATGAATGAGGTTGTTGTGGGTCCGTTAATGTTAGATGTGGCCAGCTACGAGCTGGATGCCGAAGACCGCGAAGTGCTGGCACATCCGCTGGTCGGCGGCTTAATTCTGTTTAGCCGTAATTTTCATGATGCGGAGCAGCTCGGCGAGCTGGTGCGTCAGATCCGTCAGGCGGCGCGACAGCCGCTGGTCATTGCCGTCGACCAAGAAGGGGGGCGCGTTCAGCGCTTCCGCGACGGTTTCACTCCGTTGCCGGCGGCACAGTCTTTCGCGGCACTCAACGATTTAGCGCAGGCGGAAGCACTGGCGGAAGAGGGTGGTTGGCTGATGGCGGCTGAAATGATCGCTATGGACATCGACATCAGCTTCGCCCCGGTGCTGGACGTTGGTCACCAGAGCGCCGCTATCGGCGAACGCGCGTTTCATGACGATCCTCAAACCGTATTGGCGGTGGCGGATCGATTCATCACCGGCATGCACTCGGCGGGAATGAAAGCGACGGGCAAACATTTTCCAGGTCATGGCGCGGTGAGCGCGGACTCGCACAAAGAGACCCCGCGAGACCCTCGTCCGCTGGCTCAGATTCAGGAACGGGACATGTCCGTGTTCCGTGAATTGATTAATCGCGGACAGCTGGACGCGATCATGCCAGCGCATGTGATTTATACCGAAGGCGACCCGCTGCCTGCCAGCGGTTCGCCATACTGGCTGAAACGCGTTTTGCGGCAGGAATTGAAATTTGACGGCATCATCTTTTCCGATGATTTATCGATGGAAGGCGCGGCGGTCATGGGGAGCTATCCCGAACGTGCGGAAGCCTCTCTGTCAGCCGGTTGCGACATGATTCTGGTCTGCAATCATCGCGAAGGGGCCGTCAGCGTGCTGGATCATTTACCTCATCGCGAGGTGTCGGGCCTTGAGCGGTTATTGCACAAGGGCCATTTCACGCGTCGTGAACTGCTGGATTCCCCGCGTTGGAAACGAGTGAGTCAGCAATTGACCACGCTTAACGAACGCTGGCAGGCTCTTAAGGCGACGAAGTAGCCGACCGCTTTACTATCATAAACGGCACCGCGAGGCGTTCCATTTCTTAGGGACGCCTCGCTGATGTCGCCCTTTCACACTGGGTTTGATACGCGCAGATACCGGTTCATCTTGCGGGTGTTTTACGAATCGTTTCAGTTTTTTAACTGGCTGTTTATCAATAACTATTTTTGCTCGTCTGATTAAGAAATATCAAAAAGAATTGATATATATCAATTTTGGTATGACCATATGACCCGCCATGATATCCTGCCCGTAGATACCGACTAACTTCATAGAACCACATGTTATATAAGGATATTCTGACTTTCCTTTGTTAACCGTGGGTTTACCTATTTTCAGGGGGTCATTTTGACATCTTTGCCAATCAAAAAAATTGTGATTGTCGGCGGTGGCGCTGGCGGATTAGAACTTGCAACAAGCCTTGGGCACAAATTAGGTCGTAAAAACAAAGCCGAAATTACGCTGGTCGACCGCAATTCGAGCCATTTGTGGAAACCGCTGCTGCACGAAGTGGCGACCGGCTCTCTGGATGATGATATGGACTCCCTGAGCTATCTGGCTCACGCCAGCAATCATCACTACCAGTTCCAAATGGGGACATTGACGGGCATTAATCGCGAGCAAAAAGAGATCGAGCTGGCCGAAATTCGTAACGAAGCCGGCGAGCAGCTGGTTGCCGCGCGCACGCTGCCCTACGATATTTTGGTGGTTGCTCTGGGCAGTACCTCCAATGACTTCGGCACTGCCGGCGTTAAAGAACATTGCATCTTCTTGGATAACCCAAAACAGGCGCGTCGTTTCCACAACGAAATGCTGGATCTGTTCCTCAAATTTAACGCTGATCCCAACCGCAAAGAGCGCGTCAATATCGCTATCGTGGGCGGTGGTGCGACGGGCGTCGAGCTGTCCGCTGAGTTGTATAACGCGGTCAAACAGCTGAACAGCTACGGTTTCAACGCGCTGGACAATCAGACGCTGAATGTCACGCTGGTCGAAGCAGGCGAACGTATTCTGCCTGCGCTGCCGCCGCGTATTTCCTCGGCGGTGCATCAGGAATTGACAAATATCGGCGTGCGTGTGCTGACGAAAACCATGGTGACCAGTGCAGAGAGCCAAGGTCTGCATACCAAAGACGGCGAATTTATTGATGCCGATCTGATGGTCTGGGCCGCGGGGATCAAAGCGCCAGATGCGATGAAGGATATTGCCGGTCTGGAAACTAACCGCATCAACCAGCTGGTGGTGGAACCCACGCTGCAAACCACCCGCGATACGAGTATTTTCGCGCTGGGCGACTGTGCTTCCTGCCCGCAGGAAGGCGGCGGTTTCGTGCCTCCTCGCGCTCAGGCCGCGCATCAAATGGCGTCGCTGTGCTTCGATAACATCATGGCGCTGATAAACGGCAAACCACTGAAATCTTACGTCTACAAAGACCACGGTTCGCTGGTTTCGCTTTCCAATTACAGCACCGTTGGCAACCTGATGGGCAACCTGATGCGCGGCTCCGTGATGGTCGAAGGGCGGATTGCGCGTTTCGTTTACATCTCGCTCTATCGTATGCACCAGATTGCGCTGCATGGCTATGTGAGAACCGGTTTGATGATGTTGGTCGGACGCATCAACCGGGTGATCCGGCCCAAGCTGAAACTGCACTGATAGCCTGAACCTGGCCGCCTGTCCCCATGATGGGCGGCATTAATTAATTGTTTTGTAAATAGTTATGCTTACTCTTTCTTGCTGAAATTGATAAGAAAAATCCCAAATCGTAATGTTTGCGGATGTCGATCGTCGTTTGGTTCATTAATCCTATTGTCCCCCAAAATCACTTTGTGCAGACTTCCCCCTGTTTACGAACGGCGTTGCGCGCACGTCACATCACCCGAAAGTTGGCGCTTTCGGCATAATCATCACCGCTCTTCACAGGTCTGTTGCAACAGGATGGCGTTGGGGCGAGATGGAGAATGCGTGAATATTTATTCAGGAGGTTTCCTGTGAACAAGTCAATGTTAGCAGGCGTGGGGATCGGCGTTGCCGCCGCACTGGGTGTGGCCGCGGTCGCCAGTATGGATGTCTTCTCGCCGAAGCCGCAGTATGCCCAGGTGTTAGCTGCTACACCGATTAAAGAAACCGTTAAGACGCCGCGGCAGGAGTGCCGTAATGTCACGGTGGCCCACAGACAGCCTGTGCAAGATGAAAACCGTATTACCGGTTCGGTGCTCGGTGCGGTTGCCGGGGGCGTTTTAGGCCATCAGTTCGGCGGCGGTCGGGGCCGTGACGTCGCGACGGTAGCCGGTGCTTTAGCGGGCGGATACGCGGGCAATCAGGTGCAGGGCAAGATGCAGGAACGTGATACGTATTCTTCCACTCAGCAGCGTTGTCAGACGGTGTATGACAAGTCGCAAAAAGTGTTGGGTTACGACGTCACCTACAAGATAGGCGAACAGGAAGGTAAAGTGCGTATGGAACGCGACCCCGGTACGAAAATACCGCTAGACCGCAATGGTCAGCTGGTGCTGAGCGAGCAGATTTGAGCCGCTCCTCCAAGCCATTCGCTGTCCACACAGGTTCCGCCCAGGGTTTGTTTGGGCGGAACCTGCACGCTTAACCGGTTACATTTTTTCCGCGATGACCGGAGCGGGATGAAAGTCGTGCATCACAGAATATGGTCGTTCGGCGCTTTGAACAGGGCTTTCATATCCTCGGACATCTCAAAGTTCATGTTGATGTTTTTCGGGGGAATAGGCTGCGTAAACCAGCGCTGATACCACTTCTCCGCTTCGCCCTGGGTCTGCGCCTGAGCAATCGTCGAGTCCATCAACTGCTTGAATGCCGGATCCCCCTTACGCAGCATACAGCCATACGCTTCATGGGATTGCGGCGTGCCGACGATGACCCATTGGTCAGGTCGCTTGGCTTTTGCGCGCTCTCCGGCCAGCAGCGGATCGTCCATATAGAACGCGACCGCACGTCCGCTCTCCAGCGTTCTGAATGCATCGCTGTGGTCTTTGGCTGAAATGATGCGCATCTTCATCGCGTTCTTGTCATTCAGCTGGTTGAGCAGGATTTCGTTGGTCGTCCCCGCGGTCGTCACGACCGGTTTACCGGCGAGATCTTTAAAGTCACCGATCCCACTCTCTTTCCTGACCAGAAGTTTCCCACCTACGATAAAAATAGAGTTGGAAAATGCCACCTGTTGCTGGCGCTCCGCGTTGTTGGTGGTGGATCCACACTCAAAATCTATCGATCCGTTTTGTAGCAGAGGAATGCGCGTGGACGAGGTGATGGGCACCATTTTCACCGCCAGATCAGGCAGACCCAGCTGTTTTTTGACGGCATCGACAATTGCATTCGAATACTCCTGCGAGTAGCCGACGACTTTCTGATCGTTGTCCAGATAGGAAAAGGGGACGGAGGATTCGCGGTGCCCGACAACAATCAACCCGCGTGCTTTGATTTTCTGCAAGGTATCGGTGGCCGAGGGGCTGGTATCCGCGGCATAGGCTGCGTGGCAAGCGATCCCGGCCAGAATAGCCGAGATCCATATCGTTCTTTTCATTATGGACTCCGTGGTTAATGGGGTGACCGCTTAAGCGTAGAACGTTTACCTGAATCCTTCGCTGTTACGGGCCGCCGGCCTATGCGCCGAGCACGGTTGTCCGGCGGGGTGCATCATGACGCAAAATTGATGCCATGATGCATACTGCCAAATCTGAAGGAAGGCCATCCCTCGCTAAGCAAGGCGCCAGAGAGTGAAAAGACGTCAATGGCATGCGCATCGTCCGTCGGGCAGCGTTGTGCTGCACCTTGATAGTGCGTATTGACGAGAGCGTTTGTCTCAAGGGGGAGGACATCTGCGGGAGAGCCAAACATGGAGAGCGGCGTGTTGTCGCGCGGAAACGAGCGGTGAAACAGGGCGTGAACTGAAAAGACCCCGTTTAGAACCGGGGTCTTTTCAGTCAGGCGAGAGACAGACGCACTCGCCCGCCACACGCGGTTACGCACCTTAGGCCGGGCACGTGTGCTGCGCCATCGCGGTCAACAGTTCGCGGATGAAGGTTAATCGCGCAGGGCGATCGCTCAGATCGGTAATGAATTTGAGACGGGTCGGACCATCCAAGCGATACACGCTGGGTTCTCGCTGCAGCAAACCAATCAGATGGCTCGGCTCGACGCGGTTATTTTGGCTGAATTCGATGAAGCCGCCTTTGTCGTGACCTTCTATCCGCTTGATGCCCAATGCCTGCGCCTGCTGGCGTAGCGCCGCGATCTGCAACAGGTTGCGCGCGGCGTCCGGTAGCGGACCGAATCGGTCGATCAGCTCGGCTCTGAGATCCGTCAACTCGCCATCTCCGTGGGCGCTGGCGATACGTTTGTAGAACGACAGCCGGGTATTCACATCAGGAATGAAGTCTTCCGGCAGCAGGGAAGGCAGCCGCAGCTCGACGTCGGTCTGGTTGCTGATCAGATCCTCCAGCGAGGGTTCCCGACCTTCCTTGAGCGATTCGACTGCGCTCTCCAGCAACTCCATATACAGCGAGAAGCCGACGCTTTCCATCTGTCCGCTTTGCCCTTCGCCCAGTAGCTCGCCTGCGCCACGGATCTCCAGATCGTGGGTTGCCAGCGCGAAGCCGGCGCCGAGATCTTCCAGCGAAGCGATAGCCTCCAGACGTTTGTGCGCGTCCGTGCTCATAGCCTTCGGATTCGGGGTCAACAGGTAGGCGTAGGCCTGATGGTGAGAGCGGCCTACGCGTCCGCGCAACTGGTGGAGCTGCGCCAGACCAAAATGATCGGCGCGCTCAATGATGATGGTATTGGCGCTTGGAATATCGATGCCGGTTTCAATAATCGTCGTACACACCAGCACGTTGAAACGTTGGTGATGGAAGTCGTTCATGACTCGTTCGAGATCGCGTTCGCGCATCTGCCCGTGGCCGATGGTGATCCGCGCTTCCGGCACCAGCTCGCTGAGTCGTTGCGCCGCCTTTTCGATATTTTCGACATCGTTATACAGGTAATACNCCTGACCGCCGCGCAGCGTTTCGCGCAGAATCGCTTCCCGCACTACCAGGCTGTCATATTCACGCACAAAGGTTTTGACCGCCAGACGGCGTGCCGGCGGAGTGGCGATGATCGATAAATCGCGCATACCGCTCATCGCCATATTCAGCGTTCGCGGGATAGGCGTCGCGGTCAGCGTCAGAATATCCACATTGGCGCGCATGGCTTTGATGCGTTCTTTGTGACGTACGCCAAAGCGGTGCTCTTCATCCACAATCAGCAGTCCGAGATCGTGCCAGTGCACATCGCTCTGCAACAGCTTATGGGTGCCGATGAGAATATCGACTTTACCCTCGCGCGTTTGTTCCAGCACCTGTGATTGTTCGCTCTGACTGCGGAAGCGGGAAATCATCTCAATGCGAACGGGCCAGTTGGCGAAGCGGTCACGGAAATTATCAAAGTGCTGCTGCGCCAGTAGTGTCGTGGGGACCAAAACGGCGACCTGTTTATGGTTTTCGACCGCCAGATAGGCGGCGCGCATGGCGACTTCGGTTTTGCCGAAGCCCACATCGCCGCACACCAGGCGATCCATCGCCAACGGTTGGCACATGTCGCTCAACACGGCGTTGATGGCCTGAGCCTGATCCGGCGTGGTTTCGAACGGGAAACCTTCGCAGAACAGCTGGTATTGGGCTTTGTCGTGCTTGAAGGCGAAACCGCGCTTGGCCTCGCGCTGCGCATACACATCCAGCAGCTCGGCGGCGACATCGCGAACTTTCTCGGCGGCTTTTTGACGGGCGCGGACCCAGGCGTCGCCGCCCAGCTTGTGCAACGGCGCGTTTTCGTCGCTGCCGCCCGCATAACGGCTGATCAGGTGCAGGGAGGAGACCGGCACATAGAGTTTGTCGTTGCCGGCGTAATGCAGGATCAGGTACTCCGCCGTGATACCGCCTGCTTCAAGGGTGGTCAGCCCGGCATAGCGCCCCACACCATGTTCTAGGTGCACGACCGGTTGCCCGGTGCGCAGCTCCGCCAGGTTGCGGATGAGCGTTTCCGTGTTGATGGCGCGTCGGTTGTCCTGACGCGGTCGGCTGACGCGCTCACCCAGCAGATCGCTTTCGCATATCAGCGCCCAGTGTCGCAGGGTGTCCACGAATCCATGTTCGCTCGCCCCGACCTGCAGATAACAGCCGGGTTCCTGCGCTTGATCCAGACGGGCAATCGGCTTTGGCGCCAGTTTGATTCGCGACAACAGTTCCTGCAGCGTTTCCCGTCGGCCCTCGCTTTCTACCGAGAACACGATACGGCCGCTGAACGGCTCCNCGAAGCGGCGCAGCGCATCAAGCGGAGATTTTTGCTGATGCTCGACGGCCAGAGGCGGCAGCGTCTGGTAGCCCAGATTGACGTTGGCGGCTTTCGACGGCAGAGACTCCGTGCGTAGCTGCACGCGCGGCCACTGCTTGATTTCGCTGAGTAGCGAGTCGACCGGGAGCCATAAGACGGGAGGCGCCAGCAGCGGACGCATCGGATCGACACTGCGGCTGTCATAGCGCTGCTGAATATCCTGCCAGAAACGTTCGGCGCTGTGCTGTAAATCGCCGCTGTTGACAAGCAGCGTGCCTTCCGGGAAGTAGCTGAACAGCGAGGGCAGGGGCTGGCTGAAAAACAGCGGCTGCCAGTACTCAATCCCGGCGGGCCAGGTGTTCTTGCTGACCTGCTGGTAGACATGCTCCGGATCGCGGCGCACGTCGAACTGCTCGCGCCATTGGCTGCGGAACAGCTCAATGGCGTCTTTGTCCGTCGGGAACTCGTGAGCGGGCAGCAGGCTGATGTGATCGACCTCGTTCAGCGTTCGCTGAGTATCCACATCGAACAGCCGCAGACTGTCGATATCATCGTCGAAGAAGTCGATGCGGAACGGTTCTTCGCTGCCCATCGGAAACAGATCGAGCAAAGCGCCACGTGTGGCGAACTCCCCATGTTCCATCACCTGATCCACACTGCGATAACCCGCCTGTTCCAACTGATCGCGCAGTTTGTTGCGGGATAAATGCTGCCCTTTCTTCAGCATCAGCGCATGCCCATGCAGGAAGGTATGTGGGCAGACTTTTTGCATCAACGTGTTAACCGGCAGGATCAGAACGCCGCGCTCCATCAACGGCAGTTGATACAACGTCGCGAGTCGGGCAGAGATAATTTCCTGATGAGGCGAGAAACTGTCGTAGGGCAAGGTTTCCCAGTCCGGCAAGGTGGTGACCGGCTGATCCGTAAACTGTTGGATTTCGTCACGAAGCCGCAGCGCGTTTTGCATATCCGGGGCGATTAGCACCACCAGTCCTGCATGACGTTCAATGATTTCTGCGCATTCCACGGCGCATGCAGCACCGGTCAATTCGCCCAGCAGGCGCTGCTCTCCCGCTTTGCGTGGCAAGGTATAACGGTATTGTTCAGGCATAGTCTGATTATCAGGTCTTAATCTCGGCCCCTCTAAGAAAAAGCCGGAGAGAGAGATAGTTAGGGTTCCATAAAGCGGTACTACCCTTTATTATCCTTGATCACTTTGCTTTAGCAACCTCATCCAGACGGATTTCATGTATCAACCTGTCGCGTTATTTATCGGCCTTCGCTACATGCGTGGGCGTGCCTCGGACCGCTTTGGGCGGTTTGTCTCCTGGCTGTCGGCTATCGGCATCACCCTCGGTGTGATGGCGCTGGTCACCGTCCTTTCAGTCATGAACGGATTTGAGCGAGAACTGGAAAAAAGCATTCTGGGACTGATGCCTCAGGCGTTGATCACCACGCCCCAGGGATCGCTGAATCCTGACCATGTCCCCGCCACCGGTCTGCAAAATCTTGAAGGGGTGACGCGCGTCGCGCCCCTGACGACCGGCGACGTGGTGTTGCAAAGCGCTCGCGGCGTCGCGGTGGGCGTCATGCTCGGCATTAACCCGGATGAAGACGAACCGTTGTCACGCTATCTGGTCAACACCCGCCAGCAGCAGCTGCAGCCGGGGGCCTATCAGGTCATTCTGGGCGAACAGTTGGCGAGCCAGCTGGGCGTCAAGCGCGGCGATCAGCTGCGCCTGATGGTGACCAGCGCCAGCCAGCTGACGCCGATGGGCCGAATCCCCAGTCAACGTCTGTTCACCGTAGCGGGCACTTTTGCCGCCCAGAGCGAGGTGGACGGCTATCAGCTGTTGGTCAATCAGCAGGACGCCTCTCGACTGTTGCGCTACCCGCTTGGCAACATCACCGGCTGGCGGCTCTGGTTGCAGGAACCGTTGGCGGTAGACGCGCTCAGTCAGCAGTCATTACCCGCTGGGACCGTATGGAAAGACTGGCGCGAGCGTAAGGGCGAGCTGTTTCAGGCGGTACGAATGGAGAAAAATATGATGGGGCTGTTGTTGAGCCTCATCGTGGCCGTCGCGGCCTTTAACATCATCACATCTTTAGGACTGCTGGTGATGGAGAAACAGGGAGAAGTGGCGATTTTACAAACGCAGGGATTGACGCAGCGTCAGATCATGGCGCTGTTTATGGTTCAGGGCGGCGGCGCAGGCGTATTCGGTTCGCTGGTCGGCGCGTTGCTCGGCGTGCTGTTGGCCAGCCAGCTTAATACGCTGCTGCCGTTGCTGGGGCTGCTCATCGACGGCGGATCTCTGCCGGTGGTGATTGAGCCGCTGCAGGTGACCGTTATCGCCCTCGTGGCGATGCTGCTGGCGTTGCTCTCCACGCTTTACCCTTCCTGGCGCGCCGCCGCCGTCCATCCTGCTGAGGCTTTACGTTATGAATAAGACTTTACTGTTACAGTGCCGCCATTTGTGCAAGCGCTACCAGGACGGGAAGGTATCGACCGATGTGCTGAAGGACGTCTCGTTCGATATGGCGCCGGGCGAATTGATGGCAATAGTCGGGAGTTCGGGTTCCGGTAAAAGTACGCTGTTGCATTTGCTGGGCGGCCTAGATACGCCGACATCCGGCGAGGTGATTTTCAAAGACAAACCCCTGAATACGCTTTCGCCCGCGGCCAAAGCGGCGTTGCGTAACCGCGAGCTGGGGTTCATCTATCAGTTTCATCATCTGCTTCCGGATTTCACCGCGTTGGAAAACGTGGCTATGCCGCTGTTGATCGGCAAAACGCCGCCAAAAGCAGCCAAAGAGCAGGCGCGTGAAATGCTGGCGGCTGTCGGGCTGGAAAAGCGCAGTCACCATCGTTCGGCGGAGCTTTCCGGCGGTGAGCGTCAGCGCGTCGCGATCGCCCGCGCGCTGGTCAACAACCCGTCCTTGGTGTTGGCCGATGAACCGACCGGTAATCTCGATCAGCGTACGGCAGATACCATCTTTGAACTGTTGGGCGAACTCAACGTGCGTCAGGGCACGGCATTTCTGGTGGTAACACATGATTTACAGCTGGCGCATCGGCTCAGCCGCCAGTTGGAAATGCGCGACGGCCAACTGCAGCAGGAGCTGACTCTGGTGGGGGCGCCGCAATGAGTTTTCCTCCACTTTCACTCCGGGTGGGATTGCGGTTCAGTCGGGGACGGAGACGCAGCGGTATGGTGTCGCTGATCTCGGCGATTTCCACGATCGGTATTGCGCTGGGCGTGGCGGTGCTGATCGTCGGTTTGAGCGCGATGAACGGCTTCGAGCGTGAACTGAAAAATCGTATTTTGGCCGTGGTGCCGCATGGAGAGATCGAAGCGGTCAATCCCCCCTTCAAGGGCTGGCAGGGGCTGATCCCGAAGGTCGAATCGGTGCCGGGCATTGCGGCGGTGGCGCCTTACATCAACTTTACCGGATTACTGGAGCATGGCGCCAATCTGAGGGCGATTCAGTTTAAAGGCGTCGACCCGCAGCAGGAGCTTCGTTTAAGCGCGCTGCCGCACTTTGTTCTTAACGACGCCTGGAGCCGCTTTCAGGCCGGCGAACAGCAGGTCGTACTGGGCAAAGGCGTGGCCGACGCTTTAGGCGTGAAGGAAGGCGAATGGGTGACGGTGATGATCCCCAACAGCGATCCGCAGATGAAGCTGCTACAACCGAAGCGCATCCGTTTGCACGTCACCGGAATTCTCCAACTGAGCGGACAGCTCGATCACAGTCTGGCGTTAGTCCCGCTGAAAGACGCTCAGGGCTATCTGGATATGGGCGATGCGGTGACCGGTCTGGCGCTGAAGATGGATGACGTGTTCGCCGCCAATCAACTGGTGCGCGACGCGGGTAAGGTTACGGAAGAGTACGTTTACATCCGCAGCTGGATTGGCACTTACGGTTATATGTACCGCGATATTCAGATGATCCGCACGATTATGTATCTGGCGATGGTGCTGGTGATTGGCGTCGCCAGTTTCAATATTGTGTCCACGCTGGTGATGGCGGTGAAAGACAAGAGCAGCGATATCGCGGTGTTAAGAACGCTGGGCGCCGGAGACGGACTTATTCGCGCCATTTTCGTCTGGTATGGTCTGCTGGCGGGACTGCTGGGCAGCGTGCTGGGGGCCATCGTCGGGATTATCGCGACGCTGCAGCTCACGCCGCTGATCCGCGGTATTGAGACGATAACCGGTCATCGCTTTCTGTCCGGCGATATCTACTTTATCGATTTCTTGCCGTCGGAACTGCATGCCGCCGACGTCATTCTGGTGTTGGTCACGGCATTGGCTCTCAGCCTGATCGCCAGCTGGTATCCCGCACGCCGGGCCAGCCGCATCGATCCCGCCAGGGTGTTGAGCGGTCAGTAAGCGGGCGCATAACGTTCACGGCTCAGGCGCGATAGCGTCGAATCCTGAGCCAGCCGTAGTGACGGGAGTAGGGTATGTATTACGGGTTCGACATCGGCGGCACCAAAATAGAGATCGGTGTGTTCGACGCCGACTGGCGACCGGTGTGGCAAAAACGCGTGGCGACGCCGCGCGATGACTATGGTCAACTGCTGACGACGCTGAAGCAGCTGACCGATGAGGCCGATACCGTGGCCGGAACCCCGGGATCCATTGGTATCGGCGTGCCCGGGCTGTATGAGCAGGACACCAGCACGTTGTTCACCGCTAATCTGCCCTCCGCGATGGGACGACCGTTGCGGCAGGATCTTACCCGTCTGTTGCAACGAGACATCCGCATCAGCAACGACGCCAACTGTTTTGCCCTTTCGGAAGCACACCACGCTGATTTCCGCCGTTATCCGGTCATTGTCGGCCTCATTTTAGGGACCGGGGTCGGCGGGGGGCTTATCGTCAACGGCCATCCGGTCAATGGCGCGAACGGCATCACCGGGGAGTTTGGCCATACCCGTTTGCCGGTGGACGCGTTGGATATTCTGGGATGGGGGTCGTGTCGCGCGCCCTGCGGATGCGGCCGGAAGGGGTGTGTAGAAAACTACATTTCAGGCCGGGGCTTCGAGAGGCTCTACCAGCATGACTATTCACAGGCGCTGCCTGCCACCGCGATTATTCAGCGCTATTACGCTGGTGATAAGCAGGCCAAGATCCATGTTGAGCGTTACGTGAAGCTGCTCGCCGCCTGTCTGGGCACTCTGCTGACGTTGCTTGACCCGGATCTGCTGGTGCTGGGCGGCGGCCTGTCTAATTTTGGCGCTATTTATTCACTCTTGCCGCATTATTTACCTGACTTCCTGCTCCCCACGGCACGTTTGCCTTCGATCGAAAAGGCGCGCTATGGGGACGCAGGCGGTGTCCGGGGAGCGGCTTTGCTACACTTACTGGAGCTTTAAGGAGCAAACATGCATTCGCATCGGCGTTTAGGCCGTTTTCGTCAGGGGAAGCGTATGCGTCATCAGCGTTTGCGTGCGCGTATATTTCACATCGATTATCTGGCGGTGAAACACGTGAAAAAACCTCGTGTCGTGGTGCTCACCGGAGCGGGTATTTCCGCTGAATCCGGCATCCGTACTTTTCGCGCTGCCGATGGGCTGTGGGAAGAACATCGGGTAGAAGACGTGGCGACGCCGGAGGGATTCTCGCGGGATCCTGCGCTGGTTCAGCGTTTTTACAATGACCGACGTCGTCAGCTGACGCAGCCGGAGATCGCCCCGAATGAGGCTCACCGTGCGCTGGCGCAGTGGGAAGAGATTCTAGGCGACGACTTTCTGCTGGTTACGCAGAACATCGATGATTTGCATGAACGGGCTGGCAGCCAGCGCGTTGTGCACATGCATGGCGAATTGTATAAGGTGCGTTGCGACCGGAGCGGGCAGGTGTTCGAACGGGACGGAGACGTCGGCATAGACGAACGGTGTACGTGCTGTGAAATACCGGCCCGGCTGCGTCCTCACATTGTCTGGTTTGGCGAAATGCCGCTGGAGATGGACCGCATTTATCAGGCGTTAACCGAAGCGGATTTCTTCGTGGCCATCGGCACATCGGGCAACGTCTATCCGGCTGCCGGATTTGTGTATGAGGCGCATCAGCATGGCGCTCATACGATTGAGCTGAATCTGGAGCCGAGTCAGGTCGAAAGCCATTTCGACGAAAAAATTTATGGCCCCGCCAGCCAGGTGGTGCCGGATTTCGTTCGCCGCTGGTTGTTAGCGCATATCAGCATCTCGTTTTAAGCTCATCACCGCCCCCAAGGGTGGAGGCGAACGTTTGGCGCGCCCCTCGCGTGATCGAGGGCGTGGTGACTGAATCAGTTAAGTTGATGTGAGGGTTCATGCAGCGCATGGGCCTTTTTTTTCGCTTTTATTCCAGCAAGTTTGGTGGGTTTCTTTTGTGTCTGCGCAACGTCTGCTGCTTGATGCGGGCACCCTTTTCCAGGTTACCCCATACAGACCAGGTTAAACGGACCGCGCTTTTTATTGTGACAAGCGGGGCAGAGATACTGTTTTGTTTAGTTATTGTTGCATCATCGGTGTCATCATAGGGCAAATGCAAAAATCGATGGGGTATTTCAGCCATTGTTTAAAATAATAAGCATTATAATGTTCTGACTAAGGCCATAGAAAGCCAGTATGGCAGGTCAATTATCTTCCCGAACGTGAGTGAGCGTATGTACGTGTTGCGTTGGAAATTTATAGTGTTGGCAGCAGTTCTCATGATCCTCACGGGGTGCAGCCATCATGCGCCGCAGCTTAACGGCCGCTTGAGCGACTCTCGGGAAGTCAAGGCACAGTTACACCAGCAGCTGGCCGAATGGCGGGGTACACCCTACCGCTATGGTGGCCTTGACCGGCGGGGCGTGGATTGCTCGGGCTTCGTTTTTGTGACATTCCGTGACAAGTTTGGCCTGCAGTTACCTCGTTCCACTGAAGATCAGGTGGAAGTTGGTACGCGTATCGACAAAGAGGACCTGTTGCCGGGCGATCTGGTTTTTTTCAAAACCGGAAGCGGCAACAGCGGTATGCATGTGGGTATTTATGATGCCAATGAACAATTTATCCATGCCTCTACCAGCAAAGGCGTCATTCGTTCATCGCTGAACAACGTTTACTGGAAACGCGCTTATTGGCAGGCGCGCAGAATCTGAAGGCTGTCGGGCAATGCCAGCCTCTTTCTGAGCCGACGGATTGAGCTTAAGACGGTGAGAAGCCTTTCAACGGATTGAATCCAGGCTAAAAATGCGAATCAAGCATGTTGCAACGGTGGTTGAATATTTGTGATGCGCCGTGGGCGATATATGAATAACGTTTGGGAATTGAAATGTTTGTTAATAAACTGCAACGCTTATTGGGGGTTTGTCTGAAAAGTGAAAAACGAATTGTGTTCTCTTGGGGACACATTATAGAGTATCTGCAGGATGTTCTTTATTCGGCTTTTACCCTGCGTAGTTTTTTATTACGACCATCGCATTCTCGTGACTTTAAATGTCTTAATCTATTAGACTTATGATTAATATATTACAAACGATCAATAGATGAATAATTACTGATTGAGTTGTGGTGAATAGAAACGTGTCGTCGCTTGCGTCTCTGTTCGGGTGAATGTTCACATTATTTAATTCTGGCAAAACACTATGCGTATCCAGCTTGATGTGGAGTATATCAGCAACTACCTCTTTTCACCGGTCTATAGCCTGGATGCCCGGCTGCTGGCCGTGGAAATGACTGGCCGCTTCCACAGCGCCGCCGGCAACCTGGCTATGCCTCAGAGTATCCTGATGAGCCTGCTCGATAGATCGCAGAAAGTCGCTTTATTTAAAGAACAACTTCTTATTATTAAAAGCAAAGCGTCTTGGTTTAGAGATAATCAAGTGATGGTTTTGCTTAAGATTGATCGTGCATTGTCTGAATTAGTGATTCGCGATGAAAAAATTAAAGAGACACTCAACACACTTTCTTTTATCCAACTCGAAATTAATGAGATTTATCCCAACCTCGACGAGGGTAAGGATAATCCTAATATTTTGGCACTCAGTAAATCATTCAATTTGTGGCTGGATAATTTCGGCTCGGGAAAAACCAATTTGAAACCCTTCTATGATGGCTTATTTCGCCATGTGAAATTGGATCCCCGTTTCGTTCAACGCTTATTAATGCGTCCGACGGAAGTGTCCATGATCAACCCCATGCTGAGCGTCATCAAAAAGCACAACGCCGGTATGATGGTGATTGCTCAGGGCATTGACAGTCCAGCGCTACTTGAACAGTCGTACGATCTGGACATCAGTGGCGTTCAGGGGCAGCTGTGGCCTGCGGTGCCGTTAGAACAGCTGGATCAGAAACTGCCGGCTGCGGTGTGCTACGGCTAAATCTATCGGCAATCATCTTTTTTCGGCCGCGAATACCCTTATCTTTACTCGGTGTTAATTCCTCGAACTCCGCTCTACACTGCGGTAAAGAGAGGACCCGACCATGCCGTACCCCCCTAAATTCAACAATCGTTATTATCAGCAGCTGCCCGGCTTTTATACCCAACTGGAACCTTCCCCGTTGCAGGGGGGCAGGCTGCTTTATCACAGCGAAGCGCTTGCCGATGAGCTCGGATTGTCCGCTGACTGGTTTACTCCCGAAAACAGCCCTATTTGGTGCGGTGAAAAAAGTCTGCCGGGAATGCAGCCTATTGCGCAGGTTTATAGCGGACATCAGTTTGGCGTTTGGGCCGGACAATTAGGGGATGGTCGCGGAATTTTATTAGGCGAGCAGCAGCTAGCCGACGGACGCCACGTCGACTGGCATCTCAAGGGCGCGGGGAAAACGCCCTATTCACGTCAGGGGGATGGGCGTGCCGTGCTCCGTTCTGTGATCCGAGAGTTTTTGGCCTCCGAGGCATTACATGCGTTGGGGATACCGACGACTCGCGCACTGACTATCGCCACGAGTGAACAAGGGGTGCAACGTGAAACGGAGGAGCGGGGCGCAATGCTACTGCGAGTCGCGGAAAGCCATGTGCGTTTTGGTCACTTCGAACACTTCTATTATCGCCGTGAACCGGACAAAGTGCGCCAGCTGGCCGATTTTGTCATAGAGCACCACTGGCCGCAGTGGCACCAGGAATCGGACAAATATCGTCTGTGGTTTACCGACGTGGTGGAGCGCACCGCGCGTCTCATCGCACATTGGCAGTCGGTAGGCTTTGCGCATGGCGTCATGAACACAGATAACATGTCTATTCTTGGGATGACGATTGACTTCGGCCCCTTCGGCTTTCTGGACGATTACGATCCCCATTTCATCTGTAACCACTCTGACTATCAAGGGCGCTACTCTTTTGATAATCAGCCGGCTGCGGCCCAGTGGAATTTGCATCGGCTGGCCCAGTCGCTTTCCGGACTCATGCCGCCTGAGACATTGCAATCCGCGCTAGATCGCTACGCGCCGGTATTAATGCAGCAGTACGGCGATCTAATGCGCGCTAAGCTTGGCTTCTCATCATCAGAACACGCGGACAATGATATCCTGACGGGATTATTCCGGCTCTTGCAACAGGAAAAAGGCGACTATCATCGGACTTTCCTGCTGCTGTCCGAGACGGAAGTGCAAAATGAGCGTTCGCCGCTTCGTGACGAATTTATCGACCGCGAAGCCTTCGATCGCTGGTTTGGCGCGTATCGCCGTCGCTTACGCCTGGAGCCAGCTGATGATACTGCGCGACGCGAGAGCATGTACAAAGCAAATCCGACCTACGTATTGCGTAACTATCTGGCGCAGCAGGCCATTGAAGGCGCTGAGCGGGATGATGTCAGTGCGTTGACGCGTCTACATCGGGCTATCAGTCATCCTTTCGAAGCACAGCCGGATTTGGCTGAACTATCAGCGCCTCCCCCCGAATGGGGAAAGCACCTCGAGATATCCTGCTCCAGCTAAATGACCAGACATCAACACGGTGATTGGGTTTGTCGAGGCTGAGGTATTCTCATGGCCGTTTGTTTGCGTGGGGAACTGCCTGATTCAATAGGGATTAGGTTATTTTGTAAACAAATCTCTCCTAAGGGGACAAGTTTCTACAAAATAAGTTCATTCCGCCTGAAGCAAAAATTATTTTCTGTTTATATACTAGCGTTTAAAGCGATCTGAATTCATACCCGCTCCTCATCAGACAGGTTTCTTTTCCACAAAGCACCGTGACTTTCCGCAAATGCAAAATCTCTTTCCATAATGCGGCAAGGACGAGTACTGAATTCGGTAAGGTAAAAACAGGGGATTATTGGATGTTGTTAGCAAAAAGAAAAATGCAAGGTCTAAGACTGGGCATAACGGGAGGCACGCTTTGGCTTAGCGGCCTGATTGCGTTTTCAGCTCAGGCGGCCACGCAAACCATGCTGTCAGGGACGACGACGCCAATATCCACCGCAGAGCCTGCGGCTACCAGTTCGCGCGGGCCATTGCCTACAGGCATGACACTGCATTATGACTCTGCGCTGCGCGGGCTGTATAGGCAAACGGCTGAGCAGCCTATGTGGTCAGATAGTCGAGCCGTTAATGCATTCCAACAACAATTAGCCGAGTTGGCGCTCGCAGGGATTCAGCCACAGTTCACGACGTGGGTTTCCTGGTTGACCGACCCCAAACTGACCGGATTGGCGAGGGACCGGGTGCTGTCCGATGCCATGTTGGGCTATCTGCAATACGTCTCAGGCGTGGACAAAAATGGGAGCAGCTGGTTATACGCCAATGTGCCTTATACGCTATCTTTACCTCCGTCAGGGCTGATTACCGAATGGCAAAATGCGGTTAAAGAAGGCCGTAGCGCAGAATTCGTCGCCACCTTGGCTCCGCGGCACTCCCAGTATGTGAAGATGCATGAAGCGTTGAAAGCGAGCCTGTTGGACAAACGTCCGTGGCCCAAATTGCAGCTTGGCGGGACGCTGCGTCCGGGCGATCAAAGCAGCGAGTTGCCGGCTCTGCAGGAGATTTTGCAACGTACCGGCATGTTGGCCTCGAATGCGACTACCTTGCCGCTGTTCAATGACTCCCCTTCGACTGATGGCAGCGGGACCACAGCGCCGTCGGGGGCAACGAACGTCTACACGGGGGAATTGGTTGATGCCGTTAAGCGTTTCCAACATTGGCACGGCTTACAAGACGATGGTGCGATAGGGAAGCGGACAAAAGACTGGCTGAATGTGT
Source organism: Lonsdalea quercina subsp. quercina (assembly GCF_000688695.1). Taxonomy (GTDB): domain Bacteria; phylum Pseudomonadota; class Gammaproteobacteria; order Enterobacterales; family Enterobacteriaceae; genus Lonsdalea; species Lonsdalea quercina_D. The sequence continues at coordinate 323,009 of NZ_JIBQ01000009.1, read as the reverse complement.
CGTCGCAAATGCGGGCAACGCTGCTGGCGCTGAACATTCAGCGGTTGCGATTAATTCCCGACAATGTGTCGAACGGCATTTTGGTCAACATTCCCAACTTTTCGCTGACCTATTATCAGAATGGCGCCGAAATTTTATCTTCCCGAGTGATTGTCGGGCAGCCGAAACGTAAAACTCCGTTGATGAGTAGCGCGTTAGTTAACGTGGTTGTCAATCCGCCCTGGAATGTGCCAACGACACTGACCCGTCAGGACATCATTCCCAAGGTGATTATGGACCCGGGATATTTACAGCGTCATGGTTACACGCTGTTGTCTGATTGGAGTGAGAACGCGCAGCCGATCGACCCTACCATGATCGATTGGTCTCAGGTGTCAGCTGACCGATTCCCTTATCGTCTGCGTCAGGCGCCGGGAAGCACCAATTCGCTGGGACGTTATAAATTCAATATGCCGAACTCTGAAGCCATCTATTTACATGACACTCCGAACCATAATCTGTTCCATAAAGATATTCGGGCATTGAGTTCGGGTTGTGTGCGAGTCAATAAGGCCGCTGAGCTGGCCGGGCTGCTGTTGCAGGATGCAGGTTGGAATAGTGCGCGGGTGTCCTCGACCTTGGAAGAGGGGAATACGACATACGTCACCATGCGCAAGCGTATTCCGGTCAACTTCTATTATTTGACGGCTTGGGTCGCAGAGGATGGCAAAGCCCAATATCGTACAGATATTTACAATTATGATGGACGGTCCAAAACGGGTGAATCCATGCTGTCCAAAGTAGGATTATTATTGCAGTAAGCAAGGATTTCCGTAAGTTACGGCTGAGTCAGCCGATGCCGCGGGCGGGGCGCTTATCACACCTCGCCGTAGGGCGGGTTGACTCAGCAAGTTTCGGCGGTTAAGGTTCAAAGCGGTGCGCGTTTTGTGCCCTCACACCGATTATTAGCCTGGGTAATATTGCCATATGGAACACATCGATAACCATCGTCGCAAATGGTTGACGCTCGGAGGGGCTGCTTTGGGCATAGCCTTGCTTCCTGGTCAGTCACTCGCCTCATTATCTACTGCACGTCCTCGAATCTTAACACTCAATAATCTCAATACAGGCGAACGTCTAAAAGCAGAGTTTTTCGATGGGCGACGTTATATAAAAGAAGAACTTACCCGATTAGATTATTTCTTCCGCGATTATCGCGCTAATAAAATNAAAAGCATCGATCCGCAGCTTTTCGATCAGTTATATCGATTACAGGTCATGTTGGGAAACAACAAGCCAGTGCAGCTGATTTCGGGTTATCGCTCGCGTGGTACTAATGAAGACCTCCGCTCTCACAGCCGTGGCGTGGCTAAACAAAGCTACCATACGCAGGGTAAAGCGATGGATTTTCATATTGAAGGCGTGCAACTGGCGAATATCCGCAAAGCGGCAGTGAAAATGCGGGCGGGCGGCGTCGGATACTATCCACGCAGCAACTTCGTACATATTGATACAGGTCCTGCGCGTACCTGGTAAGAAAGAGAAAACAGCCCGCAGCGATGTTAATGGAACACGGGCTGTGGGGACGAAAGCGGAGCGATATGAAATATCAAATTATTCCTGTGACGGCATTCAGCCAGAATTGTACTTTGTTGTGGTCTGAGGCAAGTGGCGACGCGGCTTTAGTCGATCCCGGCGGTGAAGCAGAAAAGATCAAACAAGCCGTGGCGGAAGCCGGTGTGACCGTTAAGCAAATTCTTTTAACCCATGGTCATTTGGATCATGTTGGCGCCGCAGCAGAACTCGCTGACTATTATCAGGTGTCCATTAAAGGCCCGCAGCGTGCCGATGCTTTCTGGCTTGACGGGCTGCCGGCACAAAGTCGGATGTTCGGTCTTGATGATTGCCAGCCGCTGACGCCGGATGAGTGGCTGGAAGAGGGTGATACGGTCACTATTGGTGACGTGCATCTTTCGGTTCTGCATTGCCCAGGACATACGCCGGGGCACATCGTCTTTTTCTGTGAGTCTGACCGGCTGGCAATTTCAGGCGATGTCATCTTCAGAGGGGGCGTGGGTCGCAGTGATTTTCCTCAGGGCAATCACGACGCGCTGATTCAGTCGATTACCGAAAAGCTGTTGCCGCTCGGCGATGATGTAGCTTTTATTCCCGGGCATGGTCCGATGTCGACCTTAGGCGAAGAACGCCTAACTAACCCTTTTTTGCAGGGAATTACCGTCGGGTAAAGCGCCCTTTGCTGATTAAAAAAAGCCAGTTCGGCGTCAACCGGACTGGCTTTTTTCTTGCTCACAGATTCGCTTGTTTATAACACGGCAACGATCGCCTCGCACAGCGGAGCCATGTTTTCAGGGGTCATCCCTGCTACGTTGACTCGCCCGGAATTAACGGCGTAAACGCCGAATTCATCGCGAAGGCGGATGACCTGATCTTTGTTAAGTCCGCTAAATGAGAACATACCGTTCTGCTGGATAATGAAAGAGAAGTCTTGTTGTGCGCCTTTCTCCTGAAGGGTGTTCACAAAAAGCTGACGCATACGCTGGATACGTTCACGCATCGCCGTCAATTCCTGTTCCCAGATCCCGCGCAGAACATCGTTAGAGAGAATTGTCGCGACTACGGCTGCGCCATGAGAAGGCGGGTTAGAGTAGTTTGCGCGAATCGCCGCTTTTATCTGGCTAAATGCGGTATCGGCAATTGCACTCTCTGCAGCAACCAATGTGCAGGCGCCCACACGTTCGTTATACAGACCGAAATTTTTGGAGTAGGAGCTCGCGACTAACAGTTCCTGATGGTTAGCGGCGAAAGTCCGCAGGCCCTGAGCATCTTCGTCCAAACCATTCGCAAATCCCTGATAGGCGAAATCGAACAAAGGTAACCAGCCTTTCTGCTGTGAAAGTGACGCTAACTGAGCCCACTGCTCTGCCGTAGGGTCAATCCCCGTAGGGTTATGGCAGCAGCCGTGAAATAAAACGATATCTCCCGCCTGAGCGGCATTGAGGCTTGCCACCATGCCGTCAAAGTCCAGTTTATGGGCATTGGCGTCGTAATAATCGTAGTCACAAACTTCCAGCCCGACCGCGGCAAATACGTTTCTGTGGTTAGGCCAGGTCGGATTGCTGATCCAAACACGTTTAGCCGTAGTGTTATGCGCAATAAAATCTGCCGCGACACGGAGTGCGCCTGTACCACCTGGGGTTTGGGCTGTCCGCGCTCGTTTATTCGTGATGATGTCGTTATCTTTACCAAACAGCAACTCTTGCGTGCGGAGTGCAAACTCCGGTAAGCCGTCGATGCTGAGATAGTTTTTGCTGACTTCGTTTTCGAGCAAATACTGTTCTGCTTTTTTTACGCTGGTTAATACAGGTGTTTTACCGGTTTCGTCCTTATAAACACCGATACCCAGATTGATTTTGTGAGGACGCTCGTCAGCGCGAAAGAGATCGGCCAGCCCAAGAATCGGGTCGGCTGGAGCAGCAGAGATTTTTTCAAACATTGCGCAGTAGTTCCGTGACTGAATTTAAGCAAGAGAGTTAGCAGGTTAACGCTAGCATCAGGCTTTGCCAACCGTTTGCATCAAAGAAATGACAATTATTAGGAAAGGAAGAACACGAGCTGGCAAACAGAATGTTTGCTTTTACGCAAACTAAAACGCCAGTTGGATATACCAACTGGCGTGCAATCTTGACCTGGTTTATAAACTAAACTACCAAATTAAGGCAGATAAGCTTTATGCAGATTAGAACTGGTAAACAACACCCAGTGCTACGCGATCATCGTTAGCGAGGGCGTAAGCGTTATCGTCATCCAACAGGTTGATGTCGTATTCGGTGTAAACAGACATGTTTTTGTTGAACGCGTAGTTAGCACCCAGGCTGACGTATTTGGTGACGTAGTCGTTGTTGCCGTTAGAGTCGTCTTTTGCTTTCGCGGAAACGTAGCCCAGAGACGGAGTCAGACCGAAATCAAAGGTGTACTGAGCGACAGCTTCGAAGACTTTAGTTTTGTCTGCGGTGGTCGTTGAAAGTGCAGGCGTTATGGTGTTGTTGTGGCCGACGTAGGTCAGGTTACGGTATTCACCGTAGGTTGCGGCCAGATAGACGCTGTTAGCGTCATATTTCAGACCGGTAGCCCATGCTTCAGCGCGATCGCCGTGACCGTCGTTAGATTGAGCGGTAGTACGGTCAACAGCTTCATAAGAACCGATTACGCCCACGCCAATCGGAGAGGTGTAGGAAGAAGACACGCCCCAGCCGTCGCCATTCTGGCGATCTACAGCACGAGAACCTTCGTTTTTGCCCTGATACTGAACGGCGAAATCCCATCCATCAACCAGACCGAAGAAGTTTTTGTTGCGGTAGGTCGCTACGCCAGAGCTACGACCTGTGATGCTGTCTGTGTACTGGCTGTCACTGCCGAATTCCGGCAGAACGTCGGTATAAGAGATACCGTCGTAGGCGATGCCCAAGTTGCGGCCATAGTCAAATGAGCCGTAGTCCGCGAATTTGAACCCAGCGTAAGCGTAGCGAGTTTTGCTAGCGGATGCATTCTGGTTTTCAGCGCCTGATGCATTGAATTCATACTCGAAGCGACCGTAGCCGGTCAGTTCGTTAGTGATCTGAGTTTCACCTTTGAAGCCAAGACGAGCATAAGTTTTGTCACCGTCACTACTGTCGTCATCGGAGAAGTAGTGCAGGCCAACAACTTTGCCGTAAAGATCCAGCTTGTTGCCGTCTTTATTGTAGACTTCAGCTGCATTTGCTGCGCCTGCAGCCAACAAAGCCGGGATTACCACTGCAAGAAAATTGCGCTTCATCATTGTTACCCTCATTGGTGTTATTGGACACCTACATTTGCCCCAGAAAATTTCTTACGGAACTTTAGTGGCAATTGTGATGTCTTCCTGTGTCTGCACGCAGTTTTCCATTCACTAAGTCGTTAAGCCACCCTAAAAATGATACTAACTTCGCAATCAGGTAACTATTAGAAAATATGTATTACAAAATGTAAAAAACGCTGAACTTTTTACAAGAATGCAAAATAATCGAAGGGGCCGTTAGAAACGGCCCCTTCGTTATTCTAGATATTTGTTTTGCTTATATTAATTTTTTATTAAAAGCTCGCATTACGCGGAGTGCGTGGGAACGGAATGACATCTCGCACGTTTTGAACGCCGGTCACATAAGCGACTAGACGTTCGAAACCGAGACCAAAGCCGGAGTGGGGGACCGTGCCGTAACGGCGCAGATCGCGGTACCAACCGTAGTCTTCTTTATTCAGTCCCATTTCTTCCAGGCGGCGATCAAGGTGATCAAGACGCTCTTCACGCTGAGAACCCCCGATGATTTCACCGATACCTGGCGCCAGAACATCCATCGCGGCAACGGTTTTCCCGTCATCATTCATGCGCATATAAAATGCTTTGATGTCTTTCGGGTAATTTTTAACGACCACAGGCGCTTTGAAATGTTTTTCAGCCAGATAACGCTCATGCTCTGAAGAGAGATCGATCCCCCAAGACACCGGGTTTTCGAATTTTTCGCCGCAGTTTTCCAGAATGGTGATTGCGTCGGTGTAATCCACCTGAGAGAAATCAGCATGGATAAATTTCTCCAGACGCGTCAACGCCTCTTTATCTACGCGCTGAGCGAAAAATGCCATATCGTCCGCGCGCTCTTCCAGAACGGCTTTAAACACGAACTTCAGCAGGTCTTCGGCCAGTTTCGCCGTATCTTCCAAATCGGCGAAGGCAACTTCCGGTTCGATCATCCAGAATTCAGCCAGATGGCGGCTGGTGTTGGAGTTTTCAGCGCGGAAGGTAGGCCCGAAGGTATAGATTTTTGATAACGCGCATGCGTAAGCTTCGCCATTTAACTGGCCGGATACGGTCAGAAAAGCTTCTTTACCGAAGAAATCTTCGTTGAAATCGACTTTTCCCTCTTCGGTACGCGGCAGGTTTTCCAGATCCAACGTGGATACGCGGAACATTTCACCGGCGCCTTCGGTATCCGAAGCCGTAATCAACGGGGTTGAAACCCAGTTAAAACCTTGCTGATGGAAAAAACGATGGGTAGCTTGCGCCAGCGTGTTGCGCACACGAGCGACCGCGCCGATCAGGTTGGTCCGCGGACGCAGGTGCGCGACTTCACGCAGGTATTCGATGCTGTGACGTTTAGCCGCCATCGGATACGTATCCGGATCGTCCACCCATCCCACTACGCTGACGTCGGTCGCCTGCAGCTCAAAGCTCTGGCCCTGACCGGGCGATGGAACGACTTTACCCGTGATCGCTACGGAACAGCCGGTAGTCAGGCGCAGAACATCGCTCTGATAATTATCAAGATTATTATTAACCACGGCCTGTAGTGAATCAAAGCAGGAACCGTCATAGACGGCAATAAAAGAAATACCGGCTTTAGAATCTCTCCGGGTACGTACCCAGCCGCGCACGGTGACTTCGCTGTCAACGGCGACACGGCCTTGCAGTACGTCGACTACAGGCACTACGCTCATAACATTCTCTCTTTGAATAAAATGTGTTTAAAAACAGTAAATGCCCCAGCTCAGGGCAGCATTGCTATGTTACTTGCCGGTATGCAGGACACAAGTAGAAATCACCGGAATGCAATAAGTTTTGTGCATTCCGGTGTCGCTGGATTAAAGATTAAGCGCTGGGGAGTGGGAACTGGCGTTTCAGCTGGCCTTGCGTACCTGCGGCAGGTCGAAGGCTTCTCGTAAGGCGCTGACGAACGCCGGGTCGTGGCAAATGGTTTTTCCCGGACTGTCGGATAACTTCGCCACCGGCCGTCCATTACACTCTACTAACTTAATGACAATGTTGAGCGGCGTGACTCCCGGAATATCGCAGGTCAGGCGCGTACCAATGCCGAAAACGAGATTGATGCGCTGCCAGAAATGGCGATAAAGCGCGATGGCTTTTTCCATGTTCAGGCTGTCGGAGAACACCAACGTTTTCTCCATCGCATCTATTCCCAGCGAGAGGTAGTGAGCGATCGCTTTTTCGCCCCACTGGATCGGGTCCCCTGAGTCATGTCGCAAGCCCTGATATTTTTCCGCAAAGCGATGGTCGAAATCCCTGAGGAAGGCATCCATGGTGATGCAGTCGGTCAGTGCAATACCGAGTTGGTCGGGATATTCCTGCAACCAGGCTTCCAGCGCCGCCCGTTGGCTATTTTCGAGCGTCGGGCTAATTTGTTGATGCGCCTGAAACCATTCGTGGGCCTGAGTTCCTACCGGCGTCAACTCGAGTCTCCGGGCCAGATCATAGTTGCTGGTGCCAATCAGGTAAGGGAACTCATCTTTCAGCGTGCGCACGATGTTGTATTGCACGTCGCGGGAGAATCGGCGACGTGTGCCGAAATCCATCAGCTTGAAATGCGACAAATCCATACCCGCGCTCGCGGTCTCGAACTGGCTCAGCGTTTGACGCAGTTGAGCGATAGCCTCATTCACATCGACATGCGGTGAGCGATCGCGGTGTACGACTTCGCTCACCACGGACAGTAACGGTACCTCCCATAGGATCACTTCCCGCCACGGGCCGGCAATGCGAATATCCAGTCGCCCCTGATGAGCGCTGATTTGAACCTGCCGGGGATTGAAGCGAAACGTCTTTAGCCAATTCAGGTAATCTGTTTTAAAGAAAGGCAGCGCTGAGAGGTAGTCAAACTCGTCATCGCTGAGCGCCAGGCTGCCCATCGCTTCCACCTGCGCGGAGATCTCCTCCGCATAGATACCTAGTTTTTCATCACCGCGGCAGCGGAACTCCGCCGCCACCTCAACATCGTAGTACTGATGATAGACAGCCTGCTGCATATGCAGCTTGTAGGCATCGGTATCCAGCAACGAGGTCATAATCGGGGAAAGGGAAGAAGTCATAATGCGTTACAGCATCCTCGTTCAACGCAGTTAAGCGGTTAAAACGATGACGGAAGGGCTCGGAACCTTCCCAAAATCGTCTGTTTGTTCGGGCTATATCACCATATTGGACGTGTTTAGGCGAGATTCAAATGTGCGATTGTGAAAATAAAGTGTCTATTTTTTTGCCGTTTTTAACATTAGTGTTTGAAACCAAATGTTTTTTATACTAAACAAAAAATTCCAAAAAAACGTGTTGTGTTCGATTCAAAAGTGGAAAAGAGGGAATGTTTGCATTCCGTCACCGAGATCCCTTTAATAGAGGTAACAGCTTGTTCAATAAAGAATCTGTGTGTAAAAAAAACGCATTTTGATGTGTTGTTCAGATGGTTGGTGGGGAAACTCAGACACTGAGTTCACCCCCTGATACGTCTATATTGAAAGACTCGGTGGTTTAACTCAATTTACGCGCCGTGGAACGACGCAGGCGCTCGCCGCGAAAAAAAAGCGCCCGGTCTGAAATGGCGCTTCTTAACCCGGCGGGCCTGATTGCATGACCTGTCGCCATTATTGTCCGTCACTAAGGTAACGATTTATGAGCCAGCAACCCCAAGTAAAATACCGGCACGACTATCGCGCGCCGGACTACACCATCACCGATATCGCATTGGATTTTGACCTGGGCCCGGACAAAACACGGGTGGTCGCCACCAGTCAGGTGGTATTACAGGGCGAAACCGGGGCTCCTTTGCGGTTGGACGGCGAAGGATTGCACCTGATCGACATTCTGGTGGACGGCCAGCGTTGGACGGAGTACCAGCAACTCCCCGATGGTCTTGAACTCAACGGGCTGCCGCAAAAATTCGCGTTGCAGATCGAAACGGAAATCAACCCGTCGGCCAACAGCGCGCTGGAAGGTTTATATCAGTCCGGCGATGCTCTGTGCACCCAATGTGAAGCCGAGGGTTTCCGTCATATCACTTACTACCTTGACCGACCCGATGTACTGGCTCGTTTCACCACCCGAATTACGGCAGACAAAACCCGCTATCCCTACCTGTTGTCTAACGGCAACCGCGTGGCGCAGGGCGAGCTTGCCGATAACCGTCACTGGGTGGAATGGCAGGATCCGTTCCCCAAACCTTGCTACCTCTTTGCCTTGGTTGCAGGAGATTTTGACGTCTTACGCGACACGTTCACCACGCGTACCGGCAGAGAAGTCGCGCTGGAACTCTATGTGGATCGCGGCAATCTTGACCGCGCCGACTGGGCGATGACGTCGCTGAAAAATGCGATGAAATGGGATGAGACACGCTTTGGTCTGGAATACGATCTCGACATCTACATGATCGTCGCCGTCGACTTCTTCAATATGGGCGCGATGGAAAACAAAGGCCTGAACGTCTTTAACTCCAAGTACGTCCTGGCCAAAGCGGAGACCGCAACCGACAAGGATTACCTCAATATTGAAGCGGTGATCGGTCACGAGTATTTCCACAACTGGACTGGCAACCGCGTCACGTGCCGCGACTGGTTCCAACTTAGCCTTAAAGAAGGCCTGACGGTATTCCGCGATCAGGAGTTCAGCTCCGATCGAGGGTCGCGTCCCGCTAACCGGATCGATAACGTTCGGGTGATGCGCGGCGCGCAGTTCGCCGAGGATGCCAGCCCGATGTCCCATCCAATCCGTCCGGACCAGGTCATCGAGATGAATAACTTCTATACCCTGACGGTTTACGAAAAGGGTGCCGAGGTCATTCGCATGATGCACACGTTGTTGGGCGAAGAAAAATTCCAGGCTGGGATGCGGCTCTATTTCGACCGCCATGACGGCAGCGCCGCCACTTGTGACGACTTTGTTCAGGCGATGGAAGACGCGTCTGGAATCGATCTGACGCAATTCCGTCGCTGGTACAGCCAGTCCGGGACGCCGGTGCTGACCATTCAGGATGATTACGATGCGGAGAGTGAACAATATCGCCTGCAGGTGACGCAGAACACGCCTATCGGTCATGACAAACTGCGTAAACAGCCGCTGCATATCCCGCTGGATATCGAGCTGTATGACAACGAGGGTCAGCCGATCCCGCTGGTGCAGAACGGCCAGGCGGTGGGATCCGTGTTGAGCGTGACGGAACCCGAACAGACGTTTGTATTCGAGCAGGTGCCTTGTCAGCCGGTTCCTTCTCTATTAAGAGAGTTTTCCGCGCCGGTGAAAGTCAACTACAGCTGGGGCGATGAGCAACTGACCTTCCTGATGCGCCACGCCCGCAATGCATTCTCCCGCTGGGATGCGGCGCAAAGCCTGTTGGCGAGCCATATTCGTCTGAACGTGGCACGCTATCAGCAGAAACAGCCGTTATCGTTACCACTGCATGTGGTTGACGCTTTCCGCGGCGTTTTGCTGGATAACTCTCTGGACCCGATGCTGGCATCGCAGATTTTGTCGCTGCCCAGCGAAAATGAGATTGCAGAACTGTTCGATATTATCGACCCCGAAGCGATTTCCGCCGTGCGTCACGCGTTGACTCAAACGCTGGCGCAGGAGATGGCGGACGAGCTGCTGGCGGTGTATCGCGATAATCAGACACCAGCGTACCGCATCGACCAGGAAGATATGGGCAAACGCGCGCTGCGTAATGTTTGCCTCCACTATCTGGCTTTCGGCGACGAGCATCAGGCGGATACGCTGGTGAGTCGGCAGTTCGAGCAAGCCGACAACATGACGGACTCTCTGGCGGCGCTGTCGGCGGGGGTAAGTGCGTTGCTGCCGTGTCGCGATGCGCTGCTGGCGTCGTTCGACGAACGCTGGCATCAGGACGGCCTGGTGATGGATAAGTGGTTTACATTACAGGCCACCAGCCCGGAAACTGATGTGCTGGATCGCGTACGGGCACTGTTGAAACACCGTTCGTTCAGTCTGAACAACCCGAACCGTCTGCGGTCGCTGGTTGGTGCCTTTACTTCAGGCAACCCGGCGGCATTTCATGCCGCTGATGGTAGTGGCTACCGTTTCCTGACCGAAATGTTGGTGGACCTCAACACGCGTAACCCGCAGGTTGCCGCCCGGTTGATCGAACCGTTGATCCGTTTGAAACGCTACGATCAATCTCGACAGGAGCAGATGCGCAAGGCGTTGGAAACGCTCAAAGCGTTGCCTAATCTGTCGGGAGACTTGTTCGAGAAGATTACGAAGGCACTGGAAGCCTGATCGTCGTCGGAGATTCCCCCCTGGATTTAGGTGGCGTTAGCGTCACATGAATGGAGGCGTTTCTTCGCACAGCCGTCGAGGCGATGTTGAGGTCTTCAAGCAAGGCCTCAACGGACCGATTCATTGATGTGATGAAAAGGCTTCGTCTCTGCTGATGAAGATCACGCCGGCTTTACTAACGGTCTTACAGCCGCTCGCCTGTCCAAGGCAGCGGCTTTTTTTTCGTTTCAATCGATGGAAATCAAAACGTCGCCCGTGTTAACGACGCTGGGTGTTCATGCTTAGTGGGCGTCAGAATCCGTTCCAACACGCTGGCCTCCAGTTCGGCCAATCTCGCCGAGCCGCGTCGACGCGGCCGGGGATGATCGACCAAAACATCCAGACCGATTTGACCTTCCTCAATCAAAATAACGCGATCCGCCAATGCGACCGCTTCGCTGACGTCATGGGTCACTAATAGCACGGTGAANCCTTGTTGCAGCCAGAGCGATTCGATCAGTCCCTGCATCTCGATGCGCGTCAACGCATCCAGCGCGCCCAGCGGCTCATCCAGCAGCAGCAAACCGGGGCGATGGATCAATGCGCGGGCCAGCGCCACACGCTGTTTTTGTCCGCCGGACAGCGCGGCCGGCCATTCGTTTGCACGCGAGGCCAGTCCGACGGCAGCCAGCGCATCCTGCGCGGCAGATCGCCATTCACCGCGCAGCCCCAGGCCCACATTATCAATCACTTTTTTCCAGGGAAGCAGGCGTGCCTCCTGAAACATCAGTCGGGTATCCGCCCGAGACTGGCTTAACGGTGCGCTGCCTGCCAGCAATTCCCCGGACGACACCGTTTCCAGTCCGGCGAGCAGGCGCAGCAGGGTGCTTTTGCCGCAGCCGCTGCGGCCCACGACGGCGACAAACTGACCCGCGGGGATATGTAGCTGGATATCCTGCAGGATGGTACGCCGACCGTAACGTTTGCTAATGCTATTGATCAGCAATGGCATACCCGCGTTAAGACGCGCCGGCGAGGAGAGCGAGGTAAGATTCATGCAGGTTCCTCCTTAGGTTGATAGGCGGGATGCCAGCGAAGCCAGATGCGCTCAAGCAACACGGTGCTGACATCGGCCAGTTTGCCCAGGCAGGCATAAAGAATAATGGCGACCACGACGACATCGGTCTGAAGAAACTCCCGCGCATTCATCGCCAGATAACCAATTCCCGAACTGGCCGAAATGGTTTCCGCCACAATCAGGGTTAGCCACATCAGCCCCAGCGCGAACCGTACGCCCACCATGATGGAGGGGAGAGCGCCGGGCAGCACAACCTGCCGGAACAGGCTAAACCCCGAAAGGCCGTAGCTGCGCGCCATCTCCAGCAAACCGCGGTCGAGGTTACGGATGCCGTGATAGGTGTTGAGATAAATAGGAAAAAGCGTGCCCAGAGCGACTAAAAAGATCTTGGCGCTTTCTTCGATCCCGAACCACAGAATTACCAGAGGGATCAGCGCTAAATGCGGAATATTGCGCAGCATCTGCACGGAGGTATCGAGCAGACGTTCGCCCGTGTGGGAAAGCCCGGAAATAAAACCGAGCAGCAGTCCCAGCGAGCCGCCGATAGCGAAGCCGAGCAACGCGCGCCAAGTGCTGATCGCCAGATGTTGCCATAGCTCGCCGCTGACGGTCAGCCGCCAAAATGCTGCGACAATGGCTTCGGGAGAGGGCAGAATCCGGGTGGAAAGCCAGCCGGTTTGCGATGCAACCTGCCAGACGACCACCAGCAGGAGCGGCAGCGCCCAGGGCGTAAGTCGATAAGCCGTTTGTCGCCATAGCGATTTCATAGGCGCTCCTTAGCTTTGCGCGGCCTGCAGCGGCACATAGTTATTGCCGATGACTTCGCCCAGCGCCGGTAGTAGTCGCGACGCTGGCACGTCGGGCACGGCGACGTCCAGATGAGGAAACAGCAGCTCTGCCACGCGATACGCCTCTTCCAGATGCGGGTAGCCGGACAGAATAAACGTGTCGATGCCGAGGTCCGCATACTCCTGAATCCGCTCCGCGACCGTCGCGGGGTCGCCCACCAGCGCCGTCCCCGCGCCTCCGCGCACCAATCCCACGCCTGCCCAGAGATTGGGGCTGATCTCCAGTTTGTCTCGTTTCCCACCGTGCAGAGCGAGCATGCGTTGTTGGCCGACGGAATCGTAACGTCCCAGCGCTTGCTGCGCCTTGGCGATAGTGTTGTCGTCCAGTTGAGAGATGAGTCGATCCGCCGCCTGCCAGGCCTCACGGCTGGTTTCCCGCACAATCACGTGCAGGCGAATGCCGAAACGCACCGTGCGGCCATGCGCCGCCGCTTTGGCGCGCACCTGCTCGATTTTCTCTTTGACCTGTGCCGGAGGCTCTCCCCAGGTGAGGTACAGTTCCACTTGCTCCGCCGCCAGATCCTGCGCGGCGTCGGACGATCCGCCGAAGTACAGCGGCGGGCGAGGCTGCTGCACGGGCGGGAAGATCAGCCGCGCGCCTTTGACCTGAATGTGCTTGCCGTCGAAATCGACAGTTTCGCCTTCCAGCACCCGTCGCCAGATGTGGGTAAATTCGGCGGATGCTTCATATCGCTCCTCGTGATTAAGGAACAGACCTTCGGCGGCCAGTTCGTCCGGATCGCCGCCGGTCACCAGATTAAACAATGCGCGGCCGTTGGACAGGCGGTCCAGCGTCGCCGCCTGACGGGCGGCCAAGGTAGGCGAAATGATGCCNGGGCGTAGCGCGACCAGAAAGCGCAGCCGCTGAGTCACGGGGACGAGCGATGACGCGACTAGCCAGGAGTCCTCGCAGGAACGGCCGGTCGGGATCAACACGCCGCCGAAACCAAGTTGATCCGTCGCCTGTGCGATTTGTTGCAGGTAGCGGTAATCCACTGGACGTGCCGACTCACCGCTGCCGAGGTAGTGACCGTCGCCGTGTGTGGGGAGAAACCAGAAAATATTAAGGCTCATGACGTGTCTCCAGTCGATTTTATTGTTCGGAAGGGGCGTTCCAGACTTGGGATGAGATCGTGATCGGCACCGGAATCAGACGATTTTGATAGAACAGATCCGCCGTTTCCTGCTGCGCCTTGATAACGCGTTGATCCAAAGGGCGGATCACGGTCACCGGGCGATGATCCAGATAGCTCGCGATCACTGCGTGTGGAAGTCCTATCGCGTTGACCAGCAGGTCAGTACTTTGCGAACGTTCGCTGACCGTAAATTTTTCAGCTTCCGTCAGCGTGTCCAACACCTGCCGGATAAAAACGCCGTTGCGCTCCGCGTAGTGACGGGACGCCAGATAAAACGCGCCTGTCTGATTCAAATGGCTGCCGTCGGTCAACACGCGAACGTCGCCCTGCAGCAGGGCGGCGGAATAATAGGGATCCCAGATGGCCCAGGCGTCCACATTTCCCTGTTGAAATGCGGCGCGAGCATCGGCTGGGGTCAGGTAGGCAGGCTGAATATCGCTGAACGATAGCCCGGCCTGTTGAAGGGCGCGCAGTACCAGATTGTGTGAACTGGACCCCTTCTGGAGCGCCACTCTTTTGCCTTTCAGGTCTGAGACGCTTTTCACCGGACTGTTGGCGGCGACCAAAATGACTTCAGCTTTGGGCTTTGGGGGCTCAACGCCGATGTAAAGCAGGTCTGCGCCGGCGGCCTGAGCGAATATCGGGGGCGTATCGCCGGTGCTGCCGACATCAACGCTGCCCACGTTCAGCGCTTCCAGCAGTTGCGGTCCGGCAGGAAACTCGATCCAGCGAATGGCGGTATCCGGAAAACGTTTTTCCAGCAGCTGATGCGTTTTCGTGAGCAGCAGACTGACGGAGCCTTTTTGGTAACCGATGCGCAGCTGGGGCGGACTTTCGGCCGCGAAGGTGACGGAAGCCAGCCCCAGCGAGCCGATCATCAACCAGGGGGATTGACGTTTCAACCATGAAAACATGCGGAAATCCTATGCGCTGTGTTGCAGTTGAGGATAGTGTTGACGTCTCAGCAGCGCCTGAAACAGGTTCTCTAACGCTTCCTGTAGCCGTTCTTGCAAAGCGCTAGAGAATTCTGGAGTGCGGTCGTAATCGCGGATCTGGCTGTCGTCGGCGAACACGCTTTGGAGGATCTCCTGAGCCTTCAGCGCGTTGAGTACCGGCAGTAGGCTATAGTCGACCGCGAGCATGTGCGCGAGCGATCCGCCGGTGGCGATCGGCAGTACGGCCTTATGCGCCAGAGCCCGCTCGGGCAGGACATCCAGCAGGGCTTTCAGACCGCCGGTAAACGAAGCCTTGTAAATTGGGGTGGCGATGATCACGCCGTCGGCGGTGGACAACTGCTCGTTGAGTGTTTGCAAGGCCGGACTGTCGAAGCGGGCATTCAGGAGATCTTCCGGGGGAAAGTTGTGTAGATGCCAGGGTAGGACTTCCACGCCCTTGGCCGTCAGCCACTTGCTCGCATGCTGCAGAAGCGCGGTGGAACGTGATGGGTAGCGAGGACTTCCTGCTAAAGTGATAACGCGCATATGCACTCCTTCTAACGTATTGTTAGCAACTCTTACCATTGGGCAACATGCGGCCAGTCTGGCAGACACAGACTTATTCCATTAAATGATTTATTGTGTAATCGAAAGACTCAAAGTGCATAACATCAGCCGCGCCTTGGCCCTCCCGACGTGACCGGCGAGGCTTTTTTGTCACAGGTCAATTCCCTTTCCGATACGGATGGCCGATAATACTGCCCCGGTCTGCAACCGGGAATCCAGGAGAGTCCATGTACCCCCTTATTCGTAAAGCGTTATTCCAGCTCGACCCAGAGCGCGCGCATGAGTTTACCTTTCAGCAGTTGCGTCGTATCAGCCACACCCCGTTAGAATTTCTCGTCCGTCAGTCTGTTCCCACCAAGCCCGTGACGTGCATGGGGCTGTCGTTTAAAAATCCGCTGGGGCTTGCGGCCGGGCTGGATAAAGACGGCGAATGCGTGGATGCGCTGGGGGCTATGGGATTTGGCTTCATTGAAGTCGGGACCGTGACGCCGCGCCCTCAGCCGGGAAATGATAAGCCGCGCTTATTTCGTTTGGTCGAAGCCGAAGGATTAATTAACCGCATGGGATTTAATAATCTTGGGGTGGATAATCTGGTGGAGAATGTTAAGAAATCCCATTTCGGCGGCATATTGGGCATTAATATCGGCAAGAATAAAGATACGCCGGTAGAGAATGGAAAGGACGACTATCTGATCTGCATGGAGAAGACCTATGCGCATGCGGGTTATATCGCCATTAATATTTCTTCGCCGAATACGCCGGGATTACGAACCCTTCAGTATGGCGAAGCTCTGGATGATTTGTTACAAGCGGTAAAAAATAAACAGGCGGAGCTGGAAGCCAAACATCAAAAATATGTTCCTGTGGCGGTGAAAATAGCGCCGGATCTTTCAGAGGAAGAATTGATCCAAATTGCAGATAGTCTGGTGCGACATAATATTGATGGCGTGATTGCTACGAATACCACGCTGGATCGTCAATTGATCCAAGGGTTGAATCACAGCGGTCAGACCGGGGGATTAAGCGGTCGTCCGTTGCAACTGCTCAGCACCGAAGTGATTCGTCGTTTATCTCAGGAATTAAACGGTCGTCTACCTATTATCGGAGTCGGTGGTATTGACTCTCTAATGGCTGCACGGGAAAAAATGGCGGCGGGCGCGACGCTGGTGCAAATTTACAGCGGGTTTATTTTCCGTGGACCGGGTCTAATTAAAGATATCGTCACTCATATCTAATTTTTTCATCTTCATTCATAGCCGGGGGTTTATTTCTGCTCCCGGCTAGTCTATATTTTTTGTGCTGTATAAAAATAACGCATTCGAGTTCTCCACGGGTTAATTTTGCAGGCGTTAAATATCGCAGGCAGCGCAAAAGGAAGAATGAAGGTATCACGATGAAATTAAAACCTGACGATAATTGGCGTTGGTATTTTGACCAAGAACAGCAGCGTCTGATGTTGGATCTGGCGGATGGCATGTTATTCCGTTCTCGTTATCCTATGTCGATGTTAACCCCGGATGCTTTTATGGAAAGCGCGTTTTGCGTCGATGACGCCGCGTTATTTTTTACCTATCAGGAAAAGTGTCAGAGAATAACCCTCTCACAGGCGGAAAAAGCCGAACTGATATTAAACGCGCTGGTAGCCAATCGCTTTATGAAACCGCTAATGCCGAAAAGCTGGCACTTCACGCCACAATCCGGTGAAGGATACCGCCCAACGACAGGGGACATCGTCAACGTTCAACTCGTGGACCGCGATGAAGACGCCAGTCTTTTGGTGGTGGAAGAGGGTGAGAAAGCCAGCCTGTGTTTGCTGGCGCAAAGCCAACTGACGCTGAATGCGAAAACGCTGCAACTGGGCGATCCCATCAAAATTATGCACGATCGGCTGTCGCCGACGGCGGCGATTGACGATATCGACAGCGATTCGTCGCCGTATGCCTGCGTAGGCTGACTCCGCCGGTTCGGCTACAGATGTCCGGCGTCGACCGTGCCGGTCTTTCACCTATACATCTGCCGTGACCGCCGCATCCCCCCCTTGTCGCTCGAGGCAAGTTTTGTTTGTCCTCACCATGTCCCTCCCTGAGTTCCTGCGTCTTATCGCGCGTTTAACGTGGCCCGACGTGTCGATATAGCCGATTTGATGACGGTTTAGACGTCAAATGATGACCACGCATCGCCTCTTTATATACGTTTTGTGCGGCTTGTTCTGGGATATTCTGACTGCTCGCGACCTGAAGTTCCCTTCACTGACACTCCATTGCTCAAGCCACACCAGCTCGCGGGCGCAGGGGCGCTGCGGCATCATCTGACGAATGGGCATCGTGATGCTCAAGGCGCGATGCCGTCAAACCCAACTTTGCAAAGACCACAATGATTTCGATCGGCTGCGGTGCATTATGACAACCGGTGGGGATTAGCTATAATGCGCCTCAATTTTCTTTAAGGTGATATCTGCTCTATGAACTCTCTGTTTGCCAGCACGGCGCGTGGTTTGGAAGAATTATTAAAAAGCGAACTTGAGGCGCTGGGCGCCCAGGATTGCGCAGTCGTGCAGGGGGGCGTGCATTTTCAGGGAGACGATCGCCTGGTGTACCAAAGCCTGATGTGGAGCCGCCTGGCGTCTCGCATCCTGCTTCCGCTCAACGAATTCAACGTCTACAGCGATTTGGATCTCTATCTAGGGGTTCAGGCGGTAGACTGGTCGACGATTTTCAGCGTCGACAAAACCTTCGCCGTCCATTTCAGCGGCACCAATGACGAAATCCGTAATAGCCAGTACGGCGCATTGAAAGTTAAAGACGCCATCGTCGACAGCTTCACCCGCCGTACCGGCCAGCGTCCCGACGTCGCCAAACAGCAGCCGGATATTCGCATCAACGTTTTTCTGCAGCGTGAGAAAGCCAGCGTAGCGATCGACCTCAGCGGCGACGGTCTGCATATGCGGGGTTACCGCGATCTGGCCGGTCAGGCGCCCCTCAAAGAAAATCTGGCTGCCGCGATCGTGCTGCGTTCCGGCTGGGAAAAGGGTACGCCGATGGTCGATCCGATGTGCGGATCCGGGACGTTATTGATCGAAGCGGCCATGATCGCTGCCGACCGGGCGCCAGGGTTGCACCGCCATCATTGGGGATTCCTGGCCTGGGAGCAGTTTAATCCGACGCTGTGGAAAGAGGTGACGACTGACGCACAGCAGCGCGCCCGCGCCGGAGTGCAGGCTACCGCGTCGCGTTTTTTCGGCTCGGATAACGATCGCCGGGTGATTGACATCGCTCGCGCCAACGCGCGCCGCGCCGGCGTCAGCGAGTTAATCCGTTTCGATGTATGCGATGCCGTACAACTCAAAAATCCGCTGCCGGAAGGCCCTACCGGGACGGTGCTCAGCAACCCGCCTTACGGCGAACGTCTGGAAAGCGAGCCTGCTCTGATTGCGCTGCACAATATGCTGGGGCGTATCATGAAAGCGTCGTTCGGGGGCTGGCAGCTGTCTCTCTTCAGCGCTTCACCGGAGCTGCTGAGCTGTTTACAACTGCGCGCCGACCGCCAGTTCAAAGCCAAAAACGGTCCGCTGGACTGTGTGCAGAAAAATTACCAGCTGGCGGCGAACAGCGCTGAAAGCGTAAGCGCGCCGGCGGATGATTTCGCCAATCGACTGAAGAAAAACCTGCGTAAGCTAGACAAATGGGCCAAACAGCAGGGGATTGAATGCTATCGCGTCTACGACGCCGATTTGCCGGAATACAACGTCGCCGTTGACCGCTACGGCAGTTGGGTGGTGGTGCAGGAGTACGCGCCGCCGAAGACGGTGGATGCCCAAAAAGCCCGTCAGCGTTTGTTCGACGTCATCAATGCCACACTCAGCGTGCTGGGCGTGCCGACGAACCAGCTGATCCTCAAGACGCGTGAACGGCAAAAAGGAAAAAATCAGTATGAGAAGCTGGCCCAGAAAGGCGAGTTCCTGCTGGTGGACGAGTACAACGCTCGACTGTGGGTCAATCTGACTGACTATCTGGATACCGGTCTGTTCCTGGACCACCGCGTCGCCCGCAAAATGCTGGGTGAACTGAGTCAGGGAAAAGATTTTCTCAACCTGTTCGCCTATACCGGAACGGCCAGCGTTCATGCGGGCATCGGCGGCGCACGCAGCACGACGACGGTGGACATGTCGCGCACCTATTTGGAATGGGCGGAAAAGAACCTGCGCGCCAATGGTCTCACCGGGCGTCAGCACCGATTGATCCAGGCGGATTGCCTGAGCTGGTTGAGCCAGTCTAACGAACAGTTCGACGTGATCTTCATCGATCCGCCGACGTTCTCCAACTCTAAACGCATGGAAGCCACGTTTGACGTGCAGCGGGATCATCTGATGCTGATGAAAGATTTGAAGCGCCTGCTGAAACGCAGCGGTACCATCATGTTTTCCAACAACAAACGGGGCTTCCAGATGGATATGGAAGGTCTCGCCGCGCTGGGTCTGGACGCACAGGACATTACCGCACGTACCCAATCGCAGGATTTCGCCCGCAATCGTCAGATTCACAACTGCTGGCTGCTGAAGCACGCCGGAGAGGAAAAGTAATTACATGTCATTAATCAGTTTATCGGGCGCCTGGCTGTCATTCAGCGATGCGCCGCTGCTGGACAATACCGAGCTGCATATTGAAGACAACGAGCGTGTCTGTCTGGTCGGTCGTAACGGCGCCGGAAAATCGACGCTGTTAAAAATCCTCGCGAAGGAGATCCCTCTGGACGATGGGCGTCTTATTTTCGAGCAGGACCTGATTGTCGCCCGATTGCAGCAGGACCCGCCGCGCAACGTGGCCGGCAGCGTTTTCGACTTTGTGGCGGAGGGCGTCGCGGAGCAGGCAGAGCATCTGAAAGCGTATCACGCCGCGCTGCGGCTGGTTGAAACGGATCCCAGCGAGCGTAATCTGAATCAACTGGCTAAAGTCCAGGAAGTGCTGGACCATCAGGGTCTCTGGAAACTGGAAGATCGCATCAACGCCGTGCTGGAACAGCTGGGTCTGACCGCGGATACGCCGCTGTCGTCCCTGTCCGGCGGTTGGCTGCGCAAGGCCGCGTTGGGCCGGGCGCTGGTTAGCGCTCCCCGGGTATTGCTGCTGGACGAACCGACTAACCATCTGGACATCGAAACCATCGACTGGCTGGAAGGGTTCCTGAAATCGTTTCAGGGCAGCATCATTTTCATTTCCCATGACCGTTCTTTCATTCGCAATATGGCGACCCGAATCGTTGATTTGGACCGCGGCAAACTCGTTTCCTGGCCGGGCGACTATGATAAGTATCTGGCGGGCAAGGAAGAGGCCCTGCGCGTGGAAGAACTGCAGAACGCGGAATTCGACCGCAAACTGGCGCAGGAAGAGGTTTGGATCCGTCAGGGCATCAAGGCGCGCCGCACCCGTAACGAAGGCCGTGTGCGTGCGTTGAAGGCTTTGCGTCAGGAGCGTACTCAGCGTCGCGAAGTGATGGGATCGGCCCAAATGCAGGTGGAAGAGGCGGCGCGCTCCGGCAAAATCGTCTTTGAACTGGAGAACGCCAGCTATCAGGTCGGCGGCAAAGTTTTGCTGAACAACTTCTCCGCTCAGGTTCAGCGCGGCGATAAAATCGCGTTGGTCGGGCCTAACGGCTGCGGTAAAACCACGCTGTTGAAGCTGATGCTGGGCCAGTTGAAGGCAGATAGCGGCCGCATCCATTGCGGGACAAAGCTGGAGGTCGCCTACTTCGATCAGCATCGCGCCGAATTGGATCCGGAGCGGACGGTGATGGACAACCTGGCTGAAGGCAAGCAGGAAGTGATGGTCAATGGCCGCTCTCGCCACGTGCTCGGCTATTTGCAGGACTTCCTGTTCCATCCTAAACGGGCGATGACGCCGGTGAAGGCGTTGTCCGGCGGAGAACGAAATCGCCTGCTGTTGGCGCGGCTATTTTTGAAGCCGAGCAACCTGTTGATTCTCGATGAACCGACCAACGACCTGGACGTGGAAACGCTGGAGCTCCTCGAAGAGCTGCTCGACAGCTATCAGGGCACGGTATTGCTGGTCAGCCATGACCGTCAGTTCGTCGACAACTCGGTCACCGAATGCTGGATTTTCGAAGGCAACGGCGTTATCGGCCAGTACGTCGGCGGTTACTATGACGCACAGCAGCAGCGTTCAGTGGCGACCCCGCTGCGCGCGACGGCGGCTTCTGCTCCCGTCGAGTCCAAGTCTGCGCCCGCCGCATTGCGACCGGCTAAACCGGCCGCCACGGTGAAGCTCAGCTACAACCAACAGCGTGAACTGGCGCAGTTGCCTCAGCAGTTGGAAGAGTTTGAGCGTGAGATCGCTTCGCTGCAGGCGCAGATGAGCGACCCGTCGTTTTTCTCTCGACCTCATGAGGAAACGCAGCCGGTGCTGGACGCGTTAGCGTTGGCGGAACAGCGTCTGGAAACCAGCTTTGCCCGCTGGGAAGAGCTTGAGTCTTTGCAAAACGGCAACGCGTAGCTTTTGACGTCAGGCAAGCCCGCATCGCGGCTGCCTGGTTGGCTGGCAACAGGAGGTTATTGATGTGCACCCACTCCCACTCTGCGGAGGGTAAGATGCTGTGCCCGCAGTGCGACCTGCTGGTCGAACTTCCTGACTTACGGCCAGGGCAGCGGGCGGTATGCCCGCGATGCAATACGCTGCTGACGAGTCATCGTCCTGAAGCGCGCTGGCGTTCGGTGAGTTTCGCCATCAGCGCGCTGGTGATGCTGTTCCTGTCTGCGCTGTTTCCCTTCGTCTCCATGCAGGTGGCGGGGATCACCAGTGAAGTCACTTTGCTGGAAATCCCCAAAGTCATGGTGGATGAGAACTATGCCAGCGTCGCGACGCTGTTCATGCTGTTTGTGCAGTGTATTCCCGCCAGCTGCATGCTCATCATCATTGGGCTGTGCGGGCATATCCGGATGAATCTTGGGCTCACCCGGCTGCTTGCGCGGATTCTGTTCCAACTGAAAAGCTGGGGTATGCCGGAAATCTTTCTGGCTGGTGTGCTGGTGAGTTTTGTCAAACTGATGGCCTACGGCAGCATCGGCATCGGCATCAGCTTTATTCCCTATGTCCTGTTTTGTCTTCTGCAACTGCTGGCTTTCCAGAGTCTTGACCGCCGGCGTTTGTGGCACGATGTCACGCCCGCGCCGGCGGTGCCGGATACCCTCGAAACAGGGCGCAGCGGGATTGCGCAGGGCGTTCGCTCGTGCAGCTGTTGTACGGCGGTGCTCCCGGCGGATGTGCAGGTGTGTCCGCGTTGCCACACGCATGGACATCTGCGTCGGCGTCATAGCCTGCAGTGGACGCTGGCGCTGCTGGTCACCTCGCTCATGCTGTACATCCCGGCCAATATGTTGCCCATCATGGTGACGGAAGCGCTGGGCAATAGAATGGATTCGACGATTATGTCCGGCGTCGTCTTGCTGTGGGGCTCTGGTTCTTACCCGGTCGCCCTGGTGATTTTTATCGCCAGCATCATGGTGCCGACACTGAAGATGATCGCGCTCGGCTGGCTTTGCTGGTGTACGCAGGGCAAAAGCCGTCACGATACCGAGCGTATGCATCTGGTCTACGAAGTGGTGGAATTCGTGGGGCGTTGGTCCATGATTGATGTGTTCGTGATTGCCGTGCTGTCCGCGTTAGTTCGCGTCGGCCGTTTTATGAGCGTGTATCCTGAAATCGGCGCAGTGCTGTTTGCCGCGGTGGTTATTCTGACCATGCTTGCCGCTATTATGTTTGATCCCCGCCTGTTGTGGGATCGTTACAACCGTGAGTGAGAGGAGTTTTCCATTGACGAAAAATAACCACAGCGCCGCAGAGATTGAATCGCTTAAGCGCTGGTCTCCGGTCTGGATTGTGCCCATCGTCACGTTGCTGATCGGCGCCTGGATCCTGTTTTATCACTTCAGCCATCAGGGGCCGGAAATTACACTGACGGCACAGACGGCAGATGGCATTGAGGCGGGGAAAACGCCCATCAAGAGCCGTAGCGTCAACGTCGGCGTGGTGGAAAGCGTGGTGCTGAGCAAAGACCTCCATCAGGTTGAGATCAAAGCGCGTTTGAATAACGACATGGATCATCTGCTGAGCACCGATTCGGTGTTCTGGGTGGTCAAGGCTCAGGTTGGACGAGAGGGGATTTCCGGGCTCGGGACGCTGCTGTCAGGGTCGTTTATTCAGTTGCAGCCCGGNTCCAATAAGGATGAAAGCCGAGATTTTAAACTATTAGACAGTCCGCCGTTGGCGTCTCCGGATGCTAAAGGGGTCCGCGTGTCGCTGACCAGCGAACGCGCCGGCCAGTTGAATGCGGGCGATCCGGTGCTGTTCCGCGGTTATCGCGTTGGTTCGGTGGAAACCAGCCACTTTGATCCTGCGGAACGAAAAATGAGCTATCAGCTGTTCATTAACGCTCCCTACAACTCGCTGGTGACCAGCAACGTTCGCTTCTGGAAAGATAGCGGCGTCGCGCTCGACCTCTCTGCGCAGGGGATGCGCGTTGAGATGGGATCGCTGGCGACATTGCTGAACGGCGGCGTGAGCTTCGACGTGCCGAGCGGCTGGGAACGGGGCGATCCGGCGAAAGAACACGCCGAATACCAGCTGTATGACAGCCAGCGCAGCATTCAGGATACGCTCTACACCCGATTCAAGGAGTATCTGCTGTTCTTCGACGAGTCTGTTCGCGGTCTGCAGCCAGGCGCGCCGGTTGAGTTCCGCGGCATCCGTTTGGGCACCGTGTCGCAGGTTCCGTTCTTCCCGCACGAGATCAAGCAGAGTCTGACTAATGACTACCGCATTCCGGTCATGATCCGCATCGAGCCGGACCGTTTGCAGGCACACGTCTGGGATCAGTTGAATCTGGAAGAGGAAATCAAGGAAGCGCCGGCGCTGGGCCTACGTGCCTCCATGAAGACGGCTAATATCCTGACCGGCGCGCTATATATCGATCTGGACTTCTACCCGCAGTTGAAGGGACGTCCGGTGTCGATGGTCAAGGTTGACGGCTACGAGGTCTTGCCGACGGTCACCGGCGGGCTGTCGCAGATCCAGCAAAAATTGATGACGGTATTGGATAAGGTGAACGGTCTGCCGTTGACGCCGATGGTATCGCAGGCCACGCAAACGCTGGCTGAAAGTCAGGCGACGTTGCGCGAGCTGCAGAAAACGCTGGCGTCGCTGAACCAGATTACCGGCAACAAGTCGATGCAGGAGCTGCCTCAGGATATGCAGCGTACGCTGCGTGAGCTGAATCGTAGCATGCAGGGCTTCCAGCCAGGTTCTCCAGCCTACAACAAGATGGTGACCGATATGCAGCGGTTGGATCAGGTGTTGCGTGAACTGCAGCCGTTGCTGCGCACCCTGAACGGCAAGAGCAATGCGCTGGTGTTCGAAGCGTCGGGTGGTCAGGATCCGCAACCGAAGAAGGCGAAATAAATCATGATGAAACGATGGACATTGGCATTGGTGCTGCTGCTTGGGGCATGCAGCAGCGATTCGCAGAAGGTCTACTATCAGCTGCCGTCAGAGGCTGATAAAGCCACGGCTTCCGTGACTCCCGCCTCCGCGCCCCACCTATGGGTGCGCGGGGTGGCGCTGGCCGACTCGCTGTCGAACAGCGGGATTGTGTATCAGACGTCCGACGTACGGTACACCATCGCCAGCAACAACCTCTGGGCCAGCCCGCTGGATCAGCAGCTGCAGCAGTCGTTGATAGCGACGCTGCAGCAGGGGCTGCCTTCATGGGGGGTTGTGAGCCGTGAGCCGGATGGCGATCGGGCGACGCTGGATATCACCGTCTCGGCCTTCCAGGGCCGCTACGACGGTAGTGCGGTGATTCGCGGCGCCTGGACGCTGCGTTATCAGGATCGCATCATTACTCAGCCGTTCAACGTCACGCTGCCGCAGTCTGAAGATGGCTACGATGCGCTCGTAAAAACGCTGGCCGAAGGCTGGCAGCAGGTGGCTCAGTCCATCGTTCGTCAGGCTGCCGCTCTGTCCTGATGGGTTCTAAAAATAGACCGCTGAATGTCGATTTTTTATAAACAAAGGCATTCAGCGGTTTTGTTTTCCCCTCAAACGGTTACCGTGAACCGTTCCCGCTCCTCGGTAAAAGATTCCGATATTGGCTCACAAATATGACAATGGCGTGAATATTGCGTCTTGATCTTCAGACCAGGAATCGCTATTCCTTAAGTGTGGTTGCTCATAAAGTAATCACCATTCTTTCCACCAGACTCGTATGAGGGAAATGAGGCATGAAGAGACAGAAACGAGATCGCCTTGAACGGGCGCATTCACGCGGTTATCAAGCAGGTATTTCTGGTCGACCCAAGGAGCTTTGCCCCTATCAATCGATCAATGCTCGGTCTTACTGGTTGGGAGGGTGGCGTCAAGCCATGGAAGATAGGGCAGTAGCAGCTTAGCGCTGCCTTATCTATCGAAAAGGAACCACCTCCGCCTTGCTGCGGAGGTTTTTTATGGCGGCTCCGATGTGGTCAGGCAGCGTAACTCTTTCACGCTGCTTCCGGCGACGAATTACAAACGATGGCTCACTGCCTCCGCCAACTGAGCCAGTACACGCTCGCTATCTTCCCAGCCCAAACAGGGATCCGTAATAGATTGGCCGAATGTTAACGTGGCCGGATTGAGCGACGGCTGCGCGCCTTCCACCAGAAAACTTTCAATCATCACCCCCGCGATAGCCGTGGTTCCCTCTGCGATTTGCCCACAGATTGAGAGCGCGACTTCTTTCTGACGCCGGTGTTGCTTTTGACAATTGCCGTGGCTGAAGTCGATGATAAGCCGCGGCGTCAGAGAAAACGACGCCAACTGCTGGCAGGCTTGCGCCACATCTTCGGCATGGTAGTTGGGGGTTTCTCCACCGCGCATAATAAGGTGGCCATACGGATTTCCTGATGAACGGTAGACCGACATCCGGCCTTGCTTATCTGGCGACAGAAACATGTGAGGCGCCTGTGCGGACCGGATCGCATCAATTGCGATGCGGATATTACCGTTCGTTCCGTTCTTGAACCCGACCGGGCAAGATAGCGCCGACGCCATTTCCCGATGAATCTGGCTCTCTGTCGTGCGTGCGCCGATGGCGCCCCAGCTAATCAGATCGGCAATATACTGGCCGGTGACGATATCTAAGAATTCGGTGGCGGTCGGCAGGCCCAGCTTGTTGATCTCCAGCAGCAGTTGACGGGCGAGTGTTAAGCCTTTGTTGACCTGAAAAGTGCCGTTCAGATCCGGGTCTGCGATTAATCCCTTCCATCCCACCACCGTACGCGGTTTTTCAAAATAAGCCCGCATCACGATTTCCAACCGATGATGATAGCGCGTGCGAAGTTCGGCTAATCGTCGTGCGTACGTCAGAGCACTTTCCGGATCGTGGAGGGAACAGGGGCCGATGATGACAAGCAGACGCGGGTCGCGTCCGGATAGAATATTTTCGATGTGGGCTCTCGACGTGGTCACGGTTTCGGCGACGTCGGGCGTCATGGGAAGAAGGCTGATCAGTTGATCCGGCGTCATCAGCGTATCGAGGCGTGAGCTGCGGAGTTCGTCAGTTTGGGGCATGAAAGCATTCTCAGTAAAAGGGAAAAGGAGGCGCTGATAGGGTTAAGCGGAGCACATGAACTGGTGCTCAACGCTCTGGCTGGTCTCCATTCAGCACGATGCGGGAAAGTCTACCACCTGGCGTATTACTGTACTAGTACATGCGCCTGCTCATGCCCAGGATATCGATGATGCGAGCGGAAATTTCTTCCACGGAGTAGTTGGTCGTATTGATGTATTTGATCTGATAACGGCGGTAAAGCGCCTCGACTTCCCGCAGCTCCAGCCGACACTGCCGTAACGACGCATAATGGCTATTGCCGCGCCGCTCTTCGCGAATGGCGGCCAGCCGTTCTGGATCGATGGTCAGACCGAAAAGTTTATCGTGGTAGGGCCGCAGCGCCTCGGGCAACCGCAGATTGAGGTTGTCCAGGTCTTCGGCGATGAACGGGTAATTGGCGGCGCGGATGCCGAACTGCATCGCCAGATACAGGCTGGTGGGCGTTTTTCCGCAGCGTGATACGCCCAGCAAAATGACTTGAGCCTGATCGAGATTGCGCAGCGAGATACCATCGTCATGCGCAAGCGTGTAATCGATAGCGGCAATGCGGGCATCGTATTTGATCAGGTTATTGGCCGTGAGTCCGTGGGTCCGGTTCGCCACCGGGCTCGGTTCGATATTCAACTCCTGCTGCAGCGGCGCGACCAAGGCTTGCACGATATCCTGACAGAAGCCTTCGCTGCTGACGATGATGTCTCGGACCGACGGCGTCACAATAGAGTAGAACACCAGCGGGCGCACGCCGCTCTGTTGGTAAATCGCGTTGATCTGCTCCCGGACGGCGTTGGCACGGCTGGAACTTTCGACAAACGGCAGGGTATAGCTCGTGAAATCGACGGGAAACTGCGAGAGCACGGCATGCCCCAGCACCTGGGCTGTAATGGCGGTACCGTCGGAGACATAAAAGACGCTTCGTTCCACAGGGGCTCCTCAAGGCGACAGGCTCCCGAGCGGTCCATACGGAGTATCGGCATCCAGGACCAAGGCGGGGCATATCTTTCTGATTAAGTGGGTAAACCCACTCACTATTGATGTTTTTCCCCGGCCGCGCAATGTGAATCAGAGGCGACAATTTTTTTTCACTGGGTTGATCGATTCACCTTTCCCAGCTTTACAAAACGCTATGCTACGCTCGAAAAAGCTGAGGTTTCATCAGCAGTGCTTCCATACCCTACATTGTATGCAGAAGGATAATTTCGATGTCCAACAACGGTACAGATAAGCGTAATGTCTTGTGGTACGACCAACTCGGTATGCATGACGTGGAGCGGGTAGGCGGCAAGAACGCCTCTCTGGGTGAAATGATCACCAACCTGTCATCGCTGGGCGTGGAAGTCCCTAATGGCTTCGCGACAACCGCTCAGGCGTTCAATGATTTTTTGACACAGAGCGGCATCAACCAGCGGATCTACGCGCTGCTGGATAAAACCGACATTGACGATGTTAACCAGCTTGCCAAAGCTGGCGCCCAAATTCGTCAATGGATTGTGGATACGCCATTCCAGCCTGCGTTGGAACAGGCGATACGCGACGCCTATCAGCAGCTCTCAGAAGACGATCCAGACGCTTCCTTCGCCGTCCGTTCGTCGGCCACCGCCGAAGACATGCCCGATGCCTCCTTCGCCGGCCAGCAAGAGACGTTCCTCAACGTACAGGGCTTCGATGCCGTGCTGACGGCGGTCAAACATGTATTCGCCTCGCTGTTCAACGACCGCGCCATTTCTTACCGTGTACATCAGGGCTACGATCACCGCGGAGTCGCGCTGTCCGCCGGGATCCAGCGCATGGTGCGTTCCGATCTGGCGGCGTCCGGCGTCATGTTTACGCTAGACACCGAATCCGGGTTCGATCAGGTGGTTTTCATCACCGCGGCCTGGGGACTGGGTGAAATGGTGGTACAGGGCGCGGTCAACCCGGATGAGTTCTACGTCCACAAACCAACGCTGCTGAAGGGCAATCCTGCGATAGTGCGCCGCAACATGGGGTCGAAGAAGATCCGCATGGTGTATGCCCCCAGTCAGGAGCATGGCAAGCAGGTCAGCATCGAGGACGTCCCGGAGACGCAGCGTGACCGTTTCTGCTTAACCGATGAAGAAGTGCAGGCGCTGGCGCATCAAGCGCTGCTGATTGAAAAACACTACGCCCGACCGATGGATATCGAATGGGCGAAAGACGGACACACCGGTCGCCTTTACATCGTGCAGGCGCGTCCGGAAACCGTGCGCTCGAATGGTCAGGTTATGGAGCGCTATCACCTGCCCGCTAGCGGCAAAGTGCTGGTTGAGGGCCGGGCTATCGGGCATCGCATTGGCGCGGGTGAAGTCAAAAATATCAACGACATCAGTGAAATGCATCTGGTTAATGCGGGCGATGTGTTAGTGACGGACATGACCGATCCCGATTGGGAACCGATTATGAAAAAGGCCGCGGCTATCGTGACCAACCGGGGCGGACGTACCTGTCATGCGGCGATTATTGCCCGTGAGCTGGGGATCCCGGCCGTCGTAGGCTGCGGTGATGCGACGGAGCGGCTCGGTAATGGGCACAAGGTGACCGTCTCGTGCGCGGAGGGCGATACCGGCTACGTCTATCAGGATCTGCTGGACTTCACGGTGAAAAGCTCGCCGGTGGACGCCATGCCGACTTTGCCGCTCAAAATCATGATGAACGTAGGCAACCCGGATCGCGCCTTTGACTTCGCCTGCTTGCCTAATGACGGCGTAGGGCTGGCGCGGCTCGAATTCATTATCAATCGCATGATCGGTGTGCATCCGCGCGCGCTGCTGGAGTTTGACCAGCAGACGCCGCAACTTCAGCAGGAGATCAAAAGTTTGATGCAGGGCTACGACGATCCGGTCGAGTTTTACATCGAACGTCTAAAAGAGGGCATTGCCACGCTCGCCAGCGCCTTCTGGCCGAAGCGCGTTATCGTTCGGCTTTCTGACTTCAAGTCCAACGAGTATGCCAATCTGGTTGGCGGCGACCGCTACGAACCGGACGAAGAGAACCCTATGTTGGGATTCCGTGGCGCAGGCCGTTATGTGTCACCTGACTTCCGCGACTGTTTTGCGCTGGAATGTGAAGCCGTCAAACGGGTGCGCGATGTGATGGGGCTGACCAACGTCGAAATCATGATCCCGTTTGTCCGCACTGTTCAACAGGCGGAGGCCGTGGTGGCGGAGTTGGCGGCCCAGGGGTTACGTCGCGGAGAAAAAGGGCTGAAAATCATTATGATGTGTGAAATTCCGTCCAACGCGTTGCAGGCTGAAGCGTTCCTGCAGCACTTTGATGGATTTTCCATCGGCTCGAACGATATGACGCAGCTGACATTGGGCTTGGATCGTGACTCCGGCGTGGTATCGGCGTTGTTCGATGAACGCAATGAGTCGGTAAAAATGCTGCTGGCGATGGCGATTAAAGCCGCCAAAGCGCAGGGCAAATACGTCGGCATCTGCGGACAAGGGCCGTCAGATCATGAAGACTTCGCCGCCTGGTTGATGGAGCAGGGCATCGACAGCCTGTCGTTGAATCCGGATACCGTGGTGCAAACCTGGTTGAGTCTCGCGGAAATCCGCTAACAGAGAATCAGTTCGATGTGGTAATCGCGATACTCTCTCTTATGTTTTGTCACTCATCGCGTCGCGATAGAGAAAACGCTCGTGGTCAACCTGGGTTGTCACGGGCGTTTTTTTGTAGGGCGATGGGCGCTATCACCAGGAATAATTCGCAGCCAAAAAAAAAGCCCATCACAGGGGATGGGCAAAGACTACACACAGCAATTCGTTACTGGCTCTGACGAGGAGAAACCTCCGGACAGATGTTACTTCAACACTAGCTTCGACATTCATAGTATGAACTCGTGTCGAATCCGTCATTAAGAATCATCCTAATGGTTAATTGTTTTTTAACGATTTTTTTTAGTTACACAGTTCTTTTGCGGATATTTGCCTGTGTGCAAGGATTTACAGAATGCCAGTCATTGGGGGGAAATCGGAGTTGTCTTAAATAGGTAAGATTCGCTTAATTGTTTCCTATTCTCCAAGGCAGAGGCTGCCTCGGAGAATGTCATTGGATAAGGCAACGCCGGCTGGTTATAGCCGGGTGCTTTTGGGATCCACATGCACGTCTGACAGTGATGGCGGCTCCGGGGTGTCCTGCATCCAGGCGGAGAGCAGGCGGTAAGATACAGCCAACACAACCGGCCCAATGAAGAGTCCGATCATGCCAAAGGCCAGCAGGCCGCCGATGACCCCGGACAGGATCAGCAGTAGCGGCAGATCGGCACCCATACGGATCAGGATCGGTCTGATCACGTTATCCAGCGTAGCGACGACGCCGCTCCATACCAACAGCACGGTTCCCCAGGTTGTATCGCCCGTCCAGTACAGCCAGATGATGGCAGGGACCAGTACCGGCAGTGGACCAAGCTGTGCGACGCAGCTAAAGAACATCAAGACGGTGAGCAGCGTCGTGTAAGGGATGCCGGCGATCGTCAGACCGATCCCGCCAAGCACGGATTGCACGATAGCTGTCACGACCACGCCCAGCGCAACGGCGCGAATGGCTTGCGCGGCCAGGATCACCGCCGCGTCGCCGCGCTCCTGCCCTAAACGCATGGCAAGTCGACGTACGCCAAAGGCTACCCGATCGCCTCTGCTGTACAGTAATACGCTGAACAGCACCATCAGGGCGCAATGCATCAAGAAGCGACCAACGTGTGCGGCCTGCGCCACGACCCAGGTTGCCGTTTTCCCGACATAAGGCTGAACTTGCGACATTAGGGCGCTGCCGCCACTGTGAATGAGCGTCTGCCAGCTGTTATACAGTTTGCTACCCACCATAGGAACGGACTTCAGCCATTCCAACGTGGGCGGCGCCATGTGCTCCTGAGAAGACGCCCAGCCGATCAACGCCGAAGAGTTATCGATCACGCTGCTCACCAGAATAGACGTGGGGATAACAAAGAGCAGAACTAGTAGCAGCGTCATGGCGACGACCGCCAGCGACCGGCGGCCCCAGAGCAATTTCTGCAAGCGAATCAACAGCGGCCAAGTGGCGATAACCACCATGCTCGCCCAGGCAAAACCCAGAATAAAGGGCTGAACGACCCAGAAGCAGGCAATGATCATTATGGCAATGAACATGAGCGTGAACAGCATTGTAGCAAGGTCGAAACGGGGTGACTGAGAGTGTTCCATCAACGATTATTACCTCTTGAGCGAATGTCTTATCGACTGACGGTAGACCTTGTCAGCGGGAAAGATAATAGCGGTAAAAAAGCCAAGGTGCTGCATTTACTGCGGATCGAGTGGTGAGTCTTGATCGCACGCCTTGCGCCAAACAGGGCGTTTTCTCCGTAAGTTTTTATCGTTCCGTAGGCGCGCCCCGGCATGAAATGTGATAAAACAAAAAATCGTGCGGCGCCGGGATAAAGAAGCGCCACGCCTATCATTCTATCACTGTTTTGCAAACACTATTCTACAGACAGGGTCAACCACAATGATCCCACAGATCACTCAGGCGCCTGGCCTCGTTCAGCCGGTGCTCGACTTTTTGGAAGCGTTAAAACAACACGGATTCACCGGCGATACCGCCACCCACTATGCAGACCGACTGACAATGGCGACTGACAACAGCATTTATCAACTGTTGCCGGATGCCGTGGTTTTTCCTCGTTCGACCGCCGATGTGGCGCTCTTGGCGCGGCTGGCGGGCGAAACGGCATTCTCGTCGCTCACGTTCACGCCGCGCGGCGGCGGCACCGGCNCTAACGGACAGGCCCTGAATCGGGGCATCGTGGTCGATATGTCGCGCTACATGAACCGGATTCTGGAAATCAATCCCGAGCAGGGGTGGGTACGCGTTGAAGCCGGCGTGATCAAAGACCAGCTTAACCAGTACCTTAAACCGTTCGGCTATTTTTTTGCGCCGGAGCTGTCGACCAGCAACCGCGCCACACTGGGCGGGATGATTAACACGGACGCTTCCGGTCAGGGCTCTCTGATGTACGGCAAAACGTCTGACCACGTACTCGGCGTGCGGGCCGTGCTGTTAGGCGGCGAAATGCTGGACACGCAGCCCATGCCGGTGGCGTTGGCAGAACAACTGGCTGAGGAGCCGTCGCCGGTCGGGCGGATATACCACACGGTGCTTAACCGCTGCCGCGAGCAGCGCCCTCTCATCGTCGACAAGTTTCCCAAGCTGAATCGATTCCTTACTGGGTACGATCTACGTCATGTATTCAGCGACGACCTGCAGACTTTCGATCTCACGCGCATTTTGACCGGGTCGGAAGGATCTCTGGCCTTTATCACGGAAGCCAAACTGGATATCACGCCGTTGCCGAAAATCCGGCGGCTGGTGAATATCAAGTACGACTCGTTCGACTCCGCACTGCGCAACGCGCCGTTTATGGTGGACGCCAAGGCCTTATCCGTGGAGACGGTGGACTCCAAAGTGCTGAATCTGGCGCGCGAGGATATTGTCTGGCATTCGGTCAGCGAACTGATTACCGACGTTCCCGGTCAGGAAATGCTGGGGCTGAATATCGTCGAATTTGCCGGGGATGATGAAGCTCTGATCGATGAGCGCGTCGGGTCCTTGTGTCAGCGGCTCGATGATCTGTTGGCGAAGCGGGAGAAGGGTGTTATCGGGTATCAGCTCTGTCACGACCTCGCGGGTATCGAGCGGATTTATGGCATGCGTAAAAAGGCGGTTGGTTTGCTGGGCAACAGCAAAGGGCAGGCCAAACCCATCCCGTTTGCCGAGGATACCTGCGTTCCTCCCCAGCATCTGGCGGACTACATTGCGGAGTTCCGCGCGCTGCTGGATAGCCATCAGCTGAGCTACGGCATGTTCGGCCATGTGGATGCCGGGGTACTGCATGTCCGTCCGGCGCTGGATATGTGCGATCCGCAGCAGGAGATGCTGATGAAGCAGCTGTCGGATCAGATTGTGGCGTTAACCGCCAAATACGGCGGTCTGCTCTGGGGAGAACACGGCAAGGGATTTCGCGCCGAGTATAGTCCGGCCTTTTTCGGCCCGGAACTGTATGAAGAGCTGCGGCGCGTCAAAAGCGCCTTTGATCCGCAAAACCGCCTCAATCCGGGAAAAATCTGTGCGCCCATCGATGTCGACGCGCCGATGATGAAGGTCGATGCGGTGAAACGCGGCACCTACGATCGCCGCATTCCTCTGGCGGTTCGCTCCTCTTTTCGCGGCGCGATGGAGTGTAACGGCAACGGTCTGTGTTTTAACTTTGATGCACGCAGCCCGATGTGTCCGTCGATGAAGGTAACCGGCAATCGCATCCATTCTCCCAAAGGCCGCGCGTCGCTGGTGCGTGAGTGGCTACGGCTGCTGACGGAGCAGGGCGTGGATCCACTGGCGCTGGAAAATAGTCTGTCGGCGCAGCGCATCAGTTTCCGCACCTTGGTGCAGAAGACGCGCAATACTTGGCAGGCGCGCAAGGGAGACTATGATTTTTCGCACGAAGTGAAAGAGGCGATGTCGGGCTGTCTGGCCTGTAAGGCCTGCTCGACGCAGTGTCCGATTAAAATCGACGTGCCGAGTTTCCGCTCGCGCTTCCTACAGCTCTATCACACGCGCTACCTGCGACCGGCGCGGGACTATCTGGTCGCTGGGGTAGAGAGCTATGCGCCGCTGATGGCGAGAGCGCCGAAAACCTTCAACTTTTTCCTCAAACAGCCGTGGGTCGGCGAGTTAAGCCGCAAATGTATCGGCATGGTCGATCTGCCGCTGTTATCTTCCCCGTCGTTGCGGCAACAGTTTGCGGGCCATCCCGCGATGACGACCACGCTGGAACAGCTGGAACAGCTTTCCCCGCAGGCGCGCGCCGACTATGTGCTGATTGTGCAGGATCCGTTCACCAGCTATTACGATGCGAAAGTCGTGGCGGATTTCGTCAAGCTGGTGGAAAAGCTGCATTTCAAACCGGTGCTGGTGCCGTTCTCGCCGAATGGTAAGGCGCAGCATATCAAAGGGTTCCTGACCCGTTTCGCCCGGACGGCGAGTAAAACCGCGGATTTCCTCAACCGCGTGGCGGCCCTCGGGCTACCGATGGTCGGCGTCGATCCGGCGCTGGTGCTGTGTTATCGCGACGAATATCAGGAAGCGCTGGGCGACCGACGCGGCGACTTCAAGGTACAACTGGTGCACGAGTGGCTGGTGAACGCCTTGCCGGACGGCACGGACAGAGACGAGGCGGGCGAACCGTGGTATCTGTTCGGTCACTGTACGGAAGCGACCGCGCTGCCAACGAGCACCCAGCAATGGAGCCGCATCTTCGCGCGATTCGGCGCCAAATTGGAAAACGTCAGCGTCGGTTGCTGTGGGATGGCGGGAACGTATGGACATGAAGCGCCCAACCTGGATAACTCCAAGAAGATCTATGCGCTGTCCTGGCAGCCTGCAGTGCAAAAACTGCCGCCACAGCGTTGTCTGACAACCGGATATTCCTGCCGCAGTCAGATGAAACGGATGGAAGGACAGTCCTTCAAACATCCCTTACAGGCGTTGCTGGAGCTCGTATGAGTTTGTGGAAACGAGAGTGCGATCTGGAACAGCTTAATCAGCGGGCGGCCCACTGCATGGTGGGTCATCTCGGGATTCGGTTTACCCGCATGACTGACGATACGCTGGAAGGCGTCATGCCGGTGGATGAACGGACGCGACAACCGTTCGGTCGACTGCACGGCGGGGCTTCCGTCACGCTGGCGGAATCATTGGGGTCCGTCGCGGGCTATCTGTGCTCGCAGGACGATCAGCAGGTGGTGGGGGTGGAAATTAACGCCAATCACCTGCGGGGCGTCGGCGAAGGCGAGGTGCGAGGCATCTGCCGCGCGCTGCATGTCGGTAAACGGCATCAGGTGTGGCAAATCGACATCTACGATCCCGACGACCGGCTGTGTTGCACGTCGCGTCTGACCACGGCGGTCATCACACCCGACGGATAACGCTCAGCGTTCGCCTCAGGGCATAAACGCGACGCGTTTTGCGAAGTCGGCCTGGAATGCGGTGACTTTTTGCCAGCAGCCTTGTTGGCTGAACTGATTGCAGATCAGCTGTAGCGTCTGTCGGCCGAAGTGGTAGCTCTGCAGGCGGCACAGATGGCAGCGTCGCGGATTGTTGATCTCTCGAATGAGCCGATGGTGCATTTTGATCAGCGCCAGCAGATAGCTGTCGTCGTCGCCGTAACGTTGGCTCAGCTCCACCATCTTCATACCGGACAGATAGTAACTGCGAATGTGGGTGATATCGCTGTTGGGATTATCCAGATTCACTTCTGCCATATACATTTCCATCGTGGCGTCACGCAATGTCGCACGATAGTCATCGATATGGGATTGCAGCCAGGCATTGAAAGGAAACATGGGGTCAATCCTTTGTTAAATGATAATCGTTATCATATTTTCCCTCAAAGTGACATGCAACGGTTGAGATGTAAATAGCAGCAAAAAGCTTAAAATAGGGGGAAAATATCCGCTGATCTCTCCTGTTTATAAAATAGGTTCCAGCGATAGATGTTATACTTATGATAATAAAATGTTGAATAATCTACCGGTGCGATCACTTCAACTTCAATTATTGTTCTTTCATTTCATATGGTTAGAATAAGCGGCCACCCGTGAATCGGACCCGAACGTTTTCGGGGAGGTTAAAAAAACCGGTGTTTTAAGCCGAAGCGCCGTATAGCCCTAGAAATCACGAGGTTGAAGCCCCCTCACTATTATCACTACCATTAGGGCAGATCCGCTAAAAGCGGAAAATTTAGAGAGACGAGGTAATTCCCATGCAATCGCAAAATGTAGAGACATTTTCACTGGATGAAAATGTCTGGCAGGGACTCACGCTGACTGAAAGCGCAGCCGCCCATATTGTTCGACTGATGCAACAGGACCCCGAAGTGCAGGGGCTACGGCTGAGTGTGAAGCAGTCTGGGTGTGCGGGCTTTGGTTACGTGTTGGATATGATCAAACAGCCTGATGCTGACGAGCAAGTGTTTCAGCGCGACGGCGCCCGTCTTTACGTTCCTCTCAAGGCGATGCCTTTTATTGACGGCACTGAAGTGGACTACGTCCATGAAGGCTTGAATCAGGTGTTTAAATTTAACAACCCTAAAGCTCAACACGCCTGCGGGTGTGGTGAGAGCTTTGGGCTCTAAGCGGCGACACTATTATGGCGCGTAGTAACGTAGATGTATCCGATGATGTACAGATCTGGCTCGGCGACGGCCGCTACAAAGAGGGCTTCTTCACCGAACTGGCGACGGATGAGCTGGCCAGGGGTATTAATGAACAAGTGGTGCGGGCGATTTCCGCCAAGCGTAACGAACCCGAGTGGATGCTTGAGTTTCGTCTCAATGCCTTCCGCGCGTGGTTGGAAATGGAAGAACCGCACTGGTTGAAGGCGCATTACGACAAGCTTGATTATCAGGACTACAGCTATTATTCCGCGCCATCCTGCGGCCAGTGCGACGACACCTGCGGATCGCAGCCCGGCGCGGTGCAGCAGTCCGGTGAAAACGGCGCCAATACGCTAAGCGAGCAGAACTACCTGACTACCGAGGTCGAAAAGGCGTTCGAGCAGCTTGGCGTGCCGGTACGTGAAGGTAAAGAAGTGGCCGTCGACGCGATTTTCGACTCCGTGTCCGTCGCCACTACTTATCGTCATGAGCTGGCTAAACACGGCGTGATTTTCTGTTCGTTCAGCGAAGCGATTCAGGAACACCCGGAGCTGGTGCGCAAATACCTGGGCACCGTGGTGCCGTCCAACGATAACTTCTTTGCCGCGCTGAACGCTGCCGTGGCTTCCGACGGCACGTTCGTTTACATCCCGAAAGGGGTGCGCTGTCCGATGGAGCTGTCGACCTATTTCCGTATCAACGCGGCTAAAACCGGTCAGTTTGAACGTACCATCCTAATCGCGGACGATGACAGCTACGTCAGCTACATCGAAGGGTGTTCCGCCCCGGTGCGTGACAGCTATCAGCTGCATGCCGCCGTCGTGGAAGTGATCATCAATAACCGGGCGGAAGTGAAGTATTCCACCGTGCAGAACTGGTTCGCGGGTAAAGACAGCGAAGGCGGGATTTTGAACTTTGTAACCAAGCGCGCGCTGTGCGCGGGAGAAAGTTCGAAAATGTCCTGGACGCAGTCTGAGACCGGCTCTGCTATCACCTGGAAATATCCCAGCGTGGTGCTGCGCGGTGACAACTCGGTCGGCGAGTTCTTCTCTGTGGCGCTGACCAGCGGTCATCAGCAGGCGGATACCGGCACCAAGATGATCCACATCGGGAAAAACACGCGGTCCACCATTATCTCGAAAGGGATTTCGGCGGGCAGCAGCGAGAACACTTATCGCGGACTGGTGAAAATCATGCCGACCGCGACGAACGCCCGTAACTTCACCCAGTGCGACTCGATGTTGATTGGTAGCGAGTGCGGCGCGCACACGTTCCCGTACGTGGAAGTGAAAAACAATACGGCGCAGCTGGAGCACGAAGCGACCACGTCCCGAATTGGTGAAGACCAGCTGTTCTATTGTTTGCAGCGTGGTATCAGCGAAGATGATGCGATTTCAATGATTGTGAACGGGTTCTGTAAAGATGTCTTCTCCGAACTGCCGCTGGAGTTTGCGGTGGAAGCCCAGAAGCTCCTGGCTATAAGCCTTGAGCACAGTGTGGGCTGATCGCTGTGGAAGTGACAATGTCACCTATTGAACACACGCACTCCGGTGCCTATAAGACGAGCGCCTGCGGCAAAGGCGTCTGAAGGATAAAGTATGTTGAATATTGAAAACTTAAGAGTCAGTGTCGAAGAAAAAGAAATTATCAAAGGGCTGAATCTTCAAATCAAACCTGGCGAAGTCCATGCCATCATGGGGCCTAACGGCTCCGGTAAAAGTACGCTGTCCGCCACGTTGGCCGGACGCGAAGACTACGAAGTGACTTCAGGTTCCGTCACGTTTAAAGGCAAAGATTTGCTGGAACTGTCGCCGGAAGATCGGGCGGGCGAAGGCATTTTCATGGCGTTCCAGTACCCGGTCGAAATTCCGGGCGTCAGCAACCAGTTCTTTTTACAGACCGCGGTCAATGCCGTTCGTCAATATCGCCAGCAAGAGCCTCTGGATCGCTTCGATTTCGAAGACTTCATCGAAGAGAAGATCAAGTTGCTGAATATGCCGGCCGACCTGCTGACCCGTTCGGTCAACGTCGGTTTCTCCGGCGGTGAGAAGAAACGCAACGATATCCTGCAGATGGCCGCGTTGGAACCCAACCTGTGCATTCTCGACGAAACCGACTCCGGTCTGGACATCGATGCGCTGAAAATTGTCTCCAACGGCGTCAACACGCTGCGTAACGAAGAGCGCTCCTTCATCATCGTAACGCACTATCAGCGTATTCTGGACTACATCAAACCAGACTTCGTTCACGTGCTGTATCAGGGGCGGATTGTGAAATCCGGCGACTTCACATTAGTTAAACAGTTGGAGGAGCAGGGCTATGGCTGGCTTACCGACCAACAGTAATACGAAAGCGACGCAGGCGCTGCAGCAGTGGCAGCGGTTGTTCGACAGCGCCGGAGCGCGTTCTGAAGAAGCGGGCGAACACTGGCAGCAGGTATTGCAGCTGGGCGTGCCAAACCGCCGGCAGGAGCACTGGAAATACACGCCGCTGGACGGCTTGCTCGGCCATGAATTCACCGAACCTGCCGCGCGGACGGTCAATGCGGTGCAACGTGATGCGCTGTCACTGCCGCTGGATGCGTGGCGTATGGTGTTCGTCGACGGACGTCTGAGTCCCGAACTCAGCGACGCCGACTGGGGCCCTTATCAGGTGGAAGTAGCGGCATCCCCTGCGTCTCTGCCGATGGCCGCTCCGATTCAGCCGGACGTCTTCTTGCATCTTACCGAGAGTCTGGCCGCCGAGCGCACGCAAATTCGTCTTGCCGCTGGCGTACAGGCTGAAAAGCCGTTGTATCTGCTGCACATCAGCTCCGGCGACGGCGCGGTACTGAATACGGTTCACCATCGTCACGATTTGCAGGTCGGCGCGAACGCCGCCGCTACGGTAATTGAACACTATGTCAGTCTGGATGAGAGCGCGCATTTCAGCGGCGCCCGTCTGACCGTCGACGCGGGTGAAAACTGCGACGTTACGCATTATAAGCTGGCGTTTGAAGCGGCGGCGGGTTACCACTTCGCCCATAATGATGTGCGGATGGCGCGCTCGGCGCGCGTTTCTAGCCACAGTTTCCTGTTGGGGGCGGGGCTGACCCGGCATCAGACCAGCGCGCAGATGAACGGCGAAGGGGCCAATCTGACCATCAATAGCCTGATCCTGCCGCGTGGCAGCGAGGTTTGCGACACGCGAACCTATCTGGAACACAATCAGGGCAATGGCGAAAGTCGTCAGCTGCATAAGACGATCGTCCGCGATCGTGCCAAGGCGGTCTTCAATGGCATGATCAAAGTGGCACCTCATGCGCTGAAAACCGACGGCAAGATGACCAACAACAACCTGCTGTTGGGCCGTCTGGCGGAAGTGGACACCAAGCCGCAGCTGGAAATCTACGCCGACGACGTCAAATGCAGCCATGGCGCGACGGTCGGTCGTATCGACGAAGAGCAGCTGTTTTACCTGCGCGCCCGCGGCATCAGTGGTGAAGACGCGCAACAAATGATTATCTTCGCTTTTGCCGCCGAACTGACGGAAGCGATCTCTGACGACGCCCTGCGCGACGTCGTGATCAAACGCATAGCGGAACGCCTCATCGGCGCCGCGGGAGGTCAGCAATGAGTGATTACCCGATAGAACGCGTCCGGGCAGATTTCCCCGTCCTGAAACAGGAAGTCAACGGTCAGTCGCTGGTCTATCTGGACAGCGCGGCCAGTTCGCAAAAGCCGCAGTCGGTCATCGACCGTGAGCTGAATTTTTATCGCAATGAGTATGCCGCGGTTCACCGCGGCATTCACACGTTGAGCGCCCGGGCGACAACGGCGATGGAGGATGTGCGTACGCTGACGGCGTCATTCATCAACGCGGAGTCTGCGGAAGAGATCGTATTCGTACGTGGTACTACAGAAGCGATTAACCTGGTCGCCAACAGCTACGGGCGGACCTTCATGCAGCCCGGCGACAACGTGGTGATTACCGGCATGGAGCACCATGCCAACATCGTTCCCTGGCAGATGCTGGCCCAAACGCACGGTATCGAAATTCGCGTTCTGCCATTGACGGTCGACGGTGAGCTGGATGTCGCTTTGTTGCCGGAATTGTTGGATGAACGGACTCGCTTAGTCTCCGTTACCCACATTTCGAACGTGCTGGGAACCGTGAACCCGGTGCAGGACATCGTTCGTCTGGCGCATAGCGTCGGCGCGAAGGTGTTGCTGGACGGGGCGCAGGCGATCATGCATGAGCCTGTCGACGTTCAGGCGTTGAACTGTGACTTTTACGCGTTCTCCGGCCATAAAATTTATGGGCCTTCGGGGATCGGCGTGTTGTATGCCAAACATGCGTTGCTACAGGCAATGCCGCCGTGGGAAGGCGGGGGCTCGATGATTCGCGAAGTCAGCCTCACCAAAGGAACGACCTACGCCGATGCGCCCTGGCGCTTCGAAGCCGGTTCTCCTAACACCGCCGGGATTATGGGATTGGGCGCCGCATTGGATTACGTTTCTGCAATAGGACGCGAAGCGATCCACCGCTACGAAACCGACCTGATGCAGTATGCGGTATCCGCACTCAAGACGGTGCCGACGCTCATCCTGTACGGTCCGGAACAGCGCCAAGGCGTGATTGCTTTCAACCTCGGTCAGCACCATGCCTACGACGTGGGGAGTTTCCTCGATCAGTACGGCATCGCCATCCGTACCGGCCACCACTGCGCCATGCCGTTAATGGAACACTATGGGGTTTCCAGCATGTGCCGTGCGTCTTTGGCCGTTTATACCCAGCGTGAAGATATCGACCGGCTGGTCGCCGGGCTACAACGTATTCATGGTTTATTAGGCGGTTAAGTTAACCGCGGAGGATATTATGGCAAGTCTGCCGGAGCCGCAGAAACTGGTACGCAATTTTTCTCGCTGTCATAACTGGGAAGAAAAGTATCTCTACATCATGGAACTGGGATCCCGTCTGGAGCCGCTTAGCGACGATCTGCGTCAGGAAGACAATCGCGTGAATGGCTGTCAGAGTCAGGTATGGATCGTGGTGACGCGAGATGAGCAGGGTCGAGTCGCGCTGCAGGGCGACAGCGACGCTGCGATCGTCAAAGGACTTATCGCCGTTGTTTTCAGCCTTTATCAGCAGCTAACGCCGCAGGATATCGTCTCGCTGGATGTCCGGCCGTTTTTCCAAGAGCTGGCGTTGACCCAGCATCTTACCCCTTCACGTTCGCAAGGGCTGGAAGCGATGCTGCGGTCCATTCGCAGCCGGGCCGCTGAGCTGGCCTGATCGCTCTCTCTTGAGCGGCGTTGGCATCACGCTGACGCCGTTGTTCTCCTCTTTCCCTTCATGCTTTAAGAGTTCGCCCGTGGATCTGCGGGAGATCTGCTCTTATTCTTAATATTAGCTTCGCAACAAACTGAATGTTAAACAATTCAATCGTTAATAGTCCGGCAAACGGTCTATACGGTGGCGGTAGGGCATTTCTGCCGCCACCGTATAGATCACAATATTCGAGCCTTAAGAATAGGGAACTGATGATGAAACGCGCGTTGACGTTAATGGGGCTGCTCCTGGTGTCGTACATCGGCGGCATGCCAGCAGGGCAAGCCACCGAGTATCCGCTGCCGCCGCCAGATAGCCGTCTAGTTGGTGAAAACACTACCTATGTCGTTCCACACGATGGTCGTTCTCTGGAGGCGATTGCAGCCGACTATAAGATAGGTTTGTTAGGGATGCTGGAAGCGAATCCCGGCACCGATCCTTATCTTCCCAAGCCTGACATTTCGCTTACCATCCCTACCCAAATTTTGCTGCCGGATACGCCGCGTGAGGGCATTGTCATCAATCTGGCTGAACTTCGGATGTTCTATTACCCCAAGGGTCAAAATAAGGTGATCGTTTATCCTATTGGTATCGGTCAACTGGGACGTAATACGCCGGTGATGACCACAACCATCATCTCTAAACACCCGAACCCGACCTGGACGCCGACACCGAATATCCGCAAGCACTATAAAGAGCAGGGCATCGACCTGCCTGCCGTCGTGCCTGCGGGGCCGGATAATCCAATGGGACTATTTGCGATGCGTATGGCGAAGAGCGGTGGGGTCTATCTGATTCACGGCACCAACGCGAATTTCGGCATTGGTATGCGCGTCAGCTCCGGCTGTATTCGCTTGCGGGCAGATGATATTGAGGCGTTGTTCAACGCAGTTGAGCCTGGAACCCGGGTACAGGTNGTTAACGAGCCGATAAAAGTCGCCGTAGAACCTGATGGTAAGCGCTATATCGAAGTTCATCAGCCATTGTCTCGCACGGATAAAGATGACCCGCAGACGATGCCTATCGCGCTCAGCAAGAAAGTGAAGAGTTTTATCAACAATGAAGAGACCAATAAGGCGGTTGTCGAAAGCGCTATCGAGCGTCGCTCTGGCATGCCTGTGCTGGTAAACACTGGTGAACCAATCCCCGCTCAGCAAACG
The DNA here is from genome assembly GCF_000688695.1 of Lonsdalea quercina subsp. quercina. Lineage (GTDB taxonomy): Bacteria > Pseudomonadota > Gammaproteobacteria > Enterobacterales > Enterobacteriaceae > Lonsdalea > Lonsdalea quercina_D. Next base: position 279,054 of record NZ_JIBQ01000009.1, on the reverse strand, counting down.
GCTAATGACGCCGCCGCGCCAGTGACGAGTGTAACCGATTCAGCGTCGTATCATCCGTAGCATCAGCTACGGGCCAGCAAAGATAGGGAGTCGCGTCTTCCAAGCCTGGAAGGGAGTCCAGTCTCAGGCGGCGTTAAGAAGAGTAGGGCCTAGCGAGAAGCGTTAGCTGAAGGATTTATGACAGACAAAAAAATGGCGCACAATGTGCGCCATTTTTCATTCTACAGATTCGATTACTTTTTGTAAGTGCGAACCTGGTTATCCAGACGCTGGTTAGCACGAGCTGCGTCGTCTTTAGCAGCCTGTACGTCAGAGCGGATTGCGGTTACATCGTTGGACAGCTGATCAACTTTGCTGTTCAGAGTCTGAACGTCAGAAGACAGTTGATCGATTTTAGCATTGCTAGAACAGCCAGCCAGCAGAGTAGAACCCAGAATTACCGCGCCCAGTACCAGTTTAGTACGATTCATTATTAATACCCTCTAATTGAGTTAATCTCCATGTAGCGATACAAGTATTACACAAACTTTTTTCTAATGAGAATAAATTTTTGATGAGAACACGCTTAATTTGGATTGTTCGCTCAAAGAAGCAGCGCCTTTAACTTCAAAGACAAAAAAAGTAAGGAAAACAGGCTTTTTTTATCAGATTACTCTGAATAGGCGTTATCTTATATGTCTTTTTAGCATAACTGACTGGAAGGATCTCTGCCCGAAATGCAGAGAAAAGTAAAATAAAGTCACCCATAAAAAAAGCGCCCCTAGGGGCGCTTGATACTCATCGGCGACTTATCGCCATGAGGTATTACAGGCGATGTACGGAAGCGGTGTTGGTGGTGCCGCTCGGTACCAGGGCGCCGGAAACCATGACGACAACGTCGCCTGATTGGGCAAAACCACTTTCCAACGCGGCCTCTTTACCAATGCGGTAGAAATCGTCGGTAGAAGCGATTTCTTTCACCAGCTGCGTTTCTACGCCTTTGGTCAGAATCAGCTGACGCGCGGTGACTTCATTAGTGGTCAGCGCCAGAATACGCGCATCCGGGAAGTATTTACGGATGGACTTGGCAGATTTACCACCGCTGGTGGCGACCACGATCAGCGGCGCTTCCAGTTTCTCTGCAGTTTCTACCGCGCCGCGGCATACGGCCTCGGTAATGCGCAGGCGACCGGTGTTCGCTGCGCGTTCCAGACGCGGTTTCATGACTTTGTCAGTACGTTCACAGATCGTGGCCATGATGCTGACCGCTTCCAGCGGGTATTTACCCTTGGCGCTTTCGCCAGACAGCATAACGGCGTCGGTGCCGTCGATGATGGCGTTGGCGACGTCACCAGCTTCCGCACGGGTAGGACGCGGGTTTTTGATCATGGAATCCAGCATCTGCGTTGCGGTGATAACGACTTTGCGCGCCTGGTTACATTTTTCGATCATCATTTTCTGAGCGAAAATCACTTCTTCAACCGGGATTTCCACGCCCAGGTCGCCACGAGCAACCATGATGCCGTCGGAAGCTTCCAAGATTTCGTCGAAGTTGTTCAGACCTTCCTGGTTTTCGATTTTGGAGATGATCTGGATGTGTTCGCCGCCGTGCTGTTTCAGATGCGCGCGGATGTCTTCAACGTCGGAACGTTTACGGATAAAGGAGGCGGCAACGAAATCAACACCCTGCTCGCAACCGAAGATCAGGTCGCGTTTGTCTTTTTCTGCCAGAGCCGGCAGCTGGATGGAAACGCCCGGCAGGTTAACGCCTTTGTTTTCGCCCAGGTCGCCGTTGTTCAGTACGTTACAAACAACTTCGTTACCGTTGATGGCAGTGACTTCCATACCGATCAGACCGTCATCCACCAGCACCGTGTTGCCGACGCTCAGGTCTTCTGGGAACCCTGCATAGGTTACCGCTACGCGATCTTTGTTACCGATGACGTTCTGATCGGTAGTGAAGGTGAAAGTCTGTCCGGCAGACAGAGAAACATCGGCGCCGTTTTCCAGCTTCATGGTACGGATTTCTGGACCTTTGGTGTCCAGCAGGATGGCGGCTTTCTGACCGGTTTTCTGCATGATGGCGCGCAGATTCGTGATGCGTTGACCGTGTTCGGCGTAGTCACCGTGAGAAAAGTTCAGGCGCATAACGTTCATGCCTGCGTCCAACAGCTTGGCCAGCATTTCCTCGGACTCAGTTTTAGGGCCGATAGTACAAACGATTTTGGTCTTTTTCATAACGGTTAATTTCTACAAGTTGTGATGGATAAAAATGGGAACCGGCGGTTAAGGCTGCTAACCCCCGATAGGGATTTGCTGAAAAAAGAGACAGAACACGTTGAGTGCAGAGAGTGACAGCAACCGAAATTTTGAAGGCACTCAGGGTCAGATATCATCCTAAAAGAGTGGATGAAACGAGGTAATACCGTTTTAAAACTTGTTATTAATCTTGGCACGGTAGTTTGCTGAAACCATTCAATAAGACAACGCCCGTATTATAGTTGCTGAGTGATGAGAAACAAGCGGTGAGGCAGTATGATAACCTATATTTTAGTGCGTTTACGCAAAAAAATAGGCGATTTTTCACTTTTGCGCACTGGTGTTGCGCAATCTCTCTGCAATCATATTTCCCTGCAGATAAAAATCATGCAATCCAATGATTATGCGCCATATTTCGCTATGTCAGTCGGTATTGTAGAAAATAATGTGTAAATTTTAAGCTTTTGTGTCGATCTCCGTCACGTTTCTTCGTGATGCATATTGAGAGAGTCTGAGGGGAGGTTGATGATGGGTGCCAGGGTTGTTACTGCTGACGGCAGGCAAGACCAGATATTCGCTTGTAGACGAGTGGATGTCTGGTCTTTTTGTTTCCAGGGTTCGTAAAAATGAAAATAGCCAAAATACTCAATAATAATGTCGTCACCGTCTTGGATGAACACCATAACGAACAGGTGGTTATGGGGCGAGGGCTAGGTTTCAAAAAACAGATTGGCGATCGCCTCGATAAGGCGCTGATTGAGAAAGTGTTCGAACTGCGCAGCAGCGAACTCACGTCGCGGCTGAGCGAGATTTTGCAGGGAATACCGCTTGAGGTGTTCACCACCGCGGACAAAATCATCGCGTTAGCGAGGAAACAACTCCCGGGGAAGCTGCAAAATAGCATCTATGTATCGCTGACCGACCACTGTCATTTCGCCATCGAGCGTCATCGGCAGGGCGTGGATATTCGCAACGTGCTGCTCTGGGAGATCAAACGGCTATATCAAAAAGAGTTTGCGGTAGGTCTGGAGGCGCTGGAGATCATCCATCGCCGCCTTGGCGTTCGTTTGCCGGAAGACGAAGCCGGGTTTATCGCGCTGCATCTGGTCAACGCGCAGCTCGATAGCCAGATGCCGGAGGTGATTCAAATTACCAAGGTGATGCAGGAGATACTCAATATCGTCAAATACCACCTGGATGTGGACTACAACGAGCAGGCGCTCAGTTATCACCGCTTTGTCACTCACCTCAAATTTTTTGCGCAGCGGCTCGTCGGGCATGATCCGGTCTCCAACGATGACGAATCACTGCATGATGTCGTCAAAGAGAAGTATGCTCAGTCCTACGCCTGCGCGGAAAAGATCCAGACACACATCCATCGGCAATACGATTATGTTTTGACGAAGGAGGAACTGATGTTCCTGACCATTCATATCGAAAGAGTGCGTGCGGATATCTCAGGACAAGAACCGGAGGAGTAAAAAGCAAAAGAGTGTTGTGCATCACAAATTAATTGTCAGCTAATTAAAGTCGCTTGCTTGGGTGATCAAAACCCCGCAAGCTGACCCGCAAGATTTGGATTGTTACTGCAGTTGCCTTCGGGCAACGCAGGCGAAACCTGAATCGCTTCCTGAGTCGTCATGAGACCGCCGGGGAAGTGATTCAGGTTTTTTTTCGTCTAAAAAACAGCCTCGCCCGTCATGTCGGATGTTATCTGGCTGTGACCCGCATTAAGGAATGTCCTATGGAATATAAGATGTTAGCCAGTGAGATCATTGAGGGTGTTGGTGGCCGGGACAATATTAGCAGCGTCCTGCATTGCGCCACTCGCCTGCGTTTCAAACTCAAGGATAGTGCTAAAGCCGATGCCGCCACGCTGAAAAACAATCCCGGCGTGATTATGGTGGTGGAAAGCGGCGGTCAGTTTCAGGTCGTCATCGGCAATCATGTCAGCGACGTTTATCGCGACGTCGCGGCCGCTGCGGGGATGGAAAACGGCGAAAGTGCCGCCTCGCAGGATGAGAACAAATCAGACAGTTTGTTTTCCCGTTTCATTGACATTATCGCGGGCATCTTTACGCCATTTATCGGTGTGATGGCGGCATCAGGGATACTCAAAGGCCTGTTGGCATTATGTCAGGCGCTGGGGTGGCTGGAATCAAGCCACGGCACGTATCAAATCTTGTTCGCGGCCAGCGATGCGCTGTTTTATTTCTTCCCGGTGATCCTGGGTTACACCGCGGGCAAAAAGTTCGGCGGCAATCCGTTTACGACGATGGTCATTGGGGGAACGCTGGTGCATCCCATGATGATCACCGCATTCAACGCCATGCAGTCAGCCGATTATCAGCCGATGACCTTTCTGGGCATCCCCATCACGTTTTTGAATTACAGCTCGTCGGTTATCCCGATTATTTTCGCCTGCTGGGTATCGTCCAAACTGGAGAAAAAATGCAATGCGCTGCTGCATGCCAACGTCCGAAACTTCTTGACGCCGCTGCTGTGCATCTGCATCACGGTGCCGCTAACGTTTCTGGTGATCGGCCCGTGTGCAACCTGGCTCAGCGAGCTGCTGGCCAGCGGCTATCAGTGGCTCTATAACCTCAACTCGGTCGTTGCAGGCGCGGTGATGGGCGCGATTTGGCAGATCTGCGTGATTTTCGGCCTGCACTGGGGACTGGTGCCGCTGATGCTGAACAACCTCAGCGTGCTGGGACACGATACGCTGCTGCCGCTGTTGACGCCCGCCGTGCTGGCGCAGGCGGGGGCAACGCTCGGCGTGCTGCTGCGTACCCGGGATGCCAAACTCAAAGGTATCGCCGGCTCTGCTTTCTCGGCGTCGATCTTCGGGATCACCGAACCAGCCGTCTACGGCGTCACGCTCCCTCTGCGTCGTCCGTTCATCTTCGGCTGCATCGGCGGCGCCATCGGCGCGGGCATTATGGGCTATTTCCACTCCACCATTTACTCCTTTGGTCTGCCCAGCATCTTCACTTTCACCCTGATTATTCCCCCCGAAGGCTTTAACAGCAGCGTGTGGGCGGCCATTGTCGGCACGGCGATTGCCTTCCTCTTTGCCGCTGTAGCCAGCTGGCTGTTCGGTATCCCGGCCGCAGCGCTTTCNCCCAAAAAGGATGCACCGACAGCTGCGACGGTCGACTCTGCGCTGGGCATCCGCACGGAAACGCTGGCGAGTCCTCTGACGGGTCAGGCGATCCCGCTGGAAGAGGTTAACGACAGCACCTTCGCCAGTGGACTGCTGGGGAAAGGCATCGCGGTTGTGCCTGAAGAGGGCAAGCTTTATGCGCCGGTAGACGGCACGGTGGCATCGCTATTCAAAACGCATCACGCCATCGGCCTGGCCGCAGATAACGGGGCGGAAGTGCTGATCCATGTCGGCGTGGATACGGTGAAACTGGACGGCCTTCATTTCACGCCGCACGTCGCTATCGGCGACATCGTCAAGCAGGGCGATCTCCTGCTGACGTTCGACGCCGAGGCGATCGCAGCGGCGGGATATGACCTGACCACTCCCATCATTATTTCCAACAGCGACAGCTATCTGGATGTGCTGCCATTAGCCCGCGGCGCCGTCGTTGCGCGCGCGCCGCTGCTGTCGTTGGTGCATTAACTCACTCTCGTGTACAGGAGAAACTCAATGAACGCTCGTTTTCCGAAAGACTTTTTATGGGGCGGCGCGATTGCCGCCAATCAGGTGGAAGGCGCCTATCAAGACGATGGCAAAGGACTCTCGACGTCGGATCTGCAGCCGCAGGGGATCTTCGGCGATATTGTTGAGCGCCAACCCGGCGACAGCAGCATTAAGGATGTCGCCATCGACTTCTATCACCGTTATCCGCAGGACATCGCGCTGTTCGCTGAAATGGGGTTCCGTTGCCTGCGCGTGTCCATCGCCTGGACGCGTATTTTCCCGCAGGGCGACGAGCTGACGCCCAATGAAGCCGGGCTGACCTACTACGACAAGCTGTTCGACGAACTGGCGAAGCATGATATCCAGCCGCTGGTCACGCTCTCGCATTACGAGATGCCCTATGGACTGGTGAAGCGCGTCGGCGGTTGGGGCAGTCGTACAACGATCGACTGTTTCGAGCGCTATGCCCGCACCGTCTTCAAACGCTATCGCAATAAGGTCAAGCTGTGGTTGACCTTTAACGAAATCAACGTCTCGCTGCACGCCCCGTTTACCGGCGTCGGTCTGCCGCCGGACAGCGACAAAGCCGCTATCTACCAGGCCATCCATCACCAACTGGTCGCCAGCGCCAAGGCGGTTAAAGCCTGCCATGAAATCATTCCCGACGCGCGGATTGGCAACATGTTGCTGGGCGCGATGCTTTACCCGCTGACCTGCAAACCGGACGACGTTATGGAAAGCCTGCGCCAAAACCGCGAATGGCTGTTCTTCGGCGATGTTCAGGCTCGCGGGGCCTATCCCGCCTATATGAAACGCTTCTTCAAAGAGCAGGGAATTGCGCTGCGCATCGAAGAGGATGACGTCCAGGCGCTGAAGGAAACGGTTGATTTCATTTCGTTCAGCTACTACATGACCGGCTGTGTCACCCAGGACGATGAAGAAATCCAAAAAGCGCGCGGCAACATCCTGAACATGATCCCCAATCCGTATCTGGAAAGCTCCGAATGGGGCTGGCAGATAGATCCGGAAGGGCTGCGCTACCTGCTTAACGTCCTGTACGACCGCTATCAGAAACCGCTGTTTATCGTGGAAAACGGGCTGGGGGCGAAAGACCAGCTGGAGGCCGACGGCACCATCAACGACGACTACCGCATTAAGTACCTCAATGATCATCTGGTGCAGGTCGGTGAGGCGATCGCCGATGGCGTCGACGTACTGGGATATACCAGCTGGGGACCCATCGATCTGGTTAGCGCCTCCAAGGCGGAAATGTCCAAACGCTACGGCTTTATTTATGTGGACCGGGACGATCAGGGGGCGGGCACGCTGGAGCGTAAGCGCAAGAAGAGCTTCTACTGGTATCAATCGGTCATTCGCAGCAACGGTGACGCGCTGAAGTGATCGACGGGCGGGCATGGCGTCTTCCATGCCTTAACGTCTGACTACGGGCTGTGCGGCCGCAGCGCCGGGCCCGTCCAAGAAGGTGGCTGATAACCATGAATAGAAGAGAGTTATTGATCCACGCGGCCGTCGTCACCGCCTGCGCCCGTCTCGCGCCGTTACGCGCGGCGGATAAGACGGCTGGCGCGGCGAAAACGGGCGGCGACAGACCGACGGCGCTGAACCGACAGCAGCATTGGATCGCGATGGCGGAAGTGCTGAAACCGTCGCTGTCCGAAGAGTCTTATTCCGCGTTGAACGTCGTCGCGCCTCGGGAAGCGCCCGAGCATCTGTTGGGCGTGGCGATGACGCAGCAGTATGACGTGGGCGAATTGACGAACAAGAGTTTCAAGACCGGTGACAGTTTCATCGTGGATTTCGGCGAGCACTATACCGGTTATCTGACGTTCTCATTGGGATGGCAGGGCGTTTCCTGCGATGCACCGGTGCGTTTGCGATTGATTTTTGGAGAGGTTGTCACGGATGTGACGCAGCCGCTCTATCCCTACAACGGCTGGATCAGCGCTTCCTGGCTACCGGATGAAATACTGAACGTCGATTTTCTGCCGCAGCAGGTCAGGATTGAACGCCGCCATGCCTTCCGCTTCGTCAAAATCGAAATTATCTCCACTTCGACGAATTTCAGCGTCACGTTCAGCCAACTACAGGTGAAGGCGGTCTCTTCCGCCGGTCAGGATCGGCTGGCGCCGGCGCGCTATGACAGCGACCTGCTGAAGAATATCGACCGCGTCAGCATTCGGACATTGCACGAATGTATGCAGACCGTCTTCGAGGACGGGCCGAAGCGCGATCGGCGGTTATGGGTTGGCGATCTGCGCCTGCAGGCGATGGTCAACTATGTGAGCTTCAACAACACCGCGCTGGTTCGCCGCTGCCTGTATTTGTTCGCCGGGCTGCAGCGGGACGATGGTTATATCACGGCCTGCGTCTATGAACAGCCGGAGCCGCGTATGGGCGAAGTCGTGCTGATCGACTATGCCGCATTGTTCGGCAGCATCGTGCGCGACTATCTGCGGGCGAGCCACGACACCGCGACGGCACAGGAGCTGTGGCCGGTGGCGAAACAGCAGTTGGCGTTGGCGCTGAAGAATGTCAATGCGCAGGGCCTGTTCGTCGCGCCGGAAAAGGATTACGTGTTTATCGACTGGAATCCGGGATCGGACCAAAGCGCCGCGCTGAAAGGTCTTGATAAACAGGCGGCGATCCAGGGGCTACTGATTTACAGCTGTCAGGAGGGCATCGAACTGGCGAAATCGCTGGGAAGAGATGCCGAGGTCGCGTATCTGGAGGAAATCGTTGTGCGGATGAAGCAAGCGGCACGCGGGCTGTTTGATGAAAAGCAGGGCGTGTTCGTCAGCGGCGAACAGCGACAAATCTCCTGGGCATCTCAGGCATGGATGGCGCTGGCCGACGTGCTGCCTCAACCGCAGATGGCGCAAGCGTTGACCCGCGTTATGTCGCTGCCCCAGGCCATTCGGCCGCTTACACCCTACCTGTACCACCACATGGTCGATGCGCTCATTCATTGTGGACTGAGCGAAGAAGCGCGAACGCTGGTGGAGGAGTATTGGGGGGCAATGGTCAAAACCGGGACCAATACCTTCTGGGAAGCGTTTGATCCTAAAAAACCGATGTCGTCTCCCTATGGCAGCAAACAAATCGACAGTTACTGCCATGCCTGGAGCTGTACCCCCAGTTACTTTATCCGCCACGGTTTCGCCCGCGGATAGGCAGACATAAAAAGCGTTCAAGGTGAGAGGCGGAGCATCGCCGCTTCGAATAAAAACGTTGAGCAACGCACGTTGACCGGGAATAGCGGGCAGGCGAGTTTGCGCCCCCGCGCATCAACATTGGAACCACCATAATGATAAAAATTAACTCTGTATCCGTAAAAATCATCACGCTGGCTCTGCTCTACGCCGGTGTGCCTTATCACGCGCTGGCCGCGAAATTAACCGTGGAGGAACGACTCGAACTGCTCGAAAAGGAATTAAACGCCACCCGAAAAGAGTTGCAGGAATATAAAATCGCCGCCAGTCAGGCCCAACAAAATACGGCGCCGAAGCAGCGCGACGTCAACGTGATGGTCGTGAACGATAGCGCCCAATCCACGGCAAAAGCTACGCCGACGTCTTCCTCCACCTCGGTCAACGGCGGCGCCAACGCCAGCACCAGCAACGCTACCGTTTCTTCGACGCCGATGACGCTTGGCGACATCAGCAACTACGTGAAAAACGACATCGGCTTTACCTACTCGGGGTATTTTCGATCTGGCTGGGCCACCTCATCGCGCGGCGTACCCAAGTCTTATGCGATTGGGTCTCTGGGCCGTTTCGGCAATGAGCACAGCGGTTGGTTCGATTTGATCCTGAACCAACGCGTTTACGATCAGGACGGCAAAACCGCGCATGCCGTCGTGTGGCTCGATGGCAATGTGGGGCAGTCATACAGTAACGGCGTATTCGACTCCAGCAGCGACAACCTGCTCCAATTTTCCGACATGTACGTCACCACCACGGGCTTTATTCCGTTTCTGCCGGAGGCCACGTTCTGGGTCGGGAAACATTATCTGAAAAATTATGAAATCCAGATGCTGGACTGGAAAGCGCATAAGGCCGATTCTGCGGGCGCAGTCGGGCTGGAGAACATTGACGTGGGCGTCGGGAAATTGGATATGGCGTTACTGCGTCAGGATCTGGATCTCTACGATAAGTCCTACACCTCAACGACGCAGGTGAATACCAACGCCATCGATATCCGCTACCGGGAAATCCCACTCTGGAATAAGGCGACGCTGGAAATAGACGGCAAATACAACACGGCGAATGAAAGCGACAGTCAGCATTCGAGCAACTATTTCGAATTAAAAGACGCGTGGCTGGCGACCGGTCTTTTCCGGCAGAACTTTGATAACGGCGGATTTAATGAATTTGCCCTCCAGTACGCCAGTAACTCCATCGCCAGTGGCTTCATGCGGATATCCGACGCCAATCCGGACTACGGCGATGGCAAATATTATTACGGCGAACATACCGGGGGGACCGCCTTCCGGCTGATCTCGCAGGGGGAAACGTACCTGCATCCCGACGTGATCATGGCAAACGCGCTGGTGTATGGCCGCGGCAACGATCTGTACAGCTATGAGACCGGCGCGCACACGGACTTTGAAACGTTCCGTGCGGTAGTCCGTCCCGCGTATATCTGGGATCAGTACAACCAGACCGGCGTCGAGCTGGCCTATTTCAACCAGACCAACAAGGCAGGCGGCGTCAACTATCGTGAGTCAGGCTACAAAACCACGCTGTTCCACACCCTCAAAGTCAGCACCAGCATGCTGACCTCTCGTCCGGAGATCCGTTTTTACGCCAGCTATCTGAAATCGCTGGAGAACGGCATCTCTCAGTTCAGTTTCGAGGACGATAAAGACGATCAGTTCAGCCTGGGGGTGCAGGCGGAAGTCTGGTGGTAACTCGGCACATCCATGTTGTGTCCTTTTCGCTTATGGGGATCTTTTTATGATTATCACTAGAAGTAAGAAACGCGGGTTAATGCTGATGAGCCAGGGTCTGGCTCTACTTCTCGTCGTGCTGTGGAGCGTGTCGTCGCGAGCGGCCGAGCTGCCGTATGACGTGGTGGAACACAAGCAAATCAGAGTCATGATTAGCAGCGATGCTAAAAACGAGGCGGACGACGATTTCGCGGTGGCGCACGCGTTAATGTCGCCCACGCTGAAGGTGACCGGTCTTATCGCCGCCCACTACGCTCGAACGGCGCCGTTGTTAAAACGTCCTGCCGCTGACAGCATGATGGAAAGCTATCGCGAGCTGCAGCGCTTAACACAGGTGATGGGAAAAACGGCGGTGCCGGTTTATCGCGGCGCAACGGGGCCGCTGGAGGGTAAACCGGCCCTGAGCGAAGGCGCGCAGCAGTTGATCGACGAGGCCAAAAAAGACGATCCTCAGCCGCTATTTGTTCTGGTGCTCGGCGCGCTGACCGATGTTGCGGCCGCGCTGCAGGCGGACCCGACGATTGCCAAGAAAATGACCGTGATTTGGATCGGCGGCATGCCTTATCCAAAGGGCGGCTGGGAATACAACCTGTTTAACGATCCGCAGGCGGCGAATGTGGTGCTCCAGTCCAACGTTCCGCTGTGGCAGGTCCCGCATAACGTCTACATGTCGGTCAGGGTCTCTTTGGCGGAGCTGGCGGCGCGCGTCAAACCGCAGGGCAAGGTCGGCGAGTATCTGTGGCAGCAGCTGATTGACTTTAATCGGGAAATCTCGATGACCTTAAAGGACGTGCCCTGGCCGAAAAGCGAAGTGTGGGTCTTGGGCGATAACCCCTCGGTCGCGCTGTTGCTGGATGACCACGAATACCAATATACACTGCGTGATGCACCGCAGATTAATGATGACCTGAGCTATGGGCAGCAGAAAAGCCCCCGACAGATCCGGGTTTATCATGCTGTGGACACGCGTTTCACGCTGGAAGATTTCTACGCCAAGCTGGCGTTGCTCTATGGAGAGAAGGGGACACGCGCACAGTAGGACGGGGTTAACGACAGGGGATTGATCCCCCTGACTCAAACAAAAGTAGCAAAGACATCCAAGCCGTCACACAAAATGTGGCGGCTTTCGTTTAGGCACGCGTTAGGCGTGTAAGAAACTATCGCGGCGAAATGTTGTTCTGGCTGGGGGGGGCATAGACGCTGACCGGCAGTAGCGTGCTTTGTAGTTTGGCGGCCCCGATTTTGATCAGCGTGGTTTTGTAGGAACCAGTAGCGTGTCGGTAATGGACGGTTGGCAACATCTGGAGAATCGATGATAAAGCGAACAAAGCCGGGGGAATAAACGGATAGAACCAGCAATACAGGGGAAAGTCACGATTAGAAAACGGGGGATCATCAATGATGACGGATAGGTCAGGGAACTAGGACTGCCGAAGGCAGAAAAGAATTGGTACGACCGAGTGGACTCGAACCACCGACCCCCACCATGTCAAGGTGGTGCTCTAACCAACTGAGCTACGGTCGTACAGGGTGTTTCGCATAAAATCTAGAGATAACTCTTTGATTAAAATGCTTTTTCTTGCGTTCCAGTAACTGGAATGGACGTCATTATGGACTGCTCCGGCATGGATGGCAAGCCCTTTGTTGCTTCTCATATTCAAGTGTCGAATGTTTGGCCGACTTTCCGCTCCAAAGCCTATAAAGAGAGCTGAGGCGAATAAAAATCGCTCTACTGTGACCCTCTCATACCGGGCGGCGATGACGGGTGTGGGGGCTCACCGAATTCGGCTCTGTGGCACAACCGAATATGTTGATAGAAAGGGGGAATCGATAGGTAAGATAAAAGTCAGATTAAGCAATGGATAAATGCACAAATAATATGCGACCAGAAAGTTAACTTGATGGGTAATAAGAGAGCAGACCAGTAAAGTCCAGATTTAACCTACCATAATTTTTGTTAAGTGCTATGGTTTATGAGAATTGCTTAAACGATAAAAATTCATACTGTTCGATTTAGCCGCACTAAAAACGGCTTTACTTGGTTTCTATTGCTTGCGGTATGGGGGTGGTATAACAATGGACTATGTGTTCCTGGTTGAGAATGAAATCATTTCTTATTCTTTACAGAATATCATTATCAGTAAAATAATGACGGATAGCGATAGGTGTTTTGTCGCTGCGGATATCTGTGATTTAGTCAACAATCTGCAGCAGGAAAAAGAGCAGGTATTTCTTATTGAAGTATTGCATGACTCTTCCATCATCTCTTCGCTGGTTGACGTAATAAAATACATCAATAGCAATAACAAGATTGTCATCTTCAAAGACAGTCAGCCTGACCGGATGTTTCGCTATATCAATTACGATGCGATTATCGATTTGAAAAGTCCGATCGTTGAAATCATCTCCAAGATACAAGACGTCACACACCATGCCTCAGGCCCATCCTGGGATGTGCAACTGAAAAAACTCTCTCCCAGAGAGCAATTGGTGCTTCAGTATCTGTTGAAGGGGAAAAGCAACAAGGAAGTGTCTGGCCTTTTGTGTTTGAGTGAAAAAACGATTAGCTGCCATAAGCAAAGCATGCTACGGAAACTCAATATCAAAAGTATTATGGAAGCGTCTCAGCGTCGATGATTATTCGTGTTGCTGCGCGAGATTTTTATTAGAATCGACAATTGTTTATATTCATACACACGCAAATAAAATGTTTTTTCTTCGAGCGTCAGTTAACTCTCGTTGTTTATCTCACGTGACATTTTATTTACAATATTTTTATAAGCGTGAATAATAATATAATTCAATATTGTCTACTCTATTTAAAATCGATGTCTTTTCTCTTTATCTTAAATAGATTGATGGTGTTGAAATAATCAACTAATAAAAATATCGAGGTATCGCTCTAAGTCTCAAACTTACGCCCGGTTGTAAGGTGTGACGGCGATGAAGTCAGTCCCACATCTTATTCATACATAAAGAAAAGTGCATTTCCCTTTGCCTGTATCGAGGGGCAGTACGCCGACGAAATACCCTCGTCGGCGTACTGCGTATTGCTAGCGCTGCATTCCCCAGCGTTTGATCGTGACCCGTTCGATGGTGGCGAAGATCAGCGTTTCCACGAGCAGTCCAATGATAATCACCGAAGCTAATCCGGCGAATACCCGGTCGGTATACAGTTCGTTGCGGTTCTGAAAAATGTACCAGCCCAGTCCGCCTTGTCCGCTGGATGCGCCAAAGACCAGCTCGGCGGCGATGAGCGTACGCCAGGCGAAAGCCCAGCCTATTTTGAGACCGGAGAGAATAGAAGGCAGCGCCGCCGGGATCAGAATGTGCCAAACGTAGCGTAACCCCTTAAGTCCATAATTACGGCCGGTCATCCTCAGCGTCTCCGAGACCCCGAGAAAGCCTGAATAGGTATTTAACGCCATCGGCCACAGTACCGAATGAATCAGCACGAAAATTAAACTTTGTGTGCCCAGCCCGAACCACAGCAGCGCCAGCGGTAACAGCGCGATAGCGGGCAGGGGATTCAACATAGAGGTTAGCGTGGACAGCAGATCGCGGCCCAGCCGAGTGGAGACCGCCAGTGCGCTGAGCGCCAGCGCCAACGCGGTCCCAATCAGATAGCCTTTCACCAGCGTACTCATGGAGATGGCGATCTTAGCGGGCAGTTCGCCGTTACGTATATCCTCAATAAACGCCGTCGCCGCCTGAGTAAACGTCGGCAGCAACAAATCATTATTTTGCCAGCGGGCGGCGCCCTCCCACAGCAAAGCCAGCAAGATCAGCAAGAGTGACTTGCGGACGGCGCCCTGATTCCACAGGCGGTTAAGCAGCGGTAATGGCTGGGCGACGTTAATATCGGTCAGCGGAGCCAGCTCTCTCTGGTACTCCGGACGAACAGGGGGATGTTGACTCATCGTGAAACCTTTCATGTTAAGAGATAAAACTCAGCGCGAGTGTTGTCCAGCCAGCGCGCGAATGGGCGAGGGCGTCGACGAGGTTGGCGCCGGGGCCACGGAATGGCCCGTCGGAAACAGCAGATCGTGGATGCGCCGCGCCGCCGCCTGAAACTCTGTGCCGCCTTCATCGTGGTGAGAGAACTGATGACAATTGAGCTCGGCGCGCACGCGTCCTGGATGGGGCGACAGCAGCAGAATGCGGTTACCGACGACCAGCGCTTCTTCAATCGAGTGGGTGACGAACAGCAGCGTGAAGCGCACCTCCTCCCAGAGTTCCAGCAGCTCCTGCTGCATTTTGCGGCGTGTCAGCGCATCCAGCGCGGCAAACGGTTCGTCCATCAAGAGCACCTTCGGTTTCATCGCCAATGCGCGCGCAATGGCGACCCGCTGCTTCATCCCCCCGGACAGCGTATGCGGCCAGGCGTTGGCGAAGTCGGCCAGCCCTACTTTTTCCAGATAATACATCGCCTGATCTCGCGCTTCGGCGGCGGACAGCTTGCCGGTCACGAGGAGTGGGAACTGCGTATTTTCCAACACGGTTTTCCACGGCGGCAGTTGGTCGAACTCCTGAAAGACCATCATCCGTTCCGGCCCCGGCTGCGAGATGGCCTTTCCTTCCAGCAGGATGCGGCCATCGACCGGCGGAAGAAATCCGCCGACGGCTTTCAATAGGCTGGATTTACCGCAGCCGGAAGGGCCGAGCAGGATGAAGCGTTCAGCCGGGAAAATATCGAAGCTCACGTCATGGGTGGCGCGCACCCGGCGTTCGCGAGTGGCGTATTCCAGGCCGACGTTCTCCACCTGTAGCAGTGGGACGTCGGGCCGGATCGTGGCGTCACGATCCTGCGATAAATGTTTAGACATCTTGGTTTCCTCTCGTTGTTGTCCACCGCCAGTGAGGACGACGATAACGCCCCGTCGGCGCGTGAATGCCCGCCAACCCCCAAGGTCGGTAGGCCGGAGATCTCCGCGCCGGCGGCATTTAGCTTCCCGAATCGACGTGTGGATCGTCGAAGAAGTAATCCTTAACCGACTCAGGATTGTTTTTCAGCGCGCCAACGCGGTACATGAACTGGCCCAAAGACAGCGTGTTTTGCGGCGTAATACTGAATTTGGATTCAGGACTTTTGAGAATGCTCAGCAACAGCTTGCGGTCGATTTTTGACTTGGTGATGCGAATGAAGGCGTCTGCCGCCGCTTCTGGATTTTTGGTGGTGAAGTCTGCCGCTTCGGCCAGCGCATCGACGAAGATTTTGTAGGTGCGAGGGTTCTCTTGGCGGAATTTTTCTGTGGTGTAAAGCACCACCGGCGATGTCGGGCCGCCCTGAACGTCATAGGAGTTCAGAACGATATGCGCCTTGGGATTGCCTGCCAGCTCCTGCTCTTGGAAAGGGGCGTTGGCGAAGTGAGCGGAAATTTCCGTGCCGCCGCTGATAATGGCGGCAGTGGCGTCCGGATGCGGCACCGCGACTTGCAGCTTATCCAGACGGTTAAACGCTTTATCGCCCCAACGTTCGGCCGAAGCCGCCTGCAGGAAGCGTGATTGCAACGAGACGCCAACGGCCGGGACGGCGATGCGATCTTTATCGGTGAAGTCGGCGATCGTTTTGACGTTGGGGTTAGTGCTGATGAGATAGTAGGGGAAGCTGCCGGTGGCGAGCACAGCCTTCACATTCTGACGATTTTTGGTGCGATCCCACAGGGTAAACAGTGGGGCGATGCCCGCGCCGGCGATATCCACGGATCCTGACAGCAACGCATCATTCACCGCCGCGCCGCCCGAGAGCTGCAAGTAATCTACTTTGACGTCCAGTCCTTCGGCCTTGGCATGTTTCTCAATCAGCTGCTTGTCCTGCGCCACGTTGAGCAGCAGGTAGACGATGCCGAATTGCTGTGCGATGCGCAGCTGGCCTTCCGCCTGAGCCTGCATGGGGAAGGTGAGCGCTGACGTCAACAGCGCGGCAGTGGTTGTCAAACTCATGACAATGCGGGAAAACCGCCTGGTGGAACGAGGGGGACTCTTCTGGTGTTTCATACTTTATTTCCATTAAAAGTGTTTATGCCCTTCGGCCAGATCTCTCCGTTTTCAACGGCACAGGCTGTGTAAAATAGCGATGGCGATAAGTCATTATTGAGTTGTCGTCATGCCAATGACCGTCATTTTATTCAGTCTGTGAATCTGACCGGCCTGAGGATTTTAAATAAATGTTTTTTATTACTTTAGTTTAATATACCCCGCCTTTATCAGGGTATAAGGCGAAGCATAAGTGACCCTTTCCTCCTCGCTAAATCGCGTTTTGTAATAAGCTAGAGGCAATGGTTATTTCACGAATAAACGGCGTCAGCGCCAGCCGATAATGTGGGTAATACCCTTTCCTTAATCATTGGATAATTCTGTTTTTCCGCTGACTTAAATAAAAGATTAAAGGTAACTCATTGATTGTTATGTTTTTTATTGTTGTAACCCATGTCGTTCACCGGTGAGCTGAAAATAAGTGAGGGAACGAGAATATCCCGATAAGTACAGTACCGAACTATTTGCTTATTTTGTTTTTGATTATCTATATTTCATCATTAGCTAATGCCTTAAGTTTATTAGGGTAAAAAATCCGCACGGCGATCGCAAAAAGACTCAAGCGTGGCTCTTCTTTAAAAATAGGGCCATTTTGTAATGTGTGGGGTGATGACCCACGCTGGGGCCATTCAGGACTATCTATAAACACTTCTCTCTTTCGGGCATACACGTTTTAAGATCGCGTTAGCGTCTGACCTGATTTCGTCTTTACCCAGAGGTAATCATCGGACAGACGTAAATTTTTTCCTATTTCTCTGCTGGTGAACCGTGTGGGCGGTAAGAGCCTCCTTCATTAACGTGACTTAGCTATATGCGCACGAATCATTTTCGAAAAAGAATAAAAGCCGCCTTTTAATCAGTCCACGTTCCGGGACTATTTACATTGCCCTCAAATGACAATAGGCCAAATAAGGCCATGAATTTATCTTGCTCAGATATCTCGATGAAATAATAACGCTAAGTAAACACAGTGGATGAATGTCGAAATTAACATTCCTAAATAAAAACTCAACGAAAGGGATTTATCGGTAATTAAGTTAAACCTGACGAAAAAAAGGCACTATTCCAAAACAGAATACCGTGGGCTGATATTTTCTCATTAGAAAGAAGGGCATGTCGCTGAAAACAGCGC
Organism: Lonsdalea quercina subsp. quercina; assembly: GCF_000688695.1. Taxonomy (GTDB): domain Bacteria; phylum Pseudomonadota; class Gammaproteobacteria; order Enterobacterales; family Enterobacteriaceae; genus Lonsdalea; species Lonsdalea quercina_D. Next base: position 261,027 of record NZ_JIBQ01000009.1, on the reverse strand, counting down.
CCTTCGTCAAAAACCGACGGTCTAAGCCATCAAAACAGCATGAGCGGGGAAGTGAGCGCTGAAGGGGTGTCGCATCCGAGCATGGCGGAGAACCCCGCCAATACTGGCGTAAGCGGCGGTTAAGCCTTTCCGCGAGTGCGCTGAAGGGTGACGTGGCAGACGCTGCAGGAGACGCGTGATGCTCAGGCGGAAAGGCTGAGGGCACGGTGCGGCAGGGTTATCCTCGAAAATCGACTTTTTGCCGTAAAGTTATTTTCATTAAGCGGGATTGTTTCGGCCCGTTATTTAAATCACAAATGTAACTCGATATAAATAGTGACACACTCTCCCAGATGACTATTCAAGATAAGCAACGGCTGTTATCAACAGAATAAAAATGGAGAAGAGTTTTGAAATGTCCGTTTTTCTTATTTTTTATCGAGAAAGGTCGAAGTGATTATTTTAGAGTCGTGTCAATTTATTGTTTTTAAGTTATTGATTTTGTTAATCTTGTTTCTGATTGTTGTTTGGTGAAATTCTCGCTGATCGGGGTACTAATGAGACGGCGGTAATATTGGGGTGTGGGTGTTTTCATAATAAAACTATCTTTTTAATTCGCGGAAATTCAATATGGATATTTATTTGAAATAGCCAAAAAATAAATACTGATGATACTTTGCTCAGACGTTTTATTTGCTCTTGCTTAATTAACTTTTTTATATCTATCATAGAAAAACAAAATGACAGACCATTAATTCTTACCCTCTGGGTATTATTACTTATTAGATTTCCTCGTGAAATTATTGCACCGGGCCGATAACTCTATGGTTATTAAGCTACGTCAGTGGCGAAAATCGATACTCGTTAAAAACTCTCAGTCGTAGAAATTAACGAGTGGAATCTGCGTGGTAATTATAAAGAGGAATGTTTTATGCCTGAAAAGGAACCCTGTCCACTGAGCGCTGCCCAACAGGAAGTTTGTTTCGCTATCGCAAAAGCTGAACATAATCTGAATTATCATTTATGTGACGTGCTTGAGTTTAAAGGGCAGCTTAATCGTGATTTGCTCATTCAAGCTATTAATACCGTGTGCCGCGAAGTCGATACCACGCACACTCAATTCGAAATAAACCCCGCGTCTGGGCAATACGTGCAATATGTCGTGCCTTGCCAGACACACGCTTACGTGCAATATGTTGATCTTTCCGCCGAACGCGACCCTGAACCGGCCTATCAATTGCTACTCGATAATCTCCTGGGTCGAGATATGGACCTGGCTCATGCGCCGCTGATCCGCTACTGCCTGGTCAAAATAGCCGACGACCAGCATCGCCTGATAGAGATGGGAACGCACTTGATCCTTGACGGTTACAGTCATGGGATATTGTTCCGACTGCTGGCGGAACATTACGGACAGCTACTGCGCAATGAAACCCCCGCGCCACTGATGCTGGAGCCGTTAAAACGGGTGCATGAAGTGGAACAGGTGTACCGTAAGAGTTCTTCTTATATAAAGGATCAGGCCTACTGGCGTGATTATTGTCTGGCTTTGCCGGAAGTCACGCAGCTGGTGCCGGGCAATGTGCCGCTGACTACGCTCAACCGCCTGCGGAAGCGTTACACCGGGGAAAATTTGGACCGCCTGAGAACCCTCGTCTCGGTCAACTATCCGGAGTTACGTTTATCAAGCATCCTCATCGCGGTGTGCGCCGCCTACCTGCATAAAATGACGGGGCAGGACGAACTGGTTGTGGGCATGCCCGTCGCCGCCCGTAAAGCGAAAGCGCTGCGCAACATCCTGTCGATGGTGGCCAACATTCTGCCGTTACACATCTCTTTCTCTGCCGACTCCACGATAATTTCCGTCGCGGCGGCTATTCAGCGTCAACTGCGCCACCATTTGTTACATCAGGGCTACCGTTCAGAATCGATGATCCGCGATCTTTACGCCGAGCGCGGGCACAAACCCCTGTTTAACACGTTGATCAATGTGATTGCCTACGACCAGAGCGCCCACTTCGACGGCTGTGAGATGTCAGTGGATAACGTGGCCTGCGGGCCGGTAGAGCATCTGAGTTTCAATATTTTCGACCGTAATAGCGACGGTCACCTGGACTTCGGGTTCGACGCCAACGCGGATTTGTATCCGATGGACGGTTTGGCGTTGTATTACCAGCGGCTGATTTCTCTGCTGGAGCAGTTTGTGGACGCGCCGGCGTCGCGGGTGGCGGATTTCGACCTGCTATTGCCCGGCGAGCGTGAACGTGTTTACCCGCTGCCGCCCCGTCCGGATGCGCTGCCGTTGTTCCCCGAAACGTTTGCCGATTCCGTACGGTCTTATGCCAATGAGATTGCGCTGGTACAAGATAAACGTCAGGTCAGCTACGCCGAGCTGGATGAGGCTTCCAACCGCCTGGCCGCGCATCTGCGGGAACGGGGCATCCGCCCCGGCGACGATGTAGCGGTGGTTGTCGCGCGCAGCGTCGAGTGGGTGGTGACGATGGCCGCACTGTTCAAACTGGGAGCCTGCTACATTCCTATCGTGCCCGAGTTACCGGAGGGCCGTATCAGCTACATTCTTGACGATGCGAAGCCTGCCGCCGTGATAGTGGTATCGGACAGTCCGCTGAACGCCGACGTCGACCCGTCCATCGTGCTGCATCTGACGGCGGAGAGTCTGGCCGCACTGCCGCCAGCGACGCATCCTCTGGATCGTTTCGATCAGTCCACGCTGGCCTACCTGATCTATACCTCCGGCTCGACCGGCAAACCGAAAGGGGTGGAAGTCACCCACCGTAATCTGGTGTCGATCGCCGGTTCGGCGATGGCGGCGGCGAAATTACAGCCTGGCGTTCGAGTACTGCAATTTATCGCGGCGGGCTTCGATATGTCGGTATTGGAAATCTTCATGACGCTGCTTTCCGGCGCAACGTTGGTGATTGCGGACAAGGTTTCCGCCACGCCGGGCCGGGCGTTGGCGTCGCTGATCAAAAGCAAGAACATCCATGCGCTGGTCATGACCCCCAGTCTACTGGCTTACCACCAGACGGAGGATTTCCCACAGGGTATGACGCTGCTGCTAGGGGGAGAATCCTGTACGTTGGCGCTGTTGGCGCGCTTCTCCCACTGCCGTTTGCTTAACGTCTACGGCCCGACGGAAACCTCGTTCGCCACCTCGATTAACGCCCATTACGGCGCCGCCGATCTCTCGATTGGCGACCCCACGGCCAACACGCGTCTCTATGTCGTAGACCGGAATCAGCGCCTGTTGCCGCCGGGCGCCTGGGGGGAGCTGTATATCGCGGGGCCGGGGGTCGCCAGAGGTTATCGCAACCGGCCGGATCTGACGGCCGAAGGTTTTGTCCCCGATCTGCTGGACCCCGAACGCAGAATGTACCGGGCGGGTGACCGTGTGTTCTTCGATCATCAGGGACTCATTCACTATCAGGGCCGTAAAGATAATCAGGTCAAGCTGCGCGGTCTGCGCATCGAGCTGGATGAAATCAAAAACGCGTTGCTAAGCTGCCAAGGGGTGGAAGATGCGGTGGCGATGCTGAAAGAGCTGGCCTACGGCCCGGCGATCGTGGCTTACGTCGCCAACAGCCAGCTGGAACTGGACAGCGAAACCCTGAAGCTGGCTGTCGGTCGTCAGCTGCCCCAGTATATGGTCCCCAGCGTGATTATGGTGGTCGAGTCTTTTCCGTTGACGCCCAACGGCAAGCTGGCTGTCCGGGAGCTTCCCGAGCCTATCATGCTGGACAAGGTTGAACTGTCGCCGCCGCGCACACCGGAAGAGGAGTCGCTGTGCCGGCTGTTCGCCACCATCCTTGAGTGCGACAAAGTCTACGCCAACCAGAACTTCTTTACGCTCGGAGGCCATTCGCTGCTGGGGCTACAGCTTATCAACCTGATCCGCGACGAGTTCGGCGTGCAGTTGGGCATCACCGATTTTCTCTCCTCGCCGACGCCGCGACAGCTGGCGCAACGACTCAGAATCGCTGGCTGTGCCGCCGACCCGTTTGATCCTATTCTGCCGTTGCGTACGACGGGCGATCGTCCACCGCTGTTTTGCTTCCATCCCGGCGGCGGGATCGGTTGGGCCTTCGCCGGGCTGCTGCCTTATCTGCCGGACGACCAGCCGGTCTACGCATTGCAGTCGCCCATCCTTCAGGATCCGACGCGCGTCATTCATTCCATTGATGAAATGGCGGTGGACTATCTGCGACGGATCCGGACGATCCAGGCGCACGGCCCTTATCAGCTGGCCGGGTGGTCGGTTGGCGGCAACGTCGCACTGCGCGCCGCCAATCTGCTGCAAGCGGCGGGCGAGGAAGTCAGCTTCCTGACCATGTTCGACAGCTACCCGCTGCAACACGGCAGGGCGTCGCTGCGACTGGATGACGAGACCATCATCACGCGGATGACCCGGGCGATTTCCGGCGCGGCGCGCGGAGGAATGAAAGGGCTGAAGAGTGCGATGGAGGAGGCGCTCGGGGATCGCAGCATTCGTGAAACGTTCCTGACGCGTCTCGTCGGCGACGCCACGCTGATGCTGGATCTGCTGGAGAAATGTCGATATCAGCCCTTCCACGGCGACCTGCTCTTTATCCGCGCCTCGACCGATATTCTGAGATCGCAGGAACAACAGCCGGAGCTTTGGCGCCCCTACGTCACGGGAAAACTGATTCAATATGATGTGGATGCCACGCATGAGTGCCTGCTGCAACGCCAGTATCTGCAACAGTTTGGGCGTCAGTTCGCCGACGAGCTGTTGAAACGTCAGAACTGTACCGCCTGAGCCTCTTAGGTAAAGCATCACTTTGATTATCGTCGTTCAGATCAGGGCGACCTGAGCGGCGCGATTTTTCATCGTTCGCCAGGGAAAGACACACAAGACGACGGACTGGCTCTCCTCTCCGTCAATCAATAAATTCGGTCATCGTACCGTCATAAAGCCTCAGGCTCCGACGATTTCCGCCGGAGCCTGAGGCTTTTCTCATTAGTGGCTCTTCATTCCTGCCGCAGTCATCATCATGCGAAACAGCAGCGAGACCACGCCCAGCGCCAGAATACTTCCCGACCAGATAAGCACCATCCACAGCAGCCGCTGCCACAACGGCGCACGGGGGGGAGCGGTGTTGATTTCAGCCATATTGCCTCCGCAATTCTGTTAGTGATAACCCGCATCCGGTTTGATTTTTCCCCGGAAGACGTAATAGCTCCAAAAGGTATAGATCAAAATGATCGGGATGATGACCAGTGCTCCGACCAGCATAAAACGCTGGCTCTGCGGGGGAGCGGCGGCATCCCACAGGGTAATGGCCGGAGGAATGAGGTGCGGCCAGATACTGATGCCGAGTCCGCTAAAGCCCAGAAAGACCAGCCCCAACGTCAGCAGAAACGGTGCGTAGTGCGCATGCCCTTTCACCGCGCGGACAATTCCCCATGAACAGGCCAATACCAGCAGAGGCACCGGCGCAAAATAGAGCAGGTTCGGCATCACGAACCAACGGTCGGCGATAGCGCGATGCTCAAGCGGCGTCCACAGGCTGATGATGGCGAGAATGACCAGCAGCGCGGCCACCAGCGGGGTCGCCAGCGCGGACATTTTGCGATGCAGTTCATGCTCGGTTTTCATAATCAGCCATGTGCAGCCCAGCAGCGCATAGGCCACGACCAGACCGACGCCGCAGAACAGCGAAAATGGCGACAGCCAGCCCAACGCCGGACCGGTGTAGGTGCGTTCCGTGACGGCGAATCCGTTGAGAAACGCGCCGACGACCACCCCTTGACTGAAGGTCGCGAGCAGGGAACCGGCGATAAATGATTTATCCCAGAAAGGGCGATGCGCGGGGGTCGCCTTAAAGCGAAATTCAAAGGCGACGCCGCGAAAGATGAGCCCGATCAGCATAGCCGTCAACGGGATGGCGAGCGCATCGATAATCACGGCGTATGCCAGCGGGAATGCGCCGAATAGCGCCGCGCCGCCCAGCACCAGCCAGGTTTCGTTGCCGTCCCACACCGGGGCGACCGTGTTGACCATCATGTCGCGCTCCCCGGCATCCTGATTGAAGGGAAACAGGATGCCGATGCCGAGATCGAAGCCATCCATCACGATGTACATCAGGGTGGCGAACACGATAATGGCGAACCAGATAAATGGAAGATCGATAGTCACGTTATTTCCCCTCTTCGGTCGTTAACGGTTCACGGCTCGCCGACAACGGTCTTGACGGCGTTTGCGGTTTGCCCGGTCCACCTTCCGGCGTATGGGTGCCTTCACCGGGCCGCGGCCCTTTTTTGATCAGGTGCATCATGTAGATGTAACCGATGCCGAAGACCGAGCAATAGACTGCGATAAAGGCGAGCAGGCTGAGACTCATTTGCAGATCGCCGTGTGCGGAAACCGCCGCTGAGGTGCGCTGGAGACCGTAGACCACCCAAGGCTGACGGCCGATCTCCGTGGTGAACCAGCCGGCAAGAATGGCGAGCAGCCCGGAAGGCCCCATCAGTAACGTAAACCAAAGGAAAGGACGCGACTGATACAGGCGGCGTTTGACGCGTAGCCACAGGCTGATCAGCCCCATCAGAATCATCAGCAGGCCCAGCGCGACCATGATCCGAAACGACCAGAAAACCACCGTGGAATTGGGGCGGTCGGCTTTGGGAAAACTCTTTAACGCTGGCACCTGTTTGTCCAGACTGTGCGTCAGGATCAGGCTGCCCAGATAAGGGATCTCCAGCGTATATTTCGTACGCTCTTCGTTCATATCCGGCAGGCCGAACAGGATCAGCGGCGTGGCTTCGCCCGCCCGATTTTCCCAGTGACCTTCGATAGCGGCGATCTTGGCCGGCTGATATTCCAGCGTGTTGAGACCGTGCATATCGCCCAGCATTGCCTGAATAGGCGCGACAATCAGCGCCATCCACAGCGACATCGACAGCATGGTGCGGATAGCCGGGGTATCGTTGCCACGCAATAAATGCCACGCGGCCGAGGCGCCGACGAAAAATGCGGTGGAGAGGAAAGCCGCCGTGGTCATATGCAGCAGCCGGTAGGGGAAGGAAGGGTTAAAGATGACGGCAAACCAGTCGACCGGCACGACGACGCTGTTGATGATCTGGTAACCCTGCGGCGTATGCATCCAACTGTTCGACGCCAGTATCCAGAACGTGGACATTAACGTGCCCAGCGCCACCATGCAGGTGGCGAAAAAGTGCAGCCCCGGCCCGACGCGGTTCCAGCCGAACAGCATTACGCCAAGGAAACCGGCCTCCAGGAAAAAGGCGGTCAGCACCTCATAGGTCAGCAGCGGGCCGGTAATACTGCCCGCATACTCGGAAAAACCGCTCCAGTTGGTGCCGAACTGATAGGCCATGACCAGCCCAGAGACGACGCCCATACCAAAATTGACGGCGAAGACTTTCGACCAGAAATGGTAAAGATCGCGATAGTCCTCGTTGCGGGTTTTGAGCCATAGCGCTTCCAGCACGGCCAGAAAGCTGGCTAAGCCGATAGTGATGGCAGGGAAAATAATATGAAAAGATACCGTGAACGCGAACTGTATCCTTGCAAGATGAAATGCATCTAATCCAAACATGTCTCGCCTCTTACTGAATGAACATCTCCGTTTCCCCCTTTCGCCTGCGGCTCGGTGAACGATATCCACACAATTCGAAGGGCAAAAGAGAGAGATAGCCTAATCTTAGGTCGGATTTGCCTATCCCGAGAGGTCAGCGTCCAAATACACGCTTCGCTCAGGTGTTCAGTGCGCGGTAAACAGGGAAGGACGTTGACGGTCAGGAGAGAGAAACACCGCCCTGACCGTCACGGGGTAAAAAACTAGCGAAGAAAGCGACAACACTCCAGATCCACATTGGGCACAATGGCGCCAGGCGAGAGAGAGAGCAGGAACTGGACACAGTTCACCACATCGTCAGTCTGGATTTTATCTTCCGCCATGACGCCTGGAAAATCGCGCGTCATGTCGGTATCAACAAAGGCGGGATTGATATTGGATAGCTTGATGTTATGCGACAGCAGATCCAGCATCAGTGATTCGGAAAACCCGAGCAGCGCATGTTTAGATGCGCTGTAAGCGCCAATGCCGGGCAATACTCTTCGCGCCGCGTTGCTGACAATATTAAAGATGTAACCCATCCGCTTTCTTTTCATGGCAGGCAGCACGGCCTGGATAAGCTGAACCGGCGCAAGAAAATTGACGGCGGTCAGTTCTGCCAACTGTAAAGGCATAATCGCCTCGGTACCGCCGTGGAATATTCCTGCGTTATTGATAAACACGTCAATATTGGGCTCGTTTTCCAGTCTTCGACACAGGGAAGCGACGTCTTCGCTATCCGACAAGTCCGCTTCGAGCAGCGTGATGCGACAGGTCGGAGACAGACTTTCCCATTCGCGCTGTAACCGCTGACCGGCTTCGCGGTCGCGTACTATCGCGATGACGTCGTACTTCCCTTGCTGAATAAAGCGGGTCGCCAGCCTTTTTCCAATCCCGCGCGACGCGCCAGTGATCACGAGGGAGGAAGTCATGAACGACCTCCGTAGCTATAACGCTGTATCCACGATGGCAGTTGAGGGAAGGTGGTCAGCAAATCGTCCTGCCGCGCGATGACTGAGTCAACGATCTCCCAGCCGGGAAACACGACCTCGCTGACCAAGCCAAACTCGGCATCGGCTGAAAGTTCTGTTGATTTCCATACGCCGCCGTCGGCGACCAGTTGCAGCCGATGTCCCTGTTCAATATCGGGACCGAGGATATGTTCTTCGGTCGTGCCGTCGGGATGGATGAACCGATAAGTCAGCGGTCCTCCCGAGTGATAAAAGTGCATGATCGGCGACAGATTTTTATGGAAGTAACCGATGGGGCTCTCTTTGGTCAAAAGATAGTAGATGCATGTCGACAGGTGTCTTCGACCATTGTTGTGCTCCCGGTCGGTATTAATCAGATCCTGACTGCGATACGTCTCGTTGTAGTAGCCGCCTTCTTCATGTTTTTTCAGCGACAGCGTTCTAATGAGCATTTTCGTGGTCATTGCGGACATGGCTGTTCTCCTGGTTAGCGCGCCTGTAGCTGTCGTGTGTCGGTCGACGCCGCATCTAGCGGGTAGGGCATGTCTTCAAACNCCTGTTCGTGGTAAGGATGCCACCCGATGTTCTCAGCCAAAGCGCTACGGAACGGGCGATCGTGTGCCAGGCAGTCAAGGGCATACGAGAACGTATATTTGGGCTGCCAGTTGAGCAGTCGGACAGCTTTTTGATTGACGTACACCCGATCGATACGATCAAACAAGCGCCAGCCCAGCGAGTCATAGATATCGCGATAATGCGGGAACAGCGAGCCGACGACGGCGTCCGCATCCTGATTGAGGCGCAGGCAGTGCGCTTTATCAAAAGGCGTGGTGGTGCTCAGGATAAACGTGTCGAAGTGTGCCTCGGGGCGGTAGGTGAGGGCGGCGGCCAAATGGGCATTCACCGCATCTTCGATATCTATGCGCCGATACAGCAATTCATTGACTTTGGCGTTGTCGCTGCAAAAGGCGTTGCGGACGTCGGGGTTATCATCATCCTCATAGAAAAAGCGAGAGACTCTGAGTACAACGCAGTTGAGCCGGTAATTCCGTGAGAAAATGCGGCACAGTTCTTCGCCACCCAGCTTAGTCACTCCGTAGATGTTTTTGCTCAAGATTTGCTCGCTTTCATCAATCCAGCTGGCGGGCGAACTGGCTGCCGGTGACAGCGTGTCGCCGTACACGCTAGTTGTGCTGGAGAAAATAAATGATTTAACGTGATGGTTTTTGGCGCTTTGTAATAAATAGTACGTGCCTAATGTGTTGGTTTCGATAAATTCGCTGTGGGGGTGGGTCGCAATATGCGGCTTATGCAGTGCCGCAGTATGAAATACGATATCCACGTCTTTCATGCATCGGTCAATTAATGATTTATCCGTGATGTCACCGATGATATCGGTATTTTCCGATTGGCGCCGGTCAAAGCCAATAACATTAAATCCTCTTTCTTTGCATTTAATGGATAAGGCTGCGCCAAGATTTCCGCTACTTCCTGTAATTAAAATATTCATGCTTAACCTCAATTTTATTCTCTATCGATAGCTAAGAGTGATCTCCTGAAATGTGCCGCATTTCAGGAGGGTAAAAATGAAGGCGTGATAAATGCATGATGCAATAAAGGACTTATAATCTGCCCCTCATACGTCGATAAGTTTATCTTATGTATGATTCGTATTTTGTGGGTATGAGAATTATCTGAATGAATGCTGCGAAACCCTTGCCTGTCAAGGCTTTGATGGTACTGAAAAGGTGTGTTATTACCGGATTTCCTCTCCTAAACATGGGGTTAATTACCGATAAAGTGAAAATAAGAAAAACGTGAATGGGATTGAAGGTATTGTTATTCACTAAACAATAAAGCTTATGTGAAATAGGTGTCATTCATCGATGAAGAATAAAATAAAGTTTGTCGTTCAAGGTGGGATGATTCGGTTTTGGTTGATGGGAGTTGTTATTCCATCAGATTGGCGTGACGTTGTAGTTAGGTTCTAGATATGTTGTGGTTATGTCTTATTGATGTCCTGGTTATACCGTGGTTATTATGTGCTGCTCTTTTTTCCTATTTTATAGGAACCATTATATGTTCAATATATCGCTTTTTACCTGAGCATGAAAAAAGACCTCATCGGTGCGAGGGGAAATAACCCCGTGCACAGCATATTCACGAATTGTTCGGTCTTAAGGGCGGTTATCTAATGCCAGAATGCATGAGTGCGATTTGATGGCATATGCCCGCCCGCGTGAATGCTGTCCTCAGGGAGGCTTGCGCATCACGCGCGTTGCCGGGATCAGCGCCAGGATCCCGATGATCCCCGCGATCAGCGCCAGCATCGAAAACCCGCCTCGCGCAATGAGGAGACCGCCCAGCGCGCTACCGGCGCCGATGCCGATATAGATGACCGCGCTGTTGATCGCCAGCACCTGTTGGGACGCAGCGCCCGCCAGTCCCAGCAGCCGATGTTGAATTGGAACCAGATACATATAGCTGACGATGCCCCAGCCCGCGCCGAGGGCGAACGCTGCGACAGCCGAGTCCCGCAGTAGAACCAGCGCGACCAGCCCGGCCGTTTGCAGTGCGATGACGCAGTTAAGCACTCCCCCCGGCCCCCAGCGATCGGTCAATATCCCCGTGGCGATATTGCCGAGCACTGAGCCGATGCCATAGGCCATCAACACCCAAGGCAGCACCGGCATGTCGCCAAGACGGGTATTGGCCAGCAGGACGCTGATGTAGGCATACACGGTAAACTCCGACGTGACGACCAGCAACGTGACGCCGAACAGCCCCCAGACGGCAGCGGGAAAACGGCGCGATCCCGGCGCGAAGCGCGGCGCGTCGGCAGGTCGGGCGTCGGTGGGGGCCAACAGCGTGAATAGCAAGGCCCACGCCAGCGCGCCGAAGAACACGACGCTATAAAACGCCCAGCGCCAGTTCATGGCGTGTGACATCCAGGCCGTCAGCGGCACGCCCAGTGCCTGCGACATCGTCATGCCGCCGAAGATCAGCGCCAGCGCGACGCCTTTTCGACCCGGAGGCATGCGCTGAGCGGCCAGCGCGGTCGCCGTCGGCGTGAACGTCGCCGCGCCTAAAGCGGACACCATGCGTCCGACCATCAAGACGCTGAAGGTCGGACTCAGGGCGCTTAGCCCATTGCCCGCGATGAAGCAGGCCAGAGACAGCAGCAACACCCATTGAGGCGGCCACGCGCGCAGCCACCAGGCGCTCAGCGGTGCGAACGCGGCGTAGCACAGAGCGGAAACGGACACCAGTCTGCCCGCGGTCGCGGGAGAGATCGCCAGGTCGCCTGCGATGTCGTGCAGCGCGCCGATGGCGACGAAGGTATCCAGACCGATGGCGAACGCACCGAAGGTCAACGCCAGCGGCATCAGCCGAGCGCGCAGCGAGCCGCCAGCACGCGCATGAGGGTCAGGAAACATGCTGCGGCGCGTTCAGCTCGGGATAAGGCATGGCGATGATCTCCCCGCGATAACGCGCTCGCGGACCATACAGCAGCCATGTCGTGACGACCTCGCCGAAGGTTTCCAGAAGTTCGATGCGATCGGGGTTCTCGGTGGCGACGAAGGTGTAGGCCAGTCCTGCATCGTACTCGCCCGCCAGCAGTTTCGCCGCCACGACCGGTTTGGACGTTTCAAGGATAATTTCATCCCAGTCTTCGGGATGGATATAGCCCAGCGTGGGTTCCGGCAATGCCAAATGGCGCGGGTGTTCGATATCGCGACGCTTGAGCAACGCCAGAGGCTGGGTAGGGAAAATAAAGGTGTCCACAACCGGAAGTCGTTCGCGGTAGCGCTCGGTGACGATGTGTACCTGATGATGGGCGCTGCACTGTAGCAGGTAGGCATCGCCATCATCGACGGCCTGTTGGCCTGCGGCCACGAGATCGTCGACCAGAATGATCTCTGCCTCCGCCTCCGGCACGTTCTGGAAGCGCAGGTAGTGCCGCAGGGCGTTCTCATGGCAGGTGCCGGAAGGGCCCAGCGTGTAAATTCGTATCATGCGTCAGATCTCCTTCTCAGTGCGGTTGCGCAGTCCGATCATCGTTGATGATGTTGTCTTCCAACCGGCAGGCCTCGTCGATAATGCGTTCGTAGAGTGCGATCGCAAACTCAGGGTCTAGCCCATGACTCGCCGCGCGTTCCGCGCACCGCTGTTTCACGGCCTCGACCCGGCTTGGCTGCATCATCGGGATGTTGTGCGTACGTTTGTATGCGGCGACCTGTGCACAGATATCAATACGCTGGGCGATTAGATTGATTATGGCGTCGTCCAGCGTGTTGATCTGAACTCGGAAAGGCTCCAGTCCTCCTTGCGGATTTTGTACATGAGAGGCGTCGGTCTGGGCGTGGGGGCCGCAGAGGCCCTCAACCAGCGCGAAGGCGCAGTCGGACAGGGCGCTCATGTGATAGCCGCCTTCCTGCACGAAGCAAATCGGCACGTTAGCCGCGGCGAAACGCTTGCCGATCGCGTGGAAGATCTCGGGCGAGAGTCCCCAAATTCCGTGAGGATCGTCCTCGATGATATCGAAGCCGACGCTGACGACCAGCGAGCGCGATCCCGCCGAGAGGGCGTCGTTGAGCACGTCGTCCAGCGCGGCCAGATAGGCGGATGGCTCGGGTGGGGTCTCGAATCCGATATAGCGATGCGCAGGATGGGCCGGAGCGATGGCGTGACGATAAGGAAAGGTCTTTTCGCTCAACGCATGCAGACTGTAAAAACGAATATCCGCATGATCCGACAGTACGTCGCTTGTCCCATTACCGACGTGATGATCGATATCGATAACGCTCACCGGACCCAGTCCTTCGTCGGCCAGCGTGCGTGCGGCGAGGGCCGCGTTGTTGAGATAACAGTAGCCGCCCAGAAAGTCTTTCCCGGCATGGTGGCCCGGTGGTCGGCAGAGCGCGTACGTATAGTGGGCCTGACGTTGCGTCAGACCCCGCGCGGCAAGCAGGCTGACCACGGCTGAGGCCTCCGCCCGGGGATAACAGTCAGGGTCCAGCAGCGTATTCTGCACGATGTCCGGCGCGGCATAGCGTTGCGCCAGCGCCCGGGCATGAGCCGGATCTCGGGGCGGCTCGACGTGACGAAGTCCATCAAGGTAATGAGGGTGATGGAGTCGCGGCAGTAATGCCGCCAACGTTGTTTTCGCCGCATTCACCTCGTCCTGAGACGGCGAGGCGCAGGATACCCCGGGCTGGCGAAGGAGTCCTCGGCCAATGATGGCGGTTCGCTCAGACACTTCTTTGGAGGGGACGAATTGGCCGTCACCGGTAGCCAGTAGCGCGACGGGCGTCGGCGCCGTGTCTGTCACCTGATAAATCCGCATAGTTGTTTGTGTCATCCCTGGCGTCTCCTGTAGCGAGCCCCGGCGCTGGCGTAGCCGGCGGCCTGATAAAATCGAGTGAGTTTCTCCAGCGCCGGATAGCCGTCCATCGGCAAAGTGGCTTCTATCATCGGCCATCCACGTAGTTGCGCTTCGCGATCCACCGCGTCCAACAATCGTTGCCCCAGACCCGCCGCGCGGTAATCGGGTGCGACCCATAGCTCCTGCAAAATGCCGTATTCGCTGCTTGCGCGCAGCGCGTGCACACGGGAGACGGTCGCCAACGCGATAATCGCCTGGCTGACGGGGTCTTCGATTAGATAGGCAAAGCCAAAATCCGGGGAGGCGGTGATGCGGATGGCGGCCTGGCGGGCGCCGTCGTGGGAAAACTGCGGCCCGGGTCCGCCCAGTTCCCGCAGGAGCTGATAGACCGCGTCCGCCATCGCCTGCGCGTCTTCTGGTTTGGCCAAACGCAGCAGCGGCTCAGCGGCGGGTGACCCGGCCGCATCGCTGAATTCGCCTGCAATCGTGAAAGGCGCATCCGCCTGACCGGTGACGGACTCGGCGATAGCGGCGAGCGGCGCCTGCGCCTTTAACAGGATTTCGTCGAACTCCGCGACAGGGTCGGACAGCGCGACGATAGCGCCTCCGCAGCCGACCGAGACGCTGTCCGGCCTACAGACGATAGTGCGAATGACAATGTTGAGATCCACGCTGCCCGACAGCGACAGGTAGCCGATGGCGCCGGAATAAATGCCGCGCGGAGCTTCTTCCATCGCGTCGATGATTTCCAGCGTGCGAATCTTCGGCGCGCCGGTCATGGAGCCGCCGGGGAAGCAGGAGGCGATACAACTGAGCACGGTTTCGTTAGCGCCGAGACGGCCTTGAATGACGCTGACTAACTGATGAACGGTGCGGTAGCTTTCGATATGCATCAGGCTAGGGACGCTAACGCTGCCGGGCTCGCAAACGCGGCCGAGATCGTTACGCATCAGATCGACAATCATGAGATTTTCGGCCCGGCTCTTCTCGTCCAGACGTAGCGCTTCGGCAATGGAGGCATCGCGGGCGGGATCGTCGTCTCGCGGCGAAGTGCCCTTGATCGGTTTGGTCTCTACGATGCCGTCGCGCTCGATGCGCAGAAAACGCTCGGGGGAGGAGCAGGCTACCGCCAGTTCGCCAAAGCGAAGATACGCGGCGTACGGCGCTGGGTTGCGGCGACGCAGTCGGCGGTACAGATCGAGCGGGTCAACATGGACCTGAGCGGAAATGTCATTGGTCAGACAGACCTCATACGTCTCCCCGGCGGTGATGTTTGCCAAACACGCTTCGATGTTGGCCAGATAGGTATCCCGGTCCTGGCGCAACGTAAAGTTCACCGGAGAAGAAGCCGTTCCCTCCGCGATGGGAGGGGCGGACGGCAGGCGGCTCAACGTCGCTTTCATCGCCTCGGCCCAGCCCTGCGCCGCTTCCTCTTCCTGCGGGTGATAGATGGCCACGACATAGAGCCGTTTTTCGACGTGATCAAACGCCAGAAAGCGGGTGCAAAACAGAAATGCGGCGTCGGGATAAGGCGAGGGGGGCGACGGCACATTACAGGTCAGCGTTTTCAATTCATAGCCGAAATAGCCGACGTGGCCGCCGATAAAGGGGATGTCGGGCAGCGTTTGCCGTTCGTCCAGAGTGAGCGAGGCTTGGCGATGTTCCAGATAATCGAAAATCGACAGCGTCAGCGTCTCTTCGCTGTTATCTATGGGCCGGATGACTTGCACGGTCTGCCGCTGGGCATCGAAAAGCGTCATGCTGGCATCGTGGCCTGAGGCGTCCCCCATAAAAGACCAGCGCGACAGATGGGGAGCAATCAGGCTGCTGTCCAGCCAGAACGCGTAGTCGCTGTGGCCGTAAACGTGCACGAAAACGTCTTCGGCGTCGACGGTCAGCGGCAGCGGTTCGCACAGCAGTGCGTAACATTCAGGGGAGGCGATCGCGGGGTCGCCGTCGTGGGCTTTAAACATGTAAACCGTCCTTGTGTTGTCCTGTTTTTATCTGAAACGGGGCGATGTCCTCGGAAAGAAAGTTGTTGAAGAGTTCTCGGCCATACTCCGAGCAGATTGACTCTGGGTGGAATTGAACGCCCCAATGCGGCTGGGTACGGTGCCGCAGCGCCATGACGATGCCGTCCTCCGTCTCTGCGATCAGCTCCAGCTCATCGGGTAAGGCGCTGTCGGCCACCAGAGAGTGGTATCGTGTGACGTCGAAGGTTTCGGGTATCCCGCGAAACAAGGGGGTGCCGTAATGACGGATGCGGCGAATACGGCCATGCATCGGTTCTGGGGCCGCAATGACGCGACCGCCGTGATACAACGTCAGACATTGGTGGCCGAGACAGACGCCCAGCACCGGGACATCGGCATACGCCAAAATATCCATTGAGCTGCCGACGTCTCGTCGCTGGTGCGGGGTGCCGGGTCCGGGGGAGAGGATGATACGGTCATGGGGAATTTTATGAATTTCGCGCCAGGAAAGGGTATTCGGTAATACGAGAGCCTCCCGGCCATTCACCTCACCGACCATTTGCGCGATATTGAATGTAAAACTATCGAAATTATCAATGATAATAACACTTTTCTGATGACGCATCGTATATTCCTCCATGAAATAGAGAGCGGCTTATTATCAGCGTGTAAAAGTTTTCATCGATATTGCCTGTATAAAAATAGATTGTGATTATTTTCAATAATGAGTCTTTGTCACGAACAGACTATTTAATGTAAGATATTTCCTATTTTTTATTGGTGCGCTCGTCATTCTGATATCGCCTTCCTGAACAGGGTGGTTCGATATTTAGTCCCGGTGGTTAACGGTGGTTGTTATTTTTTATTATTATGAGATATAGCGCATGATATTTACAACTAGATAAAAGGGTGATATCGCTGATTTTTGTTTTATTTGTTGATTTTTAAATATTTTTTGATGCAGAGCCAAGATATGAATGAATATTATATTTTTCAATGTATTGGTGGTGAGCCATTAAAATAAATAGGCTATTTGGATGACACATGCAAAAAGTATTACCATGATAAAAACTCATAATGAGAACAACTGAAGCTAATGATGAGTTGGTGTTTTTAAATAGAGATAAAAGATGATTTCTAGTCAGGGTGACAGTGCGTGTAAATGATCTTTTTCTTCATCTAATGGGTGCATTTACTATTAATAAATGATTCGTTCTTTATTGGTGAAATAACGGCTGTATATGTTTTTGGATGGTTGGACGTTTTAAAAAAATGGATGCTTGATATTTTACGTCATCGGTACATTGGCTTCGTTCGTGCGTCAGAATAAATGACTTGAGTCCGCTCATCGTATTGCCGCGCGCCTGTCCGGCACGCGAATGATGTGGCCTCTCAATTCCGTATGCCTGGAAAAGAATTCTGCGTCTTTTTAATCCTCAACAACGGGTTGGCCACATTTGTCTATATTGCGAGGATGTCTGTTAAATGACCGGGTTGCCTACCCCTGAAAGCGTGCCTCATCGGCGTAACGGGCGATCAGGTCGCATAAAAAGGTTCGCGACAATCCAGCAGGGTATGACTTCCCTAACATGCGGAGCTTGGACAAAAAACGACAGGGGGAATGATATTGCATGTAGCGCTGTTGAGAGCGCCTGCTGGCTAGGTGGTGAGAAACGCGAGCGATCTTCAGGTATGAAAACGACGTTGGCTGGAGGACGGCTTCGCCGACTTCGTCCTGCATCACAGGCCCTCAGCGCAGAAGGCTGGTTCACCAAATAACGCCCGATGGGCTCGGGCGTGGCGTCATCAGCAACGTCTTGCTGTGCCGTTAGCGATTTTCCAGCCCGGCTTCTTGGCGCTTGGCGCGAATTTCGGCTTCGTTATGGCGAATATAGTCACCAAGTTGCTCCAGCCCCGTGCGTACCTTCTGCAACTCGACGGCATGCTGGGCTTTCGGCGTTACGGGATTGGGGTGGGAAGCATCCCACGCCAGTGCCTGCTGAATTGAGGCAGCCCAATTTTTGGGCGAGCCGCCAGCCCATTCGTTAATGGTCTGTCCGAGCGTGTCGTTAAGAGAGGCCATCAGCGCGGGCTCGCCGTCTGGCGGAAGATCGGGGTTAGCCAGCAGATAATAGCGAAAGCGCAGTTGGCCGATGTAAAACCAGGTGACGGCTTTATCACGTTCACCGGCCTCATACAGCCGCTGGGCATACTGATAAAGTTCGCTGGGATGCGCCTGCGCGAGCTGTGCGTCGGTTTCCGATTGAACGGCAACGAGGACGGGCTTGATCTCAGCCGCGAAGGCAGAGGGACTGACATTGGCGGACAGCGCCGTCAAAAACAGTAGGGTGCAACTCCGATTCATGGAAACTCCTGTCAGCGCCGAATCGGCGGGGTCATCACAATGGGCGCGCGTCGAGACCTGGCGCGGTAAAAATGCGATGAGACAGTAGCAGGATTTATAACAAGACACACGAGCGCGTTTTGAAAATGTTGACGCCGGACACCCTGTGAACGCTATTGGGCCAGGGCACAACACGGCGTTCCGGCAAGACGCCTGTCGCGTTATTTGCCACGTCCGCAATGTCACTTTCCGCGGCCGAGAGTCGCGCCATGACCGTTTCCGCCCGTGCCTGCCGAATTCGGCTGCCGGGCGTCCTATTTCATCTCCCCGGGCATCCCTGGCAGGCGGCAGGAGCGACAGGCGGTACTAAGAGGCGCTGAAAACTCAGGGGACGCTATGGCACTCTTTGATCAGCTGAATGAAGTGGTGCAGCTCATCCTCTTTTCGCTTGAGATAATAGAGATACGACACCTCGGCGGGCTGATTGAGAAAGAGGGGGCGAGTCGCCAAAGGAATGTGCCGGGATATTTCGAAGTTCATGAAAGACGAGCAGGAGAACGAATAACCTTTACCCGCGGCGAGATATTCGATGACGTGCGAAAAGTCGGGTAAAACGTGTAGTCTGGCGCGGGTATTCGCCATTCGACGGTGCTGAATGGTTTTTTCCAGAATGGGATGAGGCAGCATTGATGAGTGAGCGACTAAATCCTCCTCGACGATAAGATCCATAATATCCTCATATTTATCAATCACATTCTGTGCACTGATAAGCATACAGCTGTCATTCATGAGAGCGATGCAGGCAATACGCTCAAAACTGTCGACATACTTAGGACAGGAGGAGATGAAGAAGTCGATCTCCTCCGATAACAGCTTGTTTTTGAACTCCGCGTAGGAGTGCTGCATGCACAAGAGGTTGATCCCTTTTTTTATAGAGTTCGAAAAGATGATTTTATAGAAACTGTCGTTGTAGGTATCCGTACCGATTTTCAGCTCACGAAAGAACTTGGTGTTTTTAGTGACCAGTTTGGTGATGTTTTCCAGACGCTCCCTGACGGGCAGCAGCTGTCGATAAAATAAATCCCCCTCTTTCGTCAGATTGATGCCTGAATTTGAACGATTAAACAGCCGGTATCCGAGGGAGTCTTCGAGATCGCTAATACTTTTGCTCAGTGCGGGAGGTGTCACATGGATGCGTTCTGCGGCGGCTTTAAATGAGCCTAATTCCGATATCACGATAAAATGCTCAACTTTTTTTGAAAAAATCATATCCCACCTCTGTGAATTCCATTAAATACAACTCATCTTCCTAATTGATAAATGAAAAGTCTGTTGGTCCGATCAGACCAGAACTTCTCAGCGTCCAGAGCAAAAGAAATAGTCATACTGCGTCATCGGGTGACGAATTTTTAATATGTGTGTTTTTTATTTCAATAGATTGCGTGATTTTGAAGCATTTCATGATCGTGATAATAATTAGAATAATATTTTATCATCTTGGATTTCGTAACAGAGAATAAGAAAATATGTGTTTTTTTATTTCGTATTTTTTCTCGGTGGCTGTATCTCGCGGCGGCATTGGGAAATATCCTGATGTTCTATTTTGGTTAAAAATACGTGAGCTTCATATTCTATACACTACTCTGAATCGATGGGCAAGCGCTGTGCCGGATCAGAAATGTAGGGTTTCCATGCTCAATAAGTTACCCGGTATTTGGACCTGTGGGGAGGGGGGGGGATATGCCGCGTCGCGGCGGTGCTATCGCCTGTCCCAACAGAAACCCTGAACAATGCAGCGTCCCGTTAGCGAACCGTTGTCTCTGATTTGGAAATGACAGGACACCCGTGTGCTGGAGACGCGCGCGTGTATTGCAGCTAATTGCATGACGGCTGCACTCTGCCGTGAATTTTGCGCCATCGCAATTTAATCCTTAACTTTTTTTCTTCATTCTGTGATGTGGCACGGTGTTTGCCTATTTTATTAGATAATGTAGGCCAATATCCAGGATATTTGTTGTCATGCCAACTCTGTGTTTATTGGTTAATGTTGATCATTTCAAAAATGAAGAGATGTTTACGTCGTCGGTTTATTAATCATGATGGATCTTTGAACAAAGGATGGGTGCAGGTACTGCCATTATAAGTATGAATGAATGTATGACCAGTCGTTTATTTGATCCGCGACGAAACTTTTCTTTTTTAGAAACTGATGTGAGACATTTTTGAAATTAATGAAAATAAGAGATGCCCAATATACAAAGGGCAGAGATCAAAATAGCCCAGAAGCATAATGGTTCATTGATCGGTGGCGTTTGGATATTGTTGACTATTATTTTCGGTAAGACCGCGGTCAGAGGGTCGCTTAATTCAATCATCAACAGCGCAATGATGAAAAGGTCATAACGCCGTCTCACTCTTTCTGAACAGAATGGCCGACGTCTCTCGGCAGCCTCACGCTTGGTGGCCTCAGGCTAAGGGGCGTATGACGCGGTGCACGATCGCGATCCGCTACCTAGACTGTAATAAGAACGGAACGCATTCTGCCGTGAGCCACGCCGCCGAAGGGGCTTTGCGCATACGGGGGCATGCCGCCAATAGGGCTTCAACGTCTCTTAACCGATGCAGGCAAGGCCTCGTCATTGACCTTTACTGGACATTTACCGTCCCACATCGACGGCGTCGACGCGATGGATGGAAAAGCGTCCGCAGAATGCATTCACTCTGTGACTCAAACACGCAAATTACAGGAGATATCATGAGCGTAAATACTCACCACGATCGGCGTCTGGCGGGCAAAGTCGCCATCATTACGGGGGCGGCGAAAGGTATTGGACGCGCGACGGCGGAACTCTTTGCCGCACAGGGCGCGCAGCTGATGCTCGCCGACGTGGATGCGGCGGGGGTCAAGGACCTGGCCGCCCGCCTGAGCGAGCACGGCAATACGGTCACCGCGCAGGCCTGTGATGTCCGACATGAAGATGATATTCGCCGCACGATCGATGCCACTCTCGCTGAGTTTGGGCGGATCGATATTCTGGTGGCCAATGCCGGTATTATCCCGGAAGCCACGCTGGAAGAGGCGACCGCGGAACTGTGGGACGAGACGTTTGCCGTTGATGCGCGCGGCATGTTCCTGTCGGCAAAATACGCCGCCAGCGAGATGGTGAAAGCGGGCAAGGGCGCCATTGTCTTCCTCTCGTCCATTTCCGCCGCCGGGGGGCAGCCGGGGCAGGCTGTTTATGGCCCCGCGAAATTTGTGGCGTCGGGATTGACCAAACATCTGGCGATTGAGCTGGCAGGGAAAGGTGTTCGTGTTAACGCCGTGGCGCCGGGGACGATCGATACCCCGGCTGTGGCCGGTCTGACCAAAGAAGGTATTGAGAAGGTAGTGGCGATGCATCCTCTGGGACGCATGGGGAAACCTGAAGAGATCGCCTGGGGGATTTTATTCCTGGCGTCTGATGAGGCGTCGTTCATCACCGGCGCCGTGCTGCCGATAGACGGCGGGTTCCTCGCGCAATAAGGGCAATAAGGCGCTTCGCTCAGGCGGGTGTACCGCATCTCAACGCAAGCCTCGTTTCCCTCAAGAAGCGGGGCTTATTCTTTGGCGCGCCACCCACGAACCGCGCTTGCGATTAGCTGAGCCACTTAGGCTGGCGACCGTTTCAGCGCTTTACGTTATTTGGGTGACAGGCAAGCGGTTATCCTGCCGCGATAACCGCTTTTTCTACACGTATTGCCGGGCGCAACGCCGATGGCGGACCCTGGAGGCGTTATTTTCCGCCGCTCTTCACGCGCGTCCAAGCGCGGGTACGGGCGCGGTCGAGTTTGGGTGATTTGTCCATGGTGATAAAGAGTCTGGCGCGGACGGCATCCGACGGATAGATGCCCGGATTGTTACGGACTTCTTCGCTCAGCAACGGCAACGACGCTTTATTGGCGCTGGCATAGAACACGTGATCGCTGATTTTGGCGATGACGTCCGGGCGCATGAGGTAGTTGAGGAATTGATAGGCTTCGTCCACGTTCTTGGCATCCGTCGGAATGGCGAAGGTATCGAACGTCACCTGAGCGCCTTCCTTCGGAATGCTGTAGCGAATATTAACGCCGTTCTTTGCTTCCTCGGCCCGTTGCGCCGCCTGCAACACATCTCCCGACCAGCCGATAGCGACGCAGATATCGCCGTTAGCCAAATCGTTAATGTACTGCGAAGAGTGGAAATAGCGGATAAAGGGACGAAGCTGCAGCAAGAGGTCGGCTGCCGTTTGGCTGTAGTCCTTCACGTTTTCACTGTTAGGATTTTTTCCCTGATAGTTAAGTACCGAGGCGAAAACGTCTTCCGGCGCATCCAGGAACGAAACCCCGCAGCTTTTCAGTTTTTCCAGATTTTCCGGTTTGAATACCAAATCCCAGCTGTCGACCGGCGCGTCCGCGCCCAGCACCGCTTTTACTTTATCAACGTTATAACCGATGCCGGTGGTGTTCCACAGGTAGGGAACCGCATACCGATTGCCCGGATCGTGCTGTGCGACCAGTTTCATCAGGTCGGGGTCGAGATTTTTGGCATTCGGCAATTTGCTCCAGTCCAGCGGGAGAAAAACGCCTGCGGTGCGAAGACGCGCCATAAAACTGTCCGACGGCACCACCAGATCAAACCCGGTGCTGCCGGCCATCAGTTTACCTTCCAGCACCTCGTTGGAGTCGAAAACGTCGTAGATGACCTTAATGCCGCTCTCTTTCTGGAAATTTTCCAACGTATCCGGGGCAATATAATCAGACCAGTTGTAGATGTGCAGTATCTTATCTTGTGCGGACGCGATGGCGGAAACAGCCATCAGCAGGCCCGCCACCGCGTTAGAAAACCTTTTCATGTCGTGGGTGAACATCCGTTGCTTCCTCCTATCGGGAGTGAATGAACCATTAAAAACCTGTAACGAGAAATTTTAATGTTGTACGAAGACGGTTTGCAGAGCGTGGACAATCAGACGCCCTAGGGCAAACAGGACGCCTTAGTGAAAAATTAATATAAGTAATTGTTTTAATTGATATTTATAAAGCAAATCGCCGATAAAGAAAAATAGGAAAAACAGATATCAGAGGTTGAACGAAGTCGGTTAAAGCCGCCCGAATGACATGACGCTTTGACCTCGGGCGACGGGAGGGTTTGAGCCCATCACGTCTGATCCTTGAGATACCACCCCCACGCCTCTTCGCTGACGTATTCCGTGATCTGCTTCGTTTCCAGATAGTTGTCGAACCCCCAACGGCCCAGTTCGCGGCCAATGCCGCTTTGCTTGTAACCGCCCCAGGGCGCCTGCGTGAACGTTGGCTGCGAGCAGTTCACCCAAACAATGCCGGCGCGCAATGCCCGACTGACGCGCTGGCAGCGCTCCGCATCGGCCGACATCAGCGCTGCGGCGAGTCCAAAACGGCTGTTGTTTGCCTCTTTCACCGCCTCCTCTTCATGCCGGAAACGACGAACGGCTAGCACAGGGCCGAATATTTCCTCCGTCCACAGCGCGCTGTCCGTCGGCGTGTCCAGAAAGATGGCGGGTTCGATGAACCAGCCCTGCGTCAAATGGGCGGGGCGTTCACCGCCGCAGACCAGACGGGCGCCTTCGCGTTTGCCGCGTTCAATCGCCTGAAGCACTTTCTGATATTGTTCGCCGCTAACCAGCGGGCCGAGCTGTATGCCTTCTTGCAGACCGTCACCGACACGAATGTTGCGGGTGGCCTCAATTAATCGTTCGATCAGGCGTTCGTAGAGGCCATCTTGCACCAATAGGCGCGAGGTCGCGGAACAGACCTGTCCTTGATTCCAGAAGATGCCAAACAAAATCCACTCGACGGCAGCCTCGATATCGGCATCGTCGAAGACGATAAACGCCGATTTCCCGCCCAATTCCAGACTGACATTTTTGATGTCCTGCGCGGCCGCCTGCATGATCGCGCGTCCGGTCGGCACGCTGCCCGTAAAAGCCAGCTTATCTACGCCCGGATGATGTGCCAGGGGCGCGCCCGCTTCGCGGCCCTGACCGGTGACGACGTTGAGAACGCCGGCTGGCAACCCCGCCTCATCGGCGACGGCGGCAAGTTCCAGCGCACTTAGCGGCGTCAGTTCTGACGGTTTGAGCACGGCGGTACAACCTGCAGCCAGCGCCGGAGCCACTTTCCAGGCCGCCATCAGCAGCGGGTAATTCCAGGGAATGATCAAACCGGCGACGCCGGTCGGTTCGCGGATCGCGCGGCAGCGAAAACGCGCATCAGGCAGGGGGATGATCTGTTCCTCAACATCCAGCGCTTCGGCCAGCGAGGCATAGTATTCGAAGCAGCCGATCGCATCCTCTACATCCCATAGCGCTTCTGGCAACGGTTTGCCGTTGTCTTTGACTTCCAGCTCGGCCAGCGCATTTTGACGTTGACGGAGGATCTCCGCAATTGCGAGGAGATAACCCGCGCGTGTTTTGCCGCTCATGCGCGGCCAGGGACCTTCATCAAAGGCGCGTCTGGCGGCCGCTACCGCCTTTTCGATATCGTCTGGTCCAGCCGCGGCGACCGTGCTGATTTGCGCTTCGGTCGAGGGATTGACTACCGCCAGACGCCCGTTTTGCGTTGCCGCCTGCCATTGGCCATCAATATAAAGCTGATCATGCATGGTGTTCTTCTCCCGGGTGACGATGAAGTTCCGTTAAGCGGTTAAGGCGACCGTCCGCCGAAGGAGGGCAGGCCGTGCGCGTTTTAAGTGGATGACCCCGGCACGCGTTTTAAGGTCCGTCGTGGGACGGGGTCAATCCGCTTTTTCGGCGATTTTTTGCTGCAAGTAGGATTTAGGCGAAAGTCCGGTCTCCTCTCTAAAGCAGCGGTAAAAGGTCGAGAGGGAGTGAAAGCCAGCCGATTTGGCATCATCGTCAATGCGTTTGGACGAATACTTGCCGTTATTCCACTGCGTTAGGACATGGCGAAGCCGGAGCCGGTTGAGATATTGGTAAAAACTGCAGCCCATGACGTGGTTGAGGAAAAACGAAATCTGATTGCGGGTGTAGCCCGTCGCGGTCGCGACCTGAACCAGGTTCAGATCCGCATTCAAATGGGGGCGGTGTTGGGTGAAATACTGCTGAATGTCGTCAGCCATGATGCTCAGCTGGCGGGCCGATAGCCCCAGTCGTTGCGAAGCGGCGCGGTGGTCCAGCGCGCTCGGGGAGCCTTTCCCCTGGGGCTGAGAAAGCAGGGACGCGTATTCATTGACGCGGGTAATCACGCCATCGCAGACCGTAACCACCTCGCAACAGCAGATAATGGCCCGGCTGTCGCTGCCGCTGAGCGGGGTTTGATATTGCAGGGNGGCCGTATCGCCATCGACGCGCAGGCGATCGGTATAGTGAAGCGTATCTTCCGCCGTCGTCGAAAGACAGGCGCTCAGGTAATCGCGCAGCGCTTCGGGAGCGATGCGGCATCCCTGAAAAAAGTCGTTGTACTCTACCGTCGGAGAGTACAAGGCGAGAAGCCCATCCAGGTCGCGCTGCCACCAGGCTTCGTAATAACGCATCATGACTTGTTGCGTGTGATGATTCGCCGTTTCGGGTGAATAGGGGGTAGTCGTTAATCGTTCAGGGGCGCGTAAGTCATCATCCATAATCAATCCCATTGCAGATTCTTTCACAGAGAACCTAACCGATATTAGTTAAAAACGCCGCCGTTTTTTGAGCTAAGCCATAAGCCGTCAGGAATCGAAGCCGATGCCCAGCGCATCAAAGGTTTTCAGCAGCATATTGCGATGCCCGTCACGGTCTTCCCGGGCCAAAGAGCGGATCGCGGCCTGTACGCCGGCAAAACGCAGCGGTTCAGGGGGAAAGTGGATCGGCGCGCGGGACAGCATACGTAACTCAGTGCGCGGTGTTTTTTCGCCAGCGAGCTGGTCCAGCATATTCAGCGCGGCAAAACGACAGGCGGAGACGCCGAGTCCGGTATAACCCAACGCGTAGGCGATCTTGCCGTCGGCTTCACAGCCGGTAAACATCGTCGTGCGAGCGGATGTGTCGATAATGCCGCCCCAGGCATGACTGAAGCCAATATCCTGGATAGCCGGGAAGACTTCGCGGAACTGTTCGGCAAGACGGTTGAAGGTCTCGGGCCGTTGGGTCAGCGACTCGTCTCGACGACTGCCGTAATGATAAATCGCATCATATCCACCCCAAAGAATGCGGTTGTCTGCCGTTTTGCGGAAATAGTGAAATTTATTACCGCTGTCGGAGATGCCGTAACGTCCTGTCCAGCCGATCGCAGCGAGTTGCTGTTCGCTGAGCGGATTCGTGACCAGCACATAGTCATAGACAGGAATGACCGTCGAGGCCAGATGGCGCAACAGCGGCACAGCAATGTTGGTGGCGAGGACCACCTGTTTGGCAAGGACTTCCCCTGATGCCGTACGCAAACGGACGCCTTCACCGTGCTGCGTCAGCGCTTTCACTTCGCTGTTTTCGTAGAGCTCGATGCCCTGCGACAGACAAACCCGACGCAATTCGCTCACCATTTTGGCGGGGTTGACCATGGCGTAGTTCGACTCGAACAGCCCGGCGCTGTAGCGTGGAGAGTTCAGCTTCTCGGTCAGGCTGTCGCCCTCCAGCCATTCGCATTCCAGTCCGAAGCGTTGATAATCCTGCTGCATGGAACGTAGCCCTTCAATTTGCCAGGGCTGGTTCGCCAGGTTCAATTGACCGGTGTGCTCAAACTCAATCTCCATGCCAAATTCATGGAGGTCCGCTTCCAGATCTTCCAGATTGGTCTTGCCTAATTCGATAATATTTTTAGCTTCTTTAGGCCAGCGATTCAGCGCGATGGAGACCCCATGGGAGATGCTGGGAGAGCAGAAGCCGCCGTTGCGGCTGCTTGCCTCGGAGCCGCAGCGCCTAGCTTCAATAATGACGATCCTTTTTTCGGGCCACCGGCGGCGGGCCAGCAGCGCCGTCCACAGACCGGTATAGCCGCCGCCGACGATGGCAAGATCGCAGGTCACGCTGTCTTGCAGCGAAGGGGCGGGCGTCCCGGCGGTAATGGTATCCAGCCAGAACGGATAAGGTTTTACGTCAACAAATGCTTCTGGATTTGAATAAGTGGTCATGGGGGCTCCTGAAACACAACGAATTTCTGTCTCTTTGAGCTGAGTCTAAACACGGCCAAAAGTGAAACATAGACCGCAGCTTTCCGTGCGGGTCCGCGAGAAAAAATAGTCTGGTAGGCAATCGGGTGTCTTTTGAGCGCGAGGGGGTAAAAAAAGCGGTTAGAAACAACGTATTAATGGGTGAGTGCCCAGCAAGGATGTCGTGGCACCCACAGGGAGGTAATCCGGAAGCTGTTGAAGATCGAACGGTTTTCGATAAGAAGCATCAAGTCTTGAGAAGAGTTCGACGAGTCAGAAAAACAAAGGATGATACGAATTGAGAAGGTGAAAAAGGAATGGTGCGTTCTAATGGACTCGAACCATCGACCCCCACCATGTCAAGGTGGTGCTCTAACCAACTGAGCTAAGAACGCATTCCTGAAGTGCTGCTGTCAGTGCGACAACGGGGACGGATATTAACGACCTGAACGGCGGCTGGCAAGGGGCAAATAAACCAAATTGCCGCCTTGCCGGTTCGATTGACGAGCTTATATCCAGTTCGCCGTTTTTTTCATCATTTCAGTGAGTTAATGCTCCGAACGCGCCAGCGTGACCGCTGCAGGTTGGTTTTGCACCCAGCGAATACGCAAGCCCATCATGATGGCGGAGGCGGNCAGTCCAATGATGAACCCGCACCAGAATCCCGCCGGGCCCATCGGCGCAACCAATCTATCCGTCAGCGCCAGCAGGTAGCCGGAGGGCAGGCCGAGCACCCAATAGGCCGTGAAAGTGATAAAGAAGATGGCGCGAGTATCTTTATAGCCGCGCAACACGCCGCTGCCAATGACCTGAATGGCATCGGATACCTGATAGATGGCGGCGAGCAGCATTAAATGCGACGCCATCGCCACGACCAATGGATTGTCGTTGTACAGCAACGCGATGGGTTCACGCAGTACTACGGTGAAAATCGCCGTGCAGCACGCCAGCGCGACGCCGCAAAAAAGGCTGGTGCGTGCGGCGATGCGGGCATCGGCCACCGAACCTTCCCCAAGTCGGTGCCCTACTCGGATGGTGGCGGCGACGCCCAGCGACATCGGCAGTACGAACATCAGCGAACTGAAGTTAAGCGCAATCTGGTGACCGGCTACATCGACAACGCCGAGAGGCAGGACCAGCAAGGCGACGACCGCAAACAGGCTGACTTCAAACAGCATCGCGAGCGCGAGCGGCAACCCGAGGCTGAATAGCCGTTTGATGACGGGCCAGTCGGGACGCAGCGGCGTGGCGTGGCTACTGATACTTTGTATCCAGCGCGCCCGGCGCAGATAGCCCGCGAGTAACAACAGCATTATCCAGTACACCGAGGCGGTGGCGACGCCACAGCCAACCCCGCCCAATTCGGGCATACCCAGCTTTCCGTGAATAAACACGTAGTTGATAGGAATGTTGACCAGCAGGCCAATGAAACCGACGATCATCCCTGGTTTGGTTTTGGATAACCCTTCGCACTGGCTGCGCAGCACCTGGAAAAACAGATAGCCGGGAACGCCCCAAAGCAGCGCGCGCAGATAGCCGACGGCTTTGTCCGCCAGCTCCGGCGAGTCGTTATGCATTAGCTGAATCACCTTGTCCCCTTGATAGAGCACAAGCATGGTGACGACCGAGATCATGGCGGCCAGCAGAAAAGCCTGCTGCCGCTGATGCGCAATGCGTTCACGCCGGCCTGAACCATTGAGCTGGGCCACGACCGGCGTCAACGCCATCAGCAGGCCGTGGCCAAACAGGATGACTGGCAACCAAATAGACGTTCCGACTGCGACCGCCGCCATATCGGTAGCGCTGTAGGAGCCGGCCATGATGGTATCCACGACCCCCATGGACGTTTGTGAAACTTGGGCAATGATGACGGGGATCGCTAGCGCCAACAGCTGACGCGCTTCCGTTAGATACTTTTGCACGCGAACACCTTTATGAAGATCGACAGTTCGTCACACTAGATGACGCCATCATCCTATTTTGGGGGAAAAAGTGGCACATTGTAATGCGTTAACGCTCTATTACCAATAAGTTGTCTATTTGCACTCGGTGATTTCAGCAGTTAAATCTTTCAGGCTAACTACCCACATCACTCGATATCGTGCAAACTGACGGTAGCGTTTTTGTTGGCGATTTCAAGCCAGCGACATTCAACAGACGAGTTAGATTTGTAAAGAGGCAGAATCCATGTTTACTGGTATCGTTCAGGGCACCGCGCCGGTGGTGTCTATTGATGAAAAAAACAACTTCCGCACTCATGTTCTGCAACTGCCCCAAGCGCTGCTGCCTGGGTTGCAGATTGGTGCGTCTATCGCCAATAACGGGTGCTGTTTAACCGTGACTAAAATCGATGGCGACCATGTTAGTTTCGATATCATGAAAGAGACGTTGCGTTTAACCAATCTGGCGGATTTGCAGGTCGGTTCTTGGGTTAACGTCGAGCGCGCCGCCAAATTTGGTGATGACGTAGGGGGGCATGTGATGTCCGGCCATATCATGTGTACGGCGGAAATCGTGAAGATTCTGACCTCGGAAAACAACCATCAGATTTGGTTCCGCCCGGCAGACGAAACGCAGATGAAATATATCCTGCACAAAGGATTTGTTGGTATCGATGGGATCAGCTTGACGGTGGGTGAAGTGACGAAAAGCCGCTTCTGCGTGCATCTGATCCCCGAAACGTTGCAGCGTACCACGCTGGGTAAAAAACGACTGGGCGAGCACATCAACATCGAAATCGATCCGCAGACTCAGGCGATTGTCGACACCGTCGAACGCGTCCTGGCGAATCAGAACCTTTCGCTGTCCGTGGTTCCTACGCCTTCTCAGGCCTGATCGCAGTTGCAGGCTGGCGGAACCGATAGACTCCGCCAACCTGTACTGTCAACGTGGCGCGCGAATTCCGCCTTCCACGCCATTGGTGCTGAACAACACCTGCCACAGCTGGATGTTCCGAGCCCGGAAGGCCCCCGCGCACGCGTTCAGGTAATAGCTGAACATACGCTGGAAACGTCCGGAATAGGCGCCGGCCAACTCCGGCCAATGCTGCTGGAACCGCTCATGCCAGGCCATTAGCGTGCGGTCATAGTCGGCGCCAAAATTGTGCCAATCTTCCATAATCATGTAAGGCTCGCTGGCGTGTGCGATGTGCTGCACGGACGGCAGACAGCCGTTGGGGAAAATATAGCGGTCAATCCACGGGTCAACGGACAGATCGGTTTTGTTCGCGCCGATGGTGTGCAGCAGGAACAATCCCTTGGGCTTCAGATTCTTGCGGACGACGCGGAAGTAGGTATCGTAATTTTTGGGGCCGACGTGTTCGAACATGCCGACGGAGACGATGCGGTCAAACTGGCGGTCTAAATCACGATAATCTTCAAGCAGGATGGTGACGTCCAGATCCCGACATCGCTCTTGCGCCAGTCTCTGCTGCTCCCGCGAGATTGTCACCCCGGTGACGGAAACCCCATAGTGCCTGGCCGCGTATGCAGATAATCCGCCCCAGCCACAGCCGATATCCAGTAGGGTCATGCCGCGTTTCAACTGCAGTTTTTCGCAGATCATGCGCAGTTTGTTTTCCTGCGCCTGCTCCAGCGTTTCGGCGTCCTTCCAATAGCCGCAGGAGTACTGCATGTAAGGGTCAAGCATGAGTGAGAAAAGGTCATTGCCGAGATCGTAATGCTCTTTTCCGACGATCCAGGCTCGTTTTTTGGACTGTAGGTTGGTAAGGCGGGCGATGAGAACGCGGGCGATATCACTAACATGTTTGGGGAGCTTGTTATCAAGACCTGCCCGGAGTACGCGGTGGAAGAAGATATCGAGTCTTTCACATTCCCACCAACCGTCCATGTAACTCTCTCCCAGACCGAGAGAGCCTTCTCGCAACACGCGTTTATAGAGGTCAGGATTTTTAACCTGAATATCGAACGGACGAACGCCATTGATGGCGATATCCGCCGAGGACAACATTTCTTTCACAATTTGGAACCAGGACGTGTTATGGATGTCCAGTTCCTCCACACAAGATGAACTCATAACCTCTCCCTATCTTGCTGTTAGCGAACATCGCAAGAAACAGCTTAGACAAAATGACCTGCAGAAGGTGTCGGTGGACGTGATCCATCGTCTATCCCCCGAAAAAGGGACTGGGGGGAAATTAAGAGAAAAGCCGGTACGAAAGGCATCTATCCGTGCCACAAAAGCCAGAGTAGGCAACATGTTAATCGACAGGATAGCAAACTGCTCAGTATGTCTTGTTCGTAGGTTATTGTCTTAGAAGACAGGGACAAGTTTATGACTGCTTCAACCAGGGTACAAGCTTTAAATGGCTGAAGCAGGGGAAAAGGCGGGGGTAATTATTTCAATCGAAATAGATGTAATAACTAACGGCGATAATCGCGGAATGGGCCGTCAGCTACGGATCGACGCTCGATTAATCGAGGATGTACCTCAATGACCTGAGACGTTTCACGCTTACTGGTAATTCTGTCCAACAGCATGGCAAACGCGGATTGACCCAACCGTTCTTTCGGCTGATGAATGGTGGTCAGCGCCGGAGTAAAATAGCGTGAATGACGTACGTTGTCATAGCCGATGATAGAGATATCCTGCGGCACGCGCAGACCAAGCTCATCTGCCGCGCAGAGAGCGCCCATTGCCATGATATCGCCGCCGCAGAACACGGCGGTTGGCCGATTTTTCTGCGCCAATATCTGATGCATGGCTTTGTAGCCGGACTCCGGCTCAAAGTCGCCTTGTACGATCCACTCTTCACGGATATCAATACCGGCTTCGTCGAGCGCTTTCCTGAAGCCCAGATAACGTCCGCTACCGGTATTACGCTCCTGCAACCCGGGGATCGCCCCGATATCGCGATGGCCCCGTTCAATGAGGTATTGTGCGGCGAGGTATCCGCCTTCGAAAGCATTATCGACGACGGTGTCGGTGAAGTCGCTGTGTGCCTGTCCCCAGTCCATGACGACCATGGGAATATGGCGATAACCTTCCAACATTGTCAGAAGTTCAGGCGGGTATTCCGCGCACATGACCAGCAATCCGTCCACACGCTTTTGCGCCAGCATGGCGAGATAGGCCCGTTGTTTGTCCAGATCGTTATGGGAGTTGCAAAGAATCAGCGTATAACCTTTGGCATAGCAGCTGTTTTCGACGGATTCGATAATTTCGGCGAAATAGGGCGCCTCGCTGGATGTCGCCAGCAGTCCGATAGACTTGGTGTTATTAACTTTCAGGCTGCGCGCGACAGCGCTCGGAGAATAATGCAGTTCGTCAATGGCAGCGCGAACGGCGGCTTTGGTTTCTTCGGCGACGAATCTGGTCTTATTAATGACGTGGGATACGGTTGTGGTCGAAACGCCAGCACGTTTTGCCACATCTTTAATCGTTGCCATCTAAATGACTCCTAAACCTACTTCCTGCAGCAGTAAGTAACTTGTTAATCGTTTGCCTGCGCGAATTCGTCTCTTTCTGAAGATGAGTGTATTTCAGAAGGAGGGGTGTCGACGGATATACCTGAAGATAGGAAATGATGCTCGACCAATGGAGTTCGTACAGCAGTAAACCGGCAATTCTGTCCGATCCGGCCGAAAAGTGAAAGCGTTAATTCCACTCCTGTCACGATAAATAGACGTTATGGGTAAGATGGAACAGAAAGATCACGTTCTCATAACATTATATTCATCATTTGGGTGCTGACAGCCACCCGTTCCCTTATACTGAAGTTGCATGGCGACCTTGAGGGTTGTGCTGAAAATAAAGGAGAGAGTGATGGATACCAATTTGAAAATGTCGCTGTTGACGACCGTCGCGGCATTGGCGGTGATTATCGCCTTCAGTTTTACCGCGGTATTTGGCGCGTAAGCCATCTGCCGAGGTTTACGCCCACTAAATTTTCTTATGGGCACATTGCAAAAAAGGGACTTCGGTCCCTTTTTCTATTTCGTCATTGCGTTTATTCGAAAGATAGCCGCAATTTATCTCACCGTCTGCGGCATAACCACCCGACGCGCGCCAATATAATGTTCCTGCCAATAGTCTTCGTTGAGTTTGCTTATTTTGATATCTGAACCGGCGCGAGGCGACTGAATGAATCGTCCGTTTCCAACATATACGCCCACGTGGTCGGCCGTACCGCGATGGTTGATGCGGAAGAAGACCAGATCGCCGCTTTCCAATTCGTTTTTATTAATAGGCGCGGCATCGCGCAAATGAAACATTTCATTGGCGGTACGGGGAATAGGGATTTTCACAATATCTTTGTAGGCGTAATAGACCAGCCCGCTGCAATCGAAACCGGTGTACGGCGATGAGCCGCCCCAGTGGTAAGGTTTGCCGATTTGACTCATCAACTTGTTGAGCGCGGTGACTTTAGCGCGTTGAGAGCGAAGCTTATGCGCCGCACTTAATGTCAGGCCGCGGGGTTCGTCGACATCCTCTTTTCTATTACGAGTAACACGCGCGGCGGTCGATTTCTCTTCATCCATCCGAGCAGCGTGACCCCGTTTTGGTGTTTTTTTCGTTAGCGTCAGCGTGGATTGACTACGGGATAACCGTGTGACGGCCTTGGGCGTGGGCTGACGGGTGGGGGCATCTTTATGTGAAGAGGAGTGGGCTACGATCGGCGTGTGTTTTACGCTGCGTTTGGTCTTTTTGTCGTTATCGGCGTTCGCGGTCGTTTTGGTCTTGGGCGGTTTACTGCGGATTTTTTTCTTGTCTTGTGAGGTTGTTCCGGACTTTTTCGCGTTTTTGGTTTCTTTGTTTTTCTTTGTATCGACAGCATCTGAGGGATCGACGGTAGATTTACGGGACGTTATCGCCGGATCGTGGGGGGCAGATATCGCCTGGCTGAAAACCAAGCTGCTAAAAACCAATACGAAAAAAGTAGTGAGTAAACGCATTATAGTCTGACCGATGGTTGTTCTTGATCGTCCGATTTCCACAGTATTCCTCAAATCAGCATGATTACAAAGCGCGAAAAAGCAGTTAATGGGTACAGAATAGTGAAAAATCGTTAATGCGTGTTTTTTTCTCTGAATTAATGCTGTTTTTTGTTGTTGATTTAACCGGTTATTGTTTCTAAAAACCATCCGGCGATAACCTTACAAAAGATGGCGTTTTTTGTGGTTATCGCTATCGTTAAAATGTGTCAGAGTAGCTGGGTGAGCGTATGCCCTGTACTGATGCTATGGCTAGTGGCTTATCACCAGCCATCACGTGCTTTAAGGAAGCAATAGAATGACGACAACGACAATTGAAAAAATCCAGCGTCAAATCGCTGAAAACCCGATTCTGCTGTATATGAAAGGTTCCCCGAAACTGCCGAGCTGTGGTTTTTCTGCTCAGGCCGTTCAAGCGTTGTCGGCATGTGGCGAGCGTTTTGCTTATGTCGATATCCTGCAGAACCCGGACATCCGCGCGGAACTGCCGAAATATGCCAATTGGCCGACATTCCCGCAGCTGTGGGTTGACGGCGAACTGGTGGGTGGCTGCGACATCGTGATCGAAATGTATCAGAGCGGCGAGCTGCCAAAACTTATCAAAGAAACGGCTGAAAAATATAACGCTCAGCAGCAGGATCAAGAGTAAGCAAAGAGCTCGGACTGAAGCGGGAGTTGACCGCGTGTCCGGCGCTGTTCAGGGCGGCTTAGGCCGCCCTGATTATGTCTAGCGTTGAACCACCGCGGTATTGTCTTCTTCGGATTCATTCAGCGCCAATGGCCATCCGCCCAGTTTTTTCCAGCGGTTAACCAGTTCGCAAAATAGCAGCGTGGTGCGTTGAGTATCGTATAGCGCGGAGTGCGCCTGCGAGGAATCGAAAGGAATTCCGGCGGTGATACAGGCTTTGGCCAGCACCGTTTGGCCGACAACCAGCCCGCTCAACGCGGCGGTATCGAAGGTAGCGAAGGGATGGAAAGGGTTGCGCTTGAGGCTGCAACGCTCGGCCGCGGCCATGAGAAAGCTGTGATCGAAAGTGGCATTGTGCGCCACGACGATAGCGCGATTACAGCCTTGATCTTTAATGCCTTTACGCACCATTTTGAAAATTTCGTGCAGCGCATCGTACTCTTTGACGGCGCCGCGCAGCGGATTGCTGGGATCGATGCCGTTAAAGGCCAGCGCTTCGGGCTGCAGGTTAGCGCCTTCGAAAGGTTCTACATGGAAATGTAGCGTCTGGTCCTGCTGTAACCAGCCGTTGTCATCCATTTTCAGTGTGATGGCTGCAATCTCAAGCAGCGCATCCGTTTTAGCATTGAATCCAGCGGTTTCCACGTCGATCACGACAGGATAAAACCCGCGAAAACGGGCGCTCAGTGCGTTCAGATTAATTTTCTCAGCCATCAGTCTCTTTTCTTTAGCAAAAATGCAGTGCGTATTATGGCAAATTTTTGAAGGGGATGCAGTAATGCAGAGGCGACGGACGCAGCACGCGCCCGTCAGTGGGATAGGTTAGTTGCCCAGGCCCTGGCCGGCATGTTTGTTTTCAATCAGCTCGATTTTATAACCATCAGGATCTTCAACGAAGGCGATGATGGTGGTTCCGCCTTTCACGGGGCCTGCCTCGCGAGTTACTTTTCCGCCGTCCCGGCGAATGCGGTCGCAGGTCGCAGCCACGTCATCCACGCCCAGCGCGATATGACCATAGGCCGAACCCAAATCATAGCTCTCGACGCCCCAGTTATACGTCAATTCAATTACGGCGCCTTCGCTTTCTTCCGTATAACCCACAAAAGCCAATGAATAGCGATATTCCGTATTTTCGCTGGTGCGTAACAGGCGCATGCCCAATACCTGGGTATAAAAGTTAATGGAACGTTGTAAATCGCCAACACGCAGCATGGTATGAAGTAAACGCATAATGTCCTCTCATTCGGCTTTTGTCAGTCACTCGTCCCATGTACCACGGGACATAGCCTGCAAAGTATAGCGGTCATAAAACTTTCAGTCCAAATCATTATTTTTCAATGTGTTAAAACTTTGTTTAATGAACGAAAATTCGCTTTTGTGATTTTAGGGTTTTCATCGACAGAAGACTATCGGACCTGTTATGGTCTGCTAAGAATTGGGTTGCGGTTAGTCAATTATCTGAACTATTTTTCCGGATATCCGCAATGAACGCTTGCCTGCCATTGCGAACAACGGTTCAATAAAGGGATCCGATGAGGAGGTCCCGTGGCTGAGCAGCTTGAACTTTTCCCTGTACCCAATCCCTGTCGTGGTATCTGCCAAGCTAATGAACGTGGGTTTTGCCGCGGATGTTTCCGTAGTCGGACCGAACGTTTTAACTGGGCACGGATGAGTGATGCTGAAAAACAGAATGTTTTGAGGCTGTGTCGGCAAAGAATGAAGCGGTACGAGAGAGTAGAACAACTATTAACGACAACTCCGCCGGAACAACCGCCCTTGTTTTAATGTTTGTTGTGATGTTTAATGCCAAAAATTAAGTGTAAGATCATTTTTAATTAATTATTATTTGATAAGATCTTTATACGTTTTTAGAACAAATTTTAACTTCTTATTTTCTTTTCTATTAAATCAGAAATGGTTGCAATCCAGGGATATAACTTAGTCTGCTAATTATAAGGAGAGGTGATGGAATTGCCATTAGGATCTGATTTAGCTCGGTTGGTACGTGTTTGGCGCGCTTTGATTGATCAACGTTTAAAGCCTTTGGACTTGACTCAGACACATTGGGTCACTTTGCATAATATACATGAACTGCCGCCCGGACAGTCTCAAATACAGCTAGCAAAAGCGATTGGTATTGAGCAGCCTTCATTAGTTCGCACGTTGGACCAACTGGAAGATAAAGGGCTGATCACGAGACATATTTGTACTCATGATCGTCGCGCAAAGCGTATTCTTTTGACTGAAATGGCTGACCCAATCATTGTGGCGGTGAATGACGTTATACAACAAACGCGCAGTGAAATACTGGATGGTATTACGCCAGAAGAAGTAAATAAATTAACTGTAATTATATCTCGATTGGAAAAAAATATACTTTCATTACATGAGAGCCAGTCTTAATTAAATGCATTTCTAAAATGGATAAGTAATAGCGATTTATTTGTGCCATCGTTAATTGACGAGAGTTGGCTGAACGGTTTATCAACAACTAATTGAAGCACACAATCACCACCCCTTAGGGTGGTGATTGTGTTCGCTTGAGGTTAACGGGGGGAAACCGTCAGGGTTCGACCGTTGTTTGCCATTGCTACGCGCTGACCAGAATAAAATCGGGTATTGCCTTGTTTCTGAACGACCATGATAGTGCTGCCGTCATCCCGGCGAATTTCCAATTCGACGCCTTGCGTCCGGTTAACTGCGCCTTCGATGCTTGACCCAGCTACGCCACCTGCGACTGCGCCGGCGGCAGTTGCCAGGCTACGTCCTGCGCCACCGCCGATCGTATTCCCCAAGAATCCGCCTAACACTGCACCGCCTACAGCGCCGATGACGTTATTATCCTCGCCGGCCTGAATTTGCACCGGACGGGTGGAGACGACCGTACCGTAAGTCACGGTCTGAACCTGCTTAGCTTCCGATGCGCTGTACACATCGCCTGATAACGTGCTGGTGTTTGCGCAGCCAGCCAGGGTGACGCTTGCGATGGCAATGACAATGAAACGCTTCATCATAAAAAACTCCTAATGACTATGTCGGGCTGGCACAGCCGGGTGCCGGCGAAAGGTATGTGTTTAGATTATGGTCTGTTCTTGGTGCCATTCCACTTTTAAACACTAAGTTAGAACACTGCGCTTAAATTGATGATAAACACGCGAGAAAGTTCCTGCCAGAACTCGCGATGGTCGCCATTTTTGTCAAATTCAGGCGTGTTGCTCAAAATGACGGTATTGGAATACTGTATTTCATGTGATCAAAAAAAGGTAACCTGTTTTTTTGATTGACTATTTTCCCAAGACACCCGTTAGCTATAAGACTAACTTACCGTTAACTATAGGCGCAGGTAAACACATGCAGTCAGGTAGATATATAGGAGTGATGTCAGGCACCAGCCTTGATGGCGTCGATGTCGTGCTGGCTGAGATAGGCGAAGGACGCGTGGTTCAACTGGCCAGTTATTGCCATCCGATGCCGGAAACGATGAAAAACACGATTCTTGGCATGTGTCAGGGGCAGGCGGTGACGTTGTCAGCGGTAGGGCACTTAGACACTCAGTTGGGCAGGCTTTTCGCTGAGGCGGTTCAGGCTCTGTTGACGCAGACCTCACTGCAGGCGCGAGACATTGCGGCTGTCGGCTGTCATGGACAAACGGTATGGCACGAGCCGCTGGGATCGGATCCATGCACGATCCAACTAGGCGATAACAACCAGATTGCGGCCGTCACCGGCATCACGACGGTGGGGGACTTTAGGCGGCGCGATATGGCGTTGGGAGGTCAGGGCGCGCCGTTAGTCCCGGCTTTTCATCATGCGTTGCTGAGCAGCGACGCCGAACGGCGGGTTATCCTCAATATCGGCGGTATCGCCAATCTCTCCCTCCTGCTGCCAGGCCAACCGGTCACCGGTTTCGATACCGGTCCCGGCAACATGCTGCTCGACGCATGGATTCTTAAGCATAAGTCACTACCTTACGACAAAGACGCCGCGTGGGCGCTGGGCGGCCGTGTGCACAACGGGCTATTGCAAAGAATGCTGAACGACCCTTATTTCTTATTGCCAGCCCCAAAGAGTACGGGACGAGAATATTTCAATTTGCATTGGCTTGAACACCAGTTGGTGACATTTCCTGAAATTGAACCAGTCGACGTACAGGCAACACTCGCGGAGCTGACCGCCATCAGCATTGCACAGCAGATAACCCAGTCAGGTGGGGCCGAACGACTACTCGTATGCGGCGGCGGGGCGCGTAACCCCCTCTTGATGCAACGGCTGGCGGCCTTGTTGCCGAGCGCTGTCGTGAGCGCGACTGATGCATTCGGCATTAGCGGCGATGACATGGAAGCCTTGGCTTTTGCCTGGCTGGCCTACAGAACGCTGTCGGGATTGCCCGGAAATTTGCCGTCCGTGACCGGCGCGTGCCGGGAAACAGTGCTGGGCGCGATCTATCCTGCCATGTCCCACGAATAGGACTTTGCTGAGCTCATCCCATCTGACCGGTTGGTAGACTGCTTGCCGGTTAAATAATCACGATGGGAGAGAAAGATGAGCAAACTTTTACTGATGGGGATGGCGCTAATGCTGTTAAGCGGATGCAGCCACTTCAGGCATGCTCAGGATAATGTCATGCACTATCAATGCGGGACGATGCCGTTGACCGTGACCCAAACGCAGGTTCAGGGTCGTGAACAGGTCGCGTTCTTCCTCGATGGCGAACGGCATCGCCTAACGCAGGTGGCTGATGAGTCCGGAACAAGGTATGCCGATGATAAGTATACCTTTGTTCAACATGGCAATCAGGCGGAAATCCAGCGGGACGGCAAGCTTATCGTGGATGATTGCGTGCTGAAGTAGCGGGCGGATAGAGGGTCATCAACGTTGAGATTTTCGCCCTCCGGGCGCAGAATGATTTTACTTTGATACCCGTTTGTGTGATGGAAGGACGCAATGACAACGGAAAATGAACCCTCACGTAACACGGTAGCGATAGCGCCCGATGCCACCGCCGCGCATGTCGATATTGCGGATTTACGTCGCGAATATACCCAGGGCGGGCTGCATCGCCGCGATCTGACGGAAGATCCGTTGGATATGTTCGAGCGTTGGTTGAAACAGGCCTGCGACGCTCGGTTGAGCGATCCCACCGCGATGTGCGTCGCAACGGTCGATGAAACGGGCCAGCCCTATCAACGCATTGTGCTGCTGAAGCATTTCGACCGTCAGGGGATGGTGTTTTATACCAATCTCGGTAGCCGCAAAGCGCAGCAGTTGGCTAACAACGCGCGTATCAGTCTGCTTTTCCCATGGCAGATGCTGGATCGCCAGGTGGCGGTACTCGGCCGAGCGGAAAAGCTCCCGACGCTGGACGTGTTGAAGTACTTCAATAGCCGCCCCAAAGATAGCCAGATTGGCGCCTGGGTGTCGAGGCAGTCCAGTCGTATCTCCGCACGCGGCATTCTCGAAAGCAAATTTCTGGAATTGAAACAAAAGTTTCAACACGGCGAAGTGCCTCTGCCCAGTTTCTGGGGCGGTTACCGCGTGCACATCGACAGTATGGAATTTTGGCAGGGTGGAACGCACCGTCTGCACGATCGTTTTCTGTATCAACGTCAGGAAAATGGCTGGCAAATAGACCGTCTCGCGCCCTAACGGATGAAAACCTGCACATGCCTCTGGCGCTCCCGCTAACCGCGCTTTATTCTATGGCGTTTTCTGCCGCGCACAGCGACCGGCGGCTTATCGTATAGCATCAGATTCGACGGTTATCCTTTGTTCCAACGTGGTTGGAATTACGGCACCAGTACGTTGCCCGGCAGCTCAACGCCGGGGAAACGACACGATTTTTTATAAAATGGAGTTCTCAATGGCGAGTAGTAACCTGGTAAAACAATTGCAAGAGCGGGGCCTTGTGGCTCAGGTAACGGATGAGGAAGCGTTAGCAGAGCGACTGGCGCAAGGGCCGATTGCACTGTATTGCGGTTTCGATCCGACCGCCGACAGCTTGCATTTGGGGCATCTGGTTCCGCTGCTTTGCCTGAAACGTTTCCAGATGGCGGGCCACAAGCCGGTGGCGCTGGTGGGCGGAGCGACCGGCCTGATCGGCGACCCGAGCTTTAAAGCGACTGAACGCAAGCTGAACACCGAAGACACCGTGAATGAGTGGGTGGAAAAAATTCGACGTCAGGTTGCGCCGTTCTTGGACTTCGACTGTGGCGAAAACAGTGCGATTGCCGCCAACAACTATGACTGGTTCGGCTCCATGAACGTACTGACGTTCCTGCGTGACATCGGTAAACACTTCTCTGTGAACCAGATGATTAACAAAGAAGCGGTCAAACAGCGTCTTAATCGCGACGACGTCGGTATTTCTTTCACCGAATTCTCTTACAACCTGCTGCAGGGTTACGACTTCACCTCGCTGAACAGCGCGCACGGCGTTGAGCTGCAGATCGGGGGGTCCGATCAGTGGGGCAATATCACTTCTGGTATTGACCTGACGCGTCGTATGAATCAAAAACAGGTCTTCGGCCTGACGGTTCCGCTGATCACCAAAGCGGACGGCACGAAATTCGGGAAAACCGAAGGCGGCGCGGTATGGCTAGACGCCAGCAAAACCAGCCCGTACAAATTCTACCAGTTCTGGATCAACACCGCCGATGCGGATGTGTATCGCTTCCTGAAATTCTTCACCTTCCTCAGCATCGAAGAGATCAATGCGCTGGAAGAAGAGGACCGCAACAGTGGCAAAGCGCCGCGCGCGCAGTACGTACTGGCCGAGCTGGTCACACAGATGGTGCACGGCGATGAAGGTCTGGCCGCGGCGCGTCGTATCACGGACAGCCTGTTCTCCGGCGCGTTGCAGGACATGACGGCGGAAGACTTCTCCCAGCTGGCGCAGGACGGTATGCCAACCATCGAACTGGAAAAAGGCGCCGATCTCCAGCAGGCCCTGGTCAGTGCTGAGCTGGTGCCGTCACGCGGGCAGGCGCGGACGATGATTTCATCCAACGCCGTTTCCGTAAACGGTGAAAAGCAAAGCAACGCGGAATACACCTTCAGTGATGAAGACCGTTTATATGGTCGTTACACACTGTTGCGCCGCGGTAAGAAACATTACTGTCTGGTTTGCTGGAAAGCCTGATCGTTTTTGAAGGGAGCGTGATGCTCCCTTTATTCATTTTATAACGAGAAAATCGCAACACAGGGGCAAGGGTAGCTATCGTTCATGAAAAATATACTGTCGATCCAGTCTCACGTCGTCTTTGGCCACGCCGGTAATAGCGCCGCCGAGTTTCCGATGCGACGCATGGGCGTCAATGTCTGGCCGTTGAATACGGTGCAGTTTTCCAATCATACCCAGTACGGACAGTGGACAGGCTGCGTCATGCCTGCCGAGCATCTGACAGAGATTGTTCAGGGCATCGGCAACATCGACCGACTGAAGGACTGTGACGCGGTATTGAGCGGGTATATTGGCTCCCCCGAGCAGGGCGCGCATATCCTGGATATCGTTCGCCAGGTCAAGGCGGCCAACCCCCATGCGATCTATTTCTGCGACCCGGTGATGGGCACGCCGGAGAAAGGCTGCATCGTCGCCCCCGGCGTGACGGACTTCCATTGTCACCAGTCGCTGCTGGTCAGTGACGCCATAGCGCCCAACTTGCCTGAACTGGAGCTCCTGAGCGGACGCGCGGTACACAACGTGGATGAAGCGGTATCGGCGTGTCGTGAGCTGTGTCGGCGCGGTCCTAAGCTGGTGCTGGTAAAACACCTGAGTCGCGCGGCCTATCGTCAGGACAGCTTCGAAATGCTGTTGGTGACGGCGACGGAAGCCTGGCATATCAGTCGACCTCTGGTGGACTTTGGCGAAAAACAGCCGGTGGGCGTGGGCGATCTGACCAGTGGTTTACTGTTAGTGAACTTGCTTAAGGGCATTGCGCTGGAGAAAGCGCTGGAGCACACCACCGCCGCCGTCTACGAGGTCATGCTCATGACGAGCGAGATGCAACAGTACGAGCTGCAGCTGGTGGCGGCACAGGACGGGATTGCACGTCCGCGCCATCATTTCCAGGCCGTCCGTCTCGGATAAGGCGTTCTCGGAAAACAGAAAAAAAGGGGAGAACGCCATGTTCTCCCCTTTTTTTCGCATTGAACGATGCGAGATTTAGATGATGAGCTCAAGTCCTTCCGCCGTCATGGCTTTTTCAACTGACGGCCGGCTGCCCACTCGCTCAATGTAGTTGTTCAGCGCCGGGAAAGTACTCAAATCAAACTTCAACTTATGCGTCCAGCGGGCGATGGTGAACAGATAGGCATCGGCGACGCCAAAACGGTTACCGATGAGGTAGTCGTGCTCGCTCAACACCATATTCAAATAGTTGAATCGTTGCTTAAGATAGCTTCTCATCAGGTCTTTGTAGGACTCGGGGGTGCCTGAGCGAAACAGTGGCGATACCGCTTTGTGCACTTCCATCGCGATGTAGTTCAACCACTCGATGGCATGGTAATGATGGATGGTGTCTGGGGGCGCAATGAGATTGTATTGCGGCGCCTTATCCGCCAGATAGAGCCCGATGGCGACGGCTTCGGTGAGGACGCTGCCGTCGTCCAGCTCCAGCGCCGGGACTAAACCTTTAGGCGCGATGTGCAGGTAATCCCGGCCTTGTTCGGTCTTTTTGGTGTGCAGGTCCACCCGTTCCAGCGTGAAGTGCGCGCGTGTTTCGCACAAGATGATATGAGGAAACAGCGCGGAACTGCCAGGGGTGTAATAGAGTTTCATACGTCGTTCCTTCCGTAAAAACTGCCATTTAATTTGATGTGTTGTTCTTGTTCTAGGCTGATTCAGTATGGTGGCGAGAAGTCGTTGAGGCGTGATGTGCATTGCCTCGCCTATTATTTACAGTAAAAACTCATTGTTGTCTGCTTCTCTAGGCGCCAATCTGCGCGCGATATAACCGATTTTTCTCTCGCCTTTCTCGCCACATGCCGAAAGTAGCGCCGTATTTTTAGCTCATGCCTATCGTTATGATAACGGCCATTGTTATGGAAACGTTATTTTTTGTTTGTGTTATTTTTAAATAAGACCACAAACAGATGCCGGTTATTATCTGCCGGCGGCCATCAGTGATGGCTCTCCTGCCCGCT
This sequence comes from Lonsdalea quercina subsp. quercina, assembly GCF_000688695.1. Lineage (GTDB taxonomy): Bacteria > Pseudomonadota > Gammaproteobacteria > Enterobacterales > Enterobacteriaceae > Lonsdalea > Lonsdalea quercina_D. The sequence goes on along the minus strand of NZ_JIBQ01000009.1, from coordinate 216,837 downwards.
GGCGCGAACGTCCTGCTCTGCCCCTACGGCGTCCCGCAGGGCAGTCACGCATTCGCCTGGAGGAAGCATGTCAATACAACGTCGCAATGCCTGCATGGAAACGCTGACCGCGGGTCAGCACACCTATCATTTCTTTAGTCTGGCGTTGGCTGCCAAGCGCTGGGGCAATATCGACGCCTTACCGAAATCCCTCAAAGTGTTATTTGAAAACGTGCTGCGATTCTACGACGGCGATAGCGTGGGTGATGACGATCTGCGCGCGCTGGTCGCGTGGCAAGCCAGTGCCCACGGAGATCGGGAGATCGCCTACCGACCGGCTCGCGTGCTGATGCAGGACTTCACCGGCGTCCCCGCCGTGGTTGATTTGGCGGCGATGCGGGATGCCGTTCGGCGGCTCGGTGGCGATGTCGACAAGGTTAACCCACGGGCCCCGGTTGATCTGGTGATCGACCATTCGGTGACGGTGGACCATTTCGGCGAAGAGGACGCGCTAGCGGAAAATACACGGCTGGAAATGACACGTAATCATGAGCGGTATGCGTTTCTGCGATGGGGGCAAAAAGCCTTCCGTCACTTCAGCGTGGTGCCGCCCGGCACCGGAATCTGCCATCAGGTGAATCTGGAGTACTTGGCCAAAACCGTCTGGTTCGATCAGGACGGAGAGCGGCGGATCGCCTATCCGGATACGTTGGTCGGCACAGACTCCCATACAACGATGGTGAATGGTTTGGGTGTATTGGGCTGGGGCGTCGGCGGTATCGAAGCTGAAGCGGCGATGCTGGGCCAGCCCATCTCCATGCTGATCCCGGACGTCGTGGGATTCAAACTGACGGGACGATTGCGTGAAGGTATCACCGCGACCGATTTGGTGCTGACGGTCACTCAGATGCTGCGCAAACATGGCGTCGTAGGAAAATTCGTGGAGTTTTACGGTGATGGTCTAGCCTATTTACCGCTGGCCGATCGGGCGACGTTAGGCAACATGGCCCCGGAGTACGGCGCCACCTGCGGCTTTTTCCCCGTCGATGAGGTGACCTTGAACTATCTGCGTCTGACCAATCGCAGCGAAGAGCAGATCGCGCTGGTGGAAAATTACTGCAAGCGGCAGGGACTGTGGCGCAATCCGGGTGATGAACCTCGCTTTTCCAGCCAGCTTGAACTCGATATGTCCGAGGTCGAAACCAGCCTGGCGGGCCCCAAACGCCCGCAGGATCGCGTCGCCTTGGCCGATGTGCCCGCGGCCTTTCGGGCCAGTTGTGAGCTGGATCTCAATCGGAAGCAGCCGCAGCAGGCCTCCGCGCCGATCAACTTGCCGGCAGGTGAAACGCAGGCATTGCGGGACGGCGCTGTGGTTATCGCGGCAATCACGTCCTGCACCAACACTTCCAACCCGAATGTCTTGATGACGGCGGGCCTGCTAGCGCGTAATGCGGTAGCGCGCGGACTGCGTACCCGCCCGTGGGTGAAAACGTCTCTCGCGCCCGGCTCACGTGTCGTCACGGAATATCTGGCGCGCGCCGGGCTTACCGCTGCGTTGGATCGGCTGGGCTTTAATCTGGTGGGGTATGGCTGCACCACCTGTATCGGCAACTCCGGGCCATTACCCGCGCCGATTGAAGCCGCGATCCGACAAAGCGACTTGACCGTCGGCGCGGTGCTGTCCGGCAACCGCAACTTTGAAGGCCGCATTCATCCCCTGGTGAAAACTAACTGGCTGGCGTCTCCGCCGCTGGTGGTGGCTTATGCGCTGGCGGGCAATATGACGGTGGATCTCAGCCGTGAGCCGCTGGGTGAGGATGATGAAGGCCAGCCGGTTTACCTGCGTGATATCTGGCCTTCCGCGAAAGAAGTCGCGGAGGCGGTTCAAATCGTCAGCACGGATATGTTTCGTCGCGAGTATGCCGAAGTCTTTTCCGGAACGGAAGAGTGGCGGGCGATAGCGGTTGGCGATGAACCGACTTATCGCTGGCCGGCTGACTCCACCTACATTCGCCAAACGCCGTTTTTCAATACGATGCAGATCGCGCCGGAGCCGGTTGAAGACATTCATGGCGCCAGAATCCTCGCTATCCTGGGCGACTCCGTCACCACTGACCATATTTCTCCTGCAGGGAATATCAAGGCCGACAGTCCGGCGGGCCGCTATTTGCAGGCGCATGGCGTGGAGCCAGACGCGTTCAACTCCTACGGCTCTCGCCGGGGAAATCATGAAGTCATGATGCGCGGGACGTTCGCCAATATCCGTATCCGCAATGAAATGGTGCCGGGCACGGAAGGGGGGTATACCCGACACCTCCCCTCGCAGGAGGTCCTGGCGATTTACGATGCCGCGATGCGATATCAGCAGGTGCAGGTCCCGTTGGCGGTCATTGCGGGCAAGGAGTACGGCTCCGGGTCAAGTCGAGACTGGGCCGCTAAAGGCCCCAGCCTGCTGGGCGTTCGTGTGGTGATAGCAGAAACGTTTGAGCGTATTCACCGTTCCAACCTGATTGGCATGGGGATCCTTCCCTTGGAGTTTCCCGCCGGTGTGACTCGCAAAACGCTGGGGCTAAGCGGTGGGGAGCGTATCGATATTGCTGGGCTGACAGATTTGCAACCCGGCAGTACGGTGGCAGTGACAATGACCTCAGAGGAGGGGAAAACCCAAACGGTGAGCACCCACTGCCGTATTGATACCGGTAACGAACTGACCTACTACCGTCACGGCGGCATTTTGCACTACGTCATCCGCAATATGCTGAAATCAAAGTGACGTTGTCACTTGTGACGAGTGAGGTCATACGAACGTCCTCTTGTTGAAGGTCAAATAATCGCGTATCACTGAGGCCGCAGTTTTTTACCATCACATCGTGTAAGAGGGAAACACAATGGCAAAGGAACATCTGAGGCTGGCGGTGGTGCTGGGCGCGTTGAGCATGGGGGCCGCAACGGAGGCGGCGGTAGTCCCCGCTGGCACCGTGCTGTCGGACAAGCAGGAACTGGTGCGCGGCAACGGTTCGGAACCTGCGACGCTGGATCCGAATCGGGCGGAGAGTGACGTTGAATCCAATATTATCCATGATTTCTTCGACAATCTGATTTGGGCGAACGATGACGGCACCTTTAGCGGCGGAATTGCGGAACGCTGGGAGAACAAGGACTATCGGGTATGGACTTTCCATCTGCGTCCGGGATTGACCTGGTCCGACGGCAGTCCGATCACCGCTGACGACGTCGTGTTCAGCTGGCGTCGCCTCAGCGATCCGAAAACGGTGTCGCCGTACCAGTCGTTTATTCAAAGCATGCATGTGCTGAATGGAGAAGCGATTACGCGTGGTGAAAAGGGACCGGAGACGCTGGGCATTAAGGCGTTAGATCCGCAAACGGTGCAGATCACGCTCGACCAACCGCTGTCTTACTTCTTGTCGATGGCCTCGCATTATGTGTTATCCCCGCTGCCAAAAGCGGTAGTTGAAAAGTATGGCGATAGATGGACGCAGCCAGGCAACTTTGTTAGCAGCGGTCCTTATACGCTCAGTGAGTGGGTGGTTAACGAAAGGCTGGTCGGAAAGCGCAATCCGCGTTACTGGGATAACGCCCATACGGTGATTGATAAGGTGACCTATCTGCCCATCGCGTCGCCGACCGCAGAGACCAATCGTTTTAAGTCCGGCGAAATCGATATCACCAATACCTTGCCGCCGCAGCTGTTTAAGTCCCTGCAGCAGTCGTTACCAGGTCAGGTCAAAGTGTCTCCTTTCCTCTCCACCTATTTCTATAAATTCAACACGCAAATACCGCCGTTTAACGACGCGCGCGTGCGGCGGGCGCTCGATTTGGCGTTGGACAAAGCGGTGATTGCCGAGAAGGTGATGGGCATGGGGGAGAGACCGGCTTACAACCTGGTTCCGCCGGGGATGGCGGGCTATACCAGCAACCAGCCTGTCTGGGCTGGCTGGAACCAGCAGCAGCGCATTGCGGAGGCAAAAAAACTGCTGCAGGAAGCAGGCTTCGGCGCGGGTCATCCTTTGCGCTTCGAACTACTGTACAACACGTCTGAGGCTCATCAGAAGCTGGCGATAGCGGCCAGCGCCATGTGGAAACAGTCGCTGGGCGTAGAAACTAAACTGGTCAGTCAGGAGTGGAAAACCCTGCTGGATACGATGCGCAACGGACGCTTCCAGGTAGTGAGGTCATCATGGGTTGCGGACTACAACGAGCCGTCGACCTATTTTAATACCCTGCGCAGCAATGACAGTAACAACCAAGGCAAGTTCAGCGNCCCCGCCTTTGATGCGTTGCAGGACAAAGCGATTAATGCTGGAAGTCTTGAGGAGCGCAACACGAACTACCATCATGCGGAAGCGATCCTCCAGCAACAGATGCCGCTGATCCCGATTTACTATTACGTGCGTAGTCAGTTGGTTAAACCCTATGTAGGGGGATTCAAAACCGACCTGCAAGGGAATTTCTACACGCGGGATTTTTATATCATCAAACATTGAGCCATCAAGCCCGGAACACCTAACTGTTGGTTGTTCCGGGTGTTGTGATGCTATTTGTCTTCCAGCAGATGACCCATCTTGGCGGCTTTGGTCGCCATATAGCGTTCGTTTTTCGGATTTTGTCCCACAATCAGCGGCACGCGTTCAACAATGTTGATGCCTGCTTCGCTCAGGATTTTCACCTTTTGCGGATTATTCGTCAGCAACCGAACCTGCGCTACGCCCAACAGCTTGAACATATCCGCACACGGCGTGAAGTCTCGCTCATCCGCGGCGAAGCCCAGTTGATGGTTCGCCTCAACGGTGTCGGCACCTTTATCCTGTAATGCATAGGCGCGAATCTTGTTCAGCAGACCGATGTTACGGCCTTCCTGACGATGATAAAGCAGTACCCCGCGACCCGCCTCGGCGATTTGATTTAGGGCGGCTTCCAGCTGAAAACCACAGTCGCAGCGCAGACTAAACAGCGCGTCGCCCGTCAGACATTCGGAATGAACGCGGGCCAGAACGGGCTCGGAGCCGGAGATATCGCCATACACCAACGCAAGATGGTCATGCCCGGTCGCTGTTTCTTCAAAGCCTACCATCAGGAAATCGCCCCACGGGGTGGGTAATTTGGCCTCGGCAACCCGTTTTAGCTGCATGTTAATCTCCAACATAAAAAAGACAGAGTGCATCCTACTACTTTTGCTCGAAACCTCTATAGCAGGCTAACAAAAGACCGGATGAATGGCGGTTTTTTAGACTGGTGGGACTTATAAGAGGCGAAACAAAGCCTACACTTTACTCACTAAGCCGTTGACGTAACCGAAAGGTATTTTACGTCATACTAAACGCCTATGTCCTCTTTTCTGATAATATCGGAAAAATTTTATTGGCCTTATATCCCTCTGAATTATAGGGAGAATTAATGTACGGAATCACTAAAAGAGTTACCATTGGCGCGCTGTTGCTGCTGATTATGCCCCTTGGGGTCTGGTTGAGCGGGTGGCAGTGGCATCCACACCTGACCGGCGGGTGGCTGCGTGTGCTGTTTTGGATCACGGAAACGGTGACGTCGCCCTGGGGCGTAGTGACGAGCATCGTGCTGTCACTTTGGTTCTTGTGGTGCCTGCGTTTCAGCCTGAAACCGACGCTGGGCGTGTTCGCTATTCTGATCGTGACCATTGGTATCGGGCAGGGTGTGAAATCGGCGATCAAAAGCTGGGTACAGGAACCCAGACCCTTTGTCGAGTGGCTCGAAAAGAGCCATCAGGTCGATGAGGCTTATTTCTATTCGTTGCCGCGATCCGAGCGGTCGGCATTGGTTAAAAGCCAATTGCATGATGATCATCAGCTGCCCCAATGGTTACGTCATCACTGGCAGGCGGAAACCGGCTTTGCGTTCCCGTCAGGTCACACCATGTTCGCCGCCTCTTGGGCGCTATTGGCGGTCGGCTTGCTGTGGGCGCGTCGCCACTACGTGACCGTGACGATAGTGATGGCGTGGGCGGTGGCCGTCATGGGGAGCCGTTTAGCGCTGGGCATGCATTGGCCTCAGGACCTGATGATGGCGACGGCCATTAGCTGGTTGCTGGTATTGGTCGCGACCCGGCTGGCATCTCGATGGTGTGGGCCTTTGACAGCCGCAGAGACCGAGGCTGAGCAAGAAAAACAAACAGTGACGTTGTCACATGAAGGCGATGCTTAAGCCTGACGTGTGTATGATGATGCACTCACGTACGCCGAAACGGGCATACCAGCGACTCGCGTGACGCTCTTTTTCTCACGAGTTTCCCACGTCGGGGCGGAAGTGCTAACTTAAATGGGGTCCGTTGCCGATTTCGGCATAATTCATTTTATTTCAAGCGATATCACAGGAAAAAGACGTGAAATATTTGCTGATTTTTTTACTCGTGTTGGCGATCTTCATTGTGGCTATCACGCTGGGAGCCCATAACGATCAAGTCGTGACCTTCAGTTATCTTATCGCGCAGGGGCAATACCGTTTGTCTACGCTGTTAGCGACGTTGTTTGCCGCCGGTTTTGTGCTGGGATGGGTCATTTGCGGACTGTTTTATCTGCGTTTACGCATTGCGCTAGGCCGTGAACAACGTAAAATCAAACGTCTTGAGCAGCAACTGCCCGACTCGGATGAGAGCAAAACGGTCTCTCCCGAGCCTGTGACTCACTAAGGAATGATTTTTTATGCTTGAACTGCTGTTTCTGTTGTTGCCCGTTGCTGCCGCATACGGTTGGTACATGGGCCGCAGGAGTGTACAGCAGGGCAAACAGGATGAGGCTAACCGCCTGTCGCGTGAGTATGTGACGGGCGTGAACTTCCTGCTGTCCAACCAGCAGGACAAAGCCGTCGAATTGTTTCTTGATATGCTCAAGGACGACAGCAACACCTTCGAAGCTCATCTGACGCTGGGTAACCTGTTTCGCTCCCGCGGCGAGGTAGACCGGGCTATCCGCATCCACCAAGCGCTGACTGAAAGCGCCTCCCTCAGTTTTGAACAACGCCTGCTGGCCGTGCAACAGCTGGGTCGCGACTATATGACCGCCGGGTTGTATGACCGCGCAGAAGAGATCTTCAATCAACTCGTGGACGAGGACGATTTTCGGCTGACCGCACTCCAGCAACTGTTGCAGATTCATCAGTCGACCAGCGACTGGCAAAATGCGATTGAGACGGCCGAAAAGTTGGTCAAGCTCGGGAAAGAGCGTCTGTGCAGCGAAATTGCACATTTCTACTGTGAGTTAGCGTTGCAGGCGATGGGCAGCGACGATCTTGATAAGGCGTTGTCCCTGCTAAAGAAAGCGGCGGCGTCCGATAAGCTTTGCGCTCGAGCGTCCATCATGATGGGACGTATTTACATGGCGCAGCAGCAGTATGCCAAGGCGGTGACGGCTTTGCGGCAGGTGCTGGATCAGGATAAAGATTTCGTAACGGAAACGCTGCCGATGCTTCAGGAGTGTTATCAACACCTGAACCAACCGCTGGAGTGGGCGATGTTTCTGAAACGCTGCGTTGAGGAAAATACCGGCGCTACCGCCGACTTAATGCTGGCGGATATTCTGGAGAACGAAGAAGGGGCTGAGGTGGCGCAGGTCTATATCAACCGCCAGCTGCAGCGACACCCAACTATGCGCGTTTTCCACCGGCTAATGGACTTCCACCTGAGTGAAGCCGAAGAAGGGCGCGCCAAAGACAGCCTGATGGTGTTGCGAGACATGGTGGGGGAGCAAATTCAGACCAAGCCGCGTTACAGCTGCCATAAGTGCGGCTTCGCCTCACAATCCCTTTACTGGCACTGTCCGTCCTGTCGCTCCTGGGCCACGATCAAGCCGATACGCGGGTTGGACGGCCAATAATTTCTCGCCCGCGCCGACTTGACCGTCTATCCCGCTAAATAGTTACAACATCCTTATTCTCTTCGAACATATGTGTCAGACGCCGGCACTGAATGCGTCTCGGCTCCGCAGCTACTGGGATTTGGCGGGCGGGGCATGTAGAATGCGGCGGAAATTAACGCTTAGTCTCTTGTCGGTGGGAGACCCTTTGCGCCGTTCGTCGAGTTGTCGTGCGGCGTCTTTCTCCCCGCGACGTTAAATCCACATCAATACCTCGGGGATAACGCCAGTGAAAGGCCAAAACGTAACGCAGAAACAGACTTCCCACTCCTCGCCGATTATTGTTGCCCTTGATTACGCCAGTCAGCGCGATGCTTATGAATTTGTTGATCGCATCGACCCGCAGCGTTGCCGGTTAAAAGTCGGCAAAGAGATGTTTACGTTGTTTGGGCCACAATTGGTCAACGATTTACAACAGCGCGGCTTTGAGGTGTTTCTCGATCTGAAATTCCACGATATTCCCAATACGACGGCGCGTGCGGTTGCCGCCGCGGCGGAATTGGGCGTGTGGATGGTCAATGTGCATGCCAGCGGCGGCGCGCGCATGATGCAGGCGGCAAAAGAGGCATTGTTGCCGTACGGGGCTGATGCGCCCTTACTGATTGCCGTCACGGTGCTGACCAGCATGGATGAGGACGATCTGCGCGGGTTGGGGATCACGCTGTCTTCGGCAGAGCAGGCCGAGCGGCTGGCGGTGCTCACGCAGCAATGCGGGCTGGACGGCGTGGTCTGTTCGGCGCACGAGGCGGAGCGTCTTAAACAGCGCTGCGGCGCGGCTTTTCAGCTGGTCACGCCGGGGATTCGCCCGGCAGGCAGTGCGGCTGGCGACCAGCGTAGAATTATGACTCCAGAGCAGGCGAAGCTGGCCGGCGTCGACTACATGGTGATTGGCCGTCCAATTACCCAGTCGGCCGATCCGGCGCAAACATTGAACGCGATTCTGGCGACGTTAGGAGAATAAATATGAGTTATCGTGATGACAACCCGCTGGTGTATTCGACGGATAGCGGACGCATTGCGGAGAAAACCGCCCCGGTCGAGCGTCCAAAAGGCGATGGCATCGTGCGTATTCAGCGCCAGACGAGTGGTCGTAAAGGCAAAGGCGTGTGTGTGATCACCGGCATTGACCTTGATGATGATGCGTTGCAAAAACTGGCGGCCGAATTGAAGAAAAAATGCGGCTGCGGCGGATCACTCAAAGAGGGCGTAATCGAAATTCAGGGCGATAAGCGCGATATGTTGAAACAGCTGCTGGAAGCGAAAGGAATGAAGGTGAAGCTGGCGGGGGGTTAACCGCGGGCAAGACAGACATGGGCAGGTCCGGTAACGGAAACCTGCCCATAAGAATTATCTTTTGACTTCGTGGCCGATGACGCCGCCGAGCGCCGCTCCACCTAAGGTGCCGAGCGTACTGCCGCCGGTCAGAACGGCTCCGCCTACGGCGCCTACGCCTGCACCGATAGCTGTATTGCGATCGCGTTTAGACATATTGGAACAACCGGTCAGGCTTCCTGCCATGACTACCGCAAGTACCGTAACTGCCAATGCCTTATTTACTCTCATGGTCTTCTCCTGTTGATGCCGTCTTAGGGGAAATCAACGATTTATCACTGTTTCCCATAAGAAATAGGGTGATGGCATCATTCTGTAAAATTAACTACAACTCACTCACGCTTTGTTACCTGACGCGCAGTATAAATGTCGGCAAAAATTACGATAGGTAAAAACTCTTAATTCTAGTCATCCCATCGTTCGCTTTGTGCCACTGACCTGTCCGCTGGCTTTCCTCGCGGTATTTCGCTATTTCTTCCTGCTCTGACAGAGTTCCAGTCCCCATGAGTCGGCAGCGATGACGGGGCCGACAAATCATCGCGGGTATGACGGAGAATCGCCCTTTCGTATCGACAAGCTTACCCCGTGCTGCAGCCGTTCAAAGAGCGTACACGCTTTGCCTCATTCGAGATATGAACATAAAAATGGTTAATGATTTTGACGGGGAAAGACGGAAGGTGGGCGGATACTCGGAAAAATGAACCCGCTGTGATAGCGGGTTTGATGTTTAGAAAGAACAATGTCCCCCTTTATGATGGGACCCCGTTCCGCCATGAGGATGCTGTCCTTTAGGGCAGGCGAATGCTGATGTAGACAGTGTACCAATAACGGCGATTAACAATAATGCTGCGATCTTTTTCATCATTTTTCCTTTCTATGATTGCTGTGAAAATGTGCAACCCCAGTCTACGTCGCCAAAGCAAGGTAGGTAAGCCTGATATTTGATCAGTAAATTATGTTTAACCTTTGAAAGGCGGCGTGAGGTTTTAACGATGCAAGGTGTGGGTCAGCTGGTCTGTAGGCAGTTAATGGCTGGCCTCATAGCCACGCAGGGGAACGCGTTCAGCCATCAGGCGAATGCGCTTGTTACGATCTCGCGGATGATGCAGAGGTAGAGCGATAACGTGTGGCTCGGAAGCCGAAGAACGAAGGGAATAAGATTATCCGGCGGGAGCTGACGCCATCAGGAGACCCTGATGGCGTCGTAGCGAGTTAGGCTGCCGGTTTGGCGATGATGCTGCGCGTCTCCAGACGCACTTCTTTCAACATCACGTCCAGCTTGTCGCTCTGGCGGTAGACCACCTCACCCTTGATAGTGACGGTTCCCGTATCCTGACTGCATACCAGCTCGTCGCGGACGGCATGAATGAATGAGGCCGGGATAAATGCCGTTGCGCCGTTGTCCAGCAGGCGAACCCGCAGACCGCCGCGCGTGACGTCCATGATCTCGGCGGAGAAGCGCGTGTCGGTGCCCGCATGCGCCTTCAGGTAGCGCGCGTACAGCCAATCGCTGACGTCGCGTTCGGCCATGCGATTGAGGCGACGACGCTCCGCCAACTGAACGGTGACGTCTTCCTGAGGTTTCTCTGCGGCCTGACCGGTGATAATCGCTTTCAGCAGGCGATGGTTGACCATATCGCCGTATTTACGAATGGGCGACGTCCAGGTGGCATAGGCTTCCAACCCCAGACCGAAGTGAGGACCCGGTTCGGTGCTGATTTCGGCAAACGACTGGAAGCGGCGCATACGGCTATCCAGGAACTGGGTCGGCAGGGCATCTAATTGGCGACGCAACACGCAGAAGCCTTCCAGCGTTAATATCTGCTGCGCATCGGCCTGAATTTCGTTGCTTGCCAGAATGGCGACCGCCTGTTCAACCGTAACCGGATCGAACCCGTTGTGGATGTTGTAGATGCCGAAGCCCAATTTTTCGCGCAACACGATGGCTGCACAGACGTTAGCGGCGATCATGGCTTCTTCGACGATGCGATTGGCGATACGGCGCGGTTCGACCACGATATCCAGCACTTCGCCTTTTTCTCCCAGCAGGAAGCGGTAGTCCGGGCGGTCTTTAAACACCAGCGCGTTCGCCGTGCGCCAGGCGCTGCGCAGCTGAGACATCTTGTGCAACAGACGGACCTGAGTAGCGATGGCCTCGCTCTGGGGCTGCCATTCGCCTCTCTCTTCCAGCCAGTCGGACACTTCGTCGTAAACCAGCTTGGCGCGGGACTCGATCCAGGCGGCGAAAAAGTGAATGTCGCTCATCGCGCCATCCTCGGCCAATGTAACGCGGCAGGCCATCACCGGACGGCGTTCGTGCGGGCGCAGGGAGCAGATATCGTCCGACAAGTGACGCGGTAACATCGGAATGTTGAAACCGGGAAGGTAGTTGGTAAAAGCGCGTTTGCGGGCGACGGCGTCCAGTTCGCTGTCGGCGGGGACATAGGCGGTCGGATCGGCGATCGCTACCGTCATTTCCAGCGTCCCGTCGCCGTTATCGCGGACATACAGCGCGTCATCCATATCTTCGGTGCTCGCGCTATCAATGGTGACGAAGTCCAGCGCGGTTAAATCCTCTCGCGTCAGTACACCATCATTCATCTCAGCGGCGTCGTTTTCCGGCGCGCTGCGCTCCAGGTTATGGCGTGACAACGTCACCCACCATGGCACCAGCGGATCGTCGCCGGTCGTAATGTACTCGGTGATTTCCGCATGAAAATTACGGTCGCCTTTGAGCGGGTGGCGACGCATCTCCGCTACCACCCAGTCGCCATCCTGAATATCTTGGTCAAGTTGACGTGCGACACGGCAGCTGATCGCATCTTTCAGTAACGGATGGTCAGGGGTGATCGACAGACGGTCGTCTTTTTTCTGGACGCGGCCCACGAAACGGGTCAGGAACGGTTCGATCAGGGATTCCGGCTCGGCGATTTCACGATCTTTTTCCGTATGCAGCGTCGCAACGATTCGGTCGCCGTGCATCACTTTTTTCATGTGAGGCGGCGGGATGAAGTAGCTCTTCTGTGCGTCGGCTTCAAGAAAACCAAATCCCTTATCGGTGCCTTTTACGACGCCTTCTACACGTGGCGTCTTAGAGTGGAGTTGCTGTTTAAGCTGTGCAAGCAGCGGATTGTCTTGAAACATAGCGTCCAGAAATGCGGTTATAGGTGGCTTTAGCGGCCCACAGTTTTACGCGAATCGTGCCCCGGCGGCAAGCGTTGATCGGGAGCTGCCGCAAGAATTGCCGACCATGACGAAAGGGGGAAAAGAGGGCGTAACCGGCGGCATAGGGCGCCTACGCGCTTTTGGCGACGGTTACGCCTTTGATCAGGCTATCCTCTGCAGCGGCACGACCGGACTTCGAGAGACGCGCACGGGAATCGATTTGGAGGTGGGGGTAAACGTCTGATCGCCATAGCTGGAGAGCGGCACCAGCGGATTAGTTTCCGGATAGTAGGCGGCCAGATTCCCGCGTGGGATAGCATATTCCACGAGTCGGAATCCGCTGACTTTACGGGTAATGCCGTCATGCCACAACGTTTCAATGTCCACCCGATCGCCGTCTTGAAGTCCCAGCGCAGCGATATCGTCCGGATGCATGAATAACACCTCACGTTGGCCATAAACCCCCCGATAGCGATCATCCAGCCCATAGATGGTGGTGTTGTACTGGTCATGGGAGCGCAGAGTTTGCAAGGTAAACGGCGCCCGCACACCGTCCTGTTCGGGGACGACGCTGGCAGGCAGTGGCGTATGACTGAACATGGCTTTTTTAGCGGGGGTGTTAAAACGTAACTCGGCGGCCGCGTTGCCCAGATAGAAGCCGCCTGGTTCGGCGCAGCGCTGGTTAAAGTTATCAAAGCCCGGCAGCGTCGCGGCGATATGGTCGCGGATCAAATCATAATTTCCCGCCAACGCCAGCCAGTCGATCTGGTCATCGCCCATCACGGTGTGGGCGATACCGGCGACGATGGCCGTCTCGGAACGTTGCTGAGGCGAGAGCGGTTGCCCAACGCCTTCGGAAGCGTGAACCATGCTGAAAGAGTCTTCGACGGTGATGTATTGAGGCCCGGTCGCCTGCACATCCTGATCTGTACGACCCAGCGTCGGCAGAATCAGGGATTCCTGCCGGCCGGTGGTCAGATGGCTGCGATTCAGCTTGGTGCTGATGTAAGCGGTCAGATCGCAGCGGCTGATGGCGTCCGCCGTACGTTCGCTGTCCGGCGCGGCGGCGGCCAGATTGCCGCCCAGCGCGATCAGCACCTTGATTTCATCGCGCAACATCGCTTCGATCGCCTGCACGGTGTTGTGACCGTGCTCACGCGGCGGGGTGAAGTTAAAATGTGCGGCGAGGCTGTCCAACATCGCCGCCGAGGGATTTTCATCAATCCCCATCGTCCGATTACCCTGTACGTTACTGTGACCGCGAACAGGGCACAGGCCCGCGCCCGGTTTGCCCAGTTGACCGAACAGCAACTGAAGATTGACGATCTCGCGCACGGTCGCCACCGAGTGTTTATGCTGGGTGATGCCCATCGCCCAAGTGCAAATGACCCGCGGGGAGTTCAGGTAAAGCTCGGCGACATGGCGAAGCTGCGCTTCGCTCAGGCCCGATTGTTCGACGATATGGTCCCAACTCGTCGCATCGACCTGCTCAAGATAGGCTTCCGCCCCATCTGTGTGGCTGTCGATAAATGCCTGATCGAAGATGCCGGGCTCGCCGGCGGCCAGACGCTGGCGATGCGTTTCCAGCAGGGTTTTGACGAGCCCGCGGACGGCGGCCATATCGCCGCCTAAATTCGGCTGCAGGTAGGTATCGCTGATCGTGCCCGATAGCGGCGTCAGCATCTCTACCGGGTTTTGCGGGTCGGTAAAACGCTCCAGCCCGCGTTCGCGCAGCGTATTGAAGGTGATCACGTGCGCGCCGCGTGCCGCCGCGGCGCGCAGGCTGTGCAGCATGCGCGGATGATTGGTGCCGGGGTTCTGGCCGAACACCAAAATGGCGTCGGCATGGTTGAAATCATCCAGACGCACGGTGCCTTTACCGATCCCAATGCTCTGTTTCAACCCGGTGCCGCTCGCTTCATGGCACATATTGGAACAGTCCGGGAAGTTATTGGTCCCCATCATGCGGCCGAACAGCTGATAGAGATAAGAGACTTCGTTGCTGGCGCGTCCGGACGTATACAGCTCCATCTGATTAGGATTATCCAGACCATGAATATGATGCGCGATCAGCGCAAATGCCTGTTCCCACGTGATGGGAACGTAGTGGTCCGTATGGCGATCGTAGCGCATCGGGTGCGTCAGGCGCCCCTGATACTCCAGAAAGTAATCGCTTTGGCGACGCAACGTACTGACGCTATGCGCGGCGAAAAATTCGGGTCCGGCCGCCTTGCGCGTGGCTTCCCAGCTCACCGCCTTGGCGCCGTTTTCGCAGAAGCTGAAGGTGCTGTGATTATCGTCGCCCCAGGCGCAGCCGGGGCAGTCGAATCCGCGCGGTTTGTTGACCCGCATCAAGTTGCGAATGTTTTTGAACGCTTCTTTGCTGTCCAGAACATAACGCGTCGTGGCTTCCAGCGAGCCCCAGCCGCCCGCAGCGCGGCGGTAGGGTTTGATTTCTGGTTTAAATTTCATCATAGGATGTGCGGGCCATATTGTTTTTAATATGTGAATGGTTTTTTAAATAATTGCTGTCAGAGGTTAAGTCTAGGATCGCCAGGCCGAGACGTCTAATCAAATACAGCTATCGCGGGATAGAGGAGGTTTATCGCAAATAAAGTGTGACCGGGTGCAGAATCTTGCTCTTTTTGTCTAGTTGTATATACAAATTTTGTTATTTTCCGGCTATTCCTTAATCAGAACGAAAACAGGAAGGGCAAATAATGAAAGATCTTGGCAATAAGGTTCACGCCTTTGGTAAGGCACTCATGATGCCGATTTCGGTCATCGCCGCCGCCGGGATTTTCCTGGGGTTAGCGGCAGCGATGCAAAACCCGGCCGTCACCGGCGATGCGTTCGCCAATATGCAAATCCCGCAGCTCATTATTGGTTTTATTCGTCAGGTCGCCGGTGCGCTTTTCGCCAATCTCCCGCTGTTTTTCGCTGTCGCCAGCGCGATAGGTCTGGCGAATGCCGAAAAACCCACGGCGGCCTTTGCCGCCGTCATCGGTTTTCTTTCCATGCACGTCGGCGTGCAGGCGACGCTCACCGCGCAGAATCTCACGCCGGTGACCACCACGGTAGAAGCGTTAACGGCAGGGGGGATGGATCGCACTGCGGCGCTGATGTATGCCGCCGAATTCACTAAAACGCTGGGCATTTTTACCTACAACATGAGCGTGCTGGGCGGGGTGATTGCCGGGGTAGTGACGGTCATGCTGCATAACCGCTTCTACACGATCGAATTGCCGACGGCGATCAGCTTTTTTGGCGGTCGCCGTTTCGTGCCGATTATCACGGTGGTGTGCCTGCCGCTGGTGGGCATCGGTCTGGCGTTGATTTGGCCGACCATTGGCACCGGCATCGCCTGGATCGGGTCGTTAATCGGCCACAGCGGACAGTACGGCGCGTTTCTCTATGGTTTTTCCGAGCGCATTCTCATCCCCACGGGTCTGCATCATATCCTGAACGAAACCGTGCGCTTCACTCCTATCGGCGGCGTGGCGACGGTGGACAGTCAAACGGTGGTGGGGGCGTTGAATATCTTCAATACCTCGCTGACTCACCCCGGCGCCGTCAGCGATGACGTAATCCGTAACGCCACCCAGTTTCTGGCTCAGGGCAAGATCCCCGTCATGATGTTTGGGCTTCCCGGCGCGGCCCTGGCGATGTATCAGTGCGCCCGGCCTGAGCATAAAGAGCGGGTGAAAGCGCTGATGTTGGCTGGGGGACTGGCGTCTTTCACGACGGGGATCACCGAGCCGCTCGAATTCTGCTTCATCTTCGCTTCGCCCGTCCTGTATCTGCTGCATGCCGTGCTCAGTGGCCTGTCTTTCATGTTGATGTCTCTGGCCCACCTGATGATCGGCAATATTCAAGGCGGCGCTATCGACCTGATCGTGTTTGGCGTGCTGGGCGGGCTGAAAACCCACTGGTGGTATGCGGTATTGCTGGGGGTGTTTTACTTCCTGATTTACTACTCCGTGTTCAAGTTCGTGATCAGGCGTATGAACGTCGAGACGCCGGGGCGTGAGTCTGAAACAGCGCCGGCGCCCGCAGCCGTGAGCGCCAGCGAAGTGACGCAAACCATCATCGACGGACTGGGCGGGCAGAGCAATATCGCGGAAGTGGACTGCTGCTTTACCCGGCTGCGCGTGCGGGTGAAAGACATCAACCTGGTCGTAGATAAAACCCTGATGACGACGGGCGCGAATGGCGTCAAACGCGTGAATGAACATAACGTTCAGGTTATCTACGGGCCTAAAGTGGAAAAAATCGCCACCGACGTCAAAGCGGCGCTGGGCGTCACGGCGTAATGAAACCTCAACCGGAAAAATGGGAAACAGCTATGACGAAGACATACAGTATTGTGATTGTAGGCGGCGGTTCGACCTGGACACCGGGTTTACTGAAGGCGCTGTGCAAGCGACAGAACTCGTTTCCCCTCAGACGGGTGGTGATGTACGACATCAACGCCGAACGACAGGCGGTGATCGGCGACTTTGCGCGCCTGCTGTTCAGCGAAGAGTACCCGGCGCTGGATTTCGCCTACACGACGGACGTCGAAGCGGCGTTTCAGGATGTCGATTTTGTCTTCTGCCAGATGCGTACCGGCGGTTATGCCATGCGTGAGAAAGATGAAAAGATCCCGCTTTCATTAGGCGTCATCGGTCAGGAGACCTGCGGGCCGGGAGGATTCGCCTACGGTATGCGTTCCATTGGCGAC
Organism: Lonsdalea quercina subsp. quercina; assembly: GCF_000688695.1. Lineage (GTDB taxonomy): Bacteria > Pseudomonadota > Gammaproteobacteria > Enterobacterales > Enterobacteriaceae > Lonsdalea > Lonsdalea quercina_D. Next base: position 199,737 of record NZ_JIBQ01000009.1, on the reverse strand, counting down.
ATGATTGAGCTGGTGGAACAGGTGCGGGCGCGTTCGCCGCAGGCCTGGATTCTGAACTATACCAATCCGGCGGCCATCGTCGCCGACGCGCTGCGCGTCAAATTCCCGGATGACAAACGTATTCTTAATATCTGCGACCAGCCGGTCAATTTGCTGCGTTCCTATGCCCGCATTCTGGGCCGCGACGTCAATGAGTTCGAACCGGTCTACTTCGGCCTGAACCACTTTGGCTGGTTTACGCATTTGTACGATCGCGAAGGAGAGGACCTGCTGCCGCAGTTGAAAGAGATCATCCTTAATCAGGGCTTCAAACCGGCGGATGCGGAGCAACGCGACGCTTCGTGGTTGGAAACCTACGCGGTGGTGGCCGATATGCTGCGCGATTTCCCAGACTATCTACCCAACACCTACCTGCAATATTACCTCTATCCGGATTACAAGCTCAGCAAGCTGGACCCGAACTTTACCCGCGCCAACGAGGTGATGGCGGGAAGAGAAAAGCGCGTGTTCGAAACGTGTCGCCATGCGGTCGCGGCGGGAACGACGAAAGACGCCAGCGTGGTTCACAACGACGCGCACGGCGACATGATTGTCGAAGTCGCCGAATCCATCGCCTACAACCAGCATCGTATCTTTGTGGTGATCGTGGAAAACAACGGTCTGGTGAACAATCTGGATGACAGCGCGATGGTGGAAGTGGCGGCGACGCTCGGCATTAATGGCCCGCGGCCTTATGGCGTCGGCAATATTCCCACCTTCTATAAAGGAATGATCGAGCAGCAGTTCGCCTATGAACGCCTCACGATTGAGGCCTGGTTTGAAGGGTCTTACACCAAGGCGTTGCAGGCGTTGACGCTGAACCGGCTGGTGGTGGATGCGAAAAAAGCGCGCAAGGTACTGGATGCGTTGATCGAGGCTAACCAAGGGTATTGGCCCGCATTAACCTGATTACGGAAGTTAACAAAAACGACAGGGTTACGGCGTGAATAAAGGCCTAAGCGGCGCGTCGAGGGTAAAGGCATAGCGCCGCTGATTGTAATAAACGTTGGAAAGCTCGAAGGGCCGCTCATCAGCGAAAAAAGCGACGACGCTCGCGCGCAGCACCGGTTCGTCGCGTGCCAGCCCGAGCGCTTCCAGCACATCCACGGAGGGGAGCTCGGCGAAAATCTGCTTATGGCTGCCGACGGCATCGTAGCCTTTGGATTTAAGGTAGGCGTACTTGGACTGATTCAGATCATGCTCGCTCAGGTCGGGAAAAAGGGACTGAATCATCCAGGATTGCTCATACACAAACGGCGTGCCGTCAATCAACCGCAGGCGCACCATGTAGTGAACCGGCGTCTCTTGGTCTAGGCGCAGGGCATGAGCCACCTCGGCGGTGGCGGGTTGCTGAGAAAAATGGATCAGTCGGTTGACGATCTTGCGCTGCGTGCTGTTGGCGACTTCGCTGGAGGTCAGATGCTGGTCCAGCGGCAGCTGCACCTTTACCCGGGTATCCGGTTGGGCGACGAAAGTGCCTCGTCCGCGAAAACGTTCGACCAGTCCCTGTCGCACCAAGTAGTCGACGGCTTTGCGCGCCGTCATGCGCGAAACCTGATACTGCTGACACAGCTCCGCCTCGGTGGGGAGCGGGTCGCCGGGTTTCAGCGTGTTGTCATGAATCTGACGGGTCAGGATCTGCTCGATTTGCAGATAAAAAGGAACAAAGGAATGTTTATCAATCATCTTTATTCTTCCCTCCCGTTCGTTTCAGCAGCGTTGATAGTATAGGGGGATAGTTATCTATACAAGTTTTGGCTTTTTTCCTATAAGTCCACGATATACCGCAGGGAACCGTGATTTGAATTCGGGCATCATGCTTCTAAAATGAGCGTGTGAAGAGGCTAATTCCTCCCACATGGTTGTCAGCGTCACTCTCCTTAATGGCGTCATTCATTAGACAGACTCATGCGGCGGCGATATTCCACGGCCGAGATATGCCTTCGCTCGGTGTGAATGCCCGCAGCGCGATTTCCGCCATCGCCCGGTATTTAGACTAACCCGTCAATCGAAAAGCGGTGCTGGCGCGTGACATACGGCAGCGGTTTTCCACCGATCTCAACTTTTAGGGACTACGAAAATCGATATCAAACAACTTATCTACCTGTGCAATCTGGAAAAGGCACGCCACTTTGGCCGTGCGGCCGAAGCCAGTTTCGTGAGCCAGCCAACGCTCTCCATGCGACTTAAAAATCTAGAGCGTGAACTGGGTTTGTCGCTCATCAACCGCGGTAATCATTTCAATGGTTTCACCGCGGAAGGCGAACGGGTGCTGACCTGGGCGCGCGAAATGGTGATGGTCTATCAAGGGCTGAAGCTGGAAGTCGATGCTCTGAANCGCGGCACGAGCGGGCTGGTGCGCCTCGGCGCCGTCCCGCAGTGTGGTATCGCGGTGTCGCAGATGCTGGCCGACGTGCGCCGCGTCTATCCAGAACTGGCTTTTCAGGTGTCGCTGTTCAGCGCGGATCGACTGCTGGAGGCGCTGCAGGCGCATAACGTGGACGTTGGGATCGGCTTTTTCGAACCCGCAATGCTCGAGGAGCCGCGTTTCCAGGTGAGCTCGCTGGGCGCGCCGCATATGGCCTTGCTGTTTAATCCGCAGCATTTTCCTTCGCTGCAGGGCGATACCCCGCTTTCGCTGGCTGACATCGCCGAACTGCCGCTGTGCCTGACGGACACTGGACGCTATCTGCGGGGATATCTGGATTCGCTGTGGCAGGACGCTGAGTTGACGCCGAATGTGGTGGTGGAAAGCGACTCAGTGTTGCAGCTCATTCAAAGCGTATTCGTCGGTCTGGGTTGCGGCGTTGTGCCTCAGGGCAGCCTGCTGCCGGAAATGACGCCGCAGCTGGCGTGGCGCGACCTGACGTTGCCATTGATGCCGCGCACGACGGCCGTGGTGATTTCGGAACAGGGGCGGGCAACTGCGTTGGCCCAGCATTTTTTCAACGTGGCGACAGCATGGTTAGTGCGGCAAAACGCCGGTGGCGAAAACACAGTGAGCGTCGATGTGTAAGGCGCGGCGGGGGGAGGGGAAGAAAACAAGCGAGCCCGAAGGCTCGCTTGCCGGAGGGATTAATCCAGCTCCAGCTCGTTCATCGCAGCGATGTTGAAACCGCCATCGACGTGCAGGACTTCACCAGAGATCCCGGCAGCCAGGTCGGAGCACAGGAAGGCGGCTGAGTTGCCGACATCTTCGATGGTCACAACGCGGCGGATTGGCGTGACGGCTTCGCAGTGAGACAGCATCTTCTTGAAGTTTTTGATGCCGGATGCCGCCAGAGTCCGGATCGGACCTGCGGAGATCGCGTTCACGCGAACGCCCTGAGCGCCCATGGCGTTCGCCATGTAACGCACGTTGGCTTCCAGAGACGCCTTCGCCAGACCCATCACGTTGTAGTTCGGGATGGCGCGCTCTGCGCCCAGGTAGGACAGCGTCACCAGAGCGGAATTCGGGTTCAGCATCTTACGGCAGGCTTTCGCCATCGCGACAAAGCTGTAAGAGCTGATGTCGTGAGAGATAGAGAATCCTTCGCGCGTAACGGCATCGACATAGTCGCCGTCCAGCTGGTCGCCCGGTGCGAACGCGATGGAGTGCACGAAACCATCAAAGGTCGGCCACACTTTCGCCAATTCGGTGAACAGCGCTTCGATGCTGGCATCTTCCGCAACGTCACAGGGCAGAACGATGTTGGAACCGAGTTCGCTGGCAAAGCCTTCTACGCGAGACTTCAGTTTGTCGTTCTGATAAGTGAACGCCAGTTCGGCGCCTTCGCGTTGCATCGCCTGAGCGATACCGAATGCGATGGAGCGGTTACTGGCAACGCCCGTTACCAGAATGCGCTTACCATTAAGAAAACCCATAGCAGTATCCTTGTAATCATTATTGCTGCGATCGCCGTTAAAGAATTATTGGTTAATGGCGACCGGTGTGAATAAACCGGGCGATTCTAGCATGAGTGATGCCATATGTAATACTTTGGTCATCACCGCGGCTTCCTGCCCGGACGGGGTAAATTAAAGAACGCCGCCGTCGCTTCGCCAAGCGTCTGCGCTCAATGCTTCGCCAAAATGGCTGGCGATCAGGCGCTTGGTTAAATCGTGCAACGGGGCCGCCAAAACGTCAGCGGTGCTGCCGCGTTCCACGACTTCGCCGTTATGCATCACCAAAATCTTATCGCTGATATGTTTCATCATGCCCAGATGTTGGGTGACATAGATGTAGGAGATACCGTGTTTTTCCTGCAATTCCAGCATCAGATTGATGATTTGCGAACGCATCGACATATCCAGCGAGGCCAGCGCCTCGTCAGCCACAATCACTTTCGGTTGCAGAATAAGCGCTCGCGCCAGTCCGACGCGCTGTTTCTGGCCCGGGGCCAGCGCGTGCGGATAATACGAAGCGTGGTCGGCGCGCAGGCCGACCTGACGCAGCGCCAGATAGACGGCCTTTTCCCGCTCTTCTGGACTGAGCTGCGTATTCAGCCGCAGCGGCAGTTCCAGCAGCTGACCAATACGCTGACGTGGATTCAGCGCGTTGCCGGCATCCTGAAAAATCATGCGAATACGCTGGCTGCGGTAGCCGTAATCGCCATATTCCAACGGATGGTCGTCAATCACCAACTGACCTGAAGTCGGCGGAAGCACGCCCGCCAGCATTTTCGCCAGGGTCGACTTCCCGGATCCGTTCTCGCCGATAATCGCCAGCGTTTGCCGCTCGCGCAGAGTAAAACTCACCGACTTGACCGCCTCGACGTGTTGCCGCCGGAACAGGCCGGTGCGATAGCGGAACGTTTTGGTGAGATTGCGGGCTTCGAGCAGGGTCTCCACCATCAGGATTCCTCCATATTGAGCGGGAAGTGGCAGGCATACCAATGGTTTTTCGCTACGATCAGCGGCGGTGTGATCATGCATTCGCGCTGAGAATAAGGACACCGGGGACCAAGACGACACCCGACCGGCAGATGCTCCAGCGACGGTATCGCGCCGGGTAGCGTATTCAACCGGCTCTTGTGGGGAAGCGCGCGACCGAAGTCCGGCATCGCGCGGATCAACGCCTGAGTGTAGGGGTGATGCGGGGTGCTGATGAGTTCGCTGCTCAGCGCGCTTTCGACGGTCTGCCCGCAGTACAGCACGTTGATGCGGTTAGCCCATTTACTCATCGTCTGCAGGTCATGGCTGATCAGCAGGATCGTCGTGTTGTTGTTTTGGTTAAGCCGCGACAGCAGGCGGAATATCTGCGCTTGGGTGGTGGCTTCCATCGCGTTGGTTGGCTCATCGGCGATCAGGAGCCGGGGCTGATTGGCCAGCGCGATGGCGATCATGACTTTCTGACACTCCCCCTCGGTTAGTTCATAGGGGTAGCTTCGCATGATGTCCTTGTGGTCCTTGATCCCCACGCGGTGCAGCAGCGCGACGGCGCGGCGTTTACGCCAGTTGAAGCGCTGCCACCAGCGCCCCTTGTAGGTCCAGCCGGGAATAGACTGAACCAGCTGACGCCCGATTTTAGCGGACGGATCAAGACATGACTGCGGCTCCTGGAAGATCATCGACAGATTGTGACCCACCAGTTTGCGCCGTTGTCTGGGCGTGAGCTTGAGCATGTCGATATTGTCAAAGCGGAAACGGTCGGCCGTCACGCGCCAGTTGTCTTTGGTGATGCCGCAGATCGCTTTGGCGATCAGGCTTTTCCCCGACCCGGATTCCCCCACCAGACCGCGGATTTCTCCTTCGCTCAGGCTGATGCTGACGCGATCGACAGCTTTGACCGGCCCTTCGGCGGTCATGAATTCGATGGTCAGATTACGAATGTCCAGTAATGGCATACCTTTTTTCCACCACTATTCGGTTTGTGCCAGCAGAGAACGGCGCAGGCCATCCCCCAGCAGGTTGACGATCAGCACGCTCAGGGTAATGGCGCCCCCGGGCAACATGACGGTCCAGGGCGCGGCGTAGACGAGCTCCAGCGAACTTCCCAACAGCGTTCCCCATTCGGTCGTAGGCAACTGTGCGCCCAAATTGAGAAAGCCCAGCGCGGCAATATCCAGAATGGCGACCGACAAGGCGCGGGTGAATTCGCTGACCAGCAACGGCAAGATATTGGGCAGCACGGCATACCAGATGATATAGCGCGTGGATGCGCCATCCAGGCGCGAGGCGATGACGTACTCTTTTTCCAGCTCGTCATGCACGGCGGTGTATATGGTGCGCACCATCCTCGGTAACAGCGCCAGCCACACGGCGAGCATGGCGTGCTCAAGCTTCGGGCCGATAAAAGCGATGACCACAATCGCCAGCAGCAGAGAGGGAATGGAGAGCAGGGTATCCAGAATATGATTCAGGATGGCGGAGCGAAGTCCGTGGGTCACCCCCGCCATCAGACCGACCAGAATGCCGAACAGCGCCGCACCCAGCGTGACCAGCAGCGCGGAGCCGATGGTCGGGGCCGTGCCGCTCAGCAGTCGGCTAAGCAGATCGCGTCCTAAATCGTCGGTTCCCAAAAAGAACGAAACCTCGCCGTAATGCGACCACGACGGCGGCAACAGCTGATAACCAAGGAACTGCTGGTCTACGGCATAAGGGGCGAGGGTGCTGCCGAACAGACACAGCGCAATCAGCATCAGGAAGCCGTAAAACCCAATCATGGCCAGGTGATCCTGCTTGAACATGGTCCAGGTATCACGCCAGCGGCTGGGCTGATGTTTTTCGCGGTAGATGTTATCGGAGAGCATATGTATCTGCTTTACTTCTTTTTGATTTCACTGGTTTCTCTTCAAAAAATCCCATCATATCAATATATTGCCTCTTTTGATGCTTTAAAGCGCTTTGCTTTCATTGAGTCGAAATAGCCTTAATTTATGAATTTTGTGTACACTATTGTGTATACGGAAATGGGAGTGTACACATTGCTAACTGACACCAAACTAAGAAAAGCGCTCGGTAAACGCCGCGATAAAGTCGAAATTATTTCAGATTCTCACGGGCTAAACGCCAGGCTAACTATTTCGGGAGGCGTCACATTCTTTTACCGCTATCGGTGGGACGACAAGCCTGCACAGCTAACAATTGGTAATTATCCGTCTATATCGCTCTCACAGGCAAGGGAACGAAGGCAGCAATTTCGCTTATGGATAACAGAGGGGTACGATCCGCGTAAGCAGGTGGCTTTAGAAAGGATTAAAAAGGTCGATGCAATGACGGTTCAAGAAGCGTTCGATTACTGGGAAGAGCATTACTGCAAGCCCGAAGGGCTAATCAAGATCCACAAAAACCGTCAGGATTTCCAAAACCACGTAATGCCCGTATTGGGAAGCATGATCGTCAATCACACCACTAAAACCCACTGGCTAAAGCTGTTTGATGGCATGGGCAGACGTGTAATCACTGGGCAAATCCTTAGCCTGATGCAGCGAACTTTCAGATTCTGCCACAACCGGGGAGTGATCGACGTCAACCCGCTTGTAGATTTAAGACGGTCTGACGTGGCAATCGCCGCCGCCATGAAAGACAGAGTTTTATCTGATGATGAAATCAGAACGATTTGGAATGTTCTGGATGATTTGCCCGTACGTCAGCAAATCGTTATGCGATTTCTGATGATGACTGGCTGCCGGAGCACAGAGATCAGAACAGCAAAGTGGGAATGGTTTAATTACAGCGAAAAAACCTGGACGGTGCCAGGCAGTGAATACAAAACGGGTAAGACGGTGAGAAGGGCGCTACCTGATGCAGCCATAACCATGTTGAAAAGTCACCAAAAGGTTTCAGTGACTAAACACGTATTGACCAGAGCGCATTACAACGGGCCAAATGATGATAAACCGCCGGCTCAGCCGAACGTTTCGTTTTTCTCTACTCAAATAATCATGAAGACGGGCATGAAGAAGTGGTCACTTCATGATCTGAGAAGAACGGTGGCAACGAGACTTTCAGAACTTGGCGCGCCACCGCATGTTATTGAAAAATTGCTTGGCCATCACATGGCTGGGGTGATGGCACGTTATAACCTTCACGACTACCTGAGCGATCAGCACCAGTGGCTCAAGGTCTGGGTTCAGCATCTTGAGACGGTGACTGGTCAGAAGTTTGAGTAACATTCACTTCTTCTTCCCACTTAAGCACATCAGCCCTACGCCACCGCTTAGGGCTCCCACCGATAGCTGGCTTGGGAAATGGACGGCTGAAGCACGCTGGCATCCGTACTGGTGTGCTCCAGAAATAAAGGGTGCTACGAGAGATCTTGTAGCGCTCCAGAACTTCACTGGTCACCATAATTTCAGAATTGTTATGGATAGTTTGTCCACCGTTAAAATTCATGCTGTTCCCCTTCCAACTTTACGATCCGCGCCAGAAGCTTGGCGTTCTTCTCCCGCTCGGCGGACTCTCGACGGATAGATGCATTTAGGTCATGCAGCATAGAGTCCAATGCTGCATGCTGCGCCGTCAGCTCCTGCACCATAGCCCGCAGGGTTTCGTTGTCCGCCTGCAGGTCGGCGAACTTGGTGATCACTTGGAGACTAAACGCGCCATCGCCGCTTAAGCCCAGAGCATCGGAAACGTTGTTGATGCTCAGCGTTGTCGCTGACAGGTTGCCGGTTAATTCGATATTTTTTGCTTTCAGTGCTGTATTTTCTGCCAGCAGTGCCGCTAGCTGTGATTCGAGATTGACACTTTCGCGTTTCATCATTCTTTCTCCACACCGTTTTTTAGGTTGAATAAATCCCTCGCCGTGAGGCGATTAATTTGCACAAATAGGGATTCAATAATGGGAAGCTTCGCCGCCCAGAGCATCAATAAGATTTTTTATTAATGCCGACAGTTCACCGGTAATTAATACAAAGTCTGCGTCAAATCGCTGGGGAATATCTTCTCGGTCAATATCATCATTCTTTTCGAGCAGCACATCGGCAATTTTTAGGCGCTTTATCATTCCGTCATCTGCCAATACGAAACTGACTCGCTCCTGCCAATCCAGTGCTAATTTCGTCACAACTTTACCGGCCTCAATATGACCGGCGATTTCGTGAGTAACCAGGTCCTGATGCTTGCTTTTGAGTATCCCCCCGTATGGGAGAATGTCTTTTAACTCGGCTTCTTCCTGTAATGTGAATCCTGCTGGTGGTTTGCCGGAGCGCACCCAATCGGTTAACGTGAGTTCGATGGGGTTTTCCATCATCAGCGGCACCACGGGTAGAGAACCGAGCGTTTTGCGCAGCAGTGCCAGCGTGTCTTCTGATTTTTTGGCGCTGGTAGCGTCGACGATAATCAGGTCGTTAACCGTATCAATCCACAGCCAAACCTGGCTAAACCTGCTGAATGCACGCGGCAGTAAGCTGTGCAGAACTTCGTCCTTAATGGCGTCCTTCTCGGTTTTTTTCAGTTTGCGACGCTGTTCGTTTTCCAGCTTGTCGACTTTTTCTTTTAGTGCCTGCTTAATGACCGGCGACGGGAGGATCTTTTCCTCTTTGCGAGCGCATATCAAAATTTGGCCGTTAACTTCATGCGTCAATGCATCGCTGCAGGAACCCATCGGCGTCACCCAACCGCATTTGGTCATATCCTGACTACCACACGGTGTAAATGCGAACTCGCTTAGCTGCGATTCCATTTCTTCAAAACTTACTTTCCGCGTTAGGCGGTAAATCAAAGCGTTTTTTAAGTTAAACAAACTCATACTTATCTCCGTTCGGCTGCACACCGATCATTATTTCTCTACACACAAAGGAGGGCGCCGGTTTTTAGACGTAAATAAAAATTGATGCATCGTTCAATTTAAATGGATCCGACGCCCACCTTTGTATGCAGTAAAAAAGGGGCGGTAATCGAAGGAAACAATCATTCCCCTGGTATTGGCCGATTTAAGACCTTCGATCCCCGCCAAAGCTACTTTCAGCAAAATCACTTCCAACACAGCTATCACGGTCCTAACGCTATGGGGTTGTGACACCGAGGCGTAACTCCCGCTTATCTCCCGCCTCTCTGTTTTGGTATTGGTCACCAGTTACTGTGACTCAGCCGATTTCCGGGTCTTTGCGTCGGCCAGCGCTGCATCTCACTTGAGAACATCACAACGGTAAGAGCATTGCGTAACCTGGCACCGATCTGGCCGCCGGTCGGTTTGTACTGGATTCTTCCCCAGCCACTGGCCCGGACAACGAAGCTTCTATGTGCGTTCCAATCAATGCCCTTACCGTTGTGTCACAAGACAACCTAAAACTAAATCATCTTAGAGATTGAATCAAGATGTAATCTAAAATTATTTAGTTTTTATGTCCAAAGCCCAACTACTGCAAATTTTGCAGTAGTTGGAAGTACGGGAAGTAGGTGGTCGAGGTGGCGAATAAATTATGGGGGTGAAAATTGGTGCTAGATTAGGGTAAAGATCCGATAACTTGCTATAAAATATATGAATATTTCATTCTGTCTAACGGCGAATTAATCGTCTATGTTCCACCAAAACACCAATGATGTTTATATGCTCATTAATAGAGCTCCTTGTGGCATAGTCTTCATTTAATGGGACCAAATCGAATATTTCCTTTCCTTCTTCACTGATACCCCGAGCCCTGTATTTTTTGAAGGTGGCTTCATCGTCCCCATTTGTTGCAACGACGTAATCTCCGGGGCAGGGGGTTAACTCTGGATCTATGATAATCAAATCGCCCTCAACAAACTCGGGTTCCATTGATTTCCCTTTGATTTTTAGGGCGAAAGTCCCCCTAGAAAAGCTGCCTGTAGTCAAAATATAGTCAATGGTTCCTTCCAGGTTCCTGGCATCACTGCTGGTGGTCCAATTGCCTGCTTGGACATAATTTATAATTGGAACCCTTAATCCTCCGGGTATTGATGGCTCTACGTTAGAACCACTTTCTTTGCCATAAAGTAGATAGCCTTCGCTAACGCCAAAATAATTCGCCAGAGTGGATAACGATTTCCCTCCGGGGACGTTAAGGTCTCGCTCCCAGTAGCCAACGGTGACATCTGAAACGCCCACGGCTTTTCCAAGCTGCCCTTGAGTTAAGCGCCGCTCTTTTCTCAGTTTTCGTACGCGCTGCCCTAGTGTTCCCACAAGTACTCCCCGAAGTTTAAAGCTAAGTAATTTTAGTTTTTATTGACCAAAAATAAATTAGATAATAATATCTAAATAAATTTAGAGAGGTGCTTATGACAACCACTGAGTTAGAGCAATATTTCGGCACTCCAAACAAAGCTGCTGCTTTTTTTGGTGTTTCTCCTGAAGCGTTTTACCAATGGCGAAAAAGGCCCGGGAAGTTGATTCCAAAAGGTCGAGCTGCCGAGGCCGCATATCGAANAAAAGGGAAGCTTAAATACGAACCGTCTCTTTATGTAAAGCCTACTTCGCGATCCATTTCCGCGTAACTACCAAAGGAAAATCAAGATGGTAGACATCAAAGAAACCGTCAAAGAGATGTGCAAAGCCTATCCGGGCGGCCGTCAGGCAATGGCAGGGGCGCTTGGGATGACCATCACACAATTCAACAACAACCTGTACGAAAAGAACGGGTGCCGTTTCTTCGAGCATCACGAATTAGAAGCAATGGAAGACCTGTCCGGCACTAATGCGCTGGCGGAGTATTTTGCGCGCCGTTGTGGTGCTTTGCTGGTGGATGTACCCAAGCTTGATGATTTGGATCAGGTTGAACTGTACAGCCGGTCGGTAACGACTGCGGCGCGCCGTGGGCTGGTCGATCAGATGATTCAGGAAGCTGTAGCCGATGGTGTGATCGATTCTAACGAGGCGCGGGATATTGAGCGGCTGCATGCCAATCACCTGGCGGCGCGTGAAGTTGAAATCCGGTCGATTTTGGCCCTGTTTGGGCAGAAGAAGGGGACTCGCTAATGATTGACACGTCCAGAAAGGGTGATGCCCCGAGTGTGCAGCTCGAGGCATCGGTGCGAGTAATTAAACGGTGTAGAGAAATTAAACGCATGAACAGTGTAATCGAAAATGGCGGATTGCCGCAATTGCGTTGTGTTACGGAGCCGGGCGACCCGATGTCGTTTCGCTATGAGGTCAATGTACAGGGAGGCTGGGTGCCCAGCAACTACCAGTTCGCCGCCTGGGTGGTAGGGAACAGTGATTGGCTAGTCCAACCTAGGGGGCGTTGTGAATGAGCAGATTGAACCCGTGGATCGTTGGTATCGCGACCCTTACGGGAAACCGGTACATGTCATTGGCTATGACCGCAAAAACCAGCGGGTCATTTTCAAAATTGAAAACTACGAGCACGAATGTGTTCAGCCCCTGCGGCAATTTAGGGAAAAGTTCACGAGGGTTCCATGAGCGTTAAATTATCTTCATACGTTTGGGACGGCTGTGCCGCCGCGGGCATGAAGCTGTCATCAGTCGCTATCATGGCACGCCTGGCGGACTTCTCTTCTGACGAAGGTGTGTGCTGGCCTTCCATTGAAACGATTGCCCGGCAGTTAGGCGCGGGAACCAGCACCGTACGAACAGCGATAGCGAAACTGGAAGCTGATGGTTGGTTGTCTCGCACTCAACGTCGCAATGGCAACCGCAACGCGTCGAACATGTATCAGTTGAACGTTGAAAAACTCTGGGTCGCAGCCAACGCCCACCCGCCAGTTTCTGACACGTCAAAATCTGACGCATCAAAATCTGACCGCTCAAAATTTGAGGCATCAAAAACGAGTAAAAAACGCAGTTTTCACCCGTCAGAATCTGGCGGGGATCCGTTAGTAACTTCAAAACATGATCCGTCAGATAAAAACTCTCGTCAGCCTGCTGCGCAGACCGACCAGTCTGAACCGGCTAAACAGGTCCTGAATTATTTCAACCAAACGACCGGCCACTCGTACCGCGACGGCAAAACAACCATCGGGTATATCCGAGGCCGCTTGGCGGAGGAGTACGTCGCCAGTGATTTGATTCTGGTCGTGGACTACCTGACGGCTAAGTGGCTTAACGATCCCCGGATGTGTGACTACCTGCGGCCCAAGACGCTTTTTGGTCCAGAGAACTTCCCGGAGTACTACGAAAAATCTCGCAAGTGGGAACAGTCAGGGCGGCCAGCATGGGTCAATGGTGCCTGGGTGCGCAATGACACGTCAGGGAATTCTCCGCACTGGAACAGTCCTGAAGGGTGGGATCAAACGCTATGAACAAAATTACTACAGCCATTCAAAATCGCGATTTAAACGCCCTGAGTCGGATGATGCAGCCAGAGCCACAAGCGCGGGTTATCAACGGTCAAGCTGAATCACTGGTGGATGCCCTGTTCAAAAATCTGATGCAGACATTCCCAGCCGCTCGCCAGACGGCACTGAGTACGCCAGAGGATATCGCCGCCGCAAAGCGCCAGTGGATTTTGGCTTTTGCTGAGAACGGCATCACGACGCTGGAACAGGTTCGTGCCGGCATGCGGATCGCCCGCCAGCAGGAAACGGACTTCTGGCCAAGTGTTGGAAAATTCATTGGTTGGTGCCGCGCTGGCGCCGCCGCCAACGCAGGACTGCCAAACCTCGACGAGGTAATGAGCGAATTCCGGCGATATAGCGCCACCCGAGATCGCTATGCATCTGCCGAATTATTCCCCTGGTCTGCGCCGGTCATGTACTGGATTGTCTTGGACGTACGCCGCTTGATGTATCAGCACAACTACACCGAGGGCGAGATCAGAAAATCCATTCAGCGTCACCTGAACCACTGGGCGGCCCGTCTTGCTAAGGGAGATTGCGTGCCAGCTCCTGTTGTTCGAATTTCGGACCAACGCCGAGAACCTTCTCCGGCACAGGTGGCGGACGCATCAGGCGAGTACCGGCGCGCAGGAGAGGAATTTATCGGAAGGATCCGCGCACAAAATGGGGGTGCCTCATGCTGATTGACGACATCGCGCTGGCTGAGTCTCTCGAAGACCGTGGGTTGTGGCGCCGCGCCGCGCAGCAATGGCTGATGGTGCTGGACCAGACCGACATATCTGGGAATAGGGAGTTAATCGTTCTTCGCCGTCAGTGCTGCCTGCGTCTCGCTCAGGGGATCCGTAATCAATATTCTGGCGTACGTGAAATGACCGTGTCTGGTGGGGTGCTGCATGGGTAACTACAGACTGATTTACGCCGATCCGCCGTGGGTCTACCGCGATAAGGCTAACGACGGTAAGCGTGGCGCCGGGCACAAATACCCAGTCATGAACGTCAACGACATTTGCCGAATTCCAGTATGGGAGCTGGCCGACCAGGATTCGTGCCTGCTGGCGATGTGGTGGGTGCCGACGCAGCCAGCGGAAGCGCTTAAGGTTTTGGATATGTGGGGCTTCCGTCTGATGACGATGAAAGGATTCACCTGGTTCAAAACCAATCGCCGGAAAGGTAACGCTGCGATCGGCATGGGCCACATGACCCGCGCTAACAGTGAGGATTGTCTGTTTGCCGTGCGTGGCCGCCTTCCTCTGCGGCTTGATGCCTCTATCTGCCAGCACATTACCGCGCCGCGCATGGAACACAGCGCCAAACCGGCGCAGGTGCGTGATCTGCTTGTTCAACTGCTGGGTCATGTTCCACGCATAGAGCTGTTCGCCCGCCAACACGCCGAGGGCTGGGACGCGTGGGGCAATGAAGTCGATAGCGATATCCAACTGGGTGTTGGCCGCGATCCACAAGCTGAAATGTGTGCTGATCGTCAGGAGGTGGCTGCGTGAGCTGTTCCGATGAAACCCCTATTGTGGTGGATTACTACGGCAACGATATATGCCCTACATGTTGTGACTCAATATTACAGGGAGAGCCGCACGTATGTGCGGCTCCATCGTCACCTTGGCTGATTGAACTGGTATTTCCGTTCCCGCCCAGCGTGAACACGTACTGGCGTTCCCCGACTTCTGGCCCGTTATCCGGGCGACATCTGATCAGCGTTAAAGGTCGTCAGTTTCGCGTAGAAGCTATTGCCCGCGTGCTGGAGCAACTACGGCGACTGCCCAAACCCATCAAATGCGATGTGAGCGTGTCATTGCGTTTGTATCCGCCAGATAGACGCGCCCGAGACTTGGACAACTATCTCAAAGCTGCGCTGGATGCCATCACGCATGCCCGGATATGGAACGATGATAAACAGGTGAAACGCCTCAATGTGGAATGGGGGCCGGTAGTACGGTCCGGGAAAGCTGAGATATCAATTTCTGAATTCCAACCGGGCGGGGACTGACTATGTCATTGTGTGATATGCCGATTTGTTATACGGTTGCCATGTGCAAAAGTTCCTCGCGGGTGCAGCTGTCGGGGAACGGTTTTAAAACAGGTGTGGAGAAATTATGAACCCGTTAATCATGATTGACGGCGTATCCGTACGCCGTGATCAGTCTGGTCGGTATTGTTTGAACGACTTGCATCGCGCTGCTGGTGGGCTGAGTAAGCACCAGCCCAGCAACTGGATGCGGTTGGATTCGACACTTGGCCTTATTGATGAATTATCCCGCTCCTCAAATCTGAGGAACGGTCATCCAGTAACCGATTTGTCATACGTCTACTCGCCACTTAACCCCGTGAATGTCATTCGCGGAGGGACGGAGCAGGGGACATACGTCAGCAAAGAATTGGTTTACGCCTATGCAATGTGGATCAGCGCTTCATTTAGCCTGCGCGTTATCCGCACCTTCGACTCGGTTATGGCATCGGTTGATACGGGTCACGCCAATGACCTGGTGCAGGCTGGCGTCACACTGCTGGGCTTCATGCAGTCTTCTTTGAACCTGTCTAATTCCTCGGTGCTGGGTGCCTGCCAGAAGCTACAGGCAGCCGTTGGGTTGCCTGATTTGGCCCCATCCTATGCCATCGATGCGCCAGCTGGTTCAATGGATGGCTCCAGCCGCCCCACAATGGCCTTGAGCACAATCCTGAAAAATCGCGGAATCAATGTCCGGATCACCGAGGCTTACCGCCGTCTGGAATCGCTGGGACTGGTCGAACGTCGATCACGTCCTAGTAGTTCGGCGCGGGCAAAGAACGGGCGCCGGGAATTTTGGTGTGTCAGTCATCGAGGGTTGCGTTTTGGCAAAAACATCACCAGCCCGAACAACCCCCGCGAGACGCAGCCACATTTTTATGAATCCCGAGTGGATGAGCTGCTATCGATGATGCTCACCGCCAGCGCCGTTTGAGGGGGGATCGTTGAAAGCGTTATTAACTCCCATCGTGGTTGCTGAACTGGGGCAGGTGATACTGCGGCCAGGCCGTGATCTAATGCCTATCTTCTGTGGGCGGGTAGTCGTTACGCCCGAGTCCGTCCACCAGCGCAAACTACCCTCTGGGATTATTGCCGAGGGTGGTCAGCCAATCATCAATGCCCCCGAGTGGGCATGGTTTCTTGCGCACGAAAGAGTGATTAAGGCGGCTGGCGGGAGCGGAGAAGTGATTAGACATGCCTGGGATCACGCTGGATGCCAATGGCACGGCGATTATCACCACCACGAAACCACAATCATGAGATATGGCCACTCCGCAATTAAGTTGTGCTGGCACCATGATAATGAGTTGCGTCAGCTAACGACGCCTGAGCTTAAAAAGATTGCTGACAGGAATGCCGCCGAAAGTATTGTTGGCGCTATTGCTAGGCGACTTAAATTACCCTCTTGGCATCAGATTACAGTGCATGAAGTGTGCTGGTGGTCGGTCCTCGTCAATGTGTCCGATTTATTGCCTGAGTCCGTAATGCGGCAGGCTCTACGTTTGCCCCCTAAAGAGCCGCTAGGAGGTGTGAAAAGGGAGTGTGATATCCGCTGGGAAGCGCCCACAAAAGAGATATTAGAACCCTATATAGAACGGGTTAAGTCAGTCATCGCTTTGTTAGTTGATGGAGATCCACCAGCAGGTTACATAAAGCGACCAAAGCTGCAGCGTTGGGAAAGTGAAAAATACACAGGGNGGGTAAAAACACAGGAATGTAGTGGATGTAGACGGCCAGCAGACGACCCGCATCACATCATCAATCAAGGGTTGGGAGGTACGGGGACAAAACCTCACGATCTATTCGTTATTCCGTTGTGCAGGCGGTGCCATGACGAATTGCATAGAGATGTCGCGGGGTGGGAGAGGAAACACGGTAGTCAGGTGGAGCTGCTGGTGAGGTTTTTAAATAGGGCGCTGGGTATAGGCGCAATCACAAAATCAAAACGAGGTGTAGAGAGTGCGTGATATATATGAGCGCTTGGATCACTGGGGAGCTTGGGCGGCTTCTGAGCAAAGTAGTGTAGATTGGCAACCAATAGCTGCTGGATTTAAAGGACTTTTTCCTCATGGGAAAAAAAGTCGTGTCCACTGTGATGATGATGAAGGCATGCTTCTTGATAGTTGTGTCGCTAGATTGAAAAAATATAAGCCTGAAGAGTATGAATTAATTATTTCTCATTTCGTGATCTGTATTTCACTCAGATCTATTGCAAAGAAAAGGAAATGCTCAGATGGCACGGTCAGGAAGGAACTGCAAACGGCGATAGGGTTTATTGATGGATGCCTACATATGATAAAATAACGAAGAGCCGCACATGCGGCTTTTATTTTGTTAGTACTCTTTTCTCTTTAAATAGTTCTTTTATTTTAAGAGGAATAAATGTTGATTGTATGAAAGAGAAACAGGTGAGAAATGATATAACATAGCCTATGATATTAGTTACAAACATTGTAAACTTCCCCACAGGAGGATTCTCTTTTGACAATAAGTAATAAACAAAAATCAACGCAAGGGTCAAAATATATAGTAAAAACAATAAGTAATATTTATTAAAACGCATCGTAAATCTTACTTCTTGATTAGCGATGTCTAATGCACTTAAATTTGTTTTTATGGCTAAGTTTTCACCGGACATTGTAATGACCAGTAACAAAAAACCCGAGAGAATAGAGAAAACATTTGCAACTAGATTTAACGCATCAGTATTGTTGGTTAAAGTATGTGTTAGAAAGTATGAGAAAATAACAGAGACTAAAATATTAATTGTTGTGATTGTAATACCCGTATGATTTATCTTTCTAGCCATTCTAGCCTCCGTCCTGTTTACAACAAACCAGAAGAAACAAAATTCTCTAAAATTTCTTTTGCATGTTTGGCATTAATAGATTTAGAACCATATGGTACAGTATAATAGGTTTTTATCACTTTCAAATCATCCCCTTTTATCTTTTCTCCTTTTTTTGTTTCTAAATAAAAATCAGAGTCAAGTTCATCTATCCATGTGCTCGTATTATTTACGACAGATTTTTCTAGTTCAGAGTTTCCTTTTGCATCTATGGTAAGATGTCCAGTAATACCTTTAGTTCTAATTTCTGGTTCTTTTTTAAATATAGAAGAAAAACAACCGGGGATGTTTGTGAAATCAGTTTCATCAACTTTAATATTGACGTGTAGTGCTTTAAATCCATCATTTTTAATTCGGGCTATTACATCTTTTTTTAGAATAGGTGATGGAGTAACTCGAATGCCAAAATTTTCAAAAATTTTAGCAATTTTGGATTCACACCAATTTGTAGATATTTGCATTAATGATGCGATGTTATTCTTTTTAATAATCAAAAACGCATGAAGGCTATCCATGTTTTCAATGTCAACTAAATCATTCACTCCTACTTGAGCTGGTGTGATCGAAACTTGCTCTTTAGGATTGAAAGTTGAAAATTGGAGGTAATGGCAATCGCTACTAGTGCTAAAATCTTTTAAAGTGAGATATTTTTCATTGCTCAACCTTATGACGGTGCCAACAACAAATTGAGAGCTATTGGATACTTGGTCAAAAAGTACGTCAGTTGTTGACGTGTTGACTTTAAAAGCTCTTACCTGGCATTTCTTGGTGTAGTTATCTTTCCTAGAATCTGAGAAGTTCATATCAACCCTTAATCTTTGGTTATCGTAACAAACAGTAACGCGTACGCAAAAAGTATTATAGTATGATAAAAGTGGTCGCGGTGTTAAGCGGCTTACTCAGAATTTATCATGACTTTCAGTTATCTAATACTGCGTCATAAATGCAAAAGCCCACTCGTACAGGTGGGCTTTTTTTATTGCTGTGAGAAATGGGCGATCGGAGAGCGTTAGCAGCACTCTTCCGATCATTCGCTCATGCGGAAAGGTCACAAGCGAACCGAGGCCCACGCTTTAGTGCACAAAGCGAGTCGAGCCTATCAAAACCGGCGCTTATGATCTATGAAAAACACTGTAAATTTAAACAGTCACACCCTTGTTAATGCTGACTCTCTCGATTTCATCAAAACCCTGCCTGACAATTGCATTGATTTGATCGCGACCGACCCGCCTTACTTTCGGGTCAAGAAAAATGCGTGGGATAACCAATGGTCAAGCGAAGAACAATATCTTAAATGGCTCGACGACATATTCGCGGAATTTTGGCGAGTGTTGAAACCAGCCGGTAGCCTATACGTATTTTGTGGTTGGCGTCTTGCGTCAGACACTGAGTTGCTCATGCGTAAACGATTTAACGTGCTGAATCACATCATCTGGGCGAAACCCTCTGGCCGTTGGAACGGATGCCGCAAAGAGGATTTACGGTCATATTTTCCGGCGACTGAACGAGTCCTATTTGCTCAACATCATAGTGGGCCTCGTAAGCAGAAAGAGGACGTTTATTCAGGGAAATGTGCCGACTTAAAACGCGATGTATTTCGCCCGCTGATCGATTATTTCAGAAATGCTCGTGCCGCGCTGAAAGTAACATCCCAAGAAATCAACGCCGCAACAGGCAAGCAGATGGCGTCACACTGGTTCAGCGATAGTCAGTGGAAACTGCCCAGTGAAATGGATTACAGCAAATTACAGCGTTTGTTTTCTCGCATCGCGGCAGAACAGCAACAGCAGCATCAGCTCGATAAATCACACAGCGCGCTGGCGGACGATTACGCCACTTTATCGCGTCAATACTCTGAGCTGGTGAACGAATATGACAGATTGCGCCGACCGTTCTCTGTTTCCGCGCTCGTCCCTTACACGGACGTTTGGACCTACCCACCAGTTCAATTTTATCCCGGTAAACACCCCTGTGAGAAACCAGCAGAAATGATGAGCGATATTATCTCGGCCAGCAGTAGGCCGGGTGACGTCGTCGCTGATTTTTTCATGGGGTCCGGGGCTACGCTAAAGGCTGCATTAAAGCTTGACCGTATTGGCTTAGGAGTTGAGCTTGAAGAAGCTAGATTTATACAAACTTGTCGGGATATTTCTGATATGTATATGTAGTTCGGGTATTTTTTGGTGCAAAAATTGTCTATTGTTAATAACAATGCCTATTTATCTTGATTTGTATCCGTAGGAGAAATAAGTGAAAAAGACAATTTTCGCAATCGCTATCATTTTCGCCAGCTCTGGAGTCTCTGCAAAAATTCTTTCAGAACCTGACCTTTCTAATCAAGCTACAAATGTCTGCGGAGTTCATGAGCAATTAGACGATAATATTGGTGGGACAAGCATCGGGGCTCTGGATAAAGGAATGATTCAGGCATACAAAGATGCTAAAAAGGCCCATCCGGACATGACTTATTACGGTGAAAAAAATGAAACCGGGTGTGTCGCGCTCACCAAGGAAATGTACATAGGCGATAAGCACAGTTACTCAAAATTCTGAACTTATTTAGGCTAATTAGTCAACAAGGCTCACTCTGGTGAGCCTTTTTTTATTCTCATAAAACACACAGCACCCCGTAACGCGGAGGTGAGGAATATGAAAATGCAAAATCCAGTTCACACATGGGCCGATCTCTCAGAGGTGATCCGCATGTGGTGGAATGGTGATGTGCCGCTGGGCGGTGTGTTGCTGTCCATCGTCATGGCGATCCTTCGGATTGCCTACAGCGGCGGCGGATGGCGGAAGATGTTGCTCGAAGCGCCTCTTTGCGGCGCCATGACCCTGACAGCGGTAAGCAGTCTGGACTATTTCCATCTGCCCCCGACGCTAACTATTTCGCTGGGCGGCGCTATCGGCTTTCTCGGTGTTGACCAAATCAGGGCTGCAGCCTCTCGCATTTTTGGATCTCGCACCGGCGGTACTCCTCCACAGGGATAAACCATGACTAAAGACGAAATCTTTAACGCGGTACTCGATCGCGAGGGTGGCTACGCCAATCATCCAGATGATAAGGGCGGGCCAACGAATTGGGGAGTTACTGAAGCCGTAGCGCGGGCGCATGGCTATCAGGGCGAAATGCGTGAACTGACTCGCGACGCCGCTCTGGCGATTTACGAGGCCGATTACTGGTATGGGCCGCGCTATGACCAGGTGGCAGCTTTGTCGCCAGCTATAGCGGCGGAGTTGTGCGATACCGGTATTAACATGGGGCCGGGCGTGTCAACGCGTTGGATCCAGCGCTGGCTGACGGCATTGAACGACGGTGGACGCCTTTACCCGGACCTGCAGCCAGACGGCAATATCGGCCCGCGTACTATCATGGCACTACGCCAGTATCTGGACACGCGTGGGGCTGACGGTCATCGCGTCCTGCTGCGTGCGCTGAATTGTAGCCAAGGCGCCCGTTATCTGGAACTGGCCGAGCAGCGTGCCGCCAACGAGGCGTTTCTGTATGGCTGGGTACGTGAGCGGGTCATGCTATGAGCATCATCCCAAGCTGGAAAGTAACCGCTGTCGCGCTGGTGGCTGGTATCGCTATTGGCTGGTACATCACTGCGCTGCGTTGGGATGCTGATATCGCTAAGCGTGAGAAAACCAAGGCCGATGATGTCAGCGTCAGTCAGCAAGCGATCATTGCCGGGCAGGCGTTCCAATTTCAGCGCTATAACGAAATAGCCCGTCAGGCGAATCAGTACGGTATCAATATCAGGGCCGAATCCGATGAAAAGCAAATCGTCTACCGCACCATTATTAAACGCGATCCTGCTGGTGGTCAGTGCGTCCCTAACGATGTTGCTGGCCGGTTGCTCGACTATGCGAACCGTTTACGTGCCAGCGCAATGCACTCCACTGCCAGCGGAGTTAACGCAGCCGGTATTAGCTCCGTTGCCTCCGTCTGCCGACTGACTTATGCGCAAGCGGTTTACTGGGTCGATCCGCTGTTAACGGCTTTGGAGCAGGCAAACGCGCAGCTGTTAGGGATTAGTAAGATCGAGTTATCCCGAGCTTCGCATTATTCCCAGAGTGTCCGCGATAATGCCCACCAACGGTAAAGGACTATGGAACAAGAAAACAGAATCACCATCGCATCGCTTGCGGAACAACTGAGGGAATTGCTGGCGCGGCAGGGGCATGATATTAGCCTAGCGGCTAGCCGAGACCTTATCGAACACGTTGTCGCTCAGGGAGTTATGCTGGCGATCATCTAAACACTAAACCAAATATTGAACCTCGATATAGTCCATGCTTTTTATGTTTATAGCAAATCAAGCACATGGCAATGTGTATCAAACTACATCGACTCCTAACCCTTGAAATAAGTCGTTGAGAGTTCAGTTATCGATAAAGAGCCTAAACTCTTTACCCGTATATTCAAGATGGATAATCTGTGAGTTTGGATTCTGAAATGGAGGTGTTATGTCGATTCGTGATCACAACAGAGAAATGATAATAAAGTTTTTCGAACATGGGGATAGTGGAGATTCAGCCAACGCACTATATCGCTTCAATGGAGAAAAAATTCGAGGGATTGAAAATGTCTTAGATTTCCTAGGAGAGAATTACAAAATATTCGGCATGGACAGGAAAAGTGTCGTGAACAACATTCATGCAGCTCGTGTTTCTGAAGAAACTGTAAAAAATATTTAGCAAAAGCTGTGTAGGTGCTTCTTCTTTAAGATCAAAAGTGACTAAGAGATAACCATGCCGCCACGAACACCTAAAGCGTGCCGGGCGCGCGGATGCCGCAACACGACCATCGATCCCGGCGGGTATTGCGAACTGCACAAGGGCGAGGGCTGGCGGTCATATAAGCCCGGGCAGACACGCCACCAGCGTGGCTATGGCTCTCGATGGGAGGATAATCGCGAGCGGGTACTGAAACGCGATAGCTATATGTGTCTCGACTGTCTTGACGAAGGCGTCGCTCGCGAGGCTAAGACGGTCGACCATGTGATACCGAAAGCCCGCGGCGGCACTGACGATAGCAACAACCTTCGCTCCCTGTGCTGGCCTCACCACCGGTCAAAGACCGCGCGCGAACGCCTCAAATGATAATGGTTGTCAATACCATGATGAATGCACCGAAAGGGTGCTTTTTTTTTACATTCAGGGTGGGAGGGGGAGGGTAAATCTCTGGGGGCGAGCCCCTTCCGTACTGCCCGCCCCGTCAAATTTTTATACCCGCGAAAAATGAAATTTAAATCGGAGTGATTTATGGCTGGAACTGCGGGCCGTTCTGGGCGTCGCCCAAAGCCAACGGCACGCAAAGAACTGGCCGGAAATCCGGGTAAGCGGGCGCTGAACAAAGACGAGCCTGTTTTTACCCCACTCAAAGGAGTTTCACCCCCTGATTGGTTTGCTGAAGCCGAACTCCCGTTGGCAATGACAATGTGGGAGTTAACGACAAAGGAACTATGCGGCCAGGGGTTGCTGTGTATTACCGATCTGGCCGTGCTTGAGCGGTGGTGTGTGGCATACGAGTTTTGGCGCCGGGCGGTAATCAACATCGCCCGCCAGGGGAATGTAGTTACCGGGGCCACCGGCGGGCCAATAAAAAATCCTGAGCTGACCGCCAAGAAAGAGCAAGAGTCTGAGATGGGCTCAACGGGCTCGATGCTGGGATTAGACCCCAGCGCCAGATCTCGACTTATCGGCCTGGCTGGCAAAGGGAAAAACGAAAACCCATTTTTGAAAATGATCAGCTCATGAGCCGGAAATCCTACCCCAACGTCAATGCCGCAAATCAATATGCTCGGGCGGTCGTTCGTGGGCAGATCCCTGCGTGCCAATATGTGATTCAGGCATGCCAGCGGCACATTGACGATCTGGCCGTAGAGAAGAGCAAAAAATTTCGCTACCGCTTCGACAAGGATCTGGCGGAAAAGGCGGCGCGGTTTATCCAAATGCTACCCCACACCAAAGGGGAATGGGCGTTTAAGCGGATGCCGATTACGTTAGAGCCGTGGCAACTCTTTATTGTCTGCTGTGCCTTTGGCTGGGTGAGAAAGGGGACAAAGCTTCGCCGTTTTCGAGAGGTATACACGGAGATCCCCCGCAAAAATGGCAAGTCAGCTATTTCGGCTGGCGTGGCGCTGTTCTGCTTTACCTGTGATTCGGAATTTGGGGCCGAGGTGTATTCCGGCGCCACGACCGAGAAACAGGCATGGGAGGTATTTCGCCCGGCCCGCTTGATGTGCAAACGCACGCCGCTGTTGGTTGAAGCGTTTGGGATCGAGGTTAATGCATCGAATCTGAACCGGCCGGAAGACGGCGCCAGACTGGAGCCGCTGATCGGTAATCCGGGGGACGGTTCATCGCCGCACTGTGCGATTGTCGACGAATATCACGAACATGGCACTGATGCCTTGTACACCACGATGTTAACCGGCATGGGCGCGAGAAAGCAGCCCCTGATGTGGGCTATCACGACCGCCGGATACAACATTGAGGGGCCGTGTTACGACAAGCGTCGGGAAGTGATCGAAATGCTCAACGGCTCGGTGCCGAATGATGAACTATTCGGCGTCATTTACACCATTGACGAGGGCGACGATTGGACCCAGCCGGACGTTCTCGCCAAAGCTAACCCCAATATGGGGGTATCCGTCTACCGTGACTTTTTATTGAGCCAGCAGCAACGGGCGATAAATAACGCTCGGCAGGCGGGTGTCTTCAAAACGAAACACCTGAATGTCTGGGTGGCGGCCCGGGCAGCGTATTTCAATCAGGTGAGCTGGCAAGGCTGTGAAGACAAAACGCTGACGCTGGAACAATTCGAGGGTCAACCCTGCATTTTGGCGTTCGATCTGGCGCGCAAACTGGATATGAACAGCATGGCGCGCTTGTTCACTCGTGAGATTGACGGGAAAACGCACTATTACAGCGTGGCGCCACGCTTCTGGGTGCCGTACGACACGGTCTACAGCGTTGAACAGAACGAGGATCGGCGCACCGCCGAGCGCTTCCAGAAGTGGGTAGAAATGGGCTATCTGACCGTCACCGACGGGGCAGAAGTAGATTATCGCTACATCATGGAGGAGGCGAAGCAGGCGAACCGCCTGAACCCGGTTTCTGAGTCNCCTATCGA
The DNA here is from genome assembly GCF_000688695.1 of Lonsdalea quercina subsp. quercina. Taxonomy (GTDB): domain Bacteria; phylum Pseudomonadota; class Gammaproteobacteria; order Enterobacterales; family Enterobacteriaceae; genus Lonsdalea; species Lonsdalea quercina_D. Next base: position 174,510 of record NZ_JIBQ01000009.1, on the reverse strand, counting down.
TCCCTTCGGTGCTACAGGGCTGTCCCATGAATTAGCCGATGAGGGGCTGACACCGATCACCATCACGCAGAATTACACCAATATGTCGGACCCGATGAAAGAGATTGAGGCCGCCATAGCGTCCGGTCGTTTCCATCATGACGGCAACCCGATCATGACGTGGTGTATCAGTAATGTGGTGGGGAAAACGCTGCCTGGCAACGACGATATCGTGCGGCCTATCAAGGAGCAGGCAGAGAACAAAATCGACGGCGCGGTAGCGCTGATCATGGCTGTGGGGCGTGCAATGTTGCATGAACCGGAAGACTTCCTTTCCTCGTTAGATCCCGACGAAGACCTCTTATTCCTATGAAGAAAATGATGATTGATGCAATTGGGCTGACCGGGCTCGGCTTGCTGGTGGGCGGTATTTATCAGCAGTTCGGAACAGCTATCGCGCTGCAATGTGCGGGAGCTGCATTGCTGGTATTTGCACTTATCGCCGCCCGAAGGGGGAAACCGTGATACTCGATGCGCTATTCCGTAGTGAACCGCTGGAGAACCCCGCTAACCCCGTGATCGCGGAGATGGCAGACGTTGATGGTTTATTCCAGTCTGACGTGTATGTCAGCCCGGAAACTTCCATGAAACTGGCAGCGGTTTACACCTGTATTTATGTCTTGTCGTCAAATCTGGCGCAGATGCCGCTGCACGTTATGAGAAAAAATAACAACAAGGTCGAGGCCGCCCGCGATCATCCGGCGTTCTATCTGGTTCACGACGAACCCAATACCTGGCAAACCAGCTATAAGTGGCGGGAACTGAAACAGCGCCACATTCTCGGCTGGGGGAACGGGTACACCTGGGTAAAACGTGATCGCAAAGGTGTTGTGTCTTCTCTGGATTGCTGCATGCCGTGGGAAACCACCTTGCTTAAGACCGGCGGTCGCTACACATACGGTCTTTATAACGAGGAGGGCGCGTTTGCTATCAGCCCTGACGACATGATCCACATTCGGGCGCTGGGGAATAATCAGAAGATGGGCCTTAGCCCCATTTTGCAACATGCCGAAACCATCGGCATGGGCATGAGCGGGCAGAAATACACCTCAAGTTTTTTCGGCGGCAATGCCCGACCGGCCGGTATCGTCTCCGTTAAAGGCGAGTTGCAGGATAAAGGCTGGGAAAGGCTGAAAAGGGTCTGGCAGAAAGCGGCGATGGCTCTGCGAAGCCAGGAAAATAAAACCATGCTGCTGCCCGCCGAATTGGATTACAAGGCGCTGACGGTCTCCCCGGTCGATGCGCAGCTGATCGATATGATGAAGCTGAACCGCTCAATGATAGCGGGGATATTCAACGTGCCGGCCCACATGATTAACGATCTGGAAAAGGCCACGTTCAGCAATATCACGCAGCAGGCCATCCAGTTTGTACGCTACAGCATGATGCCCTGGGTCGCGAACTGGGAACAAGAACTCAACCGTCGGTTATTCACTCGGTCTGAACGGGCTGCGGGCTATTACGTTCGATTCAATTTGGCTGGGCTAATGCGTGGCACTCCCCAAGAGCGCGCCCAGTTCTATCACTTCGCCATTACCGACGGTTGGATGAGCCGGAATGAGGCCCGGGCCTTCGAGGACATGAACCCAGTCGACGGACTCGATGAAATGCTGGTAAGCGTTAACGCGGCCAATACGTCTAACGACTTCAAAACCCAAAAAACCGATGAGGATAACACCAATGAATGATCGCGAGACGCGCTGTTATACCGGCGAGGTTCGCGCGGAACAGCAGGGGGATGCNCCAGCCCATATTCTGGGGTACGGCTCGGTTTTCAACAGCCGTTCAGAACCCCTATGGGGATTCCGCGAGGTAATAAAGCCCGGCGCATTTGACGATGTGCTCACCGATGATGTTCGCGGGCTGTTTAACCATGATCCGAATTTTATTCTTGGCAGAAGTGCCGCCGGAACGCTGTCTTTATCAGTCGATGAGCGCGGTCTGCGTTACGACATTACCGCCCCAGAAACGCAGACCATCAGAGATCTGGTGTTGGAACCCATGCGGCGCGGCGATGTTAACCAATCCTCTTTCGCGTTTCGTGTCGCGCGTGATGGCGAACACTGGTACGAGGATGAGGAGGGGATTGTTATCCGGGAAATCAGCCGGTTTTCTCGTCTGTTTGACGTCAGTCCCGTGACGTATCCCGCATATCAGGAAGCCGATTCCGGCGTCCGTTCACTAAAAGCCTGGCAGGAGGCGCGCGACAGCGGTGCGCTACAGAAAGCCATTAACGAAAAAATGGCGCGCGAGCGCCTGCTGACTCTTATCAATGCGTAAGGAAAAATCATGAAACTGCATGAAATGAAGCAAAAACGTAACACCATCGCTGCCGATATGCGCGCCCTGCATGAAAAAATCGGTGACAACACCTGGGGTGATGAACAGCGCACCGAATGGAACAAAGCTAAAACTGAGCTGAATAACTTGGATGCTCAGATTGAACGTGAGGAGGAGCTGCGCCGCTACGATCAGGACTATGTAAACACTCAGGAATCAGAGCAGCGCCAACAGCAGCAGACCCCGGAAGCGAATGGCGAGCAGGGTGATGAACGTCGTACTGCGGCATTTGATAAATTCCTGCGTCACGGGCTGGGTGAAATGAGCGCGGAAGAGCGTCAGGCTTTGCGTGAGCTTCGCGCGCAGGGAACGGCGGCCGATGAAAAAGGCGGCTATACCGTCCCTAAACGTATGCTGAATAAAATTGTCGAGGGTATGAAAGCCTACGGCGGCATCGCAAGTGTTTCCCAAATTCTGACTACATCGGACGGACAGACGATTGAATGGGCGACCTCCGACGGTACAGCTGAGGAGGGGGAATTGCTGGGGGAAAACACGGCAGCTTCTGAAGAAGATGCGGAATTCGGCACCGCGTCGTTGGGGGCAAAAAAACTGTCTTCGAAAATCATTCGTGTTTCCAACGAATTGTTGCAGGACAGCGGCGTAGATATTGAAGCCTATCTGTCGGCGCGCATTTCTCAGCGTTTGGGGCGTGGCGAAGCTAAATATCTTGTTCAGGGCACAGGTTCGGGTAGTCCACTGCAACCCTCAGGCCTTGTAACCTCTGTTACAGGGACAACGGCGGCTGCGTCAGCCAGCACTTTTACGTGGAAAGAACTCAATTCACTCAAACATGCTATTGACCCGGCATATCGCGGTGGCTCTAAGTTCCGCTGGGCGTTTAACGATTCAACACTGCAGATCATCGAAGAGATGGAAGACGGACAGGGGCGTCCGCTATGGCTCCCCAACGTTAGCGGCGGTACTCCTGCGACGGTACTGAACGTTCCTTATGTCGTTGACCCTGCTATTGATTCCATCGGAGCGGGTAAGAAATTCGTTTTCTGTGGTGATTTTGACCGTTTCATCATCCGCCGCGTTGCGTATATGACCCTGAAACGCTTGGTTGAACGCTTTGCAGAGTTTGACCAGACCGCTTTCCTGGCATTTCACCGATTCGACTGCGTATTGGAAGACACCGCGGCTATCAAAGCGCTGGTGGGCAAAGGGACCGCCAGTACCGGAAGCTGATGGAATGAACCGTCATTATCGTTACGCCGCGTAAGCGGTTTTTTTGTGCCCGCGAAAAGGGCGGGCACGGAGATAACTCATGATTTTGTCGTTGGAAGAGATAAAAAACCAACTGCGGATTGATGCGGATATCACCGACGAAGATACCTTGCTGGTGGCATTGGGGCAGGCGGCAGAGGCCAGAACATCGACGTTCTTAAACCGTACGTTGTATGCCCGTTCTGACGACGTGGAACCTAACGACGAATCTGCGCTGGTGGTAACCGCTGATCTGCGGCTTGCGATGCTGATGCTGGTGACGCATTTTTACGAAAACCGGTCATCGGTATCTAATTTCGAAAACACTCCGGTCCCAATGTCCTACGAGTGGATCGCGAGTCCCTACCGGTTCATCCCATTATGAAATCACAACCATCGAAAACCAGCGCTGATTACGCGTATCCAGACCCTGGCGAACTAAACCAGCGGGTACGGCTGCGCCAGCGGGTGGATCTTCCCAATGATGATTTCGGAGTGACTGCGGAATTTACGGGTGAAAAAACCGTATGGGCCAAAGTGCGGCAGGTTGGCGCCACCACATACCGGGAGTCAGTACAAACCGGCGACGCGGTAACGCATTACCTCACTATCCGGCACCGGCCCGGTGTAACCGCTGATTTCGAAGTGGTAATGCCCGGCGGCAATGTCCTGCGCATCCGACGGATCCGGGATTTGAATTCGGCCCGCCGCTTTCTGCTGTTGGAGTGTGAAGACTTGGGGAGTAACACACCTATCGAGGTGATTTATGGCTAGACCCTCTGCCGCGGCGGCCTCTCTGCATATTGACTTCGACCAGCCGGATGAAATGGTGTTTAACCGCGCCAAAATGCGGCGGGCGTTTGTCAAAATCGGCCAGGTTCACATGCGTGATGCCCGTCGCTTAGTGGTTCGGCGCGGGGCATCAAAGCCAGGGGAGAATCCAGGCTACAAAACCGGGCGGTTAGCACGATCCATTGGCTATTACGTTCCGAGGGCGTCAAAACGTCGTCCCGGCCTGATGGTCCGGATCGCACCCAACCAGAAGCGGGGCGAGGGCAACCGACCCATTCAGGGTGCTTTCTATCCGGCGTTTCTGTTTTATGGCGTTCGTCGTGGCGCTGTGCGGCAGCGCCGTCATCATCGTGGGGCCTCCGGCGGAACGCCGTGGCGCATTGCCCCACGCAAGAACTACATGACGCAGGTTCTGGAATCCCGAAAGGCGTGGACACATTACGTATTGTCCCGCGCGCTGCGGGAATCTCTGCGTCCTCAGCGGAAGAAGAAACGATGAAACTCTCGATTGTGATTGCCGCCCTGCGGCAGCGCTGCCCATCGTTTGCGGGGCGCGTAGCGGGTGCCGCGGAACTCAAGGTGCTACCGGAAACCGGCAAAATGTTGTTGCCCGCGGCCTACGTTGTGCCGTCCAGTGATGATGCAGACGAGCAGCGCTCTATCACGGACTATTTGCAGAACGTGACGGAAGGGTTTGCGGTTGTCTGCGTGATGAATAACACGCCGGATAACCGTGGTCAGGCGGCCTCGTTCGATGTTGTCGATACGGTCCGCTCAGAGTTGTGGCGCGCGCTGCTGGGGTGGCAGCCGGACGATAACGCACATCCGATATCGTATGCGGGCGGTCAACTGATCCAGATGGATCGGGGGCGTCTTTATTATCAGTTCGACTTTATCCGCACGCTGGAAGTCAGCGAGGACGATACGCGCCAGCAGCAAGACCTGAACGCGTTGGACGTGCTGCAGGAAATTGGTGTCGATGTTGACTATATCGATCCCGGCAACGGGCCTGACGGCAACATCGAGCATCACACCGAAATAACCTTCAAAAACGAGTAAAGCCCATGTTTGTGAAACCCAAAGACGGGCGGTCAGTTCCTGACCCGGCCCGAGGTGACGTATTGCCTGAATCCGGGCGAAACGTAGAGGGCAATGTCTACTGGTACCGGCGTTTAAACGACGGGGATGTGGAAATTGTCGATCGTAAAAAAAAAGAAACCGAAACCAGTGAGGTGAGTCAATGAGTGTCAGTTTCAACAGCATCCCGTCGAATATCCAGGTGCCGCTGTTCTGGGCTGAAATGGATAACAGCGCGGCGAACACGACGTCCGACGGCGCTGCGCCTGCGCTGATCATTGGCTATGCCAATAGCGACGCGAGCATTCAGCGCAATGCATTGACCATTATGCCGTCGGCGGGCCTTGCCGGCAGTCTGGCTGGGCGCGGAAGCCAGTTGGCGCGAATGGTCGCCAGCTACCGCAGTATCGATCCGTTCGGTGAGTTATGGGTGATTGCCCTTGATGCCCCCAGCGCGGGTGCCGCTGCATCCGGCGCGCTGACGTTGACCGGAAATGCGCAGGAGTCCGGCACCGTCTATCTCTACATCGGCAATGTGCTGGTGCAGGCCGGTGTGACCGCCGGTGAAACGGCGGCAGATGTGGCGGCGACCGTATCAGCGGCCATCAATGCCAACGTGGACTTACCCGTGACGGCGGCTGTCGCTGATGCCGTGGTCACGCTGACGGCGCGCCATGCTGGGTTGACTGGCAATGAGATCCCGTTAGCCCTGAACTACTACGGGTTGGTGGGCAGCCAGACGACACCGAGCGGCATTAACATCGATATCAAAGCCATGAGCGGCGGCAGCGGTGTACCTGATCTGACGGGCGCGGTGGCGGCGATGGGCGATGAGCCGTTCGACTTCATCGCGTTCCCGTTCAATGACTCTTCGTCGGTTTCTACCATTCACGCTGAGCTGGCCGACCGCTGGGGCTATGCGCGGCAGCTGTACGGACACGTGTACTCGGCAAAGATCGGATCCCTGTCCGAGCTGGTGGCTTTCGGCTCCTCGCTGAATCTGGAACACATCACCGTGGCTGGGTACGAGCAGGATATTCATACCGCCGCCGATGAACTGGCCGCGCTGCGCACAGCGCGAAATGCGGGATTCATTCGCAATGACCCGGCCCGCCCGACGCAAACCGGCGAATTGACGGGGGCATTGCCTGCGCCGAAGGGCTCGCGGTTTATTTTCTCGGAACAGCAATCGCTGCTGACGCATGGGATCGCCACTGCGTATGTGGAAAGCAGTTCGCTACGCATTCAGCGCGATATCACGATGTACAAGAAAAACGCGTTTGGCGTCACGGACAACAGCTTTCTGGACAGTGAAACGTTGCACACTAGTGCTTACGTATTGCGTCAGTTGAAGTCGGTCATTACCAGCAAATACCCGCGCCATAAGCTGGCCAGCGACGGTACGCGGTTTGGTGCTGGCCAGGCGATTGTGACACCGGCAGTGATCCGCGGGGAAATGCTGGCGGTCTATCGCAAGATGGAGCGCGCCGGGATCGTTGAAAATTACGATCTGTTCAAAAAATACCTGATTGTTGAGCGTAACGCGGATAACCCGAATCGTCTGGATGTTCTGTTCCCGCCGGATTACGTCAACCAGCTGCGTATTTTCGCGCTGGTCAATCAGTTCCGTTTGCAATATAGCGCAGAGGAGGCCGCTTAATGGCTCGCATTGCAGGTACCTGCTATTTCAAAATTGACGGTCAGCAATTGTCGCTGACCGGGGGCGTTGAAGTGCCGATGAACACCACGGTGAAAGAAGATGTGATGGGGTTGGATGGCTCTGTCGACTATAAGGAAAGCTTCCGCGCCCCTTATGTGAAGGGCACGTTTAAGGTTCCTTCCTCTTTCCCGGTAGACAAGATCACCTCCTCGGACACGATGACCATCACGGCCGAACTGGCAAACGGTCAGGTATATGTCCTGTCTGGCGCGCACCTATCCGGTGAAGCGAATCACGATGCAGAGAACGGCACGGCCGATCTGGAATTCCACGGCGAAGAAGGGGGCTATCAATAATGGAACTGCTACTCACAAAACCTATCATGGCGCACGGTGAAAAGCTGCATGTGCTGGAGCTGCGCGAACCCACGTACGCAGAAGTACAGCAGTTCGGCCTGCCATTCTCCTATGGCGCGGCAGGCGAGACGAAAATCGACACTGGCGCCGCGTTGCGTTATATCCCGGTGCTGGCGGGTATTCCTCCGTCGGCGGCCGAGAAAATGGCGCTGCGTGATGTGACCGTCGCGTCTATGTCGATCCTCGGTTTTTTTATGGGGTCGGGCGACTCGACCAGCTCCGAAGCCGACTCTACAACGTCTGCCATTTCTGGCGAATAAACCCACTTGAACTGAAACACGTCGGCCTGTCTGAATTTATGGAGCTGGAGGAGCAGGCCGTGCGCATTAACGGGGAATTGAATAATGGCCGATAGTTTCCAGCTGAAAGCGATTATCACCGCTGTCGATAAGCTGTCTGAACCGCTCAAGGGAATGAGCAAAAAAATGCGTGGGTTCCAGAAGGAGTTCAGCAGCGTGATGGCCGGTGCAGCAGCGATGGGGGCAGGGATCAGTACAGCATTTGCCTACCCGATTTCGCAGGCGATCAGCTTTGAATCTGGGATGGCCGACGTAAAAAAAGTGGTGAACTTTGAGACGCCAGAGCAGTTCAAGCAGATGGGGGAGGATATTCTGAACCTGTCTACTCAGCTGCCGATGGCGGCGGAAGGGATCGCCCAGATTGTGGCGGCGGGCGGGCAGGCCGGTATCGCGCGCAACGAGTTATCCAAATTTGCCGCCGATGCGGTGAAAATGGGGATCGCATTTGACCAGACGGCGGAACAGTCCGGCCAGATGATGGCGCAGTGGCGTACCGCGTTCAAAATGGGCCAAACCGAAGTTGTTGCGCTGGCAGATAAGATCAACTTTCTCGGCAACAACGGCCCGGCGAACGCCGCGAAAATCTCTGATATTGTGACTCGAATCGGTCCTCTGGGTTCCGTTGCCGGGGTGGCCTCTGGGGAAATTGCGGCGATGGGCGCGACGATCTCCGGCATGGGCGTTGAGTCAGAAATTGCGGCCACCGGTGTTAAAAATTTCATGCTGTCGCTGACGTCGGGTAAATCAGCCACCGCCTCTCAGAAAAAAGCATTGAATTTTTTGAAAATCAATCCCAAGCAGCTTGCTGCGGATATGCAGAAAGATTCCAAAACAGCAATCTTGCACGTTCTGGACTCACTAGCGAAGGTGTCAAAGGCCGATCAGCCGGCTGTCCTGACTGCATTGTTTGGGACCGAATCAAGTGGAGCGATTGCGCCGCTATTAGCCAATCTGGATCTACTGCGAACTAATTTCAATCGAGTGTCTGATGCCCAGCAATACGCGGGGTCTATGCAGCAGGAATATGAATCACGAGCAGCAACCACGGCTAACAGCATTGAGTTGATAAAGAATCAGTTCAATGCGGCCAGTATTACGATCGGTAGCATATTCCTTCCGGATATTGTTGAACTAACGAAAAAGATGCAGCCCTTTCTGGAGAAATTCAGAAACTGGTCCAGAGCGAATCCCGATATGATTCGTCGTGTTCTTAAGCTGGGTGCGACGCTGGTTGGTGTATCGGCCGGGGTAGGGTTAGTGACCAAAACGTTCCGCGCAATGGAAGCGGTAATGAAAATGTCTACCCTGGGAAAAATGGTCACGCTGATGGTGATTGGTGCCGGGCTGATTGTGGACAACTGGGACACCGTCGGGCCGGTGGTCAAAAATGTCGCCGATCAGGTAAATAGTTTCGTGCAGTCTATTGGCGGATGGGAAAATATCATGACCAGCGTCGCCACATTTACTGCGGGGAAATGGCTCACCGATATGGTGACAGGGATCGGGGGCGCAAATAAAGAGGCTGGCGGGCTGAAAAATAACCTTCGCAGCATCGCGCAGATGGGGGTGATCACCGTCACTATAGGCGTCATGTTTGATCTCATGAAACGCCTGGATAAACTGCATGAAGAGGCCTCAAATCAGCATGTTGATGTAGGGACATATCTCACGAATAACCTGCATAAGAAGGACGAGGAACGCGGTTACACCGGGTTTGTGCCTCGGCTAAAAGAGCTGCTGGGCATGCAGGTGCATAAAGACTCGGATAAGTTGCGATTAGATGTAGGGACTGTGCTGGACAGTAACGGCGGCCCCAAGGAAGACAGAACCGACCATGCTGGGTTCTTATTTAAGCTGAAAGAAATTCTGGGTGTGGATCCGAATTATGACCCGATGAAGCCGGTTCTTACGCCTAAGCAATCGGCAGAAATTACCGTGAAGTTCGACAATTCACCCCAAGGTATGCAGGTTATCCCTGCTGGTGGCGGATCTCTACCTTGGCTTAACTATGATGTTGGTTATAACAGATTTTCTTCGTCAGGGAAGTGAACTAAAATTCAAATCTGTTCATTTTTAAAGGGAGTTTATTGATGTCTGTTTGTAAAATTGGCGCTTTATTTATCACAGCAACTTTATTTTCTTGTTCAGCGGTCGCGAACGAATTACCTGATAAAGAAACAAAATTTATCGAGATAGTGACTAATGCAATTTCGGAAACTTCCTCAGCTAAAAATGATATGCAACGTGGGGGCATAAAAGTCCGTAGAGACGATGCAATCTGTAAGGGACTCAAGAAACGAACTGTGAGTGGCTGGATAGGCAAAGTCAAAACGATAGATTCGAACAGCGATGGTAAGGGTGTTTTTGAAGTTGAAATTGCCAAAGATGTGGCCTTGAAGACTTGGAATAATGCATTTTCCGATGTGAACTATGGGACCTTAATTGATCCTCGTTCAAAGCTTTTCGGGGAAGCGTCATCTTTAAATGTGGGTGATAAAGTCATCTTTTCTGGGTCATTCTTTAGGGGAGGCGAATCTTGCATCAAGGAATCTAGCATGAGCTTGTCGGGGGGCTTGAAAGAACCTGAATTTATATTCAAGTTTACAGATATAAAAGCGCTTAATTAGTAGGTAATGGTCTTGTCTGAAAGCCCACCTATGTGGGCTTTTTATCAGCCAAATCTGTCTTTAAATTTTTGCGTGCTTTGCCTGCGATTCATCTTGCCGTTGCAATATGGGCAAAGATGCTGAGTTTTGCCATCAATCTTCCATGTATAGTACGTCTTCTTAAAGGTTGTTCCACAGACGTCACAGCGACTAGGTTTGAAAAATCCGGCAATAATAATCACTACGATTATAATAACAACTAGTTCCATATTTTCCTTTGTGGGTATAGTGAGCCTAGTTATTTATTTTTGACCTGACTTTCCAGCTTTTCCAGTCGATCTCTAATTTCATCTAATAGCGGTTTTGGCGGTTCTCCCATTGAGTTAACCCAAGCCTCTATTGCTAAAACCATTTCTGCGTTTGCCGATCTTCCGTTGGCCTCAGCTAATTTAACGACTTTTTCCTTAATGTCTTCGGGTAGACGCAGGTTTACTTGTGGATGCCTGTATTTTCGCTCTGACATTTTCACTCCTGCACCGGTGAAAGCGGGTGCTACGCATTTTTATAGATATTAAATGCGTACCTATTGACTATCAATGCGTACCTAAATACTATGTATGCATAGCGAATACAGTGGGGTATGAGATGAAAGTAAAAACGTTACGGCTGCCTGATTGGCTGGAAAGCGCGATGGCAGAGTTGGCGCGAAAGGGAGATCGCTCATTTAGTAAGGAGGCGGTAAGGGCTATGAGGGAGTATGCAGAACGTCAGGGTGTGAAGTGTCCAGAATGAGTGAAGCCCCAACTGCGCGAACAGTCAGGGCTTCGGTATCAACAAAACTGAATGGGAATTATTGACATGGCAAGTATATCAATTATTGAAGCAGTTAACACCTCCGTAGTTCAATTTCACGGACAACAAATCATCACATCGATGGTATCCGGGATCGCTTATGTTGCGATGCGACCAATTGTAGAAAACATCGGTATTGATTGGGCTGCCCAGTTCGTAAAGCTTAAAAAGCAAAGTGAAAAGTACGGGTGTTGTGATATCGCAACACCTTCAAGTGGAGGTCTTCAAAAGATGCTTTGCATTCCACTCCGCAAACTCAATGGTTGGTTGTTCAGCATCAACCCGGCAAAAGTTCGCGCTGATATCCGCGACAAGCTGATCCAGTATCAGGAAGAGTGTTTTACGGCGCTATACAACTATTGGACAAAAGGCGCAGCCGTTCGCAAAGAGCAAGAAACATCAGTGGACGATCGCACCCCGTTGCGAGGAATCGTTAATCGCATCATGGGTAAGTACGGCATGACTTATCAAGCCGTCTACAAACTGGTGCATAAAGAATTTGGCGTAAAGCACATTGAAGAGCTTTCGCCGAAACAGACGGCTGAGGCGATCGAATATCTGGCCGCTAAAGCCATTGAGGGAGAATTTTTAGGAAAAGATATTCAGTCAGCATCTGTCCGAAAGCAATTCACAGACAATGAACTGTGTGAGTTGGCCTGGTTGTGGAAGTACTCACAAGCAATGATTGCAGCGTGCAAGGATGTATATCCTTTGCTGGATGTCGCGGAACACCGTTTGGCTGCCCGTTTCTTTTCAATCGGCCACGAGTATCCCCGAACTATTAACAAAGCGAGAGAGTTTTTAAGGCGAGAAACTTCTCATATTGAATATCAACCACGGGCGGATGATAACTGGAGCAGGGTGCTTCCGCATTTGCGGCAGATATTGAACCAATAATTTTAAAAATAAATGGCATAAAGAAACCCGCTTCGGCGGGTTTTTTTATGCCCGGAGATCGCATGAGTTGGATTGATAACCTACATGATGCCTCATTACGTGGGGTGAAATTCAAGATCAGTGGTGATGAAGCACAGTTTGGTCGGCGGGTGCAGGTCCATGAATACCCGAACAGGGATAAACCCTATTCTGAGGATTTAGGGCGGGCCACCCGGCATTTTTCGGTCGAGGCATACGTTATCGGCGATGATTTCATGGAACAGCGCAACCGGCTGATTCAGGAGATCGAAAAAGAGGGACCGGCAACGCTGATTCACCCTTACTACGGCGAGATGAGCATCACCATTAATGAGCTGGCCAGAATCTCACATGCCAACGATGAAGGCCGGATGTGTCGTATCGCTTTCTCGTTCGTCGAAGCGGGCGAACTGTCATTTCCCACCGCGGGACTAGCAACCGGTAAAAAGCTGGCATCCTCGGTTTCATGGCTCGACGAGTGCATTGAATCGGCGATGGAGGCGTTCGGTCTGGACGGGCTGCCGGACTTTATCAACGACGGTGTGTTGGATGACGCTAGCGCGATGATGGACTTTGTGACCGACGCATTCAAGTACGTTGATGCTGGGGTGACGGCCGCCGCCCGGCTAATGAACGGCGACCTGACCGTATTGCTTGGCAGCGGCAGCAGCGCGATGAACTTCGTCAACCGTCTGCAAACGATGTGGCGCGCCGGAACGCGTCTCAGTGGTGACACAAAATCGTTGGTGTCGATGATCACAGGATTGACGGGAGTCACGGCCGGTCATGATCTGGCCCCGCGGGGCGTGTGGTCCACCGACAGCACAACCACGCAAAGCCGCAAGACCCAAAGCAACCATGTGGCACAGGCCATTCGAGTATCGGCAATCAGTGAGGCTGCCTATACGGTCACCTCATTGCCTAAGCCTGCCCAGGCTCGCGTAGCGTCTCAGCCACTTTCAAAAGTACTGCCACAGTCATCGACGCAGTCAGGGGCGAACGCATTAATCTCTGGGGGTGGAGGGGCTCCAGCTATAGTCACTATTCCGCATCCTGCGGTGACAGATATCGATATCTCTGAGACGACGACTAATGCCGGTACGACGACGTCAACTGCTGCGGCGACGGTGCCGTCATGGGACGATCTCACCGAAGTGAGAGAGTCGTTGAATACGGCGATAGACCGCGAGTTAGAACGCGTCACCGACGATACGCTGTTTCAGGCGCTGGTGCGGGTGCGTTCTGACGTTAACAGCGATATCTCTAGCCGTCTTGTGCTCGCTGCGCGCGTCACGGAGCGTCGAACCACCGAGGTTCTGCCCGCCATAGTTTTAGCCGCTGATTGGTACGACTCGGTCGAGAGGGCCGATGAGATCATGGCGCGAAACAATATCCAGCATCCCGGCTTCGTCCCGGTCACCACACTGAGGGTTCCCACGCAATGAGCGAAAATTTGGTAACGCTGCGCATTAACGGGCGCGAGTGGGGCGGTTGGACGTCTGTACGGATCTCTGCCGGCATCGAGCGTATCGCCCGTGACTTTAACGTGCAAATTACCCGGCAGTGGCCGGGGGACACCGATCAGCGAAACATCAAGTCCCGGATTCAACGCGGTGACGTGGTGGAGGTGCTGATTGGTGATGACCTGGTGATCACCGGATACGTCGAGGCAACGCCGGTACGATATGACGCGAACAGCAAAGTCTTGGGGATTTCTGGTCGCAGCAAGACCTGTGACCTGATTGATTGCTCTGCAGAGCCAAAACAGTATGAGTCCCGTTCTGTGTCTCAGGTGGCAGCAGACCTCGCGGAGCCTTTCGGTATCTCAGTTATCGATGCTACTGACAACGGTACTCTGCAAAGCGTTCAGGCCGATCAGGGGGAAACGGTCATTGATGTGCTGAATAAAATGCTGGGATTGGCGCCCACTCTGGTTTACGACAATGAGAAAGGGCAGTTGGTGATCGGGGATATCGGCATTACGCAGGCTACGACGGCGTTGGTGTTGGGTGAAAACATCCTGTCCTGTGATACCGAGCAATCTATCCGCGAGCGGTTCAGCGTGTACTCGGTTTCTGGCCAACGAAAATCTGATGATGAAGATTTCGGGGAGGCGACAACGTCCGCTATCCGGGCGGAAACGGTCGACAATGGCATTGCGCGATATCGGCCGCTGATTATCCGGCAAACGGGCAACGCTACGACCGGGTCATGCGGTGATCGCAGCGAATTTGAAATGCAGCGCCGCGCCGCGAGAACGGACGAAACCACTTACACCGTTCAGGGGTGGCGCCAGGGGAATGGCGCGCTGTGGCAACCGAATATGACAGTCATTGTCTGGGATCCTGAGCTGGGGTTCGACAACCGGGAAATGGTGATCGCTGAGGTCAATTATCAGCAGGATGAGAGCGGGACAATCACGGAGTTACGTGTCGGTCCGTCGGAAGCCTACCTGCATAAGCCAGCGAAAAAAGCCAAGCGGAAGAAACAAAAAGAGGAGGACTTCTGATGGCGAACCCCTTCGTATCACTCAGTCGAATGGTATCGAACATGCTCTCACGGGCCGTTGTCCGTGGGCGGACATCGGCGACGAAATGCCAGCAACTACAAATCGAGATGGCGGGTGGAGAGGGCAAATCCGACATTGAGCATCTGGAGCCTTACGGCTTTACTTCCGCCCCGCAAGCCGGTGCTGAGGCGCTGGCGGTTTACCTCGACGGCGATCGTAGTCACGGCGTTGTGCTGGTGGCTTCAGACCGACGTTACCGGGTCAAAAACCTACAAGCGGGCGAGGTCGCCATTTACACCGACGAGGGCGACAGCATCGTGCTCAAACGCGGAAAGTTGATTGAGGTCAGCACGGACACGCTGATCGTCAATGCGACAAAGAAAATGACGGTGAACACCCCTCTGTTCGAGGTTCCTTCCGGTGAGGTGACGGACAAAACGTCAACCATGCAGAAGATGAGAGATACCTTTAATGTTCACAATCATCCAGGTGATAGCGGCGGCATGACGGGCTCACCGACCGCACCGATGGGGTAACACATGATATTAACGATGAATGGGGTGTCACGTACCGTGTCGTTCCCGACCGATCCCCTGACGCGAGCGGTCATTATCTCTATCGCGACCTGGCGCCGTGCTGGTTCTGACGACGACGTTGACCAGGTCATGGGCTGGTGGGGGGACTGCTATCCCTCGGTACAAAACGACCGTATCGGCTCCCGCCTTTACCAGCTTCGCCGCGAGAAGATCACCAACAAAACACCGGGCCGGGTCCGGGATATGTTGCGCGAATCACTGCAATGGATGGTTGATGATGGCGTCGCGGCCCGCGTAGAGGTGGCCGCTGAACGCNCCGGCATCAGCACAATACAGGCCACGATCACCATCAGTAAATCTGACGGCACAACAGTGTCGATTGCTTTTAACGACCTATGGAGTGAATTAGATGGCTGATAGCGGATATTCCCGCCAGACGCTCCCCCAGTTAATTACCACCATCCGAAACGACGTTCTTACCCGATTATCTTCCGATTCCACGCTGGCGCAGCTGCGACGCAGTGATGCAGAGGTGTATTCCCGCGTCCAGGCGGCGGCGGTGCATACGGTCTACGGGTACATCGACTATCTGGCGCGGAACCTGCTGCCGGATTTGGCGGATGAAGACTGGCTGACGCGGCACGGCAACATGAAACGGGTAACACGTAAGGCCGCCGTCGCGGCATCGGGTTACGTTCGCTGGGATGGTGCGACGGACGGCCTCAAAATTGATGAGGGCGTGGTCATTCAACGTGATGATCGGGTGTCGTTTACGACAACGTCGGCGGCCACCACTACCGGCGGAGTGTTACGGGTCCCCGTAACCTGTGATACGGCAGGAGAAACAGGGAACACGGACGACGGGATCACCATGAGGTTGGTTAACCCAATCTCCGGCTTGTCTTCTGCCGGACAGGCCGACAGCATTCAGGCGGGTAGCGATATCGAGAGCCTGGAAGATTTCAGAGCCCGGATCATTGAGCGTTGGTACTGGACGCCACAGGGCGGCGCTGACAGTGATTATATCGTCTGGGCTAAAGAGGTGGCGGGGGTGACCCGTGCGTGGACGTACCGGCATTGGATGGGGACAGGAACAGTCGGTGTGATGATCGCTAACAGCGACATGATCGATCCGGTGCCGGATGCGGCAACGGTCGCTGCCGTGCAATCCTACATTGAGCCGCTGGCGCCCGTGGCGGGTTCTAAGCTGTATGTGTTTGCCCCCATCCCTAAATCCATCGACGTGCATGTTCGTATCACGCCTGACACAGAGGAAACCCGGCAGGCGGTAATTGCTGAGCTGCGCAGCATGCTGTTTCGCGATGGCATCCCGAGCGGGGTAATAAAACCGTCCCGCATCAGTGAAGCGATCAGTATCGCGACGGGAGAATATAGCCATGTGCTGGTAGGCCCTTCCGCCGATATCACGCTGGGAGCCAGTGAGCTGGCCGTGCTGGGGACCGTGTCATGGACCTGACGAATCAATATCAGTATTTGCTGGGCGTGCTGCTGCCACGCGGACCAGCCTGGGATAGCGACGACCCCCTGCTTATGGGGCTGGCCCCGTCGCTGGCGTCGGCACATCAGCGCGCTGACGATCTGATGCTGGAAATAGACCCACGCACCACCTCAGAATTGATTGGCCGCTACGAGGATATTTGCGGCCTTCCTGATAGTTGTGCTCCGGCAGGTGTTCAAACGTTGACGCAGCGGCGCCAGCGGCTGGACGCCAAAATCAATGTGCAAGGTGGGATCGATGAAGATTTCTACCTGCGACAGTTGGAGGCGCTGGGTTACCCAGATGCGACGATCACCCGGTTCGATACCAGCCCATTCCGCTGCACATCCCCCTGCACCGAATCCCTTTATTCAGAAGAGTGGCGCTATTACTGGATCGTCAACATGCCAGCGGCCACGAAAATAGACAACATGACGTGCATCAGCGCGTGCACGGACAGCTTAAGAACATGGGGCGAAACGACCGCGGAATGCGTGATCGAAAAACTCTGTCCCTCAAACACCTACGTTATTTTCAAATACCCGGAGTGATTTATGCATCGAATTGATACCAGCACCGCGCAGGTCGATAAGTTTGGCGCGGGAAAAAATGGATTTACCCGCGGCAATCCGCAAACAGGCACATTGGCGACAGAGCTGGACGATGATTATTTTGATGCCGTACAGGAAGAAATCTGTGCTGTCATTGAGGCCGCCGGGGTTTCTTTAAACAAAGGTAATCGGAGCCAACTATTAGCGGCCCTGCAATCGTTGTTTTTACAGCCCAAAAATAATTTTTCTGAAATTTCTCAGAGGGGAAGTGACGCAGTCAACGCCGCACACTCTAATTTAGGTTTGGGAGGGGCTGCCAGATTAGGTGTTGCCACTAGCGGCCAGATGGCCGAGGGGAAAAGCAGCAGTCTCCTTCCTACTGTAGAAGCAGTCATGAGCTTATTTAATAAGCGCAATTTTCTAAGCAATGACTACATCCGGATCCCCGATGTTTCTGGAGGGTTAATTATTCAATGGGGAACGGCAAGTGTCTCGCAGGGTAGCAGTATGGCTGTGGCACTTCCCGTGTCATTTTCTACAGCATGTCTTTCCGTAATGGTAAGTAACGCGGGAAACAACACCCCTATCGCATTCGGCGCGGCTGGAGCGCCCAATAAAACCTATTTCAACCTGTATTCAGCGAAAGCTACTGGTGCAGCAGCAGACCCTGGCACAACTTGGAACTGGTTAGCCATCGGCTTTTAAAATAACGAGGTAATTCACATGATCGAAGATGGTGTTTTCTATTCAGAAACGCTCAATGGCTTTATCCCGCAAGCGTGGAAAGACGACGGGAGTTATTCGGATGAGACTTGGCCGGATGATGCAGTACTTCTCACTGATGAAGAGAAGTCTACTTATTGGAAGCAAAACGCTCCGGAAGGTAAAAAGCTAGGCGGGGTGAATGGGCGCCCCGAGTGGGTGGGCATTCCTGAACCCACGAAAGAGGTGTATGTTTCTTCGGCGGTTGAGAAGAAAAAGGAACTCTTGCAAGAAGTAAATACCGCTACCCAAATTTGGCAAACTCAACTTGCTCTTGGAATGATCTCTGACTCAGACAAAAACACTCTCATCTCATGGATGAAGTATGCGCAGCAAGTTCAGGCTATCGATACAGCGTTGGCTCCGGATATTACGTGGCCGGATAAACCTTCCTGAGGTTAAATTTTTGATCGGTGGCTAGCATCGTGCAAGGAGTCAAAACCCGGTGCCCGAATTGGGCCGTGAGCTTGAGATAGGGCGCTGGCGTGACCGGCAGGCACAACCAACCCGGCGGGGCCGGGTTGGTTGTATTATGCGGTAAGCATTAGAACGCGCCTGCAAAGCCTTTCAAATTGCTGGAAGAAAAGGTCTCGGTTGTCGCTCATTGTGTCAAAAACATTTCCAGCCTTACCATCTTCCTTCAAGTCGTGATCTGTAATCGCAAAAACTGGCTTGGACAATTTTTGGCTGATAGCAATTAAGGAATTGAAGTCGGAAATCTGGGCTAAATCATAAGCCTTCAAATGCGATGTATCTGTAGCATTGAGAGATAGTTGAATTTCCTCTTCTGATGCGGAACACCCAATAAGATGCAATGAAGGGGCTAAAACTTTATTTACAGCACCATGAATCTCATTGACCCAATGTTCAAAAGATTTCACAGGCATGCCATTTCGCGGGCGATATCTCTGGTGGATAGCACCAATAAATTTAGGTTTATTAGTAATATTGTTTGCTGTTCCTGATTTTGCAGTCTTCTTGAAGAAGTCCAACTCTGCATGCCATGCAGTTATGGTTTCAGATAGGGAGTTAATCGCCTGCCAGCAGAAAAAGTCTGGAGTTGCTGGAACAATAAAATAATCACTGGACATTAAGGCTATTTCGTTCAGCCCACCAACGCTTGGGCTTAAGTCGTAAATGATATAATCGATTTTATTTTTCTCAGCGATCATGTTGATAACCTTAGGCAGATTGCCCGGCAGGTTTCTTGTCAAGGGAACACCCGAAGCAATTTTAAGAGCAACACTAATCTGAGAATCAAGCATTGAAACACTAAGGTGGCCAGGAAGCAGATAAAGATTTTCATTTTGACATTCAAAGAGGTCTGCCGAGTTAGAATTGACTAACTCTTCTACAGAGGATCCGTTCATTAACGTATCAACAATAGATTCCATTGTTAAATTGTATCGGCTGCTATAAAAATTTTCTAAGCTTTCACTAACGGNCGTGTAACCTAAAACCATACCTGTCAGATTGCACTGTGAATCAAGGTCAACCATCATAACTTTCTTGCCGGCACTAGCTAAGCCCCAGCCAATATTAAAAGCAGTAGTAGTCTTGCTAACGCCACCTTTGTGGTTGAAAAAACAAATCGATTTTGGCATTGACAAATTTCCCTGCTTTAATTCTTTAGTCATGACATTCCCTTTATTTTATATAAGTATCACGTTAATAGCATCATTAAAATCTTTACGACATTACCCGAACGACTCTTGAACACATGCCTAAACAAACCGCATCTTCGACTCGACGGCCACGCCGATGATTTTGCAGTTACCGTTTATCGTGATGATGGGCCAGTTAGGGTTTAGCCCCTTCAGATAACGCTGTCCACCTTCGTCGCCAGCTTCTCAAACATGACTTCGTTGACGTTTGATATCTTGGCGACGACCAAATTAGATCTTAGTCACCCACTAACCATCTTGCCAAGTCAAATCCGCGTCTTAATCATGCTTTCGTGATCATTAAAGATTCGCGAATTCATAGCAACAAAAACATTAAATACAATGTGTACATAAACGTGTGTTTAATTAGAGGTGTAAATATCAATTTTTTATTAATGCACTGATATTTAATGATTTTTTTAAACAAACTAAAGCCCTATCGGAGAGCATACCACTCCTTGTGTTTCAACGGGTTAGTCATCGCCCCCCAAATATCCGACAGCACGCCGATAGAGGAAACCATCATACCGATCACCATGACGCCCCCCGAAATCGCGGCGTAGTCCTGTTGACGAATGGCGTTGACCAGCCAGCGTCCCGCGCCCGGCCAGCTAAACACCACTTCGGTAATCATCGCCAGCGTCAGCATGGCGGAAAACTGCAGTCCCAGCTTGGGAATGATGGGCGGCAATGCGTTGTGCAACAAATGGCGGCGAATG
This sequence comes from Lonsdalea quercina subsp. quercina, assembly GCF_000688695.1. Classification (GTDB taxonomy): domain Bacteria; phylum Pseudomonadota; class Gammaproteobacteria; order Enterobacterales; family Enterobacteriaceae; genus Lonsdalea; species Lonsdalea quercina_D. The sequence goes on along the minus strand of NZ_JIBQ01000009.1, from coordinate 154,066 downwards.
ATGGTGGTGCGCGACAGTCCCCGCGTGTAGGCCGCCTTGATGTAACTTTTGCTGATAATTTCGGTGGTGCTGATCCGCATCAATCGGAACACTTCCGTCGTCGGGGCGACGGACAGCACCGACACCGGCAGAATCAGGTGGCGGACGGCGCTCATCATCATCTCGTCCCGGTAGGGAGACTTCGCCAGCCAGGCGTCTATTAACGAAAATCCGGTGACGCGCGGCACCTGATAGAGCAAGTCAAAGCGGCCGGAGACCGGCAGCCAGCCCAGATGCAGCGAAAAGAACAGCGTCATCAATAACGCCAGCCAGTAGACCGGCAGCGAGAATCCCAGCAGCGCCAGCCCGCTCAAAATCTTGTCCTGCGTTTTGTTTTGCAGGATGCCTGCGGTGATCCCCAGCACGATACCGATGACCAGCGCGAGCGAAAAGGCCAGCACGCACAGCTCTATCGTGGCGGGCAGCACCTCTTTCAGCTGTTCGCTGACCGGTTGTCCGTTGATGCTGGACAGCCCGAAGTTCCACTGGAACAGTCCGACGATATAAAAGCGGTAGGCGTCAAACAGCGCCACGCCGCGCAGCGGGGCGTGGGGCGTGAAATAGAGCAGGCTAAAGCCGACCAGCGTCAGCAAAAATAGCGTCACCACCAGCAATAACAGGCGGCGCAAGGCATAGATAATCACGGCGCGACTCCTTCCATCGGCGGCGGTACCGGCGGTGCAGACTGCGGCGTATCGCTTTCGCGGTAGACCCCGGCGAAAGAGGTATTGCCGAAGGGACTGAGCACCAATCCTTTCATATCATAACGATAGGCCTGCATGCGTAGCGAGGAGGCCAGCGGCAGCACCGGCAGCTGATCCGCCAGAATCTGGTGCGCCTGCTGGTAGTAATCGATGCGCCTAGAGAGCTGTTGCGATGAAAGCGCGTCCTGCAACACCTGATCAAATCCGCTATCGCACCAGTGGGCATAGTTGGTTTGTGACCGGATCGCGGCGCAGCTGAGCAAGGGGCGGAACACGCTGTCCGGATCGTTGCTGTCCGTGGCCCAGCCCGCGAGGGTCAGGTCATGGTTCATTTCCATCAGGCGCGCTTCCTGAAAGCGGCCCTCGACTGGTATTAGCGTCACTTCAACGCCCACCTGGGCCAGATCGGCCTGAATCAGTTCCGCGGTTTTCACCGGACTGGGGTTGTAAGACTGTGATGTGCTAGGCACCCACAGCTGAAGGTGCAACTGATTCACCCCCAGCTCCTGAAGCATCCGACGGGACTTCTCCGGATTGTACGCAGTGATCTGCGCCTCGCTGTTATAGGCCCATGACGCGCGAGGCAAAATGGAGGCGGCGGTTTCCGCCGTGCCGTAATAAATCGACTGCATCAGGCGGTCGTTATTGATCGCCAGCGCCAGCGCATGGCGGACGCGCGGGTCGTCCAGCGGCGGCTTACGCACGTTGAACGCCAGATAGGCGACGTTCATGCCCGGACGCAGCGACAGACGCAGGCGAGGGTCGTTACGCAGGATGCTGAGCTGACTGGCGGCCGGATAGGCCAAGACATCGCACTCGCCGGTCAGCAGCTTAGACAGCCGCCCGGTGCCGCCCGCGCCGAGATCGAACACCACCTGCTCCATGCGCGGCTGACCGCGCCAGTAGTCGTTATTGCGCCGCAGACGCACAAACTGTCCGTAGCGATATTCGTTCAGCATGTAAGGGCCGGTGCCGACTGGCTGGCGGTCGATCAGCTCCTTTTTATCCTGCTTTTGCAACTGATTGGCATATTCAGCCGACAGGATCGGCGCGTAGTGTGTCGCCAGGTGCCATAGGAACGAAGCGTCCGGTTTGTTAAGACGGATCTCGATGGCGTAGTCGCCGATTTTGCGAATACTCTGCACCGTATCGGCAAACTGCAGGCTGTCGAAATAGGGGTATTCGCCGCCGTTGATGTCGTGGAACGGGTGATGTTCATCCAGCATTCGCTCGAAGCTGAACAGCACGTCGTCCGCGTTCATGGGGCGGGTAGGCGCAAACCATGCGGTGTTTTGAAACGGGACATCGTGGCGCAGCGTGAAGCGGTAGGTCGCGCCGTTGTCCAGCACTTCCCAACGCTGGGCCAGCTCGGGAACCAGTCGATAGGTATAGGGGTCCACGCCGAGCAGGCGATCGTACAGCTGTGCGGCGAGGGTATCCACCATCACGCCGCTGCGCGCCATCTGCGGGTTGAACGTCGTCAGTTCGTCGTTGACGCAATACACGAAGCCGCTGCTGCGGATATCTTCCGGCGGCGTCGGGCTTGGCGTGGGCGGCAACGGTGCAGCCAGCGCGGAACCTGTTAACCAGGTCAACGCTAGCGCAAGAGTATATTTTCCAGACATACGGGAGTTTTCAGGCAATATGCGATAGACAGAGTGTAACGCACTCTGCGTCTCGTCCCAATTCCTTGTCGCCAACCGTCGCCTTTTTCACCATCGCGCGGGCTTGCCTTTTCCATCAGCAGGTCGGGATTTAGAGCTCATTGACCGTGATGGCGTGTTTTTTCAGCAGCCCGCGCAGCTGATGGTAGCTCAGCCCCAGCAGCTCGGCGGCCTTGCGCTGGTTGAAGCGTGACTGAGCCAGCGCTTGCTGCAACAGCTGCTGCTCCTGCTGGCTCAGCCAGCCCCGCATATCCAGTGGTAGCGCGGGCAAAGTGTCTGGCGCGGCGTCCGGCACCGAGAGAGGCGCGGTCGGTTGAAACGGGTTGATGATGATATGGTCTAGCGGCTCACTGCTGGTGCCGTGGCGATAAACGGAGCGCTCCACCACATTTTTCAGTTCGCGTACGTTGCCGGGCCAGCTGTAGTCGAGCAGTGTGCGTTGGGCGCGATCGGTCAGACCGGGGAAAAGCGGAAGTCCCAGCTCCCGGCACATCTGAACGGCAAAATGCTCCGCCAGCAGCATGATGTCCTGCTGACGCTGGCGCAGCGGCGGAAGCTGCACCACGTCGAACGCCAGGCGGTCCAGCAGGTCGGCGCGAAATTTCCCCTGCGCCGCCAGCGCGGGCAGATCGTCGTTGGTGGCGCACACCAAACGCACGTCGACCTGCAAAGATTGTCCGCCGCCCACGCGTTCCAGCACGCCGTATTCGATGACGCGCAGCAGTTTTTCCTGCACCAACATCGGCGCGGTCGCCAGTTCATCCAAAAACAGCGTGCCGCCGTCGGCGCGTTCGAAACGGCCAAGATGACGCTTTTGCGCGCCGGTGAATGCGCCGGCTTCATGGCCGAACAGCTCCGAGTCCAGCAGGTTTTCATTTAAGGCGGCGCAGTTAAGTGAAATGAACGGCCCTTGCCAGCGGGGAGACAGGTAGTGCAGGCGGCTGGCGATCAGCTCTTTGCCGGTACCGCGCTCGCCGATCACCAATACCGGTTTACTGAGCTGCGCGAGCTGGGAAACCTGTTCCAGCATTTCGAGGAAGCTGTTGGCTTCCCCCAGCAGCGAGTCTTGTTCGTAGGCCACAAAATCACCTTGTCATATTGACTAACTGTTAGCGAATTTAACCAGCATAGCAGTCGTGCGTAATCCCGTAAAAAATAATAATGCTTTTAAATTCAGTTAACTATTTTTGTTTGCGACATTGGCACGGATATTGAAATACCTGACGAAGAGAACGTGACCCGATACGCCGGGGCGGATCCAATGGGCGTACTAAGACGCCGGAAATTATTAAGAGGATAACACTATGGGTATTTTTTCTCGTTTCGCCGACATCGTTAACGCCAACATCACCTCCTTGCTGGACAAGGCGGAAGATCCCCAGAAGCTGGTTCGGCTCATGATTCAGGAAATGGAAGACACGCTGGTCGAGGTGCGTTCCACCTCAGCGCGAGCGCTGGCGGAGAAAAAACAGCTGGCGCGCCGCATCACTCAAGCTCACGCCCAACAGACCGAATGGCAGGAAAAAGCGGAGCTGGCGCTGCGTAAAGATAAAGAAGATCTGGCCCGCGCCGCCCTGATTGAGAAGCAAAAGCTGACCGATCTCATCGCCGTGCTGGAGCAGGAAGCCGAGAACGTCGATGAAACGCTGGAGCGCATGAAGCGTGAAATCGGCGAGCTGGAAAATAAACTGACCGAAACCCGCGCACGCCAGAAAGCTTTGACGCTGCGTCATCAGGCCGCCAGCTCTTCGCGCGATATCCGTCGTCAGTTGGATAGCGGTAAGCTGGATGAGGCGCTGGCGCGTTTCGAGCAGTTCGAACGCCGGATCGACTCAATCGAAGCCGAAGGCGAAAGCGTCGGTTTGGGCAAGCAGAAAACGCTGGACCAGCAGTTTACCGAGCTGAAAGCGAACGATGAAATCGACGCGCAGCTGGCGGCGTTAAAAGCTAAAGTAAAACCTGCGGAGTAACCGCTACGGGCTGTCGCCGTCGGCGGCAGCCTGAGATACGCATCATGATTATTAAGGAGAGAAAATGGGCGCCCTGGTTCTGACGATGATACCGCTGACCATTTTTCTGCTATTCGTCGCTCCGCTCTGGCTTTGGCTGCATTACAGTCAGCGAAACAACCGTGCTCAGTTGGGGACGGCGGATATGCAGCGGCTGCACACATTGACGCAAGACGCGCAGCGTATGCGCGACCGTATTGAAACGCTGGAAGAGATTCTGGATGCGAAACATCCGAACTGGAGACAATCCTGATGAGACTGAACCGGAATTCTAAAAAGCTGTATCTGATGCCGGAAGCGGGCATGATCAAAGGCGTTTGCGCCGGACTGGCCCACTATTTCGACGTGCCGGTGAAGCTGATCCGCCTGATTGCCGTGCTGTCGATCTTCTTTGGCCTGTTCTTCTTTACCGTGGTGGCGTATATCGTGCTGAGCTTTATTCTGGAGCCGGCGCCGCCGGCCGCCTACGGGACGCCGGAGGCTTCTCCCAACCAACTGTTGGATCAGGCGGACGCGCAGCTGATGGAAAGCGAGCGCCGCCTGCGTGATATCGAACGGTACATCACCTCAGAAACGTACGGCGTGCGCAGTCAGTTCCGCCAGATGTAATCCTATCTGCCACGGTCAAGCCTGCGCTGACGCCGTGGCCTGTCTATGACTCCGACACGTGCGCTTTCGCATTTTGCCGTCGGGCACCATAATAGCGTTTACCTATTATCACCCTCAGAAACGACACACAGGGAAAGGAGCGTCATGGCAAATCCCCTGAATCGACTGCAGCAAGACATCGGCGCGCTGGTGAATCGCGGCGTCGATCGTCATCTGCGTCTGGCCGTCACCGGCCTGAGCCGCAGCGGAAAAACCGCGTTCATCACGGCGCTGGTCAATCAACTGTTGTCGGTGCATAACGGCGCGCGTCTGCCGCTGTTCTCGCCCGTGCGCGAAAATCGTTTGCTGGGTGCGCGACGCATCCCGCAGCGTGATTTGGGCGTACCGCGCTTCGCCTACGACGAAGGCATGGCCGCGCTGTACGGCGAGCCGCCCGACTGGCCGACGCCGACGCGCGGCGTCAGCGAGATTAGACTGGCGCTGCGCTACCGCTCCAATGACTCGCTGCTGCGGCATTTCAAGGATAACTCCACGCTGTATTTGGAAATCGTCGACTATCCGGGGGAGTGGCTGCTGGNCCTGCCGATGCTGGAGCAACGTTATTTAGACTGGTCCCATCAGATGAGCGGACTGCTTCAGGGCGAACGGCGCACGTGGGCGCAGCCCTGGCTGTCGCTGTGCGAACAGCTGGATCCATTGGCGCCTGCGGATGAAAACCAACTGGCGGCGGTAGCTCAGGCCTACACGGATTATCTGTTGCGCTGCAAACGGGAAGGCCTGCACTTTATTCAGCCGGGCCGACTGGTGCTGCCCGGCGATCTGGCGGGCGCGCCGGTACTGCAATTTTTCCCCTGGCCGCAGAGCCGCGACGGGCAGGCGTCCGCGCTGGCGCAGGCTGACGCGTCAACCAATATCGGCATGCTGCGTCAGCGTTTCGATTACTACTGCCAGCACGTGGTGAAAGGGTTTTATAAGCAGCACTTCGTGCGCTTTGACCGTCAGATTGTGCTGGTGGACTGCCTGCAGCCGTTGAACAGCGGCGTGCAGGCTTTCAACGATATGCGCCTGGCGCTGACGCAGCTGATGCAGAGTTTTCATTACGGCAAACGGACGCTGTTTCGCCGTCTGTTCTCTCCCTGTATCGACAAGCTGATGTTCGCCGCGACCAAGGCGGATCACATCACCACCGATCAGCATGCGAACCTTGTGTCGCTGTTGCAGCAGCTGGTACAGGATGCGTGGCAAAACGCGGCCTTCGAAGGCATTAGCATGGAGTGCGCCGGTATCGCCTCGGTGCAGGCGACGCAGAGTGGTCTGGTCGACCACCAAGGGCAGAAAATTCCCGCGCTGAAGGGCCATCGGCTCAGCGATGGGGAGCCGCTGACGGTCTATCCCGGCGAAGNGCCGTCACGTCTTCCGGGACCGGCGTTCTGGCGCGAACAAGGGTTTCATTTCGATGCCTTTCGACCGCCGGAAATGAGCATTGATACGCCGCTGCCGCACATTCGCCTGGATACGGTGATGGACTATTTACTGGGGGACAAATTGCGATGAGTGAACCGCTGAAACCACGAATGAGGTTCGAAGAGGCGCCGCCAATGGACTTGCCGCCAACGCTGCGCCCCAACGTGACTTTCGACGAGGAGAACGCTCATCAATTCACGCCCACGCTGACGGAAAACGAGCAGGAAGAGGGCGTGGCGGAAGCCGCCGTGAGCGGCGCGTTGCGTCCACGCCGCAGCCTATGGCGGCGCATGGCGATGGCTGGCGTCGCGCTGTTTGGCGCCAGCGCCGTCGCGCAGGGCATACAGTCGCTTCACCATGCGTGGCTGAATCAGGACTGGATTTCTCTCGGCGGTATCGCCGCCGGAACGCTGATTGTCGGCGCGGGTGTCGGCTCGTTGGCGATGGAGTGGCGTCGGCTATATCGCCTGCGCCAACGGGCGGAGGCGCGCGACCGCGCCGCTGAGCTGTTGCACAGCCACGGGATGGGCGCGGGGCGTGAATTTTGCGAACAACTGGCGCGGCAGGCCGGACTGGACCACGGACACCCGGCGATGCAGCGATGGCTCGCCTCGCTGCATGAAACCCACAACGACCGGGAAGTGGTGGCGCTGTACGCGGAACTGGTGCAGCCGGTGCTGGACGTGCAGGCGCGGCGCGAAATCAGCCGATATGCAGCCGAATCCGCCCTGATGGTCGCCGTGAGTCCGCTGGCATTGGTGGATATGACTTTCATTGCCTGGCGCAACCTGCGGCTGGTCAATCGGATCGCCGCGCTGTACGGCATTGAACTGGGCTATTTCAGCCGCATTCGCCTGTTTCGTCTGGTGCTGCTCAATGTCGCTTTCGCCGGCGCATCCGAGCTGGTGCGTGAAATCGGAATGGATTGGATGTCGCAGGATCTCGCGGCCCGACTGTCCGCGCGCGTCGCTCAGGGATTGGGGGCCGGGCTTCTGACCGCGCGTCTCGGCATCAAAGCGATGGAGCTGTGTCGCCCGTTGCCGTGGCTGGACGATAAGCCGCGCCTGGGGGATTTCCGCCGCGAGCTGGTCGGCCAGCTGAAATCCACGCTCGCCGACAAAAAATAATTCGCCTGACCCCGAGCCGCCTACGGTGATCGCAGGAAGGGAAAAGCGTATATTGCATTCACGATGACACCAGGCCGTTCGCCTTTTCATGTGATGCCACTATGCGTAATAACCGACTGCGGTTGCCGCTTCTGATCCTTTTCGCTTTGCTTGCCCTCGCGCTCAATCTGCGCAGCCCCCTGACCGCGATTGCGCCGGTTATCGACCAAATTCGCGCCGATCTCCACATCAATGTGACCCTCGCGGGGCTGCTGACCACGATCCCCGTGCTGTGCTTCGGCCTGCTTACGCCGTTGGCCTCGCTACTGATCTCCCGCATCGGCATTGAGAAGGCGATCATGGTGTCCCTGATTGGCGCGACGGTGGGGACGCTGCTGCGACCCATGGGCGGCGTCACGATGGCGTTGGTGGGGACGTTGACGATCGGCGCGTCACTGACCGTCGGCAATATCGTCTGCCTGATGGTGATTGCCAGGGACTTCCATCAGCGGCGCAATATGGCCACTGGACTTTACACGGCGGCCATTAATGTCGGCACCATGTTGACCTCCGCGTTGACCGCGCCGCTGGCGCTGCTGTTTGGCTGGCGGGTGGCGCTGGGGATCTGGTGCGTGCTGGCGATAGCGGCGCTGGCGGTCTGGGGACGCGTGATTCAGCGCAAACGCGGCGTGCGTCAGCCGGAGAGCGGCGGCCCTGTCCCGCTCAAGGTGCAAATTAGCCTGTCGCCGCTGCCGTCGCTCACGTTCTGGCGTCAGCCAATTCTGTGGTATCTGGTGACGGCCTTTACCGTTCACCTTTTCATCTACTACGGCATGACCGCCTGGTTGCCCGCCTACTTGACGCAGGAAGCGGGAATGAGCCTTGCGGAGGCGGGTCTTATCGCCTCGGTCTTCCAAATTACGGCGCTAATCGGCTCGTTCGGCGTACCGATGGTGGCCTCGCTGTGGCGCGTGCCGCGGGCAGTATTGCTGGCGATTGTCGGCGTATTCTGGATGATGACGCCGGCGGGGATGTATTACTGGCCGCATCAATGGCCGCTTTGGTCGTTGGCCAGCGGCATCGCGCAGGGCGGCGGCTTTACCGCTATTTTCATGCTGATCATGGATAACGCCCGCGATTTGGATGAGAACCGCCGTTTCTCCTCGGCTGTGCAGGGCGTGGGGTATTCTCTGGCGTCGGTCGGACCGCTGGTGACTGGCGGGCTTCATACGCTGTGCGGCAACTGGGCGATCAGCTTCCTGCTGCTGTCCGCACTCTCTCTCCTGATGCTGGCGATGGGGGTGGCTATCGGTCTGATGAAGCGGCGCGATGCGTCGCCGCCAGAAAAGGCCAGGCCAGAGTAGAGTGTCAACTTTTGCTGACACCCTACTTCATCCGACGACGGCGAATAGGGTATCATTCGGTTTTCGTCCCCCCGCGCGCCTGATGAAGAAGGTATGTTGATGCGTCTGGAAGTTTTTTGTAAAGACCGTATGGGTCTGACCCGCGAACTGTTGGATCTGCTGGTGCTGCGCAACATCGATCTGCGCGGTATAGAAATTGCCGCCGCCGGACGAATTTATCTCCACGTTGATTCGCTGCGCGTCGAAGATTTTCAGGCGCTGATGGCGGACATCCGGCGTACGCAGGGCGTCAGCGATGTCCGCACCGTTTCTTTTATGCCTTCCGAACGCGAGCATCGCGCGTTGAAAGCGCTGCTGGAATCCATGCCCGAGGCCGTTTTTTCCGTCGATCTGAAAGGTCGCGTCGAAATGATGAACGCGGCGGCGCTGACACTATTCGGGCAGACGGCGGATAAAGTCCCTCAGTTGAACATCAACCAGTTAATTGGCCGCTACGCCTTCAACCGCTGGCTGGAGCAGGGCGCAAAATCCGAAACGGAGCGCGTCGTGGTCCGCGGCCGGGATTTCCTGCTGGAGGTCACGCCGGTCTATCTGAACGACGAGAGCAGAGATTCAATCGCCTCAGGTGCGCTGGTCATGCTCAAATCCACGGCGCGGATGGGGCATCAGCTACAGAATTTGTCCGCGAACGATGACCGAGTTTTCGACACCGTCGTTGCCGTCAGTCCGACGATGCGTCAGGTGATGGAGCGGGCGCGTAAGCTGGCGCCGTTGGATGCGCCGTTGCTGATCGTCGGCGAAACCGGCACCGGTAAAGACATGCTGGCACGCGCCTGTCATCTGCGTAGCCACCGCTCCGCTCAGCCCTTTCTGGCGCTGAACTGCGCGGCTTTGCCGGATGACGTTATGGAAAGCGAGCTTTACGGCCATGCGCCGGGCGCTTATCCGAACGCGCTGGAGGGCAAAAAAGGCTTTTTTGAACAGGCGAACGGCGGATCGGTGCTGCTGGATGAGGTCGGCGAAATGTCGCCCCAAATGCAAACCAAGCTGCTGCGTTTTCTCAACGATGGGACGTTCCGACGGGTGGGGGAAGAGCACGAGCTGCACGTCGACGTGCGAGTGATTTGCGCTACGCAGAAGAACCTGCTGGAACTGGTGCAGCGCGGCCAGTTTCGGGAAGATCTTTATTACCGCCTGAACGTGTTGACGCTGGAGCTCCCGCCTTTGCGGGCGTGTCCGGAAGACGTCATGCCGCTGGTCGAGCTGTTCGTCGCACGTTTTGCGGACGAACAGGGGATGCGCCATCCGCGCATCGCGCCTGAAGTGCGACAACTTCTGCCCCAATATGGCTGGCCGGGCAACGTGCGGCAGCTGAAAAATATCATTTACCGGGCGCTGACCCAGTTGGACGGCGACGAGCTGACTCTGCAGGATATCGACTTACCCGCGTTCTCCTCTGCGCTGGCGCACAGCGAAACGCTGCTGGAAGGCTCACTGGATGACATCACCAAACGGTTCGAACGCTCCGTTCTGACTCGCCTTTACCAGAGCTATCCCAGCACGCGCAAGCTGGCTAAACGGCTGGGCGTATCCCACACGGCTATCGCCAACAAGCTGCGCGAGTATGGTCTGAGCGCACGTAAAGCGCCGGGTGACGAAGAGTCATCCTCCTAAAGGTTGCGATTTGGCGGCTCGTCCTGACGGTTCGCCGCTTTTCTTTTCCGTGATGTGTCGTCCGCCCCCCTCATCGGCATTAACCAGGACCGCGCTCCCCGTCGGGTGCGCGGCGACCTGAATCCATCACTCTTTTGGGTCTGTGAGAGGTCGGCGGGCAGAGACTGTGCGTCTCTTCCCCACGCATCAACGCGCGGGGATCAGCGAATACATGGCGGCGTCGGTGGGCTGGCCGTGGATGACCAGACGGTTGTAAGCGATGCCTTCGAACCGCGCGCCCGCTTTTTCTGCGATGCGGCGGCTAGGCAGGTTCTGTTCAGCCGCGATGATCTCCAGTCGGGTCAGGCCCAACTGGTCGAAACCAAAAGCGGTGATCGCTTTTACGGCCTCGAGAGCGATCTGCTGCCCCTGTTCGGACTGACGCACCCAATAGCCGATGTTTCCCATCTGATAGCCGGATTGAATGCTGTTGATGCCGACAGAGCCCATCAGCCGCCCGGAGTTTTGTTCAATGATGCCAAGGTCAAACGCCATGCCTTCCTTAATCCGCAACGCGCTCTGGGCGACCCAGTGTGAAATCTCCGGGACGTTATACTCTTCGGTGCACCACGATAGCCAGCGCCCGACGGTATCCCTGGACTCGCGGACCGCCTCGGCGATTTGCGGGATATCGTCAGGGGTGAAAGGACGTATAAAAAAACGGGGCGTAATTAACGGAAACATTGTGCATTCTCCTGCTTTTCGATAGGGCGCAACCTATGCGGCTTAGACGGGGAAATCCAGCCGGGCCAATTTTTCCAGCATCTGTTTATCCTGCGCCTCAGCGGGCATATAGACCAGCATGCGATCGCCGTTATGGCTGGCCGTCCACCAGTTGATCTGCCGCAGAGAAATGACGCCCAGCAGCGGATGCTGGAAACGCTTCACCTTGTTTATCACGCCCTGAATTTCATAGCGCTGGTGCCAAAGCTGGCGAAACAGCTCTGATTCGTTCAGGCAGCGTTGCAACAGCGTTTCCCATAGCGGTTCGCCGCTGTGTTCCACCAGCCGCGCTCGAAACATGGCGACCATGTTGGGAAGGAATTCCTGCAAGTCCGCCAGGCCTTTCTGCCAGGCAGGGTGCGTGAAAGCCAGATAGATGCAGTTACGATCTTCATGCGGGATCTGATTCAAATCGATATTGAGCAGCCGGCACCAGGATTGATTGAAGCCCAGAATGCTGAAGCGGGCGTTGACGATGACGGCGGGATAGGGGTTAAGCTGGTCCAGAATTGTCTGGCTATCTTCGTTGATTTTCTCGCAGCTGGCGCGCACCGTCGGCGAAAAGGGCAGTTCTGCCAGCATGAACAGGTGTCGGGTCTCCACCTCGTTAAACTGTAGCGCTTTGGCGATCGCCAGCAGCGTTTTCACGGACGTTTTGATAGGACGTCCCTGTTCCAGCCAGGTGTACCAAGTGATACCGACATCCGCCAGCAGGGCGACATCTTCTCGACGCAGCCCCGGCGTACGCCGCTTACGCGGGGTAGATAGCCCCAGCCGCTCCGGATCGAGACTCTCTCTGCGCGTGCGCAGAAATTTCCCAAGCGTAAGCCTGCGGTTTTGTTCGGTACTGTCGGGAAGGGGTGCCGTGGTTAGTGCTGACATATCAAGGACTCCGCGCCAGACGGGTGGAATTTATACCAGGATAATCAAGAACTGGTACCCGTTTTCGTTAACCACGATGCTAGCGCTCGTGGATGATGAATACAACGGGTACACACAATGAAGCAAGGTTTACCATTACATGGGTTGAGTCGTCTCGGTCTGGTGATATTACTGGCCGGGCAACTCCTGCCGATGATTGATTTTTCCATCGTTAACGTCGCTCTGGAATCTATCACCCGTTCGCTCTCCGCGAGTCCGGCTGAGCTTGAGCTAATTGTCGCGGTTTACGGTGTGGCGTTCGCGGTCGCGTTGGCGATGGGCGGACGTCTGGGCGATAACCTCGGGCGGCGGCGGATTTTTATGGCGGGCGTAGCCGTGTTCGGCGTGGCCTCGCTGTTATGCGGTATTGCGCAGTCCGTATGGCTACTGCTGTTTGCGCGGACGATGCAAGGGATCGGCGCCGCGCTGGCCGTCCCGCAAATCCTGGCGACGATCCATGTCTGCCTGAGCGGACGGCGGCATGCCCGGACATTAGGGCTTTACAGCGCCATCGGTGGACTGGCCTTCATCATTGGACAGGTGCTGGGCGGAACCCTGCTGAAGCTGGATATCGGTGGATACGGCTGGCGCAGCGCCTTTCTGGTGAATTTGCCGTTCTGCCTGCTCATTCTGATCTGCGCGCCGTTTTGGGTGCCGAACACCCGTAGCGATAAGCGCAAAGCGATTGATTTTCCCGGCACCGTATTGCTGGCGCTGGCCTTGTCGTGCCTGCTGTTTCCTTTGGCTTTGGGGCCGCTATGGCACTGGCCCTTAAGCTGTATCGCGACGCTGGCGGCGAGCTTTGGCCTGTTTCCGCTGTTGTGGTGGGTTGAACGACGTCAAGAGCGACGTCAGCAGGAGCCTTTACTGCCTCCCGCGCTGTTCCGCCTTTCCAGCGTCCGTTTCGGTTGCGCCATTGCCCTGCTGTTTTTCTCCAGCTGGAGCGGCTTCATGTTTATCGTCGCCTATGTGCTGCAATCCGGCGCTGGATTTTCGCCTCTGGAATCTGGCAACAGCTTCATCGGGCTGGGGACGGCGTATTTCATCGCCTCGTTGCTTAGCAGCCGGGTGACGGAACGCAAGGGCAATATTCCCACCTTAATTATCGGCAGTGCTATCCAGATGAGCGGGCTGCTGCTGCTCATGGCCACGCTGGCTTGGGTCTGGCCTGCGCCAACGCTGTGGACGTTATTGCCCGCGACCTGTCTGGTCGGGTTTGGTCAGGCTTTTATCGTCAGCAGCTTTTATCGCATTTTTTTATCGGATGTACCGCTATCTCATGCAGGATCGGGCGGCGCGCTGTTGTCCACGGTACTGCAGACGGCGATGGGAATGGGGCCTATCGTTTTAGGCTCCGTGCTGGTTCACCTGCTGAATAGGTTTCAGGGACGCCATGACATTGCGCTGATCGCCTCGTTGGGCGTGGAGTGGAGCGTGATGTTGCTGTTGGTGGTTGGGGCATGCTGGATGCATCGACGGAACAGGCGGTCCGAAACGAATCAGAGTGAGGGGAAAGCTCTGGCTGTGGGCGAGTGAGGAAGAGCAGCACCCCGGCGCGGTCGGCCGGGATGCTGTGGCAGGGGGATTCCGCTTATTTCAGGGAAGCCAGCGCCTTATCGTAGTTTNGTTCAGTCGTGATTTCGTCGACCAGTTCGCTGTGCAGCACAACGTCATTTTCATCCAGCACAACGACGGCGCGCGCCGTTAATCCCTTCAGACCGCCATCGGCGATAGCAACGCCGTAGTTTTCTTTGAACTCGGCGCCACGCAGCGTGGACAGCACGTCCACGTTGTTCAGCCCTTCAGCGCCGCAGAAACGCGCCTGAGCGAAAGGCAGATCGGCGGAGATGCACAGTACGACGGTGTTGCTCAGCTCAGAAGCCAGCTGGTTGAATTTACGCACGGAGGTCGCGCAAACGCCGGTATCAATGCTCGGGAAAATGTTCAGGATTTTACGTTTGCCTGCGTAATGGCTCAGCGGAACATCAGAAAGGTCTTTTGCCACCAGTGAGAAAGCCTTGGCCTTGCTGCCTACAGCGGGGAATTCGCCGGAAACCGGTAGCGGTTGACCTTGGAAGTGTACATTCTTTGACATCGTTGCGTCCTTTATTACAGGTGGTTAACAAGGCGTTCAGTGTAGGGCAACATTATCAACATTGGTATAAAAAAGTAAGTCGACTTAATTCGACCTAAGTCTCGGTTAAGTCACGTATTAACATTTCCCTTGGCGGGATAACGGACTTTTAGCACGGTATCCTTTCTCCCCCTCGGTCCACACGCGGTACAGGCACGACGTCGCGCGGACCCTGTCGCCGAATATGTGGATTTGGCGTCATTCCGATAGGCAAAATCTGATTTCAGGCTATGATAATGCATCCTCCGAAAGGGGGATTTATGTCGTTTTTTCAGAGGTATCCGTAGAGAAAATACCGTGACAGAAGCAATGTTGACCTCAGCGCTGAATGACCGATTTTTACAGGTTCTTTGGGGCCGGTATTTTTTGCGGCCCGCGCAGCAGCTATTTTTAAGGAACGAACACATGATGCCATTTCGCTATTCCGCTCTTTGCGCCGGACTGCTGGCGACGCTGACCGGCGCCGTCAACGCCGCGCAGGTTCCCGCCGGCACCGCGCTGGACGCCAAACAAGAGGTGGTCCGCCATATCAAGGATGAGCCCGCCTCTCTGGACCCAATCAAAGCCGTCGGTTTGCCTGAAATTCCGGTGATACGCGACCTGTTCGAAGGGCTGGTGAATCAGGATGAGCACGGCAATCCCGTTCCCGGCGTGGCTGAGCGCTGGCAGACCAGCGACAACCGCACGTTTACGTTTATCCTGCGCGATAACGCACGCTGGTCTAACGGCGATCCGGTCACCGCGAAGGACTTTGTCTACAGCTGGCGTCGTCTGGTCACGCCGGCCAACACCTCCTCATTCAGCTGGTTCGCCAGTCTGGCCGGGATGGTCAACGCCGACGAAATTCTGGCGGGTAAATTGCCTCCCGACCAACTCGGCGTCGTCGCGATGGATGACCACACGCTAAAGGTGATGCTGAGTCGGCCGGTGCCGTATTTCGTCAATCTGATGGCGAACTTCAGCCTGTTTCCCGTCCATCAGGCCACGGTGGAAAAATACGGCGCTGACTGGACTCGCCCCGGCCATCTGGTGGGCAACGGCGCGTTCAAGCTGGATGAACGCGTGGTCAACGAAAAGTTGGTGCTGACGCCGAACGAAAACTATTGGGATCATGCTCACACGGTCCTGCGTAAAGTGACCTATCTGCCGATCAGTCAGGAGTCTAACGCCACCAAGCGCTATCTGGCCGGCGATATCGATATCACCGAATCGTTTCCAAAAAACCAGTATCAAAAACTGTTGAAGACGCTGCCGGGTGAGGTGTATACGCCTCCGCAATTGGGCACCTATTACTACGCTTTCAACACGCAAAGAGCGCCGACCAGCGACCAGCGGGTACGCAAGGCGTTGTCGTTTGCGATTGACCGACAGGTGATTGCTCAGAAGGTCTTGGGAACAGGCGAGAAACCGGCCTACCGGCTGACGCCGGACGTGACCAGCGGATTCTCGCCGGAACAAAGCGAGCTTGAGCAGTACTCGCAGGCGGAACTGGATGCGCAGGCCAAGGCGCTCATGGGCGCGGCCGGTTATGGTCCGGGCAACCCACTGAAGTTGTCCTTGTTATATAACACGCAGGAAACCAATAAACAGGTGGCTATCGCCGTCGCCTCCATGTGGAAAAAAACGCTGGGAGTCGACGTCAAACTGGTCAACCAAGAGTGGAAAACCTACATCGACAACCGCAACAGCGGTAATTTCGACGTCGTGCGCGCCTCCTGGGTGGGCGACTATAACGAACCCTCGACGTTTTTATCGCTGCTGACCGCGCAGCACAGCGGCAATATCTCGCGCTTCAAAAATGCGGAGTACGATCGGCTGATGAAAGACAGCGGCGGGCAGACCGACAGCCAAAGGCTGAATCAGGAGTACAATCAGGCCGAGCGAATTCTCACGAATGAAGCGCCGATTGCGCCTATTTACCAGTACACCAACGCCCGCTTGATCAAACCCTGGGTCAAGGGCTATCCCATTAATAATCCTGAAGATACGGCTTACAGCCATATGCTCTATATCATTAAACATTGATCGCGCGCGCCGCGGCCAGCCGCCGCGGGGTCGTTGCCGTTATGGTCAGAAACGCTAAGATAGTGATTAAGGGGAGTCAATTGGAGAAACCGAGTGGAAGCAGACGTGATTAATGGAACCGCATTGCAGCGCACGGGCGCTGTATTTTCTTATCAGTTGGATGGAAAAGGCGGCGTCGTTTCCATAAAAGATAACGAAATCGTCAACAACACTCAGCCCTGCTGGCTGCATCTGGACTCCACCCAGCCCGAAAGCAGCCGCTGGCTTCAGGAAACCCGGCTGCTGCCCGATACGGTGCGTGACGCGCTGTCAGGAGAAAGCGCGCGCCCCCGCGTCAGTCGGTTGGGAGAAGGCACGCTGATAACGCTTCGCAGCATCAATTACAATGGCGATGCGCGGCCGGATGAACTGGTGGCGCTCCGCATCTACATCACCGATAAACTGATTGTCTCAACGCGCCGCCGCAAAGTGGCGGCCATCGATGCCGTGATGAGCGACTTGAAAGAGGGCAACGGCCCTACGGATAGCAGCAGCTGGCTGGTCTCCATCGCCGAGGCGCTGACGGACGATACCAGCGAGTTCATCGACCAGCTTCACGAGCGAATTATCGATCTGGAGGATGCGCTGCTGGAACAGGCAATGCCTGCGCGCGGCGAGCTCTCGCTGATCCGCAAACAGCTGATTGTCCTGCGCCGCTACATGACGCCGCAGCGCGATATTTTCTCTCGTCTGTCGGGGGAAAAACTCTGTTGGCTGCAGGATGATGACCGTCGCCGGATGCTGGAAATTGCCGAACGGTTGGGAAGGGGGCTGGAAGACTTGGATGGCAGCATTGCCCGCACCGCAGTCATTGCGGATGAGATCAACACCCTGATGGCGGAGTCGATGAACCGGCGAACGTATAATATGTCGGTGCTGGCGATGCTATTTCTACCGACGACCTTTCTTACGGGGCTATTCGGCGTCAATTTGGGGGGCATTCCAGGCTCAGGCAGTTCGATTGGCTTTATCTCTTTCTGCATGATGCTGGTCTTTATGGTGCTAATGGTTGCGTGGTGGTTAAAACGAAGTAAATGGATGTAAGGATCGCAAAATTTTCAAGTTAAGAAAGGCGATATTATCGCCCGGTACTCAAAAAAAACGTTCAACTTTGAGCAACATCAACATTCCAGAACGGCGCGTACGGCAAGATTCCGGCTGCAGGTGAATGCAACGTCAAGCGATGGGCGTTGCGCTCCATATTGTCTTACTTCCTTTTTTGAATTACTGCATAGCACACTTAATTCACACCAAGCCGGCAATGTTATGCCGGCTTTTTTTTCGTCTGTATCACAACGCCCCGCGCTAAAAACAGCAACGGCCGGTACAGAGACCGGCCGCTTCAGATGGGTTCTCGCCTTTATTTAATTTCGACGACGTCCAACCGCTGATCGGCGAGAGGCGCAATCTCATCATCCTCGGGCTGCCAGCCCAGCGGCTGTAGCGGGATCGTTTCCCGATCGAACGCCAGATCGCCGCCGTCCACTACGTCGCTGTTGTGGGTGATGGATTTGAAGTCGAACAGCGTTTCGTCGGCCAAATGGGACGGCACGACGTTCTGTATGGCGGTGAACATGGTTTCGATGCGCCCCGGATAGCGTTTGTCCCAGTCGCGCAGCAGATCTTTAATCACCTGACGCTGCAGGTTAGGCTGCGAGCCGCACAGATTGCAGGGGATGATCGGGAAATTTTTCGCCTCGGCGAAACGCTCGATATCCTTTTCCCGACAGAAGGCCAGCGGGCGGATCACGACGTGTTTACCGTCGTCGCTCATCAGCTTGGGCGGCATGCCTTTGAGCTTGCCGCCGTAAAACATATTCAGGAACAGCGTCTGCAATATGTCGTCGCGATGGTGGCCAAGCGCAATTTTTGTGGCCCCAAGTTCGGTGGCGGTGCGGTACAAAATGCCGCGGCGCAGGCGTGAGCAGAGCGAACAGGTGGTTTTACCCTCGGGGATCTTTTCTTTGACGATCCCGTAAGTGTTCTCTTCAACAATTTTGTACTCGACGCCCAGGCTGTCGAGATACTCCGGCAACACGTGCTCCGGGAACCCCGGCTGTTTCTGATCCAGATTCACGGCGACCAGCGAGAACTGAATCGGCGCGCTCTGCTGCAGGTTGCGCAATATTTCCAGCATGGTGTAGCTGTCTTTGCCGCCGGAGAGGCACACCATGATACGGTCGCCGTCTTCGATCATATTGAACGCGGCGATGGCCTCGCCCACGTTGCGGCGCAAGCGCTTCTGGAGTTTATTCAGGTTGTACTGCTGTTTGGGCGTCACCGATTGAATTTCTGACATTTCACTGTGGCTCACGTTCAGTTTTGGGCAGGGTTAGGGCATAAAGCTTATGGCGGGCAAGTTTATCATCAAGCGTCGCCACAATCGCTATCTCATTGTTCTCATCGTTTTGCCTTAACGCCGGTCGGCGATTTCTCCGTCGTTTTAAAGCGGAGAGCGGCGCCTAATCCGTCTTTGTATGGCCATTTTTTCCATTTTTAAAAAAAAACTTTCACTGCTAACGGCTTGCTGCTCTGCTAACACGCAATAAACTGTGGTAAATAGGATTGGGACTAATTGGGCGATGAGGGCGGGACATGAAAGTGTGGCAGGGGATGTTGGCGGGGATGGTGCTGGCGCTGGCCGGGTGCGGCAGCAGTGAGAAAACGGCGGACGAGAACGCCGTCGTGCCGGTGGATGCGGTGACGTTGTCCGCTCAGGAAATATCTGCCTGGCAGGGTAAGGACTCTGCCGCAGCTTCCTGTACGCTGGCTGGCGGACGAATTGGCTTAGCCCGCCAATTGAACGGCGCCAGCGTCGGCACCTGTCTGCTGACCAACGGACGTCGCTGCGACGCCCAGTCGCTGGAAGATGGCTCTTGCCTGGCCGGAGGATTCCGCTGACCGACGGCCGCGATGTTATGTCAGCGCGAACGGGCAGTCTTCGCCAAGGCTAATCTGTCGTAGGCTTTGCAGTGTGGTGCCCGCAATGCTGGTCAGCGCTTCTTCCGTCAGAAACGCCTGATGCCCCGTGAAGAGCACGTTGTGGCAGGCGGAAAGCCGACGGAAAACGTCGTCCTGAATAACGTCGTTCGAGTTATCGATGAAGAACAGCGTGCGTTCGTTTTCGTACACATCCAGTCCCAACGCGCCGATTTTTTGCTGCTTGAGGGCTTCGATTGCGGCCTGCGAATCAATCAGTCCGCCTCGGCTGGTGTTGATGACCATCACCCCGTCCTTCATCTGAGCGAATGCGGCCTCGTTGAGTAGATGATGATTCTCCGGCGTAATGGGGCAGTGCAGCGAGATCACGTCCGATTCCGCGTACAGTGTTTTCAGATCGACATATTCCGCTCCTAACGCTTGTGCCTGCGGATTCGGGTAGGGATCGAACGCCAGCAGCCGCATGCCGAATCCCTTCAGGATGCGCAGCGTCGCCACCCCGATTTTTCCCGTACCGATAATCCCCGCCGTTCGCCGATGCATGTTGAAACCGATCAGCCCTTCCAGTGAGAAGTTGGCATCGCGGGTGCGTTGGTAGGCGCGGTGGATCCGCCGATTCAGGCTCATCATCATACCGACGGTGTGCTCCGCTACGGCTTCGGGCGAGTAGGCCGGCACATAAACCACGGCTATCCCCAGCGCTTTGGCGGCGTCAAGATCGACGTTATTGAAACCCGCGCAGCGCAACGCCACGATCTTGACGCCGAGCGCGGCCAGTTCGGTCAGCACTTCGCGCCCGCCGTCGTCGTTGACGAAAATACATACGGCATCGAACCCCTCGGCGGTTTTCACCGTTTGCGGACTGAGCATGAAGTCGTAGTACTCCACCTGGTAGCCATAGTCCTGATTGACCCGGTCCAAATATTTACGGTCGTACTGTTTGGTGCTGTAGACAGCCAGTTTCATCATCGGATNCCCCGCTATTTTTAGGTTAGGCTAGCATAAAATAGTGAGCGTGATAGGAAAGCCACCGTCAAAACATCCGTTCCCGTTGCGATAGCGTTTATCAGCATCTCGGGGCGTTTCGCGGCGTGTAGAGACAGCCTACCGTTATCCGGCTACCGGCGTGAAGGGTGGTATCTGTCACATCAGGGTACTATTATGCAGGCCGATGAATGTTCGTTGTTTTTCGCAGCGGGCGTCGTTGAAGAGCCGAATGCTGCTACTGTTATCGATGCGCTCAACCTCGCATGGCGCGAAATCCGACGCCGTGCTCACCAAAGACTGATATGCATAATGATGGCGAATGAATAAACATTTTTTACCTCGCGTAGGCCTCGGGCTGGGCGCTATCGCGCTGGTGATACTGATAAGCTGGCTGACGTTGCCGCTCTGGCTGCCTCGTCTGCTGACCTTTCTCGCGCCCCCCGGCGTGACGGTGACGCTGGGCGAGCGTCCCTCCTGGCAACAGGGCGGACTGACGGTGCCGGGTGTCTCCATACAACTACCTCAATGTCATTTGCTCACCGTCGATAACGGCCGTCTAACGCGACAGGATGGCGGCTGGCGTATTCATGTCGCCAGCGTGGCGCTGGATGGAAGCTGCCTCGCGCAGTGGCCACAAAGCGAGGATCCTGCCTCAGAAACAGCGATGAGCTTATCGGAATGGCAACGCCGCCTGCCCGTGGGTGAGATGACGGTAGACCGCCTGACGCTGACCCCGTGGCTGGATGACGTCAGCGCGCTGCATCTGGCCTCCCGTGACGGGAAGCAATCACTCAACATCGAGAATGAACGTCTGAAGCTGCAGGCCGACCTCGTCGGCCGGACATTGACGCTGCGACGTGCGGAGTTGACCGCGCTGCCCGATCGCCCGCCGCTATGGATAGAAGGCGAAGTGCAGCTTTCGGATACGCTGACCCGTCTCCCGGAAAAGGGACATGTGCGGGCAGGGCGACTGCCGTTCGATTTACCAGAGGCGGTTCAGGCAACGCTCAATTGGCAGGACTCTCAGGGAGAGCTGAGGGTGACGAGAGCGGCGGACGCATCGCCGCTGTTGAGTCTGCCGTGGCGCGTCAGCGCGGACGCTATCACCGTCAGCGAGGGGCGCTGGATGTGGCCCTACAGCGCGCAGCCGGTCTCCGGCGGATTATCATTGGCGCTGCGCGACTGGCGTCAGATACACGGACAGCCCCAGCTTGAGGCGCGCGTCAATATGTTAACGCAGGGTCACAACGGCCGGGCCAACGCTGTGTTGACGTTAGGGCCAGGTTCGCTCGGGCTGAGCGACAGCGATCTGCGCATCCAACTGGCCGGACAGGCTAATCTGGCGAATCTGTCTTTTTCAGCCACGCTGCCGGGCGTGCTGCGCGGCGCGTTGCTGGATCCCGATCTGGTCTTGCTACCCGGTTCCCTGCTCCGCGCTTGGGGACAGCCCCAGCCCGGCCTGACGCTGGAAGATGCGCGCTGGCCGCTGGCCGGGATCGTAGTCAATACGCAAGGCGTGAGCGGACGTCTGCAGGCGATTGTCAAAGCCAACGACGCCTACTGGGGACGCTTCAATCTGCATATGGACGGCAAAGCTGAGCGCTTCTGGCCGGACAGCGGTGTCTGGAATTGGCGCTACTGGGGAAAAGGACAGCTGCCGCCGTTGCAGGGGCGGTGGGACATCGCCGGTCGCGGTCGCTGGGAAGACGCATTGCTGGAAGTCAGCACCTTATCCAGCGGGTTGAACCAACTGCGTTACGGTGCGATGACCGTCGCCAAACCCCGACTGACGTTGGTGCAGCCGTTGCGATGGCAGCGAGATCAGACACAGGATGCGTTCGCGGGCGCGTTCCGGTTAGTCGCTGATCGTATCGCATTCACCGGTGCCGGCGCATTACCGCCCGCCGAGCTGAACGTTCAGGTGCAGGGCGAACATCCCAACCATTTTCTGTGGCGCGGCGCGTTGCAGGCCAAGGAGATTGGGCCGGTTAAACTGGTCGGGCGCTGGGATGGCGAGCGCCTGCGCGGCAGCGGCTGGTGGCCGCCGCAATCGTTGCGCGTATTTCAGCCTTTGCTGCCGCCGGACTGGAAAATCAAGCTGCGCCGCGGGCAGTTTTACGGCCAAGGGGCGTTTTCTGCGGCCCGCGTACAGGGTTTTCGCGTCGGCGGTCACTGGGTGGTCAAAAATGGCAGCGCCTGGCTCAACGACGGCGACGTCAGCGGCGTAGACTTCGTTCTGCCTTACCGCTATGCCGATCCGCGTTGGCAACTGGGGATTTCGCGACCGGTCTCGTTGCGTATCGCCGAGTTGAACAGCGGATTCCGGATACAGAATATCCGGGCCGATGTGTTCGGCGCGTATCCCTACAGCGATCGACACCCGCTTACGCTGGCCGGGGTAGAGATGGACCTGCTGCGCGGGAAGGTTTCTCTGACGCCGCTGCGTTTCCCGCAGCGCGATGCGGCGCTGTTACGGATGGACGGAGTTGAAACCAGTGAACTGATGACGGCGATCAAAGTGAAAAAGGTGGCGTTATCCGGCCGCATCAGCGGCGTATTGCCGATCAATTTCAATCATCCGACGATGCTGGTGCAGAACGGCCGCGTCACCAACGACGGCGCGTTGACGCTGAGACTGGATAAGGAATTGGCGGATGAAGTGGCGCAAAGCGACATGGTCAGCGCGGCGCTGGTTCGCTGGCTGCGCTATCTGGAAATCGACCATTCGGACGCGACGCTGCAACTGAGCAATCAGGGGGAATTGTTGATGAAATCCTATATCAGCGGCCATAATTCGCCGCGAGATGCCCGGCAGCAGGTCGATTTGAACTATCGTCATCAGGAAAATCTGTTTCAGCTATGGCGTAGCCTGCGCTGGGGCGACACGATACAGAACGCGCTGGAGCAGCGGTCAACCCAATAAGGAACCACACGATGCATGACAGACAAGCCGTTTTATGGCTGACCGCCCTTTTTCTGACCGGTTGTACGCCGCGCATTGAAGTGACCGCGCCGGAAACGCCGATCACCATCAACATGAATGTGAAGATCGATCACGATATTCACATCAAGGCGGACCCAGAAGCCACGCAACTGCTGGAAAAGTCGGATACCGGCGTCGCGGAGCAGATAAAAAAAAGCGCGCCGACTGGCGCGCAGAAAGAGTAGTACAGCCAAAGCACTTAACAAGTACGAGGGAAGAGAGAGCTTACGCGTTGGCCAGTTGAGTTAGCTGGGCCTTCGCGTCCTGCAAGGCTTTCTGAGCGACTTCCGGGCCGTAGCCAATCCCTTCGGCAAACACGAATTCGACGTCGGTAATGCCGATAAAGCCCAACATCAGCTTCAGATACGGCGTAACCAGATCGCTCGGGGTGTCTTTATGGATACCGCCGCGGCTCGTCAGCACCAGCGCGCGTTTACCTTTCACCAGACCTTCAGGGCCTTGCTCGGTATAACGGAACGTGACGCCGGCGCGGGCGATGAAGTCGATGTAGTTCTTCAACTGCGTCGAAATGTTGAAGTTGTACATCGGCGCGTTAATCACAATGAGGTCATGGGACTGAAGTTCGTCGACCAGCGTATCGGATAATGCTAACGCTTCCTGTTGACGCGGCGTCAGCGGCGTTTCTGAGGGACGAAACGCGCCGACCAGTTCGCCGTCCAGTACGGGGATAGGCTGCGCGGCCAGGTCGCGCAGGGTGATTGCGTCATCGGGATGCGCCGCCTGCCACTCTGCAACAAAATGGTCAGCCATTTGGTTAGACTGAGAGTAATCCGCCAGAATGCTTGATTTCAGTACTAATACTTTCTTCATTGCCTGTTCCTTGTCTCGGAGAGTCAGAGGGTGGAGTCACCGTGGCGTCGACCGCCAATGGGTTTCATCATAAGCAGGCTAATAGAGACGCGATAGCGTAATATTTCGAGAACCTTGTTCGATTTAATTGAATAACGCGGCACGGAGGCAGGTTATAGCCTGCGGCGTCAATGTGATACCATGCCCGCCGCCAAATCCAAGCGTGGCAACCAGTCTCTGCGCCACGTCTGCCAGACGTATTTAAGGAACCAACCGTGAAATCACAGCTCACCGCATTTTATCCCCACATCAATGCGTTAATGCTGCGCGACCAGCAACGGCTGCGTCGCCGGGTTCAGGGCGCCCTGAAGGTGAAAAATCCTGAAACGCAGTCGGCCATCGCCCGCGAAATTGAAGCCGAGGTGGCGACGGCCCGCCAGCGGGTGGAAAATCGCCGCGCCTCGCTGCCGGCCATCCGCTATCCCGAAGCGCTGCCGGTCAGCCAGAAAAAAGACGCCATCCTGGAGGCGATTCGCGACCATCAGGTGGTGATTGTGGCCGGGGAGACGGGGTCGGGGAAAACGACCCAGCTGCCCAAAATGTGTCTGGAGCTGGGCCGTGGCGTGACGGGATTGATCGGCCACACTCAGCCGCGTCGTCTGGCGGCGCGCACGGTGGCGGATCGTATTGCCGCCGAATTGGAAATACCGCTCGGCGGCACGGTGGGCTATAAGGTTCGTTTTAACGATCAGGTCGGCGACAACACGCTGGTCAAACTGATGACGGACGGGATCCTGCTGGCGGAGATTCAACAGGATCGGCTGTTGATGCAGTACGACACCATCATCATCGATGAGGCGCACGAACGCAGTCTCAATATCGACTTTATCCTGGGTTATCTGCGCCAGCTGCTGCCAAAACGGCCCGATTTGAAAGTCATCATCACCTCGGCGACGATCGATCCGCAGCGCTTTTCTCGTCACTTTAACAATGCGCCCATCGTCGAGGTCTCCGGTCGAACCTATCCGGTTGACGTGCGCTACCGCCCGGTGGTGGAAGAGGCGGAGGACAGCGATCGCGATCAGCTGCAGGCCATTTTCGACGCGGTGGATGAGCTGAGTCACGAAGGTCCGGGCGATATTCTGATTTTCCTCAGCGGCGAGCGCGAAATTCGCGATACGGCGGATGCGTTGACGCGACGCGATTTGCCGAACACCGAAATATTGCCGCTGTATGCGCGCCTGTCCCATCAGGAGCAAAACCGCGTTTTTCAGTCACACCACGGCAGGCGCATCGTGCTTTCCACCAACGTGGCCGAAACCTCGCTGACGGTGCCCGGCATTCGTTATGTGATCGATCCGGGTACGGCGCGAATCAGCCGTTACAGCTATCGCACCAAGGTGCAGCGCCTGCCGATCGAAGCGATTTCTCAGGCGTCCGCCAACCAGCGTAAAGGGCGCTGCGGGCGTGTTGCGGCCGGGGTCTGCATCCGCCTTTATTCGGAGCAGGACTTCCTGTCTCGTCCGGAGTTTACCGATCCGGAGATATTGCGCACCAATCTGGCGTCCGTGATTTTGCAGATGACCTCGCTCGGTCTCGGCGACATCGCCGCGTTTCCGTTTGTGGAAGCGCCGGACAGCCGCCATATCCAGGACGGCGTGCGTTTGTTGGAAGAGCTGGGCGCGATCCAGACGGTGGAAAACGGCCGCTATCGACTGTCTCCGCTGGGACGACAGCTGGCGCAACTGCCTATCGACCCTCGATTGGCGCGCATGGTGCTGGAAGCGCAGAAAACGCGCTGCGTGCGCGAGGTGATGATTGTGACCGCCGCACTATCAATTCAGGACCCGCGCGAACGGCCGTTGGACAAAAAGCAGGCGTCGGATGAAAAGCATCGTCGTTTTGCTGATAAAGAGTCCGATTTCATGGCTTTCGTCAACCTGTGGAACTATCTCCAGGAGCAGCAGAAAGCGCTGTCGTCGAGCCAGTTCCGTCGCCAGTGCCGCACCGACTTCCTCAACTATTTGCGGGTGCGCGAATGGCAGGACATCTATACCCAGCTGCGTCAGGCGGTCAAAACGCTGGGGCTGCCGGTCAACAGCGAACCCGCGGATTACCGCAGCCTGCATGGCGCGCTGCTGACCGGTCTGCTGTCCCACATCGGTCAGAAAGACGTAGAGAAACCGGAGTTCAGCGGCGCGCGCAATATGCGCTTCTCCATTTTTCCCGCCTCCGGTTTGTTCAAGAAACCGCCCAAGTGGACCATGGTGGCCGAGCTGGTGGAAACCAGCCGTCTGTGGGGGCGCATCGCCGCACGGATTGAGCCGGAGTGGGTGGAGCCGCTGGCGCAGCATCTGATCAAGCGCAGTTACAGCGACCCGCACTGGGAGAAAGCCCAGGGCGCGGTGATCGCGCAGGAAAAAGTGACGTTGTACGGTTTGCCTATCGTGGCGGCTCGCAAGGTCAACTACGGCGCGATCGACCCAGTGGTGTCCCGCGAGCTGTTTATTCGTCATGCGTTGGTGGAAGGCGACTGGCGAACGCGTCATGCGTTCTTCCGCGCCAACTTGAAATTGATGGCCGAAGTTGAGGATCTGGAAAACAAATCTCGTCGCCGCGACATCTTGGTGGACGATGAAACGCTGTTTGCTTTCTACGATCAGCGGATCCCGCACGATGTGGTGTCCTCCCGACATTTCGATGCGTGGTGGAAGCAAGCCGAAACGGACAACCCCGACCTGCTCAACTTCGAAAAAACCATGCTGATTAAGGAGGGCGCGGGCAGCATCAGCGCGTTGGACTATCCAAACTTCTGGCAGCAGGGCAACCTGAAGCTGCGGCTGAGCTATCAGTTTGAGCCGGGCGCCGACGCCGACGGCGTTACCGTGCATATTCCGCTGCCGATCCTCAATCAGGTACAGGACGAAGGCTTTGAGTGGCAGATCCCAGGCGTTCGTCGCGATCTGGTCATTGCGTTGATCAAGTCGTTGCCGAAACCGATACGCCGTAGCTTCGTGCCTGCGCCAAACTACGCCGAAGCCTTCCTGGCGCGCGCCAAACCGCTGGAGCGTGGCCTGTTGGATGCGCTGGAGCGTGAACTGCGCCTGATGACCGGCGTCACCATTCCTCGCGAAGAGTGGCATTGGGAGCAGGTGCCTGAGCATTTGCAGATGACCTTCCGCGTTATCGATGAAAAAAATCGCCCGTTGCGCGAGGGCAAAAGCCTGAGCGCGCTGAAAGATCAGCTCAAAGAGAAAGTGCAGGAGACGCTGTCCGCCGTGGCGGACGACGGCATCGAACAGAGCGATTTACATATTTGGAGCTTCGGTGATCTCCCGACCCGCTATGAACAGAAACGCGGCGGCTATGCGGTCAAAGCCTATCCTGCGCTGGTGGACGAGAAGGACAGCGTAGCGATCCGATTATTCGACACGCCGCATGAGCAGCAGCAGACCATGTGGAAAGGGCTACGCCGATTGCTGTTGCTGAATATTCCATCGCCGATCAAATATCTGCATGAAAAGCTGCCGAACAAGGCGAAGCTGGGACTGTACTTCAACCCTTACGGCAAAGTGCTGGACCTGATTGACGACTGCATCGCCTGCGGCGTGGACAAGCTGATCGCCGAGGCCGGCGGCCCGGTGTGGACCGAAGAGGGTTATCAGCGTCTGCACGATAAAGTCCGCGCGGAGTTGAACGATACGGTGGTCGACATCGCCAGTCAGGTGGAGAAAATCCTCACCGCGGTCTTCGCCATCAACAAACGTCTGAAAGGGCGGGTGGATATGGCGATGGCGCTGGGATTAAGCGATATTAAAAGCCAGATGAGCGGTCTGGTCTTCCGCGGCTTCGTCACGGAAAGCGGTTGGCGGCGTCTGCCGGACGTCCTGCGTTACTTGAACGCGATCGAACGGCGGTTGGATAAGCTGGCTCAGGACGTCCACCGCGACCGCGCGCAGATGTTGAAGGTGGAGCAGGTGCGTCAGGCATGGCAGCAGTGGTTGAACAAGCTGCCGCCGGATCGGCAGGAAGAGGAGGAGGTAAAAGCCATTCGCTGGATGATCGAGGAGCTGCGGGTCAGCTATTTCGCTCAGCAGCTGGGCACGCCTTATCCTATCTCCGATAAGCGCGTGCTGCAGGCGATGGAGCAGGTGGCGGAGTAACGCCGCCGTTCCAGGGACGCTAAGCGTCAGGCAGGCTTAGCGTCCGATTTTTGATGCCCTGATAGGCTGTCTTGATCTCCTCTTCGCCATACTTCAGTTCAAGACGTTTGACCGTGAAGTGCCCTTTGGCCATGTTTTGATAATGCCGGGTGAAGAGAGTATTGATCGTGGCGCCGCTGGCGGCGCCAATCACCGGTATGATCTGCGCCGCCATTTTTTGCGTCAGCGTCACGCCAAACCGGGCGGCGACCGCGTCAATCACCTTCGCCAGAATCGACGCCGCGTGGCGTGAACTCACTGTGCGCGTCGATCCTTTCTTGCTGACTAATGCCATAAGCTCGCGCGACGCATGGCGAGTGATATCGGACAGAATGGCCCGCGACGCGTAGTAGCCCGAGTCCGTTGGGTCCAGCGTCTTGTCTCGCCCACCTAACGCAAAGACTTCCACACAGGCGCTTTTCACGTCTTCGTCCGCCAGCGAAAACCCTTCGCTGCGGGCAATATCTGCCACCGCGCGCATCATAATGGCCGTGCTGATAGGCAGCTCCACCAGCAGTCCCGTAATCCCAAAGAATCCTGAGACCGCGCCGGTCGTGGCGGCGGCGACCCGGTGCAGTCCCTGTGAGGGGGCGTGGTGCGGATTATCCTCCAGCGTATAGAGCGCCGTATCAACCGCTTTGTGCAGCGCGGCCCGGACGCTCTGTTGGATCTTGCGTTGCAGACTCTGCGGCAGCCTCGCGAGGCTCCAGGTCAAAGGCTTTCCAATCACATCGGCGATTTGCAGCGTTAGCGCCGGGGCTTCCAGCAGCGTGACGGCCTGTTGAAGCGCACGCAGATCGTCGGGGTGTTCTATCAGGGTCATGAGCAGCTCGCATAATGGCGGAAGGTGATCTAGGTGTAATAAATGATGGTGGAATATGCAACGTAGAGCGGGTTGTCGTTCGCCGCGACTCACGCTAATTTGAGTGTTTTAAATGCACTTTACGTGCATAAATAGTCAATCAAAAAAGGCGTTACTCCATGATAGTCAGAACTTGGCACGGCTGTGTTCCCATCGAACATGCGGAGGGCTTTGCCCGCCATTTGCAGCGCACCGGCATCGATCATGCGCGAGGTATTCTCGGCAACTGCGGCACAGCAGTGCAGCAGCGGCGTCAGGGAGCCTATGAGCACTTTTTTCTGGCGACCTACTGGAACGACCTGTCTGCGATACGGCAGTTTGCCGGCGAAGATTATGCGTTGGCCGTCACGTACCCTGACGACGAACAGTTCGGTTTGATCTCCGATCCTCTGGTGCTTCACCATGAGGTGGCTGACATCCAGCCCCTGCTGCCGCTGAAATGATCACGGTGCCGGGCGCTGGGATAACACATCCAGCGATTGACGGATGGCCGTAACGGCGACAGCCTGATTATCCGCCCGGTCCCGTTCGCTGGCGTCCGGCGCCGAACTCTGAATTGCCACCAACGCCCAGCTATCGCCCGTTTTCAGCATCAGCGGCGAACCGCTGTCGCCAGGCAGCGTATCGCAGCGGTGCGTCAACACCGCCTGATTTTTCCAACCGGTGACAAGGCAGTCCTGATGCCGGTACAGCGTATCGGGATGATCTTCGGGATACCCGGCCTGTGTCACTTTGCGGCCAGCCTGTTTTAGCGCCGACTTGAGATCCTGCGCGGACCCTTGCCACAGCGGCAGTGGCGCGATGCCCGGCGGCGTTTTTTCCAGCCGGATCAGCGCATAGTCTAAAGGCGCCGCCGAGGGGGGGACGATCCAACCGTCGCCGTCTGCCTTGAGCTGTTTAGCCAACTGCTTATTGACCATCGCTTCCAGCTTGTGCGTTTCATATTTCCATCCCGACGGCGTGGCGTGAAAACGCAGCGCCACCGGTTTGTCAGCCACGCCGGGAGGCGCCAGTACGCAGTGTCCGGCGGTGAGCGCAAGATGCGGCGAGATCAGCGTTGCCGTGCAGAGATTGCCGCTGGCGGTTTCTACCTGACCAATGGCCTGCCACGGCCATTGCGTGGTATCCGTCACGGTATCGCGGTCGTCGTGATTGAAGAACAAAATGCGTTGCTGCTGTAAGACATCTTTCGGCGGGGTGGCGTTGACGCCCGTCGACAACAAGGTGAAAGAACAGAGCAGCCAGGCCGATATGCGCATGAAATAATTCGCCTTTAACAAAAAATTTTCTGTTAACAGTATGGTCAAGTTCCCCGATTATGGAAACGACGTACAAAAATTCAGAGCTGAGCGGGGCGACGGTGTTTTCGGCGTTGGCGGATGGGCGGGGGTTGAACGCGCTATCGTGGTGTCGAAAACGCTATCGAGTGATCGAAAGTCAGAGAAAAAACAGCATGATGATCAACGCGCCGAGGAGCAGAAGCGATAATACAATTTCAAAGGAGTAACGACGTAACATCATCCTGGCTCCATGAAATCGACGCCCGTTGGATGGGGTGCCGGACGGTTGATAAACGTGCCTTTGACTCAACATGATAAAACCGCTCGCTCAGGAATCTATTTTTATATCAGACCGTTGTTTCAAAATAGATCCCCGCTCGCGCGGGGATTGAGTCAGGTACTGTGGTGTGACCTGTGACTTAGGCTGCCGGAGTTGCTACGGCTTTTTTGGCTTTCTTCACGTGTTTTTTAGCGGCCTGAGCTTTCTGTGCAGCCGGTTTTTTCGCGTGTTTTTTCTTGGCAGCCTGCGCTTTCTGAGCCGGTGCTACCGCTTTTTTCTTAGCCGCTTTTTTCGTCGCCTGAGCTTTCTGCTCGGTTGTTTTCTTCGCCTGTTTTTTCACGTGCTTTTTGGCGTGATCGGCTTTGGTCTGAGTGGTGGTGGTGGTCGTTGTAGTCGGTGCGTTTGCAGCAGGCGCGGTGGTGGTGTCAGCAGCAAAAGCTACAGAGGACAGACCCAGTGTTGCGCCAGCGATCATCACTAATACTTTATTCATCATCAATTCCTCATTGTCCGTTTACGTTCGAACCCCAGTGTTGGGCCGATGTAAGGAGAATAGGGAATGATGCGCTAACGGTCTGTGAGTGTTTGGTTTCCGCGTGTAACGGTTTGTACAACGTTAGCCGCCAGCTTATCCGCCGCCGCCGCGCTGGTGACGATAGGCCAGAGAAACGTCATTTTGGCGCCGCCCAATGCGCTGGACTCCGCGCGAATGGTGCCGCCATAGGCGCGGACGATCGCGTGGACGATAGCCAGCCCCAGCCCACAGCCGCCGCTGCTGTTCTGTATGCCCGCCTCCAGGCGCACAAACGGCTCGAAGATGCTCTCCCGGTCCTGCGGCGCAATGCCGGGTCCGTCATCCTCTATCTGTAGACAGGCGACGCCACGATCGAGCGTCAGCCCCACGCGAATGCTTTGTTGGCAGAAGCGCAGTGCGTTATTGACCAGATTATTCAGCACGCGCTCCATCAGACGCAGGTCCACATAGCCGAAGCGCTGGTGGCGGGGCGCGTTCAGTTCCAGTCTCTTGTCGGCATGGACCAGCCGAAAGTCTGCTATACGCTGCTCCAACCACGCGGGCAGATCGATCTCTTCGAGATGCAACGTTACCTGAGGGCGGTCCAGCCGCGCGTAGGTCAGCAGTTCGTCGATGAGAGACTCTAACTGGCCGATATCCCGATTAATCGCCTCTTGCTCGTCTTCCGGCAGGTTTTCGCTCATCGCGAGACGGTAACGCAGGCGCACCAGCGGCGTGCGGAGTTCATGCGCGATATTGTCGATAAGCTGTTTTTTGCTGGCGATCAGCTGATTGAGGTTGTCCGCCATCAGGTTGAACGCCACGCCGAGACGAAACAGGCTGGAGGTATTGTCGAAGTGGGTGCGCTCCTCCAGATGACCGTCACCGAGCCGCTGCGCCGCGTTTTCCAACTGCAACATCGCTTTCCAGTGCGGCCGTATCCATAAAAAGACCGGCAGCGCCAGAGAAAGCCCGATGATGACCAGCATCAGCAGGTTCAGCATTCGCATTTCGTGCAGGAAGAACAGATAGGGGATCGGGCCGACCGCCAGCACATAGTGACTGCGGGGAATGCGTTGTATGAAGGTGTATTCGTCGTCCAGTGCGATGATTTCGCCCTGCGTCAGGCGCTGCTGCGCCTTGTTGCTGAGCTTGTATTTATTCATCGGCTCGATGTGCATTTTAAACGACAGATTGAGGTCCAGCTGACTGATGGTTTTGTGCCACTCGCGCGGCGGCAGGGTGCGCAGTTCGTTGCGGATCAAATAGAGCGAGCTTTTCATCAGATCGTCCATCGATTGACGTCCCGCGCGTTCGGCCGTGGCCTTGTAGACCAACCCGACCAGCAGGGTCATGACCAGAAAGCTGGCGAACAGCAGGAGAAAGAACTGAATGAACAGTTTTTTCATGGCGCGTGGGTCTCCCAGGCGTTAGGCGCGAACAGATAACCTTTGTTACGGATGGTTTTGATGCGCACCGCCTCCGGCGCCGTATCGTACAGCTTTTTGCGCAGGCGGGAGATAGCCACATCGATGCTGCGATCCATGCCATCGTAGCTGACGCCGCGCAGGTTTTTAAGCAGTGCGTCGCGGTCCATGATTTGTCCGGCGTGGGNGGCCAGCTGCCACAACAGGTCGAAATCGGCCGTCGACAGCGTAATGTCCTCGCCGGCCAGCAGAACCTGACGATTCACCGGATCGATACACAGCAGACCGAAGTTTAGCGACTTGTGTACCTGTACTGTCGCGCTGGTTTCCAGCGTCGGCTGGGGCGGGGTGGCGTACTGGCGGAAGTGCAGACGCAGCCGCGCCAGCAGCACAGCGGGCGGAGTCGTTTTCAGAATGTAGTCGTCGGCGCCCATTTCCAGCGCAAGAATATGGTTCATGTCGCTGTCCAGCGAGGTCAGCAGCACGATGGGGCCGGAGAAACAAGGGCGCAGCTCGCGGCACAGCGTCATCCCGTCTTTGCCCGGCAGCATGATATCCAGCAAAACCAGATCGGGTTTATTCTGCTCGATCACCGCCAATGCGGTGTCGCCGCGCGGCTCAATCTGCACCTCAATATCGTGTTTGCCCAGATAGGCGGCAATCAGTTTTCCCACTTCGGGATCGTCTTCAACAAAAACAATCTTATACATACCGTCGAACTCTTTTTGTTATTCGGATACAGCATAGCGCGCGTCACCTTTTGTAACCATGTGTGAAGCGTAAGCGGGTGTTAAAAGCCGTCGACCAGACGGAGGCCGGTGGGCTGAAAAAGGGGATTCAGAAGGCGTGAACGATAGCGGGGGGATGGAGAAGAAACCGGCCAGCGCTAGGGCTGGCCGGTGAACGATAGACGGTGGTTAGGCGGTCAGCGGAAGCGGCGTTGTTGGCGTTGCTTCAAGCGCCTGCTCCAGCGTCGAATAGAACGCCAGTCGGTTTTCTATCGGCACCACGTTGGCGCGGGCCAGCGTCTTCAACGGCTGGAACGGGATGTCGGTGATCACCAGCCGTTTTTCGGGCGGCAGCAGTTCGCTAAAGCGCAAGAGCGCGTTCAGTCCGCCCGCATCCAGTACCGGCACGGCATCCCATTGCAGGATGATGGTCTGGTACTCTTTGCTGTGGACCAGCAGTTCCCCGAAGATACGCTCGGCGGCGGCAAAGAACAGGGGGCCGTTGATGCGAATCACCAATCGCTGCCCCTGCACGGTGGCGGGCAGTTCGCTTAGGCGCGTCATTTTCGCTATCCGACGCATGAACAGGATAGACGCGAGGACGATGCCAACGGTGATTGCAATCACCATATCGAACAGCACCGTCAAGGCCAGACACAGCACCATCACGATAATGTCGTCTTTGGGCGCGTGACGCATCAGGTCGATGACCTTGCGCGCTTCGCTCATATTCCAGGCGACCAGCAGCAGCAGCGACGCCATTGCCGCCAGCGGCAGATACGACAGCCAGGGCGCCAGCACCAGCAGTGCAAGGATCACCAGCAGCGCATGCACGACGGCGGAGATCGGCGATGTGGCTCCGGCGCGCACGTTGGCGGCGGAGCGGGCGATCGCGGCCGTTGCGGTGATGCCCCCAAAGAACGGCGTGACGATGTTGCCGATACCCTGACCAATCAGCTCGGTATTGGAGTTATGTTTACGGCCGGTCATACCGTCGAGCACGACCGCGCAAAGCAGGGACTCGATGGCGCCGAGGATCGCCATGGAGAAGGCGGCGGGCAGCAGGTCGGAAACGGTGCTCCAGCTCAGGGGCATGACGCTACCGTCGCTTCCCGGCATATTCCACGGCAGGATGAACTGAGGCAGGATCGGCGGAATACCGTGTCCCGACGTGCCGTCAGCCAGCAGATAGCTGAAACGTGAACCAATAGTGGCGACGTGAATGTCCATCAGCGACAGCAGCCCCATCACCAGCGTCCCCGCCAACAGCGCGGGCAGATGGCCGGGCAGGCGAATGCCGAGTTTGGGCCAAATCACCAGCACGGCCAGCGTGACGATGCCGATCAACGTATCGCCCAAATGCATAGACGGTAGCGCACTGCCCAGCGCCAGCACTTTGCCGACGTAATGCTCAGGCATCGTCGGGATAGTCAGGCCGAAGAAGTCTTTGACCTGCATGGTGGCGATGGTGATGGCGATACCGGAGGTGAATCCCAGCGTGACCGAGACCGGAATATATTCGATTAGCCTCCCCATGCGACAGAGTCCAAGCACGAGCAGGAAGACCCCGGAGAGCAGCGTCGCGATCAGCAGGCCAGAGAGGCCGTACTGCTGGGAAACCGGATAGAGAATGACGACGAAAGCCGCCGTGGGGCCGGATACGCTATAACGCGAACCACCGCATAACGCGGTGATCAGGCCGGCGACAGCCGCCGTATACAGACCGAATTGAGGGGGAACGCCGCTGGCAATCGCCAACGCCATCGCCAGAGGAATAGCGATAATGCCGACGGTGATACCGGCGATAAAGTCTTGGGAAAAACGTTTGAACGTGTATTTTTCCCGCCAGCAGGCGTCAATAAACGCGCTAAACGGTTTAATGCCGTTGAATAGGTATGATTTCATCTAAGACTAGGACCAACAAAATGAAAACAGATGGCGGGTCGGCAGGAGGCCCGTCGCGGGTTAAAGTATTACGATACGCCCATTGTTCAGCGAAGATCCAGATGTAAATCAATAGAAAAGCATTATGTATTACCTTTCGGTCCCTGGCGGAACCTTTGACATTGCGCCCCAGGTAATGTGTTAAACGTTTGAAAAAAAGGCTTACCGTCCGAGCTCATGCCCCAAAGCCTGGAGGTTCAAGAATGCCCGTTGAGCGCTCGTGACGCGCTGGTTCAGGGAGAAACGAGGGAAACCGCTGGATGAAGCCTGAACGCAGGGGGAAAGGGCATCGACGTCTCGCGTCGACGCCCTTTCAGATGGGGATCACAGCATGATGGTCATGATGTAGGCGGCAAACATCGCCAAATGCGCACTTCCGTTCAGGACATTGGTACGGCCGGTGGAGAATGAGATGTGGCATAGAACCAATACGGTCACCATCACGACGATGTGCGGCATATCCAGCGCGAAGTTCAGCGTGTTGCCCGTGATCATCGCGATCAGCGTAACGGCAGGCACGGTCAGCGAGATGGTCGCCAGCACGGAGCCGAAGAACAGATTCATCGCCCGCTGAACCTGGTTTTGCAAAACGGCTTTGATGGCGCCCAGACCTTCCGGCGACAGAATCAGTAGTGCGACCAGGAAACCGGTGAACTGCGACGGCGCGTTCATGCGTTCAAGCAGCGTCTCCAGAAGTTTGGAGTCCATTTTGGTGACGCTAATGACGGCAATCAGATGAACCAACAGCCAAACCGCATGCCAGAGCGAGCTGTGGGCCGACGGTTTGCCGTGATGGCTGTCCCCTTCGCCGTCGCTCTCATCTTCGTGTTCGTAGACGAACAGACTTTGGTGAGTGCGGGTTTGAATTTTCAGGAAGACGCCGTACATCACCGCGGAGATCAGTGCGATGATCAGCGACTGCGAGACGGAAAAGTTGCCTGCCGGTAGCGCGGCGGGAAAGACCAACACGAGGACGGCCAGGGGAATAATCGCCATCAGATACTGCTTGATGCCGCCCAGATTGACGTACTGCGTGGCAAATTTACGTCCGCCCAGAATCAGAGCGAATCCCACCAGCCCGCCGGTGACGATCATGATGATGGAGTAGAGCGTGTCGCGCATCAGATGCGGGCCGGCATCGCCAGTCGCCATCAGGGCGGAGATGAGACTGACTTCCAGAATGACGACGGACAGGCTGAGAATCAACGATCCAAAGGGCTCTCCCAGACGGTGGGCGAGCACGTCCGCGTGACGTACCACGCTGAAGGCGCTGGACAGGATCCCAACGAGCGCCAGGGCGTTAATGGCAATGATCGCCCCCAGACTGGTGGTATCGCCCCACATCACCAGCACCAGTAGCGTTAGGAGGGGAAGAACGAGCGTATATTCATGATGACGGGTTTTTACCGTTTCGGCGGATGAGGTCATTCTTGAAGGTTCCTTATTTGTGTAGCGAGCCTGCTGTTAGAAATAACGTATAACGTCGTTATGGAATAATCGCCATGCCAAGCACCAAGCGCCACTAAAAGCCCTGAATTGTGACTCTAGCTATGCATTTTCTGCAAAAAGATATCTGAATATATTATTTTTATGTTTTTACTTTTATCTCTCTAATAATAAACGAAATTGCTACAATCAGTCACTATTTAATCACTTTCCGTGAGCGATTTATGGGCATATTATGGTGATATTTCTAAACTAACCGATGAAAAAGAGTGTAAGAAGCGGATTTAATTAAGTTTTCATTGTTAACCGCAGGCGGCGCGGCAGACTGGCGTCACCCAGGAGATCGCACGAAGTCGATTTCCCTGAAAGTACGATGGTCGTTTCCACAAACAAAAAAATAGAAAATTACCATTATGCTTCATGATGTTAACCAAATGGGTCAGCAAGGTGAACGTTTCCGATGCGGCGGCAAAATAATCAACGTGCGCGTTGATTGTACGGTTCATGATCGTTCAGAATAGCCGGGTGACGCCATTCGGCAGGACAGCGTGTAAGGGGTGAGGAAAAAAAACTTGTGTTAACGCGTGATTTTTTACGGAAAGCCGATTGCCGGACGTCGTTCGGCCACATCGAAGAACATTTATTGCTTACCCCGCAGCAGCGAGCAGACTCTCTGGAAACCACATTATCCTGTCGCCCCAACCATGAGGGCGTGTGGATTTTTGGCTACGGTTCGCTCATGTGGAACCCGGCGTTTGATGCGACAGACAGCTGTCTCGCCACGCTTAAAGGCTGGCAGCGCGCGTTCTGCTTACGTTTGACCGCAGGGCGGGGCACTACCGCACAACCCGGTAGAATGCTTGGACTCAAGCCGGGTGGCGAAACGACCGGTCTGGCCTATCGTTTACCGGAAGACCGCGTGCGTGAAGAGCTGGAGCTGCTGTGGAAACGAGAGATGCTGACCGGCTGCTATCGTCCATTGTGGTGTGAGCTGGAATGCGCCGAAGGCGGTCACCTCACCGCGCTGGTTTTCGTCATCAATCCTGACCATCCATTATTGGAACAGGACACCTGCATTCAGAGTGTGGCGCCGCTCATCGCCCGCGCCCGTGGGCCGCTGGGCACTAACGCACAATACCTTTTCTCCTTGGAACGTGAACTTCGGCATTATGGTATGCCGGACGATAATCTGATCGCGCTGGCGCAGCGGGTGAGAGAGCTATTGGACGCGTCACCCGTCCGCGAATAATCTCCCTCACAAACGTATATAATTTATAGT
The DNA here is from genome assembly GCF_000688695.1 of Lonsdalea quercina subsp. quercina. Classification (GTDB taxonomy): domain Bacteria; phylum Pseudomonadota; class Gammaproteobacteria; order Enterobacterales; family Enterobacteriaceae; genus Lonsdalea; species Lonsdalea quercina_D. The sequence continues at coordinate 115,870 of NZ_JIBQ01000009.1, read as the reverse complement.
TATATTCATATTGCTGAATATAATTTCATGCGCTTTTGTCATCTCGCCTACACTCCGGGCCTTATTTTTTTGCTCGGCAAATGAGGGATTAGGCAGTGCGGACAATACATGAACACCTCCAGGCCGGGTGGCGACGAATGGGAAGGGTGCTAAGCAGTGTACTGGCGCTGGCCGTCACGCTGCTGGGGCTCCTGCTGTTCACTTTTTTACTCACTCATCTAGCGCCTATCGACCCGGCGCTGCAAATAGTCGGCGACCGCGCCAGCGAGGCGACCTATCTGCAAGTCCGGCAGCAGTTGGGGTTGGACCAACCGCTATGGGTGCAGTTCTGGCATTATCTGGCGGCGCTGGCTCACGGCGACCTCGGGATCTCCCGCAGCACCTCTCAGCCCGTCTTCGATGATTTGATGCGGGCGTTCCCCGCGACGCTGGAGCTGGCGACCTGCGCCATTATTATCGGATTCGTCTTTGGCGTGACGCTGGCGCTGCTGTCGGTGTTGAAGCCCGGCAGCGTACTGGACAATGCAGTGCGGATGATCTCGCTGGTCGGCTACTCTGTTCCCATTTTCTGGCTGGGATTACTGAGTTTGCTGCTGTTCTACGCGGTCCTGCATTGGGCCGGCGGACCGGGACGACTAGACGATATCTATCAATACACGATGGAGCCGCGTACGGGATTTGTCCTGATCGATACCTGGCTCAGCGGCGATCCGGAGATGTTCCGTAACGCCGTTCGGCATTTGTGGCTACCCGCCAGCGTGCTGGGCCTGCTGTCTATGGCAGGCATCACCCGACTGCTGCGTGCGGCGATGTTGGATGAGTGCCATAAAGAGTATGTTTTGCTGGCGCGCGCCAAGGGCGCCGGACAACTGCGGATCTTGCTCTGCCACGTTCTGCCCAATATTCGCGGTGTCATGGTCACCGTGCTGATGCTGTCTTATGCCAGCCTGCTTGAGGGCGCGGTGCTGACCGAAACGGTCTTCTCATGGCCTGGCGTGGGCCGGTATCTGACGACGGCGCTGTTTGGCGCGGACATTCCCGCCATTTTGGGCTCCACTCTCCTTATTGGCCTGTGCTTTATCCTGATGAATGCGCTGGCCGATGCGCTGATTTACCTGACCGACCCTCGGACTCGATGATGCGATTGACACTCTTTAAGGGTCTGCGCTCGCAGCCGCGCGCCCGACGAACTCTCTGGCCTGCCGTCAACAGTCTGACTATCGGCGGCGTTCTCTTGGTCCTGTTAATCGGGATCGCGCTGCTGGCCCCGTGGCTGGCGCCGTTTGACCCTAATGCGCAGTCCATCACTCAGCGCCTGCTGCCGCCTTCGCCCGAACACTGGCTGGGCACGGATGGTTTTGGCCGGGATCTGCTATCACGGGTGCTGTATGGCGCACGGCCGACGTTACTGCTGGTCTCGCTGATCCTGGTTCTGACCGTGCCGGTCGGGCTGCTGGTGGGGATCGGCGCGGGCTATCTCGGCGGCTGGATCGAGAAAGTGCTAATGCGGCTGACCGATATCGTCCTGTCTCTGCCGGGGTTGGTGATCGCGCTGGCGATGGTGGCGGTGCTTGGACCGGGACTGATTAATGGGGCGCTGGCGTTGGCGCTGACCAGCTGGCCGCAGTTTGCCCGTCAGGCCCGCGCTGAGACGCTGGCGCTTCGGCGCAGCGACTATTTGGCCGCCGCACGCATGCAGGGCATAACCGGCCTGAGGCTGATGAGCGGGCATATCTTGCCGCTCTGCTTGCCGGGCGCGGTGGTGCGCGCCGCGCTGAGCCTGGGCGGAATTATCCTTGCCGCCGCCGGACTGGGCTTCCTGGGGATGGGCGTTCAGCCGCCGACCGCCGAATGGGGCTCCATGGTCGCGGAAGGCAGCAAGGTCATTTTTGACCAATGGTGGGTGGCGGCTGCGCCGGGCGGCGCAATTTTGTTCGCCAGCCTGACATTTAATCTGCTGGGCGACGGCCTGCGCGATAAATTGGACCCGCGACATGAAAAACAGTAATCCTCCGTTGCTGGACGTCAACCAGCTGTCCATTGGATTGGCGGACGACCCGGATACGCTGCTGGTGCATCCCTTATCGTTTCGTCTGGGCCGGGAGCGCGTCGCGCTGGTCGGCGAATCTGGCTCGGGCAAATCCCTCACGGCCAAAGCGCTGATGGGGTTGCTGCCGTCCGCATGCCGAATTCGCAGCGGCGATGTCGTGATGAACGGCCAGTCGCTGGCTTCGTTAAGCGAAAGCCAATGGCGTCAATGGCGCGGCGACCGGGTGTCCATGGTATTGCAAGATCCGAAACATGCGCTGAATCCGATGCGTCAGGTCGGCTGGCAGGTGGAAGAGCCGCTGAAACTGCATACCTCGCTCCCAGCGCGCGAACGACGCGAAAAGGTGTTGGATATGCTCGACGCCGTCGGTTTGGCGGAACCGAAACGGTTGTATAAACAGTACCCACATCAGCTTTCCGGCGGAATGGGGCAGCGCGTCATGCTGGCTATTGCGCTGATCACTGAACCAGAGCTACTGATCGCCGATGAGCCGACGTCCGCCCTCGACCACGAGCGACGCGATCAGGTGCTGTCGCTGATCGACCGACTGGTTGACGAACGCAATATGGGACTGTTGTTGATCAGCCATGATTTACCTCAGGTGGCGCGTCACTGCGAACGCGTGCTGGTGATGTACAAAGGGCGATTGATGGATGCCTTGCAGGCGGAGGATTTACCGCAGGCCACCCACCCGTATACCCGAACATTGTGGAACTGTCAGCCGGGTAAACACACTCGGGGGCAGGTGCTGCCCGTCTTGGATCGCGCGTTGCTGGAGTCGTTGTCATGAGTCGTGATGCTGTGGTTCTGCGTCATTTAAGCGTGTCTCACCCGCAAGGGGGACTCGTTAATCAGGTCGTTCACGAGGTCGATCTGACCATTTCGCGCGGCGAATGTTTTGGGCTGGTCGGCCCGTCCGGTTGCGGCAAATCGTCGTTGCTGTGGGCGCTGGCGGGCTTGAATCTGCACTGGCAGGGCGAGATGACATTGCTGGGTCAGCCCGTGAAACCGCATCATGCTTTTACGGGAGAACTGCGCCGTCGGGTACAGATGGTCTTTCAGGATCCGTTTGCTTCTCTGCATCCGCGCCATCGCCTGAGGCGTACGCTGTCGGAGCCGTTAAAACTGCTCAGCGAAACGGATATCGACGGGCGGATTGAACGCGCTTTTCAGCGCGTCGATTTGCCGCTGACGCTGCTGGAACGCTATCCGCATCAGCTTTCCGGCGGCCAGCGTCAGCGGGTGGCGATCATCCGGGCATTGCTGCTTGAGCCGGAGCTGTTGCTGTTGGATGAGCCCACGTCAGCGCTGGATATGTCGGTGCAGGCCGAAATTCTCAACCTGCTGAACGAACTGAAATCGGCAGGCGATCTGACCCTGGTACTGGTCAGCCACGACGGCAACGTGATTGACCATCTGTGCGACCGGGCGGCGGCCATGTCGCAAGGGCGTCTGCTGAAGGTCTGACGTGATTATCGTGAACGGTTATATCAAAGCAGTTTATGCCATTAGCGCTATAACCGGTCTTTTCTCTAGACTCTATCCAACATCGAACTCGTGTCATGGAGACAATATGAAAAAGTGGCTTCCCGTTATCCTGGCGACGGTTTTGCTAGCCAGTCCGTCGCTGCGAGCGGCGACACCGCCGAATACGCTCGTGGTGGCGATTTCCCTCAACGGAATTATCAGCCTGGATCCTGCGGAGAGTTTTGAAACGGTCAGCACCAGTTCGCTGGATGCGCTGTATCAGGCGCTGGTGAAAAGCGATCGCGTTAACCCGACTCAGCTCAACCCCGACTTAGCAACATCATGGCAGGTCGGCGCGGACGGACGCAGTCTGATCTTCACGCTGGATCCGAAAGCCACCTTTGCCTCCGGCAACCCGGTATTGGCAGACGACGTGATTTACTCGTTCACTCGGGCGGTGAAGATGAACAAAACGCCGGCGTTTATTTTAAACGAGCTGGGCTGGCAGCCGGAAAACGTGGATGCGCAGTTCAAAAAGCTGGATGACCATCAGTTGGAGGTCCGCTGGCCAGCGGATATCGGCAGCGATCTGGCGCTCCGGCTGCTGTCTTCCGGGGTGGCGTCTGTCGTCGACAGCAAAGTGGTGTCCAGCCATAGCGTCAACGATGATTTTGGCAGCGGCTGGTTGAAAAATCACTCCGCAGGGAGCGGCGCCTATCAGCTCCGCAACTATATTCCGCAGCAGGCGCTGGTGCTGACAGCCAACACGCACGGGGTGAAACAGCCGAAGCTCAATCAGGTCATTTTGAAGGATGTGGCCGATCCGGGCGCGCGTCGGCTGCTGTTGATTCAGGGCGATGCCGATGTGGCGTATGATCTGGGCGCGGATCAGTTCAGCGCACTGGCGAATCAGCCGGGCGTCAGGATCAGCACTTCGCCGGGCGGCAAAATCTACTATCTCGGCTTCAACACGCAGGATAAACAGGCGCCGACGCTGGGTAACCCTGCTTTTTGGCAGGCGGCACGCTGGTTGGTAGATTATGAAGGGATCTCGAAAAATCTGCTTAATGGCCAGTTTATCGTGCATCAAAACTTCCTGCCGGAAGGGTTTGATGGCGCGGCGAAAGAGCAACCCTTCAAGCTGGACGTCGATAAAGCGAAGAAAATTCTCAGCGATGCCGGTATCAAACCGGGCACTCGCTTTGCGCTCACCGTGATCAATCAGCCGCCGTACACGGACATTGCACAGGCGCTGCAGGCCAGTTTTGCTAAAGCCGACATCCATATCGACGTGCAGCCGGTGGTGGAAAGCGAACTGTGGACGAAAATGCGTTCGCGTCACTTCCAGTCGATATTTGTTTACTGGGGCCCGGACTACATTGACCCGAATACGAATGCCAGCACCTTTGCCTATAACGTGCCAAACGGCCCGAAAACGCTGGCCTGGCGCGNGGGTTGGGATATTCCGGAGCTCAGCCGGCAGACGCAGGCGGCCGCCGCCGAGCGCGATCGTGAGAAACGGCAAGCGTTGTACCAAACGTTACAACAGGAGATTCGTGAGCGTTCTCCGTTCGTCGTGACGCTTCAGGGCTTGCGTCTCGTGGCGGTGCGCGACAATCTGAAGGACGTCAAACAAAGTCTGGCCAACTCCATGTTGTATTACGACGATATCTCCAAGTAGAGCGGCCACGCTTCCCGGCGTCTCGTTTCGCCGGGACAGTGTGGTTACTGCGGTGAGCGAGCCGCAAAACAAAAAACCACCGACCGCGAGGCCGATGGTTTTTTTATGCCCGTATCAGAAGGGCATCTACCGATGAAGTCGTGCGCAAGGCATTACCAGCCGACGCCCAGTCCCAGCGAGTACAGGGTGTCGTTGACATTGCCCTGAACGCTTTGCGTACGGTTGCGCGCCACCTGCATGCTGACGGAAGACCAGTTGGTGAGCTTATAGCGCAGGCCCGCGCCGGCTTTGAAATACAGTCTGGTCGTTTCGTCGAAGGAACGTCCGACTTCGCCTGTGGTGAAGAGCTGCGTTTTCTTACCGGAGAAGTAACGGCTGTAGTCCCATTTCAGAGCACCAGCAAAGAAGTCGTCCTGACCGCCTTCCTGATAGACGAACTGCTGGCTGCTCACCAGCGCGGTCACGGAGAAGGCGCCTAAATCGTTATCCCAGAACTGATAACCCGGACCGGTACCGATCGCGCGGCTGATTTTGATTTCTTCCACCCAGTCGCGTTTGTATTGGTAGCGGCCCTGCCAGAACCAGTTTTCGTCGATGAATTTATCCAGCGCATATTCACCCCCGACGTTCTTGGTGCTGTCTACGTCGTCTTCCTCGGCCATATGGTAGCCGGCGTCCAGATTATGACGCCATGTGCCGTGCAGAAGTTTGGTGCTCAACACCACATCGTGATTGTTGGTGGTTGTCGAGCTCTTCTTGTGGGACAGGCTGGCGTCGATGTTGCCCTTCCAGGAGAGATCCTGCACCAGCGGCTTAGGGACGACCATAGAGTTGATGTCGCTCAGCGCCAGCGTGCCTTCGTTCGAGGTCCCAGCCTGATCGCCGCCGTCGCTCAGCGGCTTCTGTACCACAATCCCGCGGGTTTCCGCCGGTTTGATGGCTGGGTAGAGCACACCCTCTTCATACCGGTGGCCCTGGATGACCATCGCATGGTCGGTCTGGAAGGTTTTAACCTTATCCCAGGAAACGGACAGCGTATCGGCATAGTCCGTTTTGATGAACAGCTTGCCGCTGTCCAGCAGGGTAATTTGTCCAGTGACTTTGTCACCATTGGTGAGCCAAAGGGTATCGGCGGCGTAGCTGGTGGAAACACCCGCGACACTCAGGCCGACGTACAGGCCGAGAGTGGATAGTGCAAATTTGGAATGTGTCATGTTGTGAGATAAACAAATGGTGACTGATGTTGAAAGACGTCCTTGAGACGTTCGGCCGTTAGAACACCGGTTGATGCCGGCGCCGCAAACATTAACAGGAAACGAGTCGTGTCTCTAGGCATAAGTGAGTATCAATTAGAATGTAAATCGTTATAACCGAGGTCATTAATGATTTACCGGTATAACCCTGTGGGAAGCCCAAGCTTCCCACGGCGAAACGATTAAGCTGCGCTGCTCGACTCCGTGAGTCGGCGGTTCAGAAAGCGGTCTGTCAGTGCGTTACGTATCCGCACCACAACCTGTTCCTGAAATATGACGCACAGCGCCACCGTCGTTAATAGGAAAATGCCGTAACCGGTCATTGAAAGCTGTACTTGACCCGCCGTAATAACGCACTGAGACCAGTTGCTGAAGCAGGTTATGGGATTGGCCCGGACCAGCTGTTCAAGCGTGCGGTAAAGATTAAATAATGGCACATGCAGCGCAAAGATGGACAACGACGCGGCGCCCAGTCGCGGGGACCATTTTCTGATTAACTCGCTGCTGGGATCGCGGGCTTGCGCCGACAAACAGACTAGCAGGACCTGCGAAGGCAGTAAAAGTCCGTTGTGCAGCAGGAAGTACCAGTGCGCTCTGCCGCGGGTAAACAGAACGGTGGCGATGATGAAACAGACCACAATAAATGCCACCAGCCCTCTGCGCTGACGCGCTGTTAACGCGGGGACGACGCCGTCTTTGTACTGTCGAAAAATCGCATAACCCAGAATCCCCGCCAGAAACTCGGGCAGCCGGAATAGGGGGCCGCGTTGCAGCAGACCGGTATACGGCATGCCGTACAGTTTGTGCCAGACCACCCATACCGCGGGCAACAGATAGAGTACGAAGATGAACGCCAGCCAACGGCGCGGATAGCGGCTATTCATCAGCCGGGGCGCCAGCAGCGGAAACAGCAGATAGAAGAAGAATAGGGTGGATAGCGACCACAACGGCGCGTTAAAGGTCAGAAAATAAGGGTTCCACGCCTGTAGCAATAACAGCTGTAACAGGCTGTTGAACGTGAGCTGCACGTTATCCATATAGTGACGCAGCGTGGCCGGATCGACTCCGGGCTGATTACTGTCGTATATCACGAACCGCGCGCTGGCTACCTGACCTTCCGGTGGAATTGCCAGCCACTGCATTAACATGACCACCAGGATTGAGCTGACAAGGCCGATGATGTGAATGGGGTAGAGATTGAACAGACGCTTGGCCATAAATCGTCGGGCCGGTTCACGTAGCTGACCGTCCCGGATATACACGTGGGCGAGTAAGAAGCCGGACAACACGAAGAAAGTGCTGGTCGCAAAGAACCCCATACTGGTCAATTCATCCAGAAACGGGATGTTGAATCGCTGAGGATAGACGTGCAGCGTGTGGTAAATCATAACGTAACATCCCAGCAGAAAACGGAGCCATTCAAGTCCGATAAACCGCTCTTTACTGACTTTCATCTCTATCCTCCGTATGCCTGGCTGCCAGGGTTTAAACAGTACAATTGACTCAGTTTAGGAAAAGAATGCGGAAATATATCTAGGAATCGGGCGATAAATGCTTTGGATACAACGCTAAGCATCCCTCACACAGTCGTTGAGACGGTACAGCTAAAGGGGCTTTCGCAGGTGAATGGCACCTGACTGCGAGGCGCTATTAACTAATAAAAAGGCATTCCGGTCTAGTCGTTTTTTTTGTGATGAAATGTGACTTTTCCGCCTGTTACGGCGACGTGAAGTCCTTTAAAAACAGAGGGCGGTCAACAAACCAGCAGTCAGATGTATTGGGCGGTACAACGTGAAATTTTGACTATACTTAACCTCGGTTTCGAATTGCGATGGTTAATTAACCATTAAGCTGCGATCCATTTTAATGGGCAAACAGGTCAGTCACTAACTAGATGAGGTAGGTATGGGCATTCTTTCATGGATTATCTTCGGTTTGATCGCGGGTATCCTCGCCAAGTGGATCATGCCGGGGAATGATGGCGGCGGTTTCTTCATGACGGTACTGCTGGGCGTTATTGGTGCGGTTGTCGGCGGGTATATCAGTACCTTCTTCGGCTATGGCCGCGTAGACGGTTTCAACTTTGGCAGCTTCATCGTAGCCGTTATCGGTTCTCTGGTGGTGCTTTGGATCTATCGTAAAATCCGCAGTTAGCCTGTAGCGATCGTTGTCCGCATCTGATGGGGTGCGGACATGAATAAAGCCCCTGTCCGTCTTTTCCCCTCCTTTTATTTCTTCTTGTTATCGCTGTCGTCATCCTCATTTACTTTTGTTACTTAAATTTATTATTTATTTTTATTAGAATAATCGTTTCAGCCGATCGGTCCTGACTCTCCCGCGCCGGCCAACGGATCTGGGCGGCATTCTTCCTTTTTTGATATCCTTCGGGACTCGAAAATATTTAGCATTTGCTTAACAAAGGCACTTCGATAATTGATGCTTGTCATAATATCCCTGTCAATCGCGATAGAACCAGTCAGATTAAGTTGCTTTAAATCAATTTAACCCGCATGCCTCGGTGATAGGATTGCCGCCAGTTAACATTTAAAATCAATGGATATGGTGAAAAAAGATGAGTAGCGCATTTTATATTCCGGCAGTAAACCTGATGGGTGAAGGCTCTTTACAGGAAGCGGCTAAGCAGATTCAGGCACAGGGCTTCAAACGCGCGCTGATTGTGACCGATAGCGTACTGAACAAAATCGGCGTGGTCGCCACGGTGCAGGCTTTGTTAAATGAACATCAGGTTTTCAGTGCTGTATATGATGGCGTGCAGCCTAACCCCACGGTCAAAAACGTGGATGAAGGACTGAGCTTGCTGAAGTCCAACGACTGCGACTGCATCGTTTCTCTGGGCGGTGGTTCTTCACATGACTGTGCGAAGGGGATTGCGTTGCTGGCAACCAACGGCGGCCAGATTGCTGATTACGAAGGGGTAGATAAATCACATCGCCCGCAGCTGGCGCTGTTCGGCATCAACACCACGGCGGGTACCGCTTCCGAAATGACGCGCTTCTGCATCATCACTGATGAAGTGCGCCACGTGAAAATGGCTATCGTCGATCAAAACGTCACTCCGCTCATGTCCATCAACGACCCTGCATTGATGGTCGGTATGCCGGCGTCTCTGACGGCGGCAACCGGTATGGATGCGTTAACGCATGCGATCGAAGCCTACGTTTCAACCGCCGCAGATCCGATCACGGATGCCGTTGCGATCAAAGCCATTGAGCTGATTCGCGACCATTTGAGCAATGCGGTACACGACGGCAAAAATATGGAAGCGCGTGAGCAAATGGCGTATGCGCAGTTCATGGCGGGAATGGCCTTTAACAACGCCTCTTTGGGTTATGTGCATGCAATGGCTCACCAACTGGGCGGCTTCTATAACCTGCCGCACGGGGTCTGCAACGCCGTACTGCTGCCGCACGTCGTGCGTTATAACGCCGCTGTTGCCGCCGCTCGCCTGAAAGACGTAGCGAAAGCGCTGGGCGTTGACGTCACTCCCCTGAGCGACGCCGATGCCGCCGAAGCGGCGATTGCGGCTATCGTCAAACTCTCCAGCGACATCGGTATTCCGACCGGCCTGAAAGCGTTGGGCGTTAAAGAAGAAGACTTCAATACGCTGGCGGACAACGCCCTGAAAGATGCCTGCAGCCTGACCAACCCAAGACAGGGTACGCATGCTGACATCGTTTCCGTCTTTGCGGCCGCGATGTAATTCAGGTGTCATGTATTTATGAGGGCGGCGTAAGCTGCCCTTTTTTACGCCCGGAGAATGAAGGCGATAAGGCGGCGGGTTGTTCACCCAGCCCAGGGAATTGCATGAGAAGCATGACTGACGGCGACACGCTAACGAATGTCGCCTATGACTGGCGCGAAAAGACTCGCGTCAGTCTGACCGCCTTCACTTAAGGCGGTTTTCGAGGTGTGGAGAGGGGAAATTAATGTGTGGTGATCACATCTAACGCCCGCAGATTTTCCGGCATCCAGGAGAGTTTCACCCCGGTGCCGACCTTCCAGGACGGATCCACATCGCTTGCCGGTAGTTTGACCATAAACTGAGATTGCCCCGCAACGTCGGTCATCATCCGTACGTGATCGCCCAGATAGATAAACTGACTGATACGCGCATGCACCTGCTGCGCGCCGGGCTGTAGATGTTCGGCGTTGATTTTGACCCTTTCCGGACGGATACACACTGAAATCGTTTTGCCGGGGGAGCTAGGGCGGACCTTCAGCGCTTTCAACACGGTGCCATCTCCCAGCGTCACGTTGTAATAGTCGCCGTCGCTGCCTGACTGCGTGCCGATCAACGTGTTGTTCTCGCCGATAAACTGCGCCACAAACGCATTTTGCGGGCGTTCGTAGATATCGTTGGGGCTGTCCATCTGCTGGATGATGCCGTCATTAAATACCGCCACCCGGTCGGACATCGTCATCGCTTCGCTCTGATCGTGAGTCACATAAACCACCGTCAGCTCCAATGCGCGATGCAGCTCTTTGATCTCCAATTGCATATGTTCACGCAGCTGTTTATCGAGCGCCCCTAGCGGTTCATCCATCAGCACCAAACGCGGCTCGAACACCAACGCGCGCGCCAGCGCCACGCGCTGCTGTTGTCCGCCGGACATCTGCGCCGGATAGCGGTCGGCCAGACTGGTCAGTTTTACGCGATCCAGCACGCGGTCGACTTTCTCTTTGATGTCGCTGCGATTCAGGCGGCGGATGGAGAGCGGAAAGGCCAGGTTTTCCGCCACGGTCATATGCGGAAACAGGGCGTAATTTTGAAATACCATGCCGATGCCGCGTTGATGCGCGGGCTGATTATGCAGCGGGGTATCGCGTAACAATATCTCTCCCTGCGTCGGGGTTTCGAACCCGGCCAGCATCATCAAACTGGTGGTCTTACCCGAGCCGGACGGGCCGAGCATCGTCAGAAATTCGCCTTCCTGAATGTCCAGATTCAGGTTCTTGACGACCAGACGATCGCCATCATAGGTCTTTTGAATATTTTTGAAGCTGACAAAGTTTTTCATTAAGGCACTCTCTCACTGTGTCTGTATTCAACGATTGATGCATAAATCATGCCTGCTTGAAAAATTGAGGGGGACGACGCGGAAGTGTCGCTGGGATGACCCGTGCGTTAGACCATGGTCAGGACGGATATCTCAAGGTCGTCACGAGGGAAAGGACGTTCGTGGCTTGCCGTTATTAACGAAAGAATGACTGGGCAGGTTGAACAGTTTTTCGACACGGTCAGCGCGATGGTAAAAGAGGTGATGCCTCATAATGGTGAATGCATTGAGGGAGTAAGGCACCAAAATAGTGCCTTCGACGTACGCTATTAAGCCTGCTTGGCACGGGTCCGCATCTCCTTCAAACAGCTCACGATCACGGAGAACGCCCGCGCCATATCTTCCTCTTTAACGCAGGCGTATCCCAGCAGCAGACCGCGCTGGGGGCGAGGGTGGAGATAGTAGCTGGAGAGGGGTTTCACCATGACGCCGCGCTGGATGATGCGGCTGCTGAGCAGTACGTCGTCGGTCGCCTCGGGCAGCCGTAGAATCAGGTGCAGGCCCGCGTTGCTGTTATAGCCCAGGTAGTCTTCGCCCAGATGTTCTACGATCAGCTCGCTAAGCAATGCCCGGCGGCGGCCGTACAGCAGGCGCATCCGGCGAATATGCGCGGCATAGTGGCCCTCGCGCAGAAACTGGCTCAGGGTCAGCTGCGTCAGCATGTGACCGCCGCGGTAGAGCTCGTCGTGACCGGTTTTAAGCTCTCGCGCCAGATGCATCGGCAGCACCATGTAACTCACCCGCAGACCCGGATAGAGCGTCTTGCTGAACGTGCCGATATAAATCACCGGTGGTTGATTCTTCAAGCCACGCAGCGCCGGGATCGGGCTGCCGGAAAAGCGAAATTCGCTGTCGTAGTCGTCCTCGATAACCCAGCTGCCGTGCTCCTGCGCCAAGGCGAGCAACCGCTGGCGACGCGCCAGGCTCATTACCGCGCCCAGCGGATACTGATGCGATGGCGTGACGCAGATGAGGCGCGGTATCGACTGAGGCGAAATCGTTTCAGGCGGCACCATACCTTGCTCGTCCACATCGACAGGCGCAATGCGCAGCCCGTTGATGGTCAGCACATTGCGCATCCCCCAGTAGCACGGCTCTTCCAGCCAGGCCAGATCCCCCGGGTTGCAGAGCATTTTCGCCAGCAGATCCATCGCCTGATGCGTGCCCTCGGTGATGAGAATCTGCTCAGGTCGGCACTCCACCGAACGTGCGACGCGCAGATAGTCGACTAACGCTTCTTGAAGTTCAGGGCTGCCGCCTTTCGGCGAATAGGAAAGCTGTTCCGGTTTCATGCGACGGGTGATGCGCGTTTGCAACCTGCGCCATAAATCGTGCGGAAAGCAGGTGATATCCGGGATCCCCGGCATGAACGCCCCCCACTGACGCGCCGACGCACCGGTATAACCGAGCAGGTTCATTCCGCGACGCGAAAGCTCTTGCACCGCGGGCCGAACGGCGCCTTCGCTGTTGTCCCGCAGCGGGGGAACGGTGACGGACGGCAGTTGCTCGGTGACATACGTTCCGCTGCCGGTGCGCGTTTCGATATAGCCCTCCGCCAACAGCTGTTCGTAGGCGGCGATCACCGTATTGCGCGACAGCGACAGCTGCTGCGCCAAGTCCCGTGATGAGGGCAGACGACAGCCGGGAGCGATAGCGCCTTCCAGGATGGCTAGCCGAATCGCGTCATTCAACCGTTTATTCAATGTCCCATCCTGCTGGTTTTCCAACCCCTGCAACAGCAGGTCTGTGAGTAGCGAGCGCAAATTGGATCCCTCAAATTTTATAAACTGGCACTGGATTATAGAACCATGCAGGAGGTAAATAGCAACAACAGACGTCAATCGTCAGCCGCAAGCAATGCGTCAGTCCATCGAATCGGAGTCAACAAAATGAAAAATAGCGAACTCAATCAACGTCGTTTGGCGGCCACACCGCGTGGTGTCGGCGTCATGTGTGATTTTTTTGCGGCCAAGGCGGAAAATGCGACGTTATGGGATGTGGAAGGTAATGAATATATTGACTTTTCTGCGGGTATCGCCGTACTGAACACCGGCCACCGCCATCCCAAACTGCTGGCAGCGGTGCGCGAACAGCTGGAATGCTTTACGCATACCGCTTATCAAATTGTGCCATACGGCAGCTATGTCACCCTCGCGGAGCGCATCAACGAACTGGCGCCTATCGACGGCCCGGCTAAAACCACCTTTTTCACTACCGGCGCAGAAGCCGTTGAAAATGCAGTTAAAATCGCGCGGGCGCACACCAAGCGTCCGGGGGTTATCGCCTTCGGCGCCGCTTTCCATGGCCGTACGCTTCTGACGATGACCCTGACCGGCAAAGTGGCCCCTTATTCAACGGGTTTCGGGCCGTTCCCCGGATCCATTTTCCATGCGCTCTATCCCAATGAGCATCAGGGCATCAGCGTTGAACAGGCGATGGAAAGCATCGATCGCCTGCTGCACACGGACATTGCCGCCGATCAGGTTGCGGCCATTATTCTTGAGCCGATTCAAGGCGAAGGCGGCTTCAATGTGGCGCCGCCGGAATTTATCAGCGCGCTGCGCAAGTTGTGTGACCAGCACGGCATGTTGCTGATTGCCGACGAAGTTCAGAGCGGCTTCGCGCGTACCGGCAAAGTGTTCGCCATGGAGTATTACCAGGACAAGGCGGATCTGATCACGATGGCGAAAAGCCTCGGCGGCGGTTTCCCGATCTCCGGCGTCGTGGGCCGTGCCGACGTGATGGATGCGCCGGGGCCTGGCGGACTGGGCGGCACCTACGCCGGTAACCCGCTGGCGGTCGCTTCCGCGCTGGCCGTGCTGGATGTGATCGAACAAGAGCAACTGTGCCAGCGAGCGCAGAAGCTGGGCGCTACACTGGTAGAGACGCTGGAACAGGCGAAAGCGCACTGTCCGGCAATCGCGGATATTCGTGCTCGCGGTTCGATGGTCGCGGTGGAATTCAACGACCCGCAGACGGGCAAACCGAGCGCGGAAATCACCAAAAAATATCAGAAGGCGGCGCTGGACCAGGGGCTGCTGCTGCTGACCTGCGGCGTGCACGGCAACGTCATCCGGTTCCTGTATCCGCTGACGATTCCCGATGCCCAGTTCAGCCAGGCCCTGGCGCTCCTGTCCCGCGTTCTGTCTCAGTAAAGGTGGCTTCATGCAATTGAAAAATAAAACGTTATTTCGTCAGTCATGTCTTATTGACGGCCAATGGCAGGATAGCCTGAGCGGCGAAAAGCTCAGCGTCAACAACCCGGCCACCGGGGAGACGCTGGGGACTATCCCGTTGGTGACGGCGGAACAGACTCAACTAGCGATCGACGCGGCGGAAAAAGCGCTGTCGTCCTGGCGTCAGCGCACGGGCAAAGAGCGCGCCGCCGTACTGCTCGAATGGGCGCGTCTGATCCGCGAAAATCAGGCCGATCTGGCGGCGTTGCTGACGGCCGAGCAGGGTAAATCTCTGGCGGAAGCGTCCGGCGAAATCGGCTATGCCAATGCGTTTATCGAGTGGTTTGCGGAAGAGGCCAAACGCGTTGAGGGGAGCGTGCTCCAGTCTCCGCAGGCTAATCAGCGACTGCTGGTGCTGAAACAGCCTATCGGCGTAACGGCGGCCATCACCCCGTGGAACTTCCCGGCGGCGATGATTACCCGTAAGGCCGCGCCAGCGCTGGCGGCAGGCTGCACCATGATCGTCAAACCCGCCGAACAGACGCCGTATACCGCCTTGGCGCTGGGTGAATTGGCTGTTCAGGCCGGCATTCCCGCCGGCGTTCTGCAGGTCATCACCGGCGAAGCGCCGGCGGTGGGCAAAGTGCTGTGCGATAGCCCGGTCGTTCGCAAATTAAGCTTCACCGGCTCGACAGAAGTCGGCCGTATTTTGATGGCCCAAAGTGCGCCGACGGTGAAAAAACTGTCTCTGGAACTGGGCGGCAACGCGCCGGTGATCGTGTTTGATGACGCCGACCTTGAACTGGCGGTGAAAGGCATCATGGCCTCCAAGTTTCGCAACAGCGGGCAGACCTGTGTCTGCGCGAATCGGATCTACGTACAGCGCGGGATTTATCCGGCGCTGGCGGCCCGGTTGGTCGAAGAAGTCAAAAAACTCAAGGTCGGCGACGGCACTGAGCCGGGCGTGACGCAGGGTCCGCTGATTGATGAACAGGCCGTCGACAAAGTCCGTCAGCACATCGACGACGCGTTGACGAAAGGCGCCACGCTGCTGCTGGGCGGCAAGTCCCATGCGCTGGGCGGCACGTTCTTCACCCCGACGGTGATTGGCGACGTCACGCGCGATATGCGGTTTGCGCGCGAAGAGACCTTTGGTCCGGTCGCTCCGCTGTTTCCGTTTACGGATGAAGCCGAAGCCGTTGCAATGGCGAACGACACCGAGTTTGGACTGGCGGCCTATGTTTTCACGCGTGATGCCGTTCGTCAGTGGCGCGTGCCGGAAGCGATTGAGTACGGCATGGTCGGCATCAACACCGGGCTGATTTCCAACGAAGTCGCGCCGTTCGGCGGCGTCAAACAGTCCGGGCTCGGTCGAGAAGGATCGCGCTTCGGCATCGAAGAGTATTTGGAGATGAAATATCTTTGCGTGGATCTCACGCCAACAGCCTGATGCCGCACTGACGCGGAAGACCATGCCGTGTCATCTCTCCGTTACATCGTGGTGCATTCGAACTCACTGAATGCACCACGCTAAAGCAAATTTTCCCCAGAACGCTCCCCCTATAAAATCGTGCGCACTGCACATGTTCAGGCGATGTCCTTATCCCGCCCAACGCCGCCTGAATTCCCCCTTTTTTGCCCAAAGTGGCACGAAATATGCTTTTACAAAGAGGGGATTCATCACCACAGCAATGACTGTTCACACAACTCTAAAGTGCCGCCGTTTGGCATTGCGTTCACACTTTTACCAGGAGCCAGATTATGTTGAAAAAATTTGCTTTATCCGCGCTGATTGTCGCAATGAGCTCTCAGGCCTGGGCCGAAAACCTGACCGTAATTTCCTTTGGCGGCACCAACAAGGATGCGCAGGACAAAGCGTTCTACAAGCCGTTTATGGCGGCGGGCAAGGGCACGATCGAATCCGGGGAATATAACGGCGAAATGGCGCGCTTGCGCGCTATGGTTGAAACCGGCCAGATTAGCTGGGACATCGTTGAAGTCGAAGGGCCGGAGCTGCTCCGCGGCTGTAACGAAGGACTGCTGGAACCGCTGGACTGGAAAAAACTGGGAGACCCGTCCCAGTTTGTGAAAGGTTCTGTTTCCGAATGTGGCGCCGGGATCTTCGTCTGGTCGACGGTGCTGACCTACAACGCCAACAAATTGAAACAGGCGCCGACCAGCTGGGTCGATTTCTGGGATGTGCAGAAGTTCCCCGGCAAACGCGCCTTACGTAAAAGCGCCAAGTTCACGCTGGAAATCGCCCTGCTGGCCGACGGCGTGAAGCGTGAAGATCTGTATAAAGTGCTGGCAACGCCCGCCGGCGTGGATCGCGCGTTCAAGAAACTCGATCAAATCAAGGCCAATATCCAGTGGTGGGAGTCCGGCGCACAGCCGCTGCAGTGGCTGGTTTCCGGCGATGTCGTGATGACCTCCGCCTACAACGGCCGCGTGGCCGTAGCGCAGAAGGAAAAGCCGGGCATCAATATCGTCTGGAAAGACAGCATTTACGATCTGGATAGCTGGGCCATCGTAAAAGGCTCGAAACACAAAGCGCTGGCGGAACAATTTATCGCCTTTGCCAATAAGCCGGAAAATCAGAAGGTCTTTGCGGAAAACATCGCCTACGGCCCTACCAATATCAAAACCAACGAACTGCTGCCTGCCGCCATTCGCTCCAACCTGCCGACAGCGCCGGAAAACCTGGAACAGTCTCTGGCAGTGGATACCGAATTTTGGATCGATCACGGGGAAGAGTTGGAACAGCGCTTTAATTCCTGGGCTGCTCAGCAGTAATCCCGCGACGGTCTGAAAGAGTAAGGAGAAAATTGATGACCCAGAACGAAAGGGTGGCCGCCGCGCCACCGGCCGAGCCACTGGAAAACACCAGCCTGAAACAGCAGCTGCGTCATGCCCAGTCGCGTTATAAAAAACGTTCGCTGCTGCTGATCGCGCCGCTGTTCCTGTTTATCCTGGCCAGCTTTCTGTTTCCCATTTTTTCGATTCTGGGCAAGAGCGTATCCAACCCTGAACTACGTACCCATATGCCCGCCACTATCGCCGCGTTAAAAGCGTGGCCGGGCAATGAGGTTCCCGATGAGGACGTGTTCAAGGCGTTGATTGCCGATCTCCGTCAGGCCCGCAGCGGCGGGCAGGTGGCAGCGATCACCAAACGGTTGGGGTATGAAGATGGTCAGTACCGTACGCTGGTGAACCGGACGCTGCGCAAAATGCCGCCTGCCGACACTCCCTCGGTGCGTGAACAGCTTATCGCCGATCAGCCCTTGTGGGGGGAGGTAAGCACCTGGAAAACCTTCCAACGCGCCTCCCGTCCGTTCACTAGCTATTACCTGCTTGCCGTGTTCGACCACCGGGTCGATCCGCAGACAGGAGAGATTACGGCGCAGCCGCCGGAACAATCTCTGTATATCGACGTACTGTTGCGTACGCTGAAAATGGCCGGTGTCGTGACGTTGCTGTGCGTGGGGCTGGGCTACCCGCTGTCGTACTGGCTGGCTAAACAGCCATCTAATCGCGCCAATTTGCTGATGATTTTGGTATTGCTGCCGTTCTGGACCTCGCTAATCGTGCGCACGGCGAGCTGGATTGTGCTGTTGCAGTCCGGCGGTCTCATCAACCGTTCGTTGCTGGCGCTGAATATCATCGACCATCCTCTGGTGTTGGTGTTCAACCGCGTCGGGGTTTATATCTCGATGACGCACATCCTGATGCCGTTTTTCGTCCTGCCGCTCTATGCGGTGATGAAGGGGATTTCGCCCAACTATGTTCGCGCCGCCATCTCGCTGGGCGCGCATCCGTTTATCGCCTTCTGGCGCGTGTATGTGCCGCAGACCTATGCCGGAGTCACGGCAGGCGCGTTGCTGGTGTTCATGATGGCCATCGGCTACTACATCACGCCCGCGTTGCTGGGCGGGCCGGCCGATCAGATGCTGAGCTACTTCGTAGCATTCTTCACCAATACCACCATGAACTGGGGGATGGCGGCGGCGCTGGGAACGCAGCTGTTGGTGATCGTCACCTTGCTGTATGTGGTCTACATCCGTGTGACTCGCACCAACGCTGAAATTGCCGCGCAATAACTGGAGGACAGGGAAATGAGACAACAAGGCGCGCTGGTTATCCGTTTGTGGAATGCGTTCTTTAATTTATACGGCGCGGCGATGCTGCTGTTCCTGATTGTACCCGTGCTGGTGATCGTGCCGCTGTCGTTCAATGCGGGATCGTTCCTGAGCTATCCGCTGGCCGGTTTTTCACTGCGCTGGTATCGCGAGTTTTTCCACTCCAGCGAGTGGCTGAGCTCTCTCGGCAACAGTCTGCTGATTGCGCCGCTGGCGACGTTGTTGGCGACCGTGCTGGGCGTTCTTGCCGCGGTCGGACTGGTGCGTGGCGAATTCCGTGGTAAATCGCTGGTCATGGCGGTGCTGATTTCGCCGATGATCGCGCCTGTCGTGATCGTCGCCGTCGGCATGTTTTTCTTCTTCGCCAAACTCTCGCTGCTGAACAGCTATCTGGGTTTGGTGCTGGCGCATGCGATGCTGGGAGTACCGTTCGTGGTCATTACCGTCACGGCCGTACTGAAAAACTACGATCAGAACCTCACCCGCGCCGCCGCCAGCCTGGGGGCGCCGCCGCTGCTGGCCTTCCGTAAGGTCACGTTGCCGTTGATCGCGCCCGGCGTGTTTTCCGGCGCGCTATTCGCGTTCGCGACATCCTTCGATGAAGTGATTGTGACGCTGTTTCTGGCCAGTCCGCGACAGCGCACGTTGCCGCTGCAGATGTTTGCCGGGATCCGTGAAAACCTGGACCCGACGATCGCGGCGGCCGCGTCGATGATGGTGGGGGCCGCGCTGCTATTGCTGATCGTGATGGAAGTGCTGCGACGTCGCGGTGAAAAGCTGCGCGGCGCGCAGCACTAAAACCGACGAGGTCATGTATACGGTAAAGCCCCGGGCACGTCGCTCGGGGCTTTGTTATAGGTGGGTTATTCCGGCCGCGACGCGCGGGGCGGGTAATCCACCCCGCCGTTGGGCGGCCGGCAGCGCCTCAGGCGCGCTATCGCCAATTTCCAACCTGACAGCGCGCCGAAGCGGCGGATAGACACCAGCGCGTAGGTCGAGCAAGAAGGGTGAAAACGACAGCGGCCGCGGATCCTGTCGGGCGCATACCTGCGATACAGCATGATTAGCCGCAGACTCAACCCACGCAATATCATTCGCGTTTTTTTCGAAACGTGATGACGTAGTAGTTCACGACGCCCGTCTTGTTGGTGCTAAAACAGCCGGGCTGTTCTTCGATGCCGATGGTATCGACGCGCTGAAACTCCCATCCGTCTAGCGCATAGTCGTTGACGACATTTTCGAGATATTGGGCCGCTATTCCTTGTTTGTTGTCCCGCGCTTTCACCGAAATATTGGGGGGGATCTGCACCATCTTGTATTGATACATCACTATCATCCTTAATGTTAATTTTTTTAATGTTATCACCAGGGGTGGATAAGTGAAAGCGGTGCTCGTTGCTGTAAATGGTGCAAAAACAGGGTGATATATTTTAATGACGTATGGTAAAGGTAATAAACATTATAAATATTAATGTTTTGGTGGCGCGCCCCGATCGCAATACTGGGGCCACGGTGCGGCGGCAGGCGAGTGCCTGCCGCGGGCGGAGCAATCAGGCATCCGGCGAGGAGATGTAATCGGTATTGGGCGCGTCGTCGTCCTGAATAATGGACTCGAAGCTGCGCAGACGTTTATAGATCGACAGCAGCTCTACTATCGTGGTCCAGGAGTTGATCAAGTACTGGAACGAACTGCGGACCTGGTCGAAGACATTGTTGATCTGCGACATCAGGCCCAGCGTGAGCGCCCCAGCCACAATGGAGGGCAGCAACACGACAATCCCGAAGACGTTGTCCACCTGCAGATACAGCACGCGCGCAATGTTGAAGTAGGTGTAGTGGAAGTACAGCCGGAAGTAGTTTTTTCGCACGTTGGTAAACAGCTCGCGCACGGTCGGCGGCGTAGCGCGATCGGCATGATCTTCCCCGTAGACCAATTCCTTACGGTAAGCCGCTTCTACGCGCTGGTTATTGAACTCCAGTCCCGGCAGTTTGATTCCGATAAAGGCCAGCAGCCCGGTGCCCGCCAGCGACCAGATCAGCGCGGCGATAAGGAGCGCATAGGGGATTTGGCCGAGGATCGGCACTTCTTTGACGTGGACGGAAAGCGTGATCAGCACCGGCAGGAAGGCGATCAGCGTCATGACCGACTGAATCAGATTGACGCCGAGACTCTCGACCGTAGATGCGAAGCGCATGCTGTCTTCCTGGATACGCTGGGCGGCCCCTTCGACATGGCGTAGCCGAGGCCAGTGCGTCATGTAGTAGTCGTTCATCGCCATTCGCCAGCGAAAGACGTAGTGGCTGACGAAAAACATATTCAGCACGCCCACCACCACCGCACACAGCGCGATCCCCAGAAAGACCGCCAGTTCGTGATAGAACGCGCCGATGGTGACGGCGTGCGGGGTGCCGAGCGCTTTCTGGATCAGATCGTAGAAGGGCACGTACCAGGCGTTAACCGCGACGCCGACTTCCACGGAGAAGTAGGTGACGAAGATAATCAGAGCCGAACCGAGAATGGACCAGCGCTGCCAGCGGTGCGGGCTGAATATAAACCAGCAGGCCGAAAACAGACCGACGGCGATCGCATAGTAGCCGTAAAACCACAGGAAGGCCGGGCTCCAGAAACGGGCGGCGCTGGTGGGCAGCGGCTGATCGGTCAGATTCAGCAGATTGGCCCCCAGAGGGCGGGCGAAAGCGTACCAGATGGCGATGCAGATCAGCGTCCAGATCGCGGCGGAAGAGAAGAACAGTTTGGGATGAGGAAAAAACGATTTGAACATAGAGTTTGTCTTACCTGTTAAACGCCGATGCACAGAGTCGGCTGCCTGCCGATCGGATCGCGGCGGTCGTTGCCGGGCAGGCGATTCTGCGCTGAGTTCAATGGATTACCATGCTTTGAGTAATACCAGATAGTGAACGGATGTGCAGGATTATATTGAAACTATTTCTAAATTTTTACCCGATGGCATGCTGTTTTCCACTCGCGTGACGGGCGACTTTCTCCGTCTTGTTAGCAAGCGATCGTCACCTGACCGGCTCGTTATCCATATCGGTTACCTCCGCCATGCGCGAGGTGTCCTGCTCCAACTGTCGCAGCACCCGATAGACCTGAGCGACGGCCTGTAGCGTGTCTCTCGGAATGTAACGGCCTTCCGGCTGACGGTAGAGCGTGCGGGCAAGCCAGACGAAGCGAATCACCGGGATGTTGGCCTGATGCGCGCGCTCGATGAGCTGGCGCGCCTCCGCATCTTCGCCTTTGCACAGGATGCGCGGCAGCGGGGTTTGTCCCGGCCGGTAAAACAGCGCCACCGCGTAGTGGGTAGGGTTGACCAGCAGTAAGTCGGCATTTTCCACGTTGCCTGCCGGACGCGGCTTGGCTGGCGCGTTAAGGATGTCGCGCGCCAGCGACTTACGCTGGCCTTTCATATGCGGATCGCCCTCGGAATCCTTGTGTTCGTTGCGAAGATCTTCATGACTCATCCGCTGCTGTTTCAGGAAGTAGTATTTCTGTAGTCCGAAGTCGAGTACGGCCAGGGCGAGCAGCGCCGCCAGCGTCGTGCGCTCCACGCGCTGGAGTACCACCGCGACGCCGTGCCAGAAGCCATCCAGGTCGCCGTAAGCCAGTTCGACCAACCACTCCAACTGCGGGATAACCACGTGATAAAAGATAATGCCGATGGTGACGGTCTTCAGGATGTTGGTCAGCATCTCCGTCAGCTTGCGCATAGAAAACATCTGCTTGATCTGATTGACGGGATTGAGCCGGTTAAAATCGACTTTAAGCGCCTCGGGGGCGAACAAAGGGCCGTATTGGATCCAGGCGCCGACAATTCGCATCAATATCGCAATCGCGACGGTCAGCAAACATAACGTTGCCAACAGGCTGAGCGCCTCGCCGACGATCTCGTTGACCGCGTGTCCGAAGGGATCGGTCAGACGTTTCAGCGGCAGTTGCATCAGCATTTCCAACTTTTCCATGCCGTGATTGACCAGCGCCAGGATCATTTCCAGCAGCGCGGCGCTAATCAACAGCTTGGGAATGTCCTGACTTTGGCCGACTTCGCCTTTGCGACGCGCATCACGTAGCTTCTTCGGGGTCGGCTTTTCGGTTTTTTCGCTCATGCGTCAGCCTCTGCGAGCCCCTCAGGGGAGCGCGGGGAAAAACTGCGGCAGTACGTGTTTCAGGTCCGGCAGCGCCAGAATCCGCCCCTCGGCAAGATATTGCAGCACCGGCAGGTACACGATGAAGAACGCCATCCCGGCGAGACATTTGGCGGGCACGGACAATACATAGACTTGTAACTGCGGGCTATACAGACTGAGTATGGCGATGCTGAACTCAAGCAGTAGCAGCAGCGCCACCAGCGGCCCGGCGAAGATGACCAGATGCGTAAAAGTGTCGGCCAGCAGGTCCAGATAGGCATGGAAGCCGGTTTCGCCGAGCGGCGGCAGCCACATCAGCGCAGGCCACAGGCGATAGCTGTCCCAGAGCAGCTGCGTCAGCCCGGAGAGTCCCAGCGTCAGCAACAGCATCAGTCCCAACAGTTGCTTCATCATATGGCCGAGGGGCGTTGCGTCGCTGCCGAGCGCGGGGTTGAGTTGTCCGCCGATCAACGCGCCGCGCTGGTTATCGAATAGCGCCCCCACGGACTCGAACAGCCAGAAAGGCATCGCCAGAATGCAACCCAACAGGAGCCCGACCACCAGCTCCTTGAGCAACAGGCCCGGCAATAGCGGCCAACTCAGCGTCGTGTCCTGCATTTGCTGCTGGATGGCGGCGGCCGGCACCAGCGCCAGCGCCAGTACGATGGCATTTCTGAGCAAGCCTTTCACCAGCGTGAACGAAAACAGTGGCACCAGAAACAGGCAGGGATAGAGTCTGGCCATGCCGAGCGTCAGGGCAAAGATAAAGTCATAAAGACGTTCGAGAGTGGCGAGGGTCAGCATCGTGGCCTCATGCGCGGGTTTGTTCGATCATATTGAAAGCCAGCAGGGTCAGCTGGATCAGTTCGACGCCAATCCAGCGACCGGTCATGGCCAGCACCAGACCGACCGCCACCAGCTTGATGGCGAAAGGGAGCGTCTGGTCCTGTAGCTGCATGACGGCTTGCAGCAGCGAAATCAGGACGCCCACGATCACGGCGACGACCAGCGGCGGCGCGGACAGCATCACAACCAGCACCATGGCCTGTCGAAACAGATTCAAAATTTCCACATTCGCCTCACAGGTAGCTATAAAACAGGCCGTCGAGCAGCCGGGTCCAGCCGCTGACCAGCACGAACAGCAGCAGCTTGAGCGGCAGCGAGAGCGTCGTCGGCGCGACCATCTGCATCCCCAGCGCCAGCAGCACGTTAGAGACGATCAGGTCGATGACGATGAACGGTATGTAAATCAAGAAACCAATTTTGAATCCCGCTTGCAGTTCGGAGAGCACAAAGGCCGGGATCACCAGCAAGATATTGTCTGTGGTCGCTTTTTCGGACATGGCGGCGGGCCACATGCGGATGCTGTTCTCATGCAGATGGGTGAGAATATAGGGGTCGGTATTGCGAGACATAAACTTCTGCAACGGTTCGATGCCGTGCGTCGCGGTGGTTTCCAGCGTGCCGAGATCACTCATATCCAGCGGCGTATCCTGAAAGCGTTGTTTGATATCGCCGAAGACCGGCGCCATCACGAATAAAGTGGCGGCGAGCGCGATGCCGTACAGCGCCATATTCGGCGGCACCTGCTGTACCCCAATGGCGTTCCGGGTGATCAACAGTACGGTGGCGATTTTCAAAAAACAGGTACAGACCACCATCATGAGCGGGATCAGCGACAAGGCCCCCAACATCAGGGCGAACATCACCGGATCGAACGCGCCCGCCGTCATGACATGGGCTCCCGATCCGGCTGCAATGCGCCAAGCCGTTGGGTGATTTGCAGGCCCAGCCGTCCAGCAACCTCCACCAGTTCGCCCCGGGCCAGCGGCACCTCGCCGTGATAAAGCATCGCTTCGCCCGGCAGCGCCTGCTGGACCGGAACCACGCTGCCGCACGACAACTGCTGCAACGCCTGAAGCGTCAGAGAAAGGTGCCCGCAGCGGACCGTCAGCGTCAGAGGCAGCGCGGGCAGCGGCGTGTCATCAGCCGTTGCGGTTGTCGCCATCTCGTCGGCAAACGGCATGTCATGTGGGGATGAGGATTCGAAAGCGTCATTCACCGGACACTCCTCCTGTTCAGCAATAAGAAAGTGGGTGGGCGTCAGGCCGCTCCATTGGAGCTGGCCCTGAAACCGTCGCCCGCCGAGCGAAATAAGGCCATCGCCGTGCGGGGTAAAACTGCAAGTAGGTGGGTAAATCAGGTCGCCCGGTTCCAACGCGTGAATGTGTTTGGGTGACAATGTCACTTCCGCCAGCGCCAGGGGCACGGAGATCGGCAGCGTCGGCGGCAAAGGGGACGCAGAAGAAAACCAGCCCGGCTGACGCAGTAACGACAGCAGCTCGCTAGCGGCCATGCAAAGCAGACTGCGGGCGCGCCGGGTCGCGACCTGAACGTCCAGCCACAGCGGGATCGCATCGGCAGCGATATCGCCGTTAACCGGCGCCAGCGGTCCCAGCAGCGCGTAAAGCGGCGGGCTGAAAGCATGGTTAAACAGCGCCCAAAACCACTCGGCCGCCGTCGGATCTTCTTCCAGCGTCGGCAGCAACGCCGGGCAGTCGGACATCAGCGACAGCGCTGGCGCTGGATCGCTGAGCGAGAAGCAACCCGCCGCGCTTTGCCAGACGCGTGCGGGAGCCTTGGCTTCCCGAAGCGACGCCAGCGACAAACGCAGCTCGCCCTGACGCCCGTCGTCAAAGCTGAATGCGAAGCGGCAGCCCTCCGCCAACTGCTGGGATATCCGCGCCTGCAACGGCGTGAGCGCGCGTAGCCTGAGGGGGGATGGCGATAACGAGGTGTTCATGACGCCTCCTGAACTTCAAATCCCAGCCGGATTGGGCAGTCGAGCGCCGCAGACAGCGCCCGTCGGCAGCTTTCTCGCTGCCGACGGACCTCTTGATAGGCAGAACGCTGGAATCGCAACATCACCTCCCAGCCGGTGGGGGGCAGCGTGCTCATCCGTACATCGACGTCGCCCAGCTGCGGCAGTTGCAGGCTGAACGAGAACGGGCTGTGGGAGGCGAGATCGCGTCGAGCAGTCAGCTCGGCGTGTAGCGCTTCAGTGAGTGACGTTGTCACTTCATCGGCGGCGGCGTCACGCGTCAAACCCGACGACAGGGTGCCGGTATCCTCAGACGCCAACCCGGGCGTACAGAAGTTGAAAGGCGGTGCAGATAGCAGAAGTTCGAAGTCCGAGGGAGGCGCCGTCGCTTCATCGCCGGAATGGGCGGCACCTCCGCGCGGGCGCGGCAACGGTTTCTCCGCCGAAGGCGACGGAACCGTGCGCGACGGGGATGAGGGGGCGGCTGGCGGAAGATAAGCACTCATCATGGCTCCTGATTCAGGGTCAGTAAAAATTCCAGTTTTTCGACGGCCTTTTGGCGCTGGCGCAGCAGCGCGCGCTTGTCGGCGACCCGCCGTCGGTGCTGTTGGCAGCGCGCCTCTCCGTCTTCGTATTGCTGCTGCTGTTGTCGCAGGCGGCCGATCTGTCTTTGCGTCCGCTCACGCTGCTGTTGCAGACTGTCCAGCGACTGCGCCTGTTCCTGCTGGTGCTGACGGAACTCTTCTTGCTGTTGCCGGTAATGTTCCTGCTGCGCCTCTCGTTCCTGCCACAGCACGTCGAGCGCGGTTTCCTGCTGCGCCAGCGTCTCCGTTTCTTCCCGCAATTGCGATTCGGCGCGGCGCAGGCGCTGACGACGGATAGGCAGCAGCAGTTGGAGGGTGGCGTTCAGCGAGGACATGGCGCGCCCCCGGTCCAGAGCGTCAGCGCATTAGGCGTCGGCATGGCGGCTGACCTCGCTGAGTCGGGCGGTAATCTCCGCAAAGGTAAGGGGTTCGCGCATCGGCTGTTGCAGGAAGGCGTTGATTTCCCCATGAGCGGTGACCGCGGCGTCCGTCAGGGCATCGTGTCCCCGCTGATACTCGCCGAGTCGGATCAGCATCTCGACCTGCTGATAGGCGGCCATCAGTTGTCGCAGCGCTCCCGCATCCCTGAGGTGCGCTGCGCTAGCCACGCTGCTCATGGTGCGGCTCAGGCTCATCAGGATATCGATCGCCGGATAGTGATTGCGCTCCGCCAGCCGCCGCGAAAGCACGATGTGGCCGTCGATGAGCGACCTCACTTCGTCCGCGACCGGATCGTTCATGGAGTCCTGTTCGATCAGCACCGAGTAGAGCGCGGTGATCGCGCCCTCGCGGGTTTGTCCGGCCCGCTCCACCAGCCGCGGCAACAGGGTATACACCGACGGCGGCAGGCCGCCGCGTCCTTGAGGTTCGCCGAGGGCCAGACCGATTTCACGCTGCGCGCGGGCGAAACGGGTCAGCGAGTCGACGATCAGCAGCACCTGTTTGCCCTCGGCTCGAAAGGCTTCCGCGATGGCGGTGGCCGTGAAGGCGGCGCGAGCGCGCTCCATGCTGCTGCGATCGGATGTTGAACATACCAGCACGGTGCGTCGGCGCAGCGCGTCGTCCAGTTCGTGGTCGAGAAATTCACGCAGTTCGCGGCCGCGCTCGCCGATCAGTCCGAAGACGATAGCGTCGCAGGGCGTGTTGCGGGCCAGTTCCGCTAATAGCGTGGTTTTACCGCAGCCCGCGCCGGCAAAAATCCCCACCCGTTGGCCGCGGCCCACGGTCAGCAGGCCGTCGATCGCACGCAGTCCGGTCGGCAGCGGCTCGCTGATGCGCGGGCGTTCGGTGGGCGGCGGCGCGTCGCCGATGACGGGAATGGGGTTGGGGCAGTCCGTACCGGGTTCGACGAAAGCGGACTGGCTCTCCGCCGTCAGCGGCCTGCCGAAACCGTCCAGCACGCTGCCCAACAGATTGTCGGAAACGTGGACGCAGTGCGGCTGATAGAGCGGCGTGACCACCGCGCCTTGCGCGATGCCGTCCAGCGCCCCCAGCGCAGACAGAAAGACGTGCTGCGGACTGAAGCCGACGACTTCGGCCAGCACCTGCGTCTGATCGTGGCGTTCAATTCGGCACAGATCGCCAATCCGGGCCTGCGGCAGGCAGGACTCTAGCAGGATGCCGCTGATACCCGTAATTCGGCCCCGTAGCTGAACCGGCGCATAGTCGGCCAGACGCCGTCGCTGCGTGGTCAGCCAGCGTTCGAGCAGCGGATAGCGGCCCGGTTCGTCGGTCGATAGCATAGCCATTACCAGTTCACCTTAATCTGCTGTTTGCCATTGAACTCGATCTGGTTGTTATCAATGCCGACCAGCCGAAGTCCATCCACCTCGTCGCCCACGAACAGACGTTGACCGTTGGACGTCACCACGTTGGCCTGCGCGCCGCTGGTCACTTGTACGATGCGAAACGGCAGCGTATCGCCTTTCACCCGGGTGTGATTTTCAATCGGCTGCGTGACACGGTAACGCTGTTGAAACCGCACCAGCATGCGATTGATCATCGGCATTTGGTCTGCGGCGAGCGCGCCGCTGAGGATGATGCGATCCGTCTGTTGGACGACCTGCACGTTGCTTAACTCGCGCTCGTTCAGCATGGCTTGCAGCGTGGCGGCGGATTGAGCCTGCGAGATCATCGGGATACGCGTATCGGTCGGCGGCGCGGACGGCATGGCGACGCTATCCTGCATCAGCCAACTGCCGGTCAGCAGCACCAGCGTCCCGATGAGCAGCAGGTAGCTGCATTTCGCCCACAGCGGCAGGCGGGCTTTGGGTTCAGCGCTGGGCGTTTCGGCGGGGACGTCGCCGGGCGGCGTCGACGGCGGCTCCGCCATCGGTTCGAGCGTGTGATCGGGCTGGTCCGCTTCCGCTTCTTCCTGCCACGGCGTCTCCGCGCTGACGATACATAGCCAGATGGCGCCCGCAGCGAACGGCGTGCCCGGCGGGAGCGGGATCGACGCGTCCACCGGATGTCCCTCGCTGTCGTTCACCACGCCCTCCAGCGCGGAGAGTACCCATGCCTCTCCCTGTTTTTCCAACAGGCAGTGACAGTCGCGAATACCGGGGTCGTACAGCACCATATCCGCATCGTCGGCGGCGCCGATACGGCACGATTGTCCATTCAATGGCAGGGCGGCTCCCCGATGCAGCCCGGTCAGTACGCGCAGTTCAAACATGATTCTGCCTTCTTCTTAGTTGTGAGCGGTAATGTCATGCAGGTCGATGCGGCCTACTACGTTGATGGACAGGTACGACTCCAGCTCGGTGAATGACAGCACCGGCAAAGCGTGAAATTCGTCCTGCACCAGCGCCCGAAGGGGACTGCGCAAATCCTGCGCGACCAGCAGCAGGGACGACAGCGGCGCGGTAGGCGGAAAGCTGTCTCGTAGTTGCGTCAGCAGCGCGGCCGCATCGTGTTGCGCCAACGCGAAGAAGGTGTCGTTTTGCGTTTGGCGCAGGGCGTCGCGCAGCAGCTCTTCCGTTTCCGGCGTCAATAGCCAGACGGACAGGCTGTCGTCCCGGCTGTATTGGTGACAGATCTGCGCTTTCAATTGCAGACGGACGTAATCCGTCAGCGCGTTAACGTCGCGCTCATGCTGGCCGACCTCGATTAGCGCTTCCGCTATCGGGCGCACGGCGCGCAACGGAATGCGTTCGCCCGCCAGCTTTTGCAGCACGCTGGCGAAGCGGGAGAGCGGCATAATGCGCTGCAGCTCCTGCGCCAGCTCCGGCTGTTCGCTTTCGAGCCAGGCGAGAATGGACTTGGTCTCCTGCAGGCCGATGAACTGGGCCGCGCTCCGATGAATGGCGTTTTCCATCCGCAACAGAATCAGCGTTTCTTCCGTCTGACGCGCCAACGCCGATTGTTGCAATAGCGCATGATCGGCGGGTAGCCATAGCCAGTGCGCTTCGTCGCGGGCGGGATGGCCTGCGCTCAGGGTTTCCTCTTCGGTGGCTTCCGGCGGCACGTCTTGGCGGGCGACCGCCAGGCGCGCGGTACCGAAGGTGGCGCGCAGCAGAGGGATCTCATAGACGCAGAATTGAAACTCGTCCGGCGCAATTTCAGGGGTGAATTCGATGTCGAACGAGGGCAGCGTAAAGCCGAACTGGTAGACCAGCCGGTTGCGCAAACGCCGGATATTCTGCACCAGCAGTGCGGCGTACGGCGCGTTGCGGCAGTCGGTGTGGAAGCGCAGCAGGTAGGCGCGCGTGGGGTTGAACCGACGAAGATCCTGATAACCGTTTTGCTCGGCGGGCATGTTGTCCGCCGCCAGCGCGTTGAACTCAGCCAGACCGAGCTGCTTGGCCCGCCACAGCTGAAAAAGCCCGCTGGACAGAGAGAGCAGGCTGATAAGCAGGAAAACCATCGTCGGCATGCCCGGCAGCAGCGCGAAGCCGAACATGCCGATGGCGGAGATAATCCACGCCTTCGGCTGGCTGGTCAGCTGCTCGGCGATCTCGCGGCCGATGTTGTTATCCACCTTTTGTCCGTCGGCGGAGACGCGCGTGATGATCATCCCGGCGGTCAGGGAGATCAGCAGTGCCGGGATCTGCGCGATCAGGCCGTCACCGATGGTCAATACCGAGTAGACGTGCATGGCGTCGCCGGCCGCCATCTGGTGTTGCATGACCCCGATGGCGAAGCCGCCGATCATATTGATGAAAACGATCACCAGGCTGGCGATCGCGTCGCCTTTGACGAACTTCATCGCGCCGTCCATCGCGCCGAACAGCTGGCTCTCTTTCGTGAGATTTTCGCGTCGCTGTCGGGCCTGCTGGGCGTCGATCAGGCCAGCGCGCAGATCGCTGTCGATGGACATCTGTTTGCCCGGCATGGCATCCAGCGTAAAACGCGCCGCCACTTCCGCCACACGTTCGGACCCTTTGGTGATCACCAGAAAGTTCACCACCGTCAGGATCAGGAAGATCACCAGTCCCACCGCCAGATTGCCGCCCACGACGAAGTTGCCGAAGGCCTCCACCACGTGGCCCGCGTCCTGTTGCAGCAGAATCTGACGGGT
The DNA here is from genome assembly GCF_000688695.1 of Lonsdalea quercina subsp. quercina. GTDB lineage: Bacteria > Pseudomonadota > Gammaproteobacteria > Enterobacterales > Enterobacteriaceae > Lonsdalea > Lonsdalea quercina_D. The sequence continues at coordinate 84,959 of NZ_JIBQ01000009.1, read as the reverse complement.
CGTCGAGATAGATAACGCCAGTCGAAACATCGTGGTCAACAACAGCACGGCGGGAAAAGTCGAAAAGGCCAGCGGCTTGGGCAGATACATCGCCAGCACGATCAGGAGCGAAGAGATGCAGATGTTGAAGGCGATCAACACGTCAATCAGCCCCGTCGGCAGCGGGATGATCATCATGAAGACAATGGCCATCACAATCACCGCGCCCACGATTTCTGAACGCTGCATGGCGCTGATGGCGATGCGGTTGAGCCAGGAGATCAGTAGGGTCATCTGCTACTCCTTGCCCGGCGTGGCGGCCCTTCCGTCCGTCTCGTGGCGGGATAGATCGCCGATCAGACCGCGGATAAGGTGCATCGCGGTGTGGCGATGTTTGCTATCTCGCCACAGCGTCTGCGGCAGACCGCCCACGAGCCGCAGCAGGGCGTTGAAAAACAGTAATTGCCGCTCGGCATGTTGCCCGGCGACTTCGCGCCCCAGATTGTGCAAGTCGCGAACGTAGGCGCCATTGGCGCTCAGGCCGATTAGCCGTCGCGTCAGTTCTACCGCGCTGAGCGTAGCCGCCGGGAAGCGGTGGGCGTCGTGCTCCAGCAGCTGTTGGCTGGACGACAGCGTGTGGCTCAGCTGACGAGCATCGTTGAGATGTTTCAGCATCTGGCTCAGCGCGGTTTTTGAAATGGATGACGCCAGCGAGGCGATATCGGCGGCGAGCGCCCGTTGCAGGGTACGCAGGCCAGCCGCGAAGTGCTGGGCGTCAAAGCGTTCCAACAGGGCGTCCAGCAGCGAGCTCGGTGATTGCTGATGAACGATACGTTCGTAATAAAGCTCGCGCAGGATCTGTTTCTGCTGCGGGTCGGTGCTGAACAGGGAGATGGCGGCGGCGGTGTTCAGCCCGGCTCGGACCTCGGGGCCTTTATCCTGTTGAAGCCGTTCCAGACTTGACTGGGCCGCGTGTTGCAGCGACGCGTCACCCTGTTGTTGGGCCTGCGCCAGTACATGACGCAGAACGATATCGCCGCGCGCCGCATCGCCGCCCGCCGCCTGTACCAGCGCATCGACTGAGGCCGGGGGCGTTTGCAGCATCAGCTGCCGCATACTCCGGACCTGCTGGTCCAGCGTCGGCTGACGGGGGTTTTCCAACAGGTGAAACAGCTCGGTCAGCTTTTCGATACGCTCGATATTCGCTTCCATCCGGTTTTGCGTCTGGCTGATCTGCCTGCGGTTCAGCGACTTGCTTTTGCGCTCCATCTGTTCGCCGAAGGCGGCCGATACCTCTTCCATCCCATCATGGATGGCTTTGTCGTGAGACGCCTTCGGCGACGAAGGCTGAGCGGGGGCGGCGGTCGGTGTCTCCGCGTCCACGGCGGCGCTAAAGGGCGTCGCCGGATTGGCTATCGCCGGAGAGAGAGGGGGAATGGCAACCATAGTCAGTCCTGCCTGAATCCATCTTTTGATTAAAGGTATGCGGTTATGTGGCGTTAAGAGAAATCTGGTTCCCGCATTGGTCCCTATCGTTTTTATTGTCACTAAATGCGCGGACCAGGGATGACAGTGTGATTGCAATCGTTTGCATTTTGGTCAATGCGCCCCGGCAAAATGTGGCGCGAATGGGCTGTGTTTCATAATAAAAAATCAAGCAAAAACAACCTGTTGATAATGTTTTTCTCGCTGGCATACGCCTTGCTATCTCCTGTGCGCCACTCACGGCGCAACCATGGAGAACCAGCAAATGGAAACACTTGTTTTGTCACCGGAAAAGGTCTGCACGATTGAATCTCATCCTGAGGCTGTAGACTGGGAACAGGTCTTTCGGCAGCATGGCAAACGCCTGCAAAATTTCCTTCGTAAACGCGTGGCTAACAAAGAGGATGTGGAAGACTTGCAGCAGATGACCTACCTGGAGGTGCTCAGAAATCGCGAAAAATTCGCCGGCGCATCGCGTCCGGAAACGTGGGTGTTCGGCATTGCGCTGAACCTTGTCCGCAACCACTACAAACAGGCGAAAGCGCACCTACACGAAGCCGCCGAGGACGAACTGGAAAAGCTCTCCTGCGACAGCGATCCCAGCCGCATCATCGAGTGGGGCCATACCCTGCATCGTGTGCTGACGGCGAGTACGCATTTACCGGAGGAGACCCGACACATGCTCGTGATGCTGGTCGACTCCGATGCCAGCTATCAGGATATTGCCGCACGGCTAGACATGCCGATCGGTACGGTGCGGTCTCGCCTTTCCCGTGCCAGGGGCTTCCTGCGTCAGGCCGTAGACGCCTGAGCTTTTCTCTGACCTCGCGGCAAAAGAGAACCACTTGTCATTCAGTTTGATTACCCGGTTACAGACCCTGTCATCCGGAGATGACTGTAACCCCGTACTGCCCGTGGCGCCGAGTCGGCGTCCGGGTAGATCTGCGACAGCATGGAGATGGCTATGTTATACCCCCCAACGTCCCCTGAATCCCCTCATTCCGAGGAGGTTCCACCGATGGAACTTGTCGCGTTCGCATTCAGCCGGATCAAAGACGCGATCTACATCGTCAATGAGCATAACCAGTTTTGTTACGTCAATGCCGAAGCCTGTCGGACGCTGCACTACAGCCAGCAGGAGTTTCAGGAAATGTACCTCTGGGATATCGATCCTTGCCGGAGCGCGGAGTTGATTCAGCACAGCTGGCGCGACTGGAAGCGCGGGCTGACGTTTGAAACCCAGCATATCAGCCGATTCGGCGCGGTGATTCCGGTCGAGGTCAGCGTCAACCATTTCATCCATAAGGGACGGAAATACAGTATGTGCGTCGTGCGAGATATCCGGGAGCGCAAACACATCGAGAATATCGCCTATGCGCGAGAACAAGAGTTCCGGGCGCTGGTGGAAAATACGCCCGATCTGGTCGTCCGATTTGGTCCGCAAATGACCTGCCAGTATGCGAATCCGGCCACGCTGACCCATCTGGGATTCACCGCCGATCAGCTGCTCGGCCATCGGCTGACCGATCTGATGCCCGACGCCTGCTGCGCCCAGCATATTCAGCAGCTGGTGCAGTTGGTCGTAGACACGCAGAGCAGCGTGGAGGGGGAGCTGGAGGAGGGTACGCAGGAGCTCGGTGATAAACCGCGCGCCGTTCACCATATTCGCTGCGTCCCCGAGTTCGGCCAGAACGGCCAGCTGTCCTCTATTCTCACCGTCGGACGCGATATTTCCGCGATTCGATATGCGGAGAAACGGCTTGAGGAATCCCACAGTCAGCTGCGGCTACTCACGCGCCAGCGTGAGATTTCCCGGGAGGAGGAGCGGAAGCACATTGCCCGGGAAATTCATGACGAACTGGGGCAGCACCTGACGTCTATGCGTATCGGCTTGTCGCTGCTGCGTATGCAATTCGCGAAAGAAAATCCTTCATTGTTGACGCCGTTACAGAATCTGATGGCGCTATCCGATAAGACTATCCAGGTTGTGCGGAATGTGGCGACACGATTGCGTCCGAACGTGCTGGACATGGGGCTGACGCCGGCGCTGGAGTGGCTACGGGATGACTTTGTCCGTCAATACGGCGTCCAGTGCCAGCTGCATGCGCCGGAACCCGAGGTGTTGATGAATGACGAGTGCGCGACCGCCGCGTTTCGTGTGGTGCAGGAGTCGCTGACCAATATCGCTCGCCATGCCGCCGCCAGCGAGGTGGTCATTGCGCTCGAAAACCGGGAGGGGCTGATTGTGCTAAGCGTGCAGGATAACGGCAAGGGCTTCGACGCCCGAGAGCAAAAGCCCAACACGTTTGGCCTGATGGGCATGAAAGAGCGCGGAAGAATGTTGGGCGGCGAGGTGACGATCACCAGCCAGCCCGGCAGCGGTACGTTGATCCGCATGATGTTCCCGCAGCGTGCCGTCGCACGCTAACACCGCACGACAAGATAGCAGGGAAAACACGGTCAACATCTTAGGAGATTTACTGAATGAAACTCATCCGATTAATGATCGCCGACGATCACGTCATCATGCGGGAGGGACTAAAACAGATATTTGCATTGGACGAAACGCTGCAAGTGGTGGCGGAGGCGGGAAATGGGGCGCAGGTGCTGACCACGTTACGAGAGGTTGAAATCGATCTGCTGTTACTGGACATGAGCATGCCGGGCATCTGCGGAGAAGAGCTGATTATTCGGGTATTGGCGCAGTATCCGCGCTTGCCCATTTTGGTCCTGAGCATGTATAGCGAGCCGCAGATTGCGCGACGCGTGCTCAAAAGCGGCGCGCTGGGCTACATCACTAAAGACAAAGATCCGGAGGCGCTGCTGATCGCGATCCGTCGAGTGGCGCAGGGGGCGCGCTATATCGACCAAACCATCGCCGAGCAAATCGTTTTTGCGGATTATCTGACGGACGATCGCCCCAGCCACAGTGTGCTGACGGCGCGCGAACATCAGGTGATGATCATGCTGGCGCAGGGAATGGGCGTCAATGCGATCGCGGAGGCGCTTGCCATCAGCAACAAAACGGTTAGCACCCACAAGTCGCGTTTGATGGAAAAAATGCAGTTCACTTCCAACGTCGATATCGTCAAATACGCATTAAGCCAACGACTGATCCCGTAGTACGGCGCTGAAGTCCCAGCCTGAAAAATAACCACTCAAAACTTCTGGGTAAGGATTTTCCTACTTTTCCACCATTTATTCCTACAGCAACTTCAGCAGTTGACTGATGGTTTAAAACAGCGATGACAGTAATGCTTTAGCGGCTTCGTCAAGTAACCGTAAGGTGTTACTTTTTTTTGTGCGTGAATCGTTAAGAAATCGTAAGCATAATAATGAAGTCGCAGGCTAGGCCATTGACTGTGGCCGCCTAGATAAGGATAGCCCCCAAGGGTACAGGAGTTGTCATGAGCATCAGAAACCGTCATGTATCGAGTCGACATCTTCCCTATATTGATTGCGGAACCTTTTTTGAGAGCCAGGAAGAAGATATTCATGCCGAGTTAGGCGCCTTAATCAACGATATCGCTCCGCTGGACGTCGATATCATTCTTGAAGGAGAGACGGGGACCGGAAAAGATACGCTGGCACGTCGAATCCATCGGCTCTCCGGCTGTTCAGGACAGCTGGTGGCGGTCAACTGCGCCGCGGTCCCGGAAAATCTCGCGGAAAGTGAACTGTTCGGCGTGGTGTCCGGCGCCTATACCGGCGCCAACCGCTCGCGCGCCGGCTACCTGGAGACCGCGGATAAAGGCATTTTGTTTCTCGACGAGATCGACAGCATGCCGCTGACGTTACAGGCCAAGATGCTGCGCGTGCTGGAGAATCGCGGCATCGAGCGGCTGGGCAGTACGCAGTTCAAACCCGTGGATATGCGGGTGATCGTCGCGACGCAGACGCCGCTTATCAAACTGGTGGAGGAGGGGCGCTTTCGTCGTGACCTCTATTTTCGTCTTGATACGGTCAAAATCCAACTGCCCACGCTGCGCTCCCGCAGTGACATCATCTTACCCATGTTTCAGCGCTTTACGCGCGCCGCCGCCGAAAGGCTGCAGCGCCCGGTGCCCGCCCTGTGCGCGGAAGTACACGAACGGCTACTGACCCATAGCTGGCCGGGCAACCTGCGTGAGCTTAAGGCTGCGGCCGAACGCTGGGTGCTCGGGCTATCCCCGCTGGCATCCCGATCTGAGGCCGGGACGGCGCCGACGCAGCTCAAGCACCGACTGCGGCGCATTGAAAAATTTCTGATTCAGGATGCCTTGCGGCGTAACGGCCACTGCATCGACGACGTAGTGACAGAGCTGGGGATCCCAAAACGTACGCTCTATCACCGTCTGAAGCTGTTGAAGGTCCCCTCGCGTGATTTCTGACGGGCTGCGGGTAGGCTGGCTGCGAAAAAGTTGTGTTCATCCGGAACCGTTGACCGCTATCTCCTACTTAATAGATGAACACGATGACAGGGTCGTCGTCATCCGGTTCATCACACTCTCAACGACCTTATTTCACTGGAGATAACAACATGTTTGGACTTTCAAGTGCCGCATCCCTGGCCTCAATGCAGACTCTGGATAAAACCATGGCGGAAACCACCGCTATGACCACGGCGGCTCAGAGCCAGAAAATGAAAACAGATGCGATGAACTCCATCGCCGATATGCAGATGGACTCGGCATCAAAAGCGATGAACGCCAGCACCAAAACCGCGAAGTCGATCCAGTTCTGATCGCCGTTATCGCTAATCGAATGGCCGGGGGATTCCCCCGGTTTTTTATAGGTGAAATTTCATCGGTAAGAGGCAGAAACAGGATGAAAATTTCTCAGATTTCAGGTGCGAGCCACGCCTTTTCGGGCATGGGCGGACAAGACGTGACGACGGCGCCCGCGGCGGAAGACGTATCGTGGTTTAGCGCGGCGATCTCGCCCGGCGCGACGGCGAATGAGCCGGAAAAGGGCAATGCCGTCTGGATTGATGCGCTGGCTGGCCGTTCCAGCCATCTCGACGGGCTTCGGCAGAAAGCCGAACGACAGGTCGGTAAAAGCATCAATAGCAATAATCCCAAGGATGTGATGGACGCCACGCGGACATTGTCTTCGTTTTATCTCGAAAGTTTGCTCAACGCGAAAGTCGTGGCCAAAAGCGTACAAAGCCTTGAAAAACTGACTAATTTACAGTGAGGTTGAAGCCATGCGTCACTGTGCGCTCAAACGCGGGTTGCTCCTGCTGCTCGTCTGGATTCTGACGGGATGTGGCGACCGAGTGGAACTGTATCGCAACCTGTCGGAAAACGACGCCAACGAGGTGATTGCTGAGCTTGGCAGCTATCACATTGATGCTGAGAAAAGCATCGATAAAACCGGCATTACGTTGCTGATCGACGCCTACGATATCGAGCGAGCGGTGAATATTTTGAATGCCGCCGGGCTGCCGAGGCAGAACCGAACCAATCTGGGCGAGGTCTTTCAGAAAACCGGGGTGATCTCAACGCCGCTGGAAGAGCGGGCCCGCTATATCTATGCGTTGTCGCAAGAAGTGGAGTCCACGCTTAGCCAGATCGACGGCATTGTGGTCGCTCGCGTTCATGTGGTCCTGCCGGAGCGTATTGCCCCCGGCGAGCCGATTCAACCCGCCTCGGCGGCTGTCTTCATCAAGCATCGCGCTGATCTGGATCCGGATAGCATCAGGCCGCGCATTCGGCGCATGGTCGCCAGCAGCATTCCGGGGCTGAGCGGAAAAAGCGACAAAGATTTGTCTATCGTTTTCTCCCTGGCTAAGCCCTATCAGGACCGCGTGCAAACGGTCTCGCTGGGACCGCTGACGCTGACGCCGCAAGGGCTCAATCACCTGCTGTGGGCCGGTTTTTTTCTGGCGCTGGTGATAGCGGGAGGCGTGGGTGGATTTATGGCGAAGCCCTGGTGGCGGCAACAGAAAGCGCGTAAAAATCCGCCGACGCAGGAGTCCTGACCGATGACGCTCCTCGAGGGAATGAGCCGGGAGGCGCAGTTGAGATGGGTCCGCTGGTGGGCCTACGGCTGCATCCTGGAGGCGGACGGCAGCTGGCAGGTCGATGCCGGTCTGGCGGGAGGGCGAACGGCGATGGAGAGTCTGGCCCCGCATCAGCATGCGTGTTTGCGCGCGCGTTGGAGCCTGCCGGAAAGCCTGCCGGAGCCGCCCTCGGAGGCGTTGTGGGCACTGATCGCCCTGACGCCGGACCAGCGCGTCTGGGCGCTTGAGCTGATCGCGTCCGTCTGCCGTGCGCCGGAGCACCCCCTGCCGCCGGCGCCGTCGCAATGGTGCCGACGACTGGCGAAAGCATTGCGTCCGGGGCTCTGGCTGCCCGAAAACCTGAGTTTTACCGCACGGCGGCAGAGCGATGCGCTTTGCCTGCTGCGGCATTGTTTATCTGCAGCCGCCTGGCCGCGTGTTCGACTGCTATTTCCCCGCTCATGGAGCGTCGGTGTTGAGGAGACGCCCGCAGCGGCGTTGCCCGAAAGTCGAGTGAACGCGCTGTGCGACGCTGCGATATGGAAAGCGCGCCTTAGCGCTGCGCCGGACGGTGACGACGTCGGCGTGTTTGTTCGTCATAGAAGAGAGGCTTGAGTGAAATGGAAAAAAGGGAATCTGTATGCTGACACGAAAACAATTGAGGCTGGTGACGGGTAGGGATACCGAGGAAGAGACGGTCATCAAAGCGGATCGACTACAGCAACATCAGCGTGGGCTCCAGGTGATTGAGACCGCCGAACGGCAAGCGAAGGCGTTGCTGGCGGATGCTGAGAGCCGGGCGGAGGCCGAGACGGGGCGGACGATTCGGCAGGCCGAGGCGCGTTTTATGCAACAGGCGGACGACATCCTGCGCGGATGGCAACAGGAAAGGGCGCAGATGGAGGCCTTTATGGCCGAACAGGCGGGTCAGGTGCTAAATGACGCGATGCGCCAGCTGGTGCAAGATGTACCGGACGAGCAGCGCACCTCCGCGTTACTGCGTCAGCTGTTACGCCATCAGAGCGGCGAAGGGCGCGGCGTGCTGTATTGTCATCCCGAGCAGCAGACGCAGGTGGCGAACTGGCTGGAAAACCACACGCATCTGGGGTGGCAACTCGCCATCGACGACGTATTGAATAAAGATGAACTGCAGCTCATGACGCCTCAGGGCGTAATGAACCTGAGCTGGCGCCGCGCGGTGGAACAGCTGATCCCTGCCCCTGCTTCTACGCCTTAGCCTACACGGCCGTCGCGTGGCGTCGGACTTCCCGACGCCTCACCGGCTCATCGCCCGTCGGCCCCCGCATGCTGATGGGATGCCGATCCTTTGAGCATGATGTTGAAGGATCGGCGTGGCGAGTGTTATGCCCCGATCCTTTTACTATGTGCCTCCTCGTTCGAACTTTTTCCCTCCTCTGGAACCACCGCCGATGGCTGACCACCTAATGGCAGGTTCAACAACTCACAGGAGTACGCATCATGTCTTCATCGGTGGGATTACAGCGTCGGCTGGATACCGCGTTTGTGGATGCGCAGTCGCAGCTGGATGCGATGGCGCTGAATGTGGCGGAAGGGGGCGCAAACATGGCGGACAGTCATGCCTTTTTTGAAGCCAGCATGGACTACGCCAACGCCAACTGGGCGACCGGACAGCTACTGAGCGTGAAACACGGTTTGGCCAAGGCCATCATCAATGACTTCAACTGAGCTCATCCACCTCATCGAGCACTGGCTGAACAGCGTGGACGGCCCGCTCTCGCTTGATATTGACAGCGGGCCGGTTTTGCTGACCCGCTATCCGCGCGGCATCGGCTGTTCGGCGCGGTTGACGTCGGGGAACGAGGTGGACGATGCCTTACTGCAGCGGGCGCTGGTGTTTTCAACCGCCTCGCTGCGGCGCTTTGGCTGGCAGGCGGCGGCGCTGGCCTACGCCGAAGGGGACAAACAGCTCTGGCTACTGATGCGTCACGAGCCGGATGAGCCTCAAGTGCTTTGCCGCGCGCTGGAAACCTTGGTGAACCAGCGGGATGCCTGGCAGGGACTGTTGCTTCCGGAACGCCGCAAAGCCGCCCTCCCGGTCACTAACCTACACACGCTGGCCTGGTCGCAAGGAGATTGGCATGCGTAACCTGATCTGTTCATTTCTATTCACTCTTTATCGCCTGTTGTGCTGGTCGCTGGTGTTGATCGGGATGGTGCCGTTAGCGCATGCCGCCACGCCGTCGTCGTGGAATAAGGGCGCTTACGCCTATTCGGCGGAAAAGGCGCCTTTATCGCAGGTGTTACAGGATTTTGCCGACAGTCACGGTGTTGAACTGAGGCTTGGTGAGCTCCCTGATAGCGAGGTCAACGGTAAAATTCGGGCCGACAGTCCGGTGGCCTTTATCGACCGGCTGGCGTTGGAGCACCATTTTCAATGGTTTGTGTACAGCAACACGCTGTATGTCAGTCCACAGGACGAACAAACATCGGTGAGTCTGGAGATTTCGCCGGAGGCAGCGCCCGATCTGAAGCAGGCGCTGACCGGTATCGGGCTGCTCGACCCGCACTTTGGCTGGGGAGAGCTGCCGGAGGAGGGCGTGGTGCTGGTCACCGGGCCTCAGGAGTACGTCAATCTGGTCAGCACCTTCGCCCGTAAACGTGAAAGTCGGGAAGAGCGCCACAAGGTGATGAATTTTCCGCTGCGCTTCGCTTCGGTGTCCGACCGCACTATCCACTATCGCGATCAGACGCTGGTGATCCCAGGCGTCGCCACCATTTTGAGCGAGTTAATGGATGGCAATCGGACTCCGCCCGTCGGGGCAACGGCCGCCGACAGCGGGGCTAATGCGGCGGCTGGGGGCGAACCGGCAACCGGCTACTCCAACAAAGCGATGGAGAGCGAGTCGCGCAACGTGCTGACGCGCTGGGCCACGCGCACGCCACCCCGCAGCCGTGCTGGCAAACCGGCGCTTGATGGCAAGGTCTCTGCCGACGTGCGCAATAACGCGCTGTTGATTCGGGATGACGAGAAACGGCGCCCGGAATATCAGCAGCTCATCGACAGCATCGATATTCCGCAAAATCTGGTCAATATCGATGCGGTAATCCTCGACGTCGACCGCACGGCGCTTTCGAGGCTGGAAGCGAACTGGCAGGGCAAGCTGGGATCGGTCACCGGCGGCGCCAGTCTGATGTCCGGCTCCAGCACGCTCTTCGTCAGCGATTTCAAACGTTTCTTCGCCGATATTCAGGCGCTGGAAGGCGAAGGCACCGCCTCAATTGTGGGAAACCCCTCGGTGCTGACGCTGGAAAATCAGCCTGCGGTGGTGGACTTCAGCCGCACCGCCTTTATTACCGCGACCGGCGAACGGGTGGCCGACATTCAGCCGGTCACGGCGGGTACCAGCCTGCAGGTGACGCCGAGGGTGATCGGAAAAGGCGACCAGAGCAGCATCCAGCTGGTGATCGACATCGAGGACGGACAGCTGGAGACGAACGCGGAGGGCAATGCCGCCGGGGTGAAACGCGGGACGGTCAGCACCCAGGCGCTGATTGGCGAAAATCGCGCGTTGGTGCTGGGCGGTTTTCACGTCGAGGAGAGCGGCGATCGGGACCGAAGGGTGCCGTTACTGGGCGATATCCCGTGGATTGGCAAACTGTTCACCTCCCGGCGGCATGAGGTCTCCCGACGCGAGCGGCTGTTTATCCTCACGCCGCATCTCATTGGCGATCAGAACGATCCGACTCGCTTTGTTTCTCAGGATAATCGCCGGCAGCTACAGGCAGTGATGGGGCGAGTCACGCAGCGCAACAGCAAAACCGATCTCTACGGCATGGTGGAGAATGCGCTGCGCGATCTGGCTAGCGGTCAGACGCCCGCCGGATTTCACGCCGATAGCGCGGGTAGTCGCCTGAACGAGGTCTGCCGAAGCGCGCGCGGTTTGGTCTACGAAAGCGACCGTCACCAGTGGTACAGCAATGATGCCGTCACGCTGGCGGTTGGCGTGGTGAAAAACCGCGGGTTGCAGCCACTGCGTTTTGATGAGGCAACCTGCCAAGGACGTCGCACGCTGGCGGTCGCGGCCTGGCCAAGAACGACATTGGCGCCGGGACAGTCGACCGAAGTCTACCTTGCGCTGCTGCCGGCCCGTCTGGCTGCGCCGACGCGTCCTTCCCTGATCCAACCCTGATGCCTCAAGGAGAAAAGCATGTATCCCAAGTTGTTCTCGTGCTGTTTTGCGCTGTTGCTGAGCGCCTGTGCGGCTAAAACGCCGACGGCCCAGTGTGCGGACGTTTCCTGTCGTCCCCAGCCGGAAAACCATCAACTGGTGATCTGGTGGCAGCCGGACCTGCGCACCGGCGTGGCTGACTTTACCCAGGTTGCGTTGCCATGACGGAGAGTACCTTAACCGATGTTGAGAGCGGCGCGGCGTTTATCGCCGCCATGAACCGTCAGCAGCCGACCCGTTGGCTGCCGCAGTCCGGCATTGAACTGCGGTTCCAATTCGGGGAGATCGACGGCTGGGCGCTGGAGCTGTCGATTGATCCGGGCAGGCAATATCCCGGACTGCTGCGACAGATTTTGAGTCGTCGCTACGACCGTGACGCCGAGACCGAAGGCGCCCACATCTTCCTGCGGGAAACCAACGTGCTGACGATTGGATGGCTGCTTCGGCAACCGGCCGTGGAATATCCGCAGGTGGTGCGTGAGCTGTTTCAGCTGGCGGGCGTGGAGTTTGAAGAGCTGGAAAGAACGGATTGATCGCGAGGAAATCATCACAAAGAGGAACTGTTTTGTGCCTTGGGTCACTCATTTAGCAGTACCACGCAGGCGTTTGCCGCAGGTACTGGCGTTATGACGCGGTGTTGCGCACGTCATAGCAGGACATTGCCACGACTCATCAAATGGATAAGGAAATAGCATGATTCAAATATCAATCAAGACCACGCCTGGCGCGGATTTCGGATCTCAAACCTCGGGGATTGATAGTTACCGATCTCTGTCCGGCGGGACGGGAACACAGGGCGGCAGCGCCGATCAACTGAGCAGCACCATCGATAAGCTGGCCGACCTGCTGACGGCCCTGATGTTTGCCAGCAAAGGCCAGTCAGACAATACGCAAAATGGTTTACAGAACGGCGGCACCGGAACGAAAAGCGGACTGTCTCCCATCGACACCCAGGATACGGAAGCCGTCGATAAACTGTTTGCCAAGGCGCTGGAGAATCTGCTCGGCAGCGATAAGGTCAATTCGCTGAGTCAGAGCGGCAATAGCGGTGCGCTGCTGAGCGACAGTCAGGCGACCCCGGCTAACAAAGAAGCCTATAGCCAAGGGGTGAAAGATGCGCTGACGCTACTGCTGGGGAATAACGCAGGCGGCAGCGCCGGTACGTCGTCCTCGCTATCGCTCGGCGGCAACGGTCTTCAGGGACTGAGCACGACCTCTGACTTCACCCAGTTGGGGAACGCGGTCGGTTCCGGCGTCGGCAAAAATGCCGGTTTGCAAGCGTTGAATAATATCGACACCCATCGTGACGGCGTGGATCGCAACTTCGTCAACAAAGAGGATCGCGGCACGGCCAAGGTTATCGGTCAGCTCATGGACCAGTATCCTGAAATTTTTGGCAAACCCGAGTACCAGAAAGATAACGCCTCGTCGCCGGTCCAGGACGACAAAAGCTGGGCGCAGGCGCTAAGCAAGCCGGATGACGACGGAATGACCAGTGAAAGTATGGATAAGTTTAAACAGGCCGTCGGCATGGTGAAAAGCGCGCTGGGAGGCGATAACGGCAACACCAATCTGAATCTGCGCGGCGCGGGCGGTTCCCTGCTGGGCATTGATGCGGCGGTCGCCGGAGAGAAGATCACCAACCTGTCGCTGTCAAAGCTGGCGGCCTAATCGCTGGCTGGCGCGGATGACTGTCGGAAGCCTTGTTCTCCGAAAGACGTCCTTTTGCGCTTGCCGAATAGAGGTAATAGCGCAGCGGTGCAGTCTGAGGGCGACGCGACGGCGGGGACATTTTCTGGCATACAGTTCAGTTCTTCACCCCGGCTCAGCCGGGGTTTTTCGTGCGGCGCGAGCGATGTGCGCGTGTCATCGATGCACATCGTGCTCGGAGACGGGGTTGTCAGGAAACGGGCGTCATTCCTGTGAAAATCGGCTTTTGGATACGGCTGATCGGCGCTTGAGCCGACCGTGTTGAGAGCGAGAAGCCGCCGCGGTGGTCAGGATACCGTCGTTGCTTCTCCTCATTCGCTGTTATTTCAGCCCTGAGCAGGGCTGTGCGAGGGGGATCTAAATTTCAAACCCCGGCGCGACTTCTTTGATGGGTTTTTTGCACTCTTCCAACTGAGACGCCTGTGGATTTTTGGCAGAACAGTCGGGTTTGAAGGGATTAAGGGTGTCGCGATAAAGATAGATGAGCAACAGCAGCAAAATGAGGGCGATTCGGCGGAATCGTTTGTTTTTTTTCATGACGTGATCGTTGATTTGTTTTACGAGATGTTAACATTTTACAAAAGCTGAAAGAGATTGTCTCCTCGCTTGAGGCGCTTTCTTCTCTTCATCACCTTCCTCTCTCTGCGGCCGGATGTGAAACTCGGCCCGGACGTCTATTTCGATAAATTCAAAAACTGTGCAAGGTCAAAAAAACAGCGTTTTTTTGGGTTTTGACGAAAAGTCGCGCCATCTACCTGAAGCCGGGAAACTTGGCATGGGGTAACATGGCGTTGATAAGTCGAATTTTTCCGAACAAAGTAAAAAATAAGTTATATAAAAAATGTGCTTATGATTAAATTGCATTTATATGGCAGAGATTTATGCCGTTGTAGTTGATGTAGTAGTCTGTCATTGCAATAAACGTCCAAACATAAGATGTCGTGCGCACTATTCAATTTGGAATGGGATAAATTATGAAATTGCAACAGCTTCGTTATATTGTTGAAGTTGTTAATCACAACCTGAACGTATCCTCTACAGCGGAAGGCCTTTACACCTCCCAGCCGGGCATCAGTAAACAAGTCCGGATGCTGGAAGATGAGTTGGGGATTCAGATTTTTGCACGCAGCGGGAAGCATTTAACACAGGTGACGCCTGCCGGGCAGGAGATTATCCGTATTGCCCGCGAGGTGCTGTCCAAGGTCGAAGCCATTAAAGCGGTCGCTGGTGAGCATACCTATCCCGATAAGGGATCGCTGTATATCGCCACCACGCATACGCAGGCGCGTTACGCATTGCCAGACGTGATCAAAGGCTTTATCGATCGCTATCCACGCGTGTCTTTACATATGCATCAAGGCTCGCCTACTCAAATCGCGGAAGCGGTGGCAAAAGGCTCGGCCGACTTCGCCATCGCCACCGAAGCGTTGCATCTGTACGAAGATCTGATCATGTTGCCTTGCTATCACTGGAATCGCGCCGTGGTGGTCAAGCCCGATCATCCGCTGGCGTCCAAAACCAATATTACTATTGAAGAGCTGGCGGCTTATCCGATTGTGACGTACACCTTTGGATTCACGGGACGTTCCGAGTTGGATACGGCGTTTAACCGCGCGGGACTGACGCCGCGGATCGTTTTCACCGCAACGGATGCCGACGTCATCAAAACCTATGTACGTCTGGGACTTGGCGTGGGGGTTATCGCGAATATGGCGGTCGATACGCAGACGGATCCCGACCTGATCAAACTGAATGCCGACGATATCTTCAGTTACAGCACCACGAAAATCGGTTTTCGGCGCAGCACTTTCCTGCGTAGCTACATGTACGACTTTATCCAGCGTTTTGCCCCTCATTTGACGCGTGATGTGGTGGATACCGCCATCGCGCTGCGCTCGAATGAAGAGATCGAAGCGATGTTTAAAGACGTGGTGTTGCCCGTCAAATAAATGCGCAGTGTCTCTCACGGCCAAAGGATTCACTCTTGGCCGTGAAAACTCCTCCTCAGACGTCGACCTTCTCTTTGTATTCGCAGAGATCTTCTATCAAGCAGGAACCGCAGCGCGGTTTGCGGGCGATGCAGGTATAGCGCCCGTGCAGGATAAGCCAGTGATGGCAGTCCACCTTGAATGCCGCTGGCACGACCTTCAGCAGTTTCTCCTCAACGAGCTCCACCGTCTTACCGGGCGCAAAACCGGTACGGTTGCACACGCGGAAAATGTGGGTGTCGACGGCGATAGTCGGCCAGCCAAACGCGGTATTCAGCACCACATTCGCCGTCTTTCTGCCGACGCCGGGGAGGGCTTCTAGTGCAGCCCGATTTTCAGGCACCTGCCCCTGATGGTGTTCAATCAGCATTCGGCAGGTTTTGATCACGTTTTCTGCCTTGCTATTAAACAACCCAATCGTCTTGATATAACTTTTCACGCCATCCACACCCAGCGCCAGCATGGCTTCGGGCGTATTGGCGACCGGATATAGCTTGGCGGTCGCTTTATTCACGCTGACATCCGTGGCCTGCGCTGAGAGCAGCACGGCGATCAACAGTTCGAAGGGCGAGGTGTAATGAAGCTCGGTCCTCGGTTCAGGATTGTTTTCCCTTAATCGCGACAGTATGGCGAGTCGTTTTTCTTTATTCATAGTGATGCAGTAAAGCCTTCTTCAAAGACCGCAATGGCGTGTGTGCTGGGGATCGCTGCATTCACGACGACATTCCAGAACGGCGAGATTGTCGCTCAGCACCAGCATTATAGCGTTCAACGTTAATGAGACGATATCCGGGGTTGCGTGAGACGATCAATCACGGGAACGGCAAGATTTCCCAATAACACCGCGAAAGCCACCCCTTCAGGATAACCGCCGTAGGTTCGGATAACCCAAACCAACGCGCCGGTCAGTGCGCCGAACAGGAGACGCCCTTTACCTGTCGTCGGCGAAGTGACGGGATCGGTGACGATGAAAAAAGCCGCCAGTAACGTAAAGCCAGAAAAGAGATGCAGCGACAGCGGGGCGCAGGCTTCCGGTTGAAGCTGTCGACCTGCGAGCGCGCAAAGCGACAGCGCCAGCAAAAAGCTCACGGGGATCTGCCAGCGAACGATGCCCCGGGCCAGTAGTAACAGGCCGCCGACCAGGAAAGCCAGATTGATCCACACCCAACGCAATGAGGCGGAAAACCCGTTGAACGTGCTGTTGTCCAACAGCGTGGCAAGCGGTTCTCCCGCAGGGAGTGTGGCGACACCGGTATTGAACGCAAGAGACGGGACCCCGAAGAGTTCGAACGGTGGAAGCGCGCGTTGACGGGAGAACAGGGTTTGTAGCGTGCTAATCACATCTTGGGGTTCGCCCAGCGAGAAACCGTGGAGTATTGAGGTGGGGAATGCCAGCACCAGTAGGACATAGCCCGCCATAGCAGGGTTAAGACGATTGTGTCCTAACCCCCCGGAGAGCTGTTTCACGCTGACGGCCACCGCCGTGGCAAGAACGGCCCACCACCAGGGCGCCAGCGGCGGCAGAATAATACCCAGCAGTACCGCGGTCAAAAGTCCTGAGTTGTCTTTGGGCGTGGCCGCTACGGGCTGCCTTCTAAGTGACAACGTCATGGGCTCGACGACAAGCGCCGTCACCATGGCCAGCATTATCTGAATGATCGTGCCGCAGCCAAAAAAATAACTCTGTACGGCGATACCCGGCACGCAGGCCAGGATCACCCATCGCATCATGCCGGAGGTCGTCTGCCGTTGATGCAATAACGGCGCGCTCGCAATTCTGAAAGCCATTTATTCCTCTTGAGACTTGGGTTCCGTTTGAGATCTCTGCAATGCCTGCGCGGCCTTGCGGGCCTTAACACGGGCGATAGCGGCGGCCACGGCGGCTTTGCGGGGATCGTTTTCCGCTCCGGTATCCACCGCTGCTGGGGTGTTCATCTCCACGGTTGAGACCGATGGGGCGTCAGGCGAAGCCGCCTGCTGCTGTGCGGCTTTACGGGCCTTAACGCGGGCGATAGCGGCCGCCACGGCGGCTTTACGGGGATCGTTTTCCATTCCGTTTTCCGACGGGCGGGNCGGCAGAGCATCGGCAGTCGGCGCGGGCTGATGGGGCGTGGCTGCTGGCGGTTGCGTCACCTTAACTTCAGCCTGAAGAGCTTTAGCGCGTTCAATGGCAGCCATGACGGCGGCACCGGGTTTGCCGGAGGTGATGCTGGTCGTCCCCGTAGCAGGCTTAACGTCCCCCGATGGGGCGGAGTGCGTCTTCGGTGCAGGCGCGACACGTGTTGCAGCTCGTTGATGGCGCTGTTCCCGCGCCTGTTTTTCACGCTCCAACCGGGCTTTTTTCGCGACAAAACGCGCTTTAGCGGCGGCGGCGCGCTGGGCTTCCTGTTCCCACGACTGAATCTCGGCTTTCGACTGACGAAAGTATTGCACCAGCGGAATATGGCTGGGGCAAACATAGGCGCACGCGCCGCATTCTATGCAGGCGGACAAGCGATGCTGGCGCGCCTGTTCATGGTCGTCGTCGCGGATCAGTTTGAACAGCTGTTGCGGCTGAAGGCCCGTAGGACAGGCGTCGGCACATTCGCCGCAGCGGATGCAGGACTGCTCCTCCGTCTCGGGCTGAATTTCATCTTGTGACGGCGCCAGTATCGCGCTGCTGGTCGGGAGGATCGGGACATCCAGCTCCGGCAGCGTGAATCCCGTCATCGGACCGCCCACGATCACCGTAGGTTGTCCGCGGGTCACCCGATAGCCGGCCTGACGAAGAACAAAGCGAACCGGCGTACCGAGTCGCGCCCAGACATTGCCTGGCTGTTGAAGCGCCTGACCCGCCACCGTCACGACTCGCTCGGTCAGCGGTTCGCCGTCAATCACCGCGCGTTTCACGGCGTAAAGGGTGCTGATGTTCTGCACCGAGACGCCTACATGGGTGGAAGGCTGACCGTCGTGGAGGGTTTTGCCGGTGAGTACTCGCGTCAGCACGGCGGCATCGCTGGAGGGATAGCGGGTAGGGATGACCCGGATTTGCACGCGTGGCGAAGCGTGCAGCGCCTGTTTAAGCGCGGCGATAGCCTGCGGCTTATTATCTTCAATACCCAGCAGGATACGCTGAGGCGCGAAGAGGCGGTCAAGGATATCGATACCGACGGCGAGCTCCTCAGCACACTCTTGCATCAGTCGGTCATCGGCGCTGAGGTAAGGCTCCGATTCGGCGGCGTTGATGATGAGCGTGTCGATGTCGCACGTTTGGTCCTTCCAGGGTGAAGCCGTGGCGAGCCCGACGCTGCCTAGCCCGCCGATCCCCGCCTGATGCAGATATCCGCGCAGCGTTTGCGGCGCGATCTGTCGAAAGTCTTGCAAGGGGCGACGTTCTACCCAACGATCGTCGCCGTCGGGTATCAGGATCAGGCTCAGCGCCGGCAGCCCGGACGGATGCGTGGCGGTGTGATAGCGGACGGCCTGTACCGTGCCGGATGTGGGGGCATGTACCGGCACCGTTGCGCCGAGACTTCGCGTTAGCGGCTGGCCGCGCAATACCTGTTCTCCAACCTGTACGCACAGTTCGCTATCCGGTCCCAGATGGGCTTGGAGTGGAACAATCAGTCGGTCAGGCAATGGCAGTCGACGCAACGGTATCTGATCCGACGGCGATTTCATTTGCGGCGGGCGAACGCCGCCCTTCATGGGCCAAATGCGATTTTTCCCGAAGGCAGTCAGTAAATTAAACATGATGTCCCCCCTGTAAAACGCGCACCGGGATCGTGTTCAGGTCCCAGTTCCAACTGTCGGGGGTCGGTTTGACCGGGTCCAGCGCAATGCAGTCGGTCGGGCAGGGGGAAACACACAGATTGCAGCCGGTACAGAGTTCGCTGACCACGGTATGCATAGCACGTGCGGCGCCGACAATGGCGTCCACCGGGCAGGCCTGAATACATTTGGTACAGCCGATGCAACGGCTTTCGTCAATGCGTGCGACCTGGCGTTCTGGTTTGCCCGGCATCGCATCATCCGGCAAGGGCTGCGGCTCAACGTTCATCTGCTCAGCCAGTTTATGCATCAGAGGCTCGCCCCCCGGCACGCATTTATTTATCTGTTCGCCGTCTTGGATCATGGCTTCCGCATAGGGACGGCAGCCCGCGTAACCACATTGGCGGCACTGGGTCTGCGGGAGCAGGTCTTCCAGCTGTTCAACGGAGGGAGGGGTGTGCCGCAGAGAACGTCGGCGTGAGGCGTAGCCGAGCATCAGACTCGCCGTCAGCGCGAGTGCGCCGAGTGCGGCTATCATCATCCAAAAATTCATCATCACCATTTCACCAGTCGGGTAAAGCCCGTAAGAGCCGACACGTTCGCCAAAAAGGCGCCAACCGGTAGCCGCGGGTATTCGCTCATTACAGTACTTACAAAATAAAATCGCCGTATTATCCGGTATTGTCCCAGGTTCGACAACCTGAACGCCCGTCATCGACGGCTGCCGAAGACTGAACGTCTAACTTGTGGTCGCAGGCCAGTCTGGGGAGACGATCGAACGATGAAGAATCGAAGAGGAAATAGATGTGTGTGACGGGGAGTGCATGCCCCTGCGTGACAGGATAGGCGAGGATCAGGCGCCCCGTTATGAGACGAAACGCCTGAGGTTGATACGTCTTTACTGGCGCATTAGCGAGACTCGCCGTTGCTGCGAATGAGCTGTTGATACCAGAAAAAGCTCTTCTTACGTTTACGGGCCAGTTGATGCTGATGGTCGACATACACGAATCCGTACTGCTTCTGGAAGCCGTTTAACCAGCTCAGCAGGTCGATGAATGACCAAGGGTAGTAGCCCCGAACGTCGGCGCCTTGCGCAATCGCCTCCCCGACGGCATCGATGTGCTGACGGAGATAGTCGATACGGTCGTCGTCCACGATGTCGCCATTCACGATGGGGTCTTTGGCGCCCAAACCGTTCTCGGTGATGTATATCGGGATATCACCGTAGCGCTCCTTGATATTCATGATGCCCTCGGTCAGTCCCTGGGGATAAATTTCCCAGTCCCAGTCGGTGTAGACCCCGTTAGGATTACGCACGAATTTGAACAGATCTTTAAACCCAAACTCGTTTCCGGCCTGATGCGCACTGCCTTTCTGACCCGTGGTGTTGATTTGCAGGCGCGATTCCCCGTGATTCGCCGCCACCGTTTCCCGTTTGTAATAATTCAGACCGATAAAGTCGCAGACGTTGTCGCGCAGCAGCGCTTCGTCGCCCGGTTCGAACACTGGCGCGCCGAGGCTCGACTGCGCCAGATGCAGTAACTCTATCGGATATTCGCCCCGTAAAACCGGGTCATATAACCAGTGGGTAAAAATCCCGTCCGCCAGCTGACACGCGGCGACGTTCTCCGGGGTGTCGTCGAGGGGGGTATTCGTTTGCAGTACGTTGACGAAACCGATTTTCCCGATGATGCCGGACTGGCGGAAAGCGGCGACGGCGCGCGCATGGGCGATAAACACATGGTGGCAGGCTTGCAGAGCGCGAGACGGGTTGCGAATACCGGGGGGATGCGCGCCGGTAATGTACCCGAAGCCGATAAAGCAGATGGTTTCATTGAACGTCGACCACAGCTTGACGCGGTCGCCGTAGCGCTGGTAGCAGAGGCGGGCATACTCCTCGAATGCATCGATAGTCTGACGGGATTCCCAGCCGCCTTGATCTTGCAGCGCCTGCGGCAAATCCCAGTGATAAAGCGTGATCATGGGCTCGATGCCGTGCTCCAGCAGCGCATCGATCAATGCACTATAAAACGCGACGCCCGCTTCATTGATCCTGCCGCGCCCTTCGGGAAGCAGTCGTGGCCAGGAGAGGGAGAAGCGATAGCTTTTCAAGCCCAGCTCCGCCATCAGAGCGACATCTTCACGGAAGCGGTGATAGTGATCGACGGCGATGTCGCCGTTGGTCCCTTCAAAGGTGGTGCCGGGCAGATGAGAGAACGTATCCCAAATCGATGGGCCTTTACCCTCGGCGTCGTGTGCGCCTTCGACCTGATAGGCTGCGGTGGCGGCGCCCCACAGGAAATCTTTCGGAAATGTGGCCATAAAAAACCTCGCACTTGGATGGTTTTAACTCACTGATGGGGAGTGTAGGCGGGTTGAATTCTATGTTGCAACCGGTTTCTGAAACCGGTTTCTCTTTGAGATTGAAAGTGTGATCGCACTCACACCACTTGATCACGCAATCGCCCAGATGGTCGTGTGTAAGGCCAGACCCGCCTGAACAGAAAGAACAGGTAAGAGAGGGGCGGCGCTTTGATGGCGTTATCCGATAAATCTGTAAAGCTCGCGGTGGTATACTGGCCGTTCGATCATAACGGTAAAAGCCTGTCGCTCAGGCTGGGGGAATGATTTATGGCAGATACCATTCGTGTCGGATTGTTGGGATATGGCTATGCGAGCAAGACGTTTCACGCGCCGCTCATTGCCGCGACGCCTGGGATGACGTTGGTGGCGGTATCAAGTCGGCATCCGGAAAAGGTGCATGAAGATTGGCCGTCAGTGCGGGTAGCCGAGAAACCTGAAGCATTATTCGACGACCCGGAAATCGATCTCATCGTGATACCCACGCCGAACGATACGCACTTTCCCCTGGCAAAACGCGCACTGGAGGCGGGCAAGCATGTGGTGGTGGATAAACCGTTTACCGTCACGCTGTCTCAGGCTTACGAGCTGCATCAGGTTGCCGTCCACATGGGAAAAGTGCTGTCCGTCTTCCACAATCGCCGCTGGGACAGCGATTTTCTGACCCTCAAACATCTGGTGCAAAGCGGTGTATTGGGCGACGTGGTGTATATGGAATCCCACATCGATCGCTACCGTCCGGAAATTCGCCAGCGCTGGCGCGAAGACGGCAGTGAGGGCAGCGGCATCTGGTACGACCTGGGACCTCATCTTATCGATCAGGCACTGCAGCTGTTTGGCGCGCCGGTCGCCATCCATGCGGATCTCGCCCAGCTGCGTCCTGGTGGGAAATCCGCCGACTACTTCCATGCGACATTGATCTACCCGCAGCGCCGTGTCGTGTTGCACAGTACGTTGCTGGCCGTTGCGGAAACAGCGCGCTACATCGTCCACGGTTGCCACGGCAGTTATGTGAAATATGGCATCGATCCCCAAGAGGCGAAATTGAAGGCGGGGCGCATGCCTGATGACGATACGCTATGGGGACACGATGAACGCGATGGCGTGCTGACGCTGAACCGAGAAGGCTCGGCGGTAGAAGAAGCGGTGACGACCATTCCAGGCGATTACACGGCCTATTACGCCGCTGTTCGTGACGCGCTGAATGGTCAGGGTGAAAACCCGGTCCCGGTCACGCAGGCGATCAAAGTGATGGAATTGATCGAACTTGGGCTGATTTCTAATCAGAAAAAATGCGCGGTGACGCTAAAAAATAGCTAGCGTTGTGGGTATTTATTCCACATATTATCTCTCTATCTCACAGGCGATCTTAGGATCGCCTGTATTGTTTATTGAGAGGATATCGTTTCGTTATGGGATGGTTGCAACGTTTAAAGATCGATAAATTCCTGTTAGTTCTGGTCCTGGTGGTCATCACCGCTTCGTTTTTTCCCTGTGAGGGTGAAGTGAAGGTGTTCTTTGAATACCTGACGACCGCTGCCATCGCACTGCTGTTCTTCATGCACGGTGCGAAATTATCTCGGGAAGCGATTGGCGCCGGCATTAGCCATTGGCGTCTGCATTTGGTGGTCTTCGCCAGCACATTTGTTCTGTTCCCGTTGCTAGGTTTGGCCATGTCGTTTCTGGTTCCAGAAATACTCACGCCGACCGTCTATCTTGGATTTCTCTATCTCTGCGCGTTGCCCGCAACCGTTCAGTCCGCCATTGCTTTTACTTCTATGGCGCGCGGCAATGTGGCCGCGGCGATTTGCAGCGCGTCGGCATCCAGTATTCTTGGGGTCTTTCTGTCACCGGTCTTGGTCGGATTGCTAATGCATACACAAGGCGGACAGACGGATACGCTGCATGCGATCGGGTCAATCATCCTGCAATTGATGGTGCCGTTCGTTCTCGGTCATCTGTCGCGTCCGTTGATCGCTAATTGGGTACAGCGCCATCGCAAGCTGGTCAATATCACTGACCGTTCATCGATACTGCTGGTGGTTTACGTCGCGTTTAGCGAGGCGGTTGTTCAGGGTATTTGGCATCAAATCAACGGCTGGTCTTTGCTGTCTATCGTGGTGTGTTCGTTCGTCTTGCTGGGGATTGTGCTGGTGTGCACCACCATGGCCGCGCGCAAGCTGGGCTTCTCGAAGGCAGATGAGGTCACTATCGTGTTCTGCGGCTCGAAGAAAAGTCTCGCTAACGGCATCCCCATGGCTAACGTGTTGTTTCCCGCTGCGGCCGTCGGCGCCATGGTGCTTCCGCTGATGATCTTCCACCAGATACAGTTGATGGTGTGCGCCACGCTGGCCCAGCGTTATGCTAAGCGGCCGGTAGAAGCAGACAGCACCGAAGAGTAGTTGCGAGTTCAGAGAGTGAAAGGTACGCCATGAGTGAGAGAACTCATGGCGTTTTTTTAACCAGATAATTTACGAGGAGCGGTTTTCGCTTTGAGCGCTAAAGTTGTCCAGCGCCATCCATAGAGCCTGAGATAAATAGATAAGGGGGCGTATGTTATCGCGTAAAAGATTTTTTTGCTCCTGTGTGTGGTTTCGATCAGAGATATAAATTTCATTTAAATCGTCAAATACACTTTGGATGTGGTTATCAAAATAATAGTATTTATTATCACTCTGTTTTAATGGAGTGCCGCTCTCAATAAAGTTTTTGAGTTCATCCGCAAGCGGTAGCATTTTTTTTGCGGTTTTTAGCAATTGCTCATGATAGGGCTTAAGATCATCCTGTTGTATTAAATCATTTTCTTCATCGATATAGTCATATATTTCCATCAATATTTGGCTTAAGGGTGAGTCTTTTTGCTTTTTAAGACTCGGGTGCTCTGACATGGGGGTTGCTTGGTAAGATAATATTTGCAACGCTGATTCCGTGAAATATTCAACAGGCTGCTCCGTTTTATTCCAACGAACAGGCAGGAAGTGCGCGTACATCTGACGTCGAGATTCAATATTAAATATGGTTTGATCATGAGCAGGCCAGCTAGTGAATTCTTTCACGAAAGTATTCAGCACGTCTAAAGGATCAAACTGGCGATGGGTAGACAGGCAACCGGCTGTGACAGCAACAAAAACGCCGCATCCATTTGGGACATTCTCCTGCATGTTGCCGTTGATAAACGTCAGATTTTTTTCTGAGTAGACTCCGGCGAGATCAGCCGCACTATGAAATTTCTCTTTTACGTCCTCTTTTAATTCTGTTGTTGAATTGAAAACAAAGCTTTTGATGTTTCCATCGCATTTGTTTTTATATAAACCAAACAATACCCAGTGATCACCGGTATTGACAGGAAACAGCTCTGTTTTATCGAGAAAATGAAGGGATGTCATACTTTCAGCAATTTGTTCGGATAATAAATTCATGTCGACTGCGGCATGGCTCAATGAAATAGGAAAGTTCATTGAGACGTCATCGTTGCTCTTGTTTTTGATGGCGGCGTATAATTCATCTGTGTTGATCATTCGATTACTACACCACACATCAGACTCGTCAAATTGTTCTTCAGGAGATTGTGAAACGAATCCTCTGGTAAATAAATTTGTTAATTCTTGTCTTTGAATTTTGCTCGTCATGGCGGAACCAGCCATATAAAGCACCCCGGATGGAGAGTAGAGTTTCTCCATGTCGATATTGTTCTTTTCTTTTGCTTGGATCGCCGTATGATACAAATTCAAACTGGCCTGTTGAATGTCTTTATCAATACCTTTCTTTCCTTTTGTTTCTCCGCTGAATAAATCAAATAAAATTCTCTCTGATTGATTTCCGATATTATCTGTACGAAGTGCGAGATTGAATAAGATATCAATACTATCAAGATTACCGTCAGTCGCGGATTTACCTAATAACGCTAAAGTCTCTTGGTCGATATTATCTGTAAATAAACCATGAAATTGATTGATATTTAATGGCGAGAGAGAAAATTCGTTAGTGATCATAACAAACCCTGCTTTAATTAATAATAGATAAGATTCTCCTTGCAAAGAATAAAGCTGGTTCACATCAAGTGATATAAGGTCTAACCCTGCTTTCAATATTCAATAATGAAACATAAGGAAGGTTGACTAAATGCCAGGAAAATATTCAACACCGCTGAAAGCGCAGGATCGTTAATGGGGGAGTAGGGTTGTGGTCATGACGTCGCGCGTCATCCATGTAGGATTAAGCCTGACTATGAAGGGCAAAAAGAATGATGTGAAAGCGTGAATATAGGAGTGAAACAGGCGTCAGAGCATCACTGAAGCGCCGCCTCCACCGACCAGCAACAAACTGGAAGGGAGGCGGGAAGAGAGATATCGTTAAGCCGCGCGCTGTTTCGCTTTCTGGCGCAATTGCTCTTTTTCCTGTTCGCCAATAAAGGCGACGGTCAGACCGTTTTTCTGCGCCTGATGGATATTTTCCGGGGTTAGCCCGGCCTGCGGCGCAGCGACGTTGTATTCATGCTCGATTTCGATCCCCTGTACGGCCGGGTCGTCGGTATTAATCGTGGCCAGCAGGCCGTAACGCAGGAAGTGCACCAGCGGGTGAGCGAGTAGAGAGTGAACGGTGCTGGTCTGGATATTAGAGGTCAGGCATGACTCCACGCCAATCTGATGCTCAGCCATATACTCCATCAGCTTGCGATCGACAATCGCTGCAACGCCGTGGCCGATACGCTCCGCACCCAACTGATCAATCGCCTGCCAGATGCTTTCCGCACCTGCGGCTTCACCCGCGTGCACGCTGATATGCCAGCCGGCATCTCGCGCCTGACGGAAGTGGTCGGTAAACAGTTCACCGGGATAACCTAACTCATCGCCTGCCAAATCCAACGCGGTAATACTGTCTTTGTGCGCGAGCAGAGAACTTAGCTCCTGCTGGCAAGCCTGAGTGCCGAAGGTGCGGCTCATAATTCCCATGAGACGGATCATGATCTTGTCATCATTGTCCCGGCAGCCGGCGTGAATGCCGTCGATGACCGCTTCAACCACGCCTTCAAGCGGCAACTGATAGGCTTGCGCCATGTAGTAAGGGGAAAAACGTAGCTCGGCGTAGTCCAACCCGGCGCGGATGGCATCCTCAACGTTTTCGTAGGCGACGCGACGACAGGCGTCCAAAGAGCCCAGCACGTTAACTCCCCAGTCAAGTTTCTTCAGAAAGCTAAGCAGGTCCGGCTCGTTATCGACGATCTGCACATGAGGACGCAGCGACTCCAGATCCTGTCCCGGCAACGCGATATTGAATTGGCGGCCCAACTCAAGAATGGTCTGAGGGCGAATATTACCATCCAGGTGGCGGTGGATATCTGTTAGTGGGATGTGCGGATCAATCATGTTTTACTCTTTATTAATGAAATCAATTAGTCAGTAAATAGCCGTTAGTATAAGAATAAACTCGGTCAAATTACCATTTATTCGCAGAAAAGTTCATGTCTAACGGTTACGAAATGGTGGTAGCGGAAGGCCGTTTAGCGGGGTGTCTGGGCGATAATGGGCGGATTGGGGGACGACGGTGTTTAAGGGCAGGCGCCCGGGGAGGCGCCTGCTTCGTGCTGAGTTACTGTGCCTGCGGGGCAGGCGCAGGGACGGCTTGCGGCGCGTCCTGAGCGGGGACAGAAATGTACGGTGCGATGAATTCCGCCAGCGTCAATTTGCGGCCGTTGAAGGTCACGGTGCCGTCGGCGTATTGCAGCGAGCTGGTGATCGCACGGTCCTTGGTGACCGTCAGCTGGCTCATCTGGCCGACACCGGCAATCAGCTGCGCCTGCTGGCGGGCCATGGCTTCAATCTGCTTTTTATCGTTGTCGTTGGCCACTTTCGGACCGGTCTGGACGAACAGCTCCGTCAGCATATCCAACGGCAGATTGAGTTTCAGGTCCACGTTCTTGATGGACTGACGGATCAGCGCTTCTTCATCGGACACGCCGGTCATGGCGTTGTGATCTTTCTGCAGCGGGTCAGTCAAATCCAGCGCCAGATTGAAGTCGCTCTGTCCTTTAGCGTTTTTCCAGGTGATCGGCGAGATATGGATCTGCGGATTGCCTTTCAACAGCTGGGGCAGGTTATGCAGCACGACCATCGCCATTTGCTGTTGGTACTCGTCGGTAGTGATCGGTTCCGGGCTGGACATCAGCGACTGGAACTTGGCGCGATAGGCGTCTGAGAACTGCTTCAGCCCGTGACCATCGACACCAGCAAAGTTGGCCTTCAGGTTGACGGAGCCCAGATTCTGGTCGCGCACGACGACAGAGGCGACGTCGATACCCAGTTTCCCGGACAGATTCGCGTCGTCCGCGTTGTTCTCGCTGGAGACGTTCACATCATTGATGGTCAACCCATTTTCGTTTTCAACGTTGAGCGTCAGTTTTTTCAGAGTGATGTTGGCATCACCAACATTGATATCGAACTTGCTTTTACGCGAGGTGGAGTCCAGCGCCAGATCTTGCAGTGTCAGCATTTCATTCTGGCCCAGCTGGTTTTTCTTTTGGGTCGCCAGACTGGCGATGTTGCCCACGATGTGAGCCTGGCTGAGGTCACGCGCCACGAACAGTTTCAGATCGGAGCCGCTGAAGTTCAGTTTCTGGTCCGGGTTCTGGAAATCGATCGCCGCCAGATGGATATCGGAATGGGTATCGCCGCTATAGGTGACGCGCGTTTCCGCGTTGATGAACGGCACGTCTTTCGTCAGTTCGAACAGCGGCGCGACGGCGTCGGTTTTCACCAGCTCGCTGTGCACGGACGCCATCGACGGGATCAGATTCAGGTGTTTAACCTGAGACAGCGGGAACGGTCCGTGATAGAGCGTTTCGTTGAAGACGACTTCCTGATTGTTGTCCAGCACCTGATGGTCGCTGGCAGTGCCGTCGGACTGGAGTACATACGTCAGGTGACTGCTGAACAGGCCACGCTGATAATCACGGTAGCTGACCTTCAGCCCGGCGTTGGGATAGTTGGTTTTCAACTGGCTGTTGATGTTGTCTGTGAATTCACCAATGTGCTTTTCGACCTGTTTGCCAGTAAACCAGGAAGCTCCTGTCCAAACTGCGCCTAGAGCAACAATGACCCCTACGGCCACGACTGTTTTTTTCGTCACGCTATGTATCCTTTTTATCTTGTGTAGTACCGCCCCTCATCGGGGCGTCAGCATCATGCTGTTTAAAGTCTAGTTATAAACGCGGGCAATGCGACCCGTACCGTGAATCTGCACGGGAGATTCATCAGCGCCGATAAAGCAGGACTCTCCCGGCTGCAGCGTAATCCGCTGTTGGGCTTTTTCCACGGTGGCTTCTCCGCTGACGCAGAAAAGAATAGCAGCACTCTCCTGAGTCAGCACCTGCGGCTGGGCGGTGAGATCGTGAAGGGAGAAAGCAAAATCGTCAACCGGTACGGAGAAGGTCAGCGTCTTCTCGCCGACGACGGGCGTCGTCAACAGGGTTTCCGCCGGCTTCGGCTCGAACTGCACGTTAGCCAGCAGTTCGGGAATATCAATGTACTTCGGCGTCAGTCCGGCGCGCAGTACGTTGTCTGAGTTGGCCATGACTTCCAGCGCGACGCCATTCAGGTAGGCGTGCGGCGTTTCCGCCGTCAAAAACATGGCTTCTCCCGGCTGTAACGTGACCACGTTCATCAGGAGAGGAGAGAACAGCCCGTTATCGTCCGGATAGAAGCGGGTGATATTGCGAATGGTCGCCCAGGGCTCGCCGTCACGGCTGTTAAGCGCGGCTTTGAGGGTCGCGATAGCGGTGTCTTTCTGCTCTCCGCTCATTTCGAGCAGGTTGGCGAACAGCATCGACAGGCTCTTACGGTCAGGCTGCTGTAAAAAGGCGGCGATGGACGGATGCGCGCCCGCCAGCGGCTGCAACAGCTCGGCGATTTCTTCGAGCTTGCGGAACCCGTTGATGGCGCTAAACGGCGTGAGCGCGAAGACCAGTTCCGGCTTGTGATTGGCGTCTTTATAGTTACGTTCCGCCGCGGTGACAGGGATGCCCGCCGCGTTTTCACGGGCGAAACCTTCCTCGGCGGCGCTTTTGCTGGGATGAACCTGAATGGACAACGGCTGATCGGCGCACAACACTTTAAACAGGAACGGCAGTTCGCCGAAACGCTGTGCGATGCGCTGGCCCAGATAACGCTCCGGGTCGGCGGTGATGATATCCCGCAGGCTGACCTGCTGCCCCTGATTGTCAACTAACAGGGAGCTGCTGCTGGGGTGAGCCCCCATCCACAGTTCCGCCATCGGACGATTGTCGGGATTTTCCATGCCGTACAGCTCGGTCAATGCGCTTGGGCTGCCCCAGGCATAATGCTGAACACGGTTAAGCATTTTCTGCATAACGGGATCCTAGTGTTATTGATGATTTCACGTAGTGAACTAAGGGTTAAAGACACAGGGGACGGGTGTTGATCCAGAACCTCGATTCCCATCATGGTAATGCTTTATTCGTGACGATACCATAACGTCAAGTACCTCAATTATCCGAAAATAAACGCATCTTCTAAGGAGATAGGTCATGCCCGATATCCGTGTTGAGAAAGACTCTATGGGACCGGTTGATGTGCCCGCCGACAGGCTGTGGGGAGCGCAGACCCAGCGTTCTCTGGAACATTTTCGTATTTCAGAAGAGAAAATGCCCCGCGCGCTGATCCATGCGCTTGCGCAGACTAAGCGTGCGGCGGCGAAAGTGAATCTCGATCTGGGATTATTGCCAAAAGATCGCGGCGACGCGATCATCAAGGCGGCGGATGAGGTACTCGCGGGGCAACATCCGAACGAGTTCCCGCTGGCGATCTGGCAGACCGGTTCCGGAACCCAGAGCAACATGAACATGAATGAAGTGCTCGCGAACCGCGCCAGTGAACTGCTGGGGGGAGGACGCGGCAATGAACGGCTGGTTCATCCCAATGACGATGTGAACAAGAGCCAGAGTTCCAACGATGTTTTCCCGACGGCGATGCATGTCGCCGCGGTGACCGCAGTGCTTGAGCATCTTCTCCCTGAACTGAAAACGCTGCAGCAAACGCTCTCCACCAAAGCGGTGCAATATCATGACGTCGTCAAGATCGGCCGTACCCATCTGCAGGACGCGACGCCGTTGACGCTGGGGCAGGAGATCTCCGGTTGGTCAGCCATGCTAGAGCACAGTCAGCGACACATCGAACATACTATCCCTCATTTGTCCGAGCTGGCTTTGGGAGGCACTGCTGTCGGGACCGGGCTGAACACGCATCCGGAATATGCGGTGCGGGTTGCGGCGGAACTGGCGTCTCTGACCGGTCTGCCGTTTGTGACTGCGCCCAGCAAGTTTGAAGCGTTGGGTACCTGCGACGCGCTAGTGCAGGGCCACGGCGCGCTGAAGGGATTGGCGGCGTCACTGATGAAAATCGCCAACGACGTTCGCTGGCTGGCGTCCGGACCGCGCTGCGGCATCGGCGAGTTAAGCATTCCTGAGAACGAGCCGGGAAGTTCCATCATGCCGGGCAAGGTGAATCCGACGCAGTGCGAAGCGATGACGATGCTGTGCTGCCAGGTACTGGGCAACGATGTCGCGGTAAACATCGGCGGCGCTTCCGGCAACTTCGAGCTGAACGTGTATCGGCCCATGATTATCCATAACTTCCTGCAGTCGGTGCGGTTGCTGGCGGACGGTATCAAGAGCTTCAACGAGCATTGCGCCGTCGGCATCGAACCCAATCGCCCGCGTATCGAACAGCTGCTTAATGACTCGCTGATGCTGGTGACCGCCTTGAATCCGCACATTGGCTACGATAAGTCTGCGGAAATCGCGAAGAAAGCGCACAAGGAAGGGCTGACGCTAAAAGCCGCGGCCCTGAAACTGGGCTATCTGACGTCCGAGCAGTTCGATGAGTGGGTCCGCCCGGAAGACATGGTGGGAAGCCTGAAGCGCTAAGCGCTTTCGTCGGTATACAGGTGAAGTCGCGGGATTAGCAGCCGTAACGGATGAGCTTTGGGTTTGTGCTTGTGCTTGATGTTGTCGGCATCGTAATCATTCAGTTCTCCCAGGATGGGCGCTGATGCGCCGTCGCTCTGACGACACAGTACGATAAGCGGCGAAGGACAAGGATACTGCACCTGCTTCTGCTGTTCCTGATACCAGACCCGGGCAATCGGCTGAACTTTCACCGGCCGTTTAATCTTCAGTAACGCCTGCTCCGGCAGGCGTTTGACATCAGAAATCTCCTGTTCCAGCAACGATGCCCATTGCTCCTGGCTATAAGGCGCTGCCGTGCGGCCCGACTGTTGGCTTTTCTCCAGCTGTTTCAGCACGTCGTCGCGCGTCACCTTCTTGATAATATTTTTGTTGGCCCAGCCAAAACGGACGGATGCCGGATTGACGATCATCGGGATAGTGCGGTAGGCACTCAGCGTGATTAGTCCTCGGAGGTGCGTATGCACGAAGTCAAATCGCTGTTCGGGCGCAAGTCCTGACTCGACGGTGATGATGTATTCCAGCGTCTTCTTCAACGTATTGATGTGCTCAATACGCTGCTCAGCTTCGAGATACTCCGTTTCATCCACGGTGAAGCAAAGGGCGCCGGGCAGGCGAATAGCGGCTTTACTGCTGATGTTCTCCGCGTAATGGTGGATAAACAGCCGCTGAAAATGGTGCAACGCTAGCTCGCGCGCGGCTTCGCCTTCCGACGGCGTCACCGCAATCTGTGTGATTGGGTCGTGCTCACGGCCTTTCTCTATCTGAGGAAGCGTGAACACGCGGGCGGCGGCGAGCTTAAGCTGTGAAAACTGCTCCTGCATCTCCCGTAGTTCTTTCTCCAGCGCGATAAAGTGCTGATTCATCCGTTCGATCAAATCGTAAGCGGCCATAAAACTCTCTATTAGTTACAACATGCGATAAGTTATAAACCAACTTCCCCAATGAGACAACCGTGTTTATACCGTTGGCTTATCAGGGAAGAAGGGCGATGGGATTAACGTTGCAGCGCTTTTAAGCGGAAGCTGATATAGAACGCCAGCAGCAGCAGTGCAGCCAGGAATCCTACGACGCCTGGCCAGCCGAACTGATACCAGAAGAACCCGCCGGTGGTGCCAGCCAGGCTGGAGCCGAGATAGTAGAAGAAAAGGTACATTGATGACGCCTGACCTTTCGCACGATGCGCGCGCTGGCCGATCCAACTGCTTGCGACTGAGTGCGAGGCGAAAAAGCCTGCGGCAAACAGCATCATGCCTGCGAAGACGAGAACCAAAGGCGAGAACAACGTCAAAATCAATCCGGTCAGCATCAGCAAGACAGAGCCTGCCAAGACCCGGCCGCGG
This sequence comes from Lonsdalea quercina subsp. quercina, assembly GCF_000688695.1. Taxonomy (GTDB): domain Bacteria; phylum Pseudomonadota; class Gammaproteobacteria; order Enterobacterales; family Enterobacteriaceae; genus Lonsdalea; species Lonsdalea quercina_D. The sequence continues at coordinate 52,170 of NZ_JIBQ01000009.1, read as the reverse complement.
CCGTATTTTGCCGTCATAGCGCCCGCGCGCGGCGAACTGTAGCTACCCGTCAGATAGACGACGGATAACAGGGCGACAACCGCCTGATTCATATAATAAGGCGCGCCCAGCAGACGGTAGCCGATGTAGTTGAACAGGGTGACGAAGGAGCCCATGAGCAGAAATCCTTCGACAAACAAGAGCGGCAAGCCCGGGTCGCGCCAGTGCAGACGCGCATTGATCCAGAGCGTTTTCGGCTTCAGCGAACCTGCGCGAAAATGGCGTGATTCAGGCAGCATGCGCCAGAACGCTAATGCGGCGAACAGGGCCACGATCCCCAGAACGAAAATCGCGACGCGCCAGGGAAAGAAATTCGTCAGCACCCCGGTAATCAAACGGCCACTCATGCCGCCTATCGAGTTCCCGCTGATGTACAGCCCCATCGAAAACGCGATGACGCTGGGATGAATTTCTTCGCTCAGGTAGCTCATGGCGACGGCGGCGACCCCGCTCAGCGACAGTCCCAGCAGCGCCCGCATGATCAGCACGCTCTGCCAAGTGGTCATGAAGCTACAGACCAGCGTACAGACGGCGGCCAGCAGCAGAGAGACCACCATGACGTTTTTGCGTCCGACGCTATCGGAGATAGGGCCGGTGAAAAGCAGTCCGACGGCCAAGGTCACGGTCGAGACGGACAGCGAGAGGCTACTGGTCGCTGGCGAAATACCGAAATCTTGAGAAAGTATGGGGAGGATGGGCTGAACGCAGTACAACAGGGCGAAGGTGGCGAGACCGGCGGAGAACAGCGCCAAAGTGACCCGCATAAAGGCCGGAGTGCCGCGTTTGATATAAGGTGTTTTGTAAATCGAAGGGGTGCTTTTAGGAAGAGGGTCTGCGTCATCAGTGACGGTGGAAGCTATTCCTTGTGAAGACAGCGGGGTACTCACAATCGATCCTTATCTGGATAAGAGGGCAATTTTGAAAACGGAGCCGCGATCATAGAACTGCCAGATTCTTTTGTATAATATATTAATCATCATGAATGATAGTTTTAAAATATGAATATAGAGCTGCGTCACCTTCGTTATTTCATCGCCGTTGCCGAAGAACTGCATTTCGGGCGGGCCGCCGAAAAACTACGTATCTCGCAACCGCCGCTGAGCCAGCAAATTCAGATCCTGGAAGAGCAGGTCGGCGCCCGGCTGCTGGACCGCAATAATCGTACGGTCCGGCTGACGCCCGCCGGGGCGCAGTTTCTGAAAGAAGCCTGGGCCATTATCAATCAGTTAAATCAGGCCGCCGATCGCGCCGCCCGCATTCAGCGCGGAGAGGTGGGCGAGTTGAACATTGGTTTCACCTCGTCAGCGCCGTTTGTCAAATCCGTGTCTCGCAGTCTGCTGCAGTTTCGCCAGTCGTTTCCGGAAGTCCATATCCAGATGGTGGAAATCAACACCAAACAGCAGATCGAACCGCTGCTAAGCGGCAAGCTGGATATCGGCGTCATGCGTAACAACCCGCTGCCCGACACATTACGTCATCAGGTCTTGCTGCATGAACCCCTTGTGGCCGTCGTTCATCAGGAACATCCCCTGGCGATGGCCCCGGAGGGGTGCATCAGCGTTCGTCAGCTCGCACAGGAACCCTTCGTGTTTTTTGCCCGCGAAGTGGGAACGGCGATGTACGACGAAGTGATGACCTTGCTCAAAAACTATGGCGTGAAACCCTATATCACGCAGGAAGTGGGAGAGGCGATGACCATCGTGGGGCTGGTGTCGTCCGGACTCGGGGTTTCTCTGTTGCCGGCCTCATTCAGACGCATCAAGGTTGACGGGGTGAAATATCTGTCGTTACAGGAGGAAGACGCCATTAGCGAAATGTGGCTGGTCACGCATCAGCGACGGCCGATCAGCACCGCCGCACAGACGCTGATTTCGCTGATGTTGAATCACTCCGGCTCAAATATGTGCGGTAAATCACATAACGAATCAAATAGTTGACGGCTTTTATGAAAAGCGACACCATGGCCGCAGTTTTTTATTTTGCAGTGTAAAAAATAACAACATCGCATGATAAATCAGGAGTCGCTTCAGCGTGATTGCCAGCGGTCAGCCCGGACACATTGACCAGATTAAGCAGATGAATGCAGGGGCTGTCTATCGCCTGATCGACAAACTCGGCCCCATCTCCCGCATCGAACTATCTAAAAAAGCCCAACTGGCGCCAGCCAGTATCACCAAAATCGTCCGCGAACTGGTGGAAGCGCATCTGGTCCATGAGACCGAGTTTCCCGATGTCGGTAGCCGGGGGCGACCCGCCGTCGGTCTGGTGCTCGAAACGGAGGGATGGCACTATCTGGCGGTGCGAATCAGCCGCAATACCATGACGCTGGCCCTGCGAGACCTCAGCAGCGCGCTGGTCACGGAAGAGACGCTGCCGATGCCCGCTGAGCATCCCACACCGTTACTGTCTCGCATTCTGCAAGAGGTAGACGCGTTCTTTAGCCGCCATCAACGTCAGCTTGAACGGCTGACGGCGATTGCGATTACCTCGCCGGGGATCGTCGATGCGATCACCGGTACTATTCACCGTATGCCGTTTTTTGATGTCCATGAAATGGCGATCGGCCCCGCATTGTCTAAGCGTATCGGCGTGCCTGTTTACCTGCAGCACGACATTTGCGCCTGGACGATGGCGGAAGCGCTGTTTGGCGCCTCGCGCGGTTATCAGAATGTGATTCAAATTGTTATCGATCACAACGTGGGCGCTGGCGTCATCACCGGCGGTAAGGTCCTGCACGCGGGGAGCCGTAACCTGATTGAGATTGGTCATACGCAGGTCGATCCCTATGGCAAGCGCTGCTATTGCGGGAACCACGGCTGCCTGGAGACGGTCGCCAGCACCGAGAGCATTCTGGAATTGGCCCAGCAGCGGTTGTCCCAGTCCATGAGTTCGGCGCTGCATGGCGTACCGCTAACGGCAGAAACCCTGTGCGACGCTGCGCTGCGGGGCGATCCGCTCGCCAACGATATTATCGTGGACGTCGGCCACAATGTCGGACGGATCGTGGCGATTATGGTCAACCTGTTTAACCCGGATAAAATTTTGGTGGGCTCGCCGCTGAATCGCGCAGCAGACATTCTTCATCCGGCGATTCTGGAGTGCATTCGGCAGCAATCGCTGCCCGCGTACAGTCATAATCTGCAGGTGACCGCCACCGACTTTTATAATCAGGGCACCATGCCCGGCGCCGCATTAGTGAAAGATGCCTTGTACAACGGCACTCTGTTGGTAAAATTGTTGCAAGGCTGATCGTAAAACCTCCATTTATTCACGAGTTCGTACCCCTGCAAAACAAAATATTGAGCTAACGCAAGCTGGCTGCTCCGGCTATCGCCTAGACTTTTGACTTCGACATTGGATTTTACATTTTTATCTATTTCCCTGGTGGTTCCTTCCGGAGTGGTATCTTCATGTTAAAACGTATTTTTATTACAGGCACGGATACGGCCATTGGTAAAACGGTGGTATCAAAAGCGTTATTGCAGGCGCTGGCGAAGTCTGGCAAAACAGTTGTGGGCTATAAGCCCATCGGCAAAGGGTGTATCGAAACGCCGGAAGGGCTGCGTAACAAAGATGCAATGATCCTGCAGGAGGCTTCCAGCCTTTCTCTCCCTTATCAGCAAATCAATCCGGTGGCGCTGCCTGAAGATGAAATTAGCGCCAGTGAGCTGACCATCGACTATTGCGCCATGACGGAAGGTCTCCAGCAGATCACCTCGATGGCGGATGCCGTGGTGGTTGAGGGCAGCGGCGGGTGGCGTACGCTCATGAATGACATGCGCACTTACTCAGACTGGGTAATACAGGAGCAGTTACCGGTGGTTATGGTGGTCGGCATTCAGCTGGGGTGCATCAACCATGCGCTGCTGACATCTCAGGCGATCCTCAACGACGGACTGCCGCTGGTTGGTTGGGTCGCTAACCGGATCAATCCCGGTCTGGCGAATTACGCCGAAGTTATCAACGCGCTGCGCAGGAAAATCCCGGCGCCGCAGCTGGGCGAGCTACCTTATCTGCCGCGTCCGGAACAGCGCGAACTGTCTTCTTACATCGATTTGTCCGCGCTCGACCAATAAGCGTTGCGAACGGCGTTTTCACGCTGGTCCGTTTATCCCCCCGCTTTATTTCATAGACCCGGCGTCCTCCGCCGGGTTTTTGGGTCCCATCGGTCGAAAGTTAAGCGTTTGCATCAGACTTTGCTACTTTTAACACGTAGCCTGCCGTGACTTTATGAAGTGACGGTTTTCACCATTCACTGATTCCCATTATCAAGTGCGAACACTTTCCTGCAGCGTGATTGGCTGCCCTTTGGCGTCCGTGCTCAGGAGTATCTGCGTGAATAAAAATTTCCTTGCTTGGTTTAAGTCTGAACCACGTCCCGTTTTTCCCGTAAAAGGGCCGGCGCTGAAGCCTGGCGAACACCCTGATACCACCATCAAAGCCGAACTGTTCTCGGCCGATCAAATGGAGCGCTATGGCCGAAAACTGGCTCGCTCCCACAAGCTGACGCAGGAAAACGCGCCGTATTATTTGCTGAAAAACCTGGCGGAGCATGAGGCGGTACTGACGCACAGTTGTGATGTAATTAACGCCAGCGACAAATCGGCGATTACACCGGCAGGGGAATGGCTGCTTGATAACTTCTATCTGATTGAAGAACACATTCGCGCGGTTTTTCAGCATTTGCCGAAAAATTTCGGCAAAGGATTGCCGCAGCTGGGCGCGCCGTTTAACGGTCCGCGCATTTACGATATCGCGACCGAAGCCATCGCCCACGGCGACGGCCGCTTCGATGCTAAGACGTTAATGCGTTACATCGCCGCTTATCAGGAGATCACGCCGCTAACGCTCAGTGAACTGTGGGCCTTACCCGCAATGTTGCGGCTCGCCATTATCGACAACCTCAGACGCGTCAGCGTTAAGGTGGCTACCGCGCAGCAAGAGCGCAATCTTGCCGACGCCTGGGTCGACAAGTTTCTGGAAGGCGCCGAAATCGACCCGTCCAACCTGATTATTGTGATTGCCGATATGGCGCGGTCCAACCCGCCGCGATCCAACTCATTTGTGGCGGAAATGGTTCGTCGCCTGCGCGGTCACGGCAACATGTTGGCGCTGCCGCTGACCTGGGTGGAGCAACGGCTGGCCGAGGAGGGGTTGACCACCGACGCCATGATCCACCGCTTCAACCAGCAGCAGGCAATCAATCAGCTCTCGGTCAGCAACAGTATCGCCAGCCTGCGCCAGCTTAGCGAGACCCATTGGCCGGATTTTGCGGAGTCGATGAGTCTGGTTGAACAGCGGTTATTGCAGGATCCCGCCGGCATTTACGCCGCCATGCATTTTGATACCCGTGACCACTATCGTCACACCATCGAAATTCTGTCCCGGCAGTGTCCCTACAGCGAAATCGAGGTGGCTGACGCCGTTCTGGCGATGGCGAAAGCGGCGCCGGAAGGCGGGCGCAAGCGTCACGTCGGTTACTACCTGGTGGACAAAGGGCGGGCCGCGCTGGAACAGCAACTTCAGGTGCATTATCCGCCGTTCACGCGGCTGCGGCATTGGTTCAATCAGGAGCCGCTTCTGTCGTGGCTGGGCAGCCTGAGCCTGTTGACCACTGCGCTGAGCGCCGATTTGCTATTGAGAACCCACGAAGCCGGCATAGGATGGACGCTGTGGTTGATGGCGATCCCCGCGGTCATCATCTTTAGCCAACTGGTGCTGGATCTGCTGGGCGATGCCACCATGCAAACGCGCACGCCAAGCCCGCTGCCGCGACTCGACTTTTCCACGGGCATTCCTTCGGACTCGCGAACGTTGGTCGTGATCCCGTGCCTGCTTAGCAGCCGCACCAGCGTCGATAAGCTGGTCAATAGCCTGGAAGTCTGCTATCTCAGCAACGTCTCTCCAAACCTCTATTTCGCGCTGCTGACGGATTTCCCAGACTCCGCCACCCAGACGCAGCCGTGGCACGACGAGCTGCTGGCCTATGCCAGCCAGCACATCCACCGCTTGAACCAGCGGTATGCGAACCCGGTTGACGCTTTGTTCTTTCTGCTGCACCGCAATCCTCAGTGGAATGAGAAGCAGGGCGTCTGGATGGGTTACGAGCGTAAGCGCGGCAAGCTTCAGGCGGTGAACCGCTGGCTGCGCCAGCAGAGTCATGAATTCGACACCGTCGTCGGCAACCAGAGCCAAACGCTGGACAACATCAAATATGTCATCACGCTGGATAGCGATACCGTGTTGCCGCGCGACGCCGCGCACAAGATGGTGGGCGCAATGGCGCATCCGCTTAACCAGCCTGTTTTCGATGTGGACAAAGGGCGCGTGGTTGCCGGATACGGTATTTTGCAGCCGCGCCTGGCGGAAGAAATCCCCCGTTATGGACAGAGCCGGTACGCGGCGTTGTCCAGCGCCATTCCCGGCAACGATCCCTACTCGTTTATGGCGTCAGATATTTATCAGGATTTGTTCAGCGAAGGGTCTTTCGTCGGCAAGGGGATCTACGACGTCGATACGTTTACCCGTGCTAACGAAGGCACCTGTCCGGAAAATCTGGTACTGAGCCACGATTTACTCGAAGGGTGCTATGCCCGTTCCGGGCTGTTAAGCGATGTTCTGCTGTATGAACAGTATCCCACCTGTTATCTGGCCGATATGGCGCGTCGCACCCGTTGGATCCGCGGGGATTGGCAGCTGTTGAACTGGCTGGGTTTTTACGTTCGGCGGGAAGATCGTCGGCGCGTCGCCAATCCGCTGAGCGGGTTGTCCCGCTGGAAGCTGCTGGATAACCTCCGGCGGAGTTTGTATTCCCCGAGTCTATTGATTGTGCTGTTTTGCGCATTAACCTGGGCGCCCAATCCGGAGAATTGGCTGACGGCCGTCGCCATGGTTCTGCTATTGCCCACCGTGCTGACGCTGATTTATCAACTGATCAGAAAAAACCGGCGCCGCACGTTCTCGCAGCATTTGCGAACCGTTTTCAACACCGCGTTGCAACGGTTGATGCGCGTCGGAATGAACCTGTCTACGCTACCGTATGAAAGCGTCAATACCCTGCGGGCTATCGGCGTGACCCTGTGGCGTCTGGCGATCAGCAAGCGCCACCTGCAAGACTGGGTGAGTCTGGATGCGGGGCTCGGTCATCATCTGCTGCGCCGCGTCAACGCCCCCCAACAATACTATCTGGTGATGTGGGCTAATCCGGTCGCGGCGGTGTTCCTGATGGGGCTGACGGCCTACTTTAATCCGCTGTTACAGGTGGTTTCCGTTCCGCTGGGCGTGCTGTGGCTGTTGTCGCCGCGCTTGCTGTGCTGGTTAAGCCGGGAGCCGCAGCGTAAGAAATCGGGGCTGACGGACGATCAGCGTCGGCGGCTGCGCGAGCATAGCCGTGAGATTTGGTTGTTTTTTGAAACGTTCGTCACTGCAGAAGAAAACTGGCTGCCGCCGGATAATTTTCAGGAAGAGCCGGGACCGATTATTGCGCGCCGAACCTCGCCGACCAACATCGGCCTGGCGCTGTTGGCGAATCTGACGGCATGGGACTTCGGCTATGTCAGTCAGGCCAGCGTGCTCAACCGGACATCGCTGACGCTGGATACGCTCGACAAAATGGCGCATTTCCGTGGCCATCTGTACAACTGGTACAGCACCGACACCCTCACGCCGCTCGCCCCACGCTATATCTCTAGCGTCGATAGCGGCAACCTGGCGGGGCATTTGCTGACGCTCCGTTCAGGGCTGGTCTCCATGCGTACGCAGCCGGTCATGGATGTGAGCCGAATTCTGGCGGGGCTGGATGACACGCTGTCGCTGCTCGAACGCGTTTGGACGCGCGCACCCGGCGTGCTGAATCAGCTCCGCAAAAAATGGGCCTCGGCGCATGACGCGCCGCTGTTTCGCTTCGACGGCGAGCTACAGGCGATGCAGGGGTTAAGCCATGCGTTGGCGGAGCTGGCCGCGTCTGAAAGTCATGTTATCCGTCAGTGGGCCGAGAGTCTGGACGCCCAGATTAGCGGGATAAGTCAGGAATGGTCGCAGCTGTTGGGCTGGATGACGGAAGAAGACCGCGCCGTCACCACGCTACCTTCGCTGGTCTGGTTGGCGCAGTACACGCCGTCGGTCACGACGGCGCNCTCTATCGCCATGTCCTCCGCCATCGAGCTGGCGCGTCAGCGGTTATCGATTCTGTCCGAGCTGGAACAACGCCTGAGCGACCACGCCAATATGGATTTCCGGTTCCTCTATAACCCAGTGACGCACCTGCTTAGCGTGGGTTACAACTGCGACGCCAACATCATGGACAGCAGCAGTTATGACCTGTTGCCGTCGGAGGTCCGGCTGACGAACTTTGTTGCCGTGTCCGCCAACCAGTTGCCGACGAAAAGCTGGTATGCGTTGGGGCGGCTGTTTACGGTGATTGATAACGAACCGGCGCTGATGTCGTGGAGCGGTTCGATGTTTGAGTACCTGATGCCGCAGTTGGTCATGCCGGACTACCCCGGAACGTTGCTGGAGCTGATGAGCCAGTCCGCCGTGAACCGCCAGATTGCGTGGGGTAAGATTCGCGGCGTGCCGTGGGGCATTTCCGAGTCGAGCTACTACGCCTTTGACGCCAGCCGCAATTACCAATATCACGCGTTCGGCGTACCCGGTCTGGGGCTGCGGCGCGGTCTGGGCGATGATACGGTAGTCGCGCCTTATGCCACCTTACTGGCGTTGATGATTAATCCCGCCAAAGCGTGCGAAAACCTGACCACGCTGGAGAGTAACGGCGCCCGAGGGAATTACGGTTTCTATGAGGCGCTGGACTATACGACGTCGCGTCTGGCGCAAGGTCAGTTTTACGCCATCATTCGCTCATATATGGCGCACCATCAGGGGATGGGGCTGCTGGCGCTATCCCACGTGCTGCTTGATGCCCCCATGGTGGAGCGTTTCGCCAGCAACCCGATGTTCCAGTCAGCGCGTCTCTTGCTGCAAGAGCGCATGTCTGAGGTGGTAGAGCTGTATCGACCACGTCGACACTTCGAGTCGCATGAAGGGGTACTGAAACCCGCGAAGTACGATATTCGAGAATTCAGCGATGTCGACAGCCCGATTCCGGAAGTTCAGCTGCTGTCCAACGCCGATTACCATCTGATGCTGACGCAGGGCGGCGGCGGTTACAGCCGCTGGCGCGACTTGGCGCTGACGCGTTGGCGTCAGGACAGTACCTGCGATAACCGTGGCTCATTCTGCTACCTGAAAGATACGGCGACCGGGGAAGTGTGGAGCAATACCTGGCAGCCCGTGGCCGGTCAGGAAGGGCAGCATCGCATCGTGTTCACGGACGCGGGTGCGGAGTTCATCCGCGTCAATGGTTCGCTGACCGTACATACTCATGTGGTGGTGTCGCCGGAAGATGATATCGAGCTGCGCCGTATGACGCTGGTTCATCGTGGCCGTCAGCCCCGCAGCATTGAGATTACCTCTTATGCCGAAGTGGTGCTGGCGCCGGCGGCTAACGATCTCGCGCATCCGGCCTTTAGCAATCTGTTCGTACAGACGGAGCTGTTGCCGGAACAGGACGCGATTCTCTGTCATCGCCGTCCGCGAGAGCCGGAAGAAGCGTGCCCGTGGTTATTCCACACGATGGTCGTGCATGGCCACAACAGCGGGGCGACCTCCTTTGAAACCGACCGCGCCGCCTTCATCGGCCGGGGCCGCAATAGCGCGACGCCGTTGGCCTTGGAACGTGACGGTGCGCTCGCTAATAGCGCGGGCGGCGTGCTTGACCCGGTCATGGCGGTCCGCCAGCGGATCCAACTGGAGCCGGGCATTCCCGTCGTGGTCGATCTGGTTTACGGCATTACCGAGGCGCGAGACCCAACCATTGCGCTGCTGGAAAAATACCGTGACCGCAATATCGCGGATCGTGTGTTCGAGCTGGCGCGTTCCCACAGTCAAATTGTCCTGCGCCAGCTGAATGCCAACGAAGATGATGCCAGCCTGTTCAACCGCCTGGCGGGCGGCGTGCTATTTCCGACGCAGGAGTTGCGCGCCGACGCGCAGACCATCATGGCGAACCGGCGTGGGCAGTCTGGCCTATGGGGGAACGCGATTTCGGGCGATTTACCGATTGTGCTGTTATCCGTCAGCAGCAGCGTCAATATCGGGTTGGTGGCGACGCTGGTTCAGGCTCACAGCTACTGGCGTCTAAAAGGGTTGCCGGTCGACCTGGTCATTATCAATGCCGACCTCGGCGGCTATCAGCAGGATCTGCAAAACCAGATTTTAGGCCTCATTTCCGCGGGCGATGCGTCGAGCCAACTGGATAAACCCGGCGGTATCTTCGTGCGCGGCGATATTCATATGTCCAACGAAGATCGCACGTTACTGATGAGCGCGGCCTCCATCGTTCTGGACGATCGCGGCGAGAGCGTGATCGAGCAGTTAAATCAGCGGATGCAAAACACGCTCTCGCTGCAAAAATCGCTCGTTCCCCTCAGCCCCGCGCTGCCGGACCGTCATACGCCGTTCACCCCGGACGTCAGTCAGCTGCAGTTTTTCAACGGCCTCGGCGGCTTTTCCGAGGATGGACGCGAATATCACATTGTCCTGAACGAAGGGGAGAATACGCCGGCGCCGTGGTCCAATGTGATCGCCAACCGGGAGTTCGGCACAGTGATCTCCGAGAGTGGACAGGCCTATACCTGGTACGAAAACGCGCATGAGTATCGTCTGACCCCGTGGGAAAATGATCCGGTCAGCGACGCCTCCGGCGAAGCGTTCTACCTGCGTGATGAAGAGAGCGGTCAGGTATGGTCGCCGATGGCGCTGCCGGTCAGGGGGCGTGGCGCTTATCTGACGCGACACGGGTTCGGGTACAGCGTGTTTGAGCATCGCGAGTCCGGTATCGACAGCGAGCTGACCGTTTTTGTCGCGGAAGACGCGCCGGTAAAACTGTTTATCCTGACGCTGACCAATAAATCCGGACGGACTCGTAAACTGTCCGCCACGGGATATGCTGAATGGGTGCTTGGCGATCTGCGCTCCAAGTCCGCCATGCATATTGTGACGCAGGGAACGCCGGTCGAGCGGGGATGCTCGATACTGGCCAAGAACTACTACACCGGCAACGGTTCAGAGCGAACCGCCTTCTTTGCCGTGACCGGCGCGCATTGTTCCCTCTGTGGCGACCGACGCGAATTTCTGGGTCGGAACGGTTCCCGCGCGGCGCCTGCGGCGCTGAAGCTGCGTCGTCTCTCCGACAGAAGCGGTGCGGGATTCGACCCGTGCGGCGCGGTGCAGTCGGCCCTCTCGTTAATCGACGGCGACCAGCATACGCTGATTTTTGCGCTGGGCGTCGGACAGGATACGGGGCAGGCGGAGGCACTGATGCAGCAATATCTTGGCGAAACCAGCGCACGCAGCGAGCTGGAACGCGTGCAGCACTACTGGCGCGGTATTGTGGGAAAAATGCAGATCACCACGCCGGATCCGGCCACCAATCTGCTGGCGAACGGCTGGCTGCTTTACCAGACGCTGGCCTGCCGTATCAACGCACGTAGCGGCTACTATCAATCCGGGGGGGCATTTGGTTTCCGCGACCAGTTGCAGGATTCGCTGGCGCTGACACATATCGCACCGGAGCGGATGCGCGAGCAAATTCTCCTTTGCGCCTCGCGTCAGTTTATCGAAGGGGATGTGCAGCACTGGTGGCATCCGCCGCTGGGTAACGGCGTACGCACGCGCTGCTCGGACGACTATCTCTGGCTGCCGCTGGCTATTTGCCACTACGTGGAGGTGACCGGCGATATCGCCGTGCTGGACCAGCCGGTGCCTTATCTTGAAGGGCGTTTACTCAACCCCGGTGAAGAGTCGAGCTATGAACAGCCGGGCATCAGTACTACGGTAGAAACGCTGTGGCAGCATGGTGAACGCGCGATCGCGAATGGTCTCAGGATGGGGCAGCACGGTCTGCCGCTGATGGGCTGCGGCGACTGGAACGACGGGATGAACCTGGTGGGGCTGCAGGGCCGGGGCGAGAGTGTCTGGCTTGGCTTCTTCCTGTATACCGTATTGCAGCGCTACGCAACGCTGGCCGAAACGCGCGGCCTGGCGGAGAAGGCCGATTTTTATCGGGATAACGCAGCGACGCTGAAAGAAAATCTCAATACCCACGCCTGGGACGGCGACTGGTATCGTCGCGGCTATTTCGATAACGGCGAGATGCTGGGTTCACATACGGCGGAAGAGTGCAAAATCGATGCTATCGCGCAGAGTTGGTCGGTCTTGTCCGGCGCGGGTAACGAAGCGTACCGACAAAAGGCGATGAAAGCGCTGGACGAGCATTTGATCGACGATGCGTCCGGTATCATCAAACTGCTGATGCCTCCGTTCGATGGTCACGGTCCTAACCCCGGCTACATTCGCGGTTATCTGCCGGGGGTTCGCGAAAATGGCGGTCAGTATACGCACGGGGCGATTTGGGCGGTGATGGCCTTTGCGGAAATGGACAATACCGAACGCGCCTGGGAGCTGATGTCGATGATTAACCCGATCAATCACAGTCTGGAACCGGCTTCGACGCAGCGCTATAAGGTGGAGCCTTATGTCATCTGCGCTGACATCTACGCGGTCAATCCCCACAACGGACGCGGCGGCTGGAGCTGGTATACCGGTTCTGCGGGCTGGTCCTATCGGCTCATCACCGAGTCGTTGCTGGGGATCACCCGTCATGGCGATAGCCTGTCCGTCGCGCCGCATCTCCCCGCCGACTGGCCGCAGCTGGAAATCCGCTATCAGGAAGGCGCCAGCCAATACGTGATTACCGTAAAACGCGGCGAACGCGAGGATCGCGTGACGGTGGATGGTCAAAGCGTGAGTGAGGGGCGGATCCCGCTACGGGATGACGGCGCGTTGCATCAGGTCGACGTTTGGGTCAGCGGGGAGGCGTCAGTGGGGCGATAACCGCACAGCGAAAAACGCGTCCCGCGAGTGTGATGTCGCGGGACGCGATGAAAGTACAGTCTGATTTATTGCGGGGCGTGTGTGGCAGACGCGCTTTCCGCAGGGGCTTCGCCCTCGGCAAAGCGGGTATAGACAATCTTTTGCGAATCGTTTTCGCAATGACCGACAACCTGTCCGCCTGCCTGGCCTACCTGATCGTTAGGAACGATATCCAGCTTGAAGCCAGATTCCGGTACGCCGTTCTGGACAATTTTGTGTGAGATAGCATCACGAACGCTTTCACACGATGCCTGTGCAGCCAGGGGGGCAATCACGAACAGCGCGGCACTTAACATTATCGTTTTTTTCATTTCATCACCTTTGTTCAAAGAAACCTAACGACTGCCCGGCTGGATGCCGGGACTGGGGTCGGGACTCTCTACAAGCGTAGACGAAAAGTTACGGCATGACAGTGCGGCCGGTACGGCGGTCAAGGCAGCGGGATGTGTTAGGTTCCCAATAGGCGTTGACGTTGGCGCTGGTCGTGCATCGTTCCCGGCCGTCAATCGCATTTGCCGTCTTATCAAACTCTTTCTCGACTCGCTGATTCACTTTCTTACGCAGTCGCTGGGTTTCGTTCCACTGTTCCTGACTCTGGCGGGCCGCTTCTTTGGATAACGCGCTGTTGCCGTTATCTACAATAATATGATCCGTCTGCGCGTGAGCGGGGTGCCAACTCGCCGCGGCTAACAACAGTGACAGCGGAATGACAAAACGCAGTGCTGATTGGTATGACTTCGTGTTCATATTTCACCCTGAATTCGGTATGTGCCAACGCGATTCTCGCTGTGATGCCAAAACAATAACGTCGTCTATGACAACGAAACTATAACCGACCCGCCATTCACGTCAATTGCGCGTGGTCGGGCTGCGCCAATACCCATGCAAACTATACTGTTACTTGTACTTGTCGACAGCGACGTACGCTGCCGTTTCTTAGGTTTCAGGAGGGTTGATGAGCAATAAAGGAATATTCCCTTACGCAGGGTCGTCTTTCGTGATCACGTTCAGTCCGCAGCTCGTGATTAAAAATACCTATTCTGAGGCGGGAGACGAGGTGACCGCCGAGTTTATGACCGGCGATATGGCGGGAACGGTTATGACCATCCCGTTCCAATGGGAGTCATTGCCGGATGATTACTATCTGATTTCCTGGCAGGAGGACGATAAGTCGACGGTAGTGCATTGCGATAATTTTGTGAAAAAAACCTCTCGTGCGTTTTACACGATGATGGATGGCAGCTTCTACGTGATGAAGGGGGAGATATGTTAAAACGCTGTACGGGTCACCGACGTCTTCTTTTTCCCTTGCTACTAGTCGCGGGCCTGAGTCAGGCGCAGGCGTCGGATATCCGCAATACGATCCCTTATTGGAGCGTCTGGGTCGATAAAGCGGGCATTTCTCATCAGGCGAAGTGTCTGCTGGATACGTTGAAGCTCGAACAGTTCAGCGCTAAAGGCGATCCCGAATGGGTGTCTCAGCAGGATCTGCCCACGTCGCGTTATGTCTTCAACATTATGCCGGTTGGCTGGGTTGGTCCCTGGCACAAGAACCCGTCGCCGCAGTGGATTATCCCGCTATCGGGGCGTTGGTTTGTTGAGACGATGGATGGCAAACGGGTAGAAATGGGGCCGGGAGAAATGTCCTTTGGCTATGACAAAAATGCCGGGATGTTTGGCAAAAAAGTCGGCCATATCTCGGGGGCGGTGGGTAAAGAACCAGCCAAGGTGATGGTGGTTCAGGTGACTTCGGCGCTGGAAAATCCTAAGGATGAGCGATGTCCGGCGGGCGGGGTCAGCCAGTAAGCGAGCGGCGCTCAACGCCCTGATGACGGAAAAGCATCGCGTCGTTCATGTCAAAACGCAGTGAAGTGTAAAAGGGAAGGGATCGTGTGATCGCCTTCCCGTTTTTATTTCACTAGCGATGTTCATTACAACGTCGGTTATTCGTCGCGATAAACCTTCAGCCCTGCATAGGTCTGGCTGACCGGCATCATTTCCATCGTATTAATATTGACGTGCTCAGGCAGCGTCGCCACCCAGAATACCGCTTCGGCGACGTCTTCCGGCTGCAGCGGGTTGGTTTTATCGTAGGTCTGCTGAACCTTGTCTTCGTTGCCTTTGAAGCGGATGCCGGAGAATTCCGTGCCGCCCACCAGCCCCGGTTCCAGATTGGTGACGCGAACCCGGCTACCGTAAAGGTCTGCGCGCAGCCCCAAACTGAACTGGCGTACGAACGCTTTGGTCGCGCCGTAGACGTTGCCGCCGGCATAAGGCCAGTTACCGGCGGTAGAGCCGATGTTGATGATGTGACCGGCGTTCTTGTTCACCATTTCCGGCAACAGGGCGCGAGTCACAAACACCAGGCCTTTGTTGTTGGTATCGATCATCGTTTCCCAGTCGTTGACGTAGGCCTGCTGCGCAGGCTCCAGCCCCAGCGCCAGCCCGGCGTTATTCACCAACACGTCGATCTTGCGCCACGCGGCAGGCAAGGATGTGATGGCCTGATCGATGGACCGTTGGTGGCGCACGTCCAGACGGAGCGTATGCAGCGAGTCGCCAAACTCCTCTTTCAATACATCCAGACGCTCTTGGCGGCGACCGCAGGCGATAACCCGGTGGCCTTCCTTGATGAAACGTCGGGTTATTGCTTCACCGAATCCAGCGGTGGCTCCAGTAATAAAAATAATCATGTCAGTTCCTCTTTACTGCGCGATGGTCATGGTCATTCCAATCATGGTCGATAGGGGGGATATTTCAACTCAGGGCTTCAATCCAAGGGCAAAGACGGGCGAATTCGGATTTTTCGGTGTTCATGTCGTCAGACGCCGCGGGCAGGGGGCTAAGTAGTGACGATAGGGTTGCTCCTCTTTTCCCAATCAGAAAGCATTAAATCTTGTGTTGTCCTGAGCAACGATATTTTTTGCTCGGATAAATCGGTAAAAATAACAATGTATTATTTTTTGCGGCACTCAATATCGGGAGAGATATGAAAAACAACGGCAACCATTTACAAACGGTCGAAAAGCAGTTTGGGGAGCAGGCACAGGCCTACTTAAACAGCGCCGTGCACGCACAGGGCGCAGACCTGCTGGCATTGGCGCAGCGGTTACAGGGCCACTCCACCGCGCACGTGCTCGATCTGGGGTGTGGGGCTGGACACGTGAGTTTCACCGTCGCGCCCAGCGTGGCCCATTTGGTGGCTTACGATCTCTCTCCCAGGATGTTGGACACCGTTTCATCAGCTGCCAAAGAAAAAGGGCTAGGCAATATTTCAACCCAACAGGGCGTAGCGGAATCCTTGCCGTTTGAGGATGCCAGCATGGATGTGGTCATCAGCCGCTATTCCGCGCATCACTGGCAGGATGTCGGCCAGGCGCTGCGTGAGGTGAAGCGAGTATTGAAACCGGGCGGCGAAGCCATTTTTATCGATGTTGTGTCCCCCGGACATCCGGTTCTTGATGTGTATTTGCAGACGGTGGAAATCTTGCGGGACACCTCGCACGTTCGCGACTATACACCGGGCGAATGGCTGACCTTTTTCACGGAAGCCGGGCTGAAAGTCGCGTCGGTAACGTGTTCCCGGTTCCACCTCGAGTTTTCCTCCTGGATCACGCGGATGCGGACGCCGGAGCATTTCGTGACGGCGATTCGTGAGCTGCAACGTCACTCCTCTGCGGAAGTGAAGCGTCATTTCGCTATTGAGGACGACGGATCTTTCTCCAGTGATACTGCCACGCTGATCGTGACGCGATAAACGCAACGTCACCATCGCCTGGCAAAATACGTCCCGCTCCCGCGTCTTTGTACACTGCGGCGTCAGACCGGGACTTGTTCCCCCTTAACCCCCGGCGCTATTCCTGCCGATGGAGGACTTTATCGTGTCAACGCCCGCTTCGTTGTCTATCGGATTACTGCTTTTCCCCGGACTGACCCAGCTTGACCTGACGGGGCCGCATGAAGTGTTTGCGCGCGCGCCGGGCGCCAAAGTGCATCTTATTTGGAAAAATCGCGAGCCGGTAACGGCGGACAGCGGCCTACAGCTGCTTCCCTCTACCTCCTTCGCGGAGTGTCCCTGGCTGGACATCCTCTGCGTCCCCGGCGGACCGGGCCAGATAGCCTTGATGGAGGATGAGGAGACGCTGGCATTTTTACGGCGGAAGGCGCAGGAAGTGGCGTGGGTGACGTCGGTCTGCACCGGTTCGTTGATTTTGGGCGCGGCGGGATTGTTGCGGGGCTATCGGGCGACAACGCATTGGGGATCGCTCGACCAACTCGCGTTGCTGGGCGCGATACCGGTGGCGGAGCGGGTGGTACGAGATCGCAACCGGATCAGCGGAGCCGGTGTGACGTCGGGAATAGATTTCGCGCTGACGGTGGTGGCGGAGCTTTACGGCGTTTCAGCGGCTCAGCGTATACAGCTTCAGTTGGAGTACGATCCGAAACCGCCGTTTGTCAGTGGTTCTCCCGACGCCGCGCCGTCTGAACGGGTCGCGGACATCCGTCGAAGCCAGGCCCCGTTGGTTGCGCGGCGGAGAGCCGCGACGGAGAAGGCGGCGGCCAAACTGTCCGACCAGCCGCCAGATCCCTAAACCTGACGTTTCACTCTTCGGACGAAATCTCCTGACGGTCGGCTTCCACCGCCTCGTACAGGCGTTCCAATATATCCGGAAAGGCGGACTGCACGCGGTTCCAGCTGGGGACGAACGGCTTGTCTCCCGGGCTTTCGCTAAAGACCTGGCCCGACTGCGTGATGACATCGGCAAACAGCTCAACCGCGGACTCTTCCGTATGACGGTCAAAATGCAAACCGTTCATGCGGGCGTCATGCTCGAACGAATCGATCATATCCAGCGCGGTACGATAGTACGTTGCGCGCAGCACGCGGAAAGAGTCGGTGGTGATATTCACCCCCTGAATCGCCAGTTTACGGTAGAGCGCTTTAGTGATGTCCATCGCCATACGTTGTAGCCCGGCGTTCGGATCGTTTTCCGACATCGGCTGATGTTTATGGTCGTAGTTGTCCGCGATATCCACCTGGCAGATTCGGCTGGTCGCCGTGCCGCGATGAATTTCTGACAGAACGCCAATTTCCAGCCCCCAGTCGCTCGGGATCCTCAGGTTGCGCAAGACGTGGCTGCGCATCGCGAACTCGCCGGACAGCGGGTAACGGAAGCTGCGCATATATTCCAGAAAATCCGAGTTGCCATACACGTTTTGCAGCGATTTGAGCAGGGGAAACACTAACAGGCGGCCAACGCGGCCATTCAGCTTTCCTTCGGCCACGCGGGCGTAATAGCCCTTGCAGAAGTCGTAGTGGAAGTGAGGGTTGGCGATGGGATAGAGCAAGCGTGCCAGCATACTGCGGTCATACGTGACAATGTCACAATCATGCAGCGCGATACAGGACGAGCGACGGGATGCGAGAATGTAGCCCACGCAGAACCAGACGTTACGGCCTTTGCCCGGTTCCATCGGCGCCAATCCCTTTTCCGCGAGTTCCTGACTCAACTTGGTCAGGCGCGGTCCGTCGTTCCATAAGATCCGGTGGCGCTGAGGAAGGCGCGAGAAGAATGAATGAGCGAACTGATACTGATCGCGATCGGCTCTGTCCAGCCCGATAACGATTTCTCCCAGATAGGGCACTTGCGCCAACATCTCTACAATGTTGCTGAGGGCCGGGCCCTCAAGCTCTGAAAAAAGCGAGGGCAGAATCAGGCCCATGCTGTTTTGGCCTGAAAACACCTGAAGATCGTATTCCAACTCTTCTACGCTGCGCTGGGTCAGGTTGTGAAAGTTGGTGATAATGCCATCCTGATAAAAATCGCTCATGCCTTCACTCTCCCTTAATAATTAACCGTTTAATGAGTCAGTTATGATTTGACTGAGGTAGTGGCTGAGGCCTTCGCTCCAGCCCCGTGGTCCGGGGAACTCTGTGCGGTAGACTTCGCCAAGATATTCAAGTGACAATGTCACTTTATCGCTAACGGCACCCTTGATGATGACGGCGTGCTGCGTGGCCTCCAACAGAGTTCGATCATTCGGTCCATCGCCGAGTCCCAGTGTGGTGATAGCGGATCCCGCCCGTCGTTGATACTGCTTCGTCAGCCACTCCACCGCATGGCCTTTGCTGACGGCTTCGCCCATCACATGGTAGAAGCGGCCGCCCTGAGTTAACGCGAGCTGATAGGGCTTGAGACAAGCGGCAAAGCGTTCCAGTTCAACGTCATTGCCCAACCATATCAACGGTTCTGAACCTTCCCGGCGCCGTGCAAGTGCCGCATCGCCTATTGCCAGCCCTGTTATATCGGCCACCTCGGCGTCCGTCATCTCTGAAACCCCCCTGAAATCAAACGCGTGTTCCAGCCGCAAACGGTTCAATGTGCGACAGATATTCGGGTAGTCAGTGCTAAAGATTTTGTGAGGGAAATCAGGATGATTCTCCCAGGACGCGGGAAGCGTCACCAAAGCGCCGTTTTCGGCGATGAACGGGGTGTCGCTGAGCCCCAAAGAATGCTGCAGCGGCGCCACTTCGGCGGCCGTTTTACTGGTGGTGATAATCACCGGCACCTGTGCGGCCCGCAGGCGTGCCAACCACGGCAATGCGGGGTCCCAGCGATAAGTGTCATGGTCCAGCAGCGAACCATCCAGATCGGTAAAAATTACCCATTCAGCTGCACATTCAGGCATTTGACCTCCGTTAATGATGATGGGGGGACATAACAGGGTAGCTTTGGCAGGTATAGGGACGCAGCGTTGACAGTAGGAAAAGAGTCTTAAAATCAGAACGATGAGTTCGGCCGCTGCATTTTACGCTTCACTAAGCGTATGCACGTATTTCCATTTGTGCAACTTGATGAGCCGCAGCCGAGTCTCCCTGCCGGTAAGCAGGGAGAGGTGGGGGCAGACTTAGATGCCCAGCGCGGCGCGGGCGACGCGACCCGCCGCCAGATCCCACGCGCCCGTACCCACCGTTTTGTACACGATAGGCCGTCTTGTCGTCGGTGCATCACGCAAGGCGCTAATCAAAGAGCGGACGGAGGCCCAATCCACGCCAGCTTGAAGCAAATCGCCGGCTTCTTGTTTTGCGCCCTCGGGATCGTCAACGTAGATGTCGCTTCCCGCCAGCGTACGGGGACCGATTTCCGCCATATTCGGCTTGAAGGCGCCGACGCCGATGACCAAGACCTCCGGGCGCGCATCCGCATGGTAAAACGCGGAGGTGCTCGTCGTGAGGGTAATGACGACGTTGGCGCTCTCCGGGAGTGCATCGGCTTCGCAGGGGGCAAGCGAGGGATGAAGAGACGCGTGGTGTTCGCAGAAGGCTTCAGCGCGTCCGGGACGGGACCCCCGGACCCACACCTTGCAGTTTGGGTACAGTTCGGCAATGGCTTGCAGATGGTAAACCGCCTGTGTGCCGGTGCCGATGAGCAGAACCTCCTCAGGGGCCGTCTGCATGAAGGTACGAATCCCAAGCATGGATACGGCGGCGGTGCGACGCCCGGTGACTTCCGGCCCGTCGAGCACGAAGAGTGGAACGCCAGTTTGTGCGTCGAATACCGTGACTAACCCGTGGATGGTGGGGATGTGACGGCTTTTGTTATCCGGGACGACGTTCACCAGTTTGTGGATAGCCACATCATGGCTGACGGCCGGCATGCTGAGCATGACCGCGCTTTCCGACATGGGAACCACCAGTCGCTCAGGGCTGAGAATCCCGCCTGTCGCATACTCTTCCGCGGCGTGGGCAATCGCATCAACCAGCGCAGAAAAGCTAAGCAATTTGGCGGTATCTTCACGGTTATAGGTAACGTAAGACTGGCTTTTCATTAAGACTCCCTGAATTTGAGTTGAAATAGCGGCCCAGGGCGTCAGGAGACGACGTCGTCGGCCTTCATTGATGCTAAAAAATCGACCATTCGAGCCGTTCTGACAGCCGCTCCAGCGCGGCAATGCCCGCGAGCGAGTTTCCCGACGCATCCAGCTCCGGTGACCATACCGCAATACTCATTTCTCCCGGCACGATGGCAATAATTCCCCCGCCAACGCCTGACTTGGCGGGCATCCCCACGCGCCAGGCAAATTCCCCGGCGCCGTCGTACATGCCGCTGGTAATCAGTAATGCATTCACTTGACGCGTCTGACGCGAAGATAACAACGCGGGCGTATTGCCCTGTGAACGCCCATGACTGGCGAGAAAAAGGAAGCAGCGCGCGAGTTCTGCACAGCTCATCGACAGTGAGCAGTAATGAAAGTAGGTTTGCAGTACCTTGGGCACGTCGTTATCGAAGTTGCCGAAAGATTTCATCAGCCAGGCGATCGCGGCATTGCGAGCGGAATGTTCGAATTCAGACTGCGCCACCGTGCGGTCGTAGTCGATGTCGGGCTGGTCGGTCAGCGAACGCACCAGTTCCAGCATCCGATGACGCGGTGCGGCGAGTCGGGTTTCCAGCATGTCGCAGACGACAAGCGCGCCGGGATTAATAAAAGGATTGCGGGGCTTGCCGTGTTCGAGTTCTAGCTGCACCAGTGAGTTAAAGGGTTGTCCCGACGGATCTTTGCCGACGCGGCGCCAGATCTCGCTGTCCTGATAACGCGTCAGCGCCAGAGACAAGGAGAGTACCTTGGATATCGACTGGATAGAGAAACGCGTGTCGGCATCGCCCGCCTGATAGTATGAGCCATCAACGCCGCAAACCGCGATCCCCAGATGGTCTGGCGCGACGCCGGCAAGGGCAGGGATGTAATCCGCAACGTGGCCTTGCCCAATCAACGGGCGGACGTCTTCCAGTATTTCTTCCAGTAAACCGTTGCTGAGTGCGGCCAATGCGAATCTCCGGCGTATAACACGCTTCAAAATGAGTTTGAGAACAAGATGATGCCTATTTTTTCACAGACTTCAGGTCAGACGCAAAACTGGAGAGCATGAAGGGTGAACGATCGACCACAAGGATGCGTTGAGAGGGAGCAATAAAAATAGCCGGGCAGGGAGTCTGCCTGGCCATCATCAAAGGGTGAGTGTCGTGTAGGGTCAAACAACCATCAAGTTCGCCGACACTTGGCGCGCATTACGGCAATTGAACGTTGCCGACCACCATATAGGCCTGAGACGTGCTTTCCGGCATTTGCGGCAATACATCTTCTAACTGACGCCCCTTGATATCGGTGAATTTGATTTTCGTGACCTTGTTTCCCAAATTCTCCAGAATGAAGTGGTTATAGCTCATTTTGGGCGCGGTCACCCAATTGTTATCCTTCATATATTGCATGGCGATAATAGGATATTTGGCGTTGCGCACCTGTACGGCAGCCCAATAAGGATTTGAACCTTCCTTAATACGGTAGATGACATTTCCTGATACCGGAGCTTCAACCAGTTGCCATTCGATATTGATAATGCCGTCCTGCAGGTCGCCTATTTTTTGAAAGGCGTTGAAAGATAAATCCAGCGCACAATCGCCGCCTTCGGGGTAAATGTCGGTCACATACACGGTCGTGCTGCCCTTAGGACCGGTCACTTTGAGATAAGCCCCCGCCATAGCGGCGTTGATGCCGTTATAGTTCAGCTGGTTGCTATTTAATGCCGTGATTTCCATGTCGCTGGATATCGGATCCAATAGCAAAGCGCCGCCGGAATATCCGGAGCCGGTTGCCGTTGCAGAGCCCCGACATACATCGTTGATACCCCAGGATGCGTGCGCATTATTAAATGCCATTGACGAAAGAGATATTAATAAGGAAATTAATAGAGGTGTTTTATTTTTCATGTTCACGTCCGATATGAAGTTATTGAGAAAATAATGGAAACCCAAAGTGAAATATTGAGGAAAATCATTTAGTGATCGAAATCACATTTAAATTACCGCCTCTTATTTATATCCTTCTTTGGGGCGCTACTTTTATAAAACAGAGAGAAAGCTTAATCAAGGTTATTTATCTTAATGTGAATGGCTAAAATACCCCCCCTCCACTGATAAGGAGGAGCATTATTTTGGTGTTATTGAGAACGATATTATTGAGCATTGAATAACTCAATAATCATTTAACGGTGACCACGAAGATGGGTGTTTGCAGACCACTGATAAGTTGCGGAGGTATCAGGTTTAAATTTGTTTTTCTTCTTTTCTGCGCGGGCTTGTTTGGCGACAATTTCCCTTTCTCGCATCAGCTTATCGATGAATTCGTCCTTAAGGTGGTTGTTTTCTGAGTTGGTCAGCGGCCGGCCGTGCTTCTTTCTTTCCTGGTCGAGCAAGGTTTTGAGTTGACGTTGCTCGCTTTCGGTCATGTCTTTCTGCGTTAATCTGGGCATAACTCTCATTCCGCGTTGGGATTGGATAGTCATTATAGGGGAAAAGAACGCGACATTCAGAAAAATCGACACTCTATTTCGTATCGTATCTATTTCTACGGATTATTTTTCATCATAGGAAAATATCATATTGCAATTATTGAGGCGGCTAACAACAACCACTGGTAAAGAAGGGTTTTTATCGTTGTGAAAGAAAAACATCAATTTCTCCGTCTAAGTGCCGATATTGACTCAGGAAATATTCAACGTCCAGAACCAAGCCGAAATATATAATATTGTGAGAAAATAATATGAGTCATGAACTTAATGAATGGGTGCCCGTTGAGGGAGTTGCGGCCGGAAAAGAAAAAGTCGCGTTGCGTGGTGGGCAAAATCTACGATTGACTCCGCTCTTCATCCTTGTCTTCTCCGTCGTTTTAGTTTTGTTCGCCGTGGCAATTGGCACGGCGTCTTACTTTTTGTGGCAGGGCAAGTTGTCTCTGGATGATTCCAACCGGGAACTGAATGTGCGCATGGAGCTGGTTGACAGCGCAAACCATATGCGTGCGGCGCGAATGAACCTGATGCATGCCGCTAACAGCAGAAATAATGGACAGATGGATCGTTACAATGCCAGCATGAGTGCGGCGGAGATGCGTCTTTCGCTGTCTCAGCAAATGTTCAATGGCTATATCAAACGTGGCAATCGCGCTGAATCCGAGCTCTCCCGCGATCGCGAACTTGAAAGCCGATACAATGACTACATCAACATCGGCATCACTCCGATGTTTAATCTGGCTAAAACAGGAACGGCTCAGGAAATCAATAATTTTGAGTCTGATGTCGTTGATGCTTTAGACGCAAAATATGATGTGCCTCTGAAAGCCTCTTATCTGTACCGTGTGGAGAGAGAAAAGGCGATCAACGACAATGCCCAAAGCAATTCACGGCTGAGCTATATTCTGATGGGCGCCTCGTTCATACTGACGCTTGTGCTCGTCTTTATGACCTTTATCATTATTCGCCGCGTCATTATCAATCCTACCCGATATTGGGTTTCCCGTGTTCAGGCCATTGCACATGGGGACTTAACACAACCTAATATCCCGACGGGTGAAAATGAAATTGGTGTTCTGGGCAACAATATCCAGCAGATGCAGCAATCGCTTTACGACACCGTATTTTCCGTGCGTGACAGCGCCGCATCCATTTACAGCAGCTCCAGCAAGATCGCCGTCGGGAACACTGATTTGTCTGCACGCACCGAGCAGCAGGCCGCCGCTCTGGCTGAAACGGCCGCAAGCATGGAACAGCTGACGGCGACAGTTAAGCAAAACACCGACAATGCGCACCATGCCCGAACGGTCGTCGGCAATACCTCGAAAAAGGCGACGGAAGGGGGCGAAATTGTAGGGCGGGTTGTTGAGTCGATGGTAAATATCACCCGTAGCTCGGACAAAATTTCCGAGATCATCGCGCTGATCAACAGCATTGCGTTCCAAACCAACATCCTGGCGCTGAACGCCGCGGTTGAAGCCGCCCGTGCGGGAGAGCAGGGTAAAGGTTTTGCGGTTGTGGCCGCGGAGGTACGTAGTTTGGCTCAGCGGAGCGCCAACGCCGCGACGGACATCACCCGATTAATCAAAGATTCTGAGACCGGTGTGAAAGAAGGTGCGGATCTGGCGAACAGAGCCGGTAATGCGATGAAGGAAATTGTCACTGAGATCAATAACGTGACCAGTATTATGAACGAAATCGCACTGGCTTCCGATGAGCAAAGCAGTGGTATCAATCAGGTTTCTCTGGCCGTTTCCGAGATGGATCACGTCACTCAGCAAAACGCCGCGTTGGTGCAGGATGCCTCCGCATCGGCCACGTCGCTGGAAGAGCAGGCTGAGCGTCTAAATCAGGGAGTCGCGAAGTTCACGTTGAACCAATTTATGACTAAGTAGTGGTGTTTATTTCAAGCCAGCGATTTACCCGTCGCTGGCTTATTTTTATCCCCGAAGAGTAAGGAGAATAGATAAGGTGAATAGCTTATTACCGTTAGGTTGCATAACCATATAATAATTTTCATCTTTTAAGCTGCTTTATTTGGAAGAATTTATGGATATCACGGTTGGTAACTCCTTTTTAACGGCAAGTATCAGTAGCGATAGAATAAATGAGATGCTCATGGATCATACCCAACCACATTTGACGCTATGGGAGAGAATAAAAGATTTCTTTTGTACTACAGGGCAAAGAGAGGCTTTAGCCTGTTTGTTTAAATTGTGTCATCCTTCGCCAGAAATGACGAGTGGTGAAGTGGAGAGTATTTTCTTTAGATTAAAAGAACTCGCCTCCCCAGGATACAAGGAAAGATTTTGCCATAATCATATTGATAGCTCATCGACAGGTAAGCTGCATATCAAAGATGAAAATGGAAAAGATTTTATGTGTATCGATATGAGTGGTGAGTTATGTAATTACACTATACTGGGTAAGACATTTATATACGATGGCAAAATCATGCCTGGCGTTCCACGAGAGTATGAAACGAATGTGGAGGGATTATCCATAACATATCGAAAAATGGAACCGCAGCCACTTACTGATAGTGTTATCTGGATGATGGGTGGTTTGTTTTGTGTATCGTATGAAAATAATAGCTTTAAACTAAATTTCAATACAGTTTACGAAGATGTTAGTAATCAGATCGCATCAGCACAGAAAGGTGAGAAATTTGAACTGTGGAAAGAGCAAGAAAAAGAAACCTATATTTCAGCCTTTATTAATAAAGAAATAGATAATCAGGTTGGTCACAGGAAAGCTCTTTTTTCAACTAAAAATAAAGACATCATTTTTAATCGTATAAAGGAAGATCTAAGTGGTTATAAATTTCAATTAAATAGTGTAGGTGCACAAAGTTCAATCAAATACTGCGTGTTAACATTAATCCGTAACGACGAATCGTTTTACGATTTTATCACAAAAACCTCCGTTGATAGAAATGTCAAAGAAATTATCACCACCGATCTCGTTAACGCATTATCGAATGAAATATTTGAGGATATTTTCAGAGACGAAATGAATCTTCCTGATGATTGGCAGCACATTATACGTTCATCAGTTCGTGATTCAATAAGAAGCTATTTGGAGGCCAACCCAGTCGACTAAATATGTTTTTATACATCCGCATGCGATAGGCGTTCTCTACCGTAAATCGTCTATAAGACAGACGCGTTTTCTGAAAGGAGAAATATGTATGATCGGTTCAATATCGTCAGTAAATGTATTTGATAATTTATCAAAAGAATGGGGCAGTGCATCATTCAGTAACGAAGAGCTGAAAAGTATCGTTATAAATTTAGAAAACGACATAGCGGATGGAACTTGGCTTCGAAAGAATTATGCATACACGGATATACAAGTGATGCCTGCATTGATAACTCAGGCAAAAACAAAATATCCGGGAATTAATCTTAACTTTGTCACGTCCCCCCAGGATCTCCCTGTGGAAATCAAAAACGCCATTGAACAAGGCATCGAATCTTCCAGGTTCATTGTTAACATGGGGGAAGGTGGGATACATTTTTGTGTCATCGATCACAAACACATAAATGGAAAAACGTCCTTAATATTGTTTGAACCTACTAGCTTTAATGGTATGGGGCCAGCGATACTGGCACTCAGAACCAAAATGGCCATTGAACGCGATCCATTACCTGATTGTCATTTCTCTATGGTGGAAATGGATATTCAGAGAAGCTCATCTGAATGCGGCGTTTTTAGTTTGGCATTGGCAAAAAAGCTTCACATTGAGAAAGACAAACTACAGAAATTACATACAGATAATATCAACGGCACGTTGTGTGATAGTCGCAGGCATTTACCTCACGACAAGCTGGATGCGTATCTCCCCGTGACTTTTTACAAGCATACTCAGGGCGAAAGACGCCTTAATGAATATTTGAATATGAATCCACAGGAAATGAGCACTGTCGTTAACAAAAAAAATGAAACCATTCTTCATCGGTTTAATAACAATCTGGCTGTGACAGACGGGAAGGAATTATCAATCTCGGCACACAAGAAAAGAATCACTGAATACAAAGCACTGCTCAAACCATAAGGAGCGTATCGAGCATGGCGCGGCGTCATGCCGAACATCTCCATAGTTTGGTTAAGACGCCCATTATGATCTAGGCAAGTGGTGTTGGACTCGGCGCATTGAGACGACCAATGTGACGCAACGAGAAAGCCCATTCCCGCCTATACTTATCTTGGTTCGCATAATGTATATTATGTTAAATTGGATTAATGGGCATAGACATTGCGACAGCTTCCCGGTCTTTCCCCATACAGCTACCCCGCTGCGCTATCCCACGCAGCGAAATATCAATACACCACACAAGAATGTGCAGTGAGTTTGGAGGTTTGGTTTAACTGATTCAGTGGCGTTTCCTTTGCCCCTTGTGAATCAGCCACACGGTTTAGTTGTTACCGCCCTTCAGCTCCGCAGGAATATCCTGGCTCGATAGATCTGACAGCTGACCGAACAGCGGATCCCACCGTTGTATGTCTAAATCTACAATCAGGTTCTCGCGTGTGAACGGATCGGCATGAATCATCGCTTTCACTTCATCCAGCGTCGTAGCGCGGAAAATGAGAAACCCGGCCCTGAGCGGCGTTTCTTTTAGCGGACCCGACGCTATCAGTCGGCCGGCTTCGATCAGTTCCTGAAGATATCGGACATGTTCCGCGACATGCGTGTTCCATCCTGTTCCGTTCGGATGGTCCATTCTGACGACATAAATACCCATGATGACTCTCCTGCTGTTTTATTCAACGACAGAGAAAGTGTAATGCCTCATGTTAATGGCTAAAATCAGCATCTGATGGGTTCACTCACAACGGGTAGTTGTTAATGCCAGATACAATCACCAGCATGCGAGTATTTACCTCCGCCGTCAGATTGGGTTCATTTGCTGCTGCCGCGGAGAAAATGGATATGTCACCGCAAATGGTGGCTCGTCACGTCGCCTCTCTGGAGTCTAGGCTCAATGCGCGTTTACTGAACCGTACGACGAGAAAACAAAGCCTCACCGCTGTCGGTCGGGACTATTACACGCGCTGTTTGCGTATTCTCACCGATATTGATGATGCAGAACGTTGTGCGAGCCATCACAGCGAAGTGTTGTCTGGCACATTACGCATAAATGCGCCAGTCACGTTCGGACGCTCTGCGCTGATGCCTTTCTTGACGGGATTTCTGGAACGTTATTCTGACGTAAAAGCTGAAGTAGTCCTTTCGGATGAATGGTCCGATCCGGATGCGGACGGTTTTGATGTCGTTATTCGCATCGGTGAGCCGGATAAGAATCTGCGTCAGGTCGCTGTGCCCTTGCCCGCCTATCGGCTGATTGTCTGTGCCGCGCCGGACTATCTGCAGCGTACGGGCACGCCGACACGACCGGAAGAATTGTCTCAGCATGAATGTCTGGGATTTTCCCCCTGGCGTGCGGGATTAACGAATCGCTGGGTTTTCATGAAAGGTCGTGAACAGATCGCCGTTGAGGTCGCCAGCCGCTTGACGGTGAATGACTGGAGTGCCCTGTTTAGCGCCGCGCTTAGTGGGGCTGGCATTTTATTAGGATACGATAAGGCACTGGCAAACGCGTTGATGCGCGGGGAGATGGTTCAGTTACTGTCTGATTATGAATTTCCGGGCAGACCCTTGCATGCTTTGTTCAGTCCGGCGCAGCGTCACGAAGCTAAAACTCGGGTCTTTATTGACGAGCTCAAGGACTACCTAGCGGCACGATAGGGGTAATGGAGTGTGGCCATATCGGGAGGATGACGACTCACCGGGTTCACTGCCTCCGGGATGCATCCCGGAGGCAACGGCGATAAGCGATCAGTTAAGTTTGTACTGCAGCGTGATCTCGGCGTTCAGAACTTGTGAGACCGGGCAGCCGGCTTTGGCTTTTTTGATGATTTTGTCAAAGGCAGCTTCTTCAATGCCTGGCACCTTGACCGCACTTTCCAGCTCAATTTTGGTGATGGCGAATCCGCCGTTTGCTTTGTCCAGCGATACCACAGCCTTGGTATCAATACTGTCCGGTGTAAAACCTTCTTCGCCCAGCATCAGCGACAGCGCCATTGAAAAACAGGCAGCATGCGCGGCACCGATCAGCTCTTCCGGGTTAGTACCTGGTTTACCTTCAAAACGGGTGTTGAAACCATACGGCTGTTGATTCAACGCACCGCTTTCCGTCGATACCGTACCTTTACCCTGCTTGATATCGCCTTCCCAGTGGGCTTGCCCTTTCTTATGAATGGTCATGCTTTCTCTCCTGTTGATGAGACTGAACAGTAAGTATAGGAAGTCATACCGATCTTGCCTGATTTCGCGGAACGTCAATGGCGTATTGTTGTGATGGGCTCGCCCGAATCGCCCCTGACGCCTTGATGATTCTGGCTTACACTGATTACTCAACGAACGATTTCGGTTCCATCATTTTATTCTCACCGCTAAGGCAAACGTATGAGCCAACTTTTCACCCCATCAAAATTGGGAGCGTTGACACTCGATAATCGCATCATCATCGCCCCAATGTGCCAATACTCCGCCGAACAAGGGTTCCCCAGCGAGTGGCACACCATGCACTTGGGTAATCTGGCACAATCCGGCGCCGGGTTGTTGATTCTGGAAGCGACCGCGGTTCAGCCCGAAGGCCGCATCAGCCCTAAAGATTTGGGGATCTGGAACGATGAACAGGCCGCCGAACTGGCGAAACAGGTAGAAAATATTCGACGTTATTCACCTATCAAGCTCGGTATTCAGCTTGCCCATGCGGGGCGCAAGGCCTCTACCGCGGAACCCTGGAAAGGGGGCGCGGATGTCGCCATCTCCGATGGCGGCTGGCAGACGGTGGCGCCTTCCGCGCTGGCCTATGGGGACAGCCGCCAGCCGGAGGCGCTGACGATGGAGCAAATCCACCTGCTGCGGGCAGATTTTGTTGCTGCCGCCGAACGGGCTGAAAAGGCGGGATTCGATCTGATTGAACTGCATGCCGCCCACGGTTACCTGTTGCATCAGTTTCTCTCCCCCCTATCCAACCACCGCAGCGACGCCTATGGCGGTTCGTTGGAAAATCGTATGCGGTTGGTGTTGGAGGTCTTCGCGGACGTCCGGGAAGCGGTCTCTATCGCTGTGGGCGTGAGGATTTCCGCCACCGATTGGGTTGACGGCGGCTGGAACGTTGAAGACTCGGTCAGCTTGTCAAAACAGCTGGAAGCGTTAGGCTGCGATTATATCCATGTCTCCAGCGGGGGGCTGGCTCCCGAGCAGGACATCCCCGTAGGCCCTAACTACCAGGTGCCGTTGGCATCCAGGATCCACGAATCGGTCAGCATCGCGACAATTGCCGTGGGTTTGATCACCGAAGCGGAACAGGCCGAAGCCATTATTGCAACCGGGCAGGCGGATTTCATCGCCCTCGCCCGCGCCGTACTGTTCGATCCCCGCTGGCCGTGGCATGCCGCCGCTAAGCTGGGCGATACGATACCGGTTTCGCCGCAATATTTGCGCTGTGAGCCGCATTATCTGCGGGGTTTATTTGGGTAAGCGATGGCAGTGACCGGGGCAACGTCTTCGGTCACTGCCTGTACGCCTGTGAGACAGCGGGTTGTCAATCAGACTCAACAAATATCACATCATGCATGTTTGCCCCTGGATATCGTCCACCCACGGCAATGCGTCAGGCGCCAACTGATTTACGGGACTGGTAACCCATAAGGATGCGGGTGGTTTCAAACATGAAATCAACCGTGGTCAGATCACCAATATGAATAAAAGATAAATATTTTTAATAAAGCCCCACATAGATATGTGGGGCTATCTTCAGCAGAAAATTTCAACTATTTCTCAATGCTGGATCTCAATCTGTGTCCAGCCTTTGCGATACATGCAGTCTTTCACCAGGATGTCTCGCTTACTCTCATTTTCATCACTCGTTGAGTAGCTTGTACTAATAGTTTTATGTTTTTCATCTTTAGATGTGTACTTGCCCGAGATTTGATTGTCAGGTGGCAAATCCCTGAGCGCCTGCGCTTTACATTGCGTTTCAGCAATAACCTCCTGCTGCTTGTCGGTGCCGGGCTTAACCCACTGATACTGAACACAACCCGTCAAGCTTATTAGGATTAACGTCATAACAACGGTCTTTTTCATGATACCCAATCAAAAGTAAAATAAAGTTAACTCTAACTATACTGCGATCGAGTTCCTATAAACAGAATATCAACACGTTTAGCGTTGGGGGATAGCACCGCGGGTTATGGCACAAAAGCCACTATTTTGAGAGCATACGGGCAGGCAGCTGTAGGCCCCGCAGGCCTCATTAGCTATGACTGCGGATAAACCTGGAACGCCAAGGTTTGAGCACCCCTATCGCCAACGCTGCGGTGACAAAATCCAGCGTAATCGCGCAGCCGAAGACGACGTGCCATCCCTGCGTGTATTGATACAGCAATGCCGCCAGCGGCCCTCCCAGAATGGAGCCTACGCCCTGCGACATATACAACCAGCCATAGTTAGCGGTGGCGTTTTGCGTGCCGAATGTATCGGTCAGCGTTGAAGGAAATAGCGAGAATATCTCCCCCCAGCCAAAGAACACGACGCCCGACAGCAGCACGAACAGCAATGCGTTGTCCCGTGACATCAGCCAGAGCGTCATGGCGCACCCTTCCAGCGCAAAGGCGATGAACATCGTCTTTTCACGCCCGAAGCGGTCGGAGATGAAACCAAACAAGGGGCGGGTCAATCCGTTAGTCAATCGGTCAATAGTCAGCGCCAGCGGCAGCGCCGCCATCCCAAACACGACCGCGCTGGTAATGCCGAAGTCATGCGCAAAGATCGCCATTTGCGAAGTGACCATCAGGCCGGACGTCGACATCATCGCCATCATCAGAAACATCAGCCAGAACAACGGCTGCCTCAGCATCTCTTTGGACGTAAACTGCCGACGGCTTTGCTCCAGCTTGCTGGGCGGCTGCGATGCGGTGTCCTCTTCAACCGGCACTTTCAATCCCTGGCTGGCCAGCAGGCCCACCACGGCGAAAATGCCCCCGAAGACCAGCAGCGTCCACTCCAGCCCCTGTTGACCCAGACTCATTGAAATCGGGAACGTGGTAAGAATTGCGCCCATGCCATAGCCTGCGGCCACCATGCCCGCGGCGAATCCGCGATGACGCGGGAACCAGCGTACCATTAACCCTACGACGCCGACGTACACAATCCCTGTTCCCAGACCGCCAAGGCAACCGTAGACCAAATACAGCATCGCCAGATTCTGGACCTGTGCGGAGAGCACCCAACTCAGTCCTGACAACAGCGTCCCCAACGAGATCAGCAGGCGTGGACCGAAACGGTCAATTAACCTGCCCTGAAACGGCGAGAAGAAAGTTTGCAGGATAATCAGCAGAGAAAACGTCACTTGCAGTTCAGGCAGGCTGACGCCGATTTTCTCTGTTAACGGTTTGGTCATTAAGGTCCAGACGTATTGCGGACTGGATATCGAGGCCATACAGATCAATCCCAACACCATTTGAATCCACTTGGTGCGGGCAGAGACCCGAATCGGCATGCTAAGCGCTGTCATTATTCATTTCCCCTGATTATCAATGTCATCGCGCATCCTCAGAATGCGTTGCAAAAACGGCGATACTGCGACGGGAAGCCGGTCTTTTTGTCACGACGACACGTGCTGACCCGGTGGGGAAGAAGCACTATCTATGCCATCTGTCGGCAGCGCGGGAAGCGGAGACAGGTGGATTAACGGGTAACGTGTTGACTGAATGCGCGACGGAGCTGCGGGAGACGTCGGAGATATCCGCTTATCGGAGGGAAACGGCCAGGGGACAGTTGTGTCTTCCAAACTGGGAAAACCGCAGTAAAAAAGGTTTCATCGTGCAAATCCGGTGCGGTCGCGCACTCTTTTTGTCCATTCGCTTCCTCTCACATCGGCGGGACTGGGCTTTGTCGAGGTGCAGGGGATCGCTGTTCAGCATTTCATTACCTTGCGTTACGGGCTACCCTTGGTATGGGCAAAATTAACGCTGATAAGGCAAGCATTTACTCCTTTTGCCGTTTCTTTTGGCGTTTGAATTGCTTGCAAAAAGGTAGAATTTACGCTGGCGCAGACATATACCGAGCTTTTTCTGCCGTGAAACATCTACTACACAAGGTCTCTTTGGCGTGGCAAAACTATTTTTACGCAGTGGCAATCTGGACGACTTTCTGGCGTTAGGAGAGAACGGACAGCCCGTTTACGCTTCGGCGCTGCAACTCAGGGAAACACTGCGTCTTCGTAAGCAGCAGCCGATCGCTGACTGTCTGGCAATACCTCAGTCCAATGAAAAAGGCGATCGCATCGACTGGNATGCGCCCGTCGCAGGCAAAATGACGTCCTGGATGTCGGCGAGCGACGAACAGCGAGAGCATGCGCTCGAGTTGCTGGAACAGTACCAGCAAACTATTGCCGGGATTAGCGAGAAGGCGCAGGCCTCCGATAAGCCCGCGCTGAAACTGTTTGGCGTTCTTCTGGCGAAAGCCATTCAGTTCCCCGGCCCGAATCATGTCTATCTGGTGGATGATAAGCCGGTCATTACCTTCTGGGGCTTCGTCAATCTCGGTAAAAAATTCCGCGCCGACGCGCTCGAATGCTTGCGCCCCGTGGCGCCGCCCGAACCGCCTGTTATCGAGGAAATCCCTGAACCCGAGCCGGAACCGGTTGAAGTCCCTGAACCCGAGTCTCAAGAGCCGGAACCGGCGTCTGAACCAGAGGAAACCCCCGTCGAAGCTGCTCCGGTGTTCGTCATGCCGGACGAACCGAAACCCGTCGCGCGTTCTGTCTGGATGCGTGCGTGGTGGCTGATCCCCTGCGCCGGTTTGCTGGTCACTTTAGGTATGCAGATCCGCAGTTGCGTTTCGTCGCCTCCTTCAGCGAAAGCGCCCTCTAAGGTCGTCGTTACGCCTGAGAAACGCGTGCTGGATGCAACGACTGCGCCGGTTGAATCTCCGCTTCTGAGCTTTGCGGGGCTGCCGTTGGGCGATGCCACCTTAATGCCGCCCGTCGCTCCGCCTGCGGTGACGAATGAAGAAAAAGCGCCGGAAACCGCACCCGCCAGCGACGCTGCGCACGTAACGCCAGCGCCTAAAGGCGTGCTGGTCATGCCGCCGGAGTCCATCCGCGTTGGTTCCGTCCGCTTCCTGAACGGTAACTGGCAGGCGACCGCCATCGTGAAAAACCCGCTGACCGGCAAACCGCCGGTGCTGAAGTATCAGATCCAGAACGGTAAAGGCCGCGTGAGATTCACCTACGGCGATAAAGTCACCTGTCGCGCGGACGTCGAAGCCGGGCTGCATCAGTCGGGCAACCTGGTGATCAACAGCCGTTATCGTGCGCGCTGCAGCGACGGCTCGCGTTACAGCATGCCGGAAGTCGTCTGTAACCGGGTGGACAACGCTGAGGCGGCAGACTGTAAAGGCCGTTTTGACGCCGATACGATATTACCGATGACGATTAAGCGTGAGAGTAAATAATAATGCTGGCAACCATTACTGATTATAAACAACGCATTACGCTGATTCAGAATAGCGGTATCCAGTTTCTCGATTTCGCGATAAAACTTAATTCTGAGGCAGACATTGCCAACCGGTTTATCCGCAAGAGCGCCAATGGCCCTCTCCTGCGGTTGATTTACAACGAAAACAACGGCAAGTTCGTGCTGCCGGGCGAAACAAACGTATTGCCGGAGGCGGTCAACCCCGAGTCGAACTTCACGGTGAAGCAATCATTGAGCCTGCTGAGCCAGGCCTGGCTGCCGCTGCCGTTCTTCCGCTTCAACCCGCCGCGTACGTTCCTCGGCGGTCCCTATAACTGGGCGCGCGTTCAGGTTCTGGAGTTAGACGAGCCGGATGACGACGGCAATACGCATCGCATCTGTCTCGCCTTCGACACCAAGGTTTATCCTGAAAGCCATGAATATGAGTCGTTGGCGCCGAGCGAGAACGACATCAATACCGGCAGAAACTATACGCTGGCCTACCACAGTGATGAGCTTTACGAGTTTCTGGATATGACCTGGGTCGACGGCTGGCTGCGCGAGACTTTTTCCCAGCAGGCCGCGAAACGGGAGCGCCGTAAGCCGCATGAAATTCGGCAGGGTTTACGCGACTTCGAATATCAGGCGCATTTCCTGAATCTGCTGGACGTCCTCGGCAACCAGCTGGAAATCCCCGAGGTGCAAATCACGGCCAGTACGTTGCAGGAGCCGGCCGTCAACGTCGACCTGATCCTGGATGTGGGCAACTCGCACACCGCCGGTATTTTGGTAGAAGACCATGCGGACGAAAGCAATGGGTTGAAGCAGACCTATGAAATGCAGATCCGCGATCTGAGCGAACCCCACTATCAGTATAATGAGCTGTTCGACAGTCGCGTGGAGTTCGCACAGGCCAAATTCGGCAAACAGAATTTTTCCTATGAAAGCGGTCGCGAAGACGCTTTTGTATGGCCGTCCATCACCCGTGTCGGACGCGAGGCCAGTCGTATGGCGCTGCAGCGTCAGGGAACGGAAGGCTCCAGCGGTATCTCCAGTCCGCGTCGCTATCTGTGGGATGAAGAACCTTACATGCCTGGCTGGCGTTTTGGTCAGCCTGTGGGCACAGCCCAGCAGGAACCGTTGGCGACGGCGATGCCGTTGACCATGCTGGTCAACGACGAAGGTCAGCCGCTGTTTAACCTCCCTTTGGACGAGCGACTGCCGGTATTCGCGCCCCACTACAGCCGCAGCGCGGTCATGACATTCATGTTGTCCGAACTGCTGGCGCAGGCGCTGATGCAGATGAACAGCGCGGCGCAGCGTCAGAAAATGATCCACGCCAACGCGCCGCGTCAGCTGCGCAACATTATTCTGACCCTGCCCTCGGCAATGCCGAAGCCGGAGCGGGAAATCTTCCGTCGCCGCATGTATGAAGCCATCGGACTGGTGTGGAAAGCCATGGGCTGGCACCCGGCGGATGAAGACTTCCACACGTCGCAGGATAAAGCGCTGAGCCGCGTTCCCGTGCCGGAAGTACAGATGGAATGGGACGAAGCAACCTGTGGCCAGATGGTGTATCTGTATAACGAAGCGCAAGTGAACTTCGGCGGCCGTGCGGAAGCGTTCTTCGCCAGCATGGCGCGTCCCGACAAAGAGCTTGCGGACGATGAGCTGCCTGGCAAAACGCTGCGCATCGCCTCCATTGATATCGGCGGCGGCACAACCGACCTTGCTATCACGCAGTATTGGCTGGACGACGGCGTCGGCAGCAATGTGAAGATCATTCCGCGTCTGCTGTTCCGTGAAGGGTTCAAAGTCGCGGGCGACGATATCCTGCTCGACGTCATTCAGATGTACGTCCTCCCCGCGCTACAGGCTGCGCTGAAAAAAGCCGGCATGACCAGCCCGGAAGGCGTGATGACCCGCCTGTTTGGTAGCGAAGGCCGGATGGACGGTCAGTTGACGCTGCGTCAGCAGGTGACCTTGCAGCTGTTCATCCCGATCGGCCAGGCGGTGCTGGAGGCGTATGAAAACTTTGATCCGCTGGATCTGAATGCGGAGATCGACGCCACATTCGGCGAGCTGCTGAGCCAGCTGCCGACGCAAAAAGTCCTGGATTATGTCAACAGCGGCGTGCAGCGAGAGCTGCCGGAAGAAGAAGTCGGCTTCGATATTCTGCAGGTGCCGCTGGTTCTGCGCTTAAGCAAGCTGCACGCCGAGTTCCTGTCCAACCGCATGAGCATCACCCAGCATCTGCGTCTGATGTCCGAAGTCGTCTCGCTTTACGCCTGCGACGTGCTGTTGTTAACGGGGCGCCCTTCGCGCTTTCCCGGTATTCAGGCCCTGTTCCGCCATCTTCAACCGTTGCCGATCAACCGCATGCTGTCTTTGGATGGTTACCACACCAGCGACTGGTATCCATTTAACAAGCGCGGCCGGATCGACAACCCGAAATCGACCGCCGCGGTGGGGGCCATGTTGTGCCTGCTGGCGCTCGACCTGCGTCTGCCGGGCTTCTATTTTAAGGCGGGCGATTTCCAGCCCTATTCGACCGTGCGTTATCTGGGAATGCTGGACAGCAGCCAGGCGTTGACCACGGATAATGTTTATTACAACGATATCGATCTGGATGTCCCCGACTTCAGCCTGCGCGAGCAGCCCGGTTTCGACGTACGCGGATCGTTGTGCCTCGGTTTCCGTCAGTTGGATAACGACCGCTGGCCCGCGTCTCCGCTGTACTCCCTCTCGATTGTGGATCCCGAACTGGCAAGAAAAGTCGCGGGCGACAGCGTGCTGCATGTGCGTCTGGACGTTGTCAAAGGCGAAGGCCACGACACGCCGGAGTGTTTCGAGATTGCCGAGGCGATTCTGGGCGATGGCGAACCGGTGCCGCCGCAACATCTGAAACTCCGTCTGAATACCCTGGCCAGTACCGGCTCGGGCATGACTCATTACTGGATCGATAGCGGGAGCGTCTTTAAGAAATGAAACCATTAACGCCCAAACAACTATCGAGCCGACTAAGTCGCCAGCTGCAGTCCGTTTCTCAGGGCGTCGACGAAGCGATAGCCTGGCTGGACGATACGCGGCGCAACGTACCGCGTCTGGATATGGAAGCGGATCGCCTGAGCATCAAGCTGCGCAGCAGCCGCAATCAGGCGCGCGACCTGATGGATTCCGCGACCAAAGAAATCGCGATGGGCTTTTTCGGCCTGTCGCAGGTGGGCAAGTCATACCTGATTTCCTCTCTGGCCGCCGGTGAAAACGGTCGGCTGGAAACCAGCGTCGGCGGATTGACGCTGGACTATCAAAAGCATCTCAACCCGACGGGCCAGTCTTCAGCATTTGTGACCCGCTTTACCCGTCAGGCAGAAGGTAAAAACACGCCGAACCCGGTTCAGCTGCAACTGCTCAATGAAGCGGATATCGCGCGGATTATGGCGAATGCCTTTTTGTATCACCGTCGTACGCCGGCGAATGAAGAGCTGGATGAGCAGCACATCGCCGAGCACCTGAAAATGCTGGCGATGCACCGGCAAACCACGCCGGTGCCCGGTATGGACAGCGACGACGTGGTTGCGCTATGGGACTATCTGGTGCGTCACGACGCCAAGCGTCAGACGATCCTGGCCGGTCAGTTCTGGCCGACGGCGGTCGAGTTAGCGCCGTTCCTAAGCGCAGACGATCGCGCCAGCTTGTTCTCTCTATTGTGGGCCGAACAGGCCGATATCACCGCCGCCTACCGCTACTTCGCCTATACGCTGCAACACCTCTCCAGTGCGCGAAAAGTATTAGCGCCACTCAGCGTACTGGTCGACGAGAGCATGCACGCCGACGGCGGTATCTTGAATGCCGGTCTGTTCGATCGTCTGAACAGCCCGGCGGACATGAGCGTTCAGGTGCGTCCTATTGTGGGCGGCCGAGCGGCGAAAACCGTCGAGCTGTCTCTGGCGGAGCTGATGATGCTGACGGCGGAGCTGCAAATTCCGCTGCTCAACGCGCCGCGTGAAACGCTGTTCGAACAGGTCGATTTGCTGGATTTCCCCGGTTTCAGTCTGGTGAACGACGAGCCGGATGAGGACGAGGAGGAAGACTTTAGCCGTCCGTTACGGAGCGCCCCTCACCCGCTGGCGCAGACCCTGCTCTATGCTAAACGCGCCTACCTGCTGGAACGCTATACCGACAGTCAGGAGATGAACGTGCTGTTGGTCTGTACGGCCGCGGCGGGTAAGCAGGATGTGAAGACGGTCGGTAAAGCGCTGGACTACTGGGTACGTCATACTCAGGGTGAAAACCCGCAGGTCCGCAGCCGCCGTAAACCCGGATTAATATGGGCGGTCACCAAATTCGACCGTCGTTTCACCCACGGGCATAACAACGACGAAGCGGTTCAACGCTACGTCGGCAATCCCGGCGATGCGTGGGGAACGATGCTGGCGCTGGACAAGCGCGGCGTGAATCGCATGGCGGCCTGGTTGGATGCGGAAGTCCGCCGTGAGGTGAAACTTAACCGCGTCAACGAACAGTTGAGCGAGTTGCAGCGTGAGCTGACCGAGAATCTGTTGGGTAGCTGGTATCAGCCCACCGGTGCGGATGCGCCAGCGAAAAAGCAGCAAATCGCCGAGTCGATGCTGAAAGCGTTGCAGACGCGTACCGGCGTTCACGGCGAGATGTTGGAGCGCCTGTTGCCGTCGCGCGATGAGCTGCGCAGGCTGTATCTGCAACAACAGGAGCCCTCTTCGCGCGGTTATAACGCGTATCCGGACGATCTGGACGCCGTTGCGCCGCCTGCGAGCTATGAGCCTTTCGGCGTCGGATTGGAAATCGATCTGTTTAGCGATGAGCCGGTCAGCGAAACACCTAAAGACACCGAAGAGCCAGAGACCCCTGAGACGGATATCGCAGACAGTCAGGGATATGAAGCCGAGTTCGCTCGCAGCGTCTATCGCTACTGGATCACGCACCTGCGTAATTTGCCGGAAAACGACGCTATTATCGAACTGCTCGGCGTGGCCCGTCCTACCATCGAAATGTTGGTGGAAGAACTGATCACCGCCGGAATTCGTCTGAAAATCGAAGAAGAGCTGCTGACGGTCTTGGTGAACGCGGAGCAGTTGGATCTGAACCGTGAAAATAAAACCGACCGACAGGTCTCTCGTGCGCTGACCGTGCTGGGCGACTTCGTCGCCTGGCTGGGCTTCCAGCGGGTGAAAGAGGCGGATCGTCCGGAGAGCCGGGTCAATAAAGGGCAGAAAATCTTCGCTCGTCCTGAAAAGCAGGCGGGCAGTTTTGGCGCAGCGCAGCGGTTGACGCGCCTGTCCGTGACGCCGACCAACAGCACGGCCTATTACATCTACGACTGGCTGATCGGTTTGAACGAAACCATTATCC
The DNA here is from genome assembly GCF_000688695.1 of Lonsdalea quercina subsp. quercina. GTDB lineage: Bacteria > Pseudomonadota > Gammaproteobacteria > Enterobacterales > Enterobacteriaceae > Lonsdalea > Lonsdalea quercina_D. Next base: position 11,867 of record NZ_JIBQ01000009.1, on the reverse strand, counting down.
GCAATGCGGGCTATGCCGCTGGACGGGATATTAAACCGAAACAGCGCGAGCGTCTGGGTCATGTCCTGGCGCTGATCAAGTCCGACGCGTAAACCTGCCGACACCGCACCTGATGACATCAGATGCGGTGTTTTTTCCCCTTTCATCTTCTTCCTTGCCACATTTGCTACGCCCTTTTCTCCCTTCGCCCTCAACCGACGCTGCCACGGACAAGGCGACCTTCCGTTCCGAATCACACCCTCGTTAACAAGCAAGATCCTGCGTCGTAAATGCGCGGCGGACAAAAAACGATCCAGATCAATGTCTTTAGAAAAACCTGACAAAAACCATACAAAATCCGCATGGATTGTGGCCTGATCGAGAGAACGAAATAAAACAAAGCCTTCTTTGCGTGAACCCTTTTTTCACGACTCACACAGCAAAAAAAAGAGATTGCCACCATGAATTTACACGATCACGCTTGTCAGCTTCAGCGGGAAGCCCACTTCAAGGTTAATGGATTTGTCGAGCTCGACAGTCGACTCACGTTGAGCCAAGAACTGGAAGATATGCGTACGTTGCTGAAAAAGGCGATGGTGCTGGAGCACGCGGTCATCCCCCCTTACCTCACCATGCTTTACACGCTGAATGACGAAAGCGATCGCTGGATATCGGACGTTATTCGCAGCGTCGTCGTTGAAGAAATGCAGCACCTGGTGCTGGTCGGCAACCTGCTGAATGCCGTGGGCGGAACGCCGCAGGTCAACTCCCCCGATTTCTTGCTGGACTATCCTGCACCGCTGCCGTTTGGCATCGATGACCTCGAAATTCAGCTGCACGCATTTTCCCCTCACGCCGTCCATCAGGCGATACAGATTGAATACCCGAAACCTATCCGGCCCGGGATCGTGGCAAATCATGTCTGTAGCGATATGAGCATTGGCGAGTTTTATGTTTACATCGAATCTCGCTTGCGGGCGGCGGTGAAGACCTTCGGTGAAAAAGCCGTTTTTTGTGGCGATGCTAATCGCCAGATCGCCCCTGAACATTTCACGTGCGGCGCAGGCAACAACATGATCCCGGTATACGATCTGAACAGCGCTATTAAGGCGGTCAGAGCTATTTTTAATCAGGGTGAAGGGTCGCCGAACGAGCGCTTGCAAGGTGGTGATGGTGAGATAGCGCACTACTATCGGTTTAATGAAATTTACTGCGGTCGGCGTTACGTGTCTGACGACACCCTCGCGAGCGGACCGTCAGGCGTAAAGCTGTCGACGGGATGGGACCATGCCGTCAAAACCCATAGCGGATTCAAAGTCTGCGACTATCCCGCTGGCGATGCACAGGCGGCGATCGTTCGCTTTAATCGCCGCTACTGCGAATTGCTGGAACAGCTGCAACAAGGATTATGCGGCAAACCACAAAAGTTGATGCCCGCGATGGCCTCCATGCAGTTGCTGCGGGATGACTTCCGACATATCGTTCGTATGCCGTATCCCGGTGACAGCGGTTACTCTTGTGCCCCGACGTTCGAATACACTCCGTTAAAAGTGACAGCGTCACCGATTATAGTGCAGGACGTTAGTTTCAACAGCAATCAAAACACCTTGAATACGCTGATGCAGGCCTATGCTTGCGGCAATGTACGGAAGGCGGTCGCGTGTATGAGCGAACACATCGTCTGGGATATCTCCGGCCCCATCGATGTTCCTTATGCGGGCGTCTTTTATGGGCATGACGGCTTCAGCCGTTATTGGGCGCTAATGGAACAAACGGTTGAGTTCAGCAGTATTGGCACTCAGAACGTGTTTTTCAGCGGCAACGAAGCGATGGCCTACGGCGGTGAACAAGGTATCACCAAGACGACGCGTGTGCCTTACCGCTACGACTGGGCGATTCGCTACGAGTTTGATGAAGATCATAAAGTGGTGCTAATGCGTCAGTACTTCAATCCGATGCGGATCCAGGCGGCGTTGGCGGCGCCTCGTACGGGCGGCGAGTCGGGCTGCTAAGCGAGGAAAAGGCCGTAAGTCTGTACATCAGACCACGGCCAGTCGCGATTATTTTGCCGGCAGCGCATGCATTTTATCGCTGATTTCGAGCACCAGTTTATCCTGAGCCGCGACGGCGTTAGGCAAGACGGCGGCATCAGTGAACGTCACCGGCTGCACTTCCATAATCCGCCCCTGGATGTAAGTCGCACACAGGGAGTGCAACACCTGCTTGTTTAGCATTGTTTGAAGACAGCGGATGGTTGACCCGTTGCTGCTGGTCAGTGTCCGTTTCTCCGGCTGGATCCGCTGGCGCAGCATCTCTTTTTCCGCGCTGGCGATGACGGCATCCACATCGGCTTCCTTATCGGCATGCGGCGTTTCACCGCTGGCATTGACCGGTAACGTGTACAAAGAGATCAGCGCTTTGCGGTTCGTCGTCGCCTCGATGTNCTCCGCATCGATAATATGGTTAGTTGTGTCCGTATTCAGGCTGCGCCGCATCAAACCGTTGATCGTATCCGGTAGCGCAGACGCCAGCGTCTGTGACGTATAGCCCTCGATCATGTCTGCGTTGGCGTCTTGCGTCTGACCCATAACCGGCATCGTCAGCAGCACGGCGGCGGCGATATAACGGGCCCGAAATTTCATCGGCATAGCTTCATCCCTATTTCTTCATTAAAAGTGAATGTTTTGACTCAATAGGTTCTTATCGGCTGTATTTCCAAATTCTTTTCTGTCGCGCTTTCGTTTGTGCTAAAAATCAGCAAATTAAGGAAGGCAAAGAAACGGCCATGAAACCCGCTCCAGCCGGCGCCTCATCACCGATGATCTAACCATAGTCAAAAAGTGGCGCCGATAGTATGCTCGTTGAGCAATTCATCTTTCTGGGGAGCCGCGATGCAAACATTTCTACTCGATAAAATCGCCACGCCGATTGGGGAACTGATGGTTGTTGCCGATGAAAATCATCGCCTGCGTGCGCTCGAATGGAGTGAATTTGAGGGGAAGTTGTACCGTACGTTTGAACGCCGCTACCGCGACTCGCCCGTGCGGCTGGTTCCCAGCGTGAATCCCGGTGGCCTCAGCGACACGCTGCAGCGCTATTTTGACGGCGAATTGACGGCGATCAATTCGCTCCCGGTCGCCGGGGCGGGAACCGAATTTCAGCAGCAGGTGTGGAAGGCATTGCGGGATATTCCATGCGGATCCGTGATGAGTTATGGTCAGCTCGCTGCCCTGATTGGACGCCCGTCGGCATCGCGCGCTGTTGGTATGGCAAACGGCGCGAATCCCATCTGTATCGTCGTACCGTGCCATCGGGTGATCGGTGCCGGAGGGGCGTTGACCGGGTATGCCGGTGGGATCCAGCGTAAGCAATGGCTACTAATACATGAAGGTTACTTATCATAGCTATGTGTAATTGACCGGGTAACATTTTCACATCGGCTTATACCTTCGCCCCCAGGGCTTAACGCGCGGTTACCAGTCATTAACATTTTTGAACTCTCAGAGCGTGATATTCACTCATCTTGGGTGTCTGTGGTCTTATCAGTGACCTGAAAAGCTGTTAAAATTGACCAATGTCAATTATCGCCAGAGCAAAACCTATGATTCCTGAAAAGCGCATAATCCGACGCATCCAGTCTGGTGGTTGCGCAATCCATTGTCAGGATTGCAGCATCAGCCAACTCTGCATCCCCTTCACCTTAAATGAGCACGAGCTGGACCAGCTCGACAACATCATTGAGAGGAAGAAACCGATTCAGAAAGGACAAGCGTTATTCAAGGCCGGCGATGAGCTGAAATCCCTCTACGCCATTCGCTCTGGAACGATTAAAAGCTACACGATTACCGAACAGGGCGACGAGCAGATTACCGGTTTTCATTTGGCCGGCGACTTGGTCGGTTTCGATGCCATTGGTAATTCGTTGCACCCGAGCTTTGCGCAGGCGCTGGAAACGTCGATGGTCTGCGAAATCCCCTTCGAAACGCTGGACGACCTGTCTGGAAAAATGCCCAATCTGCGTCAGCAAATGATGCGTCTGATGAGCGGCGAAATCCGTAGCGATCAGGACATGATCTTGTTGCTGTCGAAAAAGAATGCGGAAGAACGTCTGGCGGCGTTTATCTACAACCTGTCACGACGTTTTGCACAACGTGGCTTCTCTCCTCGCGAGTTCCGTCTCACGATGACTCGCGGCGACATCGGCAACTATCTTGGCCTGACGGTCGAAACCATCAGCCGTTTGCTGGGCCGCTTCCAAAAAAGCGGGACGCTGGCGGTGAAAGGTAAATATATCACCATCGAAAAAATCGAAGCCTTGGCCGAACTGGCCGGAACCGCTCGCCAGAAAATTTAATCTCCCCTGCCGAATCAACGGTTGTTATCAATTATTGATTCGGCTCCCATCATCAGTTGTCCAAAATAATTTTCTTGGGGTACTCTTATTTATACAGGCTGCGAATCGTCAGCCGAAAGGAGGACCTATGGCGAAGTATCAGAATTTACTGGTCGCTATTGACCCTAATCAGGATGACCAACCGGCACTGCGTCGCGCCGTGTATTTGGTGCAGCGGCTTGGCGGCCGTATCAAGGCGTTTCTGCCGATCTACGATTTTTCTTATGAAATGACGACGCTGCTGTCTCCCGATGAGCGGACGGAGATGCGGCAAGGCGTTATCGCTCAGCGAACAGAATGGATTGCTCAGCAAAGTCAGTACTACCGCGATATGGGCATTCCCATCGAAATTAAGGTGGTCTGGCACAGCAAGCCATTTGAAGCCATTATCCAGGAAGTCATCACGTGCAAGCATGACCTGTTGCTGAAAATGGCGCACCAGCACGATCGATTGGAAGCGGTCATTTTTACACCGACCGATTGGCAGCTGTTGCGCAAATGCCCCTGTCCGGTCTGGATGGTGAAAGACCAGCCCTGGCCTGACGGCGGACAGGCTTTGGTGGCGGTTAACCTGGCGAGTGAAGACCCCTTGCACGATCCCCTGAATATCAAATTAGTGTCCGAAACGTTGGATCTTGCCAGACAGGTCAATCAGACCGATGTGCATTTGGTGGGGGCCTATCCGGCGACACCCATTAATGTCGCCATCGAGCTGCCGGACTTTGACCCCAGCGTGTACAACGACGCCATTCGCGGCCAGCACCTGTTAGCGATGAAGGCGCTGCGGCAAAAATTCAGCCTCGATGAGCGTCTGACTCACGTCGAAAAAGGATTGCCCGAAGAAGTGATCCCTGATTTGGCGGAACATCTGCAAGCGGGTGTCGTTGTTCTTGGGTCTCTGGGGCGAACCGGTTTGTCCGCGGCCTTTATCGGTAATACTGTCGAGCATGTGATCGATCGTCTGAAATGCGATTTGCTGGCTATCAAGCCGGATGATTTCGTTTTTCCCTTGGCCTCAGGCGAGAATGACGACGATACCGCCTCAGAATTGAATAGCGTGCAGTAGCGAAACAGTAGCGAAACTATCGCTTCAAGCGGGGCGCAGAACGTTGGGCGCCCCGCTTCCCCCTACCGTCCCTACTCGCCTGACTCATTGAAAACCCCGAACATATTTCACATTGCATATCTCTCGTTGCAATAGTTGCCCTGCCTGAGTCCACACGCCAATGACCAAATGCGTGGGCGTACGACGTTATGACTAGTGTAAGTGTTTATCGTGTGTTGGCGGGCGAATCAGGGAGCTTTGTGAGAGAAAAAAAACGCCGCGCGAGGCGGCGTTGGGTCAGCCAAAATGAAAAGCTTAAAGCGCTTTTAGAATGGCTTCGACGCTGGCTTTGGCATCGCCAAACAGCATCTGTGTGTTTTCTTTGAAGAACAGCGGGTTTTGCACGCCGGCATAACCGGTGTTCATCGAGCGTTTAAACACAATGACGTTGTGCGCTTTCCACACTTCCAGAACCGGCATTCCCGCGATGGGGCTGTTCGGATCTTCTTGCGCGGCCGGGTTAACCGTATCGTTGGCGCCGATAACCAGCACGGTGTCGGTGTCGGCGAAATCATCGTTGATTTCATCCATTTCCAACACGATGTCGTAAGGCACTTTGGCTTCGGCGAGCAGCACGTTCATGTGGCCCGGCAGACGTCCAGCGACCGGATGGATACCGAAACGAACGTTGATGCCACGTTCACGCAGCTTGGCGGTAATATCGTGAACCGGATACTGAGCCTGTGCGACGGCCATGCCATATCCTGGAGTGATGATGACAGAACTGGAGCCTTTCAACAGCTCAGCAACCTCTTCCGCCGTGGTTTCGCGGTATTCGCCGACTTCCTCACTCTCCGAAGAGACCGCCCCGTCCGTACCAAACCCGCCTGCGATGACGCTGATAAAGGAGCGGTTCATCGCTTTACACATAATGTATGACAGGATCGCACCAGAAGAACCGACCAGCGCACCGGTGACGATCAAGAGGTCGTTGCTCAGCATAAAGCCAGCGGCGGCGGCGGCCCAACCTGAATAGGAGTTCAGCATGGAGACCACGACCGGCATGTCCGCGCCACCGATGGACGCGACCAAATGCCAGCCAAACACCAGCGCGATAGCCGTCATCAACAGCAGAGACAATACCTGCAGGAAACCACTGCCTGTATTCACGAAGACCAGCAGTAGCAGGAAAGAGACTACCAGGGCCGCCAGATTCAGTTTGTGGCGGTTAGGCAGCATCAGGGGTTTGGAAGAGATAGTTCCACGCAGCTTTCCGAAAGCGATGACGGACCCTGTGAAGGTGACCGCACCGATAAAGATGCCCAGGAAAACTTCGGTCATGTGAATGTTGACCAGGACAGGATCGGTAATTTCACCGTGATCGATGTAGCTGTTAAAGCCGACCAATACCGCGGCAAAACCCACGAAGCTGTGCAGGATCGCGACCAGCTCCGGCATTTCCGTCATTTCGACTTTGCGCGCCAGATGCACGCCGATAGCGCCGCCGATGGCCATTGCTACGATGATCCATCCGACGTTATCAGCATTTGGCCCCAAAATGGTCGCCAGCAGCGCAATCGCCATACCGGTGATACCAAAGATGTTCCCTTGTTGAGAGGTTTCATGTTTGGATAACCCAGCAAGACTGAAAATAAACAATATGGCAGCGACGATGTAGGCTGCCGTGACTAATCCACCAGACATCCTTGACTCCTTAATTCTTGCGGAACATTTTCAGCATGCGCTGAGTGACGGTGAAACCACCGAAGATATTGATGCTGGCAACCAGTACAGCGATAAAGGAAAAGAACGACACCCAGCCGCCATGCCCTATCTGCAACAGCGCCCCGACGACGATGATGCCGGAGATGGCATTCGTCACGGACATCAACGGCGTATGCAGCGCGTGACTGACGTTCCATACCACGTAGTATCCGACCACGCAGGCCAGCGCGAACACGGTGAAATGCGACAGGAACTCCGGCGGCGCCACGTTGGCTAGCCAGCCGAACAGAACGATAGCCACCGCGAGGATGATGTATTTATTCCACGGAGAGGCCGGTTTTGCTTCCGCTTTCTTCGGTGCGGCGGCAGCAGGTTGAGCCTGCTGAGGCTGAGCGGAAACCTGAATGGGAGGTGCTGGCCAAGTGATTTCACCGCTTTTCACGACGGTAACGCCGCGAATCACGTTATCTTCAAAGTTGACGTCAATGTCGCCATTCTTCTCTTTGCACAGCAGCTTCAGTAAGTTCACCAGGTTGGTGCCGTAAAGCTGGGAAGACTGGGTCGGTAAACGGCTTGGCAGATCAGTGTAACCGATAATTTTGACGCCGTTGTCGGTGACCGTAACCTGATCGGCCACCGTCAGTTCGCAGTTCCCGCCGGTTTGAGCGGCCAGGTCGACGATGACGCTGCCGGGTTTCATGCTCTCCACCATCTCTTTGGTGATGAGTCGTGGTGCGGGTTTGCCGGGGATCAGCGCGGTGGTGACAATAATATCCACCTCTTTCGCCTGGGCGGCGAACAGCGCCATTTCTGCTTTGATAAAGGCCTCGGACATCACTTTGGCGTAACCATCGCCGCTGCCTGCTTCTTCTTCAAAGTCTAATTCCAGAAATTCTGCGCCCATGCTGCGCACTTGCTCTTTCACTTCCGGACGCGTGTCGAAGGCGCGAACGATAGCGCCCAGGCTTCCTGCTGCGCCGATAGCGGCTAGCCCGGCCACGCCCGCGCCGATGACCATCACTTTTGCCGGGGGAACTTTACCCGCTGCGGTGATTTGTCCGGTAAAGAAACGGCCGAATTCATGGGCGGCTTCAACAATCGCACGATAACCGGCGATGTTGGCCATCGAACTCAGGGCATCCAGCGACTGTGCGCGTGAAATACGCGGCACGGAGTCCATCGCCATGACGGTCACCTGACGGTCGGCCAGTTTTTTGAGTAATTCAGGGTTTTGCGCGGGCCAGATAAAGCTGACTACGGTGCTTCCTGCGCGAGTCAGTGCGACCTCGTCATCGTCCGGCGCATTCACTTTAAGGATAATGTCACTCTGCCAGATATCCGCTGTATCCAGGAGTGTCGCGCCTGCTTGTTCGTAAGCGGAATCTTCGAAGCTGGCCAGTTTTCCTGCCCCACGTTCTATTGCTACCTCGAAGCCCAATTTCAGCAGCTGCTCCACCGTTTTCGGCGTTGCGGCCACGCGGGCTTCATTGGCTAGCCGTTCTTTTGGTACACCAATACGCATACGGAATCCCTTTTCGCTCATATTTAACGAAGGTTGTTATAATGATTTACCTGAAGAATTATTTACCGCGTAAGTTCATACCCTCGAACTTTTCGATAAATGCCGTTATAACCTACTGAAAATGGAAGTAATGATCCACTCGTAAAATAATTTTGGTCTAAAACCCCGGGAAGGGCGAGTCAAACCACGATTTTTCGCGGCCGATGCTCCCAAAACCCTATGTTCCTTAACATAATTGTCAGAGAATTATTTTCGATTGGTTCACAAAATCAGCCAATAGTCGCGGTTATTGGCGGGGAATGCTGATAAAAAACTGTGATGATTGGCTTAGGTTTATCAGTCGTCTTTATTTTCTCGTTTGCCCTCCGCTTTCCGGTCGATGATTCGGTGACGACCTCGGCTTTAAAATGCTGAAGCACTGGGGATTATTACGTGACATAATCGGCGGCTAACACACAGTGTGCCTATTTGAATCAACCGTATTGCGTCAGGCGAAAGGATTTTTTTATGAAGCTGAGAACTCGCGTTATTGCATCCACCCTCCTCTCCATATTAGCGTTTTCCGCGCAGTCTGCGCAGGAACTGACTCCGGAAAAAGCGGCAGCCGTCAAACCCTTCGAACGTATTACCTTTATGGGTCGTTACAACGCCATCTATGAAGCTGCTGCGGATGCGTCTAAACGTGCCGACGAAAAAGGCGCGGATGCGTTTTACATCCAGAGCACGGCTGAGGTTAATGGCGGTCGTTGGGCGGTGACGGTTGACCTATACCATAATGATGCACCCAAAGTTTCCGACGTCACAACCTATCGCGAATTCAGTGGCGTAAAAGAGCTGCCAAAAAATGAGGCGTCGCAGTTGGAGCCTTTTGACACGGTTACCGTCAGCGGCTATTTCCCGACGCAGCTAGACGTTGCGGCGGCGATTGGCGAAGCGGCCCGGCGTAAGTCCGCTTATTCATTCTTCATCGTTCGTCAGGTTGATATCAACTCCCGCGGCAACAGCCAAAACATCACCGCATTCATCTACAAAAAAGATGCGGCTAAACGCCGTGTTCAAAGCCCGGATGTCATCCCTGCTGACTCCCAGGCCGGTAAAGCGGCGCTGGCCGCAGGCGGCGAAGCGGCTAAACGCGTGGAAATCCCTGGCGTGGCGACCTCTTCCAGTCTGAGCGGCAATGTCGGCAACTTCTTCCAGACGCAATCCTCCACCGTGGGTCCGCGTTATACGGTGACGACAAAAGACGGCAATCGTATCCAGGAACTGAACAACGCGACGGCGGCACAGATGGTGCCATTTGACTCCGTGAGCATTCGTGGTCGTTTCAGCACGCCGACGGAGATTACCGAAGCCATCGCCAAACGTGCCGCTGATAAAGGCGCGAAGTACTATCACATCACCAAGGAGTGGCAGGACAACGCCGATCGCTACACGATTAGCGCCGACCTCTACAAATAACGCTCTCCTGACGGGATATCGGCTATTAGTCGGTATCCTGTTGCTTTGTCCCTCTCAATACCCATCGAATTATCGGCATCGTTTTTAGATAAAAAAGCAGCGCGACTTTGATTTGGCTTCGGTAATACGTAAAACCTGGCGACATCACTTAATAATTGTGAACTATAAAGTGCGATAACAATGATGCAAAAGCATGATGGACTTCCTGAGTCGGATGAACGTCATCATTGAAAAGATATTGCGGGGAAATATTAAGATCTGGGTCTTTTTCTCCTGGAATATGAACATAGCCGTGTTTGGTGTAGGCATGGGTTGTATCATAATTTAGTTGGCGGGCAACATTTTTTATATTTTCGAATGCAGACGCCGTATCGAAAAAAAAGATTTTTTCTTCGTCATTTTGTTCATTCAATATTTCGATGTTTTTTTTCAATAATGAATTATGTGCCAAGGTGATATCTTTAAACTTGCGAATATGAGAAGACCGCTGCCCATATGGCGTTGTAGATAAATCCGGAATGCCCATAATAAGAATATTTTTAAGGCCCGCTTTGAGTAACTTTGTCACATCATCTATCTGCTTTTCCACCACCTTTAATATGTTGTCCTTGTGCAGTGTCATGTAATCGTTGGCCCCTATAAAGAAGATAGAAAGATCTTTTGGGGACGGTTGATAGGATTTGATTTGTGTATCGAGATTCGACAAAAAATCTCCGCATAGATTAAAGAGAGAATAACTCGCCGACGTACTTCCACCTTCCGCAAAGTTGATGATGGGCTTTTTTAGAAACGCAGGGGATGATAGGTACTCGCTCCATGTGAATCCATTTGTGAACCTGCCCTCATAGTATTGATGATAAGACGGTAGAATGTGGTGCGTCTTTTTGAACGCCCGCTGTTCAGAGTCGGATAAACTATCCCCAAAAACAATAATCCTGTCGATGTGACTCAAATCGCACTGCATTTCAGTTCGATATAATTTCTGTATGAAGTGGTCAACTAAAACTGGCCACCGCTTTAGAGTTTTTCCAGTATCGGTTTTCCGATTCGTTTGGTGGTAACCCTCCGTTATAGTCGTGTGGCCTGAGCGCACTGTAATACCCAACGATATAGTCCGTTATTGCACTGGTAGCATCGCTGAAGCTTGTGTAACCAGTCACCGGCACCCACTCGTTCTTCAGGCTTCTGAAGAAGCGCTCCATCGGACTATTATCCCAGCAGTTTCCACGACGACTCATACTCTGCCTGATCCGGTACCGCCACAGTGACTGCCGGAACTGCCTGCTTGTGTAATGGCTGCCCTGATCGCTGTGGAACATCACTCCGGCTGGTTTGCCGCGAACTTCCCACGCCATTTCCAGCGCTTTGATGGTCAGTCTGCTGTCCGGTGAGAACGACATTGCCCAGCCCACCGGTTTCCTCGCGAACAGGTCGAGAAAAACGGCGAGGTATGCCCAGCGCTTACCTGTCCAGATATACGTCACGTCGCCACACCACACCTGATTTGGTTCTGTGACAGCGAACTGACGCTCAAGGTGGTTCGGGATGGCAACATGCACCTGACCACCACGCTTATATCTGTGTGTGGGTTGCTGACAACTGACCAGCCCCAGTTCTTTCATGAGTCTGCCAGCAAGCCAGCGCCCCATCCGGAAGCCTCTGAGCGTTGCCATTGCGGCGATACTCCTTGCCCCAGCAGAGCCATGGCTGATGTTGTATAGTTCCTGGACTTGACTGCGCAACAC
>NZ_JIBQ01000008.1 GCF_000688695.1 Lonsdalea quercina subsp. quercina | reverse complement strand
CCAAAAGCCAAAAGCCAAAAGCCAAAAGCCAAAAGCCAAAAGCCAAAAGCCAAAAGCCAAAAGCCAAAAGCCAAAAGCCAAAAGCCAAAAGCCAAAAGCCCTATGGCGCAGCGGGCGAACTTTCTATGGGCGAACGCACCTCACGTTCGATAATAATAGCGGTTCGTTCAGTTACTTCAGGCGAGAAGCTGATATACCGCTGAGGGTGTGATGGCGGGCACCACACGCGCTGTAACGGCCACGTTGAGTGGCCGTTTTCACGAGGCTATTTCGATTTTGGACGGATTGGCCTTAGTGACCCGCGCCAGTTTCAATCGGCAGGTCGTCTCGGCCGCCCCATTCGCCCCAGGAGCCGTCGTACAGTTTGACTTGAGGGGCATTCAGCACATACAGCGCTAACACAATCACGGCTGCCGTCACGCCGGAGCCGCAGCTTGCGACGAGGGGACGTTGGATATCAATCCCCTTCTGTTTGAACACGGCGGCCAGCTCCTCCGGCGTTTTCAGCGCGCCGTTTGCCACCAGCTCATTCCACGGCACGTTAAAACTGCCGGGAATATGCCCGCGGCGCAGTCCCGGACGGGGCTCATCGACATCGCCAGCAAAGCGCGGTGCTGGACGAGCATCGACAATCTGCGCGGAATGATCATGGGTGATCGCCAGCACGACCTCGGCCTGACAGATCACGCTGGCATCTAGCCGAGTGGTAAATGTCCGGGTTGGATGGGCGATGTTTCCCTGCTCTAACGGCAGTTGCTGCTGTTTCCATCCGGCCAGGCCGCCAGCCAAGATTGAAACCTTGGTCACGCCGAACGTTCTTAGCATCCACCAGGCGCGAGGCGCTGAAAACAAGTTGCCCTCATCGTATATGACGCAGTGTTGGCTTTCGCTGACGCCCAGATCTCCCATCGCCTGAGCGAAGGATGTGCTGTCCGGCATCATATGCGGCAGAGGCGAAGTCGCATCCGACAGCGTTTCGATATCGAAAAAAGCCGCCCCTGGCAGGTGTGCGGCCTCATATTCGGCCTGGATATCCCGCGTGGTATCGCCAGGCGGAAGCATCCGCGCATCAAGCAGTGTGATATCAGCGTCGTTGAGATGCGAATTGAGCCAGGTGGCGGTGACAAAGATGTCGGAGCCGGAAACAGACATGAGACCTCCCGTGCGGGCTGTCGATGCAGCCCGAGATAAGATGAGGATTGAATTGTCAGCGATTTTTCAGCATCGGACAAGCGCAAACCTGTTGCTAACGCCGGTTTCGGCGCGCTCTGTTTCAGGAATGCGAACGTTACCGGAGCACACTAATGAAACAGATGAAACGCGGTGGTTTGTTTGCTATCCGCTCCGCAGGTCGGGCAGAGAGTGAGTGTCAGACAAGGATTCAGCGTTATAATGATAGGAAAAGGACGATAAGATAACGTTATTTTAAAAAAATGTTATTTGACCGTAGGCAAGATGGAGGCGCAACCCTATAATCTGCGCCACTTTACGGTGCCGGGATCATCATTTTAACCGGCAGTTATCAGACAGTTATCAAATGAGGTCACTATGACGGTAGAACGTACTTTTTCTATCATTAAGCCCAATGCGGTTGCCAAGAATGTCATTGGCGCTATCTACAACCGCTTTGAAAGCGCAGGCTTCAAAATTGTTGCTGCCAAAATGCTTCATCTGACTCGCGAACAGGCCGAAGGCTTTTATGCTGAGCACAAGGGCAAACCTTTCTTTGACGGTCTGGTGACATTCATGACTTCCGGTCCCATTGTGGTTCAGGTTTTGGAAGGTGAAAATGCCGTGCAGCGACACCGTGACCTGATGGGGGCGACGAATCCTGAGAATGCGCTGGCGGGCACGCTGCGCGCTGACTACGCAGACAGCCTGACTGAAAATGCGGTGCATGGTTCGGACTCTCCGGCGTCCGCCGAACGTGAAATCGCCTATTTCTTCAGTGCGGATGAGGTGCACGCACGCACCCGCTAAGCAAAGACAAAGAATTAAAAGCGGAGTGGCGCTGGCACCTCCGTATTAAACTTTGTACAATGCCGCGCCCCGGAGCGAGCAGGCGCTCGGCCGGGGCGTTTCTTTATCCTTTATCACTTCTTTCGAGCCATAACGTGTAACAACGAGGCCATGAGTCAATATGTCTGAGCAAACCGTATCCCCGATCGCCACCGAGTCTGACGCTATCGCCGTTAAGCCGACGGGCACTGAAAAAATCAACCTGCTGGATCTTAACCGTCAGCAAATGCGCGCCTTTTTTGCCTCAATGGGAGAAAAGCCGTTCCGTGCCGATCAGGTCATGAAGTGGATCTATCACTACTGCTGTGATGATTTCAACGAGATGACCGACATCAACAAGGTGTTACGCACCAAATTGCAGGAGATCGCTGAAATTCGCGCCCCGGTTGTGGTGGATGAGCAGCGTTCCTCCGATGGTACGATCAAGTGGGCTATCCTGGTCGACGGCCAGCGCGTGGAAACGGTCTATATCCCGGAAGAAGAACGCGCGACGTTGTGCGTATCTTCTCAGGTCGGTTGTGCGTTGGAATGCAAGTTTTGCTCGACGGCGCAGCAAGGGTTCAACCGTAACCTGCGGGTTTCTGAAATCATCGGTCAGGTATGGCGCGCGGCGAAAATTATCGGCGCGGCCAAAGTCACCGGGCAGCGTCCTATCACTAACGTCGTGATGATGGGCATGGGCGAACCGTTGCTGAACCTGACCAACGTGGTGCCGGCGATGGAAATCATGCTGGACGATTTCGGTTTCGGTCTGTCAAAACGTCGCGTGACGCTGTCGACTTCCGGCGTCGTGCCCGCGCTGGATAAGCTGGGCGACATGATCGACGTCGCATTGGCGATCTCGCTGCACGCGCCGAACGATGAAATCCGTAACGAAATCATGCCGATTAACAAAAAATATAATATTGAGACCTTTTTGTCGGCAGTGCGGCGTTACCTGGATAAATCCAATGCCAATCAGGGACGTGTCACCATCGAATACGTCATGTTGGATCACATCAACGACGGAACGGAACACGCGCATGAGTTGGCGGAATGCCTGAAAAATACGCCGTGTAAGATCAACCTGATCCCGTGGAACCCGTTCCCCGGCGCGCCATATGGTCGCAGTTCCAACAGCCGCGTTGACCGCTTCTCCAAGGTACTGATGGAATATGGTTTCACCACCATTGTTCGTAAAACGCGTGGTGACGACATCGACGCGGCCTGTGGGCAGTTGGCCGGGGAAGTCGTTGACCGTACCAAGCGGACGATGAAGAAAAAAATGGTCAAGGATTCGATAGCCGTTAAAAGTGTATGATCGTGGTCAGCCCGAGAGGGGCGGACTGATGATAAATACATTTCAGAGGCTTATCATACTATGCTGAGGTAACGGCGGGCTCGTGTGCTGAGGCCGCCTGCCTTCGGCGAAAGACAATGGCTAAGGATAGTCAGAGATGAATGCACGTCGGCAGGGAAGGTGGCGGCGCGGTTTGGCCGTGGTATGCATGATGATAAGCGGGTGCGTGAACACCGCGGAAACCGTCTCACTCTCGCCCCAGGCGCAGACGCGTTTGCAACTGGGGTTGGCGTACCTTGAGCGCGGGCAGTTAGACGTCGCCCACAGCAACCTGCTCAGCGCCTTGAAGGCGTCCCCAAATGACTATCGCACTCAGCTGGGGATGGCGCTGTACGAACAGCAGATCGGCGAAAATGCGGCGGCTGTAAAACGTTATCACCAGTTGTTGCGACAGAGCCCCTCGAACGGGAACGTATTGAATAATTACGGTGCGTTTCTGTGTGGTTTAGGGCAGTATGTAACGGCGCAACAACAGTTTAGCCGCGCAGCGCAGCTCGCGGATTATCCGCAGGTTGCCGATGCTCTGGAAAATGCCGGTTATTGTTTTTTAGACGCCGGACAGCCTGATGAGGCGAAGCAACGGCTTAGTCGGGCCCTGAATTATGATCCGCGCAAAGGCCAACGCTTACTCGCGGAAGCTGAGCATCGTATGCATGCCGGCCATCCGGAACAAACGCGGATGCTCTTGAATATTTATCAGCCGAAATTTCCGGCGAGTGCCGAAAGTTTATGGCTACAGATTCGTTTCGCCGCGCTGGCGGGGGATACCGATGACGCGATGCGTTACGGTGCGATGCTGGCGCGAAGTTTTCCACAATCTAAACAGTACCAGCAGTTCTTAGCTAATGAATACTGAAGCCAATCAAGATAAAACAGCATCACCCATAGCCACTCCTGGGGAACGACTGCGTCAGGCGCGTGAAAGCTTGGGGTTGTCGCAGCAAGTCGTCGCAGAAAGGTTGTGCCTGAAAGTCTCCACTGTTCGTGAGATTGAAGAAGACAACACGCCTGCCGGCCTTGCTCCGACATTCCTGCGTGGATATATCCGTTCTTATGCCAAGCTGGTGCACCTGCCCGAAGACGAGCTGCTGCCGATGCTGGAAAAACACGTGGTGCCGAGCCGTACCTCTAACGTTTCCCCTATGCAGCACCTCGCGCTGGGCAAAAGCCGCAAGAAGCGCGACGGCTGGCTGATGACCTTCACCTGGTTGATTTTGCTAGGCGTTTTGGGGTTGACGGTCGCTTGGTGGTGGCAAAATCATCAGGCGCAGCAGCAGGAAATCAATTCCATGGTCGATCATGCGAACGCTACGCAGACTTCGCAGGATGGACAGCCGCTGGATTTGGGCAATGGCGAACCGGACCCGGTCGTCCCGGACGATAGCGCCACCAGTGGCGCCGCTACCGAAGTGACGCCGCCTGCCGACGCCTCTTCGGCAACCACCTCTACGCCGACGACGAATTCGCCTGCGCCGGTCGCTCCCGTCACGCCAGCTCCTGCGCCGACGGCGTCTCCGACTCAACCTTCTCCAGCGCCATCCTCCGCGGCTCCGACTGTTGAGACTCCGGCGCCTTCCGTGCCTGCATCGAATGTATTAGCGATGTCGTTCTCTGCGGACTGCTGGCTGGAAGTGGTGGACAGTACCGGCAAAAAACTGTTCAGCGGTATGCAACGCAACGGCGGTTCGCTGAATCTGAGCGGACAACCTCCTTATCGACTCAAAATCGGCGCCCCTGCTGCTGTACAGATTCAGTATCAGGGCAAACCGGTTGATTTGAGTCAGTACGTCAGAAGCAATCAGGTTGCACGTTTAACGCTGGCCGGCCAGTAATTTTCCGGCCGGTAGCGGCATTTTGGAGGTGAAGTTGTGAATAACCCCGCACCCATAACCCGTCGCAAATCAAAGCGCATTTACGTTGGTAAGGTGCCCGTCGGTGACGGCGCGCCGATAGCGGTGCAGTCGATGACGAACACCCGCACAACGAATGTTGAAGCGACGGTGAATCAAATCAAAGCGTTGGAACGTGTAGGCGTCGATATCGTTCGCGTCTCCGTCCCCACGATGGATGCCGCTGAGGCATTCAAGCTGATCAAGCAACAGGTGAATGTGCCGCTGGTTGCGGATATCCATTTTGACTATCGCATCGCGTTGAAAGTCGCCGAATACGGCGTGGATTGCCTGCGCATTAACCCCGGCAACATCGGCAACGAAGAGCGTATCCGCGCTGTCGTTGACTGCGCGCGGGACAACAACATCCCGATCCGTATCGGCGTCAACGCCGGCTCATTGGAAAAGGATCTGCAGGAAAAGTACGGCGAGCCTACGCCTGAAGCGCTGCTCGAATCCGCCATGCGCCACGTCGATATTCTGGACAGACTCAACTTCGACCAGTTCAAAGTCAGTGTGAAGGCGTCGGACGTCTTCCTGGCTGTTCAGTCCTACCGTCTGCTGGCGTCCCGCATCGATCAGCCGCTGCATCTTGGTATCACGGAAGCGGGCGGCGCGCGGAGCGGGGCGGTAAAATCCGCCATCGGTCTGGGGCTGCTGCTCTCCGAAGGGATTGGCGACACGCTGCGTATCTCGCTGGCGGCCGACCCGGTGGAAGAAGTGAAAGTCGGTTTCGATATTCTGAAGTCACTGCGCATTCGTGCGCGCGGCATCAACTTTATCGCCTGCCCGACCTGCTCGCGTCAGGAGTTCGACGTGATTGGCACCGTTAACGCGTTGGAGCAGCGACTGGAAGATATCATTACGCCGATGGACGTATCGATTATCGGTTGTGTGGTCAACGGACCGGGCGAAGCGCTGGTGTCGACGCTGGGCGTGACCGGCGGCAACAAGAAAAGCGGCTTTTATGAAGACGGCGTTCGCCAGCGTGAACGTTTTGACAATGAACAGATGATCGACCAACTAGAGTCCAAAATCCGCGCCAAAGCGGCGATGCTGAACGAAAGTAACCGCATCACCATCAACGTGGTCGATAAGTAACGGCGGCGGCATCGCATGAGATGCCGCCCTGTCGACAGCTTCCCAACCCGACGGCGACGGCCGCGCATTGATGCCGCAGTGCCGCTCCCTCTATAATCGGGCCTATTTTCGAGAAAACGGATTAGAGAACTGACGTGGCAAAAAATATCCAAGCCATCCGAGGCATGAACGACTACCTGCCAGCCGATACGGCTTTATGGCACCGCATTGAAGCCAGCCTGAAACAGATCCTTGCCAGCTATGGCTATGGCGAAATTCGTACGCCTATCGTTGAGCAGACCTCTCTGTTCAAGCGCGCTATCGGTGAAGTGACCGACGTCGTAGAAAAAGAGATGTACACGTTTGAGGACCGCAACGGCGACAGCCTGACGCTGCGTCCCGAGAACACCGCGAGCTGCGTCCGCGCAGGCATCGAGCACGGTATCCTCTATAACCAGGAACAGCGCCTGTGGTATACGGGCCCGATGTTCCGTCACGAACGTCCACAGAAAGGTCGCTACCGTCAGTTCCACCAGCTCGGTTGTGAAGTCTTCGGCCTGAAAGGCCCGGATATCGATGCCGAAATGATCATGATGACGGCGCGCTGGTGGCGCGAACTCGGCATCGCCGAACACGTCTCGCTGGAACTGAACTCTATCGGTTCGCTGGAAGCGCGCGCGCGTTACCGCGAGGCGCTGATTGCGTTTCTGGAACAGCATCAGGATGTCTTGGACGAAGACTGCAAACGTCGTATGTACACCAACCCGTTGCGCGTTCTGGATTCCAAAAATCGCGATGTGCAGACGCTGTTGAACGACGCGCCGGTCCTGACCGATTACCTCGACGATGAGTCGCGCGAGCATTTTGACGGCCTGTGTGAACTTTTAACGCAGGCAAGCATCCCATATAAGGTTAATCCGCGCTTGGTCCGTGGGCTGGATTATTACAACCGCACCGTCTTCGAATGGGTGACGACCAGCCTCGGTTCACAGGGTACTGTGTGCGGCGGTGGACGCTACGACGGCATGGTGGAACAGCTGGGCGGTTCTAGTACGCCTGCGGTCGGTTTCGCAATGGGCTTAGAGCGTCTGGTGCTGCTGGTTCAAACGGTCAATCCGGAGTTTAAAGCGCTGCCGGGCGTGGACGTTTACGTCATTTCTTCCGGCGCGGGAACCCAAAGCGCGGCTATGCTGCTGGCGGAATCGCTGCGTGATGAGATGCCCGGATTGAAGCTGATGACCAACTTTGGCGGCGGCAATTTTAAAAAGCAGTTTGCCCGTGCGGATAAAAGCGGGGCGCGAGTCGCTCTGGTGCTGGGCGAAAATGAAGTCGCGGCAGGACAGGCAGTAGTAAAAAACCTGTCCAGCGGCGAACAAGAAACTCTGGCGCAGGCTGACGTTGCAGCCCGGCTGACGACGCTACTGGATTGAGGAGAAAGACACCGTGGAAGTCTATACTACAGAAAATGAACAGGTTGATGCGCTGCGACGTTTCCTGAGAGAAAACGGTAAAGCGTTGGCTGTCGGTGTAGTCCTGGGGATCGGGGCGCTGGTCGGCTGGCGTTTCTGGCAAAGCCATCAGGACAATAGCGCGATGGAGACATCGTCGGCCTATCAGCAGGCCAGCGAAACGCTGACGGCAGGTAAGGGCACCACGGCGGTGGAAGCGTTTGCTGCCGGCAACAAAAACAACTACGGCGCGCTTGCTTCTATGGAGCTGGCGGCTCACTACGCTGAACTGAAAGATTTCGCTAAAGCAGAGCAGCAGCTGACTCAGGCGCTGTCTCAGAGCAACAACGCCGATCTGCAAACGCTGATCAACCTGCGCCTGGCGCGGGTCCAGCTTGAACAGAAAAAAGCGGATGACGCGCTGAAAACGCTGGATGCCATCAAGACGGAAGGCTGGGCCGCGATGGTTGCAGACGTTCGCGGCGACGTGCTGGTCAGCAAAGGTGATAACCAGGGCGCGCGCAGTGCGTACGAAAAAGGCATTGAGTCTCAGCCTCCTCAGGGGCTGCAGGCCCTGTTACGAATGAAACTGAACAACCTGTCCAGCTAAGAGGAATTCCATGCAATTGCGTAAAACACTTTTGGTAGGACTGGTTTCAACCGCCCTGCTGAGCGGCTGTTCGCTATTCGACCGTGAAGAGGACGTCGTTAAAATGTCCCCTCTGCCGCAGGTAGAGAATCAGTTCACGCCGACGAAAGTCTGGAGTCGTTCAATCGGTAGCGGTATCGGTGATTTCTATTCCAATTTGCGTCCGGCCTGGCAGGACAGCCGTGTGTATGCGGCCGACCGTCGCGGTACGGTTAAAGCGCTGGACTTGAGCAACGGCGAAGAAAAATGGAAGACGGACCTGTCTGAGAAGACGGGCCTGTTGTCGGCGAATCGTCCGGCGCTGCTGTCCGGCGGCGTCTCGGTTGCCGGTAATCACGTCTACGTCGGCAGCGAAAGAGCGAAGATGTTCGCGTTAAATGCCGATGACGGTTCACAGGTCTGGGAAACGCCGGTCGCAGGCGAAGTCACTTCCCATCCGGTTGTCAGCGATGGTGTAGTGCTGGTGCACACCAGCAATGGTATGCTGCAGGCGCTGAACGAATCTGACGGTGCCGTTAAGTGGACGGCAAACTTGGATATGCCGTCATTGTCGGTACGCGGTGAGTCTGCTCCTGCGACTGCCTTTGGCGCAGCCATCGTTGGCGGCGACAACGGGCGAGTGAGCGCCGTGCTGATCAATCAGGGCCAACTGATTTGGCAGCAGCGCATTTCCCAGCCGAGCGGCGCCACCGAAATCGATCGTCTGAACGACGTCGATACCACGCCGGTGATCGTTGGCGAAGTGGTCTATGCGCTGGGTTACCACGGTAACCTGACGGCGCTGGACCTGCGCTCCGGTCAGATTTTGTGGAAACGCGAGCTGGGCTCGGTGAATGACTTTATCGTTGACGGCGACCGCATCTATCTGGTCGATCAGGATGACCGTATCGTGGCCTTGAGTACCAACGGCGGCGTGAGCATCTGGCGTCAGAGCGAATTGTTGCACCGTAATCTGACGGCGCCGGCGCTGTACAATGGTTATCTGGTGGTTGCGGATGCAGAAGGGTACATGCATTGGGTCAACACGACCGATGGCCGTTTCGTGTCTCAGCAGAAAGTGGATAGCTCCGGATTCCTGAGCAATCCCGTGGTAGCCAGCGATAAGCTGCTGATCCAGGCTAAAGGCGGAGAGGTTTACGCCTTTACGCGCTAGTACACGTGTTTTACTCCGGGCGAAGGCACCAGAAGGCCTTCGACCTGTCGAACGGCTCCTGACGATATCAGGAGCCGTTTCGTCTTTTATGATCAGCCAGCTAAGCTTGCTGTAACGAATTGAAATATAAGCAATGAGGTTGTAACAATGATACCTGTCGTCGCGCTGGTCGGGCGCCCGAATGTGGGGAAATCCACGCTGTTTAACCGCTTGACGCGTACTCGTGACGCATTGGTGGCGGATTTCCCTGGGCTGACGCGTGACCGCAAGTATGGTCGTGCCGAGGTGGAAGGAAACGAGTTCATTATCATCGATACGGGCGGTATTGATGGCAGCGAAGAGGGTGTGGAAACACGTATGGCGGACCAGTCCCTGCTGGCGATTGAAGAAGCGGATATCGTTCTGTTCATGGTTGACGCCCGTGATGGGTTGATGCCGGCGGATCTGGGCATCGCTCAGCATCTGCGCAACCGTCAAAAGTCCACCTTCCTGGTCGCCAACAAAATCGACGGTATCGACGTGGATACCGGTACGGCGGACTTCTATTCGCTGGGCCTCGGTGAAGTCTACCCGATTGCGGCATCGCATGGCCGCGGCGTGACCAGCTTGCTGGAAAAAGTGCTGCTCCCGTTCGCGGAAGATCGGGATGAAGAGCCGCAGGAACTGACGGAAGAAGAAGCCAATGCCGCTTATTGGGCGGAGCAGCTGGCCATCGAAACGGAGGCCGAAGAGGACGCCGAAGCCGAAGATAACTTCGATCCGGAGTCTTTGCCGATCAAACTGGCTATCGTCGGTCGCCCTAACGTCGGTAAGTCGACGTTGACCAACCGTATCCTGGGTGAAGACCGGGTCGTGGTTTACGACATGCCGGGTACGACGCGCGACAGTATCTACATTCCGATGGAACGTGACGAGCGCGAATATATTCTGATCGATACCGCGGGGGTGCGTAAGCGCGGCAAGATCACGGAAACCGTCGAAAAATTCTCCGTCATCAAAACGTTGCAGGCGATTGAAGACGCCAATGTGGTGCTGCTGGTGATCGACGCTCGCGAAGGGATCTCCGACCAGGATCTGTCACTGTTGGGCTTTATCCTGAACAGCGGTCGTTCGTTGGTGATCGTAGTCAACAAGTGGGATGGTCTTTCCCAGGATGTGAGAGAGCAGGTGAAGGAGACGCTGGATCTGCGTCTGGGCTTCATTGATTTCGCCCGTATCCACTTTATTTCCGCGCTGCACGGCAGCGGCGTAGGGAACCTGTTCGAGTCGATAACGGAAGCGTATTCTTGCTCCACTCGCCGTGTCAGCACCGCGCTTCTGACGCGCATCATGCGTATGGCCGTTGATGACCACCAGCCGCCGCTGGTGCGTGGACGCCGCGTGAAGCTGAAATATGCGCACGCCGGTGGCTACAACCCGCCTATCGTCGTGATCCACGGCAACCAAGTTAAAGACCTGCCGGACTCTTATAAACGCTACCTGATGAACTACTATCGTCGTTCATTGGAAGTGATGGGAACGCCGATTCGTATTCAGTTCAAAGAAGGGGAAAACCCGTTTGCGAACAAACGCAATACGCTGACGCCAAACCAGCTACGTAAACGTAAGCGTTTGATGCAGCACATCAAGAAAGGCAAATAAGCCAACTTGAACCGGTAACTCCGACCTGCGGGGCAGAATATTTTCTGCCCCGTTTTTATTACGGGACGGCCAGACGGAGGAGAGGGAACAACACGATGGTAAAGGAAAGCGGAATGACCTTTTTGTGTCCACAGTGCCAGCAGGAAATGAGAGAGCGCAGCGATGAGCGCTTTCGCTGTGCCGAGTGTCAACAGGATTATCGGCGTGAGCCGCTGTGTCCGGATTGTGGGAAGCCGCTACAGGTGCTCAAAGCCTGCGGCGCGGTCGATTATTTTTGTCCGCAGGAGAAGGCGTTGATTTCAAAAAAACGTGTGACGTTTCGCTATCAACCGGTTCTGCCTGATGCGATCCCCTGATATCGACGGTTTGAATTGTCGCCGCTGGTATCAGGGCGCTGGCTGTGCATTCTGCCATAGAGCGTCCAGTTCCGGGGCCGCCCGTTCGGGAACCAGCCACACCTGAGGAGGCGCGCCGCCGCTGTCTGAATCGCCATGAAAAATGTGAATCCGGTAGTAAAATTGATCGCCCCGGCCGGGGGGATCGGCCGGATCGTCGGTCTGCGTGGGCGGCAGCACGCTGCGCAGAACCGCGCAGATCTTTTTTCGCTCTTCTGCAGGCAGCTTAGCTAATACCACCCATCTTGGCCCGGATAATTTTGGTATCCAGGCGAGGCCGCCTTCCCGCGCCAGTTCGATAATGGCGTCGTCACTCAAGTGGGGTTGTGCGTTCATACTCATTCGCGATCCCCGTGTCCACGCCCACCCGATGCCAGGCATGCAGCACGGTATCGGCTACCGCCGTACTGAAGCGCTGTTCTGCATGATTCACCGTGTATTGAGCGAACAGTGAAAAGTCGGCGTTTTGCGGCAGAGATTTATCGCACAAAACGTCGTACCAGATGACGCCCGCTTTCTCCCACGAATACCCGCCCAAATCGGTCGCCGCCAGATAAAAGGCGCGGCTCGGTATTCCGGAATTGAGGTGTACGCCGCCGTTATCTTCACGAGTATTGATGTAATCACGCATGTGGGCTGGCTGCGGGTCTGTACCGAGCAGCGGGTCGTCATAGGCCGTTCCCGGCCGGGCCAGGGATCTTAACCCCTTGCCGTCTATCTCCTCAGTCAGCAGGCCAGCGCCGACAATCCAGTCAGCCTCCTGCGCCGTTTGCTTGAGATAGAACTGTTTCACCATAGCGCCGAAAACGTCGGACAGCGATTCGTTCAGCGCGCCGGACTGGCGGGTATAGAGAAGATTCGCCTCGCTCTCTGTGACGCCGTGGGCCAGCTCGTGGGCGATGATATCGATGGCGGTGGTGAAGCGGTTGAAGATCTTGCCATCGCCGTCGCCAAAGACCATTTGCTGTCCGTTCCAGAAGGCGTTCTGATAATTCTGACCGTAGTGGACGGAGCCCAGCAGCGGCAGCCCAGCGTTGTCCAAAGAGTTACGGCCGAAAACCTGCCAGAAGAAATCATAGGTGGCGCCCAGATACTCATAGGCCTCGTCCGTGGCGATATCGCCCGTGGCGGCCTGGCCCTCTTCGCGAACGAGCGTTCCCGGCAGCGTTTGCTGATTTTGAGCATCATAAATATGGCGGTGGACCTGTCCTCCGGGGAGCGTGTCGTGCTCGGGGGGACGCGTTTGGGCGGAGACCATCAGCGACTGTACGTGCATTAGCGTCTGCTGAGCGAGCCGTCGCTCTTCGTCAGAACCGTTGCTGACGATACGATGAAGGATATACGGGGGTACTATGCTATGAATCGCTTTCATACATCATCTCCACATGGATGCATATCTCTCGGTATGAGCGGACGTCCATAACGTAGATAACCAGTAAAGGAGCGATAAGTATAGTTCAGGAAATCATTTTCAGACGAAGCCCAAGATCAGGCTTTGTCGGCTGAATGAATGGCGGTGACCTGGCTTTCGACCCACCCATCTTGCAGCCGCGTGCTGAGGGTGTCTCCGGCGGCGATCTGGCCCGCCTTTTTCAAGACTTCGCCCGATGAGGTCGTGGTGACGCTATAGCCTCGGCCCAATGTGGCCAGCGGACTGACGGCTTGCAGGTGAGAGCAGGCCTCGCCGAAGCGCTGTTTGTTCTGACCGATCTGTTTGTCGAGCGCGTGTTGCAGCCGATAGTTTAACTGCTGAATGTGTTGCTGGGCTCGGTGGATCCTCGGCTGCGGCGGCTGTTGCAGCAACCGTTGCTGGAGGTGCTCTTGCCTGCGCAGGCTTTGGCGCAATCTGAGTTGTACGGCATCGTCCAGTCGCTGACGCAACCGGATAAGCCGATTTTGCTGGCGCGCCAGCCTCAGCTGAGGGTGCTGCTGTTGCAGGCGGTGGTGTAGACGCGTGAACAGACTCTGGCGCTGCGCCAGATAGTAATCCATCGCCATTTCCAGCCGTTGGCGCTGGGTTGTCACCTGACGCAACAGCTCCAGCTGATTGCGGCTGACCAGTTCTGCGGCGGCAGAGGGCGTCGGGGCGCGTAAATCCGCGACGAAATCAGCGATGGTGACATCTGTTTCATGACCGACGGCGCTGACGATGGGAATACGGCTGGCGAAAATCGCTCTGGCGACGCGTTCGTCGTTGAAGCTCCACAGATCTTCCAGCGAACCGCCGCCGCGGCCGACGATCAGGACATCGCACTCATCGCGCAGGTTAGCCAGTTCGATGGCGCGGATGATTTGCGGCGGGGCATCGGCTCCCTGAACGGCAGTCGGGTAGATGATGACCGGCAGCGACGGATCGCGTCGTTGCAGCACCTGCAAAATGTCATGTAATGCGGCGCCGCTCGCGGATGTGATCACCCCTACGCGTTTGGCCGGTTTCGGCAGCGGCTGCTTGAACTGCTGGTCAAACAATCCTTCGCCGGACAGGCGCTGCTTTAACTGTTCAAACTGCTGCTGCAACAGACCGTCGCCAGCAGGCTGCATGCTATCCGCCAGCAGTTGATAGTCGCCTCGCGGTTCATACAGCGTAATCATGGCGCGGATGAGCACCTGCTGGCCGTTCTGCGGTCGGAACGTCACGCGACGGTTGCTGCCACGGAACATGGCGCAGCGCACCTGGGCGCGCTCGTCTTTCAGGGTGAAGTACCAGTGGCCGGATGACGGCTGGGAAAAGTTGGAGATTTCTCCGCTGAGCCAGATATGGCCCATCTCGCCTTCCAGCAGTTGTTTAACCGTCTGATTGAGACGGCTGACGGTAAAAATGGCGCTAGAAGGAGTCTGTGGCATGTGAGAAAGATTAAGTTTCAAAGCAGTGGGTTAATCTTTCCATACTACCGGGCAAAGGGCAGTACGCAAGGCTTTTTATAAAAAACGCTGGAGGCAATCCTATATGCTCTGTATAATGCCGCGGCAATATTTTATCTAATCTTCCAACCATCCTCGGTGAGATATTGCCCATGTTACGTATCGCAAAAGAAGCATTGACGTTTGATGATGTCCTGCTCGTTCCCGCACATTCTACCGTACTTCCCAACACGGCCGATCTCGGCACTCAACTGACCAAAAACATTCGCCTGAACATTCCTATGCTGTCTGCCGCCATGGATACGGTCACCGAATCTGCTCTGGCGATCGCGCTGGCTCAGGAAGGCGGTTTGGGCTTCATTCACAAGAACATGACCATTGAGCGTCAGGCGGAAGAAGTCGGCCGTGTGAAGCGTCACGAAAGCGGTGTGGTGGTTGAACCGCAGACCGTCACCCCGGCGACGACCCTGCAACAGGTGAAAGACCTGACCGCACGTAACGGCTTCGCCGGTTATCCGGTGGTGACGGAAGGCAACGAGCTGGTCGGCATCATCACCGGCCGCGACGTGCGTTTCGTGACCGATATGAACAAGCCGGTCAGCGCCGTGATGACGCCGAAAGAGCGTCTGGTCACGGTGAGCGAGAGCGAAGCGCGCGAACGCGAGGTCGTGCTGCACAAGCTGCATGAACGCCGCATCGAGAAGGCGCTGGTCGTCGACGATCAGTTCCGCCTGAAGGGCATGATCACCGTAAAAGATTTCCAGAAAGCCGAACGTAAACCGAACGCCTGTAAAGACGAACGCGGTCGTCTGCGTGTCGGCGCGGCCGTTGGCGCGGGCGAAGGCAACGAAGAGCGTATCGACGCGCTGGTCGCCGCAGGCGTCGACGTTCTGCTGATCGACTCCTCCCATGGTCATTCCGAAGGCGTATTGCAGCGCATTCGTGACACGCGAGCTAAATATCCCGATCTGCCGATCATCGGCGGCAACGTGGCGACCGGCGCGGGCGCGCGGGCGCTGGCGGAAGCGGGCGTTAACGCAGTGAAAGTGGGTATCGGCCCTGGCTCCATCTGTACGACGCGTATCGTGACCGGCGTAGGCGTACCGCAGATTACGGCGATTTCCGACGCGGTGGCCGCACTGGAAGGCACGGGTATTCCGGTGATTGCCGACGGCGGTATCCGCTTCTCCGGCGACATCGCCAAAGCTATTGCCGCTGGCGCGGCTTGCGTGATGGTCGGCTCCATGCTGGCGGGTACGGAAGAATCTCCGGGCGAAATCGAACTCTATCAGGGACGCTCGTTCAAATCTTACCGCGGCATGGGTTCGCTGGGCGCGATGTCCAAAGGCTCCTCCGACCGTTATTTCCAGTCTGACAACGCGGCCGACAAACTGGTGCCGGAAGGTATCGAAGGCCGTGTCGCCTATAAAGGCTACCTCAAGGCGATTGTCCATCAGCAGATGGGCGGCCTGCGTTCCTGCATGGGGCTGACCGGTTGTCCGACTATCGACGCGCTGCGCACCAAGGCTGAGTTTGTCCGCATCAGCGGCGCCGGTATTCAGGAAAGTCACGTTCACGACGTTACCATTACCAAAGAGTCGCCTAACTACCGTTTGGGTTAAGCGCTTTGGTTGGCTGATTTAACGAACAGAACCCGGTAATATTTATCGGGTTCTATTTTTCATTCGCTTCTATCCGTATTGGAATACGCCTCTCATGACAGAAAACATTCATCAACACCGCATTCTTATTCTGGATTTCGGTTCGCAATATACGCAACTCGTCGCTCGCCGCGTACGTGAGCTGGGCGTGTACTGTGAGCTTTGGGCATGGGATGTCACCGAAGCGCAGATTCGTGAATTCAATCCGAACGGTATTATTCTCTCCGGCGGCCCGGAAAGCACCACGGAGTTCAACAGCCCACGCGCCCCTGAGTATGTATTCCAGGCGGGTGTTCCTGTGTTGGGCGTTTGCTACGGCATGCAAACCATGGCGATGCAGCTGGGCGGAAAAGTGGAAGGCTCCAATCAGCGTGAGTTCGGCTATGCGCAGGTGGAAGTAAAATCTGCCAGCGCGCTGGTTCGCGATATTCAGGATGCCGCCAGCGCCGCAGGCGAACCGTTGCTGGATGTGTGGATGAGCCACGGCGATAAAGTGACCGCGATCCCGCAAGGTTTTGAGACCGTAGCCAGTACCGATACCTGTCCGTTTGCCATTATGGCGAATGAAGAAAAACGTTTTTACGGCGTACAGTTCCACCCGGAAGTGACCCACACTCGCCAGGGCCAGCGCATGCTGGAACGTTTCGTCCTCGATATCTGTCGCTGTGAAGCGCTGTGGACGCCGGCGAAAATCATCGATGATGCCGTCTCCCGCATTCGTGAGCAGGTCGGTGAAGACAAAGTCATCCTGGGTCTGTCCGGCGGCGTGGACTCCTCGGTAACCGCGATGCTGCTGCACCGCGCCATCGGCGACCGTTTGACCTGCGTCTTTGTGGACAACGGCTTGCTGCGACTGAACGAAGCCGATCAGGTGCTGGAAATGTTCGGCGACCATTTCGGTCTGAACATTGTTCATGTTCCGGCTGAAGAGCGCTTCCTGAGCGCGCTGGCGGGCATTGACGAGCCGGAAGCCAAGCGTAAAACCATCGGTCGTGTGTTTGTGGAAGTATTCGATGAAGAAGCTTGCAAGCTGACGGACGTCAAATGGCTGGCGCAGGGCACCATCTACCCGGATGTGATCGAATCTGCCGCCTCTGCCACCGGTAAAGCGCACGTCATCAAATCCCACCACAACGTGGGCGGCCTGCCGAAAGAGATGAAGCTTGGCCTTGTCGAGCCGCTGAAAGAGCTGTTCAAAGACGAAGTGCGTAGAATTGGTCTGGAACTGGGCTTACCGCATGACATGCTGTTCCGTCATCCGTTCCCGGGACCGGGTCTGGGCGTGCGTGTACTGGGCGAAGTGAAAAAAGAGTACTGCGATCTGCTGCGTCGCGCCGACGCCATCTTCATCGAAGAGCTGCACAAGGCCGATCTGTATCAGAAGGTCAGTCAGGCCTTCACCGTGTTCCTGCCGGTGCGCTCCGTAGGCGTGATGGGCGATGGCCGTAAGTACGACTGGGTCGTCTCTCTGCGTGCGGTGGAAACCGTGGACTTCATGACCGCGCACTGGGCGCATCTGCCGTACGAGTTCCTGGGCCGCGTATCCAACCGCATTATCAACGAAGTGGATGGCATCTCCCGCGTCGTTTACGACGTCTCCGGCAAACCGCCCGCGACGATTGAGTGGGAATAAGTTTTTAACATCCACTGAGTTCCACTAACGTCTAAAATCGCCAGTAAAATCATAGGATTTACTGGCGATTTTTTCTTTTGTGAGCCATGGCAATCCATCTGAATCCATTCTCTGATACCGTCATTTTTGACGGTAGCATTTTTCGTCTGCTGTGCTAAGTTGAAAAAATACCGTCGTGGGTGACGGTATTTTGACAATAGCATGAGGAGGCGGTGATGTTGACGGATACCCGGTTGAAATCGCTGAAACCTAAAGAACGGCTTTACAAGGTTGCCGATCGCGACGGGATGTATGTGGCGGTGTTGCCTTCGGGAACCGTTTCGTTCCGCTACGATTATCGTATCAACGACAGACGGGAAACGCTGGCGATAGGCAAATATGGCCCGATCACGCTGTCAGAGGCCAGAGAACGGTTAAGGGAAGCCAAGCGGCTGATCGAACAGGGCATTTCTCCGGCTATTGAAAAACAACGACAGAAACAGCAGGCCAAATCCACTTATTTCGGCGACTGGCTGACGCGCTGGTTTGACGATGCCAACTACAAAGACAGTACGCGCCGCATGATACAGGGCATTATCAAACGCGACGTTGCGCCGAAGTTCGGCAAAAAGCTGTTAAGCGAAATCACGCCCGATATACTGCGCAACCACTGCGATAAGGTGAAAAGCCGTGGCGCGGCGGCATCGGCGGTGAAAACGCGCGATATTATCGGCTGCGTATTTACCTACGCCAAAGCGCGCGGCGTGAAATGTGACAATCCGGCGGAGCACGTGCCGCCGTCCACTATCGCCACCTTTGTTCCAAGGGATAGGGCGCTATCCAAAAAAGAGATTGGCCTGTTTTTTAATACGTTAAAAAACGCGCAAACTTCTCATGCGCTAAAAGTCGCGCTCAAGATCATTATGCTGACGCTGGTCAGAAAAAACTCCGTTGTTAATGCCACATGGGATGAGATTGATTTTGTGAATGCCGAATGGACCATACCGGCGGAGAAAATGAAAGCCAGCCGCCGTGGCGCGGGGCGTCCGCATGTGGTCTATCTCTCCCAGCAGGCGTTGGATCTGTTTACATATTCTGGCAGCGGGATCGCCGTTTGTACTGCCGAGTTTCGGCCAGTCTCAACATGGTACTATCGCGTTAAGTTCGCTCAACCGCGCAGCGAATCACGCGATCCAACTGGCACAAAAGCAGGGTCTACCGTTAGGGGATTTCACCATCCACGATATGCGCCGCACCGCCTCCACACATCTGCATGAAGCTGGGTATAGCTCGGACTGGATAGAAAAAGCCCTTGCCCACGAACAGCGCGGCGTTCGGGCGGTTTACAACAAAGAGGAATACTCCGAACAACGCCGGAAGATGTTGCAGGATTGGGCGGATATGGTTGATGGGTGGGTTGGGGAGTTTATCTAGTAATTTATGGGGTCAGTCTAATCTATGTATCTATGGCACGTAGTCGGTTATGTGGTGGATTTGACCCTATATATCCAGACGTTTTTACTCTCTTACGGTTGCGATAACTTCCTGCGTATATATTCCCGTGGTGAGCGATATCCCAGTGCACTATGCGGATGATGTTCGTTGTAATGACTGAACGCCTCCGCCAGATTCATCACCGCTGCCTGGCTGTCCGGTTTCGGCATGATGCTGATGTAGTCCCGTTTTATCGTCTTCACGAAGCTTTCTGCTATGCCGTTGCTTTCCGGGCTTCTCACTGCTGTCGTGCAAGGCTCCAGTCCCAGCAACCGGGCGAACGCCCGCGTTTCATGAGCCCTCTAGGCTGAACCGTTATCCGTCAGCCACTCCAGCGACTCTGTTGGCAACTGCCTTCCGAAGCGTTTTTCCACCGCACCCAGCATGACATCCTGCACCGTTTCTTTGTCATAGCCTCCGGTGCTCGCTGCCCAGTCAATGATCTCCCTGTCGCAGCAGTCCTGCGCGAAGGTCACCCGCAGCTTTTCGCCATTATCACAGCGGAACTCAAAGCCATCTGAGCACCAGCGCCGGTTACTTTCCGTTACTGCTACGCGCCCCTTATGGGCCCGCTTACGGCAAGGAGCAGCGGGTTTACGTTCAAGAAGCAGATTATGCGTTCTCATAATGCGATACACCCGCTTCGCATTAACCACAGGCAGGCTGTCCCGCTCTGACTCCCGTCGCAGCAGCGCCCACACACGGCGATAACCATACGTCGGCAGGTCAGCCACCGCCATGTTTATCCGGGACAATACGGTGGTATCGTCAGAACGGGGCTGCCGTCTGCGATCCTGCCAGTCAGATGGCCGGTGAACCCTGATGCTCAACTGCGCACGCGACACGCCAAGACTTCTGCAAACGTCGGTTATTCGTCGTCCCCGGGCAACAAGGGCGCATGCGCAATCCATTTTTTTGCCCGACCGAACTCCACGGCCTCTTTGAGTATCTCGGCTTCCATCGTCTTTTTGCCCAGAAGGCGCTGGAGCTCGCGAATTTGCTTATTGGCGGCCGCGAGCTCGGAGGCCGGCACCACTTCCTCGCCCGATGCAACTGCCGTCAGCGAGCCGTCTTCATATTGCTTGCGCCATTTGAATATCTGGTTTGCATTGATGCCATGTAGGCGCGCGACATGAGACACGGTCATACCGGGTTCCATAGTCTGCTGAATAATGGCAATTTTTTCCTGCGGTGTACGACGCCGACGCCGCTCAGGTCCTGATAACACTTCAACCATCTTATTATTCTGACTGGTGTTAAACATAGTTCTAAGACTACCTCTTATTTTAAGAGAGACGAAGTGTCTGGTGATCTATGGGGCTAATCTATGTGGTAAAATCAGCCACTTATTATACGGTCCAACTGAGCTGAATCTGTATGGAGGGATCCTATGCATTGGCGTGGAATAATGGGCTTTGACCGTGAGTTTTGCTGTAACATAGCGAAATCCCCGATGGGGAGAATGGCTGATTTACCCCCAACGTTAAGATGCGAATCATTCATGGTGCATTGTTTCAGCTTTGTAATGAAGTTACCTTCCGGTGTCTCGATAAATGAAGATTACTCTATGTATTGATTATGACAATCTAAGCCCACTCCAAAAGTCTGCGGGAGTTTTGGATGTGGTTCAAAAAATCTTAATCCAAGCTTCAGAAATGTTCTTGCAAGATATGGGGGGATGTGAGGTTAGATTGTATGGTGGTTGGTATGAAGGTGATGCCCTTAGTGTGCTTTCCCAAAGGGTTTCAGTGCGTATTCAAAGTGAGTTTCCTACTGTCATACGCGTACCAAGGAATAGCGGCCAAGTTGTGAGGATTAGGACAACAGCAGAACTTGCTGTTTCCTTGCTGGAAGAGCCCGGTCACCAGTTGTTTAATACATACCGCCGTAAGGGACGCCCCAGCAACATACGTGTTGAAACCCCTGCGTCAGTCGGATGCAGTTCGACTACCTGCCCGTTACCGCTGGCAAAGAAACTTTTACAGAAAGGACGTTGCCCTACTCAAGGTTGTGTTACAGAGGGGAAATCTCTTGTCTACAGGCATGAGCAGAAGCTGGTTGATACAATGCTCACTTGCGATCTTATATATCTTGCCGGTCAAGAATGTGATTTTCTTTTTATAGTTAGCGCAGATGATGATTTTTTACCGCCTATCAGAACATTGATGCTGAGAGGTACAAAGATTATCCGAGTCCATCCGCAAATGAGCAATGCTCTGGTGCCTATTAAGGTAGGTGCTGCAACGCTTATTGAATTAGGAATATAATAATGCAAATCGATACGTTTAAATCTATTATTTCAACTTTTGCAGATCCTGGTTCAGAAATAATTTTTGATAGTCAAAGAATGATGTTTTCCATTAATGGGGATGTTGTTGATGCTGGGATTACTGCTAAATATGGGGACATCTACGTCGATGAGGGGGCTGGTGATATCCCTGCAAGCAGATGGATTGTAGAACGATTAGCTAAATTACATCTGTTGAGTTCCCGTATTTTGGAACAAATACCTGCGCCTCCTAACTTCGTATCCCCCGCCGCAGATTTTCTTCCCACTATTGAGACAAACCCAAACGAGCAAGTCTCATCTGTATCAGACGCTCTTGATGAAATGCTGAAAAATTTGGATTCGCAAAGTCCGCTTGAAACCTCTGTTTTGTACATTACAAGCGATGCAGGAGAGGGAAAAACATCTCTCATCAATGCTGCAGCTAGAAAACAGGCGCTCAGGTTTACTGAAGGTTCTTCGGATTGGCTTTTGGTCCCAATTATCTTAGGGGGAAGGCATTTCCTACGCTTCGATGATATTACTGTAGGAGCATTGCAAAATAAGTACCGCTTTCCATTCCTTTACTATAATTCATTTCTTGCTCTTGTTCGAATGGGAGTAATCATACCGGCGTTCGATGGATTCGAGGAAATGTTTGTCGAGAATAGTTCTGGCGAAGCCTTATCCGCTATGGGGATATTGGTTGGTTCACTAAACTCAACAGGTACGGTAGTAGTTGCTGCACGCAAGGCATATTTCGAGTTTGAAAACCTGCGATCACAAGAGAAGCTTTACGATACTATTAGTAATTATTCCGTTGGTTTTTCAAAGCTTGAGTTGAACCGCTGGGAAGAAACCCAGTTTCTACAGTATTGTAAAAATCGAAATCTAGATCATGCTGAAGATATTTATCAGAGGGTGGCCGAACGTCTAGGAAAGGATCACTCCTTATTGACGCGGCCCGTTTTGGTAAGACGATTGGTTGATATTGCACAGCAAAGTTCTTCGCTTGAAAAATTTATAGAGAAAATCCATTCTTCTGGTTCTGACTTTTTCTCAGTCTTTGTGCGTAGCATAATCGAGAGAGAGGCTAATGAGAAATGGATTGATCGGTCCGGTGACATAGGAGCTACGCTCATCACAGTCGATGAGCACTGTGAGTTGTTGGCTCTAATAGCAATCAACATGTGGGAAAGTCGTATTGAATATCTGAAGCAGGATCATCTAGATGTAGTCGCTGAGTATTTTTGTGAGTCGAAACGCTTGTCTGCGCAACAGTCACAGCAGGTGCGAGATAGAATAAGTGGGCATGCGCTTTTAATTGCTTCATCAGATATCAACTTTGCTGTAGAATTCGATCATGACGAATTCCGTCAGTACTTCTTAGGGGATGGGTTGGCTAATGTTGTACTTCCTCTTAATAAAAGTGCGGCTTCCGAAACGTTAAGTATTTTGCGTCGCGGCATTTTGCCGGATAACTCGCAACTGGAATTCATTCGAGCAGCAAGACGACAATCAATTGAAAAAGTTATTGAAATTAGTAGATTTATTTCATCAATAAGTAAGTTGGATGGGCAAGCATCCTATACTAAAGAGAATTGTGGAAACCTTACGTTGAAACTACTCAGTGAGATTGATTCGAATGGACTTGAGTTGGTTGATATGGTTTTCGGCATTGATGCGATCCGTGACTGCAAGCTAAAAAATATTTCTTTCAAGAATTGTTATTTTTCTCAAAGTAGTTATGAGACTACGGAGATTAAATCCTGCCAGTTTGATGAATGTAACTTTGGACAGTTGAGAGTTTATCCCTCAACTAAGATTGACGGAAATTCCTTTATCCATTGCACATTTGATTCAATTAGAGTTGAAGATACGGGGCTTGAGATCTGGGAGCCGGGTGCTATTAAGACCTATCTAGATAAACAGAATTCGACATCCAGTAATGGAGAGTTTGTTGAGTCAATCGATGTCGAGATGATGTCAATGGATAATGAGCTTGTGAATGTTGAAAAATTGCTTCGCTATTTTATGCGGAGTACTCACATCAGCGAGTCTGTTATAAAGATAAAATTGGGCGATCGAGGGCAGACTTTCATCGATTCAACTCTGCCAGACTTAATCGAGACTCATGTTATCGAAGAAATTGAGAACCGAGGTTCAGGACAGCAGCGCCGCTTTAAACTTGGACGTCCTCTACAAGCTCTCAACACCCACCTTGCTAGCGCTCAAGGATCATATGAAAGATTCATCGCTGGATTTAAATAATACGAGGCGGGCTGGATACTAGGTCCGATCCGCTATGTCCTCTTGTTGCTGATGAATACATTACTGACATCACGGTTTATCAACGGGGAGCAGGTCAGTATCGGTGTAATCGACCACATAACCCCCCCCGAAAAATAAGGGGGGTGCTGGGTAATTAATGATCGAGTGGATGTGATTCATAAGGCCTGCTAAGGCAGATAGTAATTCGAAAACACCAGCTTCCAGATAAAGGCTGGTGTTTTTTATAGACTACTAATTCTGAAACTAGTTAATTGATAGATAGATTCTAAATTCAGTTCGCCTAATGTAATAAATGTTTATATATCAATACTGATTGAGAAGAGATTTATTTTGCTTAAAAGAGCAATGTTTCCCATAAGTCCCTTATATTTTGCTACATAGCGGCGGGAGATTTTTTTATATTCTTTACCCTCTTTGAGGGCGAAAAGCGTAGTTAGTCCTAAGAAGAACCATGCAATAGGCTGTGGGTGTTCGAGCGTTAAAATCGCTATTGATGCGGGAATTGATGTGTTAAATGATAATTCGTTGATTTTATTGAAATAATTATTAGCTATTGCGTCTTCCCTGCTACTATAAATCATCATAAGCACTCCTGAATATTAACAGGTTTAATTACGATTTTTAGGTTTACTGAAATTTGAACAATACAGCCAATTCAATCCCCAACCCATCAGCAATAACCCCAATCACTTCCAGCGTTGGGTTTCTAACGCCTCGCTCAATGCCACTAATATAGGTGCGATCCAATCCGCACTTATCGGCGAAAGCCTCTTGGGAGAGTCCGGCCTGTAAGCGAAGTGTTTTTACGCGTTGTCCAAAACGGACGGTGATGTTTTTTACATTTTCCATGCAGATAAGCATTATCTCTCGTTGCTTATCAGACCACGGACGATGAGTCACATATGAGAGGTTTTGTCGATTTAATCGGCAAGATTGGAATGTCAGGCTGGATCG
Organism: Lonsdalea quercina subsp. quercina; assembly: GCF_000688695.1. GTDB lineage: Bacteria > Pseudomonadota > Gammaproteobacteria > Enterobacterales > Enterobacteriaceae > Lonsdalea > Lonsdalea quercina_D. The sequence goes on along the minus strand of NZ_JIBQ01000008.1, from coordinate 81,400 downwards.
TGAAATGCAAACAGCGTGGTTAGATCGGTATGTAACCCAATTGCGATGATGTTGAGCACTTCCAGAGTTGGGTTTCTGATCCCACGTTCAATGCCGCTGATATAGGTACGATCCAGCCCGCACTTTTCCGCAAAGGCTTCCTGAGACAGGCCAGCCTGCAATCTGAGCGCCTTAGCGCGTTGTCCTAACAGGACTTTGATCGAATCGGATGTTTTCATGTGACAAGCATTCGATTTTGATGCTTATCAGTCCACGGACTATTAGTCACAATCGTTAGTTTTTGTGCTACCATGTGACTAATAGTCAACAATGCAGGAGGACATATGGAACAACATGACTGGCATCCGGCGGATATCATTGCGAGTTTAAGAAAGCAGGGAACAACACTGGCGGCGATTTCCAGAGAAGCGGGGCTGGCGTCGTCCACGCTGGCAAATGCGTTGACGCGTCACTGGCCGAAAGGCGAGCGTCTGATCGCCGAGGCGCTAAATAAACTCCCCGAAGAGATCTGGCCGTCGCGCTATCAAAACACCGGGCGCGGACGGGGTAGGGTAGGGGAGTCAGAGTGAAGGCACACCCGGCGTAAATTCACAAAATGTTACATTTTGCGCTAGTGGATTTCGGCGCTCCCTAATGGATTTCTATGGAATGGAAATCCGTTAGGGAGCCAACAAGCGTAGCGCGTTAGCCGCTTGATGCGGGAAAGCTGGCGCAGTAAGTTATAGGTGTTTTATCGCTGCGGTAAGCAGCATCCCACGTTGCCACGACCTTCAAGGCAACGCACAGGCCAAACCTGTGAGGTCGACACCCAGCCCGCCATCGCTGCCATTCTGCGGGTGCTCGCTTCGGCGACGGCAGTTACCGTATCTAGAGCCTCAGAGCTGCATCCTGTCCGTGAAGCCACTGCTTCGTTGCTATCTGTTTACGCGCTGATGCGTATTCACATTTATGTCGCCAGTGACTGGCGCAACCGTCCGCGGCCTTTTGCTGCCTCAGCGAATGCTTCCATGAGGCAACGGCGTCACTTCATACGGCGCAAAGCCGTTGCAAGTGACGCCGCGAACAATCTCTGCGCCAGCCCTTACGCCACAACGCTTTCCGGCGTGCCCTGTCATCTGACGCACATTTTCTGCGTCAATTCTCATCAACCCACTTATCAGAGGAGGACTGAACCGATACCTGAGGCAGGCTTTCAGCCGGAGGGGATTACCCTGCTGATGCAGGCGGCTGCACCGAGTGCATAACCGATATCTCCGTCATACCTCAACCGCTGCCGCTCCGGCGCGCAGGTATTGTTCAGTACGGAACGGGATACCGTGTCGTGAAGCGCCGTGCGCCGGAGAACAGGGGTATACGCCATTTTACAATTGAGTCATAAGATGCAGCCGAATATGTGGAGAAATTTTATGTTCGATGGCGAGCTTCTTCATAAGTAGCTATTGTTGATATTGATATGGTTTTACGCAGATTTGACTCCGCAATTTCTGTTACAACAACAAGGGGCGTATGAGTGTCAGATAAACGTGTTCCTAAATCGCCTGCTGAATATCTTATTGATCAGATTGAAAAAGCTCGTCCAGTAGCAAAATTATTGGGAGTATTCGATAAGAATGCTAAAGCGCAGTTTCAGGAGGTAGAAAGACAATTAGAAAACATAAAAAACATGATGATCAATAGGGATCTGTTTGCGCAAATTTATAGTCCGCTTGGATGGGTAAATTATGATCGTTTCTCGACAGATTTTGTCGCAAAAGTTCTTGATATGAACCTTGATGATGGGGAAATCGAACTGACAAGCTATCACCTAAATCCAGATAACTTGCGTTTTTTGGGTTACCGGTTTTGTACGCGTCATTTTAATCCATGGGAAGCAATGTATGAACGGGCTGTAGAGCGAGCGGGAGCAGAGGATTATTTATCGGCTATCCCACTTGTGTTGAGCATTATTGATGGGATATGCACCACATCAACGGGTAAACATCCGTTTTCTGGTGGTGCTGATACACCTGTTTTTGATAGCCAAACATCAGGCCCCGGAGGTCTATCTGAAGGGCTTGCAATTCTTGGTTCAACTCGACGAAAACTGGATACGGAACTTATCTGTATGCCATTCAGGCATGGTATTGTGCATGGATTAAACCCTAACTACGGCAGTCCCATAGTAGCAGGGAAGGCATTTAATCTCTTATGGGCGACGGTTGATTATTTTGATCGGCGTCGTGATGAAGCACAAAGATTAGAAAAAGCTACCGAGGAACAAAAACCTGTTGATCTGCGTGAGCTTGGGAAAAGCATGCGACGAAATGCAGAAATTAAGGATGCATTAAATAGCTGGAAAGCCAGGCCTGTCGTTTCGAATATTGTCTTGGCCGCGTCCGATGATATTGCAAACCTACCATCAGGTAGTCCAGAGGCTTTTGCCGCTGAATATCTTTCATGGTTGATGACGAAGAATTATGGCGAATTAGCCAAGGGTACAGTCGATTACCCCAATCGTCCTATTGGTTTTCGTGCTGGTCGATTACGCAATGAATTGAAAGATATTTCGTTAACACATTGGTTCATTATTGGTGTTGAAGATACTTCATCCGCTATCAGCCAGGTGACTGTAAAGTTGGCAGGAGCAATAGACGATCAAGTGTGGAATACCGAGTGTCTAATGAGGCTTATTTTCGCTGACGAAAGCTATGAGCTTGTTCCTCGTGGGCTATCCGGTGGTGTTTGGTCTGTGATGCCGAATTTCCTGTCTGAACTTTGGCTATTATCTACAAGAATGAAACAAAATAAAACTTAACCGAAAGGTTATGAATTTAGGATATCTGTATTGAAGTGATATTTTTATTTATTTGTTTTAAATAGGATTTCTTATAACGGTAAAGATGAAGATATTTGTCTGCTTATAAATTATTTGTAATTACAATACATTGACGTATTACGCCATTTTCGAGTGGGATCCATTGAGTTACGCTAACGTCTAAAATCACAGAATTTGCTGGCAATTTTCGTGTGGACTAACCCCACATCAGTCACATAGCACCTTGGTATAAATTACAAACATAGTATTCCACTACAATTCACCGTGGCTTATGGGGTAGCGAGTGGGTGGAAAGGTTCTTTTTCCAAATATTTACCCCCAATTCATGCCGCGATTTACCCAATGGAATATCTGCCTTGTGGCTAGAAATTTATTATCCTTCACACCAATTATCCTTTATTTAAAACTATCGTCACTTCCAACAGCCACAAAACCGTACTCTTCCCAATAATAAAACCCTAGCTTTATTACTCGCCTTGGTATTATTTTAAAAATAATTCAAGGAGAGCGTGTTGTGTAATTTCCCACACAACATCCTTTTGTTTCATGCGTTATTTGCAGTGATAACCTTATTAGGCCGCGATTAAGCTTAGCGGAAATGAATATCAAGACATCATTTAATAATGAGGAATATCACCATGAACAATACAACAGAACTGACCACGGCGAATGAAAATGCGGATGATACGGCGGTAAAGGTTTATCACTGGCTGGCCGGTTTACCGGCGCGTGCAAATAAAAAACTCATCTCCGGCGCATTCGGCGGTTACACCCACATTACCGGCGAGGATGCGTTCTCAATGCGCCAGGCGGAGGCGATTCACACCGCCACGGGGCAGTACCCCGCTATTTACGGCGCGGACTACGCCCGCGGTTGGGATATTACCGAACCGGGCGAGGAAGCGAATTTAATCGACTACGGCTGTAACGCCGAGTTGATAACACATTGGGAGAAAGGCGGATTAGTCGCCATTAGCCATCACCTGCCGAACCCCATTTATGCGGGGAATAATCCGGGAACAGGGCAGGGCGCGCTGAAGCAGCCGATCAGCAATGAACAATATTCGCGAATTCTCGCGTTGGGTTCCGATGAACGCCAGCGCTGGCTGGCAATGCTGGATAAGATCGCCGAGGGGCTGATGGAGTTAAACCGTCGCGGTATCACGGTGTTTTATCGGCCTTTGCATGAAATGAATGGGGAGTGGTTTTGGTGGGGCGCGTCCGGCTATGAAAATAGCGATACCGTACGCATGGAGCTGTATAAAATGCTCTATCAGGACATGTTCAATTATTTCACCTATCAAAAAGGGCTGAATAATCTGCTGTGGGTTTATTCGCCGGATGCTCTGCGCGGCTATAAATCGGACTATTATCCCGGTCATCCCTATGTGGATATCACCGGGTTGGATATGTATCTGGATAATCCGCAGACGCTGTGCGGTTATCAGGAGATGCTGGATCTCAATAAACCCTTCGCCTTTCCGGAAATAGGCCCGCGAACCATTGACGGACAATTAGATTACGGCAACGTGATTGACGTGATGCTCTCCGCTTTCCCTCAGGCGACATTTTTCATGCCGTGGAATAGTGTGTGGAGCCCGCTGGAAAATGTTCATCCTGAAAACGCGTATAACCATCCTTACGTGATGAATCGGGGCGATGTCTGGAATGGCAATGTGCTTAGTCAGACGTGATGAGCAGACAGTCCGTGAGAAATCTCGTGGGTGGAGGATTTTTCAGCAATGCGGCAGGCCATGCAACGCCGCAACGCAGCGAGTTTGATCTATTCCACTCACCCATGCTTTTCCTTCGTTAAATGGAGTGATTCGCCCTCGGGTAGGGGGCGATCAGCCAGAAACCGTTTCCCACCAAGGCTCGAATACCGTTTCACTCTCGTCCAGCCACAGCGGTTGACCGATGAGCGGCGTCAACAGCCGCCAATCATGATTTTTGCTGGCTTTGACGATACGGATAAACGGATCGTTCCAGTCATGCTGCGCCAAGGCGAATTTGCCGATATGCCCGGGCAGCAGGGCGCGTGTCCGCAGGTCCGTTGCCGCCTGAGCCGCTTCCTCCGGCCGCATGTGAACGTGCGACCAGCGTTCATCATATTGGCCGCTGTCGAGTGCGACGAAATCAAAACCGTCGAACAGTTCGCCGATCTTTTTGAAATGCGCGCCGTACCCCGAGTCTCCGCTAAAGTACAGGCGTCGCTCAGCCGTTTGCAGGGCGAAAGACACCCACAACGTCTGGTTCTTTTTGAATAATCGACCGGAAAAGTGGCGCGCGGGTAAAACCGAAATGTCGATGCCATCCCCAAGATTCAGTTCGGAAAACCAGTCGGCTTCATGAACGCTTTCGTGAGCGAATCCCCACGCGCGAAAATATTGGCCCACGCCAAGCCCGCAGACCACCTGTTTTACTTTGGGTTTGAGCGCAATCAGGGTGGCGTAGTCCAGATGATCCCAGTGATCGTGCGTCATCAGTAAATAATCGATGTTGGGCATATCGGCTGGCGTGTGGGGATTGGTGCCCTGAAATGCGCGATTGCCGAAGGGGACCGGCGCGGCGTTTTGGCTGAGCACGGGGTCGACCAGCAGGCGTTTTCCCGCCAGCTGCACAAAAAAAGAGGAGNGGCCGAGCCAGATAACGACGTCCCGGTCAGCAGGCAGCGCCAACAGCGAGGTGTTGACCGTGGGGAGCGCCTGTTTGGGGCGACGGCGCGGGTTGCCGTGGAGCAAAAATTCCAGCATCAATTTGGCAAAGCTCCCGCTCCCGGTCAGCACGGGAGTCGGCTCGACGTTGTGAAATTGGCCTTGCCGGTAATGGTCCGAGTCTTTGGCCTTAACCTCAGGAACGCTGATTTCGACAAACTCGGGCCGATGAAGGTAAACGAGGGGAATGACAATGAATACCACTATTATCGCTAATAAACTCAATAACATGCTTCTACCCGTACCTGAACGCAAAGAGTGGAAAGAGAGGATATTGTCTTATTCAGTGTACTGCATTGTGTCGTGTTCTGCCGTGGCGAACCGGCGCGCGCTCCTCCTCACAGATCAGGCTTTTGGGAGTGACGTCGTGATTTTCCAGAAGGCGCGGCGCAAAGCCCTCCGCTCCTGATGAAATCATTCCTTGATGACCTGCCGCTCGGAGCGGCAGGGAAGGGAGGAGAAAAACCGCCAGCGCGAGAGACGCGTCTGGCGGTAAAGAACGTGTGTGAATTGACGTGATAAAACGGGGTGTTTCGACCGTCAGGATGAGCTTTCAGCCGGACCGAACACTGAGAACTCCGGCAGTTTGACCTGCTGGTAAGGTTCCCAGCCGCCGCCCAAGGCTTTATACAGCGCGACCAGATCCAGATTACATTGCACGCGCGCCATAATGGCCTGTTGTTTGGCCTGTGCGAGCTGCCGCTGTGCGTCCAGCGCCTCGATAAACGACGTCAGGCCTTTACTGTATCCGTCACTCGCCAGATCGAACGCGTTTTGCTGCGATTCGACGGTGCGTTCGAGTTCTTCAACCTGCTGCTGATCGGTCCGGTAGCTGATCAGCGCGTTTTCGACGTCCTGCAAGGCGGTGAGAACCGTCTGACGATAGCCCAATGCCGCGCTGGCCTGTTCCGCACGGGCCAGCTTGACCCCGGAGACCAGACGGCCGCCCTGGAAGATGGGAATGGAAACCGACGGGCCGAAGCGGTAGAAGTGGCTGCTCCAGTTATCCATATAACTAAAATCGGTATTGCGCATGCCGAGCTGCCCGGTCAGCGACAGATCGGGGAACAGCTGTGCGACAGAGACGCCGATGTTGGCGGTGGCGGCGTGCAGTTGCGCTTCCGCCTGACGAACATCCGGGCGGCGTCTGGCCAGTGTCGACGGTACGCCGACCGGCACGGCTTTAGGCAACGTCGGCATGGCTTTCGCAGCCGCCAGTTCATTATCCAGCGCGCCCGGCACTTGCCCGGTCAGCACGGCTAGCCCGTTCATCGCCTGTCGCACTTGCGCCTGATACTGCGGCAGTTGCGCTCGCAGCGAACTTAGCTGGGCTTGCGCGTTCTCCACGTTCATCTGCGGCGAGAGGCCGTTGCGCTGCTGGCTCTGGGTCAGCGTCAGCGTCTGTTGCGCAATCTCAATCTGGCTCTCCAGCGTCTGATAGGCGGCCTGCGCGCCACGCAGCTGCAAATAGGTTCTCGCCACTTCGGCTTCCAGCGACACCAGCGCATCATTGCGACTCTCTATCGACTGCTGCTGCTGAGCGTCGGCGGCTTCCNCCTGACGACGCACTTTGCCCCACAAGTCCAGCTCCCAGGACGCGTCAAAACTGCCCTGATACAGTCCGACGGACTGGGTCAGACTATCGAGCGAAGAGGTCAGATTGGGATCGACCTGATCCACCTGACCGTACACGTCATGAGACTCCATCAGGCCCTTAAGACCCAATTGCTGCCGCTGCGCTGAAGCGCTGGCATTGACCGATGGCAGCCAGGCTCCGCGAGCCTGATTCAGCTGCTGGCGCGATCCGGCGATGCGCAACACCGCCTGTTGCAAGGTGAGGTTGCCGGCGATCGACCGGCCGATCAGGCTGTCCAGCTGTGGGTCGTTAAACGTTTTCCACCAGCTGGGGTTGATCTCCGCGGCCAGCGTGGGTGATGTGCCGTCAGATGCCATGTCCTTGAACGCGCCCGGCGTGGCAGGGGTCGGCGCCTGATAATCGGGCCCGACGGTACAGGCCGACAGCGCCAGCACAACCGCTATCACCGTAGCGGTGGGGGAATACGAGTAGGGTAAAGAAACCTTCATGTTAATGTGCTCCAGCACTGCCTTTGCTCTTGATGGGAGAAAGCAGCAAACAAAGAGGAATGAGAAGCAGAGCGATAACGCTGAGGCCCGTGAAAACGTCGATATAGGCAAGGATACGCGCCTGGGCAATCATCTCTTTATACAGTTGACCGGTTGCGATGGACATCGGATCGCCCGCCATCGTGGAGAAGTTCTTAATCGCGTGGGTCAAACGCTCCAACGCCAGATTGAACGGCTCGTTGAGCGGGGTCATGTTATGAACCATGCTGGCGCTATGCGCCTGCTGCCGCTCGGTAATCATCGCGGTGGACAGCGAAATGCCGATCGACCCCGCCACGTTGCGGCACATGGTGAACAGGGCGGAGGCATCCGCGTTCAGCCGTTGCGGAATCGACACAAAGGCGATGGTGGTCAGCGGCACAAACAGGAAACCGAGTCCGATGGTCTGAGTGCTACGCATCAGTATCAGCGTATAAAAATCCACGTTTGGCGCCAGCGTTGACGAATACAGGAATGAGGCGGCCAGCGAGGTGAACCCGAACGCAATCATCCAGCGCGTCTGCACCAGCGGCATCAGTTTCAGCGCGATCGGGATCGTGAGCACCACCAGAATCGCCCCCGGCGAGAGGATCATGCCCGACCAGGTCGCGGTGTAGCCCAAATCCTGCTGCGCCAGCTGCGGGATGACCACCGCACTGGCGTACATCACCAGCGCCATGCCAGCCATGAGAAGACAAGACACCGCGAAGTTGCGATCTTTCAGGCAGTGGAGATCGACCACCGGCTTTTTGGCGTACAGCAGCCAGTAGACCGCGCCCACCAAACCAATCGCCGTCAATATGGCAAAGGTAATAATGAAATTGGAGTGGAACCAGTCGTCGTCCTCGCCGCGGTCGAGCATGACCTGCAGACACCCCAGCCCCAGCGTAAGCAGGCTGATGCCGATGTAGTCGATGCTGAGTGTGCCTTTCGCTGATTTTCGCTCCCACGGCGGATCTTCCAGCAGATGGTAGATGGCGAGCACGCTCAAAATGCCGATGGGGATGTTGATGAAGAACACCCAGCGCCAGCTGTAGTTATCGGTGATCCATCCGCCGAGCGTCGGCCCGATGACGGGGGCGACGATCACCGCGATCGCGGACAGGCCGAAAGCTTTACCGCGATCCTCCGGCTTGAAGTAATCCAGCAGCACCGACTGTTGTACGGGCTGAAGACCGCCGCCAAAGAAGCCCTGCAAGATACGGAACAGGATGATCTGCCACAGCTCCGTGGCGACGCCGCACAGTAAAGAGCAGATGGTGAACATCACAATACAGAGTAGAAAGAAGAGCTTACGGCCGAAGACTCGGCTCAGGAAGGCCGAGATGGGCAGCACGATGCCGTTAGCCACCAGATAAGACGTCAGCACCCATGTCGACTCGTCATAGCTGGAGGACAGCGAGCCCGCCATATGCGGAAGCGCGACGTTGACGATCGTGGTGTCCAGGATCTCCATGAACACCGCCAGCGTGACCGTAATGGCGACCAGCCAGGGATTCCCGGCCGGCTGCCAAGTCTGGTTCTGGCTCATTCCACCGTCACCTTGGGCTCAACCGACAGGCCCAGCGGCAGCGGTCTTTCCGGATCCAGACCTTTATCGATGACGATTTTCACCGGGACGCGCTGCACGATTTTCACATAGTTGCCGGTCGCGTTTTCCGCTGGAAACGCGGAGAAGCGCGAGCCCGAGCCCATCTGTACGCTATCGACGTGGCCTTCGAGCTTCATGTTGGGCCACGCATCCACGGTGATATTCACTTTATTGCCCGGCCGCATCCGCTCCAGCTGGGACTCCTTGAAGTTGGCGGTAATCCAGGTATTCGGCGATACCAGCGAGAACAGGGCCGTGCCCGGCTGCACCAGACTGCCCACCTGCACGTTGCGGCGAGTGATGAAGCCATCGTACGGGGCGCGGACTTCGGTGTAGGAGAGGTTCAGGTTGGCGGTATTGAGCTGGGCTTGGGCCTGCTCAACCTGCCGTTGACGCGCTTCGACGTTGGTGGCCTGCTGGCGGATTTGCAACGCGACCTGAGAGGCGACTTCGACCTGCGCCTTGGCGCTTTCCCATTCCGCGCGGGCGCTTCTTAGCTGCGCGCCTGCCGCATCAATGTTGCGCTGCGAAGTGGCTCGCGGGNCGACGCCCCGCTGACGTTTGTCATCTTCCTGCGCATTAACGTAGTTGGCCTGCGCTTTCGCCAGCGTCGCCAGCGCCTGATCTTTCTGCGCGGGATACTGAACTTTCGCCAGATCCAACGCGGCCTGCGCCTGATGCAGCTGCGCCATCGCCAGTCCCAGCTGGGCCTGAGCCTGATCGCGCTGCGCGGTATTATCGCGAGGATCGATGACGACCAGTATGTCGCCCTGTTTAACGCGCTGGTTATCTTTCACGTGCAGCTGAGTCACGTAGCCCGAGGCTTTAGGGGCGATGGTGACCGCATCGGAGTCGGTAAAGGCATCATCGGTGGTTTCAACATTGCGGCTGGTCAGCCAGAAAAACAGGCCGACGATCAGCATGACCACGACGACGATGGCCAGAATAATCAGCGGCTTCTTGCCGGGCGTTTTGCGTTCCGTGGGAGCGCTGTCTGAGTTGTGATTCTGTGGGTTGTCGTCCTGATGACGCGGGTCATTCTCAGACGGAGAAATAGATTGATTAGCCATAGTTCTCATCGATAAACGACGGACTCAAACCAAGTCCGCGAAATGAATACTGCCATTATGAGACGGACGTTAAATCCGGCACTCCCAAATACAGGCGATTGCGGATGGAGGTGATTGGCGTAACTCGCGTTGCTGTTTCCCTTTCCCTCTACGCTTTTTTCGACCTTATGACTAACGCGTCTGTCAATCAAGGTAGGGTTAAGTCAATTCGTGGAAAAAAAATGCAGGAATAAGCGTCAAAATATGCGTCCATTCCGCAACCGAGCCTCGGTGTTTTGGGCGAGGAGTCAGTGCGCTTTTCGCGCAGAAAAAATCGCTACATTGCTTCTAATTAGCCGGAATATCGTCATATTTCATCGTTCGCTCGCCGTATCGGTTTTGTCATCAAATCGGCATCGACGGGGCTTTTTATCCGGGCTGAACAGGTGATTTTTGGGAAGAATACGTGACATGATTTGTAACGATATTTTCAGTGAGTTTCTTTTTGTCGCCTGCTAAGTGCTTGAAAGCTTATATTTTCACTCCCGACAGACAGGGTGTGATGTGTCAGTGACGTGACAAAATTAAGACCTGTTTTGACTCCTCGGTTTTAACCCTGAGTGAGCGAGACCTCTTGTAACGCGGCGCTATAAGGGGCGAATTAAAGTAGAAAGCGTCGGCCCATTTCCGACGCGATTATAGGCTGGCCTGTGAGCTGCCCATCCACGCTATTATTTTCCTCCCACGTCCCGTAATTAAATGACATTTTCTCTCCGTTTCTTTATCGAAATGGGGAAGCCGAATGCCCAGTCTGGATTCAGGTCGCTTAATTGAATGATGTTATGTGATGAGAATCACAATGTTAAAACAAAGTTACTGAATTGAAGTGTGATGGTGGTCACGTAAGAGGGGCTGTCAAACGCCAAATTTTAACAATGTAACTGACTTTCAGATCTGATTTGTGATGAAGATCGCGTGAAATCCTACCTGAGGTGGGGTAACTGAGTGATCTCAGTCACAAATTCCCCTCGGGGTACTGGGGGCGAAAACGGCGTGATAGAGTCGATTTGTCTAGAGAACGACCGATGGTTTTTGGCGAAACCATCTCACTATTACGACGCGCACCGTCCCTGAGCGCGTACCACCGAGGGGAGTGAGTTTTATGCTATCACCAACTATTAAGGTCAAGATACAGAATTTTGGCCGCTTCCTCAGCAACATGGTGATGCCCAATATCGGCGCATTCATCGCCTGGGGTTTAATCACCGCGCTGTTTATTCCTACCGGCTGGCTGCCGAATGAGACGCTGGCCAAACTGGTCGAGCCCATGATTACCTACCTGCTGCCGCTGCTGATTGGTTATACCGGTGGCCGGTTGGTCGGCGGCGAACGCGGCGGGGTCGTGGGCGCTATCACCACAATGGGCGTCATCGTCGGCGCAGACATGCCAATGTTTATGGGGGCGATGATGGCCGGGCCGCTGGGCGGCTGGGCTATCAAGCGTTTTGACCGCTGGGTTGACGGTAAAATCAAAAGCGGCTTCGAAATGCTGGTCAACAACTTCTCTGCCGGGATTATCGGGATGCTGCTGGCGGGGCTGGCCTTTATGGCCATTGGACCGCTGGTCTCATCGTTGTCCAAGGTGCTGGCGACCGGGGTAAACCTGCTGGTGCAGGACAACCTGCTACCGCTGACCTCCATTTTCGTTGAACCGGCGAAAGTGCTGTTCCTCAACAACGCCATCAACCACGGAATTTTCTCCCCGCTGGGGATCCAGCAGGCGACGGAAACCGGCAAGTCGGTGGTCTTCCTGATCGAAGCCAATCCCGGCCCGGGACTCGGCCTGCTGCTGGCCTACATGTTCTTCGGCAAGGGCAGTGCGAAACAGTCCGCGCCGGGCGCCGCCATCATCCATTTCTTCGGCGGTATCCACGAAATCTACTTTCCGTACGTCCTGATGAATCCACGCCTGATGCTGGCGGTGATCCTCGGCGGTATGACAGGCGTCTTTACGCTGACGCTGTTCAACGCGGGGCTGGTCTCTCCGGCGTCTCCAGGGTCGATCTTCGCGGTATTGCTGATGACGCCGAAGTCGTCGCTAATCGGCGTGGTGCTCTCTATCCTGATGTCGGGTTTGGTCTCTTTCTTGGTCTCTGCGGTGATGCTGAAACGCGTGCCGGTAGGGGATGAAGAAGACAACGGCCTGGCGGACGCGACCCGTCGTATGCAGAGCTTGAAACAGAAAGCGAAAGGTGGCAAAGCGCCGGGCGCGGCTCAGCCACAGCCGGTGATGCGCGCTACGCTGGATGCCTCGCAGGATCTGAGTTTGGTGCGGAAGATCATTGTGGCCTGTGATGCCGGTATGGGGTCGAGTGCGATGGGCGCGGGCGTGCTGCGCAAGAAGATAAAGGATGCTGGACTGACGCATATTTCGGTCACGAATATGGCGATCAACAGCCTGCCGGAAGAGGTCGATCTGGTCATTACCCACCAGGATCTTACCGAACGAGCGTTGCAGCACGCGCCGCACGCGATCCACCTTTCTTTAAGTAACTTCCTCGACAGCGGCTTGTACAACGAGCTGACGACCCGGCTGCTGGCGGCGTACCGTCCGGTAGCGGCGAACGATAACCGACTGATTAATCAAACCATTGTCGCGGCCAATGATGACTGGTTCGATCCCGCCGAACACGAAGCCAATCTGTTCGAACTGGGTGAGAACAACATCTTCCTCAATCTACAGGCCGACAGTAAAGAGCAGGCTATCCGCTTTGCGGGCGAACAGCTGGTCGCGGGCGGATACGTGGAGCCGGCCTACGTAGAGGCCATGCTGGAGCGCGAAGCCATGACGTCCACCTATCTGGGGGAATCTATCGCTGTTCCGCACGGCACGGTTGAAGCCAAAGATCGCGTGCTGCGCACCGGCGTGGTGATTTGCCAATATCCGCAAGGCGTCAGATTCGGCTCCGAGCCGGACGATGTCGCGCGGCTGGTGATTGGGATCGCCGCCCGCAATAACGAACATGTTCAGGTGATTGCGCGTTTGACGAATGCCCTGAATGACGACGGCATCATCGAGCGGCTGGTGGAAACCCGCAGCGTGCAAGAGATGCTGGTGCTGCTCTCCGGCGAACGCGTGGCGTAAGGCCAGGCGGACCGGCGGTCGACCGGTCCGTACGTTCAGCTCAACGATTTTGACAAGATATCGAGGTCGACAATGAAAGCGATTCATTTCGGTGCAGGCAATATTGGTCGTGGCTTCATCGGCAAATTACTGGCGGACGCCAAGTCCGAACTTATTTTTGCCGACGTCAATCAGCCACTGGTGGATCAACTGGCTCATCAGCAGCACTATGAGGTTCACGTTGTTGGGGAAGCGTCGCGCGTTGAACGAGTTAACCGCGTCAGCGCGGTGCATAGCGGCAGCCCCGATGCCATTAATGAAATCGCCCGCGCGGATATCATCACCACCGCCGTCGGGCCGCAGGTCCTGAGTAAAATTGCCGGAACGTTGGCCCAGGGATTGATAGCGCGGCATGAGCGCGGTAACCGGCAGCCCCTAAATATCATCGCCTGCGAAAATATGGTGCGCGGCACCAGCCAGCTTCGTCAGCATGTTATGGCGGCATTGCCCGACGCGTTGCATGCATGGGTCGACGAGCATGTGGGATTTGTGGATTCGGCCGTGGACCGCATTGTGCCGCCCAGCGCAGCGGCGAACGACGATTCGCTGGAGGTGACGGTCGAGACGTTTAGCGAATGGATCGTCGACAGCACGCAGTTCAAGGGCGATCTGCCGGTCATCGCCGGGATGGAGCCCACCGCCAACCTGATGGCCTATGTCGAGCGCAAGTTGTTTACGCTCAATACCGGCCACGCCATTACCGCGTATCTTGGGTGTCTGGCGGGCTACCGGACGATCCGCGAAGCGATACTCGATGATGCGGTGCGCGCGGTGGTCAAAGGCGCAATGCAGGAAAGCGGCGCGGTGCTGATCAAACGCTACGGTTTCGATCCGGCGCAGCATGCGGCATACATCGACAAGATCCTCAGCCGTTTCGAAAATCCGTATCTGCACGACGATGTTGAACGCGTGGGCCGACAGCCGCTGCGCAAGCTGGGCGACGGCGACCGGTTAATCAGGCCGTTGCGCGGTACGTTAGAATACGGCCTGCCGCACCGTAATCTGCTGATTGGCATCGCCGCAGCGCTGAAATACCGTAGCGATGAAGATGTGCAGGCGCGTGAAATGGCGGCGCTGATTGATGCGCACGGCGTCGAAAATGCGCTGATCCAGATTGCCGGATTGGAAGATCGTCCCGAGGTTGTCACGCAGGTGGCAGCGCTATATCACTCTCTGTAACGCAAGGTGAAAAACGATACTAATGCCAGAACAGCGTTATTCTCCCGCAGGAAAGCCCCGGGTCGCGGCATCCGAGCCGCGCCCGACGCAGAAAAACGTGCCGCAGCCCAAGACGGGGATGGAAGACGAACAGGCGTTCGAAAATCACATTCTGGAACGCCTGAACGCCAGACCGACCGTCCCGGGGTTTATCCAGGCGGCGGTCGAACTTCTGGCCGATGCGATTGACCATCTGGTCCTGCAGGCGTTCCGAAAGGATGATTATGCCGTCAAATATGCCGTGGAGCCGCTGCTGGAGGGCAGCGGCCCGTTGTCTGCGCTGCCGGTTCGCCTCAAACTGATCTATGCGCTGGGCGTGATCAGCCGAGACGAGTACGAAGACGTTGAACTGCTGTTGGCGTTAAACAATGAACTGGAGCATGGTGGACAGCGCTACCGGTTTACCGATGATGAAATTCTGGGACCGGTCAGCATGCTGCACGGTATGACGCCGCTGCCGCCTCAGTTCAACTCGCATTTGCCGGAAGATGGGGTGGACACCTCGCTGCTGGAGATGCAAAAACAGCGCTATCAGCAGCGTATCCAGTCCTCGCTGGTGTTGTGCATAACGGAGCTGGTCTCGCGCTTGTACCACAAGACCGCGTTCTGATCGGCATCATGCCTGTAATGGGACGGGCAAAGCGCTCGACGCCGTGAGGTTCGTACGGCGTCGGCCGTATATTCACTAGACAATTAAAGTGTATCCCTATGCGCCCTCGCTTCCTGCTGTAATTCCTCTCATTTTTGCCTTTGAATCCCCGCTCACATCCGTCATCGTCGACGCGCGATGGTTGGCGGCCGTTGACCTTTGCGCCGTCAGGCCGAATAATCATGAACGTTGACTCGGGGTGCCGTTCCTGCAAAGAAACGGCTGAGAAAGACCCGTACCACCTGAACTGGATAATGCCAGCGTAGGGAAGTCATGGAGTCTCACCGGCTCCCGCCTTCTTGATCGCCGGTTGGGAGACTTATGAATACTCGACCTGTGCCGTTTCCGTCCGCGCTTGCGGCGGATTCTCTGAAACACTTTCACCGCCGTTCCCCTTTGATTCACTGTCTAACTAATGATGTCGTGCAGAGCTTCACCGCTAATGTGCTGCTGGCGCTGGGCGCGTCGCCCGCGATGGTGGTGGAGCGCAGCGAAGCCGCGCAGTTCAGCGGGTGGGCGGATGCGTTGCTGATCAATGTCGGTACGCTGGAGCCGGTCCGGGCAGACGCCATGCGGTTTGCCGTGGCGAGCGCCAATCGGGCCGAACGCCCTTGGGTGCTGGACCCGGTTGCCGTCGGGGCGCTGACTTTTCGTAGCGACTTCGCCCGTGAACTTCTTGCGCTGCGGCCTGCCGCCGTACGCGGCAACGCTTCAGAAATTCTGGCGCTGTCCGGCGCCGCCTCGCAGGGCCGGGGGGTAGATAGCGGCAACACCTCGCTGGCCGCGCTGCCTGCAGCGCGGGAGCTTGCCCGGCGCTGGTCCGTTTGCGTGGCCGTGACCGGCGAGGTGGACTACGTCACCGACGGCGAGCGTGACTGGGCGGTGGCGGGCGGGGACCCGCTGATGACCCGCGTTGTCGGGACCGGCTGCGCGTTGTCGGCGGTGGTGGCGGGATTTTGCGCGTTGCCGGGCGATCGCCTGCAGCATATCGCCGCCGCCTGCGCGGTCATGTCCGAATGCGGACAGCGGGCCGCCGAAGGCGCGACCGGCCCCGGCAGTTTTGTGCCGCGGTTTCTCGACCAGCTGTTTATGACGGCGGAGGCGACCGCGAAATGAAACGTATCAACGCATTGACGATTGCCGGCACCGATCCGAGCGGCGGCGCGGGCATTCAGGCCGACCTGAAAACCTTCTCGGCATTGGAAGCCTACGGCACCAGCGTGATCACGGCGTTGGTGGCGCAAAATACCTGTGGCGTGCAGTCGGTCTACCATATTGAGCCCGCCTTCGTGGCCGCTCAGCTTGACTCGGTGCTCGGCGATGTGCGGATTGATAGCGCCAAGATCGGCATGCTGGCCGAGGCGGATATCGTCGAGGCCGTCGCCGAACGTCTGCGCCGCTATCCGGTGCCGTTCATCGTGCTCGACACGGTGATGCTGGCGAAAAGCGGCGATCCGCTGCTGCAACCGTCGGCGGTACAGTCGCTGCGTCAGCGGCTGCTGCCGCAGGTCTCGATCATCACGCCGAATTTGCCGGAAGCGGCGGCGCTGCTGGCGTGTCCGATCGCTGGGAATGAAAGCGAGATGCGGGAGCAAGGCGAAGCGCTGCTCGCGTTGGGCTGTCAGGCGGTGCTGATGAAAGGTGGTCATCTTTCCGACCACGAAAGTCCGGACTGGCTGTTCACCGTTGGAGCATCACCGCAGCGTTTTTCGGCGCAGAGAGTCAATACCCGCCATACTCATGGTACGGGCTGCACGCTGTCGGCGGCGTTGGCGGCATTGCGTCCCCGTTGTGACGACTGGTCGGCCTGCGTGGCCGCCGCCAAAGCCTACCTGCAAGGGGCCTTACAACAGGCGGATACGCTGGAAGTCGGTCAAGGCATCGGGCCGGTGCATCATTTCCACCGCTGGTGGTGATGTCTATCTCTGCGGAAGATGAAATTTACATGGACAGTCTCAGAGGCTACCGGTAATTTTGTGACCGGCGTCAGGTTTTTCCGGCCGATTCACGACGTCCGTGGGGACGTCGCACACAGCAATAGCAGTTCGCCGCCGGCGTAGATGCAGAAAAATGAAGGATGGTTAGGAGTCATGTACATGGCAGGTTCAACGCGTTCGATCATGATCGCCAAAGGGTTACAAACAATACTTAACATAGGTTTATTGGCTCTCGCTATTATTCTGGTGGTGTTTTTGGGCAAAGAGACGCTGCACCTGGCGAAGGCATTGATGGTGAGCAGTGAGAAGGATTCCACCTATCTATTGATTGAAAGTCTGGTCGTGTATTTTCTGTATTTCGAATTTATTGCGCTAATCGTGAAGTATTTTGAGACGGGCTATCATTTTCCGCTGCGTTACTTCGTCTATATCGGGATCACCGCCATCGTGCGGCTGATTATCGTCGACCACAAAAACCCCACCTACACCCTGATCTACGCGGGCGCGATATTGATCCTGGTGGTGACCCTGTATCTGGCGAACAGTCAGCGCCTAAGACGCGAATAGCGGTGTCCCGACCCCAGTCGATTACTCGCGCAGCAGCGGGCAAGGGCTGGGGAAGCGGCAACGCAGCGCTGCAGGCACAACCTCGATTCGGAAGTGTTTATCGGTCAGCGGCTCGCCATCCAGGTTAAACGTCATCTCATTCGGCGCGGTAATTTCCAGCCACGGCAGGGCGGTCGTGATCATGTTGGGATTGTCGCCGCCGGAAATCAGCGCCTGCATCATATTCGGCAACAGCTCTTTCGCCGACAGCACGCGCAACTGCAACAGCCCGTCATTCAGTACCGCGTCCGGGCACAGTTGCTGTCCGCCTCCCGCCTGACGACCATTGCCGATGGCGATGACCAGCGTATCGCCCTCCCAGTCAAAATCCGGACCTTTAACCTGACAGCGTTCGGCCTTCAGCGTGTCGATGCGCAGCAGTGCGTTCAGCACGTAGGCCGCGCCGCCCAGCGCAGATTTCATGGCCGCCGGCGTTTCAGTGGTGATGCGGGTGGCGAAACCGCCCGTCGCCATATTGATAAAGTAGTGCCGGTCATTGACCTGAGCCAGATCGATAGCGGTCGCGCGACCTAAAATCGCCAGCCGCAGCGCCTGATGCAGGTCGGTCGGAATCCGGCAGCTGGTGGCGAGATCGTTGGCCGTGCCCAGCGGCACAATCCCCAGGCAGGGGCGATGTTCCGCTTCCTGATGCGCCAGCGCCACCGCGACTTCGTTGATGGTGCCGTCGCCGCCTGCGGCGATCACGTTGTCCGCTTCCAGCGCTATCGCCTCCTGAATATAGCGCAACGCGTCGCCGTGCTCCCACGTGACGCGCACGTGCAAAGGATAGCCTTCTTCGCGCAGGGCTTTCACCGCCTGACGCAGTTCGTCGTTTTGGCTGCTTTTGCCGTTCAAAATGATGAGAGATTGTGGTTTTTGCGCCATGACGACGTACTCCCTGAAAAGACCTTGATGAAACCGAAAATGAGGCGAAGCACGCAGATCGCCCCCGAAAATAGTGTAGTCAGCGTAGCAGAAAAGCGTGACGCGCGGACAGTGGATACGTGGCGGGGGTGACCAGGAAAAGAAAAAGCCAGCTCAAGGGAGATTGAGCTGGCGAAAGAGGTGGTTCCTGGTAGTGTTACTACGCTTATTTTTCGTTCTGTGTTTTCTCAGCGGTTGAATAATAACCGACCGCGTTCGCCATTGATGTGATCCATTTCTAAAAAACGTCAGAACAGCGTTCTGCCCTGACGGTCGGCACATTATTTGGCGTGAGGATTACGGGTGTTGGTCCCCGGCAGATTACGCAGCAGTAACGCATATTCCAACGAAATGTCTTCCGGGACCGGCAGGTAGACGATATGGCCGTTGCCCGGCGCGACGTCGGTATCCTGACCTTTAGCGTTCTGCATCCCTTCAATCGTGAACTGCACGTTGCCGCCCGGCGTCATCATTTCTACGCTATCGCCGCAGGAGAACTTGTTTTTCACCGCGACTTCCGCCAGACCGTTACGGCGTTCGCCGGTGAACTCGCCGACGAACTGCTGGCGGTCAGACACCGAATAGCCGTAGTCGTAGTTCTGGTAGTCTTCGTGGACGTGACGGCGCAGGAAACCTTCGGTATAGCCGCGATGAGCCAGCCCTTCCAGCGTCTGCAACAGCGATGGGTCGAAAGGTTTTCCCGCCACGGCGTCGTCGATGGCGCGACGGTACACCTGCGCGGTGCGGGCGCAGTAGTAGAAGGATTTGGTACGACCTTCGATTTTCAGCGAATGCACCTGCATCTGCGTCAGGCGTTCAACGTGTTGGATCGCCCGTAGATCGCGGGAGTTCATGATATAAGTGCCGTGTTCATCTTCGAACGCGCTCATATATTCGCCGGGGCGCTGGCTCTCTTCCAGCATAAAGACCTTGTCGGTCGGCTCGCCGATGCCCAGCGTGGGTTCGACGTTGGCGACCTGAATCGGCTCATGCATGTGGACAATGTTGCCCACATCGTCTTCTTTACCTTCCTGCACTTTGTATTCCCAACGGCAGGCGTTGGTGCACGTGCCCTGATTGGGGTCGCGTTTGTTGATGTAGCCGGAGAGCAGGCAGCGGCCGGAATAGGCCATGCACAGCGCGCCGTGAACGAAAATTTCCAGCTCCATCTCCGGCACCTGCGCGCGGATCTCTTCAATTTCCTGCAGAGACAATTCGCGGGACAAAATCACGCGGCTCAGCCCCATCTGTTGCCAGAATTTTACGGTTGCCCAGTTGACCGCGTTGGCCTGCACCGACAGGTGGATCTGCATCTGCGGGAAGTTTTCACGCACCAGCATGATCAGACCCGGATCGGACATGATTAGCGCATCCGGCTGCATGTCGATCACCGGCTGGAGGTCACGCAGGAAGGTTTTGATTTTGGCGTTGTGCGGCGCGATGTTAACGACGACGTAGAACTTTTTGCCCAGCGAATGCGCTTCGTTGATCGCCTCGGCCAGCGTCTGATGATTGAATTCGTTATTGCGCACGCGCAGGCTGTAGCGGGGCTGGCCGGCATAAATCGCGTCAGCGCCATAAGCGAAGGCGTAACGCATATTTTTCAGCGTACCGGCCGGAGACAGTAGTTCCGGTTTAAACATGGGTTTCTCTCAAGTCTGATCTCAGGTCAGGCTGCCCCCGGGCGGGAGCAGTAAGGCGGCAGATTCTAGCGCTTATGCGGGGAAAAATCAGTATTCGGCTTACAAAAAGTATGCCTATTTCGTTTCGCCACGGAGGGTGTGGCGATTGTGCGGTCGATCGAGATCGATTTCCGGTCCCTGCGGCACGATGCCGGTAGGATTGAGCCAGCGAATGCCGTAATAACCGGTCTTGATGTGGTCGATGTTGACCGTTTCACGAATACCGGGCTGCTGATAGAGATCGCGCAGGTAGTGAGAGAGGTGAGGGTAGTCCTCGATACGGCGAATATTGCATTTGAAAGCGCCGTGATAGGCCACGTCGAAACGCACCAACGTGACGAACAGCCGCCAGTCGGCTTCCGTCACCGTGTCTCCTGTCAGGTAACGGTGATTGGCCAGATGCGCATCTACCGTATCCAACGAGGTGAACAGCGCTGTGACCGCCTGCGTATAGTGTTCCTGCGTGCGGGAGAAGCCGGTCTTGTAGACGCCGTTGTTGATCGTCTCGTAAATCAGCGTGTTCCAGCGGTCGATCTCAGGGCGCAGCGCGGTGGGATAGAAGTCCTCAACGTTGCCGGTGAGCGTATTGAAGGCGTTGTTAAAGAGACGAATAATGTCGGCGGATTCGTTGTTGACGATACGCCCTTCCCGGCGATCCCATAGGACCGGCACCGACACCTTGCCGGTGTAGTGTGCGTCGCTCGCGGTATACAGCTCATGTAAGTAGCGCACGGCCGGCAGATGCGGACCCGCCTCCTGCGGCGTACTGAACGCCCAGCCCTGTTCGCCGATATGCGGTTCGGCCACGGAGAGCGAAATCACCGGCTCCAGTGCTTTCAGCTTGCGGAAGATCAGCGTTCTTGACGCCCACGGGCAGAAATAAGAAACGAACAGCTGGTAGCGCCCGGCTTCGGGCGCAATCGTTGTTTCCCTGAAACGGGTGGCCTGGCGGTGAAACGCGCCGTTTTTGGTCTCTTCCGCCGCCACGTCGCCGACCACCCATCGACCTTCCACTAAACCCGACATCGCTGACTCCTTTACCGTTTGATAACCAGAACATTCAGGCTAACAACCTGAGCCAGAGTGGCTATCGTAAATTTTTCACCGACTCGGACAGTTTCTTTGAACCCCCGTCAGGGCGACTCCGGCAGCGTTACCGGGCGGCGCGAGCGTCGCTGGGACAGTCGGTCAAAGAACAGATAAACCACCGGCGTGGTATAGAGCGTTAGCAGCTGACTCATGACCAGCCCGCCGACGATGGTGATCCCCAGCGGCTGACGCAGCTCCGCGCCGTCGCCGCTGCTTAACACCAGCGGCAGCGCCCCCAGCAGGGCGGCCAGCGTCGTCATCAAAATCGGGCGGAAGCGCAGCTGGCAGGCCTGAAATATCGCTTCGCGCGCGCTGAGATTCTGTGTGCGTTGCGCCACCAGCGCGAAGTCCACCATCATGATGGCGTTCTTCTTCACGATGCCGATGAGCAGCATGATGCCGATGAGCGCGACCAAGCTGAACGGCTTATCAAACAGCTTCAGCGCCAGCAACGCGCCCACCCCCGCCGACGGCAGGGTGGAGATGATGGTCAGCGGGTGTACGTAGCTTTCGTACAGCATCCCCAGCACGATATACACCGTGACGATGGCGGCGATGATCAGCGCCACCTGGGACGATTGCGACTGCTGGAACGCCAGCGCGGTGCCGGCGAACTGGCCGCGGACGTTGGAAGGCACGCCGAGCGCGGTCATAGCGCGCTCAATGGCGAAGGTGGCATCGGACAAGCTGGCGTTCGGCGGCAGGTTGAAGGAGATCGTCGCCGCGGCGGACAGCCCCTGATGGTTGACCGACAGCGGCGCGTTGGCGGGTAGCCAGCGGGCGAAATAGGACAGGGGAATGGCTTTACCCTCGCTATTGATGACGAACATTTTGTTCAGCGCGCTGGCGTCCTGCGCATAGACCGGATCGACCACCATCNCCACCTTGTACTGGTTCAACGGCTGGTAGATGGTAGAGATCTGCCGCTGCCCGAAGGCATTGTTGAGCAAGGCATTGATATCCGACACGCTGATGCCAAGCTGCGCCAGGGTATCGCGGTCATAGGTCAGCGCCAGCTCGGCGCCCTTGTCCTGCTGGTCGGAACTGACGTCCGCCAGCTCCGGCAGATCGGCCAAGGCCGTGCGGATTTTCGGCTCCCACTGGCGCAGCGCGCTCAAATCATCCGACAACAGGGNGTACTGATAGCTGGCATTCGCCTCGCGGCCGCCCATCCGCACATCCTGCACCGCCATCAGGAACAGGCTGGCGCCAGGCTCCTGCGCCAGTTTAGATCTCAGCCTTGCGATAATCTGCTGCGAGCTGGCGCCGCGTTCCGCCAGCGGCTTCAGACTGATGAACATCGACCCGCTATTGGTACGGTTACCACCGGTAAAGCCGGTCACGTTATCCACGGCGGGATCGCTGCTGACGGTTTTCATCAGGGCCTGCATCTTGGTTTTCATCGCCTGGAATGAAATGCTCTGGTCGCCCTGCACGAAGCCCATAATCCGCCCGGTATCCTGCTCCGGGAACAGGGTTTTCGGCATGTCGATATAGAGCCAGACGCTCAGGCCGATCGTGCCGAACAGGATCAGCACGACCCAGCGCGCGCGCGCCAATACCCAGTTCAGCGAAAGCGCATACCGCTCCTGCAAGGCCAGGAGTATCCGATTGAATCCCCGGCGGCGCGGCTGGCTGCGGGGGGCGTGCGGACGCAGCAGCCGCGCGCACATCATCGGCGTCAGGGTGAGTGAAACCACCAGCGAAATCATTATCGCCACGCACAGGGTGACGGCGAATTCACGAAACAGTCGCCCCGACAGCCCGTCCATCAGCAACAGGGGAATGAAAACGGCGATCAGCGACACGCTCATGGAGACGACGGTGAAGCCCACTTCGCGCACGCCCTGTATGGCCGCCTGCATCGGTTTGATGCCGGCTTCGATGTGCCGGGCGGTGTTTTCCAGCACCACAATGGCGTCATCCACCACGAAGCCGGTGGCGATCGTCAGTGCCATCAACGACAGATTATTCAGACTGAAACCGCACAGATACATGGCGGCGAACGTGCCGATCAGCGAGATAGGCACCGCCGCCGCCGGGATCAGCGTGGCGCGCCCCGAGCGCAGGAACAGGTACACCACCAGAATCACCAGCGCGACGGCGATGACCAGCGCCCGCTCCACCTCCGCCAGCGATGCGCGGATCGTGGGGGAGCGGTCTTGCGCGACGTTTAAATGCACGGATGCGGGCAGTGTGGCGCTCAATTCGGGTAATGCGGCGCGGATGCTGTCGACGGTGGAGATGATGTTGGCTTCGGGCGCGCGGCGGATAATGACCAGCACGGCGGGTTCACCGTTCGTCATCCCCGCGTTGAGCGTGTCCTGCACGGAGTCTTCGACTTTCGCGACATCGCTGAGTCGCACCGGCGCGCCGTTATTGTAGTGAACGATGAGCGGACGATAGACCTTCGCCGTCTTCAGCTCGTCGTTGGTTTCAATCTGCCAGTGTGTCGTCTTGTCATTCACGCTGCCGACGGGCAGGCGCACATTGGCGTTATCAATCGCCTGGCGGACTTCATCCAGCGATACGCCCTGATTGAACAGCGCCAGCGGGTTAAGCGATACCCTCACTGCCGGGAGCGAACTGCCGCCGATGGTGACATCCCCCACGCCCTCCAGCTGTGAAATGCGCGGATAGACCTGATTGGTGGCGATATCGTACAGCTGGCTGGGGGAGTAGGTGTCCGAAGTCAGCGTCATAATCATGATCGGCGCGTCTGACGGATTCACCTTACGGTAGGTAGGGCGGCTGGCCATGCCGGAAGGCAACAGACTCTGGGCGGCGTTGATGGCGGCCTGCACGTCGCGGGCGGCGCCGTTGATATCACGATCCAGCTCAAACTGCAGAATGATGCGGGTGCTGCCGAGTGAGCTCATGGAGGTCATTTCGGTGATGCCCGCAATGCGGCCGAGCGCCCGCTCCAGCGGCGTCGCCACCGAGGATGCCATGGTTTCCGGCGAGGCGCCCGACAACGAGGCCGAGACCGAGATCACCGGGAAGTCGACCTGCGGCAGCGGCGAGACCGGCAGCAGTCGGAAGCCGAGCACGCCGCACAGCGCAATCGCCAGCGCCAGCAACGTGGTCGCGACGGGACGATGAATAAACAGCGCGAACAGCTTCATCAGACTTCTCCCTGCGTTTCAGCCGGTTTGCGGCGAAGACGAAGAGAAAGGCGGTCAAACAGCAGGTAGATCACCGGCGTGGTAAACAGCGTCAGCACCTGGCTCATCACCAGGCCGCCGACCATACAGATGCCCAGCGGACGCCGCAGTTCGGCGCCGACCCCGGTGCTGAGCATCAGCGGCAGCGCGCTGAGCAGCGCGGCCATTGTGGTCATCAGGATGGGGCGGAAACGCAGCAGACAGGCCTGATAAATCGCGTCATACGGCGACATGCCCTGTTGGCGTTCGGCGGCCAGCGCGAAGTCGATCATCATGATCGCATTCTTTTTCACGATCCCGATCAGCAGGATGATGCCGATGATAGCGATAATATCCAAATCGCTTCCGGCGACCAGCAAGGCTAGCAGCGCGCCAACGCCCGCCGTCGGGAGGGTGGAGAGGATGGTGACCGGATGAATGAAGCTTTCGTACAGCACGCCGAGCACGATATACATCGCGATCACCGCGGCGACAACCAGCCAGACGGTGCTGGTCAGTGCGGACTGGAAGGCGAGGGTGCTGCCCTGGAAACGCGTCGTCATTTCCGACGGCAGTTCCATGCTCTGCTGCGCTTTCTCGATGGCTTTGACCGCATCTCCCAGCGCATAACCGGGCGCCAGATTAAAGGAGACCGTCGCGGCCGGGAAGCGGTCGATGTGGTTGATCGCGAGCGGT
The DNA here is from genome assembly GCF_000688695.1 of Lonsdalea quercina subsp. quercina. Lineage (GTDB taxonomy): Bacteria > Pseudomonadota > Gammaproteobacteria > Enterobacterales > Enterobacteriaceae > Lonsdalea > Lonsdalea quercina_D. Next base: position 55,979 of record NZ_JIBQ01000008.1, on the reverse strand, counting down.
CCCTGACGCTGTTCCACCGTGGCGATACTGCCCAGCGGGACGACGCCGCCATCGCTATTGATCAGCCGGATATCGTCGAGGGCCGCTAATCCGTCGCGCTGGCGGGTGTCTTGTTCCAGAACGACGCGGTACTGGTTCGACTGCGTGTAGATGGTGGAAATCAGCCGCTGTCCGAAGGCGTTGTAGAGCGCGTTGTCGATATCCGACATCGAAATACCGAGCCGGGTGGCGCTGTCCCTGTCTACCTTCACGTAAGCGACGGCGGCTTCGTCCTGCCAGTCGCTGCTGACGTCCTGCAGTTCGGGCAGGGCGGAGAGCTGTTCCACCAGCTTCGGCACCCAGGCGCTGAGCGTATCCAGCGAAAGCGTTTGGACGGTTAGCTGGTACTGGGTTTTGCTGATCTGGGTATCGATAGTCAGATCCTGAACCGGCTGCAGATACAGCGTAACGCCCGGCAGCTGCGCCGTCTGCTGCTGCAAGCGCGTGATGACCTCGGTCATGCTGTCGCTGCGCTCGTTCTGCGGCTTAAGGTTGATTTGCAGACGTCCGCTGTTGAGCGACGGGTTAGTGCCATCCACGCCGATCAGCGACGAGACGCTTTGTACGTCCGGATCTTTCATGATGATGGAGGCGACCTGCTGCTGTTTTTGCGCCATCGTGGTGAAAGATACGGTCTGGGAGGCGTGTACGGTGCCCTGAATGATCCCGTTATCCTGCTGGGGGAAAAAGCCTTTCGGAATCACCAGATAGAGTAAAACGGTCAGTACGAGGGTGCTTAACGCCACACAGAGCGTCAGCCAGGGATGTTGCAGCACGCGTGTTAGCCCGCGGCCATAGGCGGCAATTACCCGGTCGAAGAAGCGTTCGCTGGCGCGCGTGAAACGGTTTTGACGACTCAGGCCTTTGTGGCTCAGCATGCGGGCGCACATCATCGGCGTCAGGGTGAGCGACACCACGGCGGAAATCAAAATGGAGATTGCCAACGTCATCGCAAATTCGCGGAAGAGCCTGCCGATGATATCCCCCATAAACAGCAGCGGGATCAGTACAGCGATAAGTGAAAACGTCAGGGAGATAATGGTAAAACCGATTTCGCCTGCCCCCTTCAGCGCCGCGTTCAGCGGTTTCTCCCCGCGTTCGATGTACCGGGCGATGTTCTCGATCACCACGATGGCATCGTCCACCACGAAACCGGTGGCGATGGTCAGCGCCATCAGCGTGAGGTTGTTGATGGAGAAGCCGAGGAAATACATGGCGGCGAAGGTGCCGATCAGCGACAGCGGCACCACGATGCTGGGGATGAGCGTGGCGACCGCGTTACGCAGGAACAGGTAGATCACCATGATAACCAGCGCGATGGCCAGAATCAGTTCGAACTGCACGTCATCGACCGAAGCACGGATGGTGGTGGTGCGGTCCGTCAGCAGCGACATTTCAACCGATTTTGGCAGGCTGGCCTGCAAAGACGGCAGCAGGCGACGGATATTGTCCGCCGTCTCGATAACGTTGGCGCCCGGCTGGCGCTGCACGTTGATAATGATGGCCTGTTGGCGGTTCGCCCACGCGGACAGATAGGTGTTTTCCGGCGCCTGTTCAACCGTGGCGACGTCGCGTAGCCTGACCGGCGCGCTGTTGCTCCAACTGATGATGAGCTGGCGATAGTCGTCAATCGAGCGCATCTGGTCGTTGGCGGAGAGCGTTACCGAGCGGGCTGGGCCATCGAAGCTCCCTTTCGGCGCGTTGACGTTCGCGGCGGTGATGGCGGTGCGCACGGTTTCGCTGCTCAGGCCATAGGCCGCCAGCGCGGTTGGATTCAGGCGTACCCGAACCGAGGGGCGTTGCCCGCCCGCGAGCGATACCAGCCCGACGCCGGAGACCTGAGAGATTTTCTGGGCGATGCGGGTTTCCACCAGATCCTGCACCTGCGTCATCGGCATGGCGGTGGAGGTCACCGCCAACGTCATAATCGGCGGATCGGCCGGGTTGACCTTACTGTAAACCGGCGGGTTCGGCAGATCGCTGGGCAGCAAATTGGTGGCGGCGTTGATGGCGGCCTGAACATCTTGCTCCGCTACGTCGAGCGCCAGATTGAGCTGGAACTGCAGCGTGATGACCGAGGCGCCGCCGGCGCTTTGGCTCGACATCTGCTTTAGCCCGGAGATGCCGCCGAACTGCCGTTCCAGCGGCGCGGTCACCGCAGACGTCATGACGTCCGGGCTGGCGCCGGGATAGAGCGTGACCACCTGAATCGTCGGGTAATCGACTTCCGGCAGCGCGGAGACGGGCAGGGCGCGATAGCCGATGATCCCGGCCAGCAGAATCGCCACCATCAACAGCGTGGTGGCGACCGGACGCAGAATGAAGAGTCTCGACGGGCCGCCGCCCTGATTCGGCGTGCTCTCCTGCATCAGGGCGTCTCCGCTTTTTTCGCCTGACGATCGTCAACGGCGGTCGCTGAAGTGCGTTCGGTCGTGGAGGATGGAATGACGTCCACCTGCATGCCTTCCGTCAGGCGGTCGATACCGTCCGTCACCACCTGTTCGCCCGCGTTCAGACCGCTATTAACGACGACGTTTTGTCCATACTGGATACCGATGGAAATCAGATGCTTACTCGCCTGATTTTTGTCATTCAACAGCCAGACGAAGTGGCCTTCGTTACCCATTTGCACGGCGGCGGCGGGCGCGATGACCGCGTTCAGCAGCGTATCCACCTTCATCCGGATATTCACAAACTGATTGGGAAACAGGAGGTCGTCGCTGTTTGCGAAACGCGCTTTCAGTTTGATAGTACCGGTGGTGGTGTCGATCTGGTTATCCATGCTGAGCAACTGGCCCTGCGACAGCATCTGCTGATTGGCGCGGTCCCAGGCTTCGACGACGACGGGCTGGCCGGATTTCTGCGCTTTGATAATGGTGGCGATGCTGTCTTCCGGCAGCGAGAAAACGGCGTCGATAGGATGCGTTTGCGTCAGCACCAGCAGGTTATCCGTACTGGTAATGTAGTTGCCGATATCCACCTGACGTAGCCCGACGCGTCCGCTGGCGGGCGCGGTAATCTTGCTGTAGTCCAGCTGTAGTTGGGCGCTGTCCAGTGCGCCCTGATCTGACTGGACGGTGGCTTCGTACTGTTTCACCAGCGAGGTCTGAGTATCCAGCTCCTGACGGGATACCAGATTGGTTTTCACTAGTCCCTGGTAACGCGCCAGATCCTGACGCGCGTTGGCGAGCAGCGCTTTGTCTTTGGCCAACTGTCCTTTCGCTTGCGTCACCTCGACGTCGAACGGGCGCGGGTCAATTTCCGCGAGTAGCGCGCCGGCGGCGACCTGTTGGCCTTCTTCGAAGTGCAGTGCCATCAATTGTCCGCTGACCCGGCTGCGTACGGTGACGGTATTCGCCGATGTGACGGTGCCAAGCCCAGTCAGGTAGTAAGGAACCGAGGAGGTAAACGAGCGAGCCACCTGCACGGGCGGCGTGGTCATGGATCGACGGCCTTCTCCTCTGCCGCTGCTGGACGCAGTTTTCGCCGTTGAACCCGCGGGTGGGGTAGTGGAGTGGAAATACCGCCACGCAATGACGGCGATGGCGACAACGGCGATCAATGACAGCCAGCGAAAGAGACGTTTGGTATTCATAGTAATGAAACGAGATCTCCAATGCCCCAAACTGGGGGAGTTAGCAAAGGGNTAAGTGCTTATGCTATCGGGTGAAGTGCGTATAACTATAGAGAGTAAATAAGAAACATAAATGAAGACAATAGGGAAGAGATCTTCGTGCGGATAAAAAATACCCGGTCAGTGTTTTTGACCGGGTTGAGTGAAGTCAGATGTTCAGCAGGACGGGGTTATAGTACCAGTCCTGCGATGGCCGCAGACAGCAGGCTCACCAGCGTGGAGCCGTAAACCAGTTTCAGTCCGAAGCGGGATACCGCGTTGCCCTGTTGTTCGTTCAGGCCCTTGATCGCGCCTGCCACAATGCCGATGGAAGAGAAGTTGGCGAAGGAAACCAGGAACACAGACAGAATCCCAACGCTACGCGGAGACAGCTGAGCGGAAACTTTCTGCAATTCCATCATGGCGACGAATTCGTTAGACACCAGCTTGGTCGCCATAATACCGCCAACCTGGAGGGCTTCATTCGCCGGAATACCCATGATCCAGGCAAAGGGGTAGAAGAAGTAGCCGAGAATTTCCTGGAAGCTAAGGCCGAAGATCGCACTGAACAGGGCGTTAATGGCGGCGATCAGCGCGATAAAGCCAATCAACATGGCGGAGACGATGACGGCCACTTTGAAGCCGGTCAGAATGTAATCCCCCAGCATTTCGAAGAAGCTCTGATTTTCGTGCATGTTGCTGAGCTGCAGTTCAGGCTCATCGTTGACGCTGTAGGGGTTGATCAGAGACAGTACGATAAACGTACTGAACATGTTGAGCACCAGCGCGGCTACCACATATTTGGCGTCCAGCATGGTCATGTAGGCGCCGACGATAGACATGGAGACGGTGGACATCGCCGTCGCCGCCATCGTGTACATCCGTTTTTCCGACATTTTGCCCAGAATATCTTTATAGGCGATGAAGTTTTCCGACTGTCCCAAAATCAGCGAGCTTACCGCGTTGAAGGATTCCAGTTTGCCCATTCCGTTTACTTTTGACACGACGGTACCGATTACGCGGATGATAAAAGGCAGAACTTTGATGTATTGCAGGATACCGATCAACGCAGAGATGAAGACGATGGGGCAGAGTACTTTGAGGAAGAAAAAGGCCAGACCTTGAGCATTCATGTTGCCAAAGACAAAGTTGGTGCCTTCAGCGGCAAAACCGAGCAACTTGTCGAACATGCCCGCGAATCCGGTGACGAAACCCAACCCGACGGAAGAGTAAAGGAAGAAATAGGCCAGTACGATTTCGATGACTAAGAGCTGGATGATGTAGCGGATACGGATGCTTTTTCGATCGCGGCAGATCAAAAGCGATAGGCCGGCGATAACGATTAGCGCCAGGACGAATTGCACGAGATGGGACATGTTTGCTCCAGATATGATACAGGCCAAATTTTCACGTTAGGTTGGTAACGTCGGCGTCAACATTGAGAGTAGGGACGCTGGGCGCGAATTATATATTGGAAAATAACCTAAACTAAAGCGTTGGTCTCATAGCATTAACTTTTATTCGGCGCGGTGGTGCCGGAGACCAGCGCTTCGTTGACTAAGTCTTGTACGAATACGGCCGCTTTTTCCGCGGCCACCTTAAGGCGAGTTTAAGTAAAAAGGAGATTGCCTATGACTGCTTCAACCCCTTCCCGAGAGCTTGGACGTTCTGGGATCCACGTTCCTCTGATCACTTTTGGCGGTAACGTTTTCGGCTGGACCATCGATGAGCCGACCTCGTTTAATCTGCTGGACGCATTGGTGGATCAGGGACTCAATTTCATCGATACGGCGGATGTGTACTCCGTATGGGCTGATGGCAACCAGGGCGGCGAATCGGAAACAATTATCGGCCACTGGCTAAAGAAAAGCGGTCAACGCGACAAGGTCATCATCGCGACCAAAGTTGGCATGGAGATGGGAAATGGCGCCAAGGGGCTGGCGCCTGCCTACATTCGTCGCGCCGTTGAGGACTCTCTGCGTCGTCTGAACACGGACTATATCGACCTCTATCAGGCCCATACCGACGATAAATCGACGCCGCTGGAAGATACGCTGTCAACGTTCGATGCGTTGATTCGTGAGGGTAAAGTTCGCGCTATCGGCGCCTCGAATTATGAGGCTGACCGATTGGCTCAGGCGCTACAGATTAGCAAAGACCACCAGTTGGCTCGTTACGAAACGCTGCAACCTGAATACAACCTGTACGACAGACAGCATTATGAGTCGGGTCTAGAAGCGATCGCCAAAGAGCATGGACTAGGCGTGATCAGTTATTACTCGCTGGCTAGCGGATTCTTGTCCGGTAAATATCGCCACCCGGAAGATGCCTCCAAGAGCTTACGCGGTAAAGGCGTCGTAGATCGTTATCTCAATGATCGGGGTATCAAGATTGTTGAGGCTCTGGATCAGGTCGCGAAGGCGCATAACGTATCGTCCAGCCAGGTCGCGCTGGCCTGGTTGATCGCGCGCCCGAGCGTGACTTCGCCCATTGCCAGCGCCACGTCGGTTCAACAGGTCGCCGACCTGGCTGCTGCGACCCGGTTGTCTCTGACAGCGGAAGATATTGCTGTGCTGAATAGCGCAAGCCAGTATTGATGAGGTAAACATAAGCGCGCGTACTTGTTTTTACAGGGCGCGCGCGTCCCCCCCATTACGGCGGCGCACTTTCATCTGACGTCTACAATCGCCTAAAAGAGGAAGAAAACAACCGAAGATTACCTATGTTGTTATTCCTGCTCACTTATTTTCTGTCGTTCCACTTTTTAATGGCAAGCACTTCGGTCTTGTCATAGACCCCATTGTTATTTTTTGCACTTTCCCTTTCCTCTTTTTTATTCGTTTATTTAGTTTTCATATTATTTATTGGCACGATAAAAGTGTGCCTAATCCTTCGCTGGGTTAAAAATTAGCAGGAAAAGGAGTTGGTCATCAGGGAATGAAAGCGGCATTGAAAATTAATGGCGTATTTTATTTTAACGTCACTCGATTAATAAAAATCACACGATGACTTTTTGGCAGATAAAAATAGTTTGACGTGGGAAGGTGAAATAAAAACAGCAGTAAGCGAGGCAGTTTGCCCAGTCGGTGATTAGGCATGAATCGACATGTAAAAATAAAAAAATGGCCCCTGAAAATCAGGGGCCATTAATCATTCTTGGAATATGACGCAGTGAGTCACTACGTCATTATCTTCCATGAAAAGCGATTGCGATTAAGCCTGCGGCTGAGTCACAACGTCTTTGATACCTTTCACTTCGATTTCTACACGGCGATCCGGGGCCAGGCAGTCGATCAGGGCTTTACGGCCTTTCACGCTGTCACAGGTAGAACCGGTAACCGGGTTAGATTCGCCAAGACCACGGGCAGAGATTTTGTCAGCCGGGATGCCTTTGGCAACCAGGTAGTCAACGACGCTCTGAGCACGGCGAGTGGACAGGCCTTCGTTGTACTGTTCTGAACCCAGACGGTCAGTGAAGCCCAGAACGACTACGGAACCGTCTTTAGGATCCATGGTGCTCAGCTGAGTGTACAGCTGGTCCAGAGAGCTCTGGCCTTCAGGACGCAGTTCTGCTTTGTTGAAAGTGAAAAGTACGTCAGATTTCAGAGTGAAGCGTTTGGTCTGAACAACCGGAGCCGGAGCCGGAGTCGGCGCTACGACAGGAGCCGGAGTTTCCTGACCGAAACGGTAAGAAACGCCAACGCTCAGCATGCCGTTATCAGGACGACCACCAACGGTGCCTGCGTCGCCGATGTTGTTAACCCACTGGTAGTCCAGACGAGTAGCCCAGTTTTTGGTTACTGCGTATTCCAGACCTACTGCAGCCAGCGGAGAAATACCGGTGTCGTTGCCGCCGCGGCCAGTCACGTCATCGTGGCTGTCAGCACGCCAGAAGAAACCACCCAGACGAGTGTAAACGTCCAGATCGTCAACGATCGGGTAGCTCAGTTTAGCAGCCAGCTGAACGCCCTGTGCTTTGAAGTTACCACGGTTTTCGCCGGTGTACTTCATACGGCCCAGCCAGTCGTAACCCAGCTCGAAGCCCAGGTATTGGTTAGCCTGGTAACCACCGAAGGCGCCTGCGCCCAGCTGGTTTTCGTGCGGGGAGTTAGTGGTTTGGTAACCGTTGCCGTACAGACCAGTGTCATGGAACTGAGACCAGCCCAGTTTGGCGCCTGCGTACCAGGTATTGTCGTTAGGTGCTGCTTGAGCTACGGAAGCCAAGCCAGCCAGTGCCACTGCAACTGCGATAGCTGTTTTTTTCATTTTACGCCTCATTATCATCCAAACAGGTAATTAGCTCTTCGAGATAATAAACCTTTGGTTAAAATCTTTTGAAGGAGACATTGCTCTTAATTATTCTCACCAGTCAGCTGATGTTATATGAAGAGCAACTCCTGCGGGTAAAGTCTACAACGTGATGCAAAAGTTACAAGTATGATGTTAGAAGCCTCAGACAAAAACCTAGCGTTTCACACATACTTACTAACAAATAATAGATTAATTTGTCAGTTTGAACAGATTATTTATGGGCGGTGATGAGAGGCGGGGAGTAAAGAACTCAATGCCTGCGGGGGATCTTTAACTTGGCGGTCTTCCCCCGTAGGAATACTCTTAATTTACTTAATGATACAATCTGGAGTGAATTTTTAACGTAGAAAATGGTCTGTTGATGGCTTTTCGCTCTGGTCGCATGATAAATCCGTAGGTATTTCCGCTTTCCGCCGCCTCGCGCAGGCGCATTTTTTCTTCGTTTTCCAGCTCCGTCGGCAACCAGCACAACACCGCGCTATAGTTCCCCGTTCTTAAGGCTTTTTCCATTGCCTCTAACGTCCCCGCCGGATCGATATGATGAAGTTCAATCATCTTATCGAGCGGCAAGCCAGCTTGCTGCAGCCAGGTACGGCTGAGTTTTTGCTGGGGCGCCAGCCATAACAACCAGCGAGACTGCATCCCTAATTGCTGTAGCAACGGCAGCAGCAGGGGCGCCAGAATCGGCTGATCGTCGCTGTAGACAATCTCACTGATGATGCCGCCGCCGATGGGCGCGACCGCGGGCGCCTCTTGCGTGCGTAAAGATGAGTGAGAGAAGCGGCGAGCATTGACGAGTTGTGTGCGCATAAGTGAATTCCACCGGCAGGGTTACTGTATGCGCATACAGTAATGCGTGTATAAATAAAGATCAATCGGAATTTGAAAGCGCCTCGCATAATTTACAGGGAATGTCTAGCAACGCCATTTTGTATTTGAGGCAACCGTTTTCGTATGCTTAATTACTTGTTCCCGTTACGTATATTGCGATTTGGCAATCAGGGTGAACATGATAAGGACAATGTTATGAAGCAGTTATGTGAAAAAAGGATTCGGCAGTCTAAGTACGTTTTTTCCCCTTTGGGAACCATTAGTTCCCGGTCTCAATTTGGCGGCTACAGCATCGCAGCAGACAAGATTATCTTCGCGCTGGTGTCCAATGGTGAACTCTATCTGCGGGCGTCGCGACAAAATGAAGTGCATTTTCGCGCCCGGGAGATGGCGAGCATGGTTTACACCAACCGCGGTGTGCCTGTCCCGCTGAACTATTACGAGGTGGACAACACATTATGGAACAACGAGCCGGAACTCCTGCAACTGGCGTCGATGTCGCTGGAGGGGGCCCGGCAAGATAAAGCCATCAAGACGCGAAGTCTCAGGCTGAAAGACCTTCCCAATCTTAACCACTACACAGAGCGGCAGCTGTGGAAAGCGGGGATCCGCAACATTGAACAGTTGCATGAACTGGGGGAGATACAGAGCTTTCTTCGTTTAAGCGCTGTCAGACACGACCTTAATCTCAGCGTGTTGCTGGCGCTGGCAGGCGCCATTCGNGGCGTTCATCAGGCGGCGCTGCCGGAGCATGTTCGTCAGGAGTTGACTCAGTGGTTCGAATATCACCTCGCGAGCCAGGGAAAGCGACCTAAACACTGATTAGGTTGGTTATTCAGCCTGAGGCGTAAGGTCCCGTGNGCGCAGGGATACTGCGGCGCGCACGGGTTTTCGCTGAATAGCGATGAGGATGGGATCGCCAAAGTCGACGCGATTAAGCCTGCGCGGGTCCGGCCGGCGATTCCGCCATTTGGACTTTCAAGGCTTCTAACTCCGGCAGTAGCTCGCTCATCAGGCCAATCTGCTGCAAGACCAGCTGATCTTTGCTTTCAGACTCTGGATTGGCGGCGCGAATGCGCTCCTCCAGTGACTCCAGCCGTTGGCTGAGTTGTTCCCGATCGTTGCCTTCGTGATGCAAGGCGTCGTCCACGTAGCAAACGGCGTCATCCAGCAGCTGTAGCGTTTCCGGCGACGTGAGTTTTTCCCGGTGGGCGCCCAGCGTGGAGATATAGCTTAGCAACGTGTGGTTCAGACACATCAAGCGGAAAGCATGCTCGCGTATCTCTTTAGTGGCATGCGGCTCGGCGGACATATTAGAGACCACGGACGCCAGTTCGGCATCGCTGTTGTGTGCATCGCGGCGGGCGATACGATACGCCAGGCTGTTATTTTTCCCCTGGTGGTACTGCTCCATGATCGCATCCAGATAGCGGCAGTTGGCAAACAGCGTTTTATTGACGACCGCCGGCAGAGAGCGAAAACGCCAGTCGGGCCAAATAAAGCTGACTGCCGCCCAGGCGATGCCGCAGCCGATTAGCGTATCAAGCACCCTTGGCACGGTCACTTCGTACCCTTCGCCCAGCAGGTTGAAGCACAGCAGCACCAGCAGGGTGATGAATAGCGTCGCGTGGGCGTACTGGACGGTACGGAAGGCGAAAAACAGCACACCGCTGATGACGATCAGCGTCATTTGTCCTTCTATCGACGGTACGAAATAGAGGATGGGCAGTCCGAATAGCACCCCGGCCAGCGTGCCGATGACGCGCAGCGTAAGGCGATGACGAGTGGCGTTATAGTTCGGCTGGCAGACAAACAGGCTGGTAAGCAAAATCCAATAGCCGTGCTGCAGATGAGTGACCTGAATAAGCGCATAACCGCCGCACAGCAGCACGGACATACGCACCGCGTGGCGGAACAGCGCCGACTTCGGCGTCAGATGCCGGCTGATACGCAGGCAGATATCGCCCCAGCCGGTGATTTTATCATCCGCCAGCAGCCGGTTTTCCTTTTGACCGTCCGGTTCCACGGATTGTTCGGATTCAATGGTGGCTAGCTGGGCGTCGATGGCGCGCAGATTGTTGATCAGGTGGCGCATGGCCTTCAGTTGCGCGGCGGCCGTACCTTGCGTCGCCAGCTTTTCAAGGGTCAACTCCAGATGCGCGAAGGCTTTTTCAATACGCGGATCGTGCTGATATTTTTGGTGCAGCAAGATGGACTGAGCCATCTGTTCACAGGCGCGAGATTGCATCGATAGCAGTCGCTGGAAACGAAACAGCGCATCGCTGTAGCGCAGCGTTTCACGTAGCTGCGCATATTGCACATGGGAAGAGCTGGCGCGCTCGTGAATATCCTGCGCGACGAAATAGTAGTGCAGCGTTCTGCGGGTGCTGCGTTGACCTCGATCTCCCCGCAGACGAGTCAGCAGCGAAGACTTAGCCTGGTTGAGCGTCTCGACCAGTTGGCTGTTGGCCATCGCCACATCGATCAGCGGTTGATTGTCGTCTTCGATGTCGGGATCAAACAGATTCGATTTAGCATCAAGGTAGTGCGCAAGCTGGTGATAGCAGCGGGCCAGGCTATCCTGCAGAGGACGGATGGGAAAGAGGATATGCCCGAGCAGCGTGAGCAGGTTGTACCAGAGCGCGCCGACTAGCAGTAATGCGGGCTGCTGATACCAATTGTCGTAAAGCGAAATCCCGAGCATGGTGTAAATGGCGATCAGCAACGCGCCGAATGCAATCGTGGCATAGCGCTGCCCGAGCGCGCCCAGCAGAATAAATCCGCAGGTGGAAAGCGCGAGCCCAAGGCCAAACAGCCACGGGTAGGGAAACAACAGCTCGATGGAGACGGAGGCGATCAAAAAACAGCCCAGCGTGATGAGCAGATTCATCAGGCGGCCGGTCAGGCGATCGTCGAGATCCGCCAGCGCCGCGGCGACCACACCGAGCGTGAGCGGGATGGTGGTGGTTGGAATATCCAGCCACCAAGGAACGACGGCGGCGCCGGCCAGCGCCAGAAAAATACGGATGTTATAGAGCCAGTTACTGTTATAGATGTACCGGCGCATAGAGGCTGTAAGGGTTAGGATCACAATACTTCCGCCTGATTACTGAAAACGGCGTCGGGCATTCGCTTCCCGCGCGGCTCGGGCTTCTTCCACGGAGACCACGCGGCGACCGACCGGCCAGAGTGCGATGGCGGCAATTTTGAAGTTGGCGATACCGACGGGAATACCGATGACGGTCAGGCACTGTGCAATCCCGCAGGCGATGTGTGAAAGACAAAGCCACCATCCGAAAAAGATCACCCAAAAGACATTCAACAGCGTGCCGCCCACATTAAGTAAAGGGTTTTTTTCTGAAGGACGCAACTCGTCGACGTGTACGGCTTCATTGCCGTAGGGCAGCAGCGACAGTTTGGTGATTTCCCAGCAGGAGCGGGTCAGGGGGAGCGTAAAAATCAAGACGATGCTAATGCAGGTTGCCGCGAGCCAGGCTAGCGTGGTGAAAAAACCGCCCAGGACAAAATTCAGAATGTTGAGCACGGTGCGCATAGTTACTCCAGGACCTGTGTTTTGAATCAAACGCTATGATGGAGAAAGAATTATCACATTATTGGCAACGATATCCTAACGCGTTTTTATGGCTAGAGCGTGCGGTGAAATAGCGGTTAAACTAGCGGCTAAACAGCAAGATCTCACAAGGTACGGCGCGGAGATAATGGAACTTAAATCAACCTCAATGGGTAAGCATTTGGCGCAGCACCCTTATAACCGGGTGAGGTTGCTCAATGCCGGAGTCAAAGTCAGCGGCGACAAACATGAATACCTTATTCCGTTCAATCAACTGATGGCGATCCGTTGCAAAAAAGGGCTGATTTGGGGCGAGCTGGAATTCGAATTGCCTGCGCAAAAAGTGGTGCGCCTCCACGGCACGGAATGGCAGGAAACGCAGCAGTTCTTTCACTATGTCACGAAAGCCTGGCAGGGATGGAGCGAAGAAATGAGCCAGGTCAGCGCCGAGGTGCTGACGCGCCAAATTGAGGCGATTCACCGCCTGGAAACACGCGACCGCTGGTTTGGGCGTAAAGAGCTGGCGCAGTTGCAGCAAGCTATTCGCGATGCATTTTCCGCGTTACCGTTGCCGCTGGAGAGGCTCCGCGAATTCGACAACTGCCGGGATCACTATTTACGCTGCCGGCAGTGGCTGGAGGCGGGAGAACCGCAGCGTGAGAAGGCGAACCAGCACTGGACGGCGCAGACACTCGATGCGCAGCAGCATTTTTTCGCCAACGTGGAAACTTCGCCGCTGAATCCGTCCCAATGTCAGGCCGTCATCAACGGCGAAGACGCCGTGCTGGTCCTCGCGGGCGCGGGCAGCGGCAAAACGTCGGTGCTGGTGGCGCGGGCCGCATGGTTGCTCTATCGCGGCGAAGCGACGCCGGACCAGATTCTGCTGCTGGCCTTCGGCCGGCAGGCGGCGGAGGAGATGAACGAGCGCATTCAGGCGCGCCTCAATACCGACGATATCAAAGCCAAAACCTTCCATGCGCTGGCGCTGCACATTATTCAAAGCTGCAGCCGCAGCGTTCCCGCCATCAGTAAATTGGAGACCGACTCAGAGCATCGCCGTCACTTTTTGATCAAAGAGTGGCAGAAGCAGTGCAACGATAAGAAAGCACAGGCTAAAGGATGGCGGCAGTGGTTGACTGATGAACTGGCGTGGGAGGTGCCTGAAGGCGACTTTTGGCGAGATAAATCGCTGTCCTCGCGCCTGGCGGGCCGTCTTGAGCGTTGGCTGGGGCTGATGCGTTCTCATGGCGGTACGCAGAGCGAAATGGTGGAACTGGCGGATGAGGAGCGGCGCGCGGTATTCCAACAGCGCATCAGGCTGATGGCTCCGCTGTTGAAAGCCTGGAAAAAAGCATTGAAAGAGGAAGGGGCGGTCGACTTCCCGGGATTGATCCATCAGGCCGTGAATCTGCTGGATAAAGGGCGTTTTATCAGTCCCTGGAAACACATTCTGGTCGATGAGTTTCAGGATATCTCGCCTCAGCGAGCGATGCTGTTGTCTGCGCTGCGGCGGCAAAATCGTGAAACCAGTCTATTCGCAGTGGGGGATGACTGGCAGGCTATTTATCGTTTCAGCGGCGCCGAACTGGCGCTGACGACCGCGTTTGAGCGCCATTTTGGCGTTGGGGCGCAGTGCGTGCTGGATACGACCTACCGTTTCAACCGGCGTATTGGCGAGGTCGCCAGTCAATTCGTTCAGCAGAATCCCAGCCAATTAAAAAAGGCGCTTCACAGTCTGCGCGAGGGGAACAAGAAGTCGGTTGTGCTGCTGCCTGACGAGCAGTTGGAAGGGCTGCTGGATAAAATGAGTGGTTATGTGAAGCCCGAAGAGCGCATTTTGGTGCTTGCGCGTTATCACCACTTACGACCCGAGGCGCTGCAAAAAGCCTCCACCCGCTGGCCCAAGCTGAATATCGATTTCATGACCATCCACGCCAGTAAAGGGCAGCAGGCCGACTTTGTGATTATCGTTGGGTTGCAAGATGGCAAGGATGGTTTTCCCGCGCCGGGACGAGAGTCAATGCTGGAAGACGTGCTGTTGCCGAAGCCGGAAGATTTTCCCGACGCCGAGGAGCGTCGACTGCTTTACGTGGCGCTGACGAGGGCGAAACATCAGGTCTGGCTGCTGTTCCGTAAAGATGAACCGTCGGTCTTCGTCGAACAGCTGCATCGTCTGGGCGTGCCTAAGCAGCGCAAGCCGAGTTGAAATCCTGCGGCAATGCGGTAGAAGAAGCGTGCGTTGAGGGGGGGGATCGCGTCTGAGCAGGAAGGCGGGCCAGCAGCGGCCCGCGTTTCTCCGTCCTGACGCTTATCTCAGGCGGGCCTGCAGGTAGCGCTGGTAGTCAGGAATGGCGATATCGACGGGTTGAGTGAACAGATCGGAGTTCACCAAGAAATCCGCCGTGGAACGGTTGGTGGCGACGGGGATATTCCAGACGGTGGCCAGACGCAGCAGCGCCTTCACATCCGGGTCGTGCGGTACGGCATTCAACGGATCCCAGAAAAATATCATCATGTCGATTTTACTCTCCGCGATCAGCGCGCCGACCTGCTGATCGCCGCCCATCGGTCCACTCATCATGCTTTTAACCGGCAGGCCGGTGTGGAGCTCAATCAGGTTTCCGGTCGTGCCCGTCGCATAGAGGTGGTGTCCGACGAACTTCGGTTTATTGGCGGTAATCCATTCCAGCAGCGATTCTTTGCAGTGGTCGTGGGCGACCAGCGCAATGTGTTTGCGCGCTTCGATTTTACGGGTAGTGAGCTTGAGCTCCATCATGACTTCCTTAGCACTGTGTGTCTGTCAGGTGACAAAACCAGATTTTCAATTGAATTCAAAAAGGGTGATGCCTGCACGGATTTCCGGGGACCGTTTCTCAACGTCCGGAAGTGTGTTCCGGCTATTGACCGTCTTTGCCCGCTGCCCATTGAAGAAAACGTTGTCGGGTTTTTTGGTCGGCTTTTTGAAACCAGTACTGCATCAGGATAAATGGATCGGTTTTATCCGCAGCGGGCGTCAGCGGCTCGGCATTGACATCCTTTGCAGGCGGCATCACGGGCTGCGACGGCGGCAGGGCAGTGAGCGCCGGGACGGAGGCCGGGTGCGCTGCGCTGTTATAGGCAATCATTTTTTTCTCGATGTCGCCGCTCAGATCGGCCTCGGTCAGCGTTATCCGGTCGGTCGTCGCGCTGATGGGCTGGTTGTTATCGCCCATCAGCTGATAGTGCGCTTTTTGCTTAAACTGTTTGCGTAACTTTTGCGTAGAAAGATCCGGCAGGTGGATGGTTATCGCGCTTTGATTGTGGGTATTGAAGGTGGCGATCAGCCCATTGCTGTGGAAAACCTCTTTCATGCCTTTACGGACGTCGATCGTTTTACTCACCCGGAACAGGAGTTGGTGGTCGCCGCCATTTAATTCCAAACTGCCCGCGCCTTTAAGCAGCGAGGCGGGCACTTTTCTGCCATCGACGACGATCAGCTCGACATCGGGGCCGAGTTTCAACGTCGTGGCCATCGCAGGCGTTGCGCACATGACCAGTGACAGGCAGATAAAGGCAAACTTGAATTTCATCATTTCCCCAGAATATTCGGCGACCGCAATATTGTTTAGTAAGGTGCTGCATGTGTCAAAGTTTCCACCGAGAAACCCCACACAGTTTATGTTTCGTTAAAAGACGGCGAAGAATAGCGTTTTGTTGACCCGGCGGAAAATGATATTTCATGGGAGGCTCTGCCTGCCCGGGAGATGAGATACACTAAAATCATCGTCTCTGTATCGATGAGGGGTAGCAAGATGTTAAACGACGTTGAGATTCAATCGGTGCTCGGCTCCGTCAAGACCATCGCACTGGTCGGCGCCAGCGAGAAAAGTACGCGGCCCAGCTATGGCGTCATGGCTTATTTGCTGGGTCAGGGATATGACGTGATCCCGGTGAGTCCCAAACTTGCCGGACAGACGCTGTTGGGGCAAACGGCCTATGCCTCGCTGAGCGATATTCCCCGGCCGGTGGACATGGTGGATGTCTTCCGCCAGCCCGAAGCGGCGTTCGGCGTTGCACAAGACGCCATCGCGATTGGCGCGAAGGTGCTGTGGCTGCAGTTAGGCGTTATCAATGAAGAGGCTGCCGTGCTAGCCAGCGACGCGGGGCTGAAGGTCATCATGGACCGCTGTCCGAAAATTGAAATCCCGCGGTTGGGACTGGAGAAATAGCCTGCCGGGCCTTATGACTTACGGGAAGTGATAAGGCGGGCAGTGTGCGATGAGGTTAGTGCAGCAGCTTAGGGGCTCGGCTTTTGATGCGGGCCGCAAGCTCATCCAGCGGCGAGTCCGATTCCGTTTCGGCATGCTCATTCTGCTGCAACTGCTCTTCCGCCAGATAGGTATGGACCGGCTGCCCGGCTTCATCTTCCATGACCACGTGATACCACGGCGCCGTGCGCTGCGTCTCGGCAGCGGCTAGCTCCTCCCACGCGGGCTTTTCCAACGAATACTCAGGGTCGATGTCGACCACTACTCCGGGAAATCCCAGCAGTTTATGACGAATCTGCTGTCCGATGCCAAATTTACAGATAATCATATAACCTCCCGAGAGACGAATTTGACTTACTATAAATGGGGTACGCCAACGGCAATTTCAAGCGTGGCGAACAGGCGTTTTTCAGGGGTATGTGGCACGGCTAAGGCGCGTTGCGCCAAGGTATAAGGCGTAGCTTTAAGACGAAATTGAGGAGTGTGGATGTCTCAGGTGGCGGTGAAAGTCTATGTTTACGGTCTGGTTCAGGGGGTAGGGTTTCGTTTCCATACGCAGACCCGGGCGCAAATATTGGGGCTGACCGGGTACGTCAAAAACTGTGATGACGGTAGCGTCGAGCTGGTCGCCTGCGGCGAGTCAGACACGGTGGAAGAATTAGTGGAATGGGTGAGGGAAGGTGGGCCGAAACATGCCCGCGTCGACCGGGTGTTGACCGAGCCGCACGGCAATACCGACTACCGTGCGTTCGATATTCGCTATTGAATTCAGATACATTTCACCGGTTTCGGCAATCCGGCGATTTTGGTGGCCTGCTTGGCGGGACCTTTGGGGAATAAACGATAAAGGTAGCGGCTATTCCCTTTTTCCTCGCCATATTTCTGCGCCATCGCTTTGACCAACATCCGGATCGCGGGCGAGGTGTTGAACTCCAGATAAAACGCCCGCACAAAGCGCAGCACTTCCCAATGGGCTTCCGTCAGCGCGATCCCCTCTTCTTCCGCCAGCAGGGGCGCCATCTCTTCCTGCCAGTCCTGGCTATTTTTCAAATATCCCTGCGCGTCTGTCTCGATGACGCGGCCTTCAAACGTAAACATAACACCTCGGAATGACGTCAAAACGCGCCTAGTTTACCAAACTTTGGCTGAGGGAAGGCGGCGCAAAAACAAAAGCCCCACCGGAGTGGGGCTCTGACGAGAGGGGAAGGCACTAAAAGTTAGTTACTGCGGCTCATCCCCAGCAAGCTCAGCAGGCTGACGAACACGTTGTAGATGGAAACGTACAGGCTGACCGTGGCGCGGATGTAGTTGGTTTCGCCGCCGTGAATGATATTGCTGGTTTCCCACAAAATGGCGCCGGCGGAGAACAGAATAAACATGACGCTAATCGCCATCTGCAGCGCAGGAATGTGCAGGAACAGGTTGGCGATGGTGGCGACCAGCAGCACGACAAAACCGGTGATCATCATCCCGGACAGGAACGACATATCTTTACGCGTGGTCAATACGTAGGCGGAACAGCAGAAGAACACCAACGCGGTGCCGCCCAAGGCCAGCATGATGATGTCGCCCGCGCCGGACGCGATGAGCGTGCTCAGAATCGGTCCCAGTGTATATCCCATAAAGCCGGTCAGCGCGAAAACAGCCAAAATCCCCGCCGGGCTGTTCGCCAGCTTATAGGTCAGGAACATCAGACCATAGAATCCCACCAGCATTAGCAGGAGGCCAGGGGCAGGAAGGTTGAAGACGGTGCTGAGCGTCGCGGTGACGGCGGAAAAGCCCAGCGTCAGCGACAGCAGGAAGTAAGTATTGCGCAGCACTTTGTGGGTACTGAGCAGCGATTGTTCACGTGATGAGGTAACAATGCGATCCATAATGGCGACTCTCTCTTTAAGGGGTCTTTATTTCACGCCTAGATTAGGTAGTCACGCTGTGTGATTAAAGGTGTTTTACCCTTCTTTACTTGTGTTCGCCGCCGTCCACAGAAGAAAGAGTGAGCGAAATGCTGAATTTGCAGCCATTTAATCGCCATCAGCCTATTTTTAAGGCAGTTGAACCGGTTGTCGCTTTACAATATCAGGCGCTCTGTTTATAGTTCGCCTCGTTGCGGAGGAGTGGCCGAGTGGTTGAAGGCACCGGTCTTGAAAACCGGCGACGGGAAACCGTTCTAGAGTTCGAATCTCTACTCCTCCGCCATCCATTTCAAGGGGTTGCTTAATAGCAGCCCCTTTTCTTTTTGCGTTATTCTACGCGTGATTCCCCCCGGCGTTGTTTCTCGTTTTTTATCAATAGGATTGCCCAGCGCTGTTTAGCCTGAGCTGGCGCATCATCACTGCACTTACTGCACTTACTGCACTTACTGCACTTACTGCACTTACTGCACTTACTGCACTTACTGCACTTACTGCACTTACTGCACTTACTGCACTTACTGCACTTGCACCCACGGCACCCAGTTTTTCCGTCTATCGTATGCCCGATTATGGACGAAGCGACGTGGCGCCGGAACGCGCTGCGCTACCGGCGTTGTGTCAGCAGAGTCGTTTCTTGGATGGGGAAGGCGGTGAATGCGTCTTGGCGAGGATGAAATGCCCCGGTTTTACGCGGTGTCGTGGTGACGCGCGGTCAGGGCGCCTCTTTCGTTGGGCGGTCTGCGACCGGCATGATGTTGCTTACCCGAACCGCTTGAAGTTGACGGACTGACTGAGCAGCACTTTCGCAATGACGTGAAATTCGTCTTGCTCCCCATCTTCGATATGCCAGGACTGGTATTTAGCGTTGTCGGAGAGCACCAGC
This sequence comes from Lonsdalea quercina subsp. quercina, assembly GCF_000688695.1. Classification (GTDB taxonomy): domain Bacteria; phylum Pseudomonadota; class Gammaproteobacteria; order Enterobacterales; family Enterobacteriaceae; genus Lonsdalea; species Lonsdalea quercina_D. Next base: position 36,571 of record NZ_JIBQ01000008.1, on the reverse strand, counting down.
AGCCGATGTTTCAGCATTTGCAGACGTTTGACATACAGCATATTGCCGAAGACAAATACATAGATCCCATCTCCGTCGAAGGTGTCGACAGACACATCGACAAAAATCATATCCCCCGGCTCTATCGTGGGCGCCATGCTGTCGCCTTTGACCGTCACCATTTTGATGGCGCTGGCGGGTTTGCCNCCAAACAGCTGCCGCGCCTGTTCATGGGTGTATTCAATGGCTTTCACGGTTTCAACAAACTCGGAGGAAGACACGGCGCCATGTCCCGCGCTGACCTGAATGGGCAGCATATCAACGCGATAGCGCTGGCTTTCGCCGCGCTTGGCGGGTAGCTGTGCAGCCGGCGGCGTAGCGGGAGAAACCACGGTATCAGCGGCGGCGTCCCGGGGCATAAAGAACCAATGCGCAGGATAGCCGCTAACCTGAGACAGCTTTTGCAGGTGAATGCCGCGCGGCATTGTTTTACCCGACACCCAGCCCTGAACGGCCTGAGGAGTAATCGACAGTTTGCGAGCCAGATCAGACTGGCTCCAGCTTTTCTCTGCAAGTAAATCCGCGATGCGCGATGCCATAAGTAGGCGATTCTCTTCGTTCATTTTATCTATGTTACAAGTGTATCTTTAAATTTTCATTTAAATTAATATTTGTAATTCTGTCGATCTGTTGTAAGTTTAAATTGTCAACAACCTATAAGGAGCCAATATGACAACTTGTATCAACGTATTAATAAACAACGCCGCCAATTCATTACACGGTATTTGGCCGCATACGCCCACTGTGAGGGAGAGCGAAATCGCTGCATCTCACGCCTTACTGCCAGAGGATTTCTGCGTCTCACGTAGCGAATCCGCCAAATTAAACGCTCTGGAATCCTTAGGAAAAGCTTTCGTCAGAGTCTGCAGAAGATGGTTTATGAGCAAACGAGAGGAGGTTCACCATGGCCGAAGTCATTGAACAATTTGTTTTCAGCAACGGTTTTCACCTATCCAGTGAAGAACCGGGTTTTATGAATGATATCCAGACGTTTCTGTACGACAGCGAGACCTCTCTGTGGCACGGATACTTTTTATGGAATGGGGACTATTCCTGGGGGGGTAATGGCACGGAGTGGCGTCATTTCACGACGTCTGACTGGGTGACATTCGAAGATCATGGAGTGGCAATCCCGAAATACACCACGCCACAGGGAGACATCGCCACCGGTTCGGTGGTGATCGATCAAAATAATCTGGTGGGTTACGGCGCGGGTGCTTGGTTGGCTTATGTCACCAGCTATAGCGATGGCGTGCAAACCACCAACCTGTGGTACTCAAACGATAAGGGTTATACCTTCAAATCCTGCGAGTCCAATCCCGTACAACCTAATGAACTGCAACTTGAAAATTATCGCGACCCGTTTGCGTTCATTCAGAATGGCGCGGTATATATCTATCTGGCCGAAGGCGGCAAGATCGGCATCTATCGTTCCCTGACGGGTAAAGCGCCGTTCACCTATATCGACAGCATAGTGATTGACAATATGGGGTTAATCGAGTGCCCTACGTTGTTAGAAGTGCGGTGCAGCGATCTTGGATACAACAAGTCCGTACTGGTATTCGGTGCCAACGGCGGAACGTTGGGGACGACGGGGACGTTTATGCATGTGGGAACGGTGGATTACGACACGATGGTGTTCGGCAATATCGAAACACCTGCGCCGGTGGTCATCGACCATGGTCCCGATTTCTACGGCGCGCGTGCCGGGTATGATGAGATGAAAAGCTTCGATCGTCTGTACTGCCTCGGTTGGGCCTCAAATTGGGGTTATTGGCAGGATGCGGATGCGCAGCCCATCGTCGACAAGTCCAGCAACATCGGCATTGCGACCCTCATGCGTAAACTCAAACTGCGCTACGTGGACAATGAGTACTACATCGAAAACAAACCGGTATCTTCTTTCTCGGATGCGATTGTTTCAGAAATTACTGAAACCCTCGACAGCGGGGATACTGCGCTGCCCTTAGTGATTGATGGGCGGGGCTATATCGGCTTTGACTTTCAGGGCAGTACCGCCAGCGAGATCAAAATCGAGGNGGGAGGTAGTGACTGGAATTTTGTCGTGACCTATATCCCCGCGACCCGCGATTGCAGCATTGTTCGCCGGTCGGCAAAAGCTGAGGGGATCACCGAGTTTGAAAAACCTCATGCGTTCACGTTAAGCAAAGACATTTCATGGATGAACATGTTTATTGACTTTGGCGTGATCGAACTGTTTTTCAGTTCGGGCGAATCCTGCACGTATGTCACTTTTTCTTCGGCAGGCGATGTTCAGGTTAATATCGTGAGTATGTAATTGCCCACACGGTCCGCTTTCTCTTTCGAGAAACGGACCGATAAAAGTTTGTCCCTCGCTGTCGCGCCAACAGAAACGACAGCGCTTATCAATCAGGTAGGGGTTTTCTTGCTACCCGCCATTGTTTCCCGAGCCGGGTTTCTACCTAAGATACAGCGGCTAAATCTCTTTCAATCCACGCCAAAACCACCTCGACGATATAGCGTTGCTCCTCCGCCGTCAGCGGCCGTTGTTTGGCTATGCCGTGCCATTTCAACAAGCACCCTCGGCAGCACGTCGCTGTGGCATGTTGGGCGATAAAGACCGGATGCCCGCGCATCGGCGTCTGTTTTCCATCATTGTTCGGCGTCGCGGGCGCCAGCCGTTGCGCGATGAAGTCGGCGGCGTGTGAAGCGACCACGCTTTTGCCTTTGCTGTAGCAATAATCACGCTCTTTGGGGCCGAGATGGAACCGCTGGCGAAAAGTAGAGCGCGAAAGGCGGAGAAACAAATCGTGATTGGCAGACATGATGTAATGCTCGTAAACGTCGGTGTACGGAAACAGAGGAAGCATAAAGGCTTTTGGACGACAGGCAAATGGTGATGGAGTAACTATTTGTATGTTAAGTATATTTAATTCATGTGACGCATTGCCTTCCCTCTCACAAAAGTGATCTCTCGCCATTTATCTCAACGGAAAACAGAGCTACGCTGAAAGTGTCAAAGTACACAGTCAAAGGGGGCTGTTATGTATAAGACTATCTTAGTGCCTGTCGATATCGATGAAGAAGATTTGACCCAAAACGCACTGTCTCAGGCCACGTTTCTGGCAAAATTATCCGGTGCGAAACTGCATATTTTTCATGTTCTTCCGGATGTTTCCGCCTATATTTCCGCGTATGCGTTCGGTCTGGAGGAGTTTGAAAACGAGGCGGTGGTCAAGGCGGATGAAAAGCTGCATGAACTATTGAACCAAATCGATCTTCCGGCCGAGCAGCTCGACCACAGTATTACCTTTGGTACGCCGCGTGATGAGGTATTGGCGCTGGCCGAGGAGATCAAGGCCGATCTGATCGTGGTCGGTTCACGCCGTCCAAGCGTGAAAACCTACCTGCTGGGGTCCAACTCCTCGGCGATTGTGCGCCACGCCAAAACGTCGGTGCTGGTGGCGCGGTAACAACGTAACGATGCTGCGCAGTCGCGGCGTCCGCCACTCAACGAAGCTGGCTGTCTTTACTGCCGCGGCGGTTGTAGCCAGCATTGATGCTGCGCTGTTTGTCGATTTTCCCCTGACAGGCAACGCAGTAGCGCACGCCCGGTAACGCCTTACGCCGGGCTTCCGGTATGGGCTCTCCACACTCCTCGCAATAGTCAGCGCTTTCGCCTCGATGTAACTGGCTGCGCGCCTGCGCGATGGCATCATCGACGGTGGCGTCGATTTGTTCCTGTACGGAACCATCACTTGACCAACCACTTGCCATTATTGACCTCCTGCCTGCTGGATGACGCGGTCATCGTTTGCATCGTCTGTAACACGAATGCACAACGTCCGCCTCGATGCGAGTCGGTAATCATAAAATAGCTGAAATCAGCAGAACGCGTGGGCTAAGCGACTATTCTCGTTGAGCAGGGGTGGTGACGGTAGATGTGGCCAGGGAATGCTCAACGCGTGTTTGCTGCTGAATTTCCTGGTGATAAAGAAAGGCGCCGACGGCGGAATAAACAAAGCGACCTAACAGAATGATGAGACTGATCATGAGTACGGTACGGGCTATACGCGTACTACTTCGTCGTTGACGTAACATGATTCTTCGCCTGTGGGTAACCGTAGACATTACCGGATGTATTCCTGATGAAAGCGGACATTCGCTGTTGTTTATTTAGGCACAAGCTGACAGCGGGGTCAATGCGCCTGGGGCAAAAAATCACCCCCAGGCGAAAATGTGAAAAATTTCACAATGTGAAGCAGGAGTAAGGCGCTGGGGCTGCCGACCTGCCCTAAATCTGCGTCGGCGACTCTTTTTCCTCTTCAATCAACAACGTCCAGTCGCTGATGCCTTGCCAGTATTCCTGCTCTTTTTCCAGATCGAGCTGCACCAGCGTATTTTGACTGAAATAGCCGAACGGGAAAATCAGAGTCCAGGTGCGATCGTCCGTCGCCAGACGCAGCATTTGCGGCGATGTCGTGGCCTGGCGCTGATTGTTCAGCAGCGTAGCCAGCCGCAGCAGCAGTATCATCGGCATGTACTGCTTCTTTTTGAACTGATTCAGGCGCGGCAGCTCGTCTGTTTTTATCGCCTTGCGATGCCAGCGCACCAACAGCGACAGCACCATCTGCTGTTCCTGATTGAAGCCCGGCAGATTGGTATTTTGCAGTATGTAAGCGGAGTGGCGATGCATTCCGCTGTGATTGATGCCGAGGCCCACTTCATACAGCATGGCTGCCCATTTCAAAATGGCCTCCAACTGCGGATTCACCAGCGAGGGATTCTGTTCTTCCCACTGGGTGTACAGCAACTCTGCCGTTTCACGTACGCGATTGGCCTGCTCGCGGTCGATGTTGTAATGGCTGGCCAGACTTTTCGCGGTGCGGATACGGATATCCTGATGACGGAAGCGGCCCTCCATTTCATACAGCACGCCTTCGCGCAACGCACCGTCCGACAGCCTGAGCTTATCGATAGCCAGCGTATCGAAGACTCCGCAGAGGATGGCAAGGCCGGGAACCAGCACGTTCTGTCGCTCATCCGTCAGGCCCGGGAGACTTAGCGCCTTCACGTTCTTATGCTTCAGGATCTCATCGCGTAGCATTTCGAGACGTTCCAGCGTTATTTGACCGTCTTTTTCGCCCATCGCCAGCAGGATCTCGTTGGCGGCTTTAATGGTGCCGGAGGCGCCCAGCGCATAGTCCCATCCGTAGATGCGGTATTGCCAGGCCAGATTTTCCAGCTGCTGCGCGGCGGCAAGACGGGCGCGTTTGAAGTTGTTGGCGTTGATTTCGCCGTCGGGGAAAAACAGTTGGGCGAAGCTGACGCAGCCCATGCGGCGGCTTTCCACCAGCTTAGGCTCGAAATCTTCACCTATCACCAGCTCCGTCGACCCGCCGCCGATGTCGATCACCAGCTTACGGCCTTTTTCCGGCTGCGTGTGCTCCACGCCCATAAAGATCAGTCGTGCTTCCTCATGTCCGGAAATAATAGAAATCGGATAGGGAATGATTTTGGCGGCGCGATGCAGAAATTCCTGCGCGTTATGCGCTTCTCGCAGGGCGTGCGTGCCGACGATAGAGACATTGGCCGCCGGGAATCCCTGCAGGCGCTCGGCGAACAGCGCAAGACAGTTCAGACCCCGTTCCATGGACTCCTCGCTCAACCGATTCTGGCTGTCGAGTCCGTCTACCATATGCACCCGTTGTTTCAGGCGGCTAAGCACCTGAAGCGCGCCATTGACCACGCGGGCGACCACCATATGAAAACTGTTGGAGCCCAGGTCGATGGCGGCGAATTCCTGGGGTTTTTCAGCGATATTGTCGGTTAAAGGCATGGCTCTGGCCTACTCTTCGGGTTGCTCAAGGACCTTAAGATATTCATAGATCGCATTCTGGGCGCGGACTTTGCGCCGGTTGCCACGGGTGACATAGTGATTGTTTAACTCTTTGTCCAGCACGCGGGCTTTGACCGTATCGCTGAACAGAATCTCCAGAATGTCGAGGATTCGCGCTTTCAGCGTCTGGTCCAGCACTTCCACGGCGACTTCGATGCGGTAATCGATGTTGCGGGTCATCCAGTCGGCGGAGGAGAGAAACACCTGCTGGTCGCCGCCGTTGTGGAAAACGTACAGCCGGTCATGCTCCAGATAACGGTCTATGATGCTGGTGACGCGGATATTATCACTGATCCCCGGGATACCGGGAATGAGCGAGCACATCCCGCGGACCAACAGGTTCATTTTCACTCCGGCGCCGGACGCGGTATACAGCCGGTCCACCAAACCCTTGTCCACGAGGTTGTTCACCTTCAGGGTGATTTTCGCCTCCACTCCGTTCTGCGCGTTGGCAATTTCGCGGTCGATCAGCTCATAGAGACGGCTGCGGGAGTTCTGGGGGGACACCAGAAGGTGATCGAAGCTCACCGGCCGGTACGGGTTTTCGATGAAGTTGAAGACTCGGCGCACTTCGTTGGTGATACGCTCGTCGGCGGTCAGCAGCGAATAGTCGGTATACAGCCGCGCGGTTTTTTCGTTGAAGTTACCCGTGCCGATATGCGCATAGCGCACCACGTTGTCGCCTTCACGCCGCGAGATCAAAAACAGCTTGGCGTGAATTTTCAGCCCGGGGATGGAGAAGATAACGTGCACGCCGGCTTCCGTCAGTCTTTTCGCCCAGTGGATGTTGGCGGCCTCATCGAAACGCGCCTGCAATTCCACCACCACCGTGACCTTTTTGCCGTTGTGCGCGGCGTGGATCATGGAGTTGATAATGCGCGAATCCTTGGCGACACGATAGATGTTGATTTTGATCGCCAGCACGCTGGGGTCGAAGGACGCCTGCCGCAGAATCTCCAGCACGTGCTCGAAGGTATGGTAGGGGTAGTAGAGCAGCACATCGCGCTCGCGGATAGCGTCAAAGCCGTTGCGGAAGTGGTTGAACCCCAGATGACGCAGGCGCGGCAGCGGCTTGTTGACCAGATTGGCGCGGCCCACGTTCGGAAAGCCGATAAAGTCTTTGAAGTTGTGATAGCGGCCGCCGGGAATGACCGAGTCGTAAGAGGTGATATCCAGTTTCTTCAGCAGGCACTCCACCATCGCATCCGGCATGTCGCGCTGATAGACGAAGCGGACCGGCTTGGCCGTCAGCCGCTGTTTAAGGCTGGACGACATCAGCTCCAGCAGGCTGGACTCCATTTCCGTCACCAGATCGTACTCGGCGTCGCGGGTCATCTTCATGGAGTAGGCGTTTAGTTCGTCGTAATCGAAAAAGCCCCAGAAAATATCATCCAGACAGTAACGGAGGATATTGTCGATGAGAATCATGGTTTTGCGACGATGTGGCGCTTCCGGCGGCAGATCGACGAAGCGAGCGACCTTGTCGGACGGGATTTCCAACAGCGCGTAGTCCGTCTTCTCACCGCGAATGATTTCGATAGCCAGATAGGTGTAATCGTCTTTCAAAAACTGAATCAGATTGGTTTCAGGCAGCAGCAGAATCGGGGTGATATGCGGACGCAGGTAGTGCTTGAAATAGTCGCGTAGCCACGCTTGCTGGTTGGGCGACACCTGCCGCTCGTTGACCAAAAAAATCTGGTTGCGCGCCATCTCCAGCAGCAGCTCGTTATACAGGTTGTCGAACAGCTGGTCGGTTTTCAGTACGCGCATCTGAATTTTGCTCAGCAGATGACGTAGTCCGCTGGCGGAACCTTGTTCTTCGTTAATCAGAATACGACGTTTCAGTTCGGCGAATCGGACCTTGTAAAATTCGTCCAAATTGCTGGAGTAGATGCCCAGAAAGCGCATACGTTCAATCAGCGGATTATTCTTGTCGGCGGCTTCTTGAAGTACGCGTTCATTGAAAGATAACCAACTCAACTCTTTGTCTATGTAGAGTTTGTCCTGACTCATTCTCACTCCGTTAAATGATTTTACTGAAGTGTTTCTACTATCCATTACCATTATGGCGCGTGAATGACGGGCATGGCGAGTATTCAAATGGACTTTTTATTACGCCGTTGAGCGAGGGCGGGGATGTGTTGTGTGCATTAACCTGTATAAAAAACGTCAACGGTGTGCGGCGCGAAACGCCGCACACCGGGGCTTACTGACACAGGCTGTAGATAATTGCGGTCATTGCAATCAGTCCCGTCAGCGTCACGAAGAGATTGCTGAGCTGACCGCTGTAGCGCCGCATCGCAGGGACGCGATGGATCGCATACATCGGCATCAAAAACAGCAGGCAGGCGATAATCGGGCCGCCCAGCGTTTCAATCATCCCCAAAATGCTGGGGTTCCACGTGGCCACCAGCCAGGTGGTCAGCAGCATAAAAAGGGTAGTGATACGGTTCAGCGTGCGATGAGCCAGCGTTTTGCCGCCCCGCCGCAGCGTTTTCACCATCAGTCCGTTGAATCCCTCGCCCGCGCCAAGGTAGTGACCCAGGAACGACTTGGAGATAGCGACGGTTGCGATCAGCGGCGCCGCATAGCCAATAAGCGCGCTGTCAAAATGGTTCGCCAGATACGACAAGATCGAAATATTTTGCGTTTTCGCCGCCATCAGCTCTTCCGGCGACAGCGCCAGCACGCAGCTGAACACGAAGAACATGACCGTCAGCACCATCATCACATGGCTGTAGGACAGAATACGCGTGCACTTCTTCTCCGCCGCTTCGCCATACTCCTTGCGCTTGGCGACGGCGAACGAAGAGATAATCGGCGAGTGGTTGAAGGAGAACACCATCACCGGGATCGCCAGCCACAGCGTCGCGGGCAGGCTGCTGCCGTTCACGGCCCCGGACAGGGACAACGTGTGGAATACCGATAGATTCCAGTGCGGCACCAGATAGCAGGCCAGCAGCAACAGCACGGTCAAAAACGGATACACCAGCACGCTCATTGCTTTCACGATGGTGGCTTCCCCGAAGCGCACCACGAACATCAGGCACAAAATCAGCGTCAGTGCGAGCAGCGCGCGCGGCGGTGAAGGCAGGTGCAGCTGGTGGGTGATGAAGCTGTCGACAGTATTGGTGATCGCCACGCTGTAGACGAGCAGAATGGGGTAGATGGCGAAAAAGTACAGCAGGGTGATGAGATGACCAGCCCGGGCGCCGAAATGTTCCTCCACCACCTCGGTGATGTCCTCCGCGTCCCCTTTGCCTGACAGGACGAAACGGCATAGCGCGCGATGCGAATAGTGCGTCATGGGAAACGCGATAATCGCCATGATGATGAGCGGCAACAAACCGCCGATACCAGCATTAATGGGCAAAAACAGCACCCCGGCGCCGATGGCCGTGCCATACAGTCCCAGCATCCAGACGGTATCGCTTTTGCGCCAGGTGGAGGCGGTGTCAAAGACCGCGCTGCTTTCCTGAATTGAGCTCATACAACTCTCTCCTGAGCGAGTCATGCATATAAAACAGACGTCCGGCTCACGACGTGCGGCCGGGCGAAGTGTGCGAGGGTGGATGACATCAGGACCGCGATCGTCGCGCGATGCTGACATCCTTGTCACAGGCGGCGGGCGACGCAGCGGATAGGACAACACGTGACGGCGAGAAGCCGGGAGAAACACCGTTGAACAGAGGAGAAATCTTCATTGCGGGAAATACATCCTTAAATACCAGTTTCCGTTAGCGCCACGATGAAAATACGCGGTCATCGCATTCAGGCAAAATCTGATGGCCGGAATGACGGCGCTATTATCTCGCGAAATAAATCACGGGTGCAAACCCGGTTGCCTGTCACGCCCCCTGACGAGGCGACGGACAAGCACGGTGTTAAAACGTGGCCTCGACACGCTATGCCCTTGCCGCATCGGCGCGCGGATCTCCGGGGACATCCGCGCAGCCACAGATCAGGCCGACAGCGTTTGCTGCGCCCACGTAAGCCCTGACTGATACTCCGTCGGCAGCATCGGCGCCAGCGCCTGCAGCGTCTCGCGGAGGAGAGTGGCGTCCGGATCGCTGAGATTCAGATGCCCGACCTTCCGGCCCGGACGCACTTCTTTCTCATACCAGTGCAGATGCGTCAGCGGCAGCGTCAGCCAGTCGACATTCACGTCGGTGCCGATAAGGTTGACCATCACCGACGGCGTGCTGACGACGGGCGCGGGCATCGGCAAATCGATAATTGCCCGCAGATGCAGTTCGAACTGGCTGATAGACGCGCCGTTCTGGGTCCAGTGGCCGCTGTTGTGTACGCGCGGCGCGAGCTCGTTGATCAGCAGTTGGTCGCCGACGATAAAGCACTCCATCGCCATCACGCCGACGTAGCCCAGATGATTCAAAATGGCGGACAGCATCTTTTCAGCCTGCCGTTGCAAGGCCGGTTGAGGATGCGGCAGCGCAACGCTGGCGCGCAGAATGCCGTCCTGATGCAGATTGTGGGTCAGCGGATAAAATACACACTCGCCCAGTGCGTTGCGCGCGCCGACCAGCGACACCTCGCCGGAAAAGTTGATCCCCTGCTCGACGATGCACTCGCCGTAGCAGTCCGCGGGCAGCGTCGCCTCATCACCGGGGCGCAGACGCCACTGGCCGCGACCGTCATAGCCGCCGACGCGGCGCTTGACGATGGCCAGCTCGCCCAAGCGGCTAAAAATCGCGGGCCAGGTGTCGGCGCTGCTCAACAACTGCCACGGCGCCGTCGCCAGCTGTAGCTCGTCCAACAGCTGCTTCTGCGTATAGCGGTCCGCCAGACGTGGAAAAATATCGCGGTTGATGAACGCAGGCTGCGTCGCCAACTGGCGGGTGAGGGCGGTTTCCGGCCAGCGTTCGATCTCTGCGGTGATGACGCTGTGCTGGTAGGGGATCGATTCAGGCTCGGCGTCCAGTCCGACTGGATAGACTGCGATGCCCAGCGGCTCNCCAGCCTGACGCAGCATGCGTCCCAGCTGGCCGTTACCCAATACGCATACCGGTTTCATGCATCCTCCCGCGGATCGGAATGCTGGAGCACTTCGTCGGTTTGGCGCTGACGCCAATCCGTCAAGCGCGTAGACAGTTCCCGGTCATGCAGCGCCAGAATCTGTGCAGCCAGCAGGGCGGCATTGGCCGCGCCGGCTTTGCCTATCGCCAGCGTTCCCACCGGAATGCCGCGCGGCATTTGCACGATGGAGTACAGGCTGTCCACACCGCTCAGCGCTGCGCTCTGTACGGGAACGCCCAGCACCGGCACCAGCGTTTTGGCGGCCAGCATGCCAGGCAGGTGCGCAGCGCCGCCGGCTCCGGCAATGATGACGTCAAAGCCGTTATCCGCCGCGGTTTCGGCAAAACGGAACAGTTTGTCCGGCGTGCGGTGCGCGGACACGATTTCAACGTGGAAAGGGAGATTCAGCGTGGTGAGGATTTCTGCTGCGAACTGCATGGTGGCCCAGTCACTCTTTGAACCCATCACGATGGCGATTTTTGCCGGGGCAGCGTTGGATGACATGCCTGTAGTGCTCCTGTGAGTGTGCCTGACGCCGGTCAGTGCACAGGGTGATAAGACGCATCGCCGCCGAGTCGGCGCTCCGGCGACGAGGGCGTAGAGCATACCATGACCCCAGAGGGAGGAAAACGGTTGCGTCGCGATGAACGTCGGGGTTTTGCGTGAAAAACGAGGGGAAAGCAGAATTTAGAACGGGAATGCGTGCAGCGAAATACCGTCGGGCGTGACTTTGATGACCGAGCCTTCCTCATGCCAGGCGCCGAGAACGGCCCGCTGGGCGGTCTCGCCGTCGACGGTCAGCGTATGGATCGCCGGTCGATGCGTATGACCGTGGATCAAGGTCTTGACCTGGAAGTGGCGCAGCCGGTCTATGACCTGCTGAGGATTGACGTCCATGATCTCGAGGGATTTGATCTGGTTGGCCTGCTGGCTGGCTGAGCGCATGCTTGCGGCGATGCGTAGCCGGATGCGCAGGGGCAGCCACAGAAACAGACGTTGAATCAGCGGGTTGTGAACGCGGCGGCGAAAACGCTGGTAGGCGGCGTCGTCAGTGCACAACGTGTCGCCGTGCAGCACCAGATACTCGTGACCGTATAGCGTAATTCGGTTTTCCTCCGGCAGCAGCGTCATACCGCTCTGGCGGGCGAAGCGCTTGCCGATCAGGAAATCCCGGTTGCCGTGGACGAAGTAGCAGGGCACGCCCTGCTGATGCAGCGCCAGCAGCGCGGCGGCGACGGTGTGATGCAGCGGCTGCGGATCGTCATCGCCAATCCAGGCGTCAAACAGGTCGCCCAGGATGTACAGCGCGTCGGCTTGAGCCGCTTCTTCGCGTAAAAAACGCAGAAAACCGGCGGTAATAGCCGGTTCCTGTTCGCTCAGATGCAAATCGCCAATAAACAGCGTCGCCATGCAGGGAAAATTACTCGCTGACCGTAACGCTGGTCACAACGACATCTTCCTTCGGCACATCCTGGTGCATGCCGCTGCGGCCGGTTGACACGGCTTTGATTTTATCGACCACGTCCAAGCCTTCCACGACTTCGGCGAAGACGCAGTAACCCCAGCCGTCGGCGCGTTCGGAGCGGAAGTTCAGGAAGTCGTTGTCCACCACGTTAATGAAGAACTGAGCGGTGGCGGAGTGCGGGTCGTTGGTGCGTGCCATCGCCAGCGTGCCGCGGGTATTTTTCAGGCCGTTGTTGGCTTCGTTTTTGATCGGCGCTTCGGTGATTTTCTGTTCCATACCCGGAGCAAAGCCGCCGCCCTGAATCATAAAGCCATTAATCACGCGGTGAAAAATGGTGTTGTTATAGAAGCCGCTACGGCAGTATTTCAGAAAGTTTTCAACGGTAGCCGGCGCTTTGTCAGCGAAAGTGTTGATGACGATATCGCCATGGTTGGTATGAAACGTAATCATAATGATGATTCCTACTTAGCCATAGTACATAGAATAAAGGAGAGGTTTACAGAGGCGGTGAGCCACCAAGAGCGCTCTTATAACATAAGTGAATGGCTGAGTCAGCAAAGGCCGCCTCGCGCGAGAGCCTGACGGCGGGGCGGAGGCTATCAGCCAGCGGCGTGACATGCGCTTTGGCCTCTGCTTTACCGTACGATCTAGAACCGGAAAACGGGGGCGCTCACTCGTCGTCGCAACAGGGGAAGAAACGATTTTTCAAACGTGACGCGGCGATCGGTAAAAGGCCCCGGATTAAGTGATAATCATTCTCCTTAATCAGGTAATCACAAGGGAGGTGCATGATGCTTAACGGGTTCAATTCGCTCTTTGACAGGCCGGATTTCGGCAAGCTGGTACTGCGCGTTTCATTCGGTGCCATGATGCTGTTCCACGGCGTTCATAAGCTGATCGCCGGTATTGGCGGCATCCAGTCGATGGTGATGGCGCATGGGCTGCCCGGTATCGTCGGTTACGGCGTCTATGTGGGTGAGGTGATCGCGCCCGTGTTGATGATTCTGGGCATTCTGACCCGGCCGTCCGCGCTCATTTTCACGCTCACGATGTTAGCCGCGTATGGGCTGACCGACCTGAATGCGGCCCTCACGCTGGACAAGACCGGCGCATGGGGTATTGAGAACATGGCGGTGTACTTTTTCGCTGGTCTCGCCATCTTGTTGCTCGGCGGCGGTCGTTACTCGCTGGCGTCTAACCCCCGCTGGCGGTAGCGCGACACCGTTTCTGACGCCAGGGCGCATTGAGTCACGCCGCGCCTTAGACGAGACAGGTGCGCTGCACACGAAGAGACAAAACTTTAACCCCTTTATATGAAGGGTTATTTTCCCACCTGACTCTTGCCCGAACCGCCGGTCGGGCTTTTGTTTTTTCACGTAAAAATCTTTTTCTCAGGATGAAATAACTTCCGCCGCTTGATGGTACCGATCTTGCAATAGGTCAGGGTTCGGGGTTCAATACGCTGCCTGGGCCCGAAACGCTGGCCACTCATATTTTGATACGCGTACTGCAAACAGTGATGCTCATATCCTGCGAACACCATGGAATGTCCCGATGCTAAAGATTTTTAATACCCTGACTCGTCAAAAAGAGGAATTCAAACCCATTCACGCTGACAAAGTCGGTATGTATGTGTGCGGGATAACCGTTTACGACCTGTGTCACATTGGTCACGGGCGGACTTTCGTGGCGTTCGATGTGGTCTCGCGTTATCTGCGTTACCTTGGCTACGAGGTGAAGTATGTCCGCAATATTACGGACATTGATGACAAAATCATTCAACGCGCAGCTAAAAACGGCGAAACCATCGAGCAATTGACCGACCGCATGATTGCCGAGATGCACGACGATTTCAGTGCGTTGAATATTCTGCCGCCGGACGTTGAGCCGCGCGCCACCCGGCATATTGATGAAATCATCGCGCTGGTACAGCAGTTGATGGAACGTGATCACGCCTATGTGGCGAAGAACGGCGACGTGATGTTCGCGGTCGATACCGATGCGGATTACGGCATCCTGTCCCGTCAGGATTTGGAACAGCTGAAGGCCGGCGCGCGGGTTGAAATCGCCGACGTTAAACGTAACCCAATGGATTTTGTCTTATGGAAGATGTCGAAGCCCGGCGAGCCGAGCTGGCCGTCGCCGTGGGGCAACGGTCGTCCTGGCTGGCATATCGAATGCTCCGCTATGAACTGCAAGCAGCTGGGTGAACACTTCGACATCCACGGCGGCGGTTCGGATCTGATGTTCCCGCATCATGAAAACGAAATTGCTCAGTCTACCTGCGCCCACGGCGGCGAATACGTCAACTACTGGATGCACTCCGGCATGGTGATGGTCGACCGGGAAAAGATGTCTAAATCCCTGAACAATTTCTTCACCGTCCGCGACGTATTGGCGCACTACGATGCTGAAACCATTCGCTACTTTTTGATGTCCGGGCACTACCGTAGCCAGTTGAACTACAGCGAAGAGAACCTCAAGCAGGCGCGCGCTTCTCTGGAGCGTTTATACACCGCGTTGCGCGGCATGGACGCATCGGCGGCCGCCTGCGGCGGCGAAGCCTTCGAGGCCCGTTTCCGCGAGGCGATGGACGACGACTTCAATACCCCGGAAGCCTACTCCGTGCTGTTTGATATGGCGCGCGAAGTCAACCGGATGAAGGCGGAAGATCCCGCGGCGGCAAATGGTCTGGCCGCCGCGCTGCGACAGTTGGCGAAAGTGCTGGGCCTGCTGGAGCAAGAGCCGGAGCTGTTCCTGCAGAGCGGCGCGCAGGCGGACGATGACGAAGTGGCGGAAATCGAAGCGTTGATCAAGCAGCGCAACGATGCGCGTCAGAGTAAAGACTGGGGACTGGCGGATGCCGCGCGCGATCGCCTCAACGAAATGGGGATCGTGCTGGAAGATGGCCCGCAGGGGACAATCTGGCGCCGTAAGTAAGCCGTCTTTCCTCCCTTCGCGGCGGAGCGCTTCGTTTCGCCGCCCCCACGCTCCTCAACAGGCCGGAAGCTGATTCGCTCCCGGCCTGTTTTCATTGATTCTCCGTTGCTGACTTCCCTTCTTCCCTCCTGAACCCGAATCCTGGATATCTCGCGCACAGGCGAGATTGGGCGCATTGCGATGGCGCGTCATGGCAGAGGAAGGAGAACGTGACAGGGTGGGGGAGAATAGGGGATAACCCCACATCTCCGCGAGGGCGGGATGTGGGTGAAATACGCGATGCTTCGGCTATCGCCGTCGGGCGATCTATGCCTGAACAGTGACCGCCTGGTCCGCGAAACGCACGACCTGACCGGCGACGATTTTGCAGCGCTTACGCGTTTCGATATGGTCGTCGACGCTCACGTCGCCGTTGGCGATGAGCTGTTTGGCGGAGGCGCCGCTGTCGCTCCAGCCGAGGAGTTTCAGCAGATCGCACAGTTCAACGTGCGGATGTTGGTTCAGGTGAAAAATTTCCATAATCTCAGTTTATGCCTTTGCGGGTGTGTCGTGATATTCCTCGCAGGCCTGCAAGGTATTTTGAATCAGGGTGGCGACGGTCATCGGGCCGACGCCGCCGGGGACCGGCGTGATGAAGGAGGCGCGTTCGCTTGCACCGGCAAAATCAATATCGCCCACGACTTTGCCGTCTTCCAGTCGATTGATGCCGACATCGATCACGACCGCGCCGGGTTTGATCCAGTCGCCCGGAATAAAGCCGGGNTTACCGACGGCGACGACCAGCAAATCGGCGTTTTCAACGTGCTGACGCAAATTCTTCGTGAAACGGTGCGTCACGGTCGTGGTGCAACCGGCCAGCAGCAGCTCCAGACTCATCGGGCGGCCGACAATGTTCGATGCGCCGATGACGACGGCGTTCAGGCCGAACATGTCGATCTTGTACTGCTCCAGCAGCGTGATGATCCCACGCGGCGTACAGGAGCGCAGCAGCGGCGCGCGCTGGCAGAGGCGGCCGACGTTGTACGGGTGGAAGCCATCCACGTCTTTGTCGGGCGCGATGCGCTCAATGACGCTGGTGTTGTCGATGCCCTGCGGCAGCGGCAACTGCACCAGAATACCGTCGATGGTTTCATCGGCGTTCAGCCGGTCAATCAGCGCCAGCAGTTCGCTTTCGGAGGTGGTGGAGGGCAGATCGTAAGAGCGGGAAATGAAACCGACTTCCTCACAGACCCGGCGTTTGCTGCCGACATAAATCTGAGAAGCAGGATCGTCCCCTACCAGGATAACCGCCAGACCCGGCGCTCGCTTACGGGCGGCCAGACGCTCTTGGACACGTGCAGCAACGTCGCTCTTAACTTGCTGCGCAATCGTTTTACCATCAATAAGTTTCGCAACCATCTACAGAAAATCCATCATTTCACAAACGGGGGATGGCGCGTATTTTGTCAGAAGCGGCGCGTGCTGTCAGGCGTTGTATCGACATTAATTGCTGACGCTCCATCGTTTCCGTCCGTCATCGCCCTGAGAGGACCCTCGATATACGTCGGATAAAGGGGAAGGACGCTGGCCTGTGAGATGCCACGCGATCCTGACGACCAAGAGCGGATACGCGTTCCATCGCCGCACGTGCTAACGTGGAAAGAGGCCGTCAAGAACGCCGCACGGAGGACGCTCGCTTGGGCGCCCTCCGTGCGGTGTCTGAGTAACTCATTGGTTTTATGCTAAAAACAGGCAGGAAAGCACATGACACAACAGGTTATTTTCCCCGCAAAAATCGTACGCGGGGCGGACGCCAGCCGTCAGCTGGGGGACATCTGCGCCGGGTTAGGGACGCGTGTATTGGTTGTCGGCGGTCATCAGGCATTGGCGGCGACGGAGGAGAAAATCCGCACCCAACTGACGCAGGCCGGTCTTACGTTAAGCGCTGTTGAGTGGTTCGGCGGGCATTGTAGCGACAAGCAGGTCGAACGACTGTGTGCCCGCGTGGCGGAAACCCATAGCGACGTGTTGTTGTCCGTGGGCGGCGGGAAGTCGCTGGATACCGGTAAGCTGGTGGCGCATCAGGCGGGTATCCCCGTCGTGACGCTGCCCACCATCGCCGGCACCTGTGCGGCGGTCACCCCGCTTTCCGTGCGTTACGAAGAGGACGGGCACTTTGTTGACTTGTGTCATCTGCCGTCTGCGCCGAATGCGGTCATTATCGACAGCACGCTGCTGGCCGAGGCGCCGCTGCGGTGGCTCGCCGCTGGGCTTGGCGATACGCTGGCGAAGTGGTACGAATTCCGGGCGATTGATTCGGGGCACAACCAAAGCGGTTTGGCCGCCTCGTCCCGCGCTCACGGCGAGATCTGCTTCCAACTGATCGAGCGTTTTGGCGCCGAGGCCTGCCGCGCGGTGGCGGAAAATCGCGCCAACGAAGCGCTGGATCAGGTACTGGATGCAATTTTCCTGTTCGCCGGACTGACCTCCATTATGGCCAGCGGCGCGCATGCCGCTGCGGCGCATGCGTTGTTCGAAGGTTTCACCGTGTGCGACAAAACTCGCGACTTTGGTCACGGCCTGCTGGTGGGCTTCGGCAATCTGTGCCTGCTGGCGCTGGAAGCGCGGAGCGACGAAGAGCTGCTGGAGGCGCTGTCGCTGGCGCATGCCTGCGCTGTGCCGCTGACGTTGGCGGACATCAGTCCCGATCTGACCGATGTCGAACTGCAAGCTATCTTGCAGGCGGCGGTTAAAACAGCGGATATGGACGCCATGCCGTTTACGGTGACGGAAACAATGCTGCGGGAGGCGATTCGCCGCGTCGAGTCGCTGGCGGCCCGCATCGCCCGCTAAGGCGCGCGATGGNCGAAGAAGAGGCGGCGGCGGGCGTCATTACGCCGCCGGATACATAATGAGCCGCAGCAGCTGCCAGGCGATAAACAGCATGTACACGCCGATAAAACTATCCAGCACGCGCCAGGTGCTGCTCTTCTTGAACAAACGCGCGCAGGCGGAAGAGAGGTAGCCGATGGCGTAAAACCAGAGGCCGGACGCCAGCAGCGCGCCTGCTAAGTAGAAGATTTTGTGCTCATGACTCAGCCCGGACGATATGCCGCCGATGATGGCGATGGTATCCAGGTACACGCTGGGGTTGAGGAGACTGACCGCCAGACAGGCGGTGACAGCGGAAAGGCGGCTGGCACGCGCGTCGCCGGTCGCGCCAAGACGCAGACTTTGGTTGCCGCGCCAGGCGCTGCGAAGCGCGCAGTAACCGTAGTGAATCAAAAACAATACGCCTGCCAGCGTCAGGCATTTCAGCGCCCACGGGTGTGCGCTGAGCAGTTCGCCGACGCCAAAGACGCCCGCGCTGATCAATAAAATGTCTAACATGAAGCAGAGGGTACAGACTAAAAAGACATGTTCCCGACGCACTCCCTGACTCAACACAAATGAATTCTGTGCGCCGATAGAGATCAGCAATCCGGCGCTGGTCATAAAGCCCGTCATTAATATGGTCGTAGACATACTCTTTAATTCGCTCTGGTTGGTTAGTGAAAAAGAATGAACGCGTGTCTTGGCGATAATCAAAAAGAAATAAACGGCTGGTGATGTCAGCATCATTTAATAAAGGCAGCGCTTATTTTCTCTGTTGTTGAAATATTCCATGTGTTGCGACGGATAAATAAATTCGCGTCAAATATAACATTGCCGAAAGGGTCATTGAATCAATGCCGCTATCATCCCTTTCCACGCCTCATGAGGCCAATTAATAATAGTGATTGTCGATTAGCAAAAGCGATAAAGGCCGAAAAACGGTCACGAGATTGTGATTCAGGCGCGATGTGAGAGGATTTATATGGAAAAGGGTGAGATCTTTTCTCTAAATTTAAACATTAAAAACAATAGGATAGTATATTTCCCCTTTGTTCCTGCTTGCGGCGGTTTTGTGCCTTGGGCGTCACTCACGGCGAGCGGAGAGGTGACCCCACCCTAAACTCAGGCATACCCTCCACCACAATACGTCTGTGCGGCGAGATATTTGTCGATATTGTCGCTGTCTCGCTAAAATAGTCGCGCCTCCTAAAATACAATGGTGTCTGGCGAGGTGGGGTAAATACATTCTCGCCGAATGACATTGAATAAAATATTCAGCCACCCACGGCGAAATTTATTTTTCTCTGCGAATATTTTAATCGGCCTGGAGGCGCGTTGAATTGGAACGTTCAGCGATAAATAGCATTATCGCATCGCAATGAGTTTGGGGTTTATTCCATTTTCACCGCATGAAGAACATGATGGCCTGCTTCTCTACCGACGAGCGGAAATGTCCTCCTGCTGCAGCCTGTCGATTTAACGCGGGCAGCACGAAATAAGGCGCGAAGCAAACAGGTCACTTCCGGCGTTGAGTGGTGATGCTGTGGGGGAGGGGCAACGCCCGTGTTCGGGGGCGCATTGATGACGCCGATGCTGTCATCCATGGGGGAAGTCACTGTGCCTTAAAAGGGTGCGCGTCGATCATGCTGTTGCACCGCCGCTAAACGCCAATTCCCAGAACACCCGTCTATCAATAAAACCTATTCCACCGTAATGACCTGTGGTTTGCGCCGAAAGCAGCTCGGGTTAAGCGGTTTCTCATTATTAGAAAGCTTATATCTAAAATCAGTAAGGTTAGGAAGCCGGGGTTGGCTCCACTCTTGCAACTTCCTGTCGGAACGTAGGTGAGATTGTGGCGATTTAATTCTTTCATGAAGTGTATCGAATGGAGAATCCTATGGCTTGTTCACTGACAAGACAGATCAAACGCGGTGTTTTGTCTGCACTCCTCCTCGGCTGCGCATCTTCCAGCTATGCGGGAAAACAGAATGACACGCTGGTTTACGCCTCCGATAACGAGGTGGAAAACGTCAGCCCTTATCATAACAACCTTCGTGAAGGCGTGATCCTGGCCCACCTGGTCTGGGATACCCTGATCTATCGCGATCCCAAAACCGGCGAATACAAACCTGAACTGGCCTCGGACTGGACATGGGAATCGCCCACCTCCCTGCTGATACATCTGCGTAAAGGGATCACCTTCCACAACGGCGATCCCTTCACCGCGGAAGATGTGGCCTATACCTTCAACCATATCGCCGGCCCCGGTACGTCATCGGTAATGCCGCAGAGCGTGGATTGGATCGACACCACCGAAAAGGTGGATGACTACACCGTCCGGCTGAAGCTGAAAAAACCGTTCCCCGCTGCGCTGGAATATCTCTCCGGTCCTACGCCTATCTATCCGTCAGCCTATTACCAGAAGGTGAAGCTGGCCGGATTCAGCCAGGCGCCAATCGGCACCGGCCCTTACAAAATCACCAAAGTCACCCCGGCTCAGGGCGTGAGTATGGAAAAGAACCCCGATTACTTTGCAGATAGCCCGCAGGGACAACCGAAGATCGGCAAGCTGCAGTTTGTGGTCATCCGCGATCCGGAAACGCGACTGGCGCAGCTGATGACCGGTCAGGTGGACTGGATCTGGCGCGTGCCCGCCGACCAGATCACCTCGCTGGAGACCATGCCGAACCTCACCGTCAAAAGCGGTGAAACCATGCGCATCGGCTTTATGGCCCTGAACACTCACGCCAAGGGACCGGGCGGCGAGCCGTTTAAGGATTTGCGCGTGCGTCAGGCGGTGAACTACGCCATCAACCGCGAGGCCATCGTCAATAATCTGGTGCGCGGCGGCAGTCAGCCGGTGTATTCCGCCTGTTTCCGTACCCAAACCGCCTGCGACACCAGCAAGGTCATCAAATATGACTACAACCCGGAGAAGGCTAAGCAGCTGCTGGCGGAAGCCGGTTATCCGAACGGCTTTGATACCGATATCTGGGCCTATCGCGAGCGCGACTATGCTGAAGCGATCATCGGCGATCTGCGCAAGGTCGGTATTCGCGCCCGTCTTCACTACGTTCAGTACACGGTGCTGGCGGCGGATCTGATCTCCGGTAAAGCGCCAATGGCGATCCGCACCTGGGGATCGTTCTCCATCAACGATGCCGCCGCGTTCACCACGCCGTATTTCGGCGGCCGGGGCGATGATATCTGGAAAGACGCCGAGGTCACCGCCACGCTGGCGAAGGCGGATGAAACGCTCGACCCCAAACAGCGCAGCGCCCTGTACGCGGAGGCGCTGGGGCGGATCTCCTCACAGGCTTACCTGGCGCCGATGTTCTCCTACTCCACCCACTACGCCTTCACCTCCGATCTGAACTTCGAGGATTGGCCGGATGAGCTGCCGCGTTTCGCGATGGCCAGCTGGAAATAAGACGTGAAACGAGCCGGAAGACGCGCGACGCCTTCCGGCGACGGCCCGCAGGAGGAGTGACTGATGCTTATCTATATTTTGCGACGGCTGCTGGTGGCGCTGGCGGTGCTATTTACGGTAGCTGTGGTCAGCTTTTCGCTACTGCACCTATCGGGCGATCTGGCGGCCGCGATTGCGGGTCCGGACGCCTCCGCTGAGGTGATCGAGGGAATACGTCGGCAGTATGGGCTGGACCAGCCGCTGATCACCCAGTTCGGCCAGTGGATGTGGGCGGCGCTGCATCTGGATTTCGGCCGCTCGTTCTATTTCGAAAACACGGTGATGGAGCTGATTGGTCAGCGCATGCCGATTACGCTCAAGCTGGGCGGCGTCTCACTGCTGCTGGCGCTGGTGGTGGCGATCCCGCTGGGCGTTCTGGCGGCGGTGTTCCGCGATACCTGGGTTGACCGGGGCTCCATGTTCATCGCCGTCATCGGGCAGGCGATGCCGAACTTCTGGTTCGCGCTGATCCTGATTCTGCTGTTCGCCGTCGGGCTGAAATGGCTGCCGGTGGCGGGCAACAGCAGCTGGCAAAATTTCGTCCTGCCCGCCGTCGCGTTGGGCTACTACGCCATGCCGTCGCTGATGCGACTGACGCGTTCCGGCATGCTGGACGTGCTGGGCGCGGACTATATCCGCACCGCCCGGGCCAAGGGACTCAGCGCGTTTCGGGTGATCGTCAAGCATGGTCTGCGCAACGCCATCATCCCGGTGGTGGCGCTGGCGACGGTGGAACTGGGCTTTATGCTGGGCGGCTCGGTCGTGATCGAATCCGTGTTCGCGTTGCAGGGGCTGGGCCAGCTGGCCTGGGACTCAATCTCCCGCAACGACTTCCCGGTGGTGCAAGCCATCGTGCTGATTATCGCGGTGTTCTACATCGTATTGAGTTTTCTGGCGGATGTGCTGAATGCCGCGCTGGACCCTCGACTGCGGACGCAATAAGGAGCTTTCATGAAACCATCCTCACCGCTTTCCTCCGCCGTCATCGCATCGACGCCGCCCGACACGGCCCTTCTGCCCGAGCCGGGTCCGGCCCGGCGCTGGCTGCGGCGGATGATGGGCCATCACAGTATGGCGATAGGCGTGGTCATCCTCGCCGTTATTATCGTGGCCGCGATGCTGGCGCCGCTGATCAGCCCGCACGATCCCTATGCGCAAGACATCAGCCAGCGCCTGATCCCGCCGGTGTGGCATGAAAAGGGCGGCTGGGACCATCTTCTGGGCACCGACAAACTGGGGCGCGACTACCTGAGCCGCCTGCTGTACGGCGCGCAGGTCTCGCTGCTGATCGGACTGGTGTCCGTGCTGGTGGCCGGTTTCATCGGTATCACGCTGGGGGTGACGGCGGGCTATTTCGGCGGCCGCGTCGATGCGGTGGTCAGCTATATCCTGACCGTGCGTCTTTCCATGCCGGTCATTCTGGTCGCGCTGGCGATGGCGTCGATGGTGGGCGGCTCCGTCAAAGTCGTGATCATGCTGTTGGGACTGCTGCTGTGGGACCGCTTCCTGATTGTCTCCCGTTCGGTGACGCGTCAGCTGCGCGAGGCGGAGTTCGTGGCGGCGGCGAAAACGCTGGGCGCATCGTCGCTGTTCATCATGCTGCGCGAGATCCTGCCCAACCTGCTGGGGCCGCTGACGGTGGTCGCGACGCTCGAGATCGCCCACGCCATTCTGCTGGAGGCCACGCTGTCGTTCCTGGGGCTGGGCGTCCAGCCGCCGATGCCGTCGTGGGGGCTGATGGTCGCCGAAGGCAAGGCCTACATGTTCTTTCAGCCGTGGGTCATTCTGATACCGGGCGTCATGCTGGCGGTACTGGTTCTGGGCATCAATCTGGTCGGGGATGGTCTGCGCGACATCACCGCGCTGGACGGACGGGGTTAAGGAGTCAGCGATGAAAGATGACATTTTGCTGGACGTGAAGAACCTGCGGGTCGATTTACCGACGCCGCGCGGCCTGTTGCATGCGGTGCGCGGCATCGACTTCTCCGTGCGCCGGGGCGAGATGCTGTGTCTGGTCGGGGAGTCGGGCTGCGGCAAATCCATGACGTCGCTGGCGCTGATGGATCTATTGCCGCGCAAAGCCGTTCGCACGGCGGACCATATGCGTTTCAAAGGTCACGATCTGCAAACGATGACGCCCCGCCAGCGGGCCGCGATGCGGGGCGACGAGATGGCGATGATTTTTCAGGAGCCGATGACGTCGCTCAACCCGTCTTTCACGCTGGGCAATCAACTGTGTGAAACGCTGCTGGCGCACCGTAAGGTGTCGATGTCGACCGCGCGAGACCGGGCGGTGTGGCTGATGGAGCGCGTGGGGATTCCGATGGCGGCGGACCGGCTGAATCAATATCCCCATCAGCTGTCCGGCGGCCTGCGCCAGCGCATCATGATTGCGATGGCGCTGATGTGCGAGCCGGAACTGATCATTGCGGACGAACCCACCACGGCGCTGGACGTCACCATTCAGGCGCAAATTCTGCGGATGCTCCGCGAGCTGCAACAGGAGTTCGGCACCGCGGTGATCTTCATTACCCACGACCTGGGCGTAGTGGCCCGCATTGCCGATCGCGTGTCGGTGATGTACGCCGGGCAGATCGTCGAAACCGCCCCCGTGATGCCGCTGTTTCATCAACCGCAGCATCCTTATACGCGTGGGCTGCTCGACTGCATTCCGGTGCAGGGGAAGACGATGCCGGGGCAGCCGCTGCGTGCCATTCCCGGCGTGGTGCCGAGCCTGGTCGGGCCGCAGCAGGGCTGTGCTTTCTTCAATCGCTGTTCGCGCTGTACCGACGCCTGCCGCCGGGAGATCCCGTATGTTGATGTCACCGACGCGCACGCGGTGCGCTGTGTTCAGGCCGAAAAAACCGTGGAGGCGCTATGACGATAGACATCGTGGAAGGGCGGCGGGCGCCATCGCCGCCGTATATTCCCGGCAATGAGGATCTGGCGCTGGAACTGTGCGTGCTCAGCCGGGTCTTTCGCCTGAATCGTGGCATCTTCACCAAACCGGGAGAAATCCGTGCCGTGAACAACGTTTCGCTGCGCATCCGGCGGGGAGAAACGCTCGGGCTGGTGGGCGAGTCGGGCTGCGGCAAAAGCACGTTGGCGAAGATGCTGCTGGGACTGCTGCCGCCGACCTCCGGCAACGTATTGATCGAGGGGCGGGAGATCGACGCGGGCGACCGTAAAGCGCTGGCGTCGCGTATCCAGCCCATCTTTCAGGACCCGTACTCTTCGCTGAATCCGCGTCGCACCGTGGCGGATATCGTGGAGGTGGCGCTGCGACTGCACAACATCGGGACGCCGGAGGAGCGCAAAACGCGGGTAAAAGAGATGCTGGACGTCGTGGGTATGCCCGCGCGGACGCACCAGCAATATCCCGGTCAGCTTTCCGGCGGTCAGCGCCAACGGGTGGCGATCNCCCGGGCATTGATCATGCGACCGGCCATCCTGATCTGCGACGAGCCGACCTCCGCGCTGGATGTCTCGGTGCAGGCGCAGATCCTCAATCTGCTGCTGGCGCTCAAGCAGGAGTTCGGACTGACCTACCTGTTTATCAGCCACAACCTGTCCGTCGTGGAGCATCTGGTCGACCATGTCGCCGTCATGCAAAAAGGCACGATTGTGGAGCAGGGGACGCGTGAACAGATCTTCCGCTCACCGCAGCATCCCTATACCAAAACGCTGCTGGCGTCGGTGTTGACGCCGGAGCCGGGGTTGGGCATCCCGGATATCAGCCAGTTCGGCGAGTAAGGCCAACGACACGACGCGCGACCGTCAGGGAGCTGGGCCTGGGCCTTGCTCTCCGGGCCGCTGCGTGCCGAATCACTATCATCGAAAGAGAGGACGGACAGATTATGACGCGTGAAGACACGATCCGAGCAGCGGAAGAGTACTTCCACAGCGGCGCATTCAGCGAGACGCTGGCGCGCCGGGTAGCCTATCGGACGGAGAGTCAGGACGAGGGAACCGGGGCGGTGTTGATGGCTTATCTGACGGAAGAGATGGTGCCACGTTTGCAGGCTATCGGCTTCGACTGCCGGGTTGTGGACAACCCGATAGCGGGGAAAAGTCCTTTTCTGCTGGCGCGGCGGATGGAAGCGGACGCGCCCTTGACGGTGCTGACCTACGGTCACGGTGACGTGGTGCGGGGCTATGACGATCAGTGGCGCAGCGGGCTATCGCCGTGGCGGCTGGTGCAGGACGGCAATCGCTGGTATGGCCGCGGGACGGCGGATAACAAGGGCCAGCACACCATTAATCTGGCGGCGCTCGAGCAGGTGCTGAAGGGACGCGACGACCGGCTGGGCTACAACATCAAGCTGATTCTGGAGATGGGGGAAGAAGCCGGATCGCCGGGGTTGAACGACGTCTGCGCGCAGTACCGTGACTGGCTGGCGGCCGATCTGTTCATCGCCTCGGATGGCCCACGCATTTCCGCCGTACGTCCGACGCTGTTTCTGGGATCGCGCGGCGTGTTTAACTTCGAGCTGCGGCTGACGCCGCGCGAGGGCGGTCATCACTCAGGCAACTGGGGCGGACTGCTGAGCAACCCAGGCATTCGACTGGCGCACGCCATCGCCTGTCTGGTCGATGCGCGGGGACGGATTCTCGTGCCGGGGCTGCGGCCTCCGGCGGTGTCGGAGAGTTTGCGCCGGATTCTGGCGGATATTGAACTGGGCGGCGGGCCGACCGACCCCGAGGTTGACCCGGAGTGGGGCGAGCCGGGGCTGACGTCGGCCGAGAAAGTGTACGGGTGGAATACGCTGGACGTGCTGGCTTACGTCACCGGCAATCCCGACAAACCGGCGCACGCCATTCCCCCTTCCGCCTCGGCGCATTGCCATATGCGCTACGTGGTCGGCAGCGACGTGGCTCACTTCGCGGATCATTTGCGGCAGCATCTGGACGCCAATGGGTTCGAAGACGTCGAGATCGTCAACGCCGTCAGCTGCTATCAGGCCACCCGGCTCGACCCTAACGACCTGTGGGTGGAGTGGGGCGCGGCGTCAATCGCNCGCACCTCCGGAAAAGCGCCAGCCGTGTTGCCCAACTTCGGCGGCGGGCTGCCGAACGCCTGTTTTTCGGAAACGCTGGGTCTGCCGACGCTGTGGGTGCCGCACTCCTATCCGGCCTGCTCGCAGCATGCGCCCAACGAACACATTCTGGCGGACATGACGCTGGAGGCGCTGCGGATCATGACCGGGCTGTTTTGGGACTTGGCCGAACAGGGCGCGGAGCAACTGCGCCTGCGCCAGCAGGCTGAGTCCACGCAGACCACCGCCTGACGCGCAGCTGCTCATCCCCCGTGGGGCTCTCGCGCCTGTTCTGGTTGACGCCGGAGCGGGCGCGGTTCGTTGAGGGAGAGAAAGGGGGTAGACTTTGACAACCCCTTCGAGATGAACGGAGCGACCGATGCACAATAACGAAATTCGTTACTTCATGGCCGTGGCGAGCACCGGATCGCTGAGCGCCGCCAGCCAGCAGCTGTTCGTCGCGGTGTCCGCCATCAGCCGTCAGATCCAGCAGTTGGAACATCGGCTTGGCGCGCCGTTGTTCGAACGGCACCCGCGCGGCATGGTGTTGAACGCGGCGGGCCAGATTCTGGAACATCACGTGCGGCGCAGTATGGCGGATATGGAGCTGGCGGTGGCCGAAATCGAGGGGTTGAAGTCGGTTCGGCAAACCACCATCCGGGTCGTTTGCACCGACGGTATCGCCTTTAATCTGATGCCGACGCTGTTGGCGAAGTTTCGTCTGACGCACTCATCGGTCAACTTCGTGCTAACGGTGGGTTCCACGCGGCAGGTGCCGGATCTGGTGCGCAGCGGCGAATGCGATGTGGCGCTGAAGTTCAGCCTGTCGTTGGAGCACGGCGTCGACATTGTCGCCTCGTATCCGGCGCCGGTGCTGGTGATCATGCAGGACTCGCATCCGCTGGCGCATGTCGGGCTTAAACTGGCCGATCTGAACGGCTATCCGGTCGCGCTGCCGGATCAAGCCGCCACCATTCGCCAACTGTTCGATCTCTCCTGTCGTATGAACGGCGTATTCATCGACCCGATACTGACCTGTAATCACTTTTCCACCCTCTATGACTTCGTGCTGAATACGCCGGATGCCGTCGCCATCTGCAGCCATTTCTCGGTGTTGTACCGAGCGCGCCGCGATGGACTACAGATGCGCTCGATCGATGGCGAACCCTTCAGTCAGCGGACCATGCAGATTCAAACCGATGCGGCCAAACCGCGAACGGCGGTGCTGAACGCCTTCTGCGATTTTCTGAAACGGGAGCTGACCGAGCAAGATGAGCGGATACGCCGGGAGTATGCCATCTCCGCTCGCTGAGCGCGGAGGGTGCGGGCGCCGCGCGTAGGGCCTCACCCTGTTCGTCCCCCTGTGAATGCCGTGGATAAAATACGGGGATAGCTCGCTGGGTTTTGAGGGTGAATTTAATTTCTTTATGATGGGTAATAATGGGTTTTATTGAGGTTTTTACCCTTATTTTTTGAAACTTAGAGCAGATATTAGGTGTTTTTTTGCAATTTTAATCATTCCGCATTCGGGTAGTATCTAACTCAAGGGTCACTCTTTTTCCCGTGAAATCGCGACCACCAGTGACTGTTATGTTCCCTTTTACCTGTCGGAGCCTGATGATGAATTTAGAAAAATTCCCGCGTTATCCGTTAACCTTCGGACCGTCGCCGATTACGCCGATGAAACGACTCAGCGAGTATCTGGGCGGCGAAGTTGAAATCTATGCCAAGCGCGAAGATTGCAATAGCGGTCTGGCCTTCGGCGGCAATAAGACGCGCAAGTTGGAGTATCTGATCCCCGAGGCGCTGGAGCAGGGCTGCGACACGTTGGTCTCCATCGGCGGTATTCAGTCGAACCAGACGCGCCAGGTGGCGGCGGTCGCCGCGCATCTAGGGATGAAATGCATCCTGGTGCAGGAAAACTGGGTGAATTACGCTGACGCCGTCTATGATCGCGTGGGGAACATCGAGCTGTCCCGGATCATGGGGGCGGATGTGCGTCTTGACGCCGCGGGATTCGATATCGGCATCCGTCAAAGCTGGAAAGATGCGATGGAAGAAGCGGCGAAGAACGGCGGGAAACCCTTCCCAATCCCCGCCGGCTGTTCTGAACACCCGTACGGCGGCCTCGGCTTCGTCGGTTTTGCGGAAGAAGTCCGCGAGCAGGAAAAAGCGCTGGGATTCAAATTCGACTACATCGTCGTGTGCTCGGTCACCGGGAGTACGCAGGCGGGAATGGTCGTGGGGTTTGCCGCCGACGGCCGCGCGCGCAACGTTATTGGAATCGACGCCTCGGCCAAGCCGGAGCAGACCAAGGCGCAGATCCTGCGTATTGCCCAGCAGACGGCCAACCTGGTCGAGCTGGGACAGGCGATTACCGAAGATGATGTGGTGCTGGATACCCGTTACGGCGGCCCGGAATACGGCCTGCCCAATGAAGGCACGCTGGAAGCGATTCGCCTGTGCGGACGTCTGGAAGGCGTATTGACCGATCCGGTGTACGAAGGCAAATCCATGCAGGGGTTGA
This sequence comes from Lonsdalea quercina subsp. quercina, assembly GCF_000688695.1. Taxonomy (GTDB): domain Bacteria; phylum Pseudomonadota; class Gammaproteobacteria; order Enterobacterales; family Enterobacteriaceae; genus Lonsdalea; species Lonsdalea quercina_D. The sequence continues at coordinate 7,327 of NZ_JIBQ01000008.1, read as the reverse complement.
TCGATAAAGTTCGCCGCGGCGAATTCCCGAAAGGCGCCAAAGTGCTATACGCCCATCTGGGCGGCGCGCCGGCGTTGAGCGCCTACAGCTATATCTTCCGCAACGGCTGAGGGGAGAACGCCCTTGGTGTCACGATCAAAGCCCGCGTTAGCGGGCTTGTTCACGTCAGGCAAACAGGAGCCTATTAGGAAACGAGTTTTCAGAACGGTAACTGAGTGGTGGACAACACTTCCCGCAGGCCGATGAACGACCGAATTTGACGTACGCCCGGCAGGAACAGCAGTTGTTCGGCGTGCAGGCGGTTAAAACTCTGATTGTCCTTAGTGCGGATCATCAGCATATAGTCGAACTCGCCGGTGACGACGTGACACTCCATACAGCCGCTGATCTGTTGAACCGACGTCTCGAAATCCTTAAATGCGCCGGGGGTCGACCTGTCCAGCACGACGCCGATGATGACGACCATGCCCGCGTTCAGCGCCTCGGGGGCGAGCAACGCGACATAACCTTTGATCAGTCCCCATTGTTTCAGCCGCTCCACGCGCCGCAGGGTCGCGGGCGGACTCAGATTCACGTTCTCCGCCAGCGCAACGTTGGAAATGGACGAATCGGCCTGCAGTAGCCGCAGGATGGTGACATCAAAGCGATCCAGCTCGTAGGTTTTGGTCTTGTTGTCCGCATCGGCGGGCGACGCATCAGATTTGAATTTCATGAGTTCCTCACAAAAGCCGTCGAATCGGCGTTGGCGCATGATTGCGTCAGTTCCGTCTTTGTCGGTGAATCACTTCGCTCGGTGGCGCCTGGTCCTATTTAAAACCATAAAAAAAGCCGTGGACAAGCAATATCGTTAAATCGAATGGAAGGCGGTGCGGTGAGAACGCGCGGAGAGCAAAATTCAGGAGGACGAAAGTAAAACGGCTCCCCGGCGAACCGGAGAGCCGTCACGATTGGACGCGGATGGCGTCACAGCGTGGTTAGCGTGGGGTTAGAACTTTTCCCAGTTACCGTCAGCCGGCGCGCTCGTGCCCAGTTTTCTCGGCGCGATAGCTGGCGCAGCCTGCGCCGATTTGACCGGTGCGGTCGCTTTGGTGCGAGATTCGGACTCAGCCAGCTGGAAGATGGAGACCACTTCCGTCAGGCGACGCGCCTGATCTTCCAGCGACGACGACGCGGTGGTTGATTCTTCCACCAACGCGGCGTTCTGCTGCGTCACGCTGTCCATTTCGATGACGGCCTGACCCACCTGAGTAATGCCCTTGCTCTGCTCGTTCGAGGCGGATGCAATTTCACCCATAATGTCGGTGACGTTGGTGATGGCGCGAACAATGTTGCCCATCGCGTCGCCCGCCTGCGTGACCTGCTCAGAGCCGATTTTCACGTTGCTGACGGACTCATCGATCAGCCCTTCGATCTCTTTGGCCGCTTCGGCGCTGCGCTGCGCCAGACTACGTACTTCACTGGCGACCACGGCAAAGCCGCGACCCTGTTCACCGGCACGCGCCGCTTCAACGGCTGCGTTCAGCGCCAGAATGTTGGTCTGGAACGCGATGCTGTTGATGACGTTGATGATATCGGCGATTTTCTGCGAGCTGCCGCTGATGTTGTTCATCGTTTTGATGACGTCATTGACGACGTTTCCGCCTTCATTGGCCGTTTTGGAGGCGTTCTGAGCCAGCACGCTGGCCTGGTTCGCGTTCTCGGCGTTCTGTTTCACTACGGCGCTCAGCTCTTCCATGCTGGCAGCGGTTTGCTCCAGCGCAGAAGCCTGCTCTTCGGTACGTGAGGAAAGGTCAGTGTTGCCCGCGGCAATTTCACCCGAGCTGCGGTAAATTTCGTCGGCGCTCAGGCGAATATCGGAAACGGTATTGACCCAGTTGTTCTGCATCTGCTGCATGAACGGGATCAGGCTGCCGACGCAGTTTTTGCCTAGGTCTGCGATTTTGGTGTGCAGCTGACCGACGGCCAGCACCTGCAGGTGTTGTTTGATCTGTTCGAGCGGGCGTACCACAAACTTGGCCAGGTAGCGATCGGTCAGCAGCACGATGATAAGGCCGACAGCCAGCGCCGCCATCAGAATGTATTCACACCATTTCACCCAGTTGCCGATGCGGCCCTGAGCTTCGCCTTTCAGCCCGCTGATGACGGTATTGTACTGAGTAATCGCCTTGCTGAACTGCATGCGCAGCGGGGTATAGGTCTGCTGTGCGATCTGCTTGTAAGTATCCGGGCGATCGGCTTCCAGCGCGTCATACATCGGGACAACGGCTTCGCTGTACAGACGGTATGAGCTGGTATAGATATCGTCGATCGTCGCCTTGTTGATGTTAGCGTGATCGGTCNCCTGAAACTGAGCGAGACCTGCTTTCAGACGCGCGATTTCTCCTGCGGCTTGCTGCATCTCTGACTTGAACCCGGTCGGGTTGTTATTCAGTTTTTGTTCTAAGGCCCGGTTCAGGATGTTCTGGACCCGGTAATACTGTCCGCTGGCGCCGTTAATAATGTCGCCGTTGCTCTGCTGGACGTTGGTCAGTTTAATTTCTGAGGTCAGTTGGCCCAGAGAATAAAGTGCGAAGGCAGATACGCCTCCCCATAATAAGGAGAACACGATAAGGATAAGAACCATCATGGTTCTGATTTTGATGTCACGAATAAAATTCATAGTCGTAGCCCTGGTATATTGGGGTATTAGTTCTTGAATAATCAGAACTATGTTTTATGCATCCGTTCATTGGGACGCTTGTAAGGGAACATGCGAGCCAGCTTTAAATCCATCAAGGTTTTCATTTCTTCGAAGCTGTTATCGGCAAACAGGTAATCGACTTCATCGCTTTTTTTCGAAAAGAAGGTAATTAAATGTCAATGAGCGTTTCAGAATTTAATATATTTCTGGAGTGATGATGATCAGCGAAACTATTATTGAATCCGTAATAGAGTAGAGCTTTTAATCTAATAAGCGAAAGCTGGGTGGTGAAGTTTTTCATTGCCATTCGGTACAGTAGGTGGCTGAGTTTTATTAAAAGTAAAAAAATAGCCGAAGATGGGGTGTGAAAAGCGACGACTTCTCGAGGTTTTTCTATATCTTAATGATTATAATGGTTATTTTCCCTTGTGTTTTTAGCGGTAAATAACGGTGAGAGAATGCTCGAAAATTAATAAATCACGGTAATGTTTAGGGCTAAACTAAAATGAAAAAATTCAGATGCAGGCTAATTATCAACCTTATCGAGTCTGATTCGAAAATGAACCGCGCTGAACAGTTATCCCATGAGGGTGACGTTAGGGCAGGAAAAGTTAATTTTTGTGACGGATCTTAGTCAGGCCGTGTTAGCGAGATAGTGCCAAACGCTTTTTTATGAGAAGTAGAGCGGTGGTTAAAAAACAGCACAGTTGATGAGGGGGAGTAAAAATGAATTGCACACCGTGTTATCTAAAAATGGATAATATAAATTTTAATACATTTAACGCAGTTGTTAGCCGCATGGGGGAAGCATGTCTGAAAAATAAGATAAAGGGTGAAACAGTAAAATGCGGAATGACTCTTTATTATTTTGATCGACATTTTTATTAGTGATAATCGGGTTGTTTTAAATAAATAACGGGGCAGAGAAATCATATTAATTGCCGCACTGTTTTTGAATGAATGTCGTTCTCATTAATTGCATGGGAAAATGACTCACTCATTCCATACCGAGAAAATCTCGTTGCCCCCAAGATGTTCTCTGCGGAACATTTTCAATGAAGATGGACTGACGGTCCATCCTTCCGGTCAATGTTCTGCGCCTTGATATAACCCTCGCACCGATTAATCAGTAATAAAAAAACCGTCGAAATAATGAATGATCATACTGAGAAAAATCCTGACAAAGGCCCGCTTTTTTTATGTTGCCCTCGCAGGAAGATTTTTTGCTGAAAGAATGTACAGAAAGGAAACAAACTGGCGTTTATTAAACGCCATCGCCGTGTTATGCGGCTAATAAATACCCGGCCTTCCAAAGGTAAAATAGATTTAACGAACTCTAATCTTACTTTGGTTTTATCTTAATGTGTTGTTTTTAAGGTGATTTTTTTCGGTGTTGTTTGCGGCGGAGATCGACTGTTGACGTTCAGAACAAGCCAGTTGAAAAGGGGAGTGCATAAAACCAGCAATGCTGGAAATAGCCGTTAATTCTATATGGGTATGGTGGGGTTGTGAAATGAGCGAAGAAAAAAACGACAGGGCGCGTTTAATGAACACGTTGAGGAAATAAATGGCGTGTCATTTTATCGTCGATAAAAACCCTACACTTTATAATGTTTTTACATTAAACGTTTTTATTTAAACAGAGTGGTAACATAACTGCAAATACTAAATAATTAAGACATTAAAAAAAAGTATTATGACATTAAAAAAACCACATAATAAAAGAATAATAATCGTAGGCAACTAAAACACGAACAATAAAAAAGCAGCCTGCCATTTCCGAATTTAAGAATTTGCTAAAAATTTGTGAAAATTAGGTGGTATTTTAATGACAAACATCAACGATAGATTATTGCAGCCGTTCACGTTGCCTAATGGCGTCACCCTGGAAAACCGGGTCGTTATGGCGCCAATGACAACCTGCACCGGCTTTTTTGATGGTTCCGTCACCAGGGAACTGATCGAATACTATCAGGTGCGTTCCGGTAAGATCGGTGCGCTGATTGTGGAATGCTGCTTCATCGACGATCGCGGACGGGCTTTCCCTGGCGCGATCGGTATTGATGACGACAACAAGATTGAAGGGTTGTCCAAAGTCGCGAGCGCGGTCAAAGAGCAGGGTTCTAAAGCTATCCTGCAGATCTACCACGGCGGACGCATGGTCGATCCCAAACTCATCGGCGGCGAATCTCCGGTAGGGCCGAGCGCCGTTGCCGCACCTCGCCCCGGCGCGCCGACGCCTATCGCGCTGACGGCGGATGAAGTGGAAGAGATGGTCGCCAAGTTTGGTCGCGCCATTCATCGCGCCATCCAGGCCGGATTCGACGGTGTGGAAATCCACGGCGCCAACACCTATCTGATTCAGCAGTTCTATTCTCCGCACTCCAACCGCCGTGAAGACAAATGGGGCGGCAGCCGCGACAACCGTACTCGTTTCCCGATGGCCGTGCTGGATATCGCACACCAGATGAAAGACAAGTATGCCGATCCGTCTTTCATCATCGGCTACCGTTTCTCGCCGGAAGAGCTGGAAGAGCCGGGTATCCGTTTCGACGATACCCTGTACCTGCTGGAAAAATTGGCGGCGCGCGGTCTGGACTACGTGCACTTCTCCATGGGCCACACCCTGCGTCCTTCTATCGTCGATACGGAATCTGCGACCCCGCTGATCGAAAAATATGTTGCTATGCGTTCCGACACGCTGGCGCAGGTGCCGGTTGTCGGCGTCGGCGGCATCGTCAATAAGGCGGATGCCGACGTCGCGCTGGAGCACGGTTATGATCTGGTTGCGGTGGGTAAAGGTTGCATCGCCTACCCGGACTGGATGGATCGCATCACGGCGCAGGAACATATCGACCTCTACATCGACAGCACCAAGCGTGAAGAACTGACTATCCCGGAACCACTGTGGCGCTTCTCGCTGGTTGAAAGCATGATCCGCGATATGAGCCTGAACGCTAAAAAGTTCAAAGCGGGTGTCTACCAGGAGAAAGTGCAGGACAACGATAAAGAACTCATCGTTAACGTCAGCCTGGAAAAAGACCACATCAAAGACATCGCGCTGGCCGATACCGCCGGATGGGATGATGAGCTGATCGGCAGCTTCGAAATCATCAGAACTCGTATTCTTGATGCCAACAGTTCGCACGTCGACGCCGTGACCGGCGCCACTGAGCAGAGCGAAGCCATCAAAAAAGCGGTGACGAAGGCGATGACGAAGTCGTTTAAAGAAGCGATTATCGAAGAAGGCGGCAACCCGGACGAAGTTCAGCAGTATGACGTGGTTGTCGTCGGCAGCGGCGGCGCAGGTCTGGCGACGGCGATTCAGGCCGCTGATGATGGCGCCAAAGTGCTGATCGTCGAAAAAATGCCGGTGATTGGCGGGAACACGATCAAAGCCTCTGCGGGGATGAACGCAGCGGAAACACGTTTCCAGAAAATCAAAGGTATCGTCGACGATAAAGAGCTGTTCTATAACGAAACGCTGAAAAGCGGCCAGAACAAGAACAACCCTGAACTGGTGAAATACTTCGTCGAACACGCCCATGAAGCCATCGACTGGCTGGCCGATCGCAACATTGAGTTGAGCGACCTGACGACCACCGGCGGCATGAGCGTCGACCGAACTCACCGTCCGGCCAGCGGCGCGGCGGTAGGCGGCTACCTGATCAGCGGACTGGTGAAAAACCTTAACCAGCGCAACATCGACGTGATGTTGGAAACGTCTGTTACCGAGATTTTGCAGGAAGACGGTAAGGTTTCCGGCGTTCGCACCATCAACGACGAGAACGAAGAGCGTGTCATTCCGACGAAAACCGTCATCATGGCGACCGGCGGATTTAGCGCCAATCAAGACTTGGTGGTGAAATACCGTCCGGACCTGAAAGGCTTTGTAACGACAAACCACAAAGGGGCCACCGGTAGCGGGATTACCTTGCTGGAAGCGCTGGGCGCGGATACCGTCGACATGGGTGAAATTCAGATCCACCCGACGGTGGAGCAGAATACGTCTTATCTGATCTCTGAATCTATCCGCGGCGGCGGTGCGATTCTGGTTTCCCAAAGTGGCCAGCGTTTCTTTAATGAATTGGAAACGCGTGACAAGGTGTCCGCGAGCATTATCAATCTGCCGGAAAAATACGCCTATATCGTCTTTGACGACCACGTCAAAGAGAAAAATATGGCGGTCGGCGAATATGTTGCTCAGGGCTTCGTCGAAGTCGAAGACTCCATTGCGGCGTTGGCAGACCGGTTGGAAATTGAACCCGCCGAGCTGACCAAAACCATCGAACGTTACAACACGTTTGTTGAAAAACAGCACGATGACGATTTCGGCAGAACGACCGCGTTGCGTAACCCGATCAATAAGGGACCGTTCTACGCCATAAAGATCGCCCCGGGCGTTCACCATACAATGGGTGGCGTGGTTGTTAACACGGCGACAGAAGTGCTGGATAACAATAAAGAGGTTATTCAGGGCGCCTACGCCGCGGGTGAAGTGGTCGGCGGCATTCACGGCGCCAACCGCATTGGCGGAAACGCCGTAGCCGATATCATCATCTTCGGTATTCAGGCCGGTAAACAAGCTGCGGCATATGCTAAACGGTAACGTTGGGTTATAGCGTTCGCAGTCCACAGGCGGGGCAA
>NZ_JIBQ01000007.1 GCF_000688695.1 Lonsdalea quercina subsp. quercina | reverse complement strand
GTGCTGATGTGCTGATGTGCTGATGTGCTGATGTGCTGATGTGCTGATGTGCTGATGTGCTGATGTGCTGATGTGCTGATGTGCTGATGTGCTGATGTGCTGATGTGCTGATGTCGGGACTGATGGGAAAGAGTAAGCCGACAGACAATACGCAATAGGGTCATCTGTCGGCTTCAAAGACTACCTGGTACAGGCGGCATTTATCGCGTCTGCTGTTTGACCATCTCGATGTAGATCTCGCGCAGGCGACGCGTAATCGGGCCAGGCTTGCCGTCGCCGATGGTTCGGTCATCAAGCGTCACTACCGGAAGAACGAACGTGGTGGCTGAGCTGATGAAAACCTCTTTGGCATGATAGGCCTCTTCCGGCGTGAATAGCCGCTCTTCCAGTCGGATGCCATCCTGCTCGGCCAACTGCAAAATAGCCTTGCGGGTGATACCGTGAAGGATGTCGTTACTGAGAGGGCGGGTCACCACCGTATTATCGTGCAGCACAATGTAGCAGTTGCATGAACTTCCTTCCGTCACAAAACCATTCTCCACCATAAAGGCGTCTTCCGCGTTGTGCGCGTGGGCAAACTCTTTTGCAAGACAGGCCGCCAGCAGACTGACGGTTTTAATGTCGCGACGATGCCAACGAATGTCCGGGCAGGTCACGACCCGTAGCCCGCGTTCCGCCACCGGATTTTCAAGCACCGGTCGAGCCTGGGTAAACAGGACCAGCGTCGATTTCACGTCGGCACCGGGGAAGTGAAAATCGCGATCGCCCGCATTGCCGCGCGTCAGCTGAAGGTAGATAGCGCCTTCCTGCATCTGATTTTTTTCGATCAAGGCCTGATGAATATTTTTCAGCTCTTCAATGCTGACCGGCAGCGTCAACGATAGCTCCCGACAAGAGCGCTGCAGTCGGGTCATGTGACCATCGAATTCGGCCAATTTGCCGTTGACCACGGCGGTGACTTCATAAACGGCGTCCGCGAACAGAAAACCGCGGTCGAACACGGAAACAGATGCTTCCTGTTCTTGCACATAGCGGCCGTCAACATAAACAAGACGTTGCATTACAACACTCCTCTAACTCGTCATTTGGCGCAGCTTATGCGTTAGCCCCATAGTCCCGCCGTAGGTGGTGCGATGATACTGCCATCATAGTGCAGACCATTTTCACGGTCGCGTTGCAACAGCAATGGGCCGTCCAGATCGACCACCTCAGCGCCTTGCGCTACAACGGTGGCTGGCGCCATAGACAGCGACGTGCCGACCATGCAGCCGACCATAATCTGCAGGCCCGCTTTCTGGGCCTCGGCGCGCAGGCGCATGGCCTCGGTCAGCCCGCCGGTTTTATCCAGCTTGATATTGATCATGTCGTAGTAACCGGCGATGCCGCTGAGGGAATCGCAGTCATGGCAGGATTCGTCGGCGCAGATGGGAATAGGATGCGGCAACACCTCCAGCTCGCTGTCTTGTCCGGCGGGCAGCGGCTGCTCAATCATCGTCACGCCCAGCGCCGCCAGCTCGGGCACCAGTTTCAGATAAAGCTCGGCGTTCCAGCCCTCGTTGGCGTCGACGATAAGTCTCGCGGCAGGGGCGCCTTCACGTACGGCGGCTACTCTCGCCAAATCGTCTTTGTCCGCCAGCTTTAGCTTCAGCAAAGGTCTGGCGGATTGTTTCTTGGCCGCTATACGCATGTTGTCCGGCGTATCTAACGACAAGGTATAGGCGGTTTCAAGCGCGTTGGGCGCCGATGACGGCAGTCTCTGCCAGACTCGCTGTCCGGATTGTTTGCATTCCAGGTCCCAAAAGGCGCAGTCGACCGCATTACGCGCCGCGCCGGAAGGCAGGCGGCGTTGAAGCGCTATCCGATCCAACCCGTTGCGGAGATCGTCCTCCAGCGAGCGGATCTGCGCTATTACGCTATCGATGGACTCGCCGTAGCGCGCGTAGGGAACGCACTCGCCATAGCCTGTCGCACCGCCCGCGCTCAGCGCGACGACAACGACATCGGCCTGCGTTTTGCTGCCGCGCGAAATAGTAAAGGTGCCTTGCAGCGGCCAGCTTTCATGAGAAACGTGAAGTTCTGTCATAGGTTAGCCAACTGGTCAACGATGCGTCCAACGCCCTGTCGGAAGGGATCGACCACCGGCAGGCCGAATTTACTTTCCGTCTCGGTAATGAATTTTTGCGCGGCGGCTTCATCCAACGCCGAGGTATTCACGGAGATGCCGACGAAACGCGCATTGGGATTGGTGAGGTGCGCCATCGATAAATTCAGCGCCATACAGGCGGCGAGATCGGGGATCGGATAGTCGACGCCGCGCATGGTTTTACGCGTTGGTTCGTGGCACAGCACCAGCGCATCCGGCTGAGCGCCGTGAATGATGCCGGTGGTTACGCCCGCGAAGGACGGATGAAATAGCGATCCTTGACCTTCGATCACATCCCAGTGATCGGCGTCATTGGCTGGAGCCAGCNCCTCGACGGCGCCGGCGGTGAAGTCAGACACCACGGCGTCGATGCTAACGCCTGAGCCGCTAATCAGAATGCCGGTCTGACCGGTAGCTCGAAAAGTCGCCTTCTCGCCGCGCGACAGCAGTTCTTTCTCAATCGCCAACGCGGTATACATCTTGCCGCAAGAGCAGTCGGTGCCGACCGGAAGCAGCCGTTTGCCGGTCCGTTTGCGACCGTTGGCGACCGGGAAGGTTTGCGTTGGATGGCGAACGTCGTAAAGGTTTCTTCCCAGCTTGGCCGCCAGCGTGCTGAGTTCAGGGACGTCGGCTAGGCGGTTATGCAGCCCGGCGGCCAGGTCCATACCGCTTTCCAGCGCTTCGCTCAATACGGCTATCCACGCGTCGGAAATGATCCCGCCCCGGTTGGCGACGCCGATCACCAGCGTTTGCGCTCCGGCGGCGCGAGCCGTCGCGATGTCCATATCGGGCAGTTGGCAGTCCGCGTGACACCCCTCCATACGAAACTGGCCTACACAATATTCGGGATGCCATTGCTTGATGCCGATGGCCACTTTTGCAGCCAGCTGATCGTGCGCATCACCCAGAAATAACAAATAAGGCTTTTTGATATCCATCGTACATCCTCGAATTAAATTAAGGCGTCAGTCATTAATCATGCGATATGCGTTTTTGGGGCGAGAAGGTGTGTCTGTTTAATCGATAATAACGAGAGTTATATTGTTGTCAATGCAGGGGTTCAATCAGTTTTTATATCTATCTTGGTGGTGATTTCCTGGTGTTAAATTTTTATTTATACGTTTTTATTGAAATTAAATATCGATAATTTTTTATATTTGGAATTGTCGTTTTTTTAATAAAAAAATCAGACAGTGTTTTTATTATTTATTTTTTAATTCATTGTTTTTTAAGTGTTTTTATTTTTTCTTTTCGACTGCGCTATTTTGGTGATAATGACGCATTGTTGGGCCCCAAAATAATGCAATATCGGCTCTGCTTTGGTAATAAAGAAGTCAGCTATTTACGTCGGTATGCTCCTTTTTTGATGCTCCTTCTACGTATGCTTAGACAATGAATATCTCTAGAAATAAAAGGGGAAGTCTACTCGTTTGTCTCGATGGGGTGGGGGGGCAGCGGTTATTGGTCGTTTCGCTTGAGAGTGGAAGGCGCGTCAAATTTTTACGTTGAGCTTATCGACAGCGCCCGGAAACTGGGATAGCGTGAGGGCTGACTCGCTCGCGGGTCAATACGTCGCTCGGACGGTCCGGGCGCTTACGTGACTACGAGGTATTTATGGCTGATAGTAACTCTCCGCGCCGTTTTTCGCGCATTGATCGTCTTCCCCCTTATGTCTTCAACATTACCGCTGAACTGAAAATGGCTGCGCGTCGCCGTGGCGAAGACATCATCGATTTCAGTATGGGAAATCCCGATGGCCCCACGCCGCCGCACATTGTTGAAAAACTCTGTACGGTCGCCCAACGCGAAGATACGCACGGTTATTCGACCTCTCGCGGCATTCCGCGTCTGCGCAGAGCGATATCGCGCTGGTATGCCGACCGCTATCAGGTAGATATCGACCCGGAGAGTGAAGCCATCGTCACCATCGGCTCCAAAGAGGGGCTGGCGCATCTGATGCTGGCAACCCTCGATCATGGCGACACGGTATTGGTGCCCAATCCCAGCTACCCCATTCATATTTACGGTGCGGTGATCGCCGGTGCGCAGGTTCGCTCTGTACCGTTGGTGGACGGCGTTGACTTCTTCAACGAGCTGGAACGCGCTATCCGCGAAAGCATCCCCAAACCCAAGATGATGATTCTGGGGTTCCCTTCCAATCCGACGGCACAGTGCGTCGAGCTGGACTTCTTCGAGCGGGTCGTGGAGTTGGCGAAACAATATGACGTGCTGGTCGTGCACGATCTGGCCTACGCCGACATCGTCTATGACGGCTGGCAGGCGCCTTCCATCATGCAGGTGCCCGGGGCCAAGGATATCGCGGNAGAGTTCTTTACCCTGTCCAAAAGCTATAACATGGCTGGATGGCGGATTGGTTTCATGGTGGGGAACCCCGAGCTGGTGAATGCGCTGGCCAGGATCAAAAGCTATCACGATTACGGCACGTTCACGCCGCTGCAGGTGGCTGCAATTGCGGCGCTGGAAGGCGACCAACAGTGCGTGCGCGATATCGCGGAGCAGTACCGTCAGCGCCGCAACGTGCTGGTCCGCGGGCTCCACGAAGCAGGATGGATGGTCGACGAGCCGAAAGCGTCGATGTACGTGTGGGCGAAAATACCGGAAGCGTACGCGCATCTGGGTTCTCTCGAGTTCGCTAAACGACTGCTGGCGGAAGCCAAAGTGTGCGTATCGCCGGGGATTGGTTTCGGCGACTACGGCGATACCCACGTTCGTTTCGCACTTATCGAAAATCAGGATCGTATCCGTCAGGCGGTCAGGGGCATCAAATCCATGTTCCGCGCGGACGGCATTCTGCCTGCGTCGCAGAAAAAACACGGCCATAGCGCCTAGCTCTTAGCCTTATCGGAAAAGCCGGGCACCCGCCGTTCGTCTCATCGGTAGACGACGGCGGTGCAGGCTTTTCTCACGGATGTTTTATCAAAAGGACGAATCAAGTCATGCGTTTCTCTTCGCTTCATATCATCGGTTTCACCTTCTGCTGCCTGATTATCGCCGGTTGCCAGTCATCTTCTCCGTCNCGTTCCGCGAACGCCAGAGCCACTCAGGATGAGCAAATCAACCAGCTCGCGTCGTTGGTTGCCGCCGGAAAATATCTGCGCACGCAGTGTAACCGCAGCGATTTGCCAGATGACAATACGCTCATGCGCGGCGCGCTGCGTCAGGGTGAAAAGAAGGGATGGGATGTCAGTGGGTTTCAAATGTTGCCGCCGCTGAGCGACACGCTCTATGAAGGACTCCTGAAGGACGGGACGCCGAAAGATCAACAGTGCTCGGCGTTTAATCTGTCCGTCTCTCCATTCCTTAGCGCCATTCGCGGTTAGGGTGACGGCGGTTTGTTCTCGGAAGATTCTGGTTTTCCTCCCGGCCAGTCTTCCAGCGCATCCAGAATAAAAGGCTCGCCGTTGACGCTGAACACGGTGACATCCTGCTGAATCTGTTCGATCACCACGCCGCCAAACGGGCTATCGCCTTCACGATAGCGTTGGTTGTTCAGCGTGATGCTGCGCCGCTCCGGTTCCGACGTAAACACGTGTGCGCTGTAGGTGAAGGCAGGCAATTCGCTGTTGTCCGCCGAAGGGGCGGCCGGCATGGGCGCGGCGCTGGCGGTGGGCAAAGTTGTTGCGTGGCTGGGCGGCGCCGTGGCGGTGTGAGGCGGAGGCGTTGTCGCCTGGCGAAATTCCTGACAGCGCTGATGCCCCAACCATCCCAGCGCGAACAGCAGCAGGGCGTAGAGGACCAGCAGATAACCAGGAATGACATAGCCTCGAGAAATCGGGGACGATGGGGTTACTTCCGGTGCGCTGTCCACATTTTTTCCTTAAATATCATGCGATAGCTTCCTTTCTCACTCACTTTGGGAGCGCCGGGATTCCCGGATTGACGGATTTGCGCGAAGGCTCGCATATCGAGATTAAAATCCCGATATAGCGTGGGAGAACGCTCAGAGGGGCGTTCCTTAATTCGGTTGTTCGTGGCATCATATACCCGTTTTTTTCTCGGGGGAATGGATTGCCTGAGAGGCGACTGCAGGGCCTAAACGGCTTTGATGGATGGGTCGGGCATCGTTGCCAAGGCATAGGGATAATGTTTCTCATGGATAAAGTAAAATTGCCATCGCTGACGCCACGGACGCTCAGACGGGGCCTGCTGGCGCTGTTTCTGCTGTTGACCGTTCTGCAGATGGCATCGTTGTTTCAACACCGTGATCCGGCGCCGCTACCGGTCGTCGCGCGATCGGCGACACCTCAGCCACCTTCTTCTCTCGATCTCCCCAACGACTACTCTCTGTTTGGCGTCGCACCGGAAAAAGCGGCCGCTCCCGATCCGGAAGTTGAACATCCCGATGCGCTACCGCTTTCTTCCCTGCATCTGTCGCTGACGGGCGTATTACTGAGCCAGGATGCCGCGCATTCGATCGCCATCTTCAGCAAAGATAACCAACAGTTCAGCTGTAGCCCCAACGAGTCGCTGCCCGACGACGACGCCAAACTGGTCGCCATCCACGCCGACAGCGTGGTTCTGCTCTATCAAGGCCGTCATGAGGTATTGCGGTTGTACGAACAGCCGGGCGGCGAAGAGTCCCAGACCGATACGGCTGCCCTGCAGCAGCTCCAGCCGCGGCCTTCCTCTCCAATTAGCGACTACCTTGAACTCGCGCCGCTGATTAACGGCAACAAATTGAGTGGATATCGTATCTCGCCGGGTCGGCATCCCGATGTCTTTTACCGGGTGGGACTGCAGGATCGCGATGTGATTATCGCGCTGAACGGACTGGACTTGCGTGATGAAGCGCAGGCGAAAACCGCCATGGAGCGGATACCGGAAATTCACACATTTACCCTGACCGTCGAACGTGAAGGGCAACAACAAGATATCTACATGGAAATTGGGGGCGAAGAGTAACGTGCGGAGCAAAGGAGTGATCAAACGATGGGAGCGAGCGGCAATCGGCTCGCTGCTGTTGGCATCTTGCTGGTGCTGGGGCGCGGAGTTTTCCGCCAGCTTCAAAGGAACTGACATTCAGGAGTTCATCAATACCGTCAGTAAAAACCTGAATAAAACCGTCATTATCGACCCCAGCGTGCGCGGCACCATTACCGTGCGCAGCTACGACATGATGAACGAACAGCAGTATTACCAGTTTTTCCTCAGCGTGCTGGACGTCTATGGGTTTTCCGTCGTTCCGCAGGATAACGGCGTCCTGAAGGTCGTGAGAGCCAAAGATGCGAAAACCTCCGCCATCCCGCTGGCCAGCGATGAGCAGCCGGGCCACGGCGATGAAATCGTGACGCGCGTGGTCGCGCTCAATAACGTCGCCGCGCGCGACCTGGCGCCGCTGCTGCGCCAGCTGAACGACAGCGCCGGGGCGGGAAGCGTCGTCCACTATGAACCGTCCAACACGCTGTTGATGACCGGCCGCGCGGCGGTGGTCAAGCATATGATGGAGATCGTCGCACGGGTGGAGAAAATAGGCGGACGGGAAATGGTCACGGTCCCGCTGAGCTTTGCGTCGGCGGACGATATGGTCAAGCTGGTGAACAATCTTAATAAGACCGACGAAAAAAATGCGCTGCCGAGCAGCATGTTGGCCAATGTGGTGGCGGACAGCCGGACCAATTCCGTCATTGTCAGCGGAGAAGAGAAGTCGCGTCAGCGCGCGGTGCAGATGATCCGTCAGCTCGACCGTAAGCAGGTGGTGCAGGGCGGCACCAAGGTCATCTACCTCAAATACGCCAAGGCGGTCGAGTTGCTGGAAGTGCTGGCGGGAAGCGGCACCAGCGGCAGCCGTAATAGCTCCAGCACTCCCAATACGTCGCACAGTACCCAGAACAGCGGCAGCAGCAGTTCTTCCTCCTCCTCGTCTTCCTCGAATAGCGAAGACAGTTCTTCGTCCAACAGCAGCAGTCTCGGTTTTGGCTCGGCTTTCAGCTCCAGCGGCAGCTCGGGCGGCAAAACCATCATGATTCAGGGGAAAGAGGTCACGGTCCGCGCCCATGACCAGACTAATGCGCTGATTATCACCGCGCCGCCCGACATCATGAGCGACCTGGAACAGGTCATCGACCAGTTGGATATCCGTCGTCCTCAGGTGCTGGTGGAGGCGATTATCGCCGAAGTGCAGGATGCGGACGGTTTGAATCTCGGCATCCAGTGGGCCAACAAGCGGGCGGGCATGACGCAGTTCACCAGCACCGGTATGCCGATTTCGACGGCCATGGTTGGCTCCGATCAGTATCGCGCCGACGGCACGCTAACCAGTAGCTACTCCAGCGTGCTCAGCAGTTTCAGCGGGATTGCCGCCGGGTTTTATCAGGGCAACTGGTCGATGCTGCTAACGGCGCTGTCCAGCAACTCCAAAAACGACGTGCTGGCGACGCCCAGCATCGTCACGCTGGACAACATGGAAGCCACCTTCAACGTCGGGCAGGAAGTGCCGGTGCTCTCAGGCTCTCAGACGACCTCGGCGGACAACATTTTTACTACCGTGGAACGTAAAACCGTCGGCATCAAGCTGAAGGTCAAACCGCAGATCAACGAAGGCGACTCCGTGCTGTTGCAGATCGCGCAGGAGGTCTCCAGCGTGGCGGACTCCTCGTCGAGCAGCACCAGCAGTCTGGGCGCGACGTTTAACACTCGCACGGTGAACAACGCGGTGCTGGTGGGAAGCGGCGAAACCGTGGTGGTCGGCGGACTCCTCGACAAGACTACGCTGGAAACCGACAGCAAAGTGCCTTTCCTCGGGGATATTCCGGTGATCGGCAATCTGTTTCGTTCCAAAAGCCGCCAGGTGACCAAACGTAATCTGATGCTGTTTCTCCGGCCGACCATTATTCGCGACGGCATGCAGTATCAGACGGCGACAATAAACAAATACCGCGCCTTCAACGAGGAGCAGCAGCAGCAGCGTGGCGCCNCGCGCGCCAGCGGCGTAGTGCTGGATAACGACACGCTGCGTCTGCCCGCTGGCGGAGACACGATGGTCTTCCGTCAGGTACAGGCGGCCATCTCGTCGTTTTATGCCCGGGAGGGGCGATGAGCGTGCAGGACGTTGCGGCTTCAGGACGTCATCCGGTCCTGCCGTTCGCCTACGCCCGCACCCATAAAATACTGCTGTTGCAGGAAGAGCAGCAGCAGGCGCCGGCGCAGGTTTTCTGCGTTGATGAAACGCAGCCCGATGCTTTTCTGGAAGCCCGACGCGTGGCGGGCGTTTCATTAAACGTGAGCCGCCTCAGCGAAGCGGAGTTCGAGCGGGCGCTGGTGCAGCACTATCAGCGCGACTCCGCCGCCGCACAGCAGTTGATGGAAGACATCGGCAACGATATCGACTTCTACACGCTGGCCGAAGAACTGCCGGACAGCGACGATCTGCTGGATGCGGACGACGACGCGCCGATCATCCGCCTGATTAACGCCATGCTGACGGAGGCGATCAAGCACAAAGCCTCCGACATCCATATTGAGACCTACGAACGAAACCTGCTGATCCGCTTCCGTATCGACGGCGTGCTGCGGGAAATCCTGCGCCCGCCGCGTCAGCTGGCGCCGCTGTTGGTGTCTCGCATCAAAGTCATGGCGAAGCTGGATATCGCTGAAAAACGCGTGCCTCAGGATGGACGCATGGTGCTGCGCATCGGCGGCCGCGCCATCGATGTGCGCGTTTCGACGTTGCCCTCCAACTACGGGGAGCGCGTAGTGCTGCGCCTGCTGGACAAAGACAGCGTGCGGTTGGATCTGGCCGCGCTGGGCATGAGCGCCGCGCACCAGCGAGAGGTGGACGAGTTAATCCACCGTCCGCATGGCATCATTCTGGTGACCGGGCCGACAGGCTCGGGGAAAAGTACCACGCTGTATGCCGCGCTCAGCCGCCTCAACGCCACCGAGCGCAACATCATGACGGTGGAAGATCCCATCGAGTATGAGTTGGACGGGATCGCCCAGACACAGGTGAACACCAAGGTTGGCATGACGTTCGCGCGCGGGCTGCGCGCCATCCTTCGTCAGGATCCGGACGTTGTGCTGGTGGGGGAAATCCGCGACGGCGAAACGGCGCAGATCGCCGTGCAGGCTTCGCTGACTGGGCATCTGGTGCTGTCGACGCTGCATACCAACAGCGCCTTGGGCGCGCTCTCCCGCCTGACGGATATGGGCGTGGAGCCGTTTTTGTTATCGACGTCCCTGCTCGGCGTGTTGGCGCAACGGCTGGTGCGAACACTGTGTCAGGACTGTCGCCAGCCCTACACGGTCAGCGCTGAACAGGCGCAGCAGATGGGGATTGCGCCCGGCGCTCGGCTGTATCGGGCCGGGGGCTGTCCTGCCTGTAATGAAACAGGCTATCGCGGGCGAACCTCGATACATGAGCTGTTGCCCATCGACGACGACGTTCGAACGGCGATTCACCAGCGGGAAGGGGAACAGCAGATTGCGCAACGGCTGGGCGAACGCTGGGGATCGTTGCGACAGAGCGGCCTGCAGCAGGTCATCGCCGGTATTNCCACCTGGGACGAGGTGGTGCGCGTGACAAGGGCGGAATGAGATGGCGCTGTTTCACTATCAGGCGCTAAACGCGCAGGGGAAACGTAGCCGCGGCGTTCAGGAGGCCGACTCGGCGCGGCAGGCCAGACAACTGCTGCGCGAGAAAGGGCTGGTAGCGTTGACGCTGGAAGCGCAGCGCGATACGAGGTCGTCCGGGGACGGTGGATTCTTTACGCTGCGGCGGTCTCAACGCATCGGAGCCAGCGATCTGGCGCTGCTGACCAGACAGCTGGCGACGTTGGTCGCCGCGGCCTTGCCGCTGGAAGAAGCGCTGGCGGCGGTGGCTGAGCAGAGCGAGAAGGCCGCGCTGCGCACGTTAATGGCGGCCGTGCGGGCCAAAGTCGTTGAAGGACACTCGCTGGCGGAGGCGCTCAGCAGCTTTCCCGGCAGTTTTGAGCGTCTGTACTGTGCGATGGTGGCGGCGGGCGAAGCCTCCGGCCATCTGGATATCGTCCTCAATCGGCTGGNGGACTACACCGAGCAGCGTCAGCAGATGCGCAGCCGCATTCAACAGGCGATGATCTATCCCTGCGTTCTGACGCTGGTCGCCATCGCGGTGGTGTGCATCTTACTTTCCGCCGTGGTGCCTAAAGTCGTGGACCAGTTCGTTCATATGAAGCAGGCACTCCCTTTTTCCACGCGGCTGCTGATGGGGATCAGCGACGCGGTACGTGTCGGCGGCCCGTGGGTGCTGCTGCTGTTGGCGCTGGGGATGGTGGCAGGACGCTGGCTGCTGCGACAGGAAAAATATCGGCTGCCTTTCCACCGTTTTCTCTTGCGGCTGCCGGTCGTCGGGCGCGTGTTGCGCGGACTTAACACCGCGCGCTACGCCCGCACGCTCAGCATCCTCAACGCCAGCGCCGTGCCGCTGTTGCAGGCAATGCGTATCAGTGGCGATGTGCTGAGTAATGACGATGCCCGTCAACGGCTCACGCACGCGACGGAGGCGGTACGCGAAGGCGTGAGTTTGCATCAGGCGTTACAGCAGACGTCGCTGTTTCCCCCGATGATGCGACACATGATCGCCAGCGGCGAACGCAGCGGCGATCTCGACGCCATGCTGGTGCGTGCGGCCGACAATCAGGATCGCGAATTCAGCGCGCAGGTCACGTTGGCGCTGGGACTCTTTGAGCCGCTGCTGGTCGTCACGATGGCGGGCGTCGTGCTCTTCATCGTGCTGGCCATTCTCCAGCCGATTCTGCAATTGAACACGCTTATGAGTATGTAATTTCGAATAACGTCAAAGGAAACAATAAAATGGAACAACGTCAGCGGGGATTTACCCTGTTAGAAATCATGGTGGTGATCGTTATTCTCGGCGTATTGGCCAGCCTGGTGGTGCCCAATCTGATGGGAAATAAAGAAAAGGCCGACCGACAGAAAGCCGTCAGCGATATCGTGGCGCTCGAGAGCGCGCTGGATATGTACAAGCTGGACAACAGCCGCTACCCCACGACGGAGCAAGGCCTGTCTGCGCTGGTGAAAAAACCGAGCACGCAGCCCGAACCACGCAATTACGCGCAGGATGGCTATATTCGCCGTCTGCCGCAAGACCCGTGGGGCGCCGACTATCAGTTGCTGAGTCCCGGCAACCATGGCCGTATCGACGTGTTCTCCTACGGCCCGGACGGCATGCCGGACAGTGAAGACGACATCGGCAACTGGAATATCGGCAATGGGGCGCACAGCGCGAATCCGTGATGCGTCAGCGCGGGTTCACCCTGCTGGAAATGATGCTGGTGGTGTTGCTGGCCGGCGTCTCGGCCACGCTGGTGATGATGGCGTTTCCACAGCAAAAGCCGCGGGATGCGCAGTGGCAGATGGCGCGCTTTCGGGCGCAGCTGGAGCGCGCGGTGGCCGACAGTCAACAGAACGATCGTGTACTGGGATTCTATCTTGCGCCGCGCGGCTGGCAACTCGCGGTGCTGGAACCCGCTGACGCGTCTGCGCCGGAGGCCTACCAGTGGCAGCCAAGTTCTCCGCCCATCACACTGCCCGCTGACATCCGACTGGCCTTCACCGCGCAGTGGAAGGATGGCGAGGTGGATCAGGGCGTGACCTCAAAACAGGCGTCGCCGACCGTTCTGATCTTGCCGGGCGGCGAGATCACGCCTTTCCGCCTTGAATTTCGGCAAGGCGAGGGGGACGGCGCTTGGCTGGAGGTTGACGGGAACGGCGCGATCCACACCTCCTCGGCGGAGGGGCGCGGGCAATGAAGCAACGGGGCATGACGCTGCTGGAAGTGCTGGTGGCACTGGTAGTGTTCGCACTGGCGGGACTGGCCATATTGAAGACCACCGCGCAGCAGGCCAGTACGCTGGGGCGGCTGGAAGAGAAAACCTTTGCCGTATGGATCGCCGAAAATCAGCTGACCGCGCTACGGCTGGAAAAACAGTGGCCGTCGACCACTTGGACCGACGGCCGCGTGATATTCGCGGGATCGACGTGGTACTGGCGTTATCGGGGCATTGATACCGGTGTCGACAGCGTACGCGCAGTGGATGTCGAAGTGCGCCACGGAAGTCATGACGCCACGCCAGCGGCAATATTACGCAGCGATTTACCGCAGCCGGTAGAGGATGACGGTGATGAGAATTAACGCCTCTCGGGGGTTCACGCTGCTGGAGATGATGCTGGCGCTGGTGGTGTTCGCCGCGCTAAGCCTCAGCGTCTCATCGGTTCTGAATGGAGTGATGCGTCAAGACGAACTGTCTACGCGTAAAAGCGCACGACTCGAAGAGTTGCAGCGCGCCTTTACACTGATGGAACGCGATTTCACCCAAATAACGCCGCGACGCAGCGAAACCGCCGAACCGGGATTATTCGCCCAGCGCAATGGCATCGAAAGCGAAGATGGCGCCGCCAGTTTCATACGCAGCGGCTGGTTGAATCCGCTGGGCATTCTGCCTCGTTCCGAGCTGCAGCGGGTGGGATATCGCCTGCGTCATGGCACGCTGGAGCGCCTGTTTTTCGACTCCCCGCAGCCATTGCCCAGACAGGAAATGGCGATCCGTCCGCTGCTGACTCAGGTTGACGGTTTCACGCTGAGTTTCTTCTCTGAAGGCGGCTGGCAGGATCGCTGGGACGATCCTGATCGGCTGCCGCAAGGGGTTTCGGTGACGGTCAATCTGCGTGATTACGGCGAGATCACGCGCCTGTTCCTCCTGCCGAAGCAGGAGGATCCGGAGGCGAAAGAGAATGACCGAGAGCTGGAAGAGGCCGGGAGCGATCAGTCAGACGATACGGATGCAGACACGACGTCGTCGTCTGGCGACGGCGCATCGGAGGACAGCCAATGAAACGACAACGGGGAATGGCGTTGTTGGTCGTGCTGCTGATGCTGGCGCTGATGGTCATTGTGGCGACGTCGGTCGCGGAGCATACCGGCACGGCTTATCAGCGCACCGATAGCCTGTTGACCCGAACGCAGGCTCATTGGTACGCGCTGGGCGCAGAGGCGCTGATGGGCAGCGTCCTGCAGCGTGACGGGCAAGATTCGCCGAAAATCACCTTCATTGGACAGCCGTGGTCGCGTGTCGACAGGCAGAGGCTGGACGACGGACGGGAAATGGTTGGGCAGATTCACGACGGGTCGACCTGTTTAAATTTGAATGCCCTGCAACCGCGTCCTAAAAACGTCAGAACGTCAGGAACGATCTCGACGGCGAAGGCGTCCGATAAAACGCCTTATGCCGCGCAGGTTTTCAAACAATTGATCGTGGTGCTTGGCGAGAAAGGCGAGCGGGCGGATGCGGTCACCGCCGCCGTGCGAGACTGGCTGGACGAAGACAGCGAGCCGCGGGCCGGCGGGGCCGAAGAGGACGCTTACCCGCGCTATTTGCCAGCGAATCAGCCGATGGCGGATGTATCCGAACTGCGCGCGATCAACGGGGTGGATGCAGACCTCTATCGCCGGTTGCTGCCCTACGTGTGCGTACTGCCAGTCGATAAATTCACCATTAATATCAATTCATTGACGCCACAGCAGGCGCCGCTGCTGTCCGCGCTGCTGATGGGGAAACTCAGCCCGGAGGAGGCGGAGCGCGTATTGGCGCTGCGCCCTGCGAAAGGCTGGCAAAACGTGGATGCCTTTATGGGGCTGCCGCAGCTGCCGGAGTCCGGAAAAAGCAATATTCGTCAGGCGCTGGCGGTCAAAAGCGACTGGTTTTTCGGCGACGTCCGCATTCAGGGAGAAGAGGGCGCGTTCTATCAGCGTAGTTTGTTTCATCGCCATAAGCGGCGCATAGATGTCATACAACGGCAGTACGGGGGATACAGGACGATGAACCAATGAGTAATAGGACGCCGGCCGGCGAGATTCGGTACTTGACCTTGCGCCTGGGCGCAGAGGACGACCTTCAGGTTGAATGGTTAATCGCAACCTCTTCGCCTTTTCACATCCTGACGCAGGGCGTCGGGACGTTGGACCAATTGCACGCCGAACTGGTGCGCTATCCGGTGAGCGCCGCCCGGATTTGGGCGCCCGCGACGGCGATGGCGTTTCACACGGTAACGCTGCCGCGCCGCACGCAACGCCACTGGCGGCAGGCTATTCCGTTTATGTTGGAAGAGCAGCTGGCGTCGGATATCGAGCAGCTGCATTTCGCGGTCGTCGCCCGGCAGGGAGAGCGTTTCACGGTGGCGGTGATGCAAAAAACGCTGATGGCGCGCTGGGTGGCGCAGTGCCAGTCCATCGGTGTTCACATCGACGCCATTCTGCCGGACGTGTTGGCGTTGACGCTGGCGGAAGAGGGCTGGAGCGCGGTGCTTCATCGGCAGACATGGCTATTCAGAACGGCGATTGGCGCGGGCATGGCGGCCGAAGAGGCGTGGTGTCAAACGCTGCTGGACAGTCACGACGCCCGGCCCGTGATTTATAGCTACAGTTCGCTCCCGGCGGACGTGGAAAACTGGCGAGCGCTGCCGGAGGCGTCGCTGATGACGATGGCCGCGCATGCCCCCGCTATGCCGGGCGCGGATCTTCGCCAGGGCGACTTCGCCGTCGGCGAGCCGTGGCGCGAGGCTGTCGCCCCCTGGCGCGGCGTGATTGCCGCCGCTGGCCTTTACCTGCTGGCGCTGACAGGCAGCAGCCTGTGGGATCACTATCAGCTTTATCGGCAGTCCGCCTTCTGGCGGGAAGAAAGCGTCCGGGTCTACCGGGCGCTGTTTCCTGACGACAAAGTGGTCGTTAATCCGCGTGCTCAGATGCAGCAGCGCCTCCGGGCCGCAGGAAGCGGCAATCCGGCGGCGTCGCTGGCGGCGCATGTTGGGCGTTTGCAACAGCTGGTGGCCCGCCATGATGGGCTGCAGCTGATCACGCTGGGGTACGATCGCCGACGGGGCGAGCTGCGGCTGCAGCTACGCGCGGCCTCGTTTGTACAAATGGAGCAGTTTCGTCAGCAGGCGTCCGCCTACTACGACATCCCGCCGGGAGAAATGAAGCAAGAGCGGGATCACACGGAAGGTCAATTGGTGCTAAGGAGCAAGCTATGAACATGATGTTATTGCAGCAGCGCTGGCTGGGGATGCAGCCGCGAGAGCGCCTTTTACTGGCGATAGCCGCCGGACTGTTGCTGGTGTGGTTGATTTACAGTCTGCTGTGGCAGCCCTGGCATCAGCAGGGGCTGCGCTGGCGTCAGGCCGCCGAGCGCGAACGACAGGCGGTGATGTGGATGCGCCAGCAGGAGTCCAGGCTGCCGCCGCCCGGCGCGCAGCCTCGCGAAGTCGAAGGGCGCGAGATCAATCTGACGGAATTGATCCCCCAAAGCGCCGCCCACAGCGGCATTACCATCCAGCGTCTTCAGCCGCAGGATGAACGCATTATGCTGACGCTGTCCCCCTGCGATTTCGCCACCCTGATGCGCTGGCTGGCGGAGCTGGAACAGAAAAACGGCGTGGTGACACAAGAGCTTGAGGTGGCCGCGCAGACAGACCACTCGGGTATTGTTGCCGTCAACAAGCTGTCGATGGAGCGGTTGCCTTAACGCTTTCATTTTCCCCTGAAAAAAGGAAAAACGCTCATGGAGTTAGCTGCGTTTGCCGGTTCATTTCCCCTGGTGTGGCTGGCGGCGCTGGTGCTGCTGGGGCTGATTGTCGGCAGTTTTTTGAATGTCGTGATCCATCGGCTGCCGGAGATGCTGGCGCGACGCTGGCGGCAAGAGGCTTGCCGAACGCTGGAGATGGACGAACCGGAGCCCGGCGAGCGTTACGATCTCTGCTGGCCGCCGTCATCTTGTCCACGCTGTCGCCAGCCGTTGCGCCTTAGAGACAACGTCCCGTTGCTGAGCTGGCTATGGCTGCGCGGGCGTTCGCACTGCTGCGGGCAGCCGATTTCCGGGCGTTATCCGCTGACGGAGCTGATGGGCGGACTCCTCTTTCTACTGGCGGGGTTGCTGTGGCCGCCGGGAGAAGCGTTACTGGGCGCTCTGGTGCTATTCAGCGTTCTGCTGACATTGGCGATGGTGGATATCCATACCCGTCTGTTGCCGGATGTGCTGACGTTACCGCTGTTATGGGCCGGACTGTTATTCAATGTTGACGGTGCGTTCGTGCCGCTGTCGCAGGCGGTCGTGGGCGCCATTGCGGGATACCTGTCCTTGTGGCTGGTATATTGGGCTTTTCGCTGGTTTTCCGGCAAAGAGGCGCTGGGTTACGGTGACTTTAAGCTGTTGGCCGCGCTGGGGGCGTGGCTGGGATGGGCCAGCTTGCCGAATGTCGTGCTGATCGCGTCGCTGGCCGGACTGGCATTGACGCTGTTATGGCGGTTGATTCGCGGCGGCAGTCTACAGGCCTCGCTGGCCTTCGGCCCTTGGCTGGCGCTGGCTGGCGCCATTGGTCTGGTCTTGAACGCGGTAGGATAGCGCGCCGCCCGGCTTTAGGCCTCGGCGGGGCTTATCAGGCTGAGGGACGATCCGTCAGCCTGTCATTGGCACTGAAAGGGATGTTTTTTACCCGGTGGCGATAGTGTGCTCGGTCGTGGGGCCGAATCAGTTCACCATCAGCATAAAAGTTCCAATCCATAGAACCAAAATAAATGAAACCGCAATAAAGAAGTACTTCACTGATTATTCTCTCCAGCAACCACCGTGTCGCGATGATGATTGCATCGTTATGATGATGGTATCGCTATGATGCGCATGAGTTGTCCATTATGCAGATAAACGATCGCCCGATGAGTCAGGCTGAGGCGCTTTCTGGTCGGAGATGACGGCATGGCTGTGGGGCCGTATTTTACCGGCGCCCAATCTACGCTGGGTATGGGGAGGAATTCAAGAGGTATACCCGGCAGAATGCGGAAATCGAGTGCGATCGCACGGATCTTTGCCACTTCGCCATCTGCGCGTTTATTCTGTGTGCGGGTTGATGAGATAACGGAGACAGGAAAACCGATGCAAACACCTTCAATTTTCTCGCAATTATGCGCACGGCTCGATCAGGGACAGGCGCGCTATCGGGTTGTCGAACATGCCAGCGCCGGACGCTCGGAAGAGGTCGCCGCCCAGCGCGGTACGGCGCTGGGGCAGGGCGCGAAAGCGCTGGTATGTCACGTCAAGGGCAATGGTTTACGCCAGCACGTTCTGGCGGTGCTGCCTGCCGATTGTCAGGCGGATTTGCAGCGGCTGGCTCAAGGGCTGGGCGGCACCCGCGCTTCGCTCGCCAGTCCGGCTGAAGTGGAGATACTGACGCGCTGCGTATTCGGCGCTATTCCGCCGTTTAGCTTCCATCCCGATCTGCTCTTGGTGGCCGATCCACACCTGTTTTCCCGTTTCGATGAGCTGGCGTTCAACGCCGGATCCCTGGAGCGTTCGCTGATATTAAACACACAGGATTATCAGCGCATCGCCGAGCCGCGCGAGCTGGAATTCATCCGGTTGTAGTCCGTTGAGACGGGTGAAAATGCCGTACTCGCGCCTCCGCTGGAACGCCAGATGCCGTGTGACGGAGCGCAAAATTTGATGCAGATAACCTCGATACAAATGCAAATCACCGTGATAGGCTGTTAACTTAAGCTATATTGTTATCAACTTGTAAAAACTTGGAGCCTCCACGCGCGCCGGACGACGACAGCGCGTCAACCTGGGGGCGCGGGCCTGTCCTGCGCCGATGTCGCTCCATCCAGGCAGTCAATGAACAGGGAGAAAAAAGTCTGATGCAGACGACAGAGTTGGACCTGCGGCTGGCGGAAATCGACCAGCGCATAAAGATGGTGCTGGTGCCGGGATTGCGCGACAGTGGTGAAGAGCACTGGCAAAGCTACTGGCATCAGCGTTTCCCGTTCTGGCGTCGCGTCAGTCAGAAGGAGTGGTTTCCGGCGGACCTTGATCGCTGGGCGCTGGCAATTCGTCGGGAGCTGGCGGAGTGCGAGCAACCGGCGCTGCTGATCGGCCATAGTTTTGGCGCGCTGGCCTCATGCTACGTGGCGCAGGAAGCGATGGAAGGGATTGCGGGCGTGATGCTGGTCGCGCCGGCGGAGCCAATGCGTTTTGAGATAGAAGAGCGTATTCGCGCCGAGCGGCTGAATGTTCCCGCACTGGCTTTCGCCACTCACAACGATCCGCTCATGACCTATGAGCGCGCCAAACACTGGTCGGAAGCCTGGGGCTGTGAGTTAGTCGATGTGGGCGAAGGCGGCCATATCAATGCAGAATCCGGTTTCGGAACCTGGGAATATGGCCTGCAGCGGCTGGCGGATTTTGCGGAAAGTCTCATCCCGCTGGAAGCCTGAACTACGCCCCCAACACCGTAGTGGTGAGCCGAACGATGCAGCACAGCTTGCCCTGCGGCGTAAACACCTCGATTTGCCAAACCTGATTTTTCTGTCCGAGATGCAGCGGCTGGCATACGCCGCGCACCTCGCCTTGACTGACCGGGCGCAGGTGGCTCGCATTAATTTCCACGCCGACCACACATGCCCCCGGCTCACTGCACAGATAGCCGGCCATCGATCCCAGCGACTCCGCCAGCGCGACTGAAGCGCCGCCATGCAGCAGTCCGAAGGGTTGACGCGTGCGATCGTCCACCGGCATCGTGGCTTCCAGAACACGTTCGCCCAGATGGGTAAATGCCATCCCCAGATGAGACAGCATGTTCCCTTCCGTCATTTGATTGAGCTGTTCAAGCGTCACGTCTCGCTTCCAGATCATGCGTTTTCTCCCCTCCTGTTGATGACAACCGCCGCCGGAGCGGCGGCGAGCCGCCTTAAGCTCTCATGATCCTACGCGCCGAGCGTCGCGCCGCCGTCGATGACGATATCCTGCAGCGTGATATGGCCCGCATGCGATGAGGCCATAAACAGCACGGCGTCGGCGATGTCTTCCGGCCGGGCGATTTTACGCAGCGGGATCCCGAGCTTGTACTGTTCCGGAAAACCCTCAATGGTGCGCTGCTCGGCATCGGGCGCGTGCCAGAGACTGCGCTGCATCGGCGTATCGGTGGAGCCGGGAGAAATCAGGTTGCAGCGCACGCCGTAGGGCGCCAGTTCCAGCCCGACCGTCAGGCACAGGCTGCGCAGCGCGGCTTTGGACGCGCAATATGCCGCCATACCGACGCGCGGCACGTGCGCGGCGTTGGAGCCGATGGAGACGATGGCTCCGGCGCGCTGGCGCTGGAACTGCGGCAGCGTGGCCTGGAACAGGTTGAAAGCGCCGCCCGCGTTGACGCCGATGCAGTCCAGCCAATCTTGCTGGCTGAGGGTTTCCGTCGCGCCCATGCGCAGGATACCCGCGCCATTCACCAGCACGTCCAGCCGTGGCGTGCGCGCCAGCAACTCGCCACAGTTGTCGGCGACGGCGGCCGCATCGCTGATGTCCAGTTTGCGGCGTAAAAACGGGGCGTCGGCTTCCTCGAATTCGACGTCAAAGCCGGTGACGTCGGCGCCCGCCTGCGCGAAACGGCAGGCGACGACATAGCCGATGCCGCGCCCGGCGCCGGTCACCCAGACCTGCTTGCCGCGGAATTCCGCCTCCAGACTCATGCTTCCTCCCGCTGCGGTTCGGTCAACAGGTGCAGCCAGTGCGCGATCGTGGGGTTTTTAACCAGTGCGACAAAGTCCAGATCGTGTCCGGCCTGACGCCAGCGCGCGACCAGCGACATGATCCGCACGGAATCCAAACCGTAATCCAGCAGGTTTTCATCGTCTTCCAGATCTTCGCTGCCTTCATCCAACAGGGGCAGCAGTTCGGCCCGTAGCTGTTCCCGGCTATAGCCGGGGGCCGGCGCGATCTCCGCCAGCAGCTGATTGACGGTGGCGACGCGGCCACAGCGTCCGGCGGCGTAGCGTAATGCCATCATGTGCTCTTCCTGCGAAAAATCGGCCAGCGCATCGGCCGCCATGAACGGCTGGATGTCGCGCATAAAGGCGTCGTTGGCGGTCGTGAGGCAACCGATGTGGGCGTACACGCCGCAGATGATCAGTTGGTCGCGTCCGGCTTTCTTCATCTGCTGTTCCAAATCGGAACGCACAAACGCGCTATAGCGCCATTTCACCAACACCGTATCGCCGGTTTCCGGCGTCAGCGCCGGGATGATTTTCTGCTGTTCGGGATGCTGGTTGATGCCCGGTCCCCACATGTCGTTGAGCAGCGCGCGGTCGCTGTCGCTCTGCTGCTGCGGCTGCGCCGTGTAGAACACCGGGATGCCCTGCTGGCGGCAGATCTGTTTCAACCGCGCGATGTTCTGTACCACCCGTGCCGTCAAGGGGCTGTCTTCGCCCCAGAAATTCAGGAAATACTGCTGCATATCGTGGATCAGCAGCGCCGCCCGCTGAGGCTCCAGCGTCCAGCGCACTTTGTTGACGGGCAGCTGCTCTGCGGTGGGAAGCGGGTAGGCGTTCAGTTTGGGGATACTCATCAATTATTCTCCTGCTGAGAAGGGGCGAAGCGTTCCTGCGCCATCTGTCGCAGACGTTTCTTATCGACTTTTCCGACCGGGGTTTCCGGCAGGGCGGACAGGGTTGCCACGCGGTCGGGCAACTTGTAATCGGCGATGCCTAGCTGACGCAGATGACGACGCAGCTCGACGGGTTTAAGTGCCTGACGGGCGACGATGAAAGCGCAGCTTTTTTCGCCCATCAGCGCATCCGGCACGGAGACCAGCGCGGCATTGATGACGTTCGGGTGACGCAGCAGCAGGTTCTCGATCTCCTCGGCGGCGATTTTTTCTCCGCCCCGATTGATAAGGTCATTCTCCCGCCCAACCACCTGAAGATAGCCGTCGGCGTGCCGGATAATGCGGTCGCCGGAGCAGTAAAAACCCTCAGCGTCGAACGCCTGCCGGTTCTGCTCGGGACTGCGGTAATAACCGCGAAACGTATAGGGGCCGCGCGTCATCAGTTTTCCCGCCTGTCCCGGCGGCAGCGGATTGCCTTCGGCGTCGGCTACCCAGACTTCGTCGTCGGGGCTGATTGGGCATCCCTGAGTGGCGTAGCGGTGCGCGTCATCGTCGTCCAGTCGAGTGTAGTTCACCAGCCCTTCCGCCATGCCGAACACCTGCTGCAATTGGCAGCCCAACTCGGCAGGGATGCGTCGCGCCAGCGATTCGCTCAGGCGCGCGCCGCCCACCTGCAGCAGTTGCAGGCTGTTAAGCGCGGCGCGTTCCCCGGCCGAGGCGGCCGCTTCAAGCCACAGGATGACCGCCGGCGGCACCAGCGCGGCGACGGTGGCTTGATGTTGACGGATGAGCGGAAAGCAGCCGCTGGCGCTGGGGTCGGGCGCGAGTATGACGCAGCCGCCCGCATAGAACGTGCCCAGCGCGCCCGGCGAACTGAGCGAATAGTTATGCGCTGCGGGCAGCGCGCACAGGTAACGGGTGGCGGCGGTGAAGCCGCAAATATCTACACTGGCGCGTACGCTGTAGTAATAGTCGTTGTGGGTTCGCGGGATCAGCTTCGGCGTGCCGGTGCTGCCGCCCGATAGCTGGAAAAATGCGACCTGATCCGGCGGCGTAGGGGTCGATGTGGAAATGTCGATGTCGTTATTCATCAGCGCGGACAACCCGTTATCGTCGTCGTCGCCCAGCAAGACGACCTGCGTGAGCGCTGGGCAGCGCTCACGCAGCTGACCGACGAAACGGTCGTCGGCGAACAGTGGGTGACGTCGATCCGCGATGAGCAGCGTCGGCTCAATCTGGTCGGCGTAGGAGTCAAGTTCGCTGCGTTGATGGCTGGGTAGCGCATTGACGGGGACGATACCGGCGCGCAGCAGCGCGAAATAGACGATGTAAAATTCGGCGATGTTTCCCAACTGCACCAGCGCGGTGTTGCCGCTGCGCATGCCGCGTTGACGCAAGGCGGCAGAAAGTTGCGACGCCAGTCGATCCATCTGTCGATAGCTGAATCGCCGCTCGCCGCAGATGACGGCCACGGCGTCGCTGTCCTTATGCCGCGCCAGAATGTCGTCCAGCGGTACATCGGTCCAGTAACCGCGCGCCCGATAGCGTTGCTCTAGCGCGGGCGGCCAGCGGTTGAATTCAATGTTCATGCGGCGTACTCCCTGTCTTGCTGTAACCCGAAGGCGCGCAGCATGGTGCTGAGTTTGACGCCGGTCTCCTGCCATTCGGAGAGCGGCTGGGAGTCCGGCACGATCCCCGCGCCAGCGAACAGCCGCACCCGGTTGTCTTGCACCTCGCCGCAGCGAATGGTGACCGCCCNCTCGCCGTTGCCCTGAGCATCGCACCAGCCGACAATGCCGCCGAACCGCTGACGGTCAAATGGCTCCAGCTCGCCGATTCGGTCCAGGGCCGACTGGAACGGCGTGCCGCACAGCGCCGGGGTGGGGTGCAGCAGGCAGGCCATCGACAGCGCGTTTTCCCGCGGATCGATGACCTCGGCCTGAAGATGGGTGGCCAGATGCCACAGCACCGGCGTACTGATGAGCGTCGGCTCTTTCGGCAGCGTTAATGAGCGACAGCGCGGCAGTAATGTGCGCTGCATTTCTTCGATCACCAGCTGATGTTCGTAGCGATCCTTGGCGGAACTTTGCAGCGCCTGCTGCAGTCGGTGATCTTCGCCGGCATCGTTGCTGCGCCGGCTGGAGCCGGCCAGCGGCTGCGAGGCGATCGTCGTGCCCTGTTTGCGCAGCAGCAGTTCGGGACTGGCGCCCACCAGACAGCCTTGCGCCAGCGGCAGGTGGAAGTTGTAGCTCCACGGATTTTGCTGGTTAAGCTGTAGCAGCAGCGAGAGGGTGTCGAGCGGCTGCTCGGTCTCAATGTCCAGCAGGCGGGAGAGTACGATCTTGTTCAGCTCGCCGCGTTTTGTGGCGTCGATACCGGCGCTGACCATCCGCATGAAGGTCTCTTGTTCCGGGATTTGCCGCTGACGGAGAATACGGGGGTAGGCCGCCGCCGGGCGTTCCGCCAGCGCATCACGCTTGATCCAGCGATACGACGTGGGAATTTGCAGGTTAACCGGCTGACGTTTATCGAAAGGGATCGCGCCAACCAGCAGCGGATTGTCGAGACCGTCGCGCTGCGCCTGTTCGAGCAGCTGACGCATCTGGCGCTGGAATGCGCCGTTCAGGTCGTCGCCGTCGTCGGCCGGGTGGGTTAACGTGGAGTAACAGCCGCGAGCATGCAGGCTGGCGGTGGGCGACAGGAAGAGCATGTCGTCTCGGCGTAGGTCGCTGATATCCGACGCGGAAGACTTGGCAGATAGCGTAGACACAGTCCGTTCCTTATAGTTGATTCAAAAAAACGAAATAACGCGGCAGGTTTATTTCGTCGAAATTATGCTGTGGTAATCGCAGGTCCCTTCACCGGAACCCTCCCGTTAGGACGCATTTATTCGCCGTTTCGAATGAATGGCGTGCGCAGATGCCGTCAACATGGGCTGCGCGAATAAAGCCCCTTACGGCGAATTCTCAAGGCAATAAATAAAAATGGGCGGACGCGAAATGCCGTCCGCCGGAGTGCTAGCGGCGATGATGCATAGCCATCGCGTTTACCAGCTGTAACTCACCGTGGCGACGATGCTGCGTCCGGAGCCGTAGAAGCAGGCGGACGTATTGCTGCACGACGCGACGTAGTGTTTGTCAGCCACATTGTTGACGTTGAGCTGCACGGCCGCGCCTTTCAGGCTGGCGGCGGCTTCACCCAGTTCGTAACGCGCCATCGCATCGAACAGTGTGTAGTGAGGCACTTTGAAGCTTTCGGCGTTATCGCCGTAGCTGGTGCCGACGTAGCGTACGCCGGTGCCCAGCGTCAGGCCCTTCAGCGCGCTATCCAGGAATCGATAGGTTCCCCAGGCGGACGCGGTGTGGCGCGGAATCGACGCGGGTGCCTTTCCCACCTGAGCGGCGGTGTTGCTCTCCCGGGTTTCCGCATCGGTGAAGGTGTAGGCGCCCATCAGGCTGATTTCCGGAGTCAGCTGGGTATGCGCTTCCGCTTCCACCCCTTTCGATTTCACCTTGCCAATCTGCTCGTTGTAGCCGGTGATGCTGTTGTAGGAGGTGATGTTCTTCTGGGTGATGTCGAACAGCGACAGCGTCAGCAGCGTATCGCTGCCCGGCACCTGATATTTCACCCCGACTTCGGACTGCTCGCCGGTAGTGGGCTTGAACGGATCGCTACCCGGCGCGCCGCTGCTCAGATTTGGCTCGAAGGAGGTGCTGTAGCTGATGTACGGGGAAATGCCGTTATCGAAGGCATACAACAGAGCCGCGCGGCCGGTGAACTTGTTGTCGTTCTGCTGGGTGGTGGTGGACTCGGCACGGTCAGTGGTGCGCACTTCGCTCCAGTCGTTACGCCCTGACAGCAGCAGATTCCAGCGCTCCCACTCCATCTGGTCTTGCAGATAGATCCCCACCTGATCGAGCTTTTTCACCGTACTGGTCATCAGGCTCAGTTCGTTGTCGCTGACCAGCCAGGAGCCGCCATAGACCGGGTTAGCCCAGTCGAAGTCATACTGATCGCCGCCGTTGCGCCAGTAGTTGTAATCCTGTTTCTGCCACTTGTAATCCAGCCCGCCGATCAGGGTGTGCGCGACGTCGCCGGTGGCGAATTTGGCTTTCAGCTGGTTATCCAGCCCCAGCTCGTCGGTATTGGTGTACTCCTTCTGCTGGCGGCGGGAGATCGTGGTGTCCGTCGCCGTCCCCCCGACGGTGTACACCAGATACTTGTATTTCTCCTTCAGCTTGGAATAGCGGAAGTTCTGCTGGAACGAGATCGTGTCATTGAACGAGTGGTCGAAGATATAGCCAAGAGAACCCAGCTCGCGCTTCGACTCGTGATAGTGAGGGTCGCTGACGTTCAGGTCATAGGGGATATAGCCGGATACCGTCTCGAACGCCGTGCCGTAAGCGGGCAGGAAGTTGCGGAAGCCCGCCTCCGGGTCGTTTTGGTATGCCGTCAGCAGCGTGAAGCTAGTATCGGGATTCGGCAGCCAGGTCAGGGCGGGCGCGATGGCGACGCGCTCCTGCTTGGAGTCTTTGACGAATTCGTGCTGGGTACTGCCGATGCCGTTCAGGCGGTAGAGCACGGTTTTGTCATCGTTCAGCGCGCCGCCGAAGTCGAACGCCGCTTCGCCCAGATGCTTGTTGCCCGCGCTGAACTGGATTTTGCGGATCTCTTCAGCCGTCGGACGTTTGCTGGTCATGCTGATCAGTCCTCCGGGATTAACCTGTCCATAGAGCACCGATGCCGGGCCGTGCACCAGCTCAACGCGTTCCAGCAGCCAGGGATCGAATTTCCCCAGCGATGAACCCTGACCGCTCAGGCCGAAGCTCAGGCCATCCAAGAATTTCGGCGCATACCGGAACCCGCGGGCGATCACTTCGTCATTGCGGTTGGAAGAGCCGCGGTAGTTGGTGACGACGCCGCTGCTGTAGTTCAGCGCGTCAGCCACGGAGCCGACGGCTTGCTGGTCCATCTGGTCGCGCGTCACGACGGAAATCGACTGCGGCGTTTTCACCAGCGGGGTTTCGGTCTTGGTGCCCGAGGCGCTGGCTTTGGCCACGATGCCTCGCAGCGGCGCAGTGACGCTCTCTCCCTGTGTGGCGGTGACCACCATCGTGTCATTGCTGTCGGCGCTAGAGGGCGTATCCGCCGCCTGCGCCAAGGTCGGGGTCAGGAGCGCAGAGGCCAATACCAGAGGCGCTCTGCGGCCATTAGCGTAAAAAGCAATAAGCTGTGTTAATGGTTTTATTTTGGTGGTGAACATGATTTATCCCTTTGAAAACCTGTCGCAAAACATCAGAAAGAAGGATTTCGTAAGCATTGCGTCAACGAATCACCGAAACGTCTAACTATCTCTTTGGTGAAAAGTTGATAAACCCCTTGTTTTTAGTGGCTTTAGCCCACGTTAATCCCTGGCTTAACGTAAGTTCGGCTTACATGTTATTGCAACTGTAAATGATTCTCAATATTATTCGTTTTTATGTCCAGTTCTGTGATGTAATCCGCAGACGTTAAGTTTTGAGTAAATAATCTTAAGTAAGTGTTAGGGGATATCGGAACAGGAGGGGGTATGTATGAACCACGGCAACCCGGTTTTGCCGCGGCGTTATTAAACGCGCCTGAGGCGGGAACGGAAGCCTGGTGGCGACGTGTGGCTCATCTCGGCACGCCGCTGGTGGAAAGCGCGGCCTCTGGGCAGGTCAGAGCGACATTTTTGTGGCGGGNCCCGCACGGTTCGGGGACGGAGTCTCCCATTCAGCGGGTCTATGCGGATATCAACGGCGTCACCGACCACCACAGTTGTTCGCCGCAGAGTCTGCAGCGTCTGGCGGACACCGATGTTTGGCACTGGAGCGTCACGCTGGAGAACGACTGGCGCGGCAGCTACTGCCTGCTGCCCGTCACGGAAGCCGAGCTGCCGCCCTCGTTCAGTCAGGACGACAATGAACGACGCCAGCAGCAGCGAGAGTGGTGGTGTTCACTGTCGGCTCACGCGGTGGCCGATCCACTGAACGTCAATATGCCCCATCACACCTGGGGCGGGCAGCCGGAGTCGTCCGCCCACATGCCTAACGCGCCGGCTCAGGCCGCGTGGCGGCGCGTTGACCGGGGACAGGCGTCAGCGCCGGACGCGCATCGGCTGCATACCTTCACGTGGCGCAGCGACACACTGGGCAACGCCCGGCGTATCTGGCTTTACGCCACGGGAGACAGCGAAGCGCCGGAACACCGCCCGCTGGCGATAGTGCTGGACGGTCAGCGCTGGGCGGAGGAGTTCCCGCTCTTTTCCGCGCTGGACGAAGAAACTCACGGCGGGAAGTTGCCGCCCGCCGTCTGGCTGCTGATCGACGCGCTAGACCCGGAGACTCGCGGCGACGAACTGCCCTGCAACGCCGCATTTTGGTCGGCGGTGCAGGATGAGCTGTTGCCGTTGGCCGCTCGGCATGCCCCTTTTACTCATGACCCCGACCGCACGCTAGTGACGGGTCAGAGCTACGGCGGACTGGCGGCGCTGTATGCCGGACTTTTTCTGCCGCACCGTTTCGGCCGAGTGCTGACGCAATCCGGCTCCTTCTGGTGGCCTGACCTGACATTTATCACCGAGGGCGAGTCCTGCGAGCAACCCGGCGGCTGGCTGGGGGAACAGGTCCGCCTGCAGGGGCGCCCGGAGAGGCCCCTGACGATTTTTCAGGAGGCGGGACACCGCGAAGCGGACATTGAGCTCGTCAATCGACAGATGCATCAGGCGCTGACAGAGGCGGGACACCGGGTTCAGTTCCGGGTGTACGCGGGCGGCCATGATGCGCTGTGCTGGCGCGGCGGCTTGATCGACGGCTGCCGCTGGCTGATGGCGGAAATGACTGAGGGGACGTCCACTCCCCACCACATGGAAAAAGG
Organism: Lonsdalea quercina subsp. quercina; assembly: GCF_000688695.1. Taxonomy (GTDB): domain Bacteria; phylum Pseudomonadota; class Gammaproteobacteria; order Enterobacterales; family Enterobacteriaceae; genus Lonsdalea; species Lonsdalea quercina_D. The sequence continues at coordinate 236,105 of NZ_JIBQ01000007.1, read as the reverse complement.
TAACAAGTATGAGTCAGGAACAACAAAACCCGTTTGATGATGACAGTCTGGTGTTTCAGGTACTGGTGAACTCGCAGGAGCAATACAGTTTGTGGCCGTCCTTTGCCGCCGTTCCCGCAGGGTGGGAAACGGTTTACGGGCCGGGCGACCGCTCGGCCTGCCTGAACTGGATCGAAACCCAGTGGCAGGATATGCGTCCCGCCAGCCTGCGACAGGCCGCCATGTAGCCACGCCGTACATCGGCGTCGGCTCGGCGCCTCACACTGTTTTCTCCATGCAAACGCAAAGGAAGTCTCATCGTGTCAGACACTCTCGTTGCGCCTGAACTACAGGCGAAATATCTGGAACTGCCGCTCGTCGCGGCCCAGCCGGGGATCTGGATGGCGGACAGCATCGCCAGCCGGAGAAATGTTTTTACCGTGGCGCATGCCATCGAACTCAACGGCCCGCTCGATCGCGACGATCTGGACATGGCGATCCGTCAGGGACTGGCCGAAGCGGATACGATTCATGCCCGCTTCACACTGAACGAAGACGGCGAGCCGCGGCAGTCTGTGCCGACGCGTGTCTTGCCGGACGCGGTGCGACCGGTAGAGTGGCTGGACTTAAGCGAGCGGCCGGAAGGGGAAGCGGCTGCCTATGCGTTAATGCAGGCGGATCTGGCGGAAGCGCTGCCGGCGGATGGCGAACGGCCGCTGTACCAGCATCGGGTCATACGCGTGTCGGCAGCGCCGGAGCGCTGGCTGTGGTATCAGCGCTATCACCACCTGCTGCTGGATGGATTCAGTTTTGACGCGCTGACCCGGCGGATCGTCGACATTTATAACGCGCTGCGGGCCGGAAAAGCGGCGTCGCCCACGCCGTTTACGCCATTCAGCGACGTGGTGGACGAGTATCTGACCTGGCAATCTTCGCCCGCCTGCCAGCGCGCCGCCGAATTCTGGCGTACGCATGCGGCCGATCTGCCGACGCCGATCTCCTTGTCCACCGAGGAGGGCCTCCCTCACGCCGACACGGTGCGGACCTGGCATCACTCTCTCTCGTATCCGGCGGCGCCGTTTGCCGCGTTGGCCGCCAGTTCCGAACTGGGTCAGGCTCAACCGGCGGAAATCGCGATGGCGGCGCTGGCCGTCTACCTGTTCCGCATGAGCGGCGAGCCACGGCTGTCGATCGGTTTTCCGTTCATGCGCCGTATGGGATCTGCGGCGCTGTCCGCCGTCGGACCCGTGGTGAATGTGCTGCCGTTGCAGTTAACGCTCTCTCCCGACATGACATTGACGGACGTGACCCGCGCGTTGCTGGCGGAGATCAAAACCGTCCGCCGCCATCAACGCTACGAAGCCGAACAGCTGCGGCGCGATCTGGGGCGGGTCGGGGAACAGGACGGGCTGTACGGCCCGGTGTTTAACTACAAAGTGTATAACGCAGGCGTGTCGCTGGACGGCACGCCCGCCGTCACCCACGTGTTGGCGATGGGCCCGGTGGACGATCTGGAGTTCGAAATCGGAGTCGACGGCGACCGCCTGCAACTGGGTCTGGTGGCGAATCCTGCCCGCTATGACCGCGAAACGCTGGCCGCGCACGGCGATCGTTTACAGCACCTGCTGTCCCAACTGGCGGAGCAGCCTGCACAGCCTATCGGCGAACTGTCGCTGCTGAGCCCGGAAGAGCAACGGCGGATCGACAGCTGGAGCCGAGGGCCGCAGCTCGCGATGCCGGATAACTGCGCTTCAGTCATAGACCTGCTGGTGCGTCAGGCTACCCGGCAGCCAAATGCGGTCGCGGTCACCAGCGCAAACGAACAGATTGACTATGCGACGCTGTCGGCGCGGGTGATGCAGCTGGCGCGCGTTCTGATCGCGCGCCGGGTGAGCGCGGACGATGTCGTCGCTATCGCCGTGCCTCGCTCGGTGGACAGCGTGGTGGCGATTCTGGCGGTGTTGGCCAGCGGCGCGGCGTATCTGCCGCTGGATCTGGACTACCCGCGCGAGCGTCTGACGCTGATGTGCGAAGACGCCCGGCCGGTGCTGTTGCTGACCTGGCGGGATCGGCTCGCGCAGATGCCGGAGCTGGCGGACGCCTTGTGTCTGGACGATGACGCGCTGCGGGCGGAATGCCAGGCGGCGTCGGCGTCGCCTATCGGCGATGGCGAACGTCCGCAGCCGCTGTCCGGCGATCATCTGGCCTACATCATCTATACCTCCGGCTCGACCGGGCGTCCGAAAGGTGTGATGAGCACGCATCGCGGTTTGCTGAACCTGCTGCTGTCCCATCAGCACTTCTTGTTTGGTCCGGCGATGACGCGTTTCCAGCAGCGTCACGAAAGACGGCTGCGCGCCGGTCATACCGCCTCCTTCTCATTCGACTCCTCCTGGGAGCCGCTGTTCTGCATGCTGATGGGCAGCGAACTCTACATTTTCGACGAAGACTTGCGTCGGGATGCGTGGGCGCTGGTGCAGCAGATGAATCAGGTGCCGGTGGACCTGCTGGACATCACGCCGTCGTTCTTTTCTCAACTGATCGACGCCGGTCTGCTGGAAGCCGAACAGCATCAGCCTGCTTTTATCATGATCGGCGGCGAGGCGGCCACGCCCAGGCTGTGGCAGCTGATGCAGCGCCAGAACGCCATCGAAATCCACAACTACTACGGCCCATCGGAGTACACCATCGACACGCTGGGGGCCAGCGTGCAGGCGGCGGACCAGCCCGTGATCGGTCGGCCGGTCGCCAATACTCGCGTCTGGCTGCTGGACGCCCGTTTGCAGCCGGTGCCGGTCGGCGTCCCCGGCGAACTGTATATCTCAGGGCCGGGCATTGCGCGCGGCTATCTGCGCCGCCCGGATCTGACGGCGGCCCGCTTCGTCGCCAATCCCTTTGCGCCGGGCGAGGTGATGTACCGCACCGGTGACGTGCTGCGCTGGCGTCCCGACGGCCAGCTGGCCTTTATCGGACGCGTCGATCATCAGATTAAAGTGCGCGGTTTCCGCGTGGAGCTGGGCGAAATCGAAAGCGCGCTGGCAGGACTGCCGGAAGTCAGCACCGCCGTCGTGATCGCAGAGCCGATGGGCGCGACGCATCGGTTGATAGGGTACTGCTCGGTGCCGGACGAGGCGCTGCGCGCGCAGCCGGATATCTCCGCCCGCTTGCTGGCGCAGTTGGGCGTTTCTCTGCCGGAGTATATGGTCCCGGCGCTGCTGATGGTGATGGCGGAGCTGCCGCTCACGGTCAACGGCAAAATCGACCGGCAGGCGCTGCCGAAACCGCAGTCCGCGGCCGTGAGACAAGGCCGCGCCGCGCAGGGCGAGCAGGAAGTGCTGATTTGCGAGGCCATCGCAACCCTGCTGCGGATGGACGCGGTCAACGCGGACGACGACTTCTTCGCGCTGGGGGGCGACAGCATCTCGGCAATGGGACTGGCGACGGCGCTGCGCCGTCAGGGCTGGTTGCTGCGTCCGCGTGAAATTTTCTCTGAACGCACGCCCGCCGGGATGGCGAGAGCGATGTGTCCGCTGACGCAACAGGCGCAGTTACCCCGCGTCGCTCAACGCGGTCCGCTGACGGGGCTGCCGATCCTGCACTGGTTTGCGCGACGTCACGGCATCAACCGCCGTTTCGCTCACGGGGTCTGGCTTAACGTCCCCGAAGAAATGGATGCGGCGCACACGGCGCAGGCGCTGGCGGCGCTGATCGCCAGCCATCCCGTACTGGCGGCTTATACGCAGGACGAACGGCTGGTGGTGGGGGAACCTCCTCGTCACGCGGCGGCGTCGCTCTGTCGCACGCTTGCAGTGGAAGGCGATGCCGAGGCCGTGGCCGAGCAGGCGTTTGATGAAGCGGTCGGCCGTCTCGATCCGGCGCAGGGCGTGATGTTGCAGGCCGTGCTGCTGCGCCGGAATGAGGCGCAGTCGTGCGGGCTGGTGCTGGTCATTCATCACCTAGCGGTGGACGGCGTCTCATGGCGGGTGCTGCTGCCCGAGCTGCGGCAGGCCGCCGAAGCCGTGTTGGCCGGACAGACGGCGACACTGCCCGAGGAGGCCTGTTCGTTGCACGACTGGTCGTCTCATCTGCTGGCGGATATCCCCCGGCGGCGCGACGAACTGGCTTTCTGGCAGTCCATGCTGCCCCCGGACGTCCCTCGACTGGGACGGCGTCCGCTGGCGGAAGAACAGGATCGCCAGTCTCGACAGTGCGAACAGCGTCTGCTGTTGAACGCGCAGCAGACCGAAGCGCTGCTGACCACGCTGCCGCTTCGTTATCGCGCGGGCGTGGAAGAAACGCTGCTGTGCGCGTTGGCGCTGGCCTGCGCTCGACGCTTCGCCGTTTCCCGTCTGCGCCTGACGCTGGAGTCGCACGGTCGCAGCGATCAGGATGATCGGATCGACCTGACGCGCACCCTAGGCTGGCTGACGGCGGAATATCCCGTGTGCCTGGACTGGTCTGACGCAGACGCGGCGCAGCCGTGGCAGGTCATGCGTGCGGTGAAACGCGTGCTGCGTGCCGTGCCGGATCGCGGCATTGGCTACGGCGTACTGCGTTATCTGGACGCGACGAATGCGAGTTCACTTTCCGAGCGGGAAGCGCAGAGCGCCCCCGACATCCTGTTTAACTATCTGGGCCGCTTCGAGACGGCTGACGGCGCGTGGGCGCCGCAGCGCAGCGCCCGTTGTTTCCGCGATGCATTCGCCGTCGCGCAGGACGGGCAGATGGCGCTGGGCCACGGTCTGGAGATCAACCTCTTCGTTGACGAAGGTCAGGGCGAGCCACGGCTGGCTATTCACTGGGGCTGGGCTGAGGGCGTATTCAACCGCGACGATATCGATGCTTTGCATCAGGCGCTGGCGCAAGCGGCGGACGCGCTGTTAACGGCCGCGCTTCGACAGCCGCGATTCGCGGCGGATACGCTGGTGGCCGCCGATGTAGGCTTGGCTGGCGTAACGGATGACACGCTGGCACAAATCAGTCGGCGACATGGCCCGCTGGCGGCCGTTCTGCCGCTGCTGCCGTTGCAGAAAGGATTACTGTTCCATGCGCAGATGGCGGCGGACAGCGGCAGCTATANCTCGCTGACCCGGTTGTCGCTGCGCGGGCCGGTGACCGCGGAACGCATCGGTCAGGCGCTGAACGCCGTTGTACGTCATCATCCACAGCTGGCCGCCCGTTTCGACAGCGAACATGCCGAGCAACCGCTCCAGTTGATCCCGCTTTTGCAGGACGACGCCGACTATTGGCCGCTTGAGGTACAGACGCTACCGACGATGACGCCGGAGCAGGAAAGCGACGCGCTGCTGGCGCTCGAAAAAGCGGAGCTGGCGAGGGATCTGTTTCATCAGCCGCAGACCATGCTGCGCGCGCTGCTGGTCAGCCATGCCGACGGCGAACGCCACACGCTGTTTCTCAACGCGCATCACCTGATCGTCGACGGTTGGTCGACGCCGGTGCTGCTGCGCGATCTCTTCAAGGTATTGGAAAATGCGGCGCTGACGCCGCCTCGCATCAGCTATGGCGATGTGGTGCGGCAGTTAACGGCGCGGGATGCCGAGCGCTCTCGTTCGTTGTGGCGCGAGGTGCTGAGCGATGCGCGGCCGACGCTGCTGTTCGGCGATGGACCGCACGACGACGAGGTGCGCGAGCTGGCGCTTTTGCCGGAGCCTGAACTCGAGCGTGGACTGTTGACGCTGTGCCGCCAGCACGGGTTGACGCTTAATACGCTGATGCAGGGCGTGTGGGGCCTGCTGCTCAGCGCCTACAGCGGGGCGAACGACGTGATTTTCGGTGCGCCGGTGTCCGGGCGTTTCGGGCATATCGACGGCATCGATGAGCATATCGGGCTGTTCAGCAACACGCTGCCGGTACGCGTCAAACTCGACCCGGCGCGCTCGCTGTTGAGCCAGTTGGGCGCACTGCAAGCGCAGCAGATCCGGCTTATCGAGCATGACGATCTGGGGCTGGGCGACATACAGCAACTGGCGGGCAATGGCACGTTGTTCGACACGCTGCTGGTGGTGGAAAACTACCCCGACAGCGGCGCGTTGGGCAGCGGTTCGGCGGGGATTCGCTGCGAAGCGATGAACAACCGCGGCTACACGCACTATCCGTTGACGCTGCTGGTGCTGCCGGGCGAACGCCTGCGGCTGCTGATGGAGTATCGCCCCAGCGTACCGCAGCCAGACCGGCTGGCCCGACGTCTGATGCAGCTGCTGACGCAGCTGGTGAATCAGCCGGAACAGCCGCTATGCGCCTGGGATCTGCAACTGCCGGAGGAGCAGGCGCTGCTGGCGAAGGTGAACAACACGACGCACGCGGTGGCGCCGATGACGCTGCACGAGGCGCTGGAGCGTCAGGCGCGGCAGACGCCGGACGGCGCGGCGCTGGCGGACGCTCAGCATCAGCTGACCTACCGGCAGATGCGGCAGCAGGTCGACCTGCTGGCCGAACGGTTGATGGAGGCGGGGGTCGTTCCCGGCGATATCGTCGCGGTCGCGCTACCGCGTTCGGTGCGTCTGTCGCTGGCGCTGCAGGCTATCGTCGCGGCGGGCGCAGCCTGGTTGCCGCTGGATACCGGTTATCCGGACGAACGACTGGCGCTGATGGTGGATGATGCCACGCCTCGGTTGGTGATCACGGAATCCGCGTTGAAAGCACGCTTTGCGTCGCTCGGCGACACGCTGCTGTTCGACGCATTGGAAGATGCGCGCCGTCAACCGAGCCGTGTAGCGGCGGCGATCTCGCCGCAACACCCGGCTTACGTCATCTACACCTCCGGGTCGACCGGGCGGCCAAAAGGCGTCGTGGTCAGCCATCAGGCCATCATTAACCGCCTGTGGTGGATGCAGGACGCCTACCGGCTGACCCACGACGACGTGGTGTTGCAGAAGACGCCCTGCAGTTTCGATGTTTCGGTGTGGGAGTTCTTCTGGCCGCTGATGGTGGGCGCGCGACTGGTGATGGCGCCGCCGGACGCCCATCGCGATCCGGACGCGCTGACCCAGCTGATTAACGATTACGCCGTGACCACGCTGCACTTTGTGCCGTCGATGCTGGCGGCCTGGATCGGCGCGCTGGACGCGCAGACGGACATCGGATGCGGCAGCCTGCGCCGCGTGTTCTGCAGCGGCGAAGCGCTATCGCAGGAACTGGCGGAAAGCTATCAGACGCGAGTGGCGGCGCCGCNCCACAACCTGTACGGGCCGACGGAAGCGGCGGTGGACGTGACCTATCAGCCCGCGTCGGGCGAGGCGTTGGCTCACTGCACCACGGGCGGGGTGCCTATCGGCCTGCCGGTGTGGAATACCCAGCTGCGTATTTTGGACAGCGCGCTGCGACCGGTGCCGTTGGGTGTGGCAGGCGATCTCTATCTGTGCGGCATCCAGCTCGCGCAAGGCTATTTGCGACGACCGGATCTGACCGCCGGGCGCTTCGTGGCCGACCCGTTTGCCGACGGCGCGCGCATGTACCGCACCGGCGATATCGCCCGTTGGCGAGAGGACGGCGCGGTGGACTATCTGGGGCGCAGCGACGACCAACTGAAGATCCGCGGGCAGCGTATCGAGCTGGGCGAGATAGAACAGGCGCTGTTGGCTCAGCCTGACGTGGCGCAGGCGGTGGTCTGCGCGCGGGAGTTGGGCGAACGCCGAGGCGCGCTGACGGGGGCCGATGCCCGCCAATTGGTGGCATGGGTGATCCCGCAGGAGGGCGTGACGCTGGAGTTAGCGGCGTTGCAGCAGGCGCTGGCGCAAGCGTTGCCGGCCCATATGCTGCCGGTCAGCTATGTCACGATGACGCAGTTCCCGCTTAGCGCCAATGGCAAGCTCGATCGCAAGGCGCTGCCGTCTCCGACGGGGCAAGTACCGGCGGGACGTGAGCCGGAAACGGAGCATGAGCGCATGCTGGCGGCGCTGTTCGCCGAGATTTTGACGCTGCCGACGGTGTATGCCGACGATGACTTCTTCGCGTTGGGCGGACATTCACTGCTGGCGATGAGGCTGGCGGCGGAAATTCGCCGTCGTCTGGGGCGTTCGCTGACGGTCGGTCAGATCATGGCGGCGCGCAGCGTGGAACAGATCGCGCAACGGCTGGCGGGCGAGGGCGAGGCGTCTCGTCACAGCGGTGCGGACGAAACGCTGCCATTGCGCGCCGGCAGTGGGCCGACGTTGTTCTGCCTGCACCCGGCGTCTGGATTCGCCTGGCAGTATGCCGGACTGTTGCGTCATCTGACGGGGAGTTACCCCCTTGTCGGCCTGCAGTCGCCGCGTCCGGACGGCGTTATCGCCGCCTGTGATTCGGTGGCGGCGATGTGCGAACGCCACCTGGCGACGATCCGCCGCATACAGCCGCAGGGGCCGTACTACCTGCTGGGGTACTCGCTGGGCGGCACGTTGGCGCACGGCATCGCCGCGCGTCTGGAGGCTGCGGGCGAGCAGGTGGCGTTCCTCGGACTGTTCGACACCTATCCGCCCGAAGGACAGGACTGGAGCGGGCCGAGCGAGGAGCAGGCGCAGCAGGAGGTGGCACAGGAGCAGGCCGAGTTCATGGCCGAGGCGGAAGAAGAAACGGACGAGCATCTGCGCGCGGAAAAAGCGGCGATGTTCCGCGATATCGTGGCGAATTACCGCGATGCGGTGCAACGGCTCTCTACGGCGTCCACACTGCGCTATCACGGTGAGGCGACGCTGTTCGTCGCCACCGGTACGTTGCCGGAAGGGATGGACGTGCAGGCGACCTGGGCGCCGTATGTCGATCGTCTGACGACCTATCTCCAGCCTTGTGAGCACGCGGACATCCTGTCGCCCGCCTCGCTGGAGCGACTGGGACCGCAGCTCAATCGGCTGCTGATGCCGCTGGCCGAGCGAAAATCACGGTAGAGCGTTCGGGCGGAGACGCGGTGCTCCGCCCGAGGTATCAGTAGGTCACAACCCCTTTGGCGCCGGGTGATAGCGGCCGCACGGTACGATCAGCGGCGTGTGAGACACCGGATCGTCGATAATCACACAGGCCATGCCAAAGACGTCGCGCACCAGTTCGGCGGTGACGACGTCGGCGGGCGCGCCCTGCGCCATCACGCGGCCCGACTGCATCACGATGAGATGGTCTGCGTAGCGACAGGCCTGATTCAGGTCATGCAGGACCGCGACCAGCGTATGGCCGCGCTGTTGATTCAGCTCGCGGAACAGGTCGAGCAGATCGATCTGGTGAGCGATATCCAGCCAGGTGGTGGGTTCATCCAGCAACAGCAGCGGCGTTTGCTGAGCCAGCACCATCGCAATCCAGACCCGCTGACGCTGTCCGCCGGAAAGCTCGTCCACGCTGCGGTCCGCCAGCTCGCTGACGTTGGTGGCCTGCATCGCCTGTTCCACCGCTTCCTGATCCCCCTCGCTCCACTGACGCAGCAGGCTCTGGTGCGGGTAGCGTCCGCGCGCGACGAGATCGGCCACAGTGATGTTGTCCGGCACGATAGCGTGCTGGGGCAGCAGACCGATCTGGCGGGCGAGGGCTTTGGTCGGGATGGCGTGAATGTTTTTGCCGTCCAGCAACACTTCTCCTGCCAGCGGTTTCAGTAATCGGCATAGCGCGCGCAGCAGCGTCGATTTGCCGCAGGCGTTGGGGCCGACGATGACGCTGAACTGATGCGCCGGGATGGTCACATTCAGATCTTCGGCAATGATTTTATGGTCGTAGCCCAGCGTCAGGTGGGCGGCGTGCAAAAACGGTGTCATCAATCACTCACTCTAAACAACGGTTGCGCCGTCTCCCGCATCAACAGTGCGGAGACGGACGTCGGTCAATGGCGCGACTCACGAATCAGCAGCCAGATCAGATAAATGCCGCCAATGCTGACGGTCACGGCGCCGACCGGCAGTTGGATCTGGCGGAAGGCGTGCTGGGCGATCATATCTGCCGCCAGCAGCAGCGTGGCGCCGACCAAGGCGGCGGAGACCAGCGGCGTGGCGCTGGCGCGGGTCAGGCGGCGGGCGATTTGCGGCGCGGCCAGGGCGATAAAGGAGATCGGTCCCGCGGTGGCGGTGACCAGCGCGGTCAGTACGATACCGAACAGCATCAGCCACAGGCGGCTCGCCTCCGCGTTGACGCCGAGCGCGCGAGCGCTGTCGTCGCCCATTTCCAGTAGTTGAAGTCGTTTGCCCAGCAGCAGCACGGCCAGCGTCGCCAGCGGCGTAAGCCAGAGGGCGGGTTGCGCTTTGGTCCAGGTCATGCCGTTGAGCGTGCCGGTTCCCCACAGCGTGGCGGTCATGGCGTGCTCCAGCGAACCCGTGATGATCAGCCAGGTGTTGAAGGCATACAGCACGGCGCTGACGGCAATGCCGACGATAATCAGCCGGAAACCGTTAATGCCTTTGCGCCAGGCCAGCAGATACACCAGCGCGGCGGCGGCAATGCCGCCCATGACGGCGCCGCTGACGATCTGGTAGTAGTCGCCTTCCCACACCATCACCACCAGCAGCACGCCGGTGAATGCCCCGGTATTGAACCCGACGATATCCGGACTGCCGAGCGGGTTACGAATAATGGACTGAAAAATGGCGCCGCTGATGCCGAGGCTCGCGCCCAGCAGCAAGGCCATTGCCGCGCGCGGCGCTCGCCACTGGGTCACGACGGTCTGAATGCCGCCGTCGGCGTGACCGGCCAACGCCCGCCATACGTCGAGCGGGGCGATCTGCAGCGTCCCCAGCCCCATGGCAACCGTCAGTAGCAGCAGGCCGAGCACCAGAAGCAGGCCGTTGACCAGCAGCGTTCGTCCGGCGAATCGGCCGCTGACGAAGCCGCCGGGGGCGCGAAGCGAGAGTGTCTTACTTGCCATCTCTGTTTCCTCAGGCTTTACGCTGGCGAACCAGCCAGATCAGAACCGGCGCGCCGATAAAGGCCGTCACGATGGAGACGCGCAGCTCGCCTGCCGCCAGCAAACGCCCCGCGATATCGGCGCAGAGCAGCAAGATGGGGGCGAACAGAAAGGAGTACGCCATAATCCAGCGTTGGTCCGGTCCCGTCCACCAACGGGCGACATGCGGGATCATCAGGCCGACGAAGCCAATCGGCCCCGCCAGCGCGGTCGCCGAACCGCACAGCAGCATGATGGCCAGCACGGCGACGACGCGAATCAGAACGACGCGGGTGCCCAGCGCCATCGCGATATCTTCTCCCATGCTCAGCGCGTTCAACGAGCGGGCGGCCAACAGTGCCAGTACCGCGCCCAACAGTATGGTCGGCGTGACGATGCCAATGTTGCGCAGCGAACGGATATCCAGCGATCCGGCTTCCCAGATGCGCATCTGGTCGAACGCCTGCGGGTCGAGCAGCGAGATGGAGGAGGACAGTCCGCTCAGGACCGCGCTGAGCGCCACGCCGGCCAGCGTCAACCGAATCGGGTTGATGCGTCCCCCACTGAGCGTGCCGATCANCCAGACTGCCAGACTGGTGATGAGCACGCCCATCCAGGCGAAGCCCAGCCAGGCGGTCATGCTGTTGATGCCGAAGCAGGTGATGCCGATAACGATGGCGAAGCTGGCGCCCGCGTTGACGCCGAGGATGCCGGGGTCCGCCAATGGATTGCGGGTCAGCGCCTGAATCACGGCGCCCGCGCCGCCCAGCGCGAGACCGACGATGATGCCCGCCAGCGTCCGCGGCAGTCGCGCATTAAGAATGATGGTGCTATCGGCCGTGTCGAGCTGACCGGTCAAGCTCTGCCAGACCACGACGGGAGAAATTGACTTGGCCCCGATAGTCAGGCTGGCGACAACGACGAGCGCCAGCAGCAGCAGGAACAAAAAAAGCCCGGCGTGACGCCTAAAGGCTTGAAAGTAACGGGTGGGCGGCTGATTGGCGGCGACAGGCGCCTGATGCGAAGGAAGTGACATCGCCAACGAACAGCTCCTTAATATGTGAAGATGAGTATGATTATCATTAATGTTATCGAGCTGCTATGTTAGCATGCCTCGGTGAGCAAATACATTGACGTAGACCGCGTGTTGACGCCATTCAGCCGCTGCTGAACTGGCTATATCACCTTATTTTCACGGAATATTATGGCTAAATCCTCCATCTTGCTTGACTTCAGTTTGCTAAAAAACAACGCCCACTTTCGTGCGATTTTCGTCGCCAGAATGCTGTCCGTCTTCTCGCTCGGCATGCTGGCGGTGGGCGTCCCCATTCAAATTCAGTCGATGACCGGCTCCACCCTGCAGGTCGGGGTGGCGGTGGCGCTCGACGGCGTCGGGATGTTCATCGGTCTGATGTGCGGGGGCGTGCTGGCGGATCGTTTCGACCGGCGGAAGCTTATCCTGTTCGCGCGCGGCACCTGCGGGCTGGGCTTCGTCGCGCTCAGTCTTAATGCCTTTTCCAGCTCGCCGTCTCTCGTCGCGCTGTACGTGCTGGCCGCCTGGGATGGTTTCTTCGGCGCATTAGGCATGACCGCGCTGATGGCGGTGATCCCGCTGCTGGTGGGGCGGGAGAATCTCCCCGCCGCCGGCGCGCTGAGTATGTTGACGGTACGACTGGGCGCGATCCTCTCGCCCGCGCTGGGCGGGGTCATTATCGTGGCGGGCGGCGTCGGCTGGAGCTTCGCCGTGGCGGCTGTCGGCACGCTGGGCACCCTGATCCCGCTGATGCGGCTGCCGTCGCTTCAGCCGGAGGCCAGCGAGCCGGAGCATCCGCTGCGTTCGCTGGCGGGCGGCGTGAAATTCGTCTGTTCGCATCCGGTCGTCGGCTGGGTCGTGGTGCTCGGTCTGCTGGTCAGCATGATCGGCGCGATGCGGGTACTGTTTCCCGCGCTGGCGAACGACGTCTATCACGCCGGACCCTCCGCCATCGGCCTGATGTACTCCGCGGTGCCACTGGGGGCGATGCTGGGCGCGTTTACCAGCGGCTGGGTTTCGGGCGTACGCCGACCGGGGCTGGTGCTGCTGGTCTGCACCACCGGCGCGTTTCTGTCTGTGGCGCTGCTGGGCGTGGCGGGCTATTTCGCCGTGGCGCTGGCGGCGCTGGTTTGTTACGGCTATCTCAACGCCATCGCCTCCCTGCTGCAGTTCACTTTGATTCAGACGCATACGCCGGACAGGCTGCTGGGACGCGTGAATAGTCTGGGTTCGGCGCAGGACGTCACCGGCGATTCGCTCGGCGCGCTGGGCCTGGGGGCAATGACCCGGCTTATGACGCCCGCGCTGAGTATTCTGTCATTCGGCGGCGCGGCGGCGATATTGGGATTGGGGCTGATGTTGCTGGTTCGGCCTTTGCGTCAGTGCACGTTCGGGCAGGTCGACGAGGAGGAGCCGGTCAGCGAAGCGCTGGATGAGGCCGCGGAATCCCCGGCGCGCCACTCTTAGACGACGATAGCCAGAAGCGTGGCGCTGGCCGCAGGGACGCGGCCGTATCGGGGAAATGGATCATTGGGGCTTACGGAAAAAATGCTCGATATTGTTCAGCATATTGCTGGCGCTGTAATAATCGAGCCGGAACGTATCCGGGCCCATCGCCCACACGTGCTGTTGCACGACGGGTTCAATATGGCGCAGGAACGGATTATTCATCAGGTTGCCGACCGTTTTTTCATCCGCGGAAAACAGCAGAAGAGACTTGCCGTTCAGGCTGTCGGCCATGTTCTCCCCCGAAATCTGCACGATGTCCCGCCGTTTACCCTGGCTGGTCTCGGTCGGCAGATTGGGCGGCAGTTCCGCCAGTTGGAACCCTAACTCCGACAGGAGCTGGCCCTGCGCGGAAGCGCGGGTCCAGATATTCACCCCCCGGCCGTCTTCGTAATACACCAGCGCTGAAACCGGCTGCGGCGGCAGCGTAATCGCCTGTTTTATCGACTGTACGCGCTGTTCGAAGCGGTCGACGACTTCATGGGCCTCTTTTTCGCGGCCCGTCGCATCTCCCAGTTGTTCGGCTAACTGCTGCCAGCTTTTATCGCCATAGTCGATCACAAGCGTTGGGGCGATGGCGGAAAGCTGGTCGTAGAGTTTCAGCGCGGAGTCGCCGCCGGTGGCGGCAATGACGATCAGGTCCGGCGACGCCGCGGCAATGGCTTCCGCATTTGGCTCTGTGATGTACAGCGGTTTGACGTTGCGCGCTCTGGCTTCTTGCCCCCATTGAATAAAAAAGCCCTGATCGTCGGACACCGTTGAGTTTCGGCTGGTGGCGCCCGAACCGATCACCTGTGCGTCAATAGCCAGCAGCGTACCGGTAATGGTGACGCTGGTGGAGACGATGCGCTGCGGCGGATGTTGCAGCGTCAGCGGGCCTTTTAACGTTTGGAACGTGCGCGGCCAGCCGTCGTGGGCTGTGGTGGAAGAAGGCGTAGTGGGACTGTCGCTGTTCTGATTATCGCAGCCGCTGATGAGTGTGAGCAGGGTGCTGAACATCAGCGCGCACAGCCGGGGAAATTGGGAATAGGCGTAGCCTTGCATAGCCGTCAGACTCCTCCTGATACGGACAAGGTAATGCTCGGATTCGGGAAGGAGAGTAAACGATAACCGCGCTGAGGTACAACTCGAAATCCCCGGCGACGCGTCGCCGGAGCGTGATTAATGCATGATGCGGGCGAGGAAGTCGCTGGCAAGGTTGGCGCCCGCAACGGAGACGCGGTGATCGACGTTCGGCAGCAAATGCAGTTCGCAGTCAACTCCGGCCCGCGTCAATACACGTTCCGTCTGCTGGCTATGCTGCCAGGGCAGTTTGTCGTCCTCCATGCCGTGTATCAGCGCGACCGGTGTTCGGCGCGCCATGCGGGCATCGGTAAACACGGGCAGATAGCCCGAGAAGGCGACGATTGCGCCATAGGGGCAGCGGTCCGACGTCAGTGTATCCAGGGCCATGATTGCGCCCTGAGAAAACCCGACCAGAGCGACACGTTCCGGGTGTTCAGTCATTTGGTATCGGTCTATCGCTTGCTGAACAATGGCATCGAACGTGGCCCGTGCGGCGACGATGCGGGCGTTGCGTAAGGCGGGAGTATCGTCGTCGATATCAAACCATTGAAAGCCCTCGCCTTGCGTGAAGGGAAAAGGGCCATCGGGAAGGGCGAAATGCGTGGACGGCCACTGTTGCTGCCAACGCTTGGCCACGGAAGCGAAATAGCGGCCATAGCCGCCGATGCCGTGCAAAAAAATGATCAGTGAATTATCCATACGGTCCCTCGCTGTAGATAAATCGGCTACGGCAGTGCGCCGCAGCGGCAAGGGAGAGAATAGCACCGGGGCTGGCGTCAGGCACAGGCCCCGGATGAAGCGGGATCAGGCTTGACGCGATCTCGTCGGTTTCAGGGCATAAGGCCCGTCGCCGACTAATGCCAGCGCGATCAGGCCGACGATCCACAGCGCAGGGAATTCCCAACCGCCGTTCGGGTTGTTGAAGAAGAAGCCCGCAGGGCCATGTACGGTGAAGATGGCGCCGAGCAGGATCGGGATGGACGCCAGCGCGGTTGCCCGGCACCAGATCCCCAGTAGCAGTGTGACGGCGGTGAACAGTTCCCACACGATGGTGACGTAGGCCAGCCAGCCGGGCAGGCCCAACGAGGCGAAGAACTGGGCCGTTCCCGCCGGGGTGAAAACGAAAATTTTCAATCCTGCGTGAGCGAAGAACAGAATGCTGAGCGCGACACGCAGCAGCAGTGCGGCATAAGGCGCCGTTTTATGATCAATCATTATGAGTACCCTTCATTAAGCGTGGTGTGGAATCACTATACTGTTTCCGTTCCGCGCATTAAGTGGGCAAACTGCGATTAATTATTACGTTTCAGGCAATAATATTGTTCATCCCTGATCCCACGGCGGCGTGCCGTCATACCGCTTGACCAGAAAATTGATCAGCGCGCGGACTTTGGCGGGCAGTGCGCGGGCGGCGGGATAGAGAACGTAGATCCCCATCGGAGGCGTTTCCAACGCTTGCAGCAGCGGCACGACGTCTCCGTTTCGCAGGCTGTTGCCCGCGACGAAACTGGGGACTCGGGNGATGCCGAGCCCTTGTTTGGCCGCCGTCAGACAGGCTTCCGCATTGGAAAAACAGAGCCGACCGGGGATAGCGACGGCGTTGATCTCTCCCGCGACCTGGAAGGTCCAACTGAATGGTTCCTGGAAATTGGTATCCACGATACAGCGGTGATTCAACAGGGCCTCGGGGGTCTCGGGCGTGCCGTGTTGCGCCAGATAGTCCGGCGACGCGACGCAGAGGATGCGGGCATCGCAGAGCTTACGCGCCATCATGCTGCTGTCAGAGAGTTTACCGATACGGACGGCCAGATCGTAGCCTTCGTCCACCAGATGCACCAAACGATCGGCGAAGTTGACGTCCAACTGAATCTCGGGATAGCGCCGGGCGAAGTCGGTCAGAACCAGAGAGAGTTGGGTGGTGCCGAAGGTGATCGGGGCGGAAAGACGCAGGCGGCCAGAGGGCGCGGCGGCTTCGTTGCGGATGGAGACGTCCAGCATATCCAGCTCTTCCAGCAGGTGACGGATGCGCTCGTAATAGACCTTGCCGACGTCGGTGGGGGACAGCGCGCGCGTCGTCCGTTTGAACAGCTGAACCCCGAGATAGGATTCCAGCCGGGTCATCAGCCTTGATGCCTGAGCCGCACTGGTTTCCAGCCGCTCAGCGGCCCGGGAAAAACTCCCCAGTTCGTAAATCGCCACAAACATGCGATCGCAGTCCAAACGTTCCATCTTAAATCTTCGCTCCGTGTCCGGCAGTGGCGTTTACTTTAGCACAACGCCGGCGGCGTCTGATTTGGGGCGACGCTGCCCTTGAAAGCGGTGTTGGCGATGACCTCACCCCAGCGCTCATGCTCTTCGGGTGAGGTGGCGGTTTTTACAGGGCTTTGGCGGTGAACAGGTCGACCTGCGTGGCATCGGCGACGCGTTTGAGGTAGGCGGCGACGTTCGGGCCGAACTGGATGCCCTTGACGATGGTCAGAGAGCGCAGTACCGGGAACAGGACAAAGTCGCTGGTGGAAATGGCGGTCGGCTTTGCCAGCAACGGCTCCAGCTCAGCGAGCTGTTGCTCGACGCTTGCGATCAGTTCTGGCGTCTGAGCCATCAGCGCTTCCAGATCGCCAAAGGCTTTCTCTTCCCGGATTCGATAGGCTTCACGCGCTTCCGGCGTGGCCAGCTCTTTGAAGTCCGCTTTGGTAAAACGCGGAACTGCCAATTTGAACACCGGACCCGAGGCGGCTTTGCTCCAGGCTTCAAGAGCCGGGTCGACCGGCTTGTCGACGATGAGCGGCGCTTTAATCGCGTCGACGTAATGCACGATATCCATGCTTTCCGGCATGTAGCTGCCATCCTCTTTTTGCAGTATCGGGACCACCTTGCGTCCGACCATGCGGGTCGGCGTCTCGACATCGCCTTCCATAATAACGGACAGCTCATGGGGGATAGCCTTGAGACCGAAAATCATTCTGGCTTTAACGCAGAACGGGCAGTGTTCATAGATGAAAAGTTTCATTGATTAGCACCTTACTGATAAGAAGAACGGTACGCTGATGGTCTCTTCGACCCTCGCGCCGCCGTATAATTCGATGGCTAAGATAATGTAGTCGATCGGCAACCGTAAAGTGGCTATTGAAATGATCTGACACGAGATAGGGATACCGACGGCACGGTATCCCTTCGTGCGTATGCGTTAGTGACGCGCGTAATATCTATATCTTTGACTCTTTGAATATATCGGTTAGCTTAAATTTCTCCGGTGATGTGTTCAGTTTTATAAAGAAACGGTTTATAAATTCTGTCTGGTTTTATTCAAATAAAAGTTTCGTCCTGTTCTTAACTAAAGTCCTCTCCAACATCAACTCATCAATATACAAATGATATGTTTTTCTCATGAAGGGTTTAATTTCATCTATCATGAATAAAAGCGATGGGTCAATCTATGCTTAATAATATATTTAAGAAATGCTGTCTTTAATTATGACTTTCTGATTGATAATGATTTCGTTTACTTTTGATTCCATTCATATGACGTTATTTCAAATATAATCACTTTGCTGCACGGATTCATTCCCTGTCAGCAAAGATCGCGTTTGCCCTTTAACATGTTCGAAAATGGCCGATGAGTAGGCGAAAGATAGGCTCTCATGTGGATTACAATCGCTATTTAACAATGAGTTAGGGTAAATAAAGCGAATATCCGTGAGAAAGGCATTCTGTAGAATAAATTTAAAATAGAGTTCCTTTCTGCCATAATCTCCCGTTCGGTAGAAGAAAAATTCACAGATCAATCTTTCCTTATCATTCAACGCATTGGCTAAAAGCGGCGTGGATTTATCAATGGGTTTTATGATGTCGACGTGCCGAAAGGGATCATAGCCATCCCGCGATAAAGTATTTATCAGTTTATAGACTGATATTTCATTATCATGGGAAAGATGAAACCGTTCTTCGGTGGAATTAGTATTTGAACAGCCTGCAGATATCAAGCCTTGCTTTTTACCCGTCAACTTTAAGTATATCATGTTAGACATAATGACTCCTTGGACCATCCTGAAGGATATGGTCGAATAAATGAAAATTGTTTTGTCTTTCTGACGAGATAATATCAACAGCAATCATTTTTTGAGTCAATGGGAATAAACGGCAAACTCCATATCGAAATAAAAATTTGGCTATGTGAAATTTTATTTAGTCCCATAATGTATACATCGACCTAAATATAGAAGAGTCAATCTAAGAACAACATCTTGAACGCGTTGATAACCCTGCGCGGTTCGTCGTGTCATTCGTCTAGGTATTAAAGGCGGGTGCCGACGGTACGGTAGGGCTGTTGGGAGAGCGTTTAATTCAGTCAGACCTGAAAGAGATTACTTTCCTACCTCTGACGCGAGAGAGGAAGGGCGTTTTGATTGCTACTGCGATGAGCTTGCCCTTGTGTTCCTCTAAATGCCGTCGTCTGTTCGATGGTGGACGTCAATCTTCATCTAAACGAAAACCGTTCCATCATCCAATCCGGCGCAGAGATCGCGTGACCCACTGGTATGAAGGACACAGCCGAACTCATGTTTGCGGCGAGTGGTGTAGTGGAGGTATTCAGGAGGAGTATTGCGGTCTACCAATGAACGGCTGGCGTCCCCAGCAGGAATCGAACCTACAACTAGCCCTTAGGAGGGGCTCGTTATATCCATTTAACTATGGGGACGCGGATGGCGAGCATTATACTCGATTTCGCCGCGTCCATAAGCACTTAGCGGTGCGTTTGCTTAATCCTCCACCACTTCAGCGTGATGAGTCATCCTTTTCGTCATCGAGTTTGACGGCTTTTTTATCCTTGCCCGGCAGGTCGCTACGAATTTGAGCATGGCTGATAAGCGCGAAAACAAAGGTGCCGCCAATAATGTTGCCTGCCAACGTCGGCAGGGCAAAGGGCCAGATGAAAGCCTGCCACGACAGCTGCTGATTGAAGACTAAATAAAAAATTTCCGTCGCGCCCGCCACAATATGCGTCAGGCTGCTGGCCGAAATAAGCCAGGTCATGATGATAATCACCAGGATTTTCGCGTTACCGGCGTTCGGCAGCATCCATACCATCGTGGCGATAATCCAGCCTGAGACCATGGCATTGGCGAACATCTCTTCCGGAGGATTTTCCATCACATGGAGGGCGATGTCGGAGAACGCATGGCGCACTTCCGCGCTGAAGACAGGCAGTGCCGTATACCCCAACGCCGCCAGTGCGGTGCCGATGAGGTTGCCGAACAAGACAAGTCCCCACAGCCGCAACAACAGGCGAAAGTTGTGCATGTTGGGCTGATGCATAATGGGCAATACGGCCGTGACGGTGTTTTCCGTAAACAGCTGCTGGCGCGCCATGATGACGATGATGAAGCCCAGCGTGTAGCCAAAACTCTCCAGTAGGTGAGCGCCCGTCACGCCTTTTAGCTCGGCGTGAAGCAGGCCCATGGCGATGAGCGAGGTTCCCATCGACAGACCAGCGGCGATGGCGGACCACAAAAGCGCTCTGCCGTCTCGCACCAGCTCTTTTTGACCTTCCTGTCGGATGCGTTCATGGATAGCCGCGGCCGGGGAGGGCAGGGAATGCTCATCCACGATGATATCTTGTCCCTGGCGGCTTTCGTCACTTTCTACGTTACGGCTGTTTTTTGAACGAGGTTCACTCATAACTAGGTTTTCCGTTGGCATCGTGTTGGCGGAAACTGACTTATAAGCATAGCCACTCTTCATCGCCGCGCGGCTTTTTCAGAGGGTTGAACCGTAAGATGCTCGATCGTGAACTGGCGCCTGGGGTAACGCAGTGTCGCATCGCTCAGTCCACGTCTCAAAAAATCGGGCTTGCAGCAGTTCGCGTTAATGACCCAGGAGGGCAGAGTATGGTATTAGCTTTTGCGTCTTTAAATGGTTTTGTCGTGAGGGTGCGGCGACAGGGCGCTTCCCGCCGTCATTGTGACGGCGTTGCGGGTGGATTTAGGCCGCATGGCCGTATTTATTCATGCTGAAACGGGAACAGTCAAAGCCTCCCGCCTCACGGAGAAAGGGTCATGCACACCGGAAGGATGTTGCGGGTTAACGCCGTGGGCGTGAATTTTTCGTATGGTGATACACTAAATGCGGCATGACGTTTCCGCCTCCATCGGTAAACGGTGCCTTTTTACAAGGGCATACAAAAATTAAGCAGGGAGAATGGTTATGAATTTCCGCCTCGGGGGAGTGGTTTTAGCAAGTCTGTTGCTCGTTGCGTGCGCCAGCTCCAGAGATACCTCGCAACAAGAGCGTTCAGATCCTCTGGAAGGCTTCAACCGAAGCATGTTCAGCTTTAACTACTATTTATTAGATCCCTACCTGGTGAGACCCGCCGCCGTGGTCTGGCGTGATTACGTCCCGCATCCCGCCCGTAACGGTTTGACGAACTTCTTCGACAACCTGGCGGAACCGGCTGCGATGGTGAACTACTTCGCTGAAGGCAAACCGTATGAAGCGATGATCCACTTCAACCGTTTCTTCCTTAATACGATCGTCGGGATGGGGGGTCTGATAGACGTCGCCACCATGGCTAACCCCAAGCTTGCGAAAAAAGAAGAGCCTCGTCGCTTCGGGAGCACGTTGGGACATTACGATGTGGCCTACGGTCCCTACGTGGTGTTGCCGGGTTATGGCAGCGCGACGCTGCGTGAAGACGGCGGGAATTTCGTCGATACCCTCTACCCACCGTTGAGTTACCTGACATTCTGGATGTCGGCGGGTAAATGGATGATTGAAGGGCTGGAGACGCGTGCTCAACTGCTGGATTCCGACGGTCTGCTGAAGAACTCGTCCGACCCGTATCTAATGATGCGTGAAGCCTACTTCCAGCGTCATGATTTCCTGGCGAACGGGGGGACCGGTCCGGCGCCGGTGAACCCGAATGCCAAAGAAATTGAAGGCAGCCTTCAGGAAATCGACGCGCAGTAAATATTCGCTTATCAGAGACGTTTAGTGGCGCCTTCGGGCGCCTTTATTCGTTGTTTTTTCATGAGTTGCCTTTTAGATCTTCACATAAGAGATTGTTTGTGAGAAGTTACCAGCCTGTTGAATGTTTATTTAATTACATAAATTTATTTTCATCAGCCATGTAACAATAATGCTACCCTGTTTGTGAGAGTGACGTTTCAGCAGCTCTGAACGGGCAGCCAGACTCGTTTTGATCTAGCAAAATTTTGACCAAAAGCAGTCTTACTGCTCTTTCACCACTTCTGTACCGTTATCTTGCTCGTCGGGATGGGATGACTTTGTTTCACCTGCAGGGATAACAATTCACATTAAGAGATGTAAAGCATGAAAAAACTACTCATTTCGGTCCTCTGTTTAGGGATCATGGGAGTAACGCAATCTGCTGTGGCAGAAGAGGATAAAACCGTGGATGTAGTACTGATCGGCGGCGGCGTTATGAGTGCAACATTGGGCACCTATTTGCAAGAACTGGAGCCCAACTGGACCATCAATATGGTCGAGCGTATGGATAACGTTGCCCAGGAAAGTTCAAACGGCTGGAATAATGCGGGTACCGGACACTCTGCTTTTATGGAGTTGAACTATACCCCGGAAAAACCCGACGGCTCGGTCGAAATCGTCAAAGCCGTTGAAATCAGCGAAGCATTTGAAATCTCCCGTGAGTTCTGGTCCTATCAGGTTAAAAATAACGTGATGAAGGATCCCACCTCCTTTATCAACAGCGTTCCCCACATTAGCTTTGTCTGGGGCGACGATAACGTCGACTTCTTGCACAAACGCTACAACGCACTGCAGCACAGCACGCTCTTCCGCGGTATGGAATTCACCAACGACGCCAACACCATTAAAGAGTGGGCTCCGCTGGTGATGGAAGGACGCGACCCGAATCAGAAAGTCGCGGCTACCCGTATGCCGATTGGTACCGACGTCAACTATGGCGAAGTGACCCGCCAGCTGGTTGATTCGATGAAGCAGAACCCGAACTTCTCTTTACAGCTGAACCACGAAGTCCGCGACCTGAAACGTAACAGCGATAACACCTGGAACGTCGTGGTTGCCGACCTGAAAAATGATGGCAAAGAAAGCGTAATCAAAGCGAAATTTGTCTTCATCGGCGCAGGCGGCGCGGCGCTGCAGCTGCTGCAGAAGTCCGGCATTCCTGAAGCTGATAACTACGGCGGCTTCCCGGTCGGCGGCGAGTTCCTGGTGACAGACAATCCTGATGTCGTGAAACGTCACATGGCGAAGGTCTACGGTAAAGCCTCCGTAGGTGCGCCGCCGATGTCCGTTCCGCATCTGGATACCCGTGTCTTCAACGGCAAACAAGTCGTGCTGTTCGGGCCGTTCGCGACCTTCTCCAGCAAATTCCTGAAAAATGGTTCGCTATGGGATCTGTTCGCATCCGTCAGCACCTCCAACTTCATGCCGATGGTGCATGTCGGTCTGGATAACTTCGATCTGGTGAAATACCTGATCAGCCAGGTGATGATGAACGACGACGATCGTTTCGCGGCGTTGCAGGAATACTTCCCGAACGCTAAGAAAGAAGATTGGAAGCTGAGCGTTGCCGGTCAGCGCGTGCAGGTCATCAAGAAAGATGCTGACAAAGGCGGCGTGCTGAAACTGGGCACCGAAATCGTCAGCTCTCAGGATGGCAGCATCGCTGCACTGCTGGGCGCGTCTCCGGGCGCTTCTACCGCTGCGCCGATCATGCTGGACGTGCTGAACAAGGTCTTTAAGACCCAAGTCGCGACGCCGGAATGGCAGGCTAAGCTGAAGGAAATCATCCCTTCCTACGGTGAAAAACTGGATGGCGATATTGAGCTGACCAACAAGATCCGTAGCTACACCAGCAGCACGCTGAAACTGAACTACATGGAAGTGAAACCGGAGTAATTCCGATTCTGCTTCAATAGCTCATAAAAAAGGCCGCGTAAGCGGCCTTTTTTGATCGTTGCATAAGACGATAATTCATAAAGCGTCCCGCGCGTGGATGACCTCGGCGCGGGACGACGGCTTATCAGAAACGATAGTTCAGGTTGATGCCGTACAGCCAGGCGGTGCCTTTCGAGGTGAAGCTGTAGGTCGCAGGCGAGTTGTCGGCCACTTTTTCGTTGATGGTCACGGTCTTACCGTGCATGTAAGAGATGCCCAGGTCGACGGACGCATCTTTATTGAACGCATAGGTGGTCCCGGCGCTAATCCAGAAGCGGTCCTGATCCGGAATAGATATGGAGCGGTTCTCCGCCGGTACCGGGCTGTCGTCAAACGCAATACCGGTGCGGAAAGTCCAGTTATCGTCGTAATAATAGGTGGTGCCGAGCGCCATGCGATAGGCGTCGCGGAAATGCTCTTGCTTCTCGAACAGCTGCTGATTGTTGCTGCCGGTGGCTCTTAGCTCTTCGAACTGACTCCAGCTGGTGTAAGTGAAGCTGTAATGAACCGCCCATCGAGGTGCGACGCGGTGATAGGTGGAGAACTCCCACATTTCCGGCAGCGAAAGCGTCAGCGCGCCTGGAATGTACTGGCCGCCCGTGCCCGTCGTGGTGCTGGTCGCGATGACGCGGGGCAGGTCATTTTTATAATCGCCCTTGAAGTCGATGTCGACTTTGGAGCGATAGGTCAGGCCGATGCGGTTATTATCGTCAACTTCATACAAAATACCGGCGTTCCAGCCGTAACCCCACTCTTCGCCTTCCAGATGCGCTATCTCGGATGAAGGGCCGTTGACCACGCCCGCCAGACCGCCCCTTGAGGCTGGAATGTAGGCCAGTTCGCCCGCGGTACGCACAATTTTCGCTTTTGCATAGACCGCGTCAACGCCCAGCCCGAGGCTAAAGTGCTGGTTCATGCGATATGCGGCGCTGAGGTTGAGGTTCGACGTCAACAGCTTGGTCGTGCCGCCGATGGAGCCGGCCGCGTAGTCAGACGGAAATTCCGTCGACAGCCCATAATTAGTCACGGCGGACGCGCCCACGGACCAGCGATCGTTCAGCGGCATGATGAAGTGCACGTTTGGCACCCACTGCGCGGGCGCGATATTATGCGCGCTGGTATCGCCGCTACCCGTCAGGGAGTTTTTGCCCTGCAAATTCACGTCCGGGTCGATATAAATGGCGCCGATAGAGAACGCGGGGCGGTCAAATAAGGTCATGGTGGCGGGATTACGGCTGCCTGAAGTCGCGTTGTCGGCGACGGCGCCTTCGCCGGAGAAAGCGCGTCCCAGACCGGACGTGGAATATTCATTGAGCTGGAAACCCGCGGCGGATGCATGGCTGGATAACAGCGCTAGTGCTACAGCAAGCGATGTTTTTTTCAGCCGGCCTTTCTGGTGCATGACCAAACCTCATTGTATTTTGTTGTTGAGCGCTGTTACTTCGTAAAACGGTAACAAAAGGACGCGCATTGTAGGTTGGCTACTCTTTGTGACAAATCAGACCAGTTACAAAAAGATTCGATTATCAATATTTTGATCTTTAATCGTTTTCATTTTGTTAAATTAGTGTCTGGTATTTGAGTCATTTTCGCAGGCAAGGGAGAGGGCAAAGGTAGGGTCTGACAGGGAATGCGAGGGCAAAGCGGCGTTAATATCCTTAGTGTCAGTAAGTCCTAGTGCTTCGACGTCTCGGCGGGTAAAATAAGATAACCTTTTATGATCCGGAACGTGCCTGGCCTCCAGGTATTCCCGCAGAGGAGTCTTGTAATGACCAATCCAATTAACAAATGCAGCGCTGAAGAAACGGCCGCCTGTTGCTGTGTCGATGTTGGCACCATCATGGACAACACCGATTGCACCGCCTCGTATAGCCGTGTGTTTGCTGACCGCGCTGAAGCGGAAGCCATGCAAAAGACGTTGATCGACAAAGCTCGCTCCGTGGAATCGGATCCTTGCGTTATCGACAGCACGTTTGCTGACGTTGAAGGTGGTGTGAAGATGGACATCGACTTCACTTTTGCCTGCCAGGCGGAAACCCTGATTTTCCAACTGGGCCTGCGCTAAACGCTGCGTATCGGAGGGGGCCTCCCTCCGAATGACGACAGCCGGACGTTCCGGCAACACTCCTCGCTTCAAGATACCGCTGATTTCCGAAGGAAATTCTNAAGCCACTCTATCTCCCGTTGCACGCGTGCGAACTAAGCTAAAAGGCATCGGTCTGATTATTCAGACCACCGTCCAATGGCGGGGTAATAAGGCGGCGAACCGTCAGCACAAAAAACAACACGTTGTTCTGTTTTTTGTGTGGTTGGCGGGAGCGCATTTTTACAACTAACTGAAAAACAATGAATTCCATCAGACACTCGTGCGCAAGAATTCGCACGTCGCCTGCCGACTTCGGTCGTTAGGTTGCTATCGGCAGCCAATTGGAGTAAAAAAATGCGCTTCAGTCTGGTTAAAACGCCAGCAATCAGTTCCTGAACCGTGTGTTTACGTCGGTCAGGCGCAGCCGGATGCACGAGCGTCGGCACCGCCTTTCCCTTCGCGACACGCACAGCTTTTTCCTCAATATAGCGGTGTAATATGCAAGTTTTGATCATGCGTCACGGCGATGCCATACCTGACGCAGCCAGTGATGCGCTTCGTCCTCTCAGTGCTCGTGGATGTGATGAGTCCCGTCAGATGGCCGCTTGGTTGTCTGGCCAGGGTATCGACATTGATCGCGTTCTGGTTAGCCCGTTCCTGCGTGCTCAGCAAACGTTGCAGGCCGTCAGGGATGCATGGCAACTGCCGGTTGAGGATGAGTGCCTGCCGGAACTCACGCCGGGCGGCAGCGCCGAACAGGTGCGTGACTATCTTGAGGTGCTGGCTTCTCAGGGCGTCGGTGCTGTACTGGTGATCTCGCATTTGCCGCTGGTCGGCTACCTGGTCGCGGCCCTTTGTCCGCAAGAAACGGCGCCGATGTTCGCCACGTCGGCCGTGGCAGACGTGCAGTTCGACCCCTCCGGCGCTGGCGTGTGGCAGTGGCAAGTCAGTCCGGCTCAGCTTCTCGCCAAGGCCGCCCAAGCCAAATAACCCTGCTTTAACCCTGCGCACCGGTATGCCTGACGGCAAGGGTATACCGGCACAGTTCGACTTCTCTTTTTGCTTCCGTGTCCTAAAGGTTGGCGACGCGAGGTTTTGCCTGCGCCAGAACAGCGCGAGTGCTTGAACACTATGCGAGGCGCGTGGTGGCGGTGATGAGGCAGGGGGGGAAGAGAGGAAAAGGGGCGGCAAATTGCCGCCTGTCTTGTATGTTTGGCACGTTATCTGACGTTGCTATCCAGCGCCACCAGCACGAGCAATGCGGCGTCGCCGCCGAATTCGCGCGGGGCCTGATGAAATGCCAGCACGTCGGGATGCTGGGCAAGCCATAGTGGAGTCTGCTGTTTAAGGATGTGCTTACCGTGCCCGTGCATCACGCAGGCGCAGTACACGTGCTCCCGGCGGCAGGCGGCCAGTAATGCGCCCAGCTCTTGCTTGGCTTCCTGCTGCGTCAGGCCATGCAGATCCAGAAACAGCTCCGGCGGATAATCCCCCCTGCGCAGCTTTTTCAATTCGTAGTGGCTGGTGCCGGAGCGAACGTATCGTACCGGGCCGTCGTTCTCCAACAGCGGTTGAAACTCATCCGAGAAATAAAAGCAGGCGTCGCGCTGCTCCTGCATCGCTTTACGCGGCGGCACTTCTGAGAGTTTGCGGCGCGGCGGTTGATAGCGATAGGTGTCCTGAGTCAGGCGTCTGGCGCCGGCGACTGAAGCGCGAAAAAGCGCCAGCTCTTCCTCATCCAGCCTGTATTTGTTTTTCATCAGCGCTGTACTCTGTCTTGGTTTTTCCTAAGTGTACCTTTTCTTGCGCGCTCCGCTAAGGCTTGAGGGGCCGCAGGACGGTGATATCTGCTGATTTGTCGCAGGCTTCATGGCAAACTAGGCGGCAATTTGATTTTCAGAGATGTCTGCGGAGGACAACCTTGGACAAAATTTTCGTCGATGAAGCGGTCAACGATCTGCATACCCTTCAGGATATGTTGCGTTGGACGGTCAGCCGGTTTAATGCCGCACAGGTCTATTACGGTCATGGAACCGACAACTCTTGGGACGAGGCGCTGCAGCTGGTGCTGCCAAGCCTGTATCTTCCCCTCGATATCCCCGAAGACATGTACAGCGCGCGCCTGACGTCAGGCGAACGTCACCGCATTGTGGAACGAGTGATCCGCCGTATCAACGAACGTATCCCCGTCGCTTATCTCACCAACAAAGCCTGGTTTTGCGGATTGGAATTCTACGTCGATGAACGCGTGTTGGTGCCGCGTTCGCCGATTGGAGAGCTGATCAATAACGGTTTCGAGCCGCTGTTGAGCCACGAACCCCGTCACATTCTGGATCTCTGTACTGGCAGCGGCTGCATCGCCATCGCCTGCGCGCAGGCTTTCCCGGAAGCGGAGGTCGACGCGGTCGATATCTCCAGCGATGTACTGTCGGTGACTGAGCTAAATATCGAACAGCATGGCATGGAGCATCACGTCACGCCGATTCGTTCCGATCTGTTCCGCGACCTGCCGACCACGCCTTACGATCTGATCGTCACCAACCCGCCTTACGTCGATGAAGAAGACATGGCGGATCTGCCGGACGAGTTCCGTCATGAGCCTGAGCTGGGGCTGGCCGCGGGAAGCGACGGCCTGAAGCTGGTGCGCCGCATTCTTGCCCGCGCCACCGAATACCTCAGCGAGGAGGGCGTGCTGATCTGCGAAGTGGGCAACAGCATGGTGCATCTGATCGACCAATATCCCGATATTCCGTTTACTTGGCTGGAATTCGAGCACGGCGGCGATGGCGTATTCATGCTGACTCGTGCGCAGCTGCTGGAATGCCAGTCTCACTTCAGCCTGTATCGCGACTAATATAGTGACAGGATGCGGGCGCGGATAGCCCGCCTGACGATCTCTTATTTTATGATGTAAAGGAGCCGTGATGGCAGGAAACAGTATTGGGCAATTTTTCCGCGTCACCACCTTTGGTGAGTCCCATGGTATTGCCCTGGGGTGTGTAGTGGATGGCGTTCCGCCTGGCATTCCGTTGACTGAAGCGGATTTGCAGCACGATCTGGACCGTCGTCGTCCGGGCACGTCTCGTTACACCACCCAGCGTCGCGAACCGGATCAAGTACGCATTCTGTCCGGCGTCTTCGACGGCGTGACGACGGGTACCAGTATCGGCCTGCTGATTGAAAATACCGATCAGCGTTCGCAGGATTACAGCGCGATTAAAGATCTGTTCCGTCCCGGCCATGCCGACTATACCTACGAGCAGAAATACGGCCAGCGCGACTATCGCGGCGGCGGTCGTTCTTCCGCACGCGAAACGGCCATGCGCGTGGCGGCGGGCGCCATCGCCAAGAAATACCTGCAGCTCCGGCACGGCGTGAATATTCGCGGCTGTTTGACGCAGATGGGCGATATTCACTGTGAACTGAAAGCGTGGGATCAGGTTGAACAAAACCCGTTCTTTTGCCCGGATCCGTCCAAGCTGGAAGCGTTGGATGAACTGATGCGCGCGCTGAAGAAAGAGGGTGACTCCATCGGCGCGCGGGTGACGGTAGTCGCCGAATCGGTGCCCGCCGGACTGGGCGAGCCGGTATTCGACCGACTGGACGCGGATTTGGCGCATGCGCTAATGAGCATCAATGCCGTCAAAGGCGTCGAGATCGGCGACGGTTTCGCGGTCGTCGGTAAACGCGGTAGCGAAAACCGAGACGAGATCACGCCGGACGGTTTCCAGAGTAACCATGCTGGCGGCATTCTGGGCGGCATCAGCAGCGGCCAGGCGGTCGTCGCACATCTGGCGCTCAAGCCTACGTCCAGCATCATGGTGCCGGGACGGACGATCACCCGTACGGGCGAAGCGACGGAAATGGTCACCCGCGGGCGTCACGATCCCTGCGTCGGTATCCGCGCCGTGCCTATCGCCGAGGCGATGATGGCTATCGTCTTGATGGATCATTTATTACGCCAGCGCGCGCAGTGCGCGGACGTGAACACCTCCGTTCCCCGTTGGTAACACGCATATGAAAACAGCTTTGATAGGTTTGATGGCGCTGCTGTGCTGCGCCACCGCCGGGGCGGCGACGCCCTGGCAGGAGATCACGCATCCGGTTGCGGGACGCCCGCAGGCGATTGGCTCCTTCGCCAACGGCTGCATCATCGGCGCGCAATCACTGCCGCTGCAAGCGGCCGACTATCAGGTGATGCGAGTCGATCAGCGTCGCTATTTCGGCCATCCGGACCTGCTGGCGTTCATCCATCGCCTTAGCGCCAGCGTACATCGCCAGAACGGCGGCATCGTGCTGGTCGGGGACATGGGGATGCCTGCGGGCGGCCGTTTCAGCAGCGGACACGCCAGCCATCAGTCGGGTCTGGATGTGGACGTCTGGCTACAGGTGCCGCGTCAGCGCTGGAGCACGCAGCAACTCCTGAATCCACAACCTATCGATCTGGTATTGCCCGGGGACAAGGCCGTCAATCCGCGCTTGTGGAATTCTGACGCGCTGACCCTGATCAAAACGGCGGCGCAGGACAGCGCGGTGACGCGTATCTTCGTCAACCCGGCGATCAAGCAGCGTCTGTGTCAGGAGGCCGGCAGCGACCGCTCGTGGCTGCACAAGGTTCGACCCTGGTTCGCACACCGTGCTCATATGCACGTTCGTCTGCGCTGCCCGGCGAATAGCCTTGAGTGCCAGGATCAGGATCCGCCGCCGGCCGGTGACGGTTGCGGCGCTGAGTTGCAAAGCTGGTTCCAGCCGCGTAAACCGGGCGCCGTCACACCGCAGAAAACCACGCCACCGCCGCTGCCCGCATCTTGTCAGGCGCTGCTGAACCGACACTTTGCTGCGGAATAAATCTTGATGGATGCAATGCTATTAGGGCCGGAGCTGCTCGGGCTTCTGTTTGTTATCGCCGTGGCTGCGGGGTTTATCGATTCGATTGCCGGGGGCGGCGGTTTGCTGACGGTCCCCGCGCTGCTCGCTGCGGGACTTTCGCCCGCGCAGGCGCTGGCAACCAATAAGCTGCAGGGCGTCGGCGGGGCGTTTTCCGCCAGCCTGTACTTCATCCGCCGCGGGGCGGTCGACCTGCGCGAGCAAAAGTTGGCGGTGGTATGCACCTTCCTTGGCGCGATCACCGGCGCCTGGCTCATTCAGCAAATTCATGCGGACTTCCTGCGCCAGCTGCTGCCGGTGCTGGTGATCGGCATCGGCCTGTATTTCCTGTTGATGCCTAAAATCAGCGACGAAGATCGGCAGCGTCGGCTCTCTCCCGTTCCTTTCGCCCTCGTCGGCGGCGCCTGCGTGGGATTCTACGACGGCTTCTTTGGTCCGGGAGCCGGGTCGTTTTACGCGCTGTCCTACCTGACGCTACGCGGCTTCAATCTGGCGAAGTCCACCGCCCACGCCAAGGTGCTCAACTTCACCTCGAATCTGGGGGGGCTGCTGTTCTTTATCTTGAGCGGCAAAGTCATGTGGGTCATCGGCGGCGTGATGCTGTTAGGTCAGATCATCGGCGCGCGTCTAGGCGCCAAAATGGTGCTCACCAAGGGACAAAAGTTGATCCGCCCCATGCTGGTGGCGGTGTCCGCGTTGATGAGCATCAAACTGATTTATGACAGTCACGGGCAGGACATTGCCCGCTGGGTGGGACAGCTTTTCTCATGACCGAACCGGTTAACGACATCATGACACACGATTACGAGCACCTGATTCAGGTGTTTAACGCCTGCTTTAGCGAAGATTTCAATACGCGCCTGGTCAAGGGCGAGGATGAACCGATCTACCTGCCAGCCGACGAGCAGACGGACTACCACCGTATCCTGTTCGCCCACGGTTTTTACGCCAGCGCCATGCATGAGATTTCTCACTGGTGCATTGCTGGCGCGGAACGGCGCAAACTTGTCGACTTTGGATACTGGTACTGTCCCGACGGTCGCGATGCGGCAACGCAGCAACAGTTCGAGTCGGTGGAGATTAAGCCACAGGCGCTGGAGTGGATGTTTTGCGTCGCGGCGGCGTTTCCCTTTAACGTGAGCTGCGATAACCTGAACGGCGATGTCACGCCCGATCGCATTGCCTTTCAACGCCGCGTGCATGCGCAGGTTATGCGCTATCTGGAGGAGGGCGTTCCCGAACGTCCGGGCCGCTTAATTCAGGCGCTGCACGCGTTTTATCATACGGCGCCGCTGACCCCGGCGGATTTCCCGTACCCCGCCGATCTCTGCTGAGCGGACGATAGGCAACACTGAACAACTGAGGACAATGAATGATCGCAGAATTTGAATCGCGCATCCTGGCGCTGATTGATGACATGGTGGAACACGCCAGCGACGATGAGCTTTTTGCCGGGGGATATCTGCGTGGTCATTTGACCTTGGCGGTGGCGGAAGCTGAGGAAAACGGCGAGCATACGGCAGAAGCCTTATGCAGCCGCGTCGAGGACAGCGTACGCAAGGCCATCAAAAACGGCGAGCTGTCTCCGCCGGATCAGGTTCTGGTCAATCAAATGTGGGACCGCCTCTACCAGCAGGCATCTTCCCAGCAGTAATACCGCAATCCTTTCTCACCACAGGTGCCGGAGTCATCCGGCACCTGCATCGTCAGACTCCCAGCCAGAAACACAACGCATAGAACCACGCCAGTCCGCAAACAACCGCCAAGAGTACGTTGCGAACCAGTAGTGCGATTATCACGCAGCCTAGCGCACCCCACAGATAGGGATTGCCGGGGAACGGTCGCAGCGCGTCGTGATGCAGAAGGATCACCGGTCCGCATATTGCGGTCAGCATACAGGGTGCGGAGTAACGCAGCGCCTGACGCACCCACAGCGGCAGCGTGACCGGCACGCGCGGATCGAGAAACAGATAGCGATTGAAAAACACCACGCCCGCCAGCATAAACAGTAATGACCAACTCATGACGATGCGCCTCCCAGACGTTCAATTACCACCGAACACAGCATGCCGCCTAGCCCGGCCATGATGACGGCGCCCTCAACGTGGCAGTATGACAACAGCATCGCGGCGATCAGGGAAAAAGCGACACCGCACAGCGTAGCTTTGTTCTTTACCATCGGCACGATGATCGTGATGAAGGTCGCCACAATCGAAAAATCGAGATGGTAGCGGTCCAGATCGGGTATCGAGGACGCCAGCAAAATGCCCGCCAGACTGCACATCAGCCAGCACAGATAAAAGGTGAGACCCGCGCCGAGAAGATACCCCGGTGAGAGTTGCGCGCGATTATCCTTCCCAGCGGCCAGCGCAAACAGTTCATCCGTCAGCAAAAAACCGATGGGTATGCGAAAACGGCTGTTCAGGCGAGAGACGACCTCTCGAAGGCTCAAACCATAGATCAGGTGTTGCACGGTAATCACAAATACGGTCACAACGATGGTCAGCACATTGGCCCCGGACATCAGCAGTCCCAGCGTCACCAATTGTGCCGCGCCGGCGAAGACCACCGCCGACATGCCGACGCTTTGCCAGAAGGTCAGTCCGGCCTGAACCGCCATTGAACCCGCGAGGATGCCCCAGGGAACTACCGCCAGACACAACGGTAAGACAGCGACGCAGCCTGCAAATGTGCCCTGCCAGGGAGAGGGAAGGGTTTCCGACGCGTTCATAAACCATGTCCTTGTAGGTGTAGTAGGTCGCCAAAAGGTAACGTAACCCCCCGAACAAAGATTGAAGAAAATTGCGCAGGTAAAATCTGTCAGGCGGGCGAATGTGTAGCCCCGACCGCCTTATCGTTCGCCGGAGGCAAGGGCGGTGAAATGATCCTGAATCACCTGGCTATTTTCAGCGTTTCAGCGCGCGTAAAAATTGCCCCGGCGTCACGCCCAGCGCTTTTTTGAAGTGGCGATTGAAGTGGCTCTGATCCGAAAAACCGCAGCGGGCGGAAACATCGGAGAGGCGTTGCCCCTGACGAAGGAGCGTGGTTGCCTTGCGGAGCCGGGACTGCACGAGGTAGGCATGCGGCGGCATCCCCACCTGATTTTTAAACTGGCGCAGGAAGTGCCACGGGCTGAGACCGGCCAGATTTGCCAGCGCCAGCAGGGACAGGTTCTCTTCCGGGCAGTCATCCAGCAGCATTTTGACCTGTCGGATGGCGTGGTCGGCTTTGGTGAGCGGACGCACTTCCGTGCGCGTTTTACCGTGACGCATCATCAACCAGACCAGCGATGAGCAGAGCAGGGTTTCCTTTAACAGCGTATTGCCTTCGACGCTTAGCAGCGAGAAGGTCATGCGCAACTGCTCGGATAAGCCAGGATCGTGGGCCACCGCGTGGGGAAACCACGGCGCGTCTCCCCGATCGTCGTGCGTTGTGCTCGAGAGACCGCGCAGCATATCGACCGACGGATAGATAGCGCGATAGGACCAGCCCTCGGCGGTGCCCGCGTAGCCCGTATGGATTTCATCCGCGTTGACCAGAATGATATCGCCTTTGGGCGCCACGTGCTCACCGCCGGTACGGTAGAAACGCTGCGCGCCTTCCTCGACCACGCCGATGCAGAAATTCTCGTGCGAGTGGCGGGAAAAACGCTGGCGGTGATAGCAAGCCTGCAGCATGTCCAGTCCGCCCAACGTCGGCAGATGGCTGAAATGAGCCTGCTCCTGCGGTGCTTGCTGTCCCATCTTTACGCTCCATAAGCTGTGAAAAATTGAACGAAATTGCTGTTATGCCGGCCACGAGGCGCGGCCGGTTATCCCGTTACTCTACCGGGCGATTCTTCAACAGCTTTCTTACCCAGAATCGGTTCGGATTCAGGGCGGCCAGCGTGCTCCCGTCCAGCGGCAATGGCTCCCCAAACATCTGGGCCGCCAGAACCTCCGCCGCCAGCGGAGCGGAACAGAGCCCGCGGGAGCCAAGACCGCCGATGATAAACAGGTGGGAATGGACCGGGGCTTGGACCGGAATGTGCGCCGCGGCCAACTGCTGAGGCAGCGTCTGGTATTGCGCCAGCGTTTGCTCATAGTCGGGAACGGCGCCGACCAGCGGCAGATGATCGCGTAACGCGCTGCGTACGCCGCATCGCGCGTCGCCGTCGGAGACCTCTATCGACGTCGGCCACGATAGCGACGGCAGGCAGTCGATCAGGCGCTGGCGATTCTGCTGCTGATCCGAATCGCGATACTCGGTTCCTGCGTCTCCGCGGTGATAGCTGGCGCCGATGCAATGCTGCTGGTGACGCGGGCTGATCGGCGTTAGATAACCATCGTAGCAGAGCACCTGCTTGAGGGGACGTAGTTGGGCGTTGCTGGGCACATGACTTACCTGTCCGCGTACGGCGTAGGTGGGCAGGTGACGCGTTTGCGGCCAGTCGCTGAGCTGATGGCCGTTCGCCAGCACGACCGTGGCATGCTGAGCGACGTCCCCGTTGTCCAGCGTCAAACGCCAGCCGTCGCCGCAGGGCGCGAGTTCGGAGACGGTGGTGTTTAAACGGACCTGCATGCCCTGACGGACCGCCAGCGTCAGGGCGGCGGCGGTCAGTTCCGCCGGGCATAACCATCCCCCGGAAGGATAGGTGATGCCGCGATGGAGAATAGGGACGCCGCAGGACTGCGCCAGCGTCTGCGCATCGGCCGCGTGCACCAGCGCTTCAGGCCATTGCCCCGCCAGGATACGATCGATTTTGCGCGCGCTTTTATCGTCAAACGCCAGCTGGCTGACGCCGCACCACTGATGTTCGTAGTCCACGCCCTGGGCCGTCAGCGCATCGTAGGTACGTCGGGCATAGCCGAATGCGCTGGCGAAAAACCGCGACAGCGCATCGTGTTTATCGTTGAGCAGCGGATAGAGCGCGCCCTGTCGGTTGCCGGAAGCGCCTTGCCCCACGTGTTCGTCGGCGCAATATAAGGTGACTTTGGTGCCGCGTCGCTGCAGCGCCAGCGCCGTCAGCAGGCTGGCGATACCGCCGCCGATAATGGCGACTTCCTGCGGCTGCGGAGCGGCAGGGCGGTGATACCACGGCGCGGATTCGGTGATGGGTATCGCTTCCGGCAGGTCCCCGCTCAGCATCTCGCGCTTGTGTCCGAACCCTTTGACTTTACAAACGTTGAACCCGGCCTCCTGCAGACCCCGACGAACGAACCCCGCCGCGGTGAAGGTAGCGAAGGTGCCGCCGGGGCGGGATAGTCTCGCCATCGCGTTGAACAGGTTCGCTGTCCACATATCCGGATTTTTCGACGGCGCAAAGCCATCCAGAAACCAGGCATCGACCTGATGGTTCACGCTGTCATCGAGTTGGGGCAACAGGTCATTGATATCACCGAACCACAGATCGAGCGTGATATGGCCGTCAGCCAGTATCAGACGGTGGCAGCCGGGAGACATCGTCGGCCACTGTTCCCGCAGCTCATCGGCGAAAGCGGCCAGCTCGGGCCACTGCGCATGCGCGGCCGCCAGATCGTCCACCTGCAGGGGAAACTTTTCAAAACTGAGGTAATGCAGACGTTGCAACGTGGCGTCCGGCTGCTGACGGCGAAAGTCGGCGAACGCTTGCCATAAGGTGAGAAAATTCAGTCCGGTGCCGAATCCGCTTTCCGCGACGGTGAAGGTCTCGCGTGAAGCGTGTGCAAAACGTGCGGGCAGCCCATTGCCAGCAAGAAAGACATAGCGGGTTTCCGCGAGCCCATCCTGGTTAGAAAAATAGACGTCGTCAAACTGTAGCGAAACAGGTGTACCCTGAGCGTTCCAGCTTAGCGAAGCGGTTCGGATAGCGGGCGTAATCACGGCAACTCACTCATAATTCAGGCGGTGGCGGAAGTTTAACGGTCAGCCCCTTCGTGTGCAAATTTGTGCAAAGTTAGGCAGATCGGACTTGTTCAGCTTACAAGTGTAAGCTAAAGTGCATCGCAGTATCCTAAATGCTTATACAAACGAAATGAGGTATTGAATGAAACGTGCAGTGATTACAGGTCTTGGGATCGTATCTAGCATCGGTAATAACCAAGAGGAAGTCCTTGCATCTCTGCGTGAGGGCCGTTCAGGAATCACCTTTTCTCAAGAGCTGAAAGATGCTGGCATGCGTAGTCACGTCTGGGGCAACGTTAAGCTGGATACGGCTGGCCNGATTGACCGTAAGATTGTGCGTTTCATGAATGATGCCGCCATCTATGCCTTCCTTTCGATGGAGCAGGCGGTGAAAGATTCGGGTTTGACCGAAGACGTTTACCAGAATAACCCGCGCGTGGGCCTGATTGCTGGTTCCGGCGGCGGTTCTCCGCATTACCAGGTGCTGGGTGCCGACGCCATGCGCGGCCCGCGCGGCGTGAAAGCCGTGGGTCCCTATGTGGTGACCAAGGCGATGGGTTCCGGCGTTTCCGCCTGCCTGGCCACGCCGTTCAAGATCCACGGTATCAACTACTCCATCAGCTCCGCGTGCGCGACATCCGCTCACTGTATCGGCAACGCCGTTGAGCAGATTCAGATGGGCAAACAGGACATCGTGTTCGCCGGCGGCGGCGAAGAGCTGAGCTGGGAACTGTCCTGCGAGTTTGATGCGATGGGCGCGCTGTCCACCAAATACAACGACACGCCGGAAAAAGCCTCCCGTACTTATGACGCGAACCGTGATGGCTTCGTCATCGCTGGCGGCGGCGGTATGGTCGTCGTGGAAGAGCTGGAACACGCGCTGGCGCGCGGCGCTCACATCTATGCTGAAGTCGTGGGTTACGGCGCAACGTCCGATGGC
This sequence comes from Lonsdalea quercina subsp. quercina, assembly GCF_000688695.1. Lineage (GTDB taxonomy): Bacteria > Pseudomonadota > Gammaproteobacteria > Enterobacterales > Enterobacteriaceae > Lonsdalea > Lonsdalea quercina_D. Next base: position 198,955 of record NZ_JIBQ01000007.1, on the reverse strand, counting down.
GCAGATATGGTTGCCCCGTCTGGCGAAGGCGCAGTACGCTGCATGAAAATCGCGATGCAGGATGTTGACGGTCCGATCGATTACATCAACACCCACGGGACTTCAACGCCGGTCGGCGATGTGAAGGAGCTGGGCGCTATTCGTGAAGTGTTCGGCAACAACACGCCGGCGATCTCCGCAACGAAAGCGATGACGGGTCACTCTTTGGGTGCCGCGGGCGTCCAGGAAGCCATTTATACGCTGCTGATGCTGGAACATAACTTCATCGCGCCGAGCATCAACATCGACACGCTGGATGAGCAGGGCGAAGGGATGAACATCATCACCGAACCGACTGAGCGTGAGCTGAACACCGTGATGTCCAACGGTTTCGGTTTCGGCGGCACCAACGCCGTTCTGGTCATGAGCAAATACAAGCAGTAAGCGTTATACCTCAACCGGGGCGCTCAGCCCCGGTTATGTTTTTCTCGCCTGATTGATCGACGCTTCCCCATCCGCTTTTCTTACCACTTACCACTTCATGCGGTCTTAAAGCAGTATCCACAGCAAAACGATCACACACAGCGCGCACAAAATCAGTACGCCGCGCGGACGGCTGAATAGCGGCCGGAGTTCGGGGGGCAGGGCGGAGATAAAGGGGCCATAGATGGGAACCGGCGCTGACGTCGATCCCGCTGTCGCCGCCTCTTTTTCCTGTATCTGCTGAAGACGTTTGCTATAGAGGAACGTGACAACGTCGGCAATCTGCAATGGCGTCAATGGGGTTTGCATCCCGGCATTGAAGCGAGACTGCGCATAATCCTGCACCATTTGCTGTTCCTGAGCATCCATCGGCTGCTTGAGCGCCGGCTGCAACGCCGCCAGCGTAGGCGACGTATGGTTCTGCATCATGGCGACCTGCGTTTGCAGCAGTTGGCTGAGCAGCGGGAAGTTTTTGGCGGGGATGGCGTCATGGGGTTTCAGCCCCTGAATATCCATCAGCGCCAGCAACACCTTGGCGGGCGATTCGCCGGTGAGCGTCGTCAGCCGGGTGATCAATTGATTCAGGCTGTTTTGCTCCGCGGGCAGCAGGCGACGGTCCAGCGGGGCGCTGGTTTGCGGCAGAGCGCCGGGCTGAGGCTCGGTTGTCGAAGGTTGCGCCGACGGTGAAAACGCGCCGGGCGGCAACGATGAGCTCGGCTGCGGCAGTTGGCCGTTTTGCAGCAGCGTGACAACCTGCTGTAGCTGACTGCCGCTCAATGAGCTCAGCACGGTGTGGCCGAACTGCTGGCGTATAAAGTCGCTCACCGCCTGACGGTTATTGCCCTGCGGCAGCAGTTCGGTGAGCTGTTGCAGCAGCTGGCGGGTGCCTAAGGTATTTTGCACGGAGGTCAGCCGGGTTTGCAGCGCCTGTTCTGCGGCAGGAAAATGACCTGACAAAATTTCGGCGCCGCTTTTCAAACCGATGTCGTGACGCATACCGGCCCAGATTTCAGCCGACTTGAGCGAACTCAACGACATGATCTTCGTGATAAGCCGCTCCAGCGATGTGCGCTGCGCGGGCGTCAATGGTGCGTCTTCGCGCGCCGTACCGCCGGTTTTCAGCGGCGTAGAATCAATGTTGCGGTCGCCTGGCAAAGACGTGCCTGGGCTGTTCACGGGCTGCATAACACGATCCTTACCGTGCGGTTTCTGTTCGAAGTGGGATAACAGAAAGAATAGTTGAACGTTATGATAACAACCCGGATCCGTAACGGGTAGTCGGGTAGGGCGTTTGACGCAAAATTTCTGTTATGCGGCGCCCCAAGCCGGGCGATTCGCCGGTGTTCCCTCTCGCCGGTTTGTGGCAGAATAACGACCCTGTTTTCGCCGCCGCTGTGCGTCCGACGCCACATGCCTTTCAGGAAACGTAACGTGAAAATCCTTGTTGATGAAAATATGCCCTATGCCCGCGAGCTGTTCAGCCGCCTGGGCGACGTCACTTCCGTGCCGGGACGACCGCTGCCGCAGGACGCGTTGGATGATGCCGATGCGCTGATGGTGCGTTCGGTCACCAAGGTCAATGCAGACTTATTGACGGGAAAATCGGTGAAGTTCGTCGGTTCGGCGACGGCAGGCACCGACCATGTCGACGAAACCTTTTTGCAGCAGGCCGGCATTGCTTTCTCTGCCGCGCCGGGTTGCAACGCCATCGCCGTGGTTGAGTATGTCTTTTCTGCACTGCTGGGATTGGCTGAGCGGGATGGTTTCCAGTTGCGCGACCGCACCGTCGGTATTATTGGCGTGGGCAACGTGGGTTCGCGCCTCAATGCCAGGCTCAAGGCCTGGGGCGTTCGTACGCTGTTGTGCGATCCCCCGCGCGCGGAGCGCGGCGATGAGGAGAACTTTCTCTCGCTGGAAGAGGTCGCGGCGCAGGCCGACGTGCTGACGTTTCACACGCCGCTATACAAAGACGGACCCTACAAAACCTATCACAGTGTGGATGCGGATTTGCTGGATTCGCTGCCGGAAGGCGCGATACTGATTAACGCTTGCCGTGGGCCGGTGGTCGACAACACAGCATTGCTTGAGGCGCTGCAGCGCGGTAAATCTCTCAGCGTGGTACTGGATGTCTGGGAGCCGGAACCGGAGCTATCGACGGCGTTGCTGGACCAGGTGGATATCGGCACGTCCCATATCGCCGGTTATACGCTGGAAGGCAAAGCGCGCGGTACAACGCAGGTTTTTGAAGCCTGGAGCCGCTTTATCGGTCATCCGCAGCAGGTGGCGCTGTCGTCGCTGCTACCCACGCCCGAGGTGACATCCGTCAGTCTGACTCAACCGCTGGATGAATCGCTGCTCAAACGCCTGGTTCATCTGGTTTACGACGTGCGTCGCGATGATGCGATGCTGCGAGGCGTCGCCCACATCAGCGGCGGGTTTGACCGACTGCGCAAAACCTATCAGGAGCGCCGCGAGTGGTCGTCGCTTCAGGNGGTTTGCGCCGAGCGCGAGAGCGCAGAACTGTTGAACCAACTGGGCTTCAGCGCCGTCTTTCAGGGCGATAACTGATCGTTTTATTCGTTAATTATCCTTTTTGTCCAGGCGATGTCGCTGTCGCCTGGCCTATGTTATGAAAAATTTGGGGAGAAGGACCAAATGACCAATGGCTGGAATATAGCGCTGCTGGGCGCAACCGGCGCCGTCGGCACCGCGTTGCTGGAGCTATTGCAGGAACGTGAATTTCCAGTGGGAGAGATCTATCCGCTGGCGAGTGAGCATAGCGCCGGAGAGACCCTTCGTTTCAACGGCCGCTCTTGTCTGGTGACGGATGCGGCGGAGTTCGACTGGTCGCAGGCGCAGTTGGCCTTTTTCGTCGCGGGCGCCGAAGCCAGCGCCCGCTATGCGGACGAGGCGGGCAACTCTGGCTGCCTGGTTATCGACAGCAGCGGGTTGTTTGCGCAGGAGCCGGATGTCCCGCTGGTTGTTCCGGGCGTGAATTCCCACGTGCTGGCTGATTATCGCAATCGCAATCTCGTTGCCGTGGCGGATAGTCTGACCAGCCAGCTGCTAAAAGCGGTGAAGCCGTTGACGGAACAGGCCGGACTTTCCCGCCTGCACGTCACCAGTCTGCTGTCGGTTTCAGCGCGTGGTAAAGCGGCGGTTGACGATCTGGCGGGACAAAGCGCCCGTCTGCTGAACGGAATGCCGCCGGAAGCCGGGATGTTCACAAAACAGCTGGCGTTCAACCTGCTGCCGCTGCTGCCGGACAGCGAAGGCAGCGTCATGCAGGAGCGTCGTCTGGTCGATCAGGTGCGTAAAGTCCTGCAAGATGACGGGCTGCCGATTGCGGTTAACTGTGTTCAGTCGCCGGTCTTCTACGGCCATGCGCAGGTGGTGCATATGGAAGGCATGCGTCCGCTCTCCGCCGAGGAAGCCCGCGAGGAGCTAGTGCAGTCGGACGACGTCGCCATCAGCGATGACGACGATTACCCGACGCAGGTCGATGACGCGTCCGGCAACGTACAGCTGAGTGTGGGCTGCCTGCGCAATGATTACGGCATCCCGGAGCTGCTGCAATTCTGGTCGGTGGCGGATAACGTTCGCTTCGGCGGCGCGTTGATGGCTGTTGAAACGGCCGAACTCCTGATTGAGGAGCATCTGGGGTAATCATGACAGCGTTGCAGGTTGCGGAAGACGTGGCGCCGCTGAAAATTGCCCTGGGAATTGAATATGACGGCAGTCGTTATTACGGCTACCAGCGTCAGGCCGAGGTAGACAGCGTCCAGCAGTGCCTGGAAACGGCGCTGTCTCAGGTCGCCGATGAGCCGATTACCGTGTTCTGTGCGGGGCGCACCGACGCGGGGGTGCATGCCACCGGTCAGGTGGTGCATTTCACCACGCACGCCGTGCGTAAAGACGCGGCCTGGACGATGGGCGTCAACACCCATCTGCCGCCAGATATCGCCGTTCGCTGGGTCAAAACGGTGGATGATGAATTTCATGCCCGTTTCAGCGCCACTGCCCGTCGCTATCGCTATCTGATCTACAACCACCGCTACCGCCCGGCTATTTTGTCGCACGGCATGACGCACTTTTATCATCCTCTCGACGCCGAGCGCATGGAACGTGCGGGGCAGTGTCTGCTGGGAGAGAATGATTTCACCTCTTTCCGGGCGGTGCAGTGCCAGTCGCGTACGCCATGGCGAAATGTAAAACATTTAAAGGTTGTGCGGCACGGCGCTTACATTGTGGTAGATATCAAGGCCAACGCGTTTGTGCACCATATGGTGCGCAACATTGTGGGCAGTCTGATGGAAGTTGGGTGCGGAAATCAGCCTGAAAGCTGGATTGCGGATCTGCTGGCGGCCAAAGATCGTAAACTGGCCGCCGCGACGGCTAAGGCCGATGGACTGTATCTGGTGGACGTTGATTATCCCGAGTCGTTCGGGCTGCCGTCCGTCCCGATGGGGCCGCTGTTTTTACTCGATGACTAACGACGCTGCCGTTCGCCGAACTGCACGGTCTGATGATAGGTAACATAATGGAATTTATACACTTTATTATTGATTTTATTCTGCATATCGATGTGCACCTGGCCGAGCTGGTCGCGCAATACGGCGTTTGGATTTATGCGATCCTGTTTCTGATTTTGTTCTGTGAAACGGGTCTGGTGGTGACGCCGTTCCTGCCCGGCGACTCGTTGCTGTTTGTCGCTGGCGCGCTGGCGGCATTGCCGGGCAGCGTACTGGATGTCCATCTGATGGTCGTACTCATGGTCATCGCGGCAATCCTGGGCGATGCGGTCAATTACACCATCGGGCGGCTGTTTGGTGAACGATTGTTCCGTAATCCAAACTCACGGATTTTCCGTCGTAGCTATCTGGACAAAACCCACGAGTTTTACGCCCGTCACGGCGGCAAAACAATTATTCTGGCGCGCTTCGTGCCGATTGTGAGAACATTCGCGCCGTTTGTGGCGGGGATGGGGCATATGACCTATCGGCATTTTGCCCTCTTCAATGTCGCAGGCGCACTGCTGTGGGTGTTGCTGTTTACCTACGCCGGCTACCTGTTTGGGGATTTGCCGATTGTGCAGGACAATCTTAAACTCCTGATTGTGGGTATTATCTTTGTTTCTATCCTGCCGGGCGTGATCGAATTTTGGCGTCACAAACGGGCGGCGACACGTCAGAATGTGAAATAAGCAAAAATTATTTTAACATTCGGTGTGACCAGTTTTTTATCCACAGTATCGGGTCATTATGGTTTAATGGGCGGCACTTACGGCTATGTTCACGTGAACCGCTATAAATGCCCATGTCGCATCCTGCCCTTGGCGGATGAGGCATCGCTTTGTCGGCTGCGTCAGCAGAACATTATGAACGCTGAGCAGCGTACTGGCCTGTGGCCAGGTTCAAGCAGAAAGGTTATCAATGAGCTGGATTGAACGAATTCTAAATAAAAGTCATATCACACCGACTCGTCGGGCCAACATCCCCGAAGGCGTCTGGACTAAATGTGATAGTTGCGGTCAGGTACTTTACCGCGCTGAGTTGGAACGTAATCTGGAAGTGTGTCCGAAATGTGACCACCATATGCGTTTATCCGCCCGTGCTCGTCTTCACGCTTTTCTGGATACAGAAAACACGGTTGAACTCGGCAGTGAACTGGAACCCAAGGATGTCCTGAAGTTCCGCGACTCCAAAAAGTATAAAGATCGTTTGGCTGCGGCACAGAAGCAGTCCGGCGAGAAAGATGCCATGGTCGTCATGAAAGGCACCCTCCACGGCATGCCCGTCGTGGGCGCGGCTTTCGAATTCTCCTTTATGGGAGGCTCGATGGCGTCGGTGGTCGGCGCGCGCTTTGTGCGTGCGGTAGAGCAAGCGCTGGAAGATAACTGTCCGCTGGTCTGCTTCTCCGCCAGCGGCGGCGCCCGTATGCAGGAAGCGCTGATGTCGCTGATGCAGATGGCGAAAACCAGTGCGGCACTGGCCAAAATGCGCGAACGCGGCCTGCCTTATATCTCCGTGATGACGGACCCGACGATGGGCGGCGTATCCGCCAGTCTGGCGATGCTGGGCGATCTGAACATCGCCGAGCCAAAAGCGTTGATTGGCTTCGCCGGTCCGCGTGTTATCGAACAGACGGTACGCGAGAAACTGCCGCCGGGCTTCCAGCGCAGCGAGTTTCTGGTGGAAAAAGGCGCGATCGATATGATCATTCGTCGCCCTGAGATGCGTTACAAGCTGGCTACGATCCTCGCCAAGCTGACGAACCATCCGGAACCGCAGCCTGAAGTGGAAGAGCCGCGGCCGACCGCTTCGTCTGAATCACAGGATGAAGCCTAACCGATGACGTACGGGGAGCACGGTTGCGACGTGCTCCGTCGCTCCCTGTATCAATGAACCGTAAGTAAGCGAGCGGGTCTCATGGATAACCTTCAAACACCTAAAGCCACGTCGCCTTTGGCCACGTGGCTTTATTATCTGGAACACCTGCACACGCAGGCCATCGAACTTGGTCTGGACCGCATCACACAGGTGGCCGACTCTCTTCAATTGCGCCAGCCCGCCAACACCGTCTTCACCGTCGCAGGCACTAACGGTAAAGGCACCACCTGCCGTACGCTGGAGTCCATTCTGTTGGCTGCCGGGCTGCGGGTAGGCGTCTACAGCTCACCTCATCTATTACGCTACACCGAGCGCGTTCGCATTCAGGGCAAGGAATTGCCGGAAGCGATGCACAGCGAGGCGTTTGCCGTGGTGGAAGCTGGGCGCGATAACGTCTCTTTGACCTATTTCGAATACGGCACGTTGGCGGCGTTACAGCTTTTCAAGCAGGCGCAGCTGGACGTCGTGATCCTTGAAGTCGGTTTGGGCGGTCGTCTGGACGCGACCAACATCGTGGACTCGGACGTCGCTGTCGTGACCAGCATCGCCATCGATCACACCGACTGGCTTGGCCACGATCGCGAAAGCATTGGTCGAGAAAAAGCGGGGATCTTCCGTCACGGCAAACCGGCTGTTGTCGGCGAGCCGGATATGCCTGCATCAATGGCAGATGTCGCGCAGGAGAGAGGCGCTTGTCTGCTGCGTCGCGATGTCGACTGGCGCTACGGCGTGGAAAAGGACGGCTGGTTCTGGGAAAACGCGGAGGGCCGTCTGAGCCATCTGCCCATGCCGAATGTGCCGCTGCCGAATGCCGCAACGGCGCTCGCCGCGCTGAATGCCTCTCCGCTCAAGGTGGAGGAAAGCGCTCTTCGGGACGGCCTGCGGGACGCGACTTTGCCGGGGCGTTTCCAGATTGTCGGCAACAAGCCCTTACTGATTCTGGATGTGGCGCACAACCCGCATGCGGCCGCATACCTGTCCGAACGCTTGGCGGCGTTGCCTCCTCATGGTGTCATCCGCGCCGTTGTCGGCATGCTGTCCGACAAAGATATCGCCAGTACGCTGGAACAGCTTAAGCCACAGGTAGATGTCTGGTATTGCGCGCCGCTAGAAGGGCCGCGCGGCGCCAGCGCGGATCTGCTTACTCAACATCTCGACGGCGGCCGTTCGTATCCCGATGTGGTCTCTGCCTGGCGAGCTGCGATGCAGGACGCCGATGAGCGCGACGTGGTCGTGGTGTGCGGCTCCTTTCATACGGTAGCGCATGTGATGTCCGCGCTTGAAGAAGGAGCGGCGGATGGCGAGTAAATTTCAAAACCGTCTGGTCGGCACCGTCATTTTGGTCGCGCTGGGCGTCATCGTGCTGCCGGGCCTGTTGGACGGCAAGAAAAAACACTATCAGGACGAGTTTGCCGCCATTCCTCTGGTGCCGAAGCCGGAAGACACGCTGGAAGCGGAGTCGCTGCCGCCGATCACTCAGTCGCTGACGCCGCAGTCTCCGGACAGCGCGACGATGCCCGATGGGGATGATGCCGGCGAAGAGATGGAGGGCGCCGATCATGCGGCCAATAGCGCTCCAGACACCGTGGCGCCTCAGAGTGCCACGCCGCCCTCTGCCGACCGGCCTTCCGCGCCGTCGTCGACCCCGGTGGTTCCGCCTCCGGTGAAAGCGGAGCCGAAATCNAAGCCGGAAGTGAAAGCGGAAGCCAAACCGAAGCCAGAGGTCAAACCCGCTCCGCGTCCGGCAGAGAACAAACCGGCCGCCGCGCCGCAGGCCCCGGCAGGGCAGGCTTTCGTCGTGCAGCTGGGCGCATTGAAAAATGCGGACAAGGTGAATGAGATTGTCGCCAAGCTGCGACTCTCTGGATTCCGTGCTTACACGGTGCCGTCTTCGCCCGTCTCCGGGCAGATTACCCGCATTTATGTGGGACCGGACGCCTCGAAGCAGAAGCTACAGTCCTCGCTAAGCGAACTGCAGCAGATCAGCGGGCTGAGCGGTCAGGTGAAAGCGGCGCATTAGCGCGGAACGGGGTCATGAGGAGGCCGGAGTGGTAGATAGCGTTGCGGGGAAAACCCGACGCCATCGCCGTCTTTTTCCGGTATCTTCATGGCCTGTCAGCGGTTTTTAAGTTGGCCGATTGATTGACACATTTAGGGCGGAATTCCGGTACGCAAACGTTTTCTTTTTCTGTTAGAATGCGCCGCGAACAGGATGAGCCGCGTATGTCGATGGTTTTTGTTCATTGAGTAGGATAGTTCATGGTTTGGGTGGATTACGTCATTATCGGCATTATCGGGTTCTCGGCTCTGGTCAGTTTGATTCGAGGATTTGTCCGTGAAGCGCTCTCACTGGTGACCTGGGGATGTGCGTTTTTCATTGCCAGTCACTACTATGGCTATTTGGCGGGGTACTTCACCCGCTTTGAAGATGAACTGGTTCGCAACGGCATCGCTATCGCCATTCTGTTTATTGCGACGTTGATTGTGGGAGCCATCGTCAATTATGCGATAGGCTCTCTGGTTGAGCGAACCGGGCTGTCGGGCACCGATCGTGTGCTGGGCGTTTGCTTTGGCGCCTTGCGCGGGGTCTTGATTGTCTCTGCAATCTTGTTCTTTCTGGACACCTTCACCGGGTTTTCCCAGAGCGTTGACTGGAAGCAGTCCCAGTTGATCCCGCAGTTCAGCTATATCATCAGGTGGTTCTTTGACTACCTGCAAAGCACGTCGAGTTTCTTGCCGCGGCACCTCTAGTCGCGGTAGCGCTGATGAGGAAAAGACAACATGTGCGGTATTGTCGGTATCGCCGGCGTCACGCCGGTCAACCAGTCGATTTATGACGCGTTAACGGTGTTACAACACCGTGGGCAGGATGCCGCAGGCATCGTAACGATAGATGCTCATCACTGTTTTCGCCTGCGTAAGGCAAACGGTCTGGTCAAAGACGTTTTTGAAGCACGGCACATGCAGCGCCTGCAGGGGAATATGGGGCTCGGCCATGTGCGCTATCCCACGGCGGGCAGTTCCAGCGCCTCCGAAGCGCAGCCTTTTTACGTCAACTCTCCTTTCGGCATTACGCTAGCCCACAACGGCAACCTGACCAATGCGCACGAGCTGCGTCAGAAGCTGTTCGAACAGGGCCGCCGCCACGTCAACACGACGTCTGATTCGGAAATTCTGCTCAACATTTTCGCCAAAGAACTGGACCGCTTTCAGCACTATCCGCTGGAGCCTGATAACATTTTCGCCGCTGTTGCCGCCATGCATCAGCAAATCCGTGGCGCCTATGCCTGCGTCAGTATGATTATCGGGCACGGCTTGGTGGCCTTCCGCGATCCCAATGGGATCCGTCCGCTGGTCATCGGTAAACGTACGCTGGAAGACGGGCGCAACGAATATATGGTGGCGTCCGAGAGCGTGGCGCTGGACACGCTGGGCTTTGAGTTCTTGCGCGATGTGGCGCCGGGCGAAGCGATTTACATTACGGATAAAGGCCAGCTTTACACCCGTCAGTGCGCGGAAAACCCCAGACATCATCCGTGCCTGTTCGAGTATGTCTATTTCGCGCGTCCCGACTCGTTTATCGACAAAATTTCGGTCTACAGCGCCCGCGTGCGCATGGGGCAGAAGCTGGGCGAGAAAATCGCGCGCTGCTGGGAAGATCTGGACATCGACGTGGTGATTCCTATTCCGGAAACCTCGTGCGATATCGCGCTGGAAATCGCCCGCATCATCGATAAGCCATACCGTCAGGGCTTTGTGAAAAACCGCTATGTCGGGCGCACGTTTATCATGCCGGGTCAGGAGACGCGGGTGAAATCCGTGCGTCGCAAGCTGAACGCCAACCGCGCTGAGTTCCGTGATAAAAACGTGCTGCTGGTGGATGACTCCATCGTGCGAGGCACTACCTCTCAGCAGATTGTCGAGATGGCAAGGGATGCTGGCGCCAAACGCGTCTATCTCGCATCCGCCGCGCCGGAAATTCGCTTCCCGAACGTTTATGGCATCGATATGCCGAGCGTAAACGAGCTGATCGCCCACGGCAGAGAGGTGGAGGAGATCTGTGAGCTTATCGGCGCCGACGCCCTGATTTTCCAGGATCTGTCAGACCTGGTTGAGGCCGTGCGGGACGACAATCCAGATATCACCCAGTTCGAATGCTCCGTCTTTAACGGCATTTATGTCACGCATGATGTGGATCAGGGCTATCTGGACTATCTTGAAGGTCTGCGTAACGACGATGCTCAGGTGCTGCGCAGCAAGAGCGAAGTCGAAGATCTGGAGATGCATAACGAGGGCTGACGGAACGCTTTACGTTTCCTCCAGTAAGGGAGTGCCTATCGGTACTCCCTTTATTTTTGCGTCTTGCCAATCATGGATGGATGCGGCACAGTCTGCGCTGACGATGTGAATGCAGGTCTATCCTGTTTAAGGAAGGGTATGAAGCGACTGATTATTGGTATTTCTGGCGCCAGTGGAGTGATTTACGGTGTACGCCTGTTACAGGTGCTGCAGCCGTTGGACGAAATAGAAACCCACCTGGTGATGAGCCCGGCTGCACGACAGACGCTGGCTCTGGAAACCGATCTCAGCGTGCGCGACGTTCAGTCGATGGCGGATGTGGTGCATGATTGCCGCGACATCGCCGCCAGCATTTCTTCCGGTTCTTTCAAAACTGCCGGTATGGCGATTTTGCCGTGCTCGATCAAAACGCTGTCCGGCATCGCCCACAGCTATACCGATAGCTTGCTGACCCGCGCGGCGGACGTGATGCTGAAAGAGCGGCGTCCTATCGTGCTGTGCGTACGAGAAACGCCATTGCATTTAGGTCATCTGCGATTGATGACCACGGCAGCCGAAATGGGCGCGGTGATTATGCCGCCGGTGCCTGCGTTTTATCATCGCCCGCAAACTGTGCAAGAAATCATCGATCAAACCGTCAACCGGGTGCTCGACCAATTCGATATTTCCCTGCCGGAAGATCTGTTTACGCGCTGGGGTAGCGCTTAACTGGCTAATTTAGAAACGGAAAAAGGGTAATGTGCGGATGACGCATTAGTCGAAGCAGAGACCCGTCATGCCTTCTTATGTGGCATTGCTCTGTTTCGGTGCGATCATCTGCTTTGTTATGGTGCGAATTATTATTTCCTTCGTTTTTTCCCTGTCCCATCTGACGGTACACCATGGGTAATCAATTGATTATAGAAGTGGAAAACCGCGGGTGACGCCCGTCGCGGCGCTCCCGGACCCTCTCGATAAACTGGCATGAAAACTGCAAAGGTGAAGCCTGTACTACACACATGACTGGCACGATAGCGTTGGTGATTAAAAAGCATTCAAATCTAATCGATCGTGTCGATGTTCCATCACTGGTGATAAGGGTAACTCGATGAAAAGCGGATTGAAGTTTTTACCTTTGGCGTTAATTTTAGCGGCAGGCTCCGCCTTTGCGGCCGTCCCGAAGGAGATCAAAATCGGCACAGACCCCACTTATGCGCCGTTTGAATCCAAAAACGCCAGCGGCGAACTGATCGGGTTCGATATCGATCTGGCTAAAGAGATGTGCAAGCGTATGGAAGCCAAGTGTACGTTTGTTGAAAGCGACTTTGATTCACTGATCCCGTCGCTGAAGGCGAAGAAAATTGACGCCATCATCTCTTCACTCTCCATTACGCAAAAGCGTCTGCAGGAAATCTCGTTCACCGAAAAACTCTATGCCGCTAACGCGCGCCTGATCGCCGCCAAAGGATCTCCGATTCAGCCTAAGTTGGACGCTCTGCGCGGCAAACGCGTCGGCGTCTTGCAGGCTTCCACCCAGGAATCCTACGCTAACGTTCACTGGCAGCCGAAGGGCGTGGATGTCGTGGCTTACCAAAATCAGGATCTGATTTACGCCGATCTGGCGGCGGGACGTATCGATGCCGCGTTCCAGGATGAAGTCGCCGCGAGCGAAGGCTTCCTGAAACAGGATGCGGGTAAAGACTATGCATTTGCCGGACCGGCGGTGAAAGACGATGCGCTGTTCGGCGTGGGCACCGGCATGGGGTTGCGCAAAGATGAAACTGAACTGAAAGCCGCGTTGGACAAGGCTTTCGAATCTATGCGCAAAGACGGAACCTACGACACGCTGGCGAAGAAATATTTCGATTTCAATGTTTATGGCGACTAATCGCCACTGATACGACGTCTGCCTGTGATGCAGGCAGACGGTCTGCTTTCTTTAGAACGGATATCACTGATGCTGCATGGCTACTCTGAACTCATCATTGAGGGTTCACGCCTGACGTTGCAACTGGCCGTCTGCTCGTTGCTGCTGTCGCTGGCGATTGGTCTGGTCGGCGCCAGCGCCAAACTTTCCTCCCGCCGGCTGCTCTCGGGCGTGTTCACCGGCTATACCACCTTGATTCGCGGCATCCCCGATCTGGTTTTGATGCTGTTGATTTTCTACGGATTACAGATTGTGCTGAACGATCTGACGGAAATCATAGGCCTGTCGCAAATCGATATCGATCCGATGGCGGCCGGCATCATAACGCTGGGCTTCATCTACGGCGCCTATTTTACCGAGACGTTTCGCGGCGCTTATCTCGCCGTTTCGCGCGGGGAGATTGAGGCGGCCGTGGCCTTCGGCTTCACGCCGCTGCAGGTCTTTCGACGCATTATGTTTCCGTCGATGATGCGCTTTGCGCTGCCGGGGATCGGCAACAACTGGCAGGTGATTCTGAAAGCCACGGCGCTCGTCTCCCTGCTGGGTCTCAACGATGTCATCAAAGCGACGCAACTGGCAGGAAAGGGGACGCATCAGCCGTTCTACTTTGCGATGGTGGCGGGGGTGATGTACCTGATTTTTACCACTGTCTCCAATGGCGTGCTGTGGTGGTTAGAACGACGCTATTCGCAGGGAGTGAAAAAAGTTAATTATGAGTGAGATCCTGCAACAATACTGGCAGTCCTTGCTGTGGAGCGACGGTTATCGTATGACCGGGCTGGCGATGACGCTGTGGCTGCTGATTATCTCGGTCGTTATCGGCGGCGCCATGGCTATTCCGCTGGCGATCGCACGCGTATCGCCACGGCGACGTTTTTGGCTGCCGGTCTGGACCTTTACCTACATCTTCCGCGGCACGCCGCTGTATGTGCAACTGCTGGTGTTCTACACCGGGGTTTACAGCCTGGAAATCGTTCGCGGAACGGACATGCTGAACGCGTTTTTTCGTAGTGGCATGAACTGCGCCGTTCTGGCGCTGGCGTTGAACACCTGCGCTTACACCACCGAGATTTTCGCGGGCGCCATTCGCTCTATTCCCAGCGGCGAAATCGAAGCGGCGCGGGCCTACGGCTTTTCCCGCTTCAAGCAGTATCGCTGCATTATTTTGCCCGGCGCACTGCGCATCGCGCTGCCGGCGTACAGCAATGAAGTGATTTTAATGCTGCACTCAACGGCGCTGGCTTTCACCGTGACGGTGCCGGACATTCTGAAAATCGCCCGCGACATCAATGCTGCCACCTATCAGCCGTTTTACGCCTTCGGCATCGCGGCCGTCATGTATCTCGCGATTTCGTTCGTGTTGATTGGCCTGTTCCGCAGAGCGGAACGTCGCTGGTTACGTCATCTTCATACCCGCGCCACACACTCATAATGCAGGAAAAGAACATGCAGGACACCAAACTGGTGGTCACAGAACTCCATAAGCGCTATGGGGAGCACGAAGTACTGAAAGGAATCTCATTACAGGCCAGGGCGGGTGACGTTATTTCAATTATCGGCTCATCGGGGTCGGGCAAAAGTACGCTGCTGCGCTGCATCAATTTCCTCGAACGGCCCTATGAAGGGTCCATCCATGTCAATGGGCAGGAAATCCGGATGGTGCGCGATAAAGACGGTCAGCTGAAAATATTCGATAAAAAACAGCTCCAGCTGCTACGGACGCGCTTAACCATGGTGTTCCAGCATTTCAACCTGTGGAGCTTCATGACGGCGCGGGAAAACGTCATGGAAGCGCCCATACAGGTGCTGGGGCTGAGCAAGGCCGAAGCCCGGCAACGGGCGGAGTTTTATTTGAATAAAGTGGGGATTACCGGCGCGTCGCAGGATCGCTATCCGGCCGACCTCTCCGGCGGACAGCAGCAGCGCGTGTCTATTGCCCGCGCGTTGGCGATGGAGCCGGACGTGCTGCTGTTTGATGAGCCGACATCGGCGCTGGATCCCGAACTGGTGGGCGAAGTGTTGCGCATCATGCAGCAACTGGCGGAAGAGGGAAAAACGATGGTGGTGGTGACGCATGAAATGGAGTTTGCACGCCACGTCTCAAACCACGTCATTTTCCTGCATCAGGGCGTTGTGGAAGAAGAGGGGACGCCGGAGCAGCTGTTCGGCAATCCGCAAAGTCCGCGCCTGAAACAGTTTTTGTCAGGCGCGTTGAAGTAGCCGCGTTCGGAGTCTGTGGCTTCAGCCGGTATGGTTGATCAGATTATCGAGCGCTTCATCCAGCTCGAAGAAGCGAAAACCGAAGCCGGCGCTTTCCAGCCGTTGGGGAACGGCGCGTTGTCCGTCGAGGATCAGCGTCGCCGCTTCTCCCATCATCAGCTTCAGCGCGAAAGCCGGCGCGCGCAGTATGCCCGGCCGATGTAGCACGTGAGCCAGGATCGCGCTGAACTTCTCGTTTCGCGCCGGGTAGGGTGAGCAGAAGTTGAAAGGGCCGCGCAACTCCGGAGACTCCAGCAAATAAAGAATACCGTTCACCATATCGTCGATATGAATCCAGGCCATGTACTGTTTGCCTGACCCCATCGGCCCGCCCAATCCCAATCGGAAGATCGGCAGCATTTTCGCCAGCGCTCCGCCCTCGGTGGACAGGACGATGCCCGTGCGCACCAGGCAGACGCGTGTTTTGTCGCTTTCAGCTGCCTGAGCCAACGTTTCCCAACGGGCGCACAGGCGGTGAGTAAACTCATCGTGCGGGGTTTCATCCTCGGTCACCAGAGCCTGTCCCTGATTGCCGTAAAAACCCACGGCTGAACCTGAAATCAGTACCGAAGGGGGCGTCGCGCTGTTCTTAATCAGCGTCGCCAACTGCTCGGTCAGTTTCCAGCGGCTTTGGCAGAGCAGCTCTTTCTGTTCGGGCGTCCAACGCTTGTCGGCAATCGGCGCGCCAGCCAGATTGATGACGGCATCGAACTCATCCAAAGACGTTTTGCCTTCCAGACTGGGCCAGTAATTGACCTGATCGCCTAAAGCGGCGCGTGCTTTTTCCGGACTGCGGGTCAGCACGGTAATGGTATGTGAGAGCGTCAGTAGCCGCTGAATCAGGTACCGGCCGATGAGTCCGGTTCCGCCTGTGATTAAAAGTCGCATCCTAAAGCCTCGCTGCATGTCGAAATGAGGTCATCGCCGTAACCCACAAAAGATAAACTAACGATAAGTATAAGGGACCATGCTCTTTTTGCTGGCGTGGTCGCCAATTTAGCGAAGCTCATCGCACGCTTTTCATGCTGTCGGGGTGAAGAGCGAGTGAATCGACAAACTTTGCCGTTATTAGCCGCTAAGCATCGTGGGGGTTTTTGGTAAACTCATCGGCAGAACAGTTTACGATCCTTTGGGAGTACGCTATGAAACTGATGTTTGCCTCCGATCTGCACGGCTCGCTGGCCGCCACGGAAAAAGTGCTGGAAACTTTCGAACACTCTGAAGCACGTTGGCTGATACTGCTGGGTGATTTTCTGAATCACGGCCCTCGCAATCCGTTGCCGGAAAACTATCAACCTGCGCAGGTGGCCGCACGTCTCAATGAGTACGCGTCCCGCATCATTGCCGTACGCGGTAACTGCGACAGTGAAGTCGATCAGATGCTGCTGCATTTCCCTATCACCGCGCCCTGGCAGCAAGTGCTATTGCCGACGAACCGACTCTTCCTGACCCACGGACATCTGTATAATCCAGACCAGCAGCCGCCATTACATCACGGCGATGTGCTGGCCTACGGCCATACGCATATTCCTCAGGCGGAACGTCGCGGCGAGATTTACTGCTTCAATCCCGGTTCCGTCAGCCTGCCCAAAGGCGGTTACCCAGCGAGCTACGGCCTGTTGGACGAAGGGGTGTTGCAGGTTGTGCCATTGGAAGGGGGTGACCCTATTGCGCAGGTGGCAATTACAAACTAATTTAGCTTTACGCTTCTTGAAGGTCGTGGTGGCGTCAGTACCGCATGTTGGCGGGCTGTAGAGACCAGACCGTGATTTCATGCCTGGCTGTGAGAAAAATAATGCGCGATCGAGAGATCTTGTGAAAGGCAGCCGGGGCCGATTATTTAATAACAAGTGCGCGTGATATCGCGTCAAGGCAAGGGTTTCAGAGGATGGCGGAACAAATTCAGACCACGGGTACAGAGTGGGTGGATATCGTTAGCGAAGATAACGAAGTCATCGGGCAGGCTAGCCGCCAACAGATGCGCGCTCAACGTCTGCGCCATCGCGCGACCTACATCGTCGTTCACAACGGGATGGGGCAGGTTCTGGTGCAGCGTCGCACAGACACGAAGGATTTCTATCCGGGATGGCTGGATGCCACGGCAGGCGGCGTGGTGCAAAGCGGCGAAAACATGCTGGAATCTGCCCGCCGAGAAGCAGAAGAAGAGCTGGGCATTGCCGGAGTACCGCTGGCTGAGCATGGGCTGTTTTACTACGAAAGCGAAGACTGCCGCGTATGGGGCGCGTTGTTCAGCTGCGTCAGCCACGGACCATTCGCGCTACAGGAAGAAGAAGTCGCGGAAGTCAGTTGGTCGACGCCGGAAGAGATCACGGCGCGTTGCGACGAGTTCACGCCGGATTCGCTGAAGGCGCTGTCGCTCTGGCTCAGTCGTAATACGGCTGGTGAACGCATGGCGTCCGCCCCGCGCACGACGAAACCACAGGCGGAGAAGACCGCGAAGACGGACGACGGCGAGTCGGACGCGACGGACGAGGCATAACGCGCGCCGCGAAGACTGTTCACGGGCGAATAATCAGCGGTAGTTTGCGCTTTGCAAATCGCCGCGACTGATGATCTTTCTATGCCCAAGCCCCGGACTCCTGAGCCGAGCCATAAAAAAACGCCAGTTCATTGCTGAACTGGCGTTTTTTGTGCGTGGTTAGCGCAACTTACTGAGCGATCTGCGTGGCCTGAATGGCGGTCAGCGCGACGGTATAGACGATATCGTCAACCAGTGCGCCGCGAGACAGATCGTTCACCGGCTTACGCATACCCTGCAGCATCGGCCCGATGGAGATCAGGTCCGCGGAACGCTGTACGGCTTTGTAGGTGGTGTTACCGGTGTTCAGATCCGGGAAGATGAACACGGTAGCCTGACCTGCGACCGGCGAGTTCGGCGCTTTGGATTTCGCAACGTCGGCCATGATGGCGGCGTCATACTGCAACGGACCGTCGATGATCAGGTCAGGACGTTTTTCCTGAGCGATACGGGTCGCGTCGCGGACTTTCTCAACGTCGCTGCCCGCGCCGGAATTACCGGTGGAGTAGGAGATCATCGCCACGCGCGGGTCAACGCCAAAGGCGGCGGCGGAGTCGGCGGACTGAATCGCGATTTCAGCCAGCTGTTCTGCGGTCGGATCCGGGTTGATAGCGCAGTCGCCATAGACCAGAACCTGTTCCGGCAGCAGCATGAAGAAGACGGAAGACACCAGAGAGCTGCCCGGCGCCGTTTTGATCAGCTGCAGCGGCGGACGGATGGTGTTGGCCGTGGTGTGAACCGCACCGGAAACCAGACCGTCGACTTCGTTTTGCTCCAGCATCAGCGTACCCAGCACGACGTTGTCTTCCAGCTGTTCACGGGCGACGACTTCGGTCATGCCTTTGTTTTTACGCAGCTCGACCAGACGCGGGACATAACGTTCGCGTACGGCGACCGGATCGACGATTTCGATGCCCTGGCCCAGCTCTACGCCCTGAACGGCGGCGACACGCTGAATCTCTTCCGGGTTACCCAGCAGGACGCAGTGAGCGATACCACGTTCGGCACAAATGGCCGCCGCTTTGATGGTGCGCGGCTCGTCGCCTTCTGGCAGAACGATGCGTTTGCCAGCTTTACGCGCCAGTTCAGTCAACTGGTAACGGAAGGCTGGCGGAGACAGACGGCGCGAACCTTCAGAGGCCGCAGACAGAGACTCAATCCACTCCGTGTTGATGAAGCGAGCGATATACTCCTGCACTTTTTCCACACGCTGGTGGTCGTCGGCAGGCACTTCCAGGCTGAAGCTTTGCAGCGTCAGCGAGGTCTGCCAGGTGTTGGTTTCTACCATGAAGACAGGCAGGCCGGTCTGGAATGCGCGTTCGCACAGGGCGCTGATGCTCGGGTCCATTTCGTAGCCGCCGGTCAGCAGCAGGGCGCCGATTTCCACGCCGTTCATGGCCGCCAGGCTGGCTGCAACCAAGACGTCGGGACGATCTGCCGAGGTCACCAGCAGGGAACCCGGACGGAAGTGCTCCAACATGTTGGGAATGCTGCGTGCGCAGAAGGTCACGGATTTGATGCGGCGTGTTTCGATATCGCCGGCATTGATGACGCGGGCGTTCAAATGTTTGGCCATATCCACCGCGCGGGTGGCGATCAGGTCAAAGCTCCACGGAATGCAGCCCAGCACCGGCAGCGGGCTGTTGGCGAACAGCTGCTTAGGATCGATGTTGGCGACGTTTGCCTTGGTGGAATCATCGAAAATTTCCGACAGATCCGGGCGAGTACGGCCTTGCTCGTCAACCGGCGCGTTCAGCTTGTTGATGATGACGCCGGTGATGTTCTGGTTTTTGCTGCCGCCGAAGCTGGAGCGAGCCAGTTCGATACGCTCTTTCAACTGATCGGCGGAATCGTTGCCCAGCGCCGTTACGAAAACGATTTCCGCATTCAGCGTTTTGGCGATTTCGTAGTTCAGCGCGTTGGCGAACTGATGCTTACGGGTCGGAACCAGACCTTCTACCAGCACCACGTCGGCATCTTGGGTGTTTTCGTGGAAGCGGGCGATGATCTCTTCCAGCAGAACGTCCTGTTGGTTGGTGCTCAGCAGCGTTTCCACGTGGCTCATCTGCAGCGGTTCTGCGGCGTTGATCGCAGAGTTGGCGCGGATGATAGCGGTGGTCTGATCCAAAACCTGCTCTTCAGAACGGGGCTGGGCGATGGGTTTGAACAAGCTCAGGCGGACGCCTTTCTGCTCCATGGAACGAATGACACCCAGGCTGACGCTGGTCAGACCCACACTGGTGCCAGTTGGAATCAACATGATTGTACGGGACACGGCTTAACCTCTTTGCGGTTGCTCGTTGCTCAAAAACAACTCCGTCAGCCTGAGCTGACGGAGTTAGGATACTGATTTTTCGGTTACGCGGTCAGGCGGAGTGCGTCCTGCGCGATAACCAGCTCTTCGTTGGTCGGAATGACCAGAGCCGGGCGGCTGCCATCTTTGCTGATGTTGCCGCTCTTGCCGAAGCGTGCTGCCAGGTTGCGCTCGTGGTCGATTTCGAAGCCCAGCAGACCCAGCTGTTTCAGGGTCAGTTCGCGAACCATGGCCGCATTTTCACCGATGCCGCCAGTGAAGATTACCGCGTCCAGACGACCTTCCATCAGGGCGCTGTAGGCACCGATGTATTTCGCCAGGCGGTGGCAGAAGACGTTCATGGCGCGTTTAGCGTCAGGTTTCGTTTCGTAGTTGTCTTCAACATAACGGCAGTCGCTGGTGACTTCGGTCAGACCCTGCAGGCCAGACTCTTTGGTCAGCATTTTGTTGATGTCGTCGACGCTCATGCCCAGCGCGTCGTGCAGGTGGAACACGATTGCCGGGTCGATGTCGCCGCTACGGGTGCCCATCACCAGACCTTCCAGCGGCGTCAGCCCCATGGAGGTATCCACGCATTTACCGTTGCGGATAGCGGAAACAGAACCGCCGTTGCCCAGATGGCAGGTGATGACGTTCAGTTCATCAAGCGGTTTGTTCAACGCTTTAGCGGCTTCCTGAGACACATAGAAGTGGCTGGNGCCGTGCGCGCCGTAACGACGGATATGGTGTTCGGTGTACAGTTTGTACGGCAGAGCATACAGGTAGGCTTCTTCCGGCATGGTCTGATGGAACGCGGTGTCGAAAACGGCCACGTTCTTGTTAGCCAGGTTCGGGAAAGATTTCAGGGCTTCGGCGATACCGATCAGATGAGCCGGGTTGTGCAGCGGCGCAAACGGAACGGCATCTTTAATGCCTTGCAGAACGTTGCTGTCGATCACCGCGGACTGGGTGAATTTCTCGCCGCCGTGGACGATACGGTGGCCGATAGCAACCAGCTGAGCGGAAAGCTCTGGTTTCTGGCTGAGGATGGTGTTGACGATGAAGTTCAGCGCTTCGCTGTGAGCTGCGCCAGCACCCAGATCGGCTTCCTGTTTGCCTCCATCCAATTTCCATTTGATGCGTGCTTCGGGAAGGTGGAAACATTCGGCCAGGCCAGACAGGTATTCGTCCCCGTTGACGGCATCAATGATGGCAAACTTGAGGGATGAGCTACCACAGTTTAGAACCAGGACTAACTTACTCGACATGGAGGTACCTACTTGTTATACATGGTTAAAGAAATATCATGCGGCGCGCAGCATAGCGCGTAACGCGGATGACATTTATGATTAACATCATGGCTTGGTAGAATTTACCAGACATGACAATATAAAGTGTCGACGTCACGCGGCGCTTTTAATACCCAATGCGGTGTGACGGTGACATCGACGCTGTGAAACTTTGCAGTTGCCGGGCAAGATAAAGCTGACTTGGGGTGGGATTTGGCCTCACCAGTCAGAGGCGGAGGTCCGCCACCACGCCTTAAAATGCAGTGCGGCAAAAGGCCGGAATTAGGATACCGATAGCGTTCGTTAAACACAAAATATATTTTAAGGTTATTAATTTTAGTTGGTGATTTGTACGGATTTTTTTATTTTTTATACATGAAGTTGAGGTGTGTTATGACGACAAATCCTACCGGTAAAGCGGGCTGGTTCAAGTTGCTGCAACTGGGCCAGCACTATATGAAGACCTGGCCTGCAGACAAGCGTTTGGCCCCGCTGTTTCCAGAGAACCGCGTCGTACGCACCACACTTTTCGCTATTCGTTTCATGCCGCCGCTCGCCGTGTTTACGCTCTCCTGGCAGGTCGCTCTGGGCGGTCAGCTGGGTCCGGTGGTGGCGACCGCGCTGTTCGCGTTGAGTCTCCCTATGCAGGGATTGTGGTGGCTGGGCCGTCGCGCCATCACGCCATTGCCGCCTTCCTTATTACAGTGGTTCCATGACATTCGCCAACGATTGCAGGAAGCCGGACTCGCTCTGGCGCCGCTCGAAGAAAAGCCGACGTACCAGATGTTGGCAGACGTACTTAAACGCGCCTTCAAACAGCTAGACAAGACCTTTCTCGACGATCTTTGATGTGGGTCTCGTTTTACCCACACGCTATTTCCCTTCGATACCGTTCTAAATCAAAAACTGCCTTGCCGGGAGTATGCGATTATTCTCCTCACATTTACCTTGGCGGAAGGGGGTGATGGAGAGCGCCGTGGACATAACCAATGCCCAACGATTATTCCTGTCAAATCAATATCAAGCCATGACTATGCGGGACCGCGAAGAACCGGAAGCGGTATCGGCGGTGACGGACTATTATTGAGCAAGGCTTTGTCCTGTAAATGCGTGAATTTAACCTTGAGTTCGGCGATTTAAACGAAGCGGTTTGCCGTATCCTGATCAACCGTGATGGACATATGCATACACAGCAGGTTGCGCGAAGCAACGTGTCTCGAACACCCGCTATCCGCAAACGCCGAATGAGGGCGCCGGGCGTGAACGCAGCCACAAAGATCCGCCGTCCGGGTTCACTTCATCGTGCAAACGGGAAGGCGTTACCTGCATTGCGACGTCAGCACGCACGGCTTCAACGCTCAAACCAAAATGTGGGATAAATATTCGGGCATGCCCAACGTGTGGCTTGCCTGTCCGCGCCACTATCATTTCAGCGCGGTGGCCGTTTCATAAATCGTCAATGCCTGATAAATCAGAGAGGNTAGCGGTGGAAGTTAAAGGTTTTCTGTTCGATCTGGACGGTACATTGGTCAACTCTCTTCCTGTCGTTGAAAACGCCTGGCGCTGGTGGGCGGAGGGGCAAGGTCTCGATTCTCAGGAGGTCCTTGATTTCATTCATGGCAAGCAAGCCATCACGTCGTTACGTCACTTTCTTCACGATAAAAGCGAAGCGGAAATCCAGCACGCCTACCAAGTCTTGGAAGAGAGAGAATCCACGGATCTGGAGGGTATTACCGCTATGCCGGGCGCGCAGGCATTGTTGCAGCGTCTTGAGGCGCTCAATGTACCTTGGGCTATCGTTACCTCAGGCTCCGTGCCGATAGCCCATGCCCGCCACAAAGCCGCAGGGTTATTGATGCCGCGTCACTTCGTGACCGCTGAACGAGTCGAGAATGGAAAACCGCATCCGGACGCCTATCTGCTTGGCGCACAGCTGTTAGGCCTTGACCCACAGGCGTGCGCCGTGGTCGAGGATGCGCCCGCCGGAATACAGTCTGGCCTTGCCGCTAAGGCGAAAGTCATCGCCGTCAATGCGCCGTCGGACACGCCCGATTTAGACAAAGTCGATATGGTGCTGCGCTCGTTGGAGCTGCTGGATGTGACCCCCGGCGATGCGGCTTTCGTCGTCACCGCGTCACGTTGAAGGCAACGAGAGGGGGGCGGGAATAAAATGATAAACCTTGCTTTTGCAGGGTTTTTTTATGTCATGCTGAATGGTCGGTTTCAAGGATTGCCACTAACAGGAGGTGCTAGTGACCCGTGAGTTGCTATGGGTGTTGACGCTGTTGTTCATCGCCATCGTTTTGTTCGCCACCAACAAATTGCGAATGGACGTTGTCGCACTGCTGGTCATCATTGCGTTTGTATTAAGCGGCACGTTGACGTTGCCGGAAGCGTTGATGGGGTTTAGCGATCCGAACGTGATACTGATTGCCGCCCTGTTTGTCATCGGAGAGGGCCTGGTTCGAACCGGTGTTGCTTATCAGGTGGGTGACTGGCTGATGCATGTCGCCGGCGAAAGTGAAGTCCGTATGCTGGTGCTGCTCATGCTGACCGTCGCCGGGCTGGGTGCGTTTATGAGTTCCACCGGCGTTGTGGCGATTTTCATTCCGGTGGTACTCAATGTTGCCGCGCGCATGAAAAGTTCGCCTGCCCGGCTGCTGATGCCCTTAAGCTTTGCTGGCCTGATCAGCGGCATGATGACTCTGGTCGCTACGGCGCCCAACATGGTGGTGAACAGCGAACTGATGCGGAACGATATCGCGGGTTTCGGTTTTTTCGGCATGACGCCCATCGGCATAGTGGTCTTGCTGGTGGGAATTGGCTACATGCTGGTGGCGCGTTTCTGGCTGGGCAGTAACGACAGCGGCGATAATAAAGAAGTCTGGAAGCGAAAGACATTTCGGGATCTCATCCGCGACTACAAACTCACCGGACGAGCGCGGCGGCTCGCGATTCGAAGCGGTTCGCCCTTTGTCGGCCAGCGGTTGGACGATCTTAATCTGCGCCAGCGTTTCGGCGCCAACGTCGTCGGCATTGAGCGCTGGCGCAAGTTCAGACGCGTCATGATCAGCGTCGCGGTGAATACGGAACTACGTCTGAACGATGTCTTGTTGATCGATATGTCGGCTTCCGACGTCGATCTGCGCGAATTTTGCGCTACGCATATGCTGGAGCCCATGGTGTTGCGCGGCGAATATTTCTCTGAGCAGGCGCGTGATGTCGGCATGGCGGAAGTGTCGTTAATCCCGGACTCGGAGCTGGTGGGAAAAACGCTCCAGGACGCCATGTTTCGTAGCCGATATGGCCTGACGGTGGTGGGGATTCGGCGCAATGGCGAAGCGCTGGACGGCGCGTTGTCGAATGAGCCGCTGCAGTTGGGCGATATCCTGCTGGTGATTGGAGACTGGCGTAATATTCGCCAGCTCTATCAGCAGAAGCAGAATTTCATCGTACTGAATTTACCGGCCGAGGTGGACGAGGTAGCGCCCGCGAAAAGCCAGGCGCCTCACGCGCTGTTTTGCCTCGCGTTGATGATCGCCATGATGCTGACCGATGAAATCCCCAATGCGGTTGCCGCGCTGATTGCCTGCCTGATGATGGGGCAATTTCGCTGCATCGACATGGAGAGCGCCTATCGCGCCGTGCACTGGCCGAGCCTGATGCTCATTATCGGCATGATGCCTTTTGCGCTGGCGCTGGAGAAAACGGGTGGTGTGGCGTTGATCGTAAAAGGATTAATGGACGTGGCGGGGGACGCCGGACCGCAGATGATGCTGGCCTGCTTGTTCGTGCTGTGTGCGGTGATCGGTCTATTCATTTCGAATACCGCGACGGCGGTGCTCATGGCGCCCATCGCCATCGCCGCGGCCGATCAGATGCAGGTGTCGCCTTATCCGTTCGCCATGATTATCGCGATCGCCGCTTCAGCGGCATTTATGACGCCCGTCTCCTCACCGGTAAATACGTTGGTGTTGGCGCCGGGTGGATATCGGTTCGGCGACTTTCTTAAAATCGGGGTGCCTTTCACGGTACTCGTCATGGGCGTGAGCGTCGTGATGATCCCGTGGCTCTATCCGTTCTCCCCGTTATAGCGGGGAGTCCTGGCTAATTTCATCCAGAGAGAGACTGAAGCTGGGAATGAAGACGGTCATAAAATAGTCCATTTCGGGGCTGTGTCGTTGTTGCAGCGTTTTTTCCAGACGCGCTTTAGCCAATACGAATTCGTTATTGCCCGCCGACAGCTCCTCCAGACATTTCAGGTAGGCGCACAGCGCGTCTGCCTGTTTGACCACGGCATGCTCTTCCTCGCTGGTATAGGCGTCATCCAGCAGCATGCGATAGTCTTCCTGAAGTTCGCTCGGCAGCATATCGATGAGCTTCTGCTGGGCGATTTTCTCTATCTTTTTATACTCGTGGGCCATCTGGGCGTTGTAGTACTTGATGGGTGTCGGCATATCGCCGGTCAGCACTTCGCTGGCATCGTGGTACATCGCAAGCAGGGCGATACGTTCGGCATTGAGATCCCCGCCGAATTTACGGTTTCTGATCACGGCGAGCGCATGGGCCACGAAAGCGACCTGCAAACTGTGCTCCGAGACGTTTTCCGTGCGTACATTGCGCATCAGCGGCCAGCGGTTAATCAGCTTTAGACGGGATAAATGGGCGAAGAAATGACTTTGAACCATAGCACTCTCTCAATACGCGGAGGGAAAAACCATTGTGGTCGCTCGACGAGGAATTAGCAACTCAGCCCCGAGACTCTGGGGAGAGAATCGGATGAAAAAACGGGCGGCGCCATAAGGCGTCGCCCGTCCGATGGATTTATCGGCACGATTACTGGTGGTAGTGTTCGAGGAAACGCCCCAGCTTGTGCACGGCCATGTCCAGTTCATCGACGCGGGGCAGCGTCACGATGCGAACATGGTCCGGCTCCGGCCAGTTGAACGCGCTGCCTTGCACCAGCAGCACCTTTTCCTGCAGCAGCAGATCCAGCACCAGCTTCTGGTCGTCGTGGAGATTGAAACGCTTCGCATCAATACGCGGGAACATATATAAAGCACCGGACGGCTTCACGCAGGAGACGCCGGGAATGTCGTTAATCAGTTCCCAGGCGCGATTGCGCTGTTCGTACAGACGGCCGCCGGGGCGGATAAATTCACTGATGCTTTGATAGCCCCCGAGCGCTGTCTGAATGGCGTGCTGCATGGGGACGTTGGCGCACAGACGCATCGAAGCCAGCATCTCCAGCCCTTCTATATACCCTTTGGCATGCTTCTTGGGACCGTTCAATACCATCCATCCCTGACGAAAACCCGCAACGCGATAGGTTTTAGATAGACCGTTAAAGGTCACCGTCAGCAGGTCAGGCGCCAGCGCCGCAATGGAGTGGTGCTGGGCTTCGTCGTACAGAATCTTGTCGTAGATCTCATCGGCGAAAATGATCAGATCGTTTTGACGGGCGATCTCGACGATCTCCATCAACAGCGCTTTGCTATACACGGCGCCAGTCGGGTTGTTCGGGTTGATGATGACGATACCGCGAGTGTTCGGCGTGATTTTTTTGCGGATATCATCCAGGTCGGGAAACCAGCCGGACTCTTCGTCGCAGCGATAATGCACGGCTTTACCATTCGACAGCGATACGGCGGCGGTCCATAAAGGATAGTCCGGCGCTGGCACCAGCATTTCGTCTCCGTTATTCAGGAGAGCCTGCATGGACTGTACGATAAGTTCGGACACGCCGTTGCCGATATAAACGTCTTCGACGGTGATATCGCGCAGACCGCGCGCCTGGTAGTGCTGCACGATAGCCTTGCGAGCGGAGTAGAGTCCTTTCGAGTCGCAATAGCCTTGCGCGGTGGGCAGGTTCCTAATCACGTCAACCAGAATCTCGTCGGGGGCTTCAAAGCCGAACGGTGCTGGGTTGCCAATGTTGAGTTTAAGAACTTTATTGCCTTCCTCTTCCAACCTCTTGGCTTCTTTTAACACCGGACCACGGATGTCATAACAAACATTTTCCAATTTCTTGGATTTTTCGATAGGGGACATTTAACAAACCTTGTACAGGAAGGTTCCTGAATAGTAGACGCTTAATCGGCCTAATGTACTCTTACTGACGCTGATTTTGAAGAATGATCCTAAATGAATGACTCATCTCAAAAACGGTGACAGGCGCAGATTTCATAGTGTAAAAAACTGTTATTGTTTTATTTGTTAAACTTTTAGACTGTATAAATCTATTTCTTTGTGTTTTCTGGTTGGCAAGGGCAGTGAACAAGGTGATTTATGCGACGCCATAGTGAGGCTGGCGGCGGCAATGGGTACGCAATTTCGAAGTCAGTTTCTCATTTGAGCGCAAATGCACCGCTATTTATCATCGACTCCTGTCGGTAATACTCTGACGTCTGAGAGGTCACTGGATACTTACAATAACCCTATTTTTTTCAATGACTGGAATAACGAGTAAAAACCCCATCTTATTTTAGTGTAGCCAATACATGTAACCGATTAAAATAAAGGGTTTTCTTATTTAATTATTGAGACTTTCCTTCCCTGATATGAAATTAACACCGTTTGTAATAGCCGTGACTATTTTAGAACATGCCGTCACAAAGGGGAGGTTAGCCAATAAATATTCGTCTATTTTGAATTCGAATATGCAATTAATAGAAGCTTGTATTTTCTTTTCGATGCCTTTACAAAAGTTTTTTTACAATGATCAATCTAGTAATATTAATAGGTAATATAGGAATTTTCAGATTGTTATAGATAGGCTCTTGTCAGATTAATCACTCAGGTTACATTATAGCTGGCATTGAGTTTATAGATGACAGAAAACTTAATTCTGGTATCTTATATCAGAATATTTTACGAGTGGGTCATCGTATATTGTTCAGTGGTGAAGTCGGTGGTCACGCTGAAATCAGATGAATCGTAACGTATTGAAATAACGAAGTTAAGTTATGTTTTTAAGGAAGCGCCCCTGTAAATACAGTGTCGGTCATAAACGTAAGCTTTTATCACGCTCACCCTTTATCTTTAGCGCGCTAGTGCGTGCAAGACTTTTATTTTATTATCTAAAATAATTGACCGTTCTTTTTATCGACGACTTGAATCAATAAAATGAATAGGTAAGGGAGAGGGCGAAAAAAAGGCGATGTGGTAACGAAATATTAAGTATTTTTTGCCGTAGACGTTCATCTACGATACTGTCTTTCATTGTATGCCGACGTTGTCGGGATACGTATCCAACACCAGGTATGTTAGTTAATAAATAAAATAGATAAGTGAAAAACCATATGACAAATGCAAATCGCCCAGTTCTCAATCTTGATCTGGATCTGCTGAGAACGTTTGTCGCTGTCGCCGATTTGAATACTTTCGCGGCCGCGGCCGTAGCAGTATGCAGAACGCAGTCTGCTGTGAGTCAGCAGATGCAGCGGCTGGAACAACTCATCGGTAAAGAGTTATTCGCCCGTCACGGGAGAAATAAGCTGCTCACCGAACATGGGATCCAGTTTCTTGGTTATGCCAGAAAAATACTGCAGTTCAATGATGAGGCCTGCGCCTCTTTAATGTTCAGCGACATTCAGGGTACGCTGACGATCGGCGCTTCCGACGATACCGCGGATACTATTCTGCCGTTTATCTTGCAGCGCGTGACGTCGGTTTTCCCTAAATTGTCGATTGAAGTCACTATCAAACGCAGCCCTGAAATGATGGAAATGTTGCATCAGGGCAAAATTGATTTAGTTATCACAACGGAAAATAGCACCGAGTTTCCTAATGTATTGCTGCGTTCGTCTCCGACGCTGTGGTATTGCTCGGCGGAATACCAGTTCCAACACGGCAGTCCTGTACCGTTAGTGGTATTGGACGAACCGAGCCCTTTCCGCACGTTGGCGCTGGAGAAACTGACCGAAGCTGGTATTCCCTGGAAGATTTCGTATGTGGCTTCCACGCTGTCGGCGGTTCGGGCGGCGGTAAAGGCGGGGCTGGGCATTACCGTGCGTTCCGTTGAAATGATGACGCCGGAACTGCGCGTGCTGGGTGAAGAAGAAGGTTTGCCGAAGTTGCCCGACACCCGTTACTACCTGTGTAAGAATCCACAGCAAAATAACGAGCTGAGCACGGCAATTTTCAGTGCTATCGAATCAGGTACGCGTTCCAATCTGCTTTCTGTGCATAGCGTTCCGGAAGGGGATATCCGCATTTCCCCCACGGACGAATCGTTGAAAGATATTCTCTGACATTTACAGCGCCTAGCGCTGAGCGATATGCGTCAGTGTGAAATGTTGTAAAAAACCGTCCGAATACTGACGACAGAGTGCGCGCTCTCCGCCACTCTGTCGTTTTTTCGTTTCTACCGCCGGAGTGCGCCTCTCTGTCTGCAATGCATCGTCCTGTTCACCCCCCTTACGCTCTTCTCTGATCCCGCACCTTCTAATAACCACACGGTTTGTTGTATTAACAATTGCTTACCGAGCGTACTTTTTTTAATAACTAAAACCGGAAAAACGTGTGAGAGATCAAAAAATACTTGCCTTAACCTTATTCATTAACCTGCATTCATGCTGAAATTGATATAGTCACTACAGAAATAGGGGCTTTTTCTTCGCATTGGTCTAAAACAACCAAGAGTAGCATTGATACGATTCAGTCTCTGCTATGTTTGTAAAAGGTTAACGAAGATGCGTGCATGTTAATTTATGCGCTGTTATTTTTATAAAGGTTAAGAAAAGGTTGCAGAAACAGGATGAATAACCACATTTACCGCGCCTTAACCCTATAATTTGTGGTATTTTTATGGTTACAAATCCTTCCTTTTAATCGATGTGGCTATTAACTGCCGTAAAAAGAGCAGCGGCCCAAGCCACTTTTGATGAGTAAGCAATGAGTATGTCAACTACTACTGAAGTCCTCGCCCACCACTGGGCATTTGCTTTATTTCTAATCGTTGCCGTGGGTCTCTGCGGTTTTATGCTGTTGGGTGGCTTTCTGCTGGGAGGGCGATCCAAAGGTCGGGCCAAGAATACGCCTTACGAATCCGGTATTGATTCGGTAGGGTCAGCCCGACTGAGGCTGTCTGCAAAATTCTATCTTGTGGCGATGTTTTTCGTCATTTTCGATGTGGAAGCGCTGTACCTGTACGCCTGGTCCGTCTCTATTCGAGAAAGCGGCTGGGTCGGTTTTATCGAAGCCACCATTTTCATATTGGTGCTGTTGGCCGGACTGGTCTATCTGGTGCGTATCGGCGCGCTAGACTGGACGCCGAAGCGTTCCAAGCGTCAAGTCGTGAAGTCCGACATCGTCGTAAACCACTCCACCACCAATACTCATCAGCAGTAATAGCGAGGCAATCAATGGACTATACGCTCACCCGCATAGACCCCGACGGTGAGAACGACCGTTATCCGCTACAGAAGAAAGAGGTCGTCAGCGACCCGCTCGAACAGCACGTTAACAAAAGCGTGTTCATGGGCAATCTGGAGCAGACGCTGCAAAATATGGTCAACTGGGGACGCGGTAACTCCCTGTGGCCCTTCAACTTTGGTCTTTCCTGCTGTTACGTGGAGATGGTGACTTCCTTCACCGCCGTACACGACGTGGCGCGCTTCGGTTCTGAAGTGTTGCGCGCCTCTCCCCGCCAGGCTGATTTCATGGTCATCGCCGGAACACCTTTCCTGAAAATGGCCCCCGTCATTCAGCGTTTGTACGATCAGATGCTGGAACCGAAATGGGTTATTTCCATGGGCGCATGCGCCAACTCGGGCGGTATGTATGACATCTACTCCGTGGTTCAAGGCGTCGACAAATTCCTGCCGGTAGACGTGTACATCCCAGGATGTCCGCCGCGACCGGAAGCATACATGCAGGCGCTGATGCTGCTGAAAGAGTCTATCGGTAAAGAGCGTCGCCCGCTGTCATGGGTCGTTGGCGATCAGGGCGTGTACCGCGCCAACATGCAATCTGAACGTGAACGTAAACGCGAAGAACGTATTGCGGTAACCCACCTGCGTTCCCCGGATGAAATTTGACCTGTGAATGATAGGCCGTGATGGCTGCGTAATATCAACATAACAGCGCGCCGCCATCATCAGTCACGGAAATAACACATTTAATGTGGTGACATTACTTATGACAGATTTAACGACACACGACGCCGTTCTGCCCGCATGGCAAACCCGCGATCATCTGGATGATCCGGTCGTTGGCGAGCTGTGGAACCGTTTCGGTCAGGACGCGTTTACCGTTCAGGCCACGCGGACGGGGATGCCGGTAGTTTGGGTCAAACGTGAGCAATTACTCGACGTCGTCGACTTCCTGAAAAAACAACCCAAACCTTATGTCATGCTGATGGACCTGCATGGCATGGATGAACGTCTGCGTACGCACCGCGAGGGGCTACCCGCCGCAGACTTCTCCGTCTTTTATCTGCTGACCTCCCTAGAGCGAAACAGCGACATCATGCTGAAAGTGGCGCTGGCGGAGAACGATCTGTTCCTGCCAACGATGACGCCTCTGTTCCCGAACGCTAACTGGTATGAGCGTGAAGTGTGGGACATGTTCGGCATCACCTTCAATGGTCACCCGCACCTGACTCGAATCATGATGCCGCAGACATGGGAAGGACACCCGCTGCGCAAAGACTTCCCGGCGCGCGCAACTGAATTCGATCCTTTCGTGCTAACCAAGCAGCGTGAAGATCTGGAAATGGAGTCGCTGACCTTCAAGCCTGAAGAGTGGGGCATGAAGCGTGGAACGGAAAACGAAGACTTCATGTTCCTGAACATGGGGCCGAACCATCCTTCGTCACACGGTGCGTTCCGTCTGATCTTGCAGTTGGATGGCGAAGAGATCATCGACTGTATTCCAGATGTTGGCTATCACCATCGCGGCGCGGAAAAGATGGGCGAGCGCCAGTCTTGGCACAGCTATATTCCTTACACTGACCGTATTGAGTATCTCGGCGGCTGCGTCAACGAAATGCCTTACGTGCTGGCGGTCGAGAAGCTGGCGGGCATTAAAGTGCCGGAGCGCGTTGAGACCATCCGCGTGATGTTGTCTGAACTGTTCCGCATCAACAGCCATCTGCTTTACATCAGTACCTTTATTCAGGACGTCGGCGCCATGACGCCGGTCTTCTTTGCGTTTACCGACCGCCAGAAAATCTATGATCTGGTCGAAGCGATCACCGGTTTCCGCATGCATCCCGCCTGGTTCCGTATCGGCGGCGTGGCGCACGACCTGCCGCGCGGCTGGGATCGACTACTGCGTGAATTCCTGGACTGGATGCCTGCTCGACTGGACACCTATGTCAAAGCGGCGTTGCAAAACACCATTTTGAAAGGCCGCTCTCAGGGGGTCGCCGCCTATAACGCCAAAGAGGCGCTGGAGTGGGGTGTCACCGGCGCGGGCCTGCGCGCGACGGGCATTCCGTTCGATGTGCGTAAATGGCGTCCTTACTCCGGCTATGAAAACTTCGATTTCGAGGTGCCGGTGGGCGATGGCATCAGCGACAGCTACACCCGCGTGATGCTGAAAGTGGAAGAGCTACGCCAGAGTCTGCGTATCCTCGAACAGTGTCTGAACAACATGCCGGAAGGGCCGTTCAAGGCCGACCATCCGCTGACGACGCCGCCGCCGAAAGAGCGCACGCTGCAGCACATCGAAACCATGATCAACCACTTCCTGCAGGTGTCCTGGGGACCGGTTATGCCGGCCAACGAATCGTTCCAGATGATCGAAGGCACCAAGGGGATCAACAGTTACTACCTGACCAGCGATGGCAGTACCATGAGCTACCGCACGCGCATTCGCACGCCGAGCTTTGCTCATTTGCAGCAAATTCCTTCGGTCATCCGTGGATGCCTGGTATCCGACCTGATCGTATACCTCGGCAGTATTGATTTCGTCATGTCAGATGTGGACCGCTAATTATGCACGATCATAACAACACTCAACCTTCTCCAGATGCTCAGAGCGCGGATGTGCAAGATGTGTTCGTGCTCAGCGACGCAGAGCGTGACGCTATCGAGCATGAAAAACACCACTATGAAGATGCCCGCGCGGCGTCGATTGAAGCGCTGAAAATCGTACAGAAACAGCGCGGCTGGGTGCCGGACGGCGCCATCTACGCAATTGCCGAGATTCTGGACATTCCGGCCAGCGATGTCGAAGGCGTCGCCACCTTCTATAGCCAGATCTTCCGTCAGCCGGTAGGGCGTCACGTCATTCGCTACTGCGACAGCGTCGTGTGCTACATCAACGGTTTTCAGGGCGTGCGCGCCGCGCTGGAGAAAAAACTGAACATTCAGCCGGGTCAGACCACGTTCGACGGCCGCTTCACGCTGCTGCCGACCTGCTGTCTGGGCAACTGTGACAAAGGGCCTTCGATGATGATCGACGAAGACACCCACAGCCACGTCAAGCCTGACGATATCGATTCATTACTGGAGCAGTATCAATGACTAAAAACATTGTTCTCACTGCCGAACAGCACCCTCTCACCTGGCGTCTGCGTGACGACAAACAGCCGGTGTGGCTGGATGAGTACCGCAGTAAGAATGGCTACGCCGGCGCGCAAAAAGCGCTCACCGGTATCGCCCAGAGCGACGTGGTGACGCTGGTCAAAGATGCGGGTCTGCGCGGGCGCGGCGGGGCGGGATTCTCCACCGGGCTCAAGTGGAGCCTGATGCCGAAAGACGAAAGCATGAATATCCGCTACCTGCTGTGCAATGCGGATGAGATGGAACCCGGCACCTATAAAGACCGGCTGCTGATGGAGCAGCTGCCCCATCTGCTGGTGGAAGGCATGCTGATTGGCGCTTATGCGCTGAAGTCCTATCGCGGCTACATCTTCCTGCGCGGCGAATATGTGCAGGCGGCGGCTAACCTGCGCCGGGCGATTGAAGAAGCCAAGGCCGCTGGCCTGCTGGGTAAAAACATCTTGGGCAGCGGTTTCGACTTCGAACTGTTCGTCCATACCGGCGCCGGACGTTATATCTGCGGTGAAGAAACCGCGTTGATTAACTCGTTGGAAGGCCGCCGCGCCAATCCGCGCTCCAAGCCGCCTTTCCCGGCGTCTGCGGGTGTGTGGGGCAAGCCGACCTGCGTTAACAACGTCGAAACGTTGTGCAACGTGCCGGCTATCATCGAGCACGGCGTGGAGTGGTATCAGGGGCTGTCCGCGGGCAAGAGTAAGGATGCCGGCACCAAGCTGATGGGCTTCTCCGGCCGGGTGAAAAATCCGGGTCTGTGGGAGCTGCCGTTTGGTACGACCGCGCGTGAAATTCTTGAAGATTATGCAGGCGGTATGCGCGATGGTCTGACCCTGAAAGCCTGGCAGCCGGGCGGCGCAGGGACCGACTTCCTGACCGGCGATCACCTTGACCTGCCGATGGATTTCGAAAGCATCGCCAAAGCGGGAAGTCGTCTGGGCACCGGGCTGGCGATGGCGGTGGACAACGAGATCAATATGGTCGGCTTGACGCGCAATTTGGAAGAGTTTTTTGCGCGCGAGTCCTGCGGCTGGTGTACGCCGTGCCGCGATGGTTTGCCGNGGAGCGTGAAGCTGCTGCGCGCGTTGGAAGCCGGACAAGGGCAGCCGGGCGATATCGAAACGCTGGAGCAGCTGTGCCGCTTCTTGTCGCCGGGCCACACCTTCTGCGCCCATGCGCCGGGGGCCGTTGAGCCGCTGCAGAGCGCAATAAAGTATTTCCGGCATGAGTTTGAGGCGGGTATCGCCAAGCAGACTATCAGCAATACAAAAGCGATAGGCGGGATTCAACCGAACCTGCTGACACAGCGCTGGTAAGCAATGGCCGAGTCGCAGATGCGATGTTTCGCACCGACGTAAGCGATTCTTCATCTGATAGACAGAATTTTTGATTAGCGCCTGCTTAAGACGCAGGCCTTTATGGAAGCATGCTGACTATGGCAACGATTCATGTAGACGGCAAAGAATATGATGTGAACGGAGCGGACAACCTCCTTGAGGCATGTCTCACTCTGGGCCTTGATATTCCTTACTTTTGCTGGCATCCAGCGCTGGGTAGCGTTGGATCATGCCGCCTGTGCGCGGTCAAGCAATACCAGAACGCGGAAGACACGCGCGGCCGCCTGGTCATGTCCTGTATGACGCCCGCTGCGGACGGCACCTTCATCGCGATTGACGATGAGGAAGCCAAACTGTTTCGCAAAAGCGTCGTCGAGTGGCTGATGACCAACCATCCTCATGATTGTCCGGTTTGTGAAGAGGGCGGCAACTGCCACCTGCAGGACATGACGGTGATGACTGGGCACAACACCCGCCGCTATCGTTTTACCAAACGAACCCATCATAATCAGGATCTCGGGCCGTTCATCTCTCACGAAATGAACCGCTGCATCGCCTGTTACCGCTGCGTACGTTATTACAAAGATTACGCGGACGGCAAAGACCTGGGCGTTTACGGCGCGCATGACAACGTCTACTTCGGTCGTCCCGAAGACGGCGTGCTCGAAAGCGAATTCTCCGGCAACCTGGTGGAAGTCTGCCCCACCGGCGTATTCACCGACAAAACCCATTCCGAACGCTACAACCGTAAGTGGGATATGCAGTTTGCGCCCAGCGTTTGCCAGCAGTGCAGCGTGGGCTGTAACACCAGCCCCGGCGAGCGTTATGGCGAATTGCGCCGTATCGAAAACCGTTTCAACGGCAGCGTGAACCACTATTTCCTGTGCGATCGCGGCCGCTTCGGCTATGGCTACGTTAATCTGAAAGATCGTCCTCGCCAGCCTCAGCAGCGTCTCGGCAACGAATGGACGACGCAGAACGCTGAACAGGCGGTGCAGAGCGCGGCCCATCTCTTGAGCGAGTCGAAACAGGTCATCGGCATCGGCTCTCCGCGCGCCAGTATCGAAAGCAACTTTGCGCTGCGTGAACTGGTTGGCGCAGACAACTTCTACAGCGGCATTGCCCAGAGCGAACAGAACCGCGTTCAACTGATGCTGAAAGTGCTGAAAGAGAGCGGTGTTCATACCCCTGCGCTGCGCGAGATCGAAAATTACGATGCCGTGCTGGTGCTAGGCGAAGATCTGACGCAGACCGGCGCGCGTATTGCGCTCGCAGTGCGTCAGGCGGTGAAGGGGAAAGCGCGAGAAATGGCCGCCGCACAGAAAGTGGCGGACTGGCAGATTGCCGCCATCATGAATATCGGTCAGCACGCCAAACATCCGCTCTTCGTGACGAACGTCGACAGCACCCGGCTGGATGACGTGGCCGCGTGGAGCTACCACGCTCCAGTCGATGAGCAAGCGCGTCTGGGCTTCGCCATCGCCCACGCGTTGGATGATGCCGCACCGGCCGTGACCGATTTGGCGGGCGACCTTGAACCCAAACTGGATGTCATCGTTCAGGCTTTGGCGGGCGCGAAAAAGCCGCTGATCGTCACCGGCATGAATGCGGGCAGCGAAGAGATTATCGCCGCGGCGGCCAACGTCGCCAAAGCGTTGAAGGGGCGGGGGGCGGATGTCGGTATGACGTTCGTCGCCAGCAGCGCCAACAGTATGGGGCTAGGCATGATCGGCGGCGGCTCGCTTGACGAGGCGCTCTCCCGACTGGAGTCCGGCGAAGCGGATAGCGTCGTGGTGCTGGAAAACGATCTGTATCGACATGCGCCGGCGAAGCGCATTGATGCGGCGCTGGATAACGTTGCCAACCTGATTGTGGTCGACCACCAACGCACCCGCGTCATGGATAAAGCCAATCTGATTTTGTCGGCGGCCAGCTTCGCAGAGAGCGACGGCTCGCTGATTAATCAGGAAGGTCGCGCGCAGCGCTTCTTCCAGGTTTACGATCCCGCCTACTACGACAACGCCACGGTGATGCTGGAGAGCTGGCGCTGGCTGCACGCGGTCAAGGCCCGTATGGCCAGCCGCGATGCAGACTGGACGCAGCTCGACCATGTGGTCGATGCGTGCGCCGCCGCGCTGCCGCAGTTGGCGGCCATCAAGGACGCCGCGCCGGACGCCTCTTTCCGTATTCGCGGTCAGAAGCTGGCGCGCGAACCGCACCGTTACAGCGGTCGTACCGCCATGCGCGCCAACATCGACGTGAACGAACCGCGCCAGCCGCAGGATCAGGACACGATGTTCACGTTCTCCATGGAAGGGAACAACAGTCCCGAGGCCCAAAGCCGTCAGGTCGCGTTTGCCTGGGCGCCGGGCTGGAACTCCCCGCAGGCGTGGAACAAGTTCCAGGATGAAGTCGGCGGCCATCTGCGCCACGGCGATCCAGGCGTCAGGCTGATCGAAGCGGGCGAGGGCGCGCTGGACTACTTCAACCAGATCCCGACGCCGTTTGCGGTACAGGCGGGCCAATGGCAGGTAGCGCCTTACTATCATCTATTCGGTAGCGAAGAAATGTCGCAGCGCGCCGACGTCATCCAGCAACGTATGCCGCAGCCTTACGCGATGGTAAACCCGGCGGATGCGGCCCAGTTGGGCGTCAATCCGGGCACGCTGCTGGAGATTGTCTGTGATGGACAGACCTTGCGTCTGCCGGTACAGGTCAGCGCGGAGTTGCGTCAGGGACAGGTAGGGTTGCCGCTGGGCTTCCCGGGCATCGCCCCGGTTCTGGCGGGCGCGACCGTTGAAACAATGCGGGAGGCGGCACAATGAGTTGGTTTACACCGGAAGTGGTGGATATTTTGATCGCCGTCCTCAAGGCGATCGTCATCCTGCTGGTCGTCGTGACCTGCGGTGCCTTCATGAGTATGGGCGAGCGCCGACTGCTGGGCTTGTTCCAGGGACGTTACGGGCCGAACCGCGTGGGTTGGGGCGGCTCGTTGCAGCTGGTGTCGGACATGCTGAAGATGTTCTTCAAGGAGGACTGGCTGCCGCCGTTCGCCGACCGAGTTATCTTCACGCTGGCGCCGATGATTGCGTTCACGTCGCTGCTGCTGTCGTTTTCCATCGTGCCAATCACCCCGACCTGGGGCGTGTCCGACCTGAATATTGGTTTGCTGTTCTTCCTGATGATGGCCGGTCTGGCGGTGTATGCCGTACTGTTCGCCGGATGGTCCAGCAACAACAAATACTCGCTGCTGGGGGCCGTGCGCGCCTCCGCCCAGACGCTCAGCTATGAGGTGTTTCTGGGGCTGTCGCTGATGGGCGTGGTGGCGCAGGCCGGCTCATTCAATATGCGCGACATCGTCGAGAGCCAGACGCACATCTGGAACGTCATCCCGCAGTTCTTCGGTTTCGTTACTTTCGCCATCGCTGGCGTGGCGGTGTGTCACCGTCATCCTTTCGACCAACCGGAAGCGGAGCAGGAACTGGCCGACGGCTACCACATCGAATACTCCGGGATGAAATTCGGTCTATTCTTCGTCGGGGAGTACATCGGCATCGTCACCGTCTCGGCGCTGATTGTGACGTTGTTCTTTGGCGGTTGGCACGGCCCTTTCCTGCCCCCCATCGTTTGGTTTGCACTCAAAACGGCCTTCTTCATGATGATGTTCATCCTGATCCGTGCTGCGTTACCCCGTCCGCGTTATGACCAGGTGATGGCTTTCGGCTGGAAGATCTGTCTGCCGTTGACGCTGGTTAACCTGTTGGCGACCGCCGCGGTCATTTTGTACAACGCTCAATAAGGGGTGAATAAACCATGACACTGAAAGAACTCTTGGTGGGTTTTGGCACCCAGGTACGCAGCATCTGCATGGTGGGGTCCAACGCGTTCAAAAAACGTGAAACCCGCATGTATCCTGAGGAGCCGGTGAATCCGCCGCCCCGTTACCGCGGCCGTATCGTCCTGACGCGTGACCCCGATGGCGACGAACGCTGCGTGGCCTGCAACCTGTGCGCCGTGGCCTGTCCGGTCGGCTGTATCTCGC
Organism: Lonsdalea quercina subsp. quercina; assembly: GCF_000688695.1. Taxonomy (GTDB): domain Bacteria; phylum Pseudomonadota; class Gammaproteobacteria; order Enterobacterales; family Enterobacteriaceae; genus Lonsdalea; species Lonsdalea quercina_D. The sequence goes on along the minus strand of NZ_JIBQ01000007.1, from coordinate 159,637 downwards.
TGCAGAAAGCGGAAACGAAAGACGGGCGGTGGTATCCGGAATTCTTCCGCATCAACTTCTCACGCTGCATCTTCTGCGGCATGTGCGAAGAAGCCTGTCCGACGACAGCCATCCAGCTGACGCCCGATTTTGAGATGGGTGAATTCAAACGCCAGGATCTGGTGTACGAAAAAGAAGATCTGCTGATCTCGGGGCCGGGTAAATATCCGGAATATAACTTCTACCGGATGGCCGGCATGGCGATCAATGGGAAAGACAAAGGCGAAGCCGAAAACGAAGCCAAACCCATTGATGTCAAAGGTCTGCTGCCTTAAGGAGCCAAGCATGGAATTCGCTTTTTATGCGGCTGCGTTGATTGCGGTACTGGCAACATTGCGTGTCATTACCCATACCAACCCAGTGCATGCACTACTTTATTTAATTGTGTCTCTTCTGGCCATCGCCTGCGTGTTCTTCTCGCTGGGCGCCTATTTTGCGGGTGCGCTGGAGATCATCGTCTACGCTGGCGCCATTATGGTGCTGTTCGTGTTCGTCGTGATGATGCTGAACCTCGGCAGCGCGGTGGCTGAGCAGGAAAAACAGTGGCTTAAACCTAGCGTCTGGATCGGCCCCGGCATTCTGTCTCTGCTGCTGCTGGCGGTCATCATCAAAGGCATCTACAGCGTGAGCGGCGAAGGCATTCAGGGCAGCATGATTGACGCCAAAGCCGTCGGCATCACGCTGTTCGGGCCTTATGTGCTGGCGGTGGAGCTAGCCTCTATGCTGCTGCTGGCCGGATTGGTCGTCGCCTTCCACGTCGGCCGTGAAGACAGGCTCGACGGCATTGCGGACGTCAACGACGCCGACAAGAAAACAACGGAGGGACGGGCATGATTCCCCTACAACACGGTTTGCTGCTGGCGGCCATTCTTTTTGTGCTGGGACTAACCGGGCTGATTATCCGGCGCAACCTACTGTTTATGCTGATCAGTCTGGAAATCATGATCAATTCGGCCGCGTTGGCGTTTGTGGTGGCCGGTAGCTATTGGGGTCACCCGGACGGTCAGGTGATGTACATTCTGGCGATCACGCTGGCCGCCGCTGAAGCGAGTATCGGCCTTGCTCTGCTGCTGCAGCTGTATCGTCGCCGTCAGACCCTGAATATTGATACTGTCAGTGAGATGCGCGGATGAACTTACTCTATTTAACTCTCTTATTTCCGCTACTCGGATTTTTGTTGCTGGCCTTCTCCCGCGGCCGTTGGTCTGAAAATGTCTCAGCGACCGTCGGTGTTGGTTCAGTCGGCCTGTCTGCGCTGCTGACCTGCTGGATTGGTATAGACTTTTTCAACCATCAGCAGGGCGACGGCGTTGTCTTCTTTAGTCAGCATCTGTGGACGTGGATGTCGGTGGGCAACTTCGATATCACCGTCAACCTGGCGCTGGACGGCCTGTCGCTGACTATGCTCTCGGTGGTCACCGGCGTCGGCTTCCTGATCCACCTGTATGCGTCATGGTACATGCGCGGAGAAGAGGGTTATTCCCGCTTCTTCGCCTACACCAACCTGTTTATCGCCAGCATGCTGGTGTTGGTGCTGGCGGATAACCTGCTGCTGATGTATCTCGGCTGGGAAGGGGTAGGGCTGTGCAGCTACTTGCTGATTGGTTTCTATTACACCAATCCAAGCAACGGCGCGGCGGCGATGAAAGCGTTTATCGTGACGCGCGTCGGCGACGTCTTCCTGGCCTTTGCGCTGTTTATCCTCTATCGCGAGCTGGGGACGCTAAACTTCCGCGAACTGATGGTTCTGGCGCCGCAGCATCTGGCGGAAGGTTCGCCAGCCATCACGATGGCGACATTAATGCTGTTGGGCGGTGCGGTCGGTAAATCGGCGCAGTTGCCGTTGCAGACCTGGCTGGCGGACGCCATGGCGGGTCCGACGCCGGTCTCCGCGCTGATCCACGCCGCGACTATGGTTACGGCGGGCGTATACCTGATCGCCCGTACGCACGGTCTGTTCCTGATGGCGCCGGAAGTTCTGCATCTGGTCGGCATCATCGGCGCCGTCACGTTGGTGCTGGCCGGGTTCGCCGCGCTGGTGCAAACGGATATCAAGCGCGTGCTGGCATACTCCACCATGAGCCAAATCGGCTATATGTTTCTGGCGCTGGGCGCCGCCGCATGGGACGCCGCTATTTTCCATCTGATGACGCACGCTTTCTTCAAAGCGCTGCTGTTCCTGTCCTCCGGCTCGGTGATCTTGGCCTGCCACCACGAACAGAACATCTTCAAGATGGGCGGATTGCGTAAAACTATTCCGCTGGTTTACGTCTGCTTCCTGGTCGGTGGGGCTGCACTCTCCGCGCTGCCGCTGGTGACGTCAGGCTTCTTCAGTAAGGATGAAATTCTGGCGGGCGCCTGGGCGAATGGACACATCAACTTCGCCATCGCCGGTTTGGCGGGCGCGTTCATGACCTCGCTCTATACCTTCAGAATGATTTTCATCGTGTTCCACGGTGAAGAAAAAACGAAAGCACATGCGCTCAAGGGGATCACTCATCACCTGCCGCTGCTGATATTGCTGGTGCTGTCCACGTTCGTCGGCGCGCTGATTGTGCCGCCGCTGCATGGCGTGCTGCCGCAAACCACGGAACTGGAACACAGCCATATGCTGACGCTGGAAATCGCGTCCGGCGTCGTTGCGGTGGTCGGTATTCTGCTGGCCGCCGTTTTGTGGCTGGGGCAACGTCGCCTCGTCACCAGCATCGCCAACAGCGCGCCCGGTCGTTTCTTCTCGACCTGGTGGTTCCACGCCTGGGGTTTCGACTGGTTGTACGACAAGATCTTCGTCAAGCCGTATCTGGCGATTGGCGCACTGCTGAAACACGATCCGTTCGACAAGCTGATGACGATCCCGGCGCTGTTGGTGGCCTGGGGTAATCGTGGTCTGGCGGTTGGTCAGAACGGCCAAGTGCGCTGGTATGTCGCCTCTGTGGGTATGGGCGCCGTCGTGGTGCTGGGATTGCTGTTGCTGGCGTAATGGCGATACAGCGACTTTGAGGGTAGCGGACGCCTGAGTCAGGCGTCCCTGCCGGCAGCAAGTTTCTCGTTTTCTTTATATTTAGGGACACAAAACGCCATGCTACTACCTTGGCTACTTCTTATCCCCCTGATCGGCGGTCTGCTGAGCTGGCTGTTCGAGCGATTCGGCGCCAATGTTCCGCGGTGGATTGCACTGATTACTATGGGGTTGACACTGGCGCTATCCGTACAGCTTTGGCTGCAGGGTGGCTATTCTCTGGCGGTGCCGCACGGCGTGCCGCAATGGCAAGAAGTGTTTGACGCACCTTGGATCCCGCGCTTCGGCATCGACTTCCATCTGGCGCTGGATGGTCTGTCGCTGCTGATGGTCGTGCTGACCGCGCTGCTGGGACTGCTGTCCATCCTGTGTTCGTGGAACGAAAAGCACCGCCGTTCGGGCTTGTTTCACCTCAACCTGCTGTTGACGCTGGTCGGGGTGATCGGGGTATTTGTGGCGGTGGATCTGTTCCTGTTCTTCTTCTTCTGGGAAATGATGCTGGTCCCGATGTACTTCCTGATCGCCGTCTGGGGTCACGAAGGCGCGGACGAGCGCGCCCGCAGCAAGGCCGCGACCAAGTTCTTCATTTATACACAGACCAGTGGTCTGGTGATGCTGATCGCCATTCTGGGTCTGGTGCTGGCGCACCACGCGTCCACCGGCGTCTGGACGTTTAACTACGACGCCCTGCTGCGCACCGAGATGTCCCACGGCGTGGAATATCTGCTGATGCTGGGCTTCTTCGTCGCCTTCGCGGTGAAAATGCCGCTGGTGCCGGTTCACGGCTGGTCGCCGGATGCGCATGCGCTGGCGCCGACGGCGGGCGCCGTCGATCTGTCGGGGCTGCTGATGAAGACCGCGGCCTACGGCCTGCTGCGCTTTAGTCTGCCGCTGTTTCCCACCACGTCTCACGAATTTGCGCCAATCGCCATGTGGTTGGGCGTCATTAGCATTTTCTACGGCGCCTGGCTGGCGTTCAAACAGACCGATATCAAACGCTTGGTGGCCTACACCTCCGTATCTCACATGGGCTTCGTCATGGTCGCCATTTACTCCGGCAGTCAGTTGGCGTATCAGGGCGCGGTAGTGCAGATGATTGCACACGGTTTGTCAGCTGCCGGGATGTTTATCATCTGCGGTCAGCTGTATGAACGTCTGCAAACGCGCGATATGCGCGAGATGGGGGGACTGTGGGGCCGTATTCGCTATCTGCCCGCCGTGTCGCTGTTCTTCGCGGTAGCGACGTTGGGGATGCCGGGAACCGGTAACTTCGTCGGCGAATTCATGATCCTGTTCGGCAGCTATCAGGTGGTGCCGGTGATTACGGTTATCTCCACCTTTGGTTTGGTGTTTGCCTCGGTGTACTCGTTGATCATGATGCAACGCGCCTACTATGGCGCACCGAAATCCGATGCACCGCTGGCTGGAATGACGACGCGCGAGCTGTCCATCATATTGCTGCTGATTGTGCTGCTGGTGGCGCTGGGTATTTATCCTCAGCCGGTTCTGGATACGTCCAGCGCGGCGATGACCAGTATTCAACAGTGGTTTACGTCGTCGGTTCAGAGTTCCATTATTTCAACAACAAGGCTTTAATTCGCCATGACAATAACTCCTCAACAACTGATCGCGCTTTCGCCGCTACTCCTTGTCGGATTAACGGTAGTGGTTGTGATGCTGTCCATTGCGTGGCGACGCAACCACGTTGTGAATGCCTCTCTCTCTGTCATCGGCCTGGCTGTTTCTCTGGCCGCCCTCTATGGGGTCGGGCAGGTCGGGCCCACGGACGTGACGCCGCTGATTCGCGTGGACGGCTATTCGATGCTGTATACCGGCCTGGTGCTGGCGGCCGGACTGGCGACCTGCCTTTACGGCTACGCTTGGCTCAAGGGATATTCGGATAACCGCGACGAGTTCTACCTGTTGGTGCTCATCGCCACGTTAGGCGGCGTGTTGCTGGCCAGCGCTAACCATCTGGCGTCGCTGTTCATCGGCATTGAGCTGATTTCTCTGCCGCTGTTTGGACTGGTGGGCTACGCCTTCCGTCAGGCGAGATCGCTGGAAGCGGCCGTCAAATACATGCTGCTGTCCGCCGCCGCGTCCTCTTTCCTGCTGTTTGGGATGGCGCTGGTCTATGCCGGTTCCGGTGATCTTAGCTTCGCCAGCCTGGGCAAAAGCCTGAGCGACCAACAGCTGTATCAGCCGCTGCTGTTGGCGGGGCTGGGGATGATGATCGTGGGCATCGGCTTTAAACTGTCTCTGGCGCCGTTCCATCTGTGGACGCCGGATGTGTATCAGGGCGCGCCCGCACCGGTTTCCACCTTTCTGGCGACGGCGAGCAAGATTGCCATCTTCGGCGCTGTGATGCGCCTGTTCCTGTACGCACCGCTGGTCGACGGCGAGTCGGTGCGACTGGCGCTGGCCGTAGTGGCGTTTGTCTCCATCATTGTGGGTAACGTGATGGCGGTGGCGCAGACCAATATCAAACGTCTGCTGGGTTACTCGTCTATCGCGCACATGGGCTATCTGCTGGTGGCGCTGATTGCCGTGCAGTCCCATCAACTGGCGCTGGAAACGGTCGGCGTCTATCTGGTCGGTTATCTGTTTAGCAGCCTGGGCGCATTCGGCGTCGTCAGCCTGATCTCCAGTCCTTATCGCGGCGCCGATGAAGATTCGCTGGCAGCGTACCGTGGCCTGTTCTGGCGTCGTCCGGTGCTGGCCGCGTCCATGTCTGTCATGATGCTGTCGCTGGCGGGGATCCCGATGACGCTGGGCTTCTTCGGCAAGTTCTACGTGCTGGCGGTCAGCGTGAACGCGCAGCTGTGGTGGTTAACGGCGGCTGTCGTCGTCGGCAGCGCCATTGGTCTTTACTACTACCTGCGCGCCATGGTGAATTTGTATCTCTCCAAACCACCGGCGCAGGTTTCGGGCCAAAACGAAGCGGCGGTATGTCCGTTCTCACTGGGCGGCGTTGTGGTGGTACTTTCCGCCATCATCGTCGTCGCGCTGGGTCTTTACCCCCAGCCGCTGATTTCGCTGGTACAGATGGCGCAGCCATTAATGTAATTTCCGGTGTGTCAATGATGAAAGCCGCGACGTGTCGCGGCTTTTTTTACGACCATGGACAGATAATCAGGAATTATCTGTCGTGATTCGGCCCCGCATCGGCGTCAGGTTATCTATAGTTATAGGGTTAGCGCATTTTCACCAACAGGAGAAAATAATGGCACCGCATGATAAACAGACACAAGAAGTGAGTATCGAGGACGATGTAAAGCTGCTGTCTACCACGCTGGACGAGCTCTTAAAATATTCCGGCGATTATGCCGACAGCGCCTATCAGGATCTCAAAAAACAGGCCTATGACTCGCTGCAGGATGTTCGTTCACGTCTGGAGCCCTCCAAAGGCTGCTGCCATCGGGCCAAAAAGTTTGTGAAGAAGGCGGACAGCTATATTCAGGACAACCCGTGGCATGGTTTGGGCATCGGTGCGTCAGTCGGACTGGTGTTAGGGATTTTGCTCGCCCGTAAATAAGGTTTCTTTCGTGACGTCGGACGTTGTCGACGCCGTTAACTGAGCAGGCGCCGTATCCTCATCATGGATACGGCGCCTGTTTTTTTATGTTTGGGACGCAGCGGGCGGAAGGACTCAGACGTTGAGCGTACCGTCAATCAGGGTGCGGCTGTAGCCGCCAATCCACGGCTGACTGTCGATGTAGGCGACATTGACGCGTCCGTTACGGTACAGCATGGTGCCCTGACGGACGCTGTAGCCCAGTTTCCTCGTGACCTTGTCCAAATCGTTGCCATGCTGCAATGCGCGGGCGATACAGGCGTTCGCGCTCCCGGTCACGGGATCTTCAATCACGCTATCCAGCGGGAAAAACGCGCGAACTTCGTAATCGGTCGGCGTGGCGTTTTCGTGCGGGCCGTAGATGGCGATGCCGTCGGCGCCTGTCGCTGCCAGCAGTTTTTCAAATGCGGGCTGAGCGATTCTGACGCCCAGGCAGGACGCGGCGCTGTCCATCCGTACGATCATCCAATTGATCCCCATACTGACGACGGAAGGCGGCACCTCTCCGTGACGATGATTGCTGCCGAGCGCAGTGTCAATCAAGGCGTAGTGGCTTGCGTCCACCGCATCGATGGTGGCTTCCGGCGCTCTGAATGCCAGCTGACCGTTGTCGGACAGATTGATGGGAATCAGGCCGACGCCGCACTGCTGGATCAATTGCCCTGGGACATGCGGCGTGAGTCCCGCTTCCAGCAACGCATGCGCCGTGCCCAGCGTTGGGTGGCCGGCAAACGGCAGCTCATGCGACGGGGTGAAAATGCGAACCAGGTAATCCGCCGTTGGGTCCGTCGGCGGCAGCACAAAGGTCGTTTCAGAGAGATTGGTCCATCGGGCGATGGCCTGCATCTGCTCATCGCTTAGCCCCTCGGCGTTCAGAATGACGGCCAGCGGGTTACCCTGGAAATCATGGTGGGTGAAGACATCGACCTGTTTAAACTGACGCTCTGATGACATTTGCGCTTCCTTCAGGGGGTTTTCGACATAATAGGTTTTTTTATCCAAGATTAGCACTTGTTTATAATCAGAATCTCACAGATGCGTCTCTGGTTAAATAGTGTGCGTAGATGGCCGGGATTCTGAAGGCGGCTTATGGCATAATGTGCGGCAAATCACACTTAGATCTGAGTAAATACTGTGCTGGTAACGAATAACATAACGATGCAATTCGGCAGTAAGCCGCTTTTTGAGAACATTTCCGTCAAATTCGGCGGTGGTAACCGCTATGGCCTAATCGGCGCCAACGGCTGCGGCAAATCGACCTTTATGAAAATTCTGGGCGGCGATCTGACCCCCAGCGGCGGCAATGTTTCTCTGGATCCGAATGAACGTCTCGGCAAGCTGCGCCAGGATCAGTTCGCGTTCGAAGAGTATTCGGTACTGGATACGGTCATCATGGGCCACGCCGAACTGTGGGACGTGAAAGAGGAGCGCGATCGCATTTACGCACTGCCGGAAATGAGCGAAGAAGACGGCTATAAAGTGGCCGATCTGGAAGTCAAATACGGTGAAATGGACGGTTATAGCGCCGAAGCGCGCGCGGGCGAACTACTGCTGGGTGTGGGTATCCCGCTGGAGCAGCATTACGGTCCGATGAGCGAAGTCGCGCCGGGCTGGAAACTGCGCGTGCTGTTGGCGCAGGCGCTGTTTGCCAACCCGGATATTCTGCTGCTTGATGAACCGACCAACAACCTGGACATCGATACCATTCGCTGGCTGGAGCAGGTGCTGAACGAACGTAACAGCACCATGATCATCATTTCCCATGACCGACACTTCCTGAACATGGTGTGTACGCACATGGCGGATCTGGATTACGGCGAACTGCGTCTCTACCCGGGTAACTACGACGAATACATGACGGCAGCCACGCAGGCGCGTGAGCGTCTGGTGGCGGACAACGCCAAGAAGAAGGCGCAGATTGCCGAGCTGCAGTCGTTCGTCAGCCGCTTCAGCGCGAACGCGTCCAAATCGCGTCAGGCCACGTCGCGTGCGCGCCAGATCGACAAAATTCAGCTGGAAGAGATCAAGGCTTCCAGCCGTCAAAACCCCTTCATCCGTTTTGAGCAGGACAAAAAGCTGTTCCGTAACGCGTTGGAGATCGAGGATCTGGCGAAAGGATTCGACAACGGCCCGCTCTTCAGCAAACTCAAACTGCTGGTCGAAGTCGGCGAGAAAGTCGCGGTGCTCGGGACTAACGGTATTGGTAAAACCACGCTGTTGAAAACGCTGGTCGGCGACCTGGAGCCGGATGTCGGCACCGTCAAATGGTCTGAAAATGTGCAGATTGGCTACTATGCGCAGGATCACGAATATGAGTTTGACGATGAGCTGACGGTCTTTGACTGGATGAGCCAGTGGAAGCAGGAGAACGACGACGAGCAGGCGGTGCGTAGCGTGCTGGGCCGTTTGTTGTTCTCACAGGATGACATTCGTAAGAAAGTGAAAGTGCTGTCCGGCGGGGAAAAAGGGCGGATGCTATTCGGCAAATTGATGATGCAGCGGCCTAACGTGCTGATCATGGATGAACCGACCAACCACCTAGATATGGAATCCATTGAATCGTTGAACATGGCGCTTGAGATGTATCAAGGGACGCTGATCTTCGTCTCGCACGACCGAGAGTTCGTCAGCTCACTGGCGACCCGAGTGCTGGAAATCACGCCTGAGAAGGTCATCGACTTCACCGGCAGCTATGAGGACTATCTGCGCAGCCGCGGGATTGAATAACGCCCGGCATCGCGGTTTTCATCGCAGCAGTATCAAGCCGTCGCTTTTGCGACGGCTTTTTTGTTGGCGGAATTCGACGTCTGGCTTAGCGCCTTCCCCGTCTAACCCGGTTCCTATTGTCGTCCGCCCGGTGCTTGAGAAGCCGCGTGCTTGGCGACGCTTACCGGCGATGACAAATGACCGAGGCAATGCTACGTTCAGCGATATTCTTTGCACGCTGGCTGGAAGAAAAACAAATGAACCGTACTGAAAAACCCGTTTTGATTATCCAGATGGGGCAACCTCCTGCCCCTATCGCAGCAGATGTCGGCCAGCAGTCGGACTGGTTCCGCAGTGCGCTGGCGCAGTTGGAACTCGGCGAACTGCTGATTGTTCGTCCCGACTTGAACGAGGCGTTGCCGCCGCCTTCCTCTCTGACCGCCGCGATCGTGACCGGTTCTTGGGCCATGGTCACCGACCGGTTGGCGTGGAGCGAACGAACGGGCGCGTGGTTGCGGCAGGCCGTGGACGAACAGCTGCCGCTGCTGGGCGTATGTTATGGGCATCAATTGCTGGCGGACGCACTGGGTGGAACGGTGACCGATAACCCGCAGGGGAAGGAAGTCGGGCTGGAAACCGTCTCCCTCGCGCCGTTGGCGGCGCAGGATACTCTACTGTCCGCACTGCCGACGCATTTCAGCGCCTATCTGACGCATTTACAGTCGGTGGTAACGCCGCCGCCGGGCGCGCAGGTATTGGCGTCATCGGCGTTAGATGGTTGCCAAATCCTACGCTATTCGCCCACCGCGCTGTCCTTCCAGTTCCACCCGGAAATGGATGCGAGCGTGATGAACGCCTGTCTGAGAAATCACCGGCAGCCGCCGCTGACGGTGCAGGAAGAACCTCGTTGGGCGCGTCGGCTGTTGGTGGAGTTTGTGCGTCAGGCCCGGTTGGCGCGGCCCGCAGCGGCGAGGGCAGGTTCGGAGTAGTCCGGTTGTCCCTCGAATTCAATGAGTTATCGTCACTCCCTCAGATTAGCGTAGAGGGAGGACAATTGATGTATTTACGCCCTGATGAAGTAGCTCAAGTATTTGAGAAAGAAGGATTTACTCGCGATACCGTGACGGACAAAGCCTATGGATTCTACAAAGGCGAGCACTACGTTTATGTCAATCGCGAGGCCAGAATGGGGCGTACCGCCGTTGTCATCCACCCCAATCAGGGTGCGAAAAGTCTGAAATACGCGCATCCCGCTGAAACGCTGCGCAGCAGCCCGGCCTATGAGCGCTTCCCACGCGATCCAGAGTCTGAGACCCCGTCTTATGTGGGGATTCCGCATGGTTTCACCTCACGGGCCATGCTGTCTCGCTATCTTGAGCGGATGTTCGGCTGAATACGTTTTGCGCGTGAACGGTGAGCCCAACGCGCGTCGTTCTCTTTGTTGGCCGCGTGCGACTCGCGGTCTGAAAAGACCGTCCGCCGGGTGGGGTTATGCTTGACCGCCTTGTCCCTGAAAAACAGGTGCAGAGTGACGACTTGCGCAGCTCCGGCGGGGCGGTGAAACGCTTCCCTCGGGCGCATTCAACGCCGCGAAAACATCGGCTCCGCACGACTTTCCTCCGCCTAAGAGACCCCTCCGCCTCGCTAAACCGGTTAAAAAGGTTATTTCGTCCTACACTTAAAGTGACACGGTCAACGTTGCACCGTTGAGTTCCAGCGGCTGGCGCCGCGGGGAACGAATATCGCATGTGGGATATACTCCCCTTGGAAGCGCGTCGTTCTGGCTGATTATGGTCAGTCCGTCACTGTCACTACAACCGGAAAAGAACCCTGATGAGTTTTCATATTGTTCCTCAGGAACAGCCTGCAGGCGAAGCGGCGACGTCCACACTGGGAACGGTCCCGTCGTTGCTGTTCGCCAATTTGAAAAGCCTTTACAGCGGCCGCGCCGAACGGCTGCGTCAACTGGCCGATGATCACCCGCTGGGCGACTACCTGACGTTTGCCGCTCAGGTGGTGGAAGCGCAGCAGCACGTCCAACACGATCATCCGCTGAAGATGGACTTCACATCCCTCCTGCAAACGGGCGGAAAGCCGCCGCTGGACGCCGGGTATTTCCGGCGCGATGCGCACTGGCTAACGCTGTTGCAGGCGCTCATTGAGGAGTTAAAGCCGCAGATGAGCGGCCAGATCCTCAGCGCGCTGGAAAATCTGGAAAAGATGTCTGTGCCGGAGAAGGAAGCGTTGGCCGATGCGCTGTTCAGCCAATCGTTTAGCGCCGAGAGCAATGACAAAGCCCCTTTTGTGTGGGCCGCGCTATCGCTGTACTGGGCGCAAATGGCGAGCCAACTGCCCGGCCAAGTGCTCCCGGAGGAAGGCGAGCATCGCCAATTCTGTCCGGTGTGCGGCGGCATCCCGGTCTCCGGTGTGGTGCATATGGGGGCGGAAAGCGGTTTGCGTTACCTGCACTGCAACCTGTGTGAAACGGAATGGCACATGGCGCGCGTCATATGCAGCAACTGCGAACAGTCGGAACATCTGAGCTACTGGTCGCTGGAAGACGATCTGGCGGCTAACCAGACGGAAAGCTGCGGCGACTGCGGCACCTACATCAAGCTGCTCTATCAGGAGAAAGACTGCCGGGTGGAAGCGGTAGCGGACGATCTGGCGTCGGTGGTGCTGGATATCAGAATGGAAGAGGAAGGCTTCTTTCGCAGTAGCATCAATCCCTTTTTGTTCCCGGAAAGCGCGATCTGAGTCGGGCGGGGGAAACGACAGCGCCCTGAGATCAGGACGCTGTCGAATTGGAGCCTTAGGCCCCGCGAGTTTTAACGACGAGCACCACGTAGGACAGCACGGCCAGCACGTAACATCCCAACATCACCAGCGCCATTGACGTGGCGCTGGTGCCCGCCAGTCCGGTCAGCGGCACGCTTAATGCGCCGAGCGCGAACATGCTAAGACCAATGAGCGCAGAAGCGCTTCCCGCCTGATTCCCCTGACTTTGCATGGCCAGCGCTGAGGCGCACGGGCCAATCACGCCAATCATCGCGACGGCAAAAAACAGCGGCACCAAAATCCACACGAGCGATGCCTGCGTCAGACCGGCGGTGAGCAGTATCGCGGAGGACAGCACCGCAATCGTCAATCCCACGCGAAGAACGCGCTCTTCCTGATGGTTCCGGCTAAAACGGGCGGACAGCTGTCCGGCGACAATCAGGCCGATGCCGTTCAGGGCGAAGCACAGGCTAAACATCTGCGGGCTCAAGCCGTAGATTTGCTGCAGCACAAACGGGGATGCCCCGATGTAGGCGAACATCCCGGCGCCAGACAGGCCCTGAGCGAGGCACATTCCCATAAACTGACGTTCTTTTAGCAGACCGCCGAGCGACGACAGCATTGCGCCGAGTCCGCCGCGAATGCGGCGATCTTGCGGCAGCGTCTCGTGCATACGGAATGCCGACATCAGCAGTAAGATCATGGCGACAATCGCCAGCGAGATGAAGATGCCGCGCCAGTCGGTCATCCCCATTAACGCGCCGCCCAGCACCGGCGCAAATATCGGCGCCAACCCATTCACCAACATCAATAACGCGAAAAAGCGGGTCAGCTCATGCCCGGCGTACAGATCGCGGGCCACGGCGCGCGACAACACGGCGCCGCCGGCTCCGGCGATGCCTTGTAACAGACGTGCCGCCAGTAGTTGATGAATATCGGTGGCGAGGGCGCACCATATTGAGGTAGCCAGCAGCAGCGCCAGCGAAAACAGCAGGGGACGCATTCGGCCGAGCGTATCGCTGAGCGGCCCAAAAATCAGCTGGCCGCCGCCGAGCCCCAGCAGTCCGGCGGTCAGGCTAAGCTGCGCGGTCGAGTTGGAGGTGCTGAGCTCGTTCGTCAACTGAGGCAGCGCGGGCAAATACAAATCGGTGCACAACGGGCCGAGGGCGGCGAGGGAACCCAGCATGAGCGCGTAGCCCAGACGGGTAGGGGCGTTTTTTTTCATAGAGTCTCTTTTTCAAAAAAAAGCAGGGTGACGATGTGTTGATACGGCGCATGTCGCGGCGACCGAGCAGCAGGGGATGAAAGCCGTGTGCGCCTAAATATGTCCTGCGCCCGTGCGGCATGTGTTCCACCTGTGAGGCGATGGAGGCCTGCGGGAGTCGTTGACCGCGTGTCTCCAGCATCTGCGCCTCGGGCGAACATAGGAATCTGTCCAGCCTTCGGGCTTCCCGTCGTGTGTGGTGCCTGACAGGCTCTGACGACTTCGTACAGCACGGCCTTGTCGTCGCTACGGCGGTATGTCTTATCACCGTAGCGATGACTGACCGGTCTGTTCGGTCTGTGTGCAGAGTGATGAAAATCTTGTTTCTGCGGAGAGTTGCGCGGCTTCTTCTCTTCGATGTCAGCGTCCTTGTGGGTGAACCTGAGGGAGAAGGGCGCGATGCCTGGAGCGGCGGCATCGACAAGGTCGGCCTTACCGGCACCGTGGAAGCCCGCTTGGCGAAAACCCGGGCGCGCCACGGCGCGGAAGAGAGCCAGCCGCTCGCGAAAAGGTAAATTGTTGCGGGTATCTGACGGCATTAACGGCTCCGGGACAAACTGCGGAAATTCATTATGTTGTCGAATTCCCCAGATGAGAATGATAGGCGTGATCGCTGGATAAGACAAATCGTGCGGCATGTCGCGCCAGAAGACGTCCGATGGTTTTCCGCTAGCGGCTGGGAAGGGGATATCTGTACTGGCGAGACCCTGCTTTACCTCTATGCTTACACCATGGAGCCGCAGGCCCGCACGACGCGCTCCTGAGCGCGTTTCAAAATAGCATAACCAAGGTTAAGTGATTGTAAAAAAAGGCATTAGAGAAGCTAAATATTCTGCGAACTATTTCGTACGGACATTTGACCCGCCTTCCGGCATATCGCATTATGGGCGCGCTTGCGGGGGCCGTGGGACGGTCATTTCCCGCCAGTCAGCCTTCGGCGCGGTATGTCTCGGTGAGGTCATCACACCTTGTGTTCGCAATGGCGCAAGAGGGATGGCCTGCCAAGCGCGCCACAGTGAGCGCGCTGTGCGACCTGACATGCTCCCCGTTGGGGATTCAAAACAATTATAACCATCGCGCCGTACCTCAGATCCCGTTCAGAGTGGCCGAAACGCCTGCGCAGCATCGTGCGCTGTCTCTGGCGGTGGGAACGGCCGAGATCAAGGGACTACCATGATAAAAGCTACACGCAGCCTGCTGGCACTTGCCGGCTTTTTTTTGAGTATCGGTTATGTACAGGCTTCGGACTGTATTGAAACCCGTGCTGGCTTCGACATCGGCTCCGGCACCACCAAAGCGATGGTCGCGGAGGTGGACGTCTGCCATGGCGTACTCGGCAATGTCTTGTATCAGAGCGAACAACCGGTAGGCTACAACGCGGATTTGGCGCGTTCCCTCAACGGCGAGTTGAGCCCGGCTATCGCCAACGAAGGGTTGGCGACGCTGCAGTCGCTGCTCCACGCGGTGAATCAGTGGCATCCGACCCGCATCAGCGGCGTGGCGACGGAGGTTTTCCGCTCCGCCAGCAATGGCGAACAGGTAATCGCCGACTTTGAGCGCAACACCGGCCTTTCTATCAAGGTGCTGAGTCAGGAGCAGGAAGCGCTGTTGGGATTCCTGTCGGCGAAGGCCACGCTCAATCAGCCCGCGTTGAGCAACAGCGATATTCTGGTGTGGGACATCGGCGGCGGTTCCATGCAGATGACCAGCTTCGAACCGGTCAACGGACATCTGCGGCCGGTCGTCTATCTGGGTAAGCTTGCGGCGGTCAGCCTCAAGGACATGATCATTGATGTCTTCCAGAACAAGGATTTGCGAGCGGTTACCTCCCCCAATCCGGTCGGCGATCAGGCGCCGATGATCCTGCGCTTCATCCGTTTCTATGCGACGACGCACGTTCAACCTGAGATCCGTCTTGCCGCTGCACGCAAGCTGGTCGTCGGTATCGGTGGGGTGCACAGCTACTCCATTTCCGGGCAGCTCGGTACCGGCCGCAACAGTTATCGTCTGGAAGAGTTGAAGAACATTATCGGAAAAAAAAGCGTCATGGATGACTCGCAACTACAGGGCAAATACAAAGCCACAGACGTGACTAACCTGCTCCTGATTGAAGGCTTTATGGAAGCGCTCGACATTGCGGAAGTTCACGTCGTGAAGGCCAGTCTGATTCAGGGCGTGTTGCTGCAGTAATCTTCTCGCTTCCCTCTCGTTGCGCAGAGACCGTCTTCCGGGAGGATGTCGGCCTCTGCACAATTCACCTGTCGTCCTTACCCGCTAGTAGCCAACCGCCGATCCCGCGGGTCGCCGGGAGTCATTGGCGCCATACAGATAGCCTTCGCGCACTTTATCGGACACGGCAGAGTCATTGCCCGAATTGGCGGGCTCCACGCCTTGGATACCCGGAAGACCGACCATAATCAGCTCGGCGGCGCCCCAGGGCGTTTGTTCGACCATCTTATATCCGCGTTCCGCCAGCAGCTTCAGCGTATCGGCGGACAAACCGCGGCGTTCGTAGTAGACCTCGTCCGGCAGCCACTGATGATGGATGCGCGGCGCATCCACCGCTTCCTGCGGCGTCATCCCAAAGTCGATGATATTGAGCGCCGTTTGCAGGGTGATGCTGATAATGCGCGAGCCGCCGGGCGATCCCAGCACCAAGAAGATCTTCCCGTCTTTGGTGACCAGCGACGGGCTCATGGATGACAGCGGACGTTTCCCGGGCGCGATGGCGTTCCGTTCCCCTTGGACTAATCCATAAAGGTTCTTTTCCCCCACTTTGGCGGTGAAGTCATCCATTTCATCGTTCAGGAAGAAGCCGGTGCCGGGGGCGATGACGACTGCGCCGAAACGCCCGTTGACGGTATAAGTGGTTGACACCGCATTTCCTTGATTGTCGACGATGGAATAGTGGGTGGTTTCCGGCTTCTCGCGCGGTTCAGCGCCGGGTGTGACCTGCGTCGACCGGGTGGCCTTCTCCGGGTCGATCTGGCTGCGAATCTCCGCGGCGTACGTTTTGCTCAGCAGATGGTCAATGGGGTTGCGTACAAAGGCAGGATCGCCCAGATAGGTATTGCGATCCTTGTAGGCGTGGCGCAGCGCCTCGGTCAACGTGTGGATCGCCTGCGCGGAATTAAACCCCATGCTTTTGAGATCATAGCCTTCCAGAACGTTCAGCGTTTCACACAACGTCACGCCGCCGGAGCTGGGCGGCGGGGAAGAGATGAACTGATAGCCCCGATAGGTGCAGCTAATCGGCGCGGTTTCTGTGACCGTATAGCGAGCGAAGTCCGCGGCGGTGATGATTCCGCCGCCTTTTTTCGCCGCCGCCGCGATGTTGCGCGGCAGCTCTCCCTTGTAGAAGGCGTCGGGACCGCGATCGGCGATGCTTTGCAGCGTGCGGGCTAAATCTTTTTGCACCAGCCGGTCGCCCGGCTGCATTGGCGACCCATCGGGACGCAGGAAGAGACGAGCGGCTTCCGGGTCTTGTCGGAAACGTTTCACGGTCGTGTTCATGATATCGGTGTCGCCGCGGTTCAGGATAAATCCTTCGCGCGCGAGCTTGATGGCCGGCGCCAGCAGCTGCTGACGGCTCATCGTGCCGTATTTTTCACGAGCGGTCTCCAGCCCCATGACGGTGCCGGGTACGCCGACCGCCAGATAGCCGTAGAGGCTGGCGCCGGGCTTCACTTTTCCTTCCGCATCCAGATACATATCGGCTTTGGCTGCCGCCGGCGCGGTTTCGCGGAAGTTGATGAAGGTATCTTTACCGTTCGCCAGATGCACGGTCATAAAGCCGCCGCCGCCGATATTGCCGCAACAGGGGTTAACCACCGCCTGGGCGTAGCCGACGGCGACCGCCGCATCCACCGCGTTCCCACCCTGTTTCAGAATATCAACGCCAACCTGCGAAGCCAGGTGCTGCGAACTCACCACCATGCCCTGTTTCGCCTCTACGGCTGGAATGGAGACCGCATAGGCCGGTCCCACGGTCAGTAGTCCTGAAAGGCTTAATGCTAACCACCCTTTTCCTGATGTCATCCCTAGCTCCTGTCGATGTAGTACCTGTTCTGTTGGTTTTATATCCGGCAAGGCTATCCGCCGGTGATTAAACAGCATACGGAGCCGTCCACGACGAGGGAACCATTCGTGAGCAGAAAATTGGCCATCAAGTACCAGGGCGTGATGCAAAAGAAAACGGCCCTGTCTTAAGGGCCGTTGGCGCGAACGAGGACGTCAGACCGTCGCGTTTTCCGGTGCGGCGACCACCTCGACCAGGCAGCTCATGGCGTTGGGTCCCTGGGTGAGGGAAGAGGTACCGATATCCAGCGTCAGCACGTTCGCGTTGCCGGATTTCTCCACCTTGTCCCACTCCTTCTGCTCCCAGCCCGGATCGAACCAGGCGCCGGTGGACATGATGACCACGCCGGGCGTGACCCCGTCGGTGATTTTGACCCCGCCGTAAATGCGTCCGCGCGCGTTATGCACTTCAACCTGCGTGCCGTCGGCGATATTGCGCGCGGCGGCATCCTCTGGGTGCATATAGAGCGTTTCTCGCCCGGCGGTCATGTTGGCGGCGACCTGCGGCGTGCTGCCGAGCTGGCTGTGCAGCCGGTCCGAGGGCTGGATGGAAATAAAGTGAAGCGGCCATTTTTGCGCCATATCGGCGCCCAGCCATTCGACCGGCGGACGCCACTCGGGATGCGGACCGAAGTCATCGTAGCGGTAGCCAGCCAGCGTTTCGCTGAACAGTTCGATTTTACCGCTGGGGGTCTTCAGCGCGTGCTGCTCCGGGTCATCGCGGAACGCTTCAAAGAACACGAACGGTTTGTCGTCCATCGGAATTTCGACGAAACCCTGATGCCAGAACGCCTCGAAATCCGGCCACGCCTGTCCCGTGTCGCCCTGACGTTCGCGGCACTGCTGGTACATCATCGCCAGCCAGTCGCGCTCGTTGCGGCCCTGCGTGAAGTCGTCTCCGTAGCCCAGCCGTTCCGCCAGCTCACTGAAGATATCCACATCGTTACGTGCGTGATGCTGGGGCGCAATGGCCTGATGCATGGCGAAAATGTAGCGATCCCGCGAGGAGCCGCCGATGTCGTTGCGTTCCAGCGTGGNGGTGACCGGCAGCACGATATCGGCCATGCGGGCGGCGGGCGTCCAGACGATATCTTGCACGACCACGGTATCCGGCTTGCGCCAGCCTTCCACCAGCCGGTTGAGCTGTTGGTGATGGTGAAACGGGTTGCCGCCCGCCCAGTGGATCAGATGGATATCCGGATAGGTGTGCGTCTGGCCCTGGAACGTATAGGGCTGGCCGGGCTGCAATAGCATGTCGGCGATGCGCGCGACGGGGATAATGCTGCCGCGATTCGGCACGGAAGGCGAGGCCGGGGCGGGGGTGGCGATCCGTTCGTTGCCGACGCTGTTCATCGAGCCGTGTCCGAACGAGAAGCCGCCGCCGGGCAGGCCGACCTGACCCAACATGGCGGACAGGGCGATCATCATCCAGTAGGGCTGCTCGCCGCGATGCGCGCGCTGTACGGAGTAGGAACAGGTGATAAAGCTGCGCACGCCGATGAGTTGTTGAGCAAGCCGCGCGATCCGCTCGGCTGGAATACCGGTGATGGCGCTGGCCCACTCAGGCGTTTTGGGCGTGCCGTCGGTGCGGCCGTCGAGATAATCGCTCAGCGCCTCGTAGCCCACGCAGTAGCGTTCGAGAAACGCGCGATCATCAGCTTCTCGACGGCGGATCTCAAATCCCAGCGCCAGCATCAGCGCCACGTCGGTGTTGGGGCGAATCGGTATCCACTCCGCGTCGACGAACGCCGGGCAGTCGTCGCGCATCGGACTGATGTTGATGACCGGGATCCCTCTGGCCTTGAGCGTCTCCAGCGCGACTTTCAGCGTGTGCTGACCCGCGCCGCCGGAAGCCACCTGCGCATTTTTCAGCGCCAGACCGCCAAAAGCGATAAACAGCTGGCAATGATCCGCCACGCTGCGCCATTCGGTGACTTTCCCGGTGAGCGGATGGAAGGTGCCGATGACGTAAGGCAGGAAGAACTGCGCCGCGCCCCAGCTGTAGTTGCCCGCCTGATCGACCGCGCCGCCGCCGCTGAAGTAAAAGCGGCGCACCTGGGAGCGCGCGTGGTGATAGCGTCCGGCGGAAGACCAGCCGTAGGAGCCGGCGAACAGACCGTCTGCGCCATAACGGTCGCGCACGCGCCGGTTTTCTTCGGCCACCAGATCCAGCGCGACGTCCCAGTCCACCTCCACAAACGGCTCTTTGCCGCGCAGCGAGGTGTCGCTGTTTTCCCGTTTAGCCAGCCAGGAACGGCGGACGGCGGGTTTGCGGATGCGCTGCGGCGAATAGACCAGCGGCACAATGCTGTCGAGCATCGGAGACGGATCGGGATCGGCGGCAAACGGCTCGCAGCCAATCAGCCTGCCGTCTTCCACTACGGCCGTAAATGCGCCCCAGTGCGCGAGATGGGGGTAACGCGTGATTGTCATAGTGCCCTCGGAAAATCAGTGGTTTTTCCTCGCCGAAGAGCCGGCATGTATTGTCTGCGGATAATGATCCGGATAAGCAATAAACACGATGTGGACCAGATGGTAAAGAGGGGCGGCGCTTTTTTAGTGCAGCCGAATATCGCTTAAGGTGCATGTGGTTGATTTTTAATCACCTTGATGGGGTGGGATGATACCTCGGGAAGACCTTGAAGTGCGCGGGATGATGACACCTGACCGAGCGGCGTAATACCAGTTTCAGGCGCCGGTTCACCTTGCCAGCGGCAACCCCGGATTTGGCTGGTTCGGGCATGACGCTATCCTGTGTATGGTTGGTATAACCTTTGCTTGTGTAAAGTTGTGTATATTCACCTAAGGGATCACAGGCATATGAGCGACATAACCCATATCAATCAAAAACGCCGCGAGATGTTCAAATATTCAGGGGCGTTACTCGGTGGTTTGGCGCTGGCAGGGCTGAACAAATCGGCGCTGGCTTCCTCTATTACCAGCAGCAAAAGCGGCAGCGGCACCACGGAGTCGGTGATTCGCATCAACTACAACGAAAACCCGCTGGGGATGTCGCCCAAGGGGCAAGAGGCGGCCCGGCTGGCTATCGCCAAAGCCAACCGCTATCCCTACAAGGAAGAGGGGCTGTTGCAGGAGAAAATCGCCGGGCTGCACGGCGTGGATAAAAGTAAGGTGCTGATGCTGCAAGGCTCCTGCGAGGGGATTCGGTCCAGTTTCGAGGCCCTGGGCACGGAGAAAACCCAGTTGGTTATCCCCGAGCTGACTTACGAGGGCGGCCCTAAGTACGCCAAGGTCATGGGGATGAATATCGTTCGGTTGCCCATGTTGCCGGGCTGGAAGTTTGATATCGAGGGGATGAAAAAAGCGGTCGCGTCCTACGACGGTCCGACCATCGTTTACATCGTTAATCCCAACAATCCGACCGCCACTATCACGCCTGCGGATCTGATCGAGCCGTGGATTAAAAGCAAGCCGAAGGACACGCTGTTCCTGGTGGATGAAGCCTACGCCGAGTTTGTTAACGATCGCCAATTCCGGTCGGTGGATGGGCTGATCCGTGAAGGGTATGACAACATTATCCTGCTGAAGACTTTTTCGAAGATCTTCGCGATGGCCGGGATGCGCGCAGGCTATGCGATCGGCAATCCCGCACTTCTGACGAAGATGGCGAACTACAACACGTCCGAGTCGCTCAACTATTGCGCGATTGCGGCTGCCAGCGCTTCGCTCGATGACAAGGCTTTCATTAACTACAGCAAGAAAACCATTGATGCGTCCCGTCAGATTCTGATCGATACGCTGAAATCGCTGGATCTGGAGTATCTCCCGTCCGAAGCCAACTTCCTGTTCCACCGCATCAAGGTGCCGCTGGAGGGGTATCAGAAGCGCATGAAAGAACACGGCGTCTTGATTGGCCGGGCTTTTCCGCCCGCCACCGACTGGTGTCGCATTTCGATGGGGACGCCGGAAGAGATGCACACCTTCACCCGGCTGATGCGGGAGTTCAGAGCTCAGGGTTGGCTGTAGGCGTTTAACGGCGAGGCGTCAGATGCGGCCGATATGCCGCATCTGACGGAATCATGATGTTTCCCACCGCACCTCGTCGCCGAGGTACGTCAAGCCTTGACGGCGCGCTTGCTGGGGATGAGCGCGGTCAGCGGTTTTTCCACGACCCGGTAGGCAACAATCCCAAAGGCCAACGAAACCAGCGTGGTCAGAATAATCACCGCCGTTTGATTGATGTCGCTGACGGACAGCTTTTTCATCAACATCGACAACGTCATGGTGACGAAACCGTGCGCTAAATAAATAGAGTAGGAAGCGTCGCCGATGAGCATTAACGTACGGGAAGTCCACCCTTCCAAAGAGCAGGCGGAAAATAGCACGATGAAAAGCGGGCTGATATAAAAAACAACGGGCAGCCAGGTGGGTTGAAAGAGTCGGCAAGCCAGATAAAGGACCAGAACCATCGCGGATAATAAGAAGCCGTTTTTCACGGTCAATCGCTCGGATACAAAGAAAATAACCATTCCCGCCAAAAAATACAGCAGAATGGGGTTAGTCAATACTATGCTGGCGCCCGTATCCGCCGGGAGCCATTTCCCGATGAGAAAGGACAGCAGGAAACAGAACGAAAGGGTCAGCAATATACGGTTTTTCCTACCGAAGAAAATACACACCGCAAACAGGCAATAAAAAAACATTTCGTAAATCAGCGTCCACCCCTGAGACAAGATCGGGTTAATGCGCCCGTCCTCGCCGATGCGCGGCAACAGCAGGTAGGAGCTGAGGATTTTGCCCATATCAAAGTGATGACTCTTTAACGCCAGCCCGGCAAACCACAGCGCCAGCAAGGCGGTTGTCCAGAACCAATAAGGGGGAATCACGCGATTAAATCTGTGGATCAAAAATGTTTTCGCTTCTTGCGGCGACCAGATCTTTTTATACGTCGCCTTCATCATGATAAAACCGCTGATGATGAAAAAGATATAGACGCCCAACGTGCCGAGATCTTCGAGTCGGTATCCATTTTGAATACCGCCATCATAGATGGCCGTGGTGGTGTGCGCGAAAATAACCATGACGGCGGCAATACCACGCAAGTACTGTATATAACTCAGTTTTTTATTCATAGTAATGACTCTGAAACTCCGTGGGTCGGGGCTATTTCTGAGGCTCAGAGTAGGTGAAGCTATTTTCATTCTCAACGAAATACTACGCTTTCTAACCATAAACAGAATTATCTCTATTTCCCGACGTTGATTTCGTCGCGGCTGTTTTCATCCGGTCGTCACCTACCGCCGATGACGTCACTTTTACTTTCCCCCCATCGACGGAGGAGGTATTACTATCGGAACGTCTCTGTCGCCGACGCCAAACCGGGCTGTTCGCGACCTGTCGAACGGGGTTTCGACCCGCTTCGTCGTTTGTCTCTTCATCATCAGGAGTGTTGCCATGCGCCAGAACCGGGGATCGGATTACCTGCGGCCCTACCGCGACGATAGGTTGACGCCCTATATCGAGATCGACGATCGACGCTTGCAGCGGAATCTGCGGCAGATGCAGTTGAAGGCGGATGAGGCGGGCGTGAGTCTGCGACCCCACGTTAAAACGCACAAGAGCGTCGTGATCGCTCGTCGGCAGATCGCGGCGGGCGCAGTGGGGATCACGGTGTCCAAACCAAGCGAAGGCGTCGCCTTTATCGAAGGCGGCATTGAGGATGTGCTGCTGGCTTATCCGGTGATTATCCCCGAGAGCATTCGCGAGCTGTTGGTCGTGGCGGCCTATCGTCGGGCGCGGGTGTCTTTCATCGTTGCCGAACCGCTGGGGGTAGAAGCCATCGCCCGCGCGGTGCGGGAACAAGGTCACAATCCCGTCACGGTGTTTGTGAAGGTCGATGTGGGGTTGGGGCGGGTGGGCGTCAATCCGCATAGCGAAGACGGCGTCACGTT
This sequence comes from Lonsdalea quercina subsp. quercina, assembly GCF_000688695.1. Lineage (GTDB taxonomy): Bacteria > Pseudomonadota > Gammaproteobacteria > Enterobacterales > Enterobacteriaceae > Lonsdalea > Lonsdalea quercina_D. The sequence continues at coordinate 136,268 of NZ_JIBQ01000007.1, read as the reverse complement.
GGCGGGGCATGTCGCCCGCTGTCCCGAGCTGCGGTTCGGCGGCTTGGTATCCCATGCCGGTCATGCCTATGGCGCGTCGGGCATCACCGAAATCCAGACCATCGCGAAAGATGAAGCGACGCTGTTGCGTCAACTGCAGACGCGCATTCTGCAACACGGCGCGGTCAGCCGCTGTGCGCTCTCCACCGGGGCGACGCCGACGGCGCTGGGGGCGCCGATCGCACCCGGGACGGATGAGATTCGACCGGGCAACTACGCGCTGCTCGATTTAACGGCGATTCGGCTTGGACTGTGCCAACCGGACGATCTGGCGATGAGCGTCGTGGCGCGGGTGGTGGCCATTAACGACCGCTATGCGATTATCGATGCCGGTTCAAAAGCGCTGACGTCCGATCGCGGGCCTCATGGCACGGGCGCGGGNCATTGGGGGATTGCCATCAGCGAACATCTGCCGTTGGCCTATACGGTGGAGAAACTTTCCGAAGAGCACGGTTTTGTCCCGCATCAGGGACAGCCGCCGCGTTTGGGCAGCCTGATGCGGGTCTTCCCCAATCACTCCTGCGCGGTGATGGCCCAGTTCAACAGCTGGGTGTTGCGCGGGGAGGATGATGCGGGAGAGGTGATGCAGACGGAAGGACGGGGCTGCTTCCTGTAGCAGGAGAAAGCGGATGGCGGCAATAAGGCCGCCTGCGCGCGTCGTATTGTGAGCGCCGTTACGCCGTTTCGGTCTCCGGCGCGGCGACGAATTTTTGCTGGCCTTGCTCTTTCAGCCAGGCCATCAGCGCCTCGCTGCTCATCGGGCGAGCATAAAGATATCCCTGCATCAGCTGCACGCCGCACCGTTTGAGGTAGTCATATTCATAGGCGGAGTTGACCCCCTCGGCCACCATTCTAAGCGCCAGACGGTGGCTGAGATTGATGATCGCATCCAGCACCGGCGTGTCCCGATTCGCGGATTCGATCGTACCGATGAAGCCTTTGTCTATTTTGAGATAGTCCAGCGGAAACATTTGCAGGTAGGACAGGGAGCAGTGGCCCGTCCCGAAATCGTCCACCGCGATCAGAATGCCCTCGCTCCGAAGCTGCGTTAGCTTCTTCACCACGTCATGCGTATCGCTGATCAGGCTGCGCTCCGTCAGTTCCAGCGTGATCTGAACGCGTTGGGACCGCAGCGTTTTCGCCAGCTGGCGGATATCATTCACGAAGTTGGGATGGTGAATATGCGCCGCGGCCACGTTAATCCCCAGCCGAAAATCCTGCGGCAACGTCCACTGGCTCACGTCGGCGGCCAGCAGTTTAAACAGATGATGCGTCAGCGGAATAATCAGCCCCTCGTTCTCGGCGGAGGGGATGAAAATGTCGGGGCTGATGGTGCGACCGCCCGGTCTAAACCAGCGCAGCAGCGCTTCCGCGCCGATACAGCGTTCCGTTTTGATATCGTACAACGGCTGGTAATAGACAGAAAACTCATTGGATTGGATCCCTTTGCGCAGCTCATCGCGCAGCGACATCTTGCGTTTTTTCCAGGATCGTACGATGTAGATGAAGGTCAGCGACAGAAACAGCGACAGCGGCAGGAACGTCAGGAAATCATTGAACCAGTCTTGCTGGATCTCCTCCGGTTGGACCTCGGCGCTGACGATGATCGGATAACGCTTGGAGGCGCGTTCGTGAAACAGCGGCGAGATAAACCAATGCGGCGTTTGACTCTTTTCGCCTTCCTGGACACGAAAACCGCCGTTGAACTGAACGGTCAGATAATAGGGGCGGGCGTTATTGATAGCGCTCATGAAGTCGAGCAGATACTGACCGTCGACCACCACAAATGCGCCGTAGGTTGGCGAAAATTGTCGGGTAAAAATGATGGCGGGGCGGGAGGCCACGCCATGCGTACGCGGCACCGATATGCTCCACATTTCGGGCTGTACCGCCGGTAACGGATACTGGATGATCTGCGTCAGCGGGACGACCCGTTCGCCGGAGACGGAGGAGCAGTACATATCCTGCCCGCGCAGCAGCCCCATCGAGCGGAAATAGGCGGAAAGCGTGCCTTGCCTTATTAGATCGTTAAGTACCGAATCACACGATTTCCCTTCCAGAGGCGCGAGCTTGGCCACCTGATTCCAGGCCATGCTGTTGATCGTTTCTGCCTGATGCAGAATCACCTGTGTCGTCGCTTCCAGGTCGCGCTTTACGTCCTGTCTGGCGATGATATAGCTAAAGATGATGCCGAGAATCAGGGGAAAAATGGCGGCTGCAAGGAGTCCTGCTCTGTATTTACGAGCCTGAATGCGACTATACACGACCAAGGAAGCCTCCATTCTACAGGTGATTCAGAACATGATTGCTGATTCGAAAAGGGAGGGAAACAGCGAAAAGCGGTTCTATACCAGACGCATTATGTCAGAAATCTTTATGCGACAAGTGTAGCACCGGCCGTCCTGCCGAGGGAAAAAGTTGTTGAAGCCAATAGGGAAAGAATTGACCTGCCGTACGGGCAGGTCGGGGAGAGTAGGCGCTATCGCGGCGCGGCGACCGCGCCGGTAAAGACGCTATTTAAAGTCTGCGTAAGGCGTCATCGGCTGGATCGGCATATCCATATCGCCTTGCCAGCCAGCTTCCGAATAGCGCAGATAGAGGAGCGCATGGCTGGGCGTATAGTCCTTGGCTTTCTGGATATCGACGCCGAGGCCCAGCGTCCAATGTTCCGTCAGGCGTCGTTCCACCTGTGCCTGTAAGGTGTAGCCGATCCCCTGACTGCTACCGTTGGACGAGGCCTGATCGCTGAAAAATCCGGGGTAGACCGGATAACGCCGCTGACCGGCGGTTTTCGAACGAGACCAGGATACTGAACCGCCCAAATCCAGCGACCAGTTTTCCATACGCTGCCGATACGTGACCGGCACCCCCAGCGACAGATAGCGCTGCGGACTGTAGTAGCCGCCCTGACCGTAGGTGTAACCGCTGAGATCTTTCTGGTAACGCCAAAACATACTGTTGAAACCGACGGNCGCGCGGCGATGATCTTCGTTGATCAGCTTGTAGTAGTATCCCCCCATCAGGCGTTGGCGCTGATTCCCGGCGACATTTTTACCGTCGATGCGATGCGCGCTGATGTCTCCCCACAGACCGTGGTCGCCGCCGCGATCGTAGCTCAGGCCGACCGAGCCTCCCGTCGCCACGACGCCGCCCCAGGTGTTGCTGTTGCCGCCGCCTGGGTTCCGCGCGCCGGCGAATGCCAGCAGCGAGCTGGAGATAGGACGGCGGGAAGCGGTGAGAGTCACGCCCACATCGTGGACGTCGGTTTTGCGGCTAATACCGCCGACCCAGTTCAGGACGCGAAACCCTATCGGCGTCGTTCCTACATCCGCGCTCCAGTCCTGATTACGCCAGCCCGCGCCCAGCGCCACGCCCTCCGCGCGTTGTGTCCGATCGCGGCTGCAGCCGGAGTCCGCGCAGGTGCCGAACAGGCTAGTATGCGTGCCGTTGGCGGCGCTGAATTGCCCCGCGGAGACGGCGACGTGGTCTGCACGCAGGAATCCTCGCCCGTCGGCAACCGGCGTTTCCCCTTGCAGCATGGTGGTATGCGCGGTGAAGTCGGATTGACCGCCGGTCCCCTTGTTGCGCGAATAATCCTGCGCCACCGACAGCGTGGTGTCCTGCTGGCGATAGAGCGACGCGGCGTCGGCACGCACCGAGCGCTGTAGCCAGCTGTCTTGCGGGCGCAGGCGAGTCAAGGCGGTGAAGGCGGCGTTATCGCTCGGCGGGGCCGGGGTGATGCCGCTGTCGACCATGGCTTGACGATAGTCCTCCCGCGCCTCGTCGGGATGCCCTTGTTGGCGGGCGAGGTGGGCGGCGTCACGGTAAACCCGCGCGCCGTCCGGGGAGGGCGGCGTCTGCTCGGCGCGGCGCTTCAACTGCGTATACAGTGAATTGGCCCGCTGTGGTTCGCCCAGCCGCCACCACAGATTGGCGGTACGCCTGCCTTGATCCAGCGAGGGTTCGACGGGGCTTGCCGACAGCGTATTCAGCGTCGTCTGCGCCTCCTGTCCACGGCCCAGAGCGGCGAGCGCTTCTGCCTGACCGATGCGCGCGTCGCTATTAAACCGGTCTTGCGTCAGTACGTGCTGATAGCCGGTTAGCGCCGTATTCGCCTCTCCCTGCTCCAGCGCCCAGTCGGCCTGCACGATGTCGCGGCGCGGCGTATCGGGCAGCGTGGACAACAGGCTGTGCGCCTGCGCATCCCGTCCGGCGGCGTGCAGCGCGTAAGCGCGGGTATAAATCTCTTCCTGCTGCAGACGGGTCATCAGATCCTGCAGGCTCTGCTCACGACGTGCTTCCGGCACGCTGTTCAGCAGCGCCAGCGCGCGATGGGCCCGATCGCTGCCGGACAAATAGAGACTGTAGGCGTAGAGACGAGTGGCGTCGTGCGGTTGCTGGCGCGACATCGCCTCCATTTCACTGTCGGCTTCCTGCGGCTGTCCGGCGGCGCGTAGCGCGGTGGCCAGACGGTAGTGCAGCCAGACATCATTCGGCGCGAAGCCGATCGCCTCGCGGTACTTCTCGACCGCCAGCGTCCAGCGGGATTGGGCGGCAAGACGGTCGGCGTCGGCCCGCAGCGTGTCGCTGCGCAGCGCGTTGAGGGTGGCGAGCAGGGCGTGTTTTTGCGCGGGTGTGAGTCCGTTCTCGATAAACGCCATCGCCTTCTGCGGCGACTCCTGCTGGTAGAGCGCCACCAGCCGCCGCGCCGCCGCGGCGTTGCTGTCCATCTGCAGCGCCTGACGGTATAGCTGTTCCGCCGCGCTGGGATGATGGCGAGCCAGCGCCACGTCGCCGAGCCCGATCACCGCATCGCTATCGCCGTCATCCAGTGAACGCGCCTGCCGGTACTGTCGCTCGGCGGTTTCAAGATCCCGCGCGGCGAGCGCGCTGTCTCCGGCATCAAGAGCTAGCCAGTAGCGAGTGGATTGCAGCAGGCTTTGCCATTTGGCGACCTTGAGGCTCATGCTGTCGGCCTGGATAGCCTGCTCGAAATAGCGGACCGCGGCGGCGCGCTGATTGCTGCGTGCCAGCGCCTGTCCCATCGCTCCCAGCACTTCGGCGTCCTGGGGATTGGCGCGCAGCGCCTTCTGTAGCGCCGGGATGGCCGTCGCGCCCTCGCCCTGAGCGATGCGGATCAGACTGGCGGCGCGCTGTTGAAAGACCGGGTCGGCCAGCAGCGCCTGCTGACGCGTAAGCTCCTGTCGCCCGTTTTGGTACTCTTCGCCGCTGGTGAACACCGTCAGATAGTCGCGAAGTTGCGCCACGCTGTCGTCGGTAACCGGCTGCGCTTTGATGTATTTAAGCCACAGCTCGGCGGCGTCATCGCGCCCGCGGGCATTGTCGGCCAGCGCATGGATCATGGCGACGGCCTGCGGCACATCGTCCTTTGAGAACAGCATCCGGGCAATCTGCATCCGTACGCTGACGCTGCCGGGGTAGCGCCGCTCCAACGCCTGTAGCTGTTTCAGCGCCAGCGGCTCCTGACCAGGAATGCGCGCCACCAGCCGCCAGTATTCATAGGCGGTGTCCACGGTGGGGTAGACGCCGTGAAACAGCGCATCGTAGCCCGCTCTCGCCTCCACCAGACGACCTGAGGCCGCGAGCAGACGAGCCTCTTGCCACTGCTGACGGCCTTCTGCCGTCGCCAGCATCATACTGACCGCGGACTCCCGGGCGGCCGCGGAATTCGGCGCCTCGGCGTTCAGCCGGTCCATGTAACTCTGTGCTTTGGCTCTGTCGCTCTGCATCAGCGCGTGCCGCAACAGGGCGGCGAGGACGTCCGGGTTATCGGGCGCGATATTTTCCAGCCGATAGAGCGACTGCTTCACCAGTTCCAGCTGGTGAGTGGTTTCCCCCATCCGAACCTGTTGCAGCAGCCAGCTGACGGGCGGAATGCCGCGCTGGTTATTCGTCACGGGCGCAGCGACGGCGGAGACGGCGGGCGCGGCGGGCAGTCCGGCGAGGGCAGGCAGCATGAATCGCAGCCAGTTTATCTTGATGTTACGCATGTTTCTTTCCAGGCGGGGATGACATCGCCGTGCGGCGAAAAGCGGAAAAAGNGGCTGTCCCAACCGGTGCCGAACAGGGTCAGAACGGTGCGGTAATAGGCCTGTTCGCTAAAAGGGGTATTCCACACTCTTTGGCGTTGGTCGGACAGGGCGGGTGAGGGTTGGAGCAGCGGCAGCAGCGCGGCGGAAAAGCCGACGTTGCCGAGTGGGTCGCCAGCGGCATGACTGACGTTGACGCGTTCCGGCGGCGCGCCGTGGGCTTCCACATAGCGGGCCATCGGCATAAACGCCTGCAACAGCGGCGTCTTGTCCGGGTCGCCATCCTCCAGCATTCCGGCCCAAAGATAGACCCGAATGGCGTTGTAGCTGCCGATCGGGCCTTTGGTCTCATCGAAATGCCAGCCCGCTCCCGATGTCCAGACGATCCAATCCGGCGAGAATCCGCGCGGCGCGGTATCGATCAACAGCTTGATTGTCGTGCGATGCAGGCGAGACCAAAGGCTGGATTGCTCGGCGAAGCTGACCAGCAACGGCGGCGGCAGATAGCTTGGATTCACCGTCCAGCTTGTCTGGGACGCAAAGCCATGTTTGCCCGGCAGCAGCACCGGGCCGAGATCGGGGATCTCGGCCGTTTCTTCCCGGGCGATGCGCTGGAGCAGCAGGGTGCCCATGACCTGATAAGTGCGGCTTTGCCACAGCTTTCCGGCCTGTAACAGCGAATAGGCGATCCACAGGTCGGCGTCGGCGGCGGAGTTATCGTCCAGCAGCGTCTCGCGACCGGTCGCGGCATCGCGTCCCCACAGCCAGCCGGGTAGATGCAGCGTCAGATCGCCGTTCGCCAGATGGGTTTCCGTCCAGGTCAGTATACGGTCGAAGCTGTCGCGGTCATTCGCCGCCAGGGCGAAAAACAGCGCGTAGCTTTGTCCTTCGGAGGTGGTGATGGGGTCGCCCTCGTGGGGATCGATGACCTGACCGTCGGCGCTGATATAGGCCTGCCGGAACTGCTCCCACTGCGGCCAGCGGCACTCCGCGGTTGTGACGCTGCTGAACAGCAGCGCCAGCAAACCACAGCAGTAAACGGTCAGCCGTTTCACAGCGACGCGTCCTCGTCGTCGAGGCGGCGCTGGCTGATACGGCGCATCAGTCGCCAGGTCATGAGGGCCAACAGGATGACCATGAAGACGGCGAGGGAGGCCAGCCAGACGGGATGAGACGCCATCGCGCTCCAGATGCTTTCCCACCACGGCAGGTAGCCCACGAACCAAGTATCGCCCACGCGAAGGCTATTGACGCCGGACTCGCGAATAATGGAGACGGCGCCGAAGATGGCGGCGCGTTTGCCGGTATCGTTCAGCGCGTCATTCAGCAGCGCGTAGGCGCGCGGGGTATCGGCCAGCAGCGCGACGACGCTGCGCTGATCGTGGTAAGGGGACTGGAAACTGACGATAGCGGCCATCGGACCCTCGGACAGGATCGTGGTCTGGCTTTCCGCCTTACGCTCGGAGGCGGCGACCGACGTATCCAGCGCCATTTGACGCAGCGGCTTTTTCACCCAGCTTTTGGTGGTGTCTACCAGCAGATTGACGTCGTGACCTTCGCGCAGATTATCCGGCAGACCGCCGATCATCAGCAGATCCACGTCCTGGTTTTCAGCCTGCTCCCAGTCGTCTGCGATGCGAACGTTGAGGGCCGGGAAGCCGGTCTGTGCGCCGATATTGCCCATTACGTTAAGCAGCGTGCTGATTTGGGCCGGCTGCGGGTGCGCGTTCACTAGCAGCAGCGTCTGCGACAGGTCCGCATGGCGGCTGAACGGGAAGCCCGCGTTAGCGAAGGCGCGCAGCGACGGCATTTCCAGATAGTGACGATAGCCGGAGAAGTCGACGGTCGAGTCGCCGTCGATCACAACGTGGTTGGCGACCGGCATCACGGTTTCGCAGCGCTCTTCCTGAATACCACCGATCTGGTGGGCGGCGTAGTCGAAGTCAAAACGCAGCTGGTTCGCCGCCCCGAGGCGCAGCGCAGGCAGCGTCACCGCCGTATTGGTGTCCTGCTGTCCCTGAATCAGCGGGACGTGCAGCAGCCACTGTCCGCTGCTGTTTTTCGTCGTCAACGGCACGTCCTGCACAAACTGATTGTTCAGGTTCACGGCCAGGCGAGAGCCATCGTTCTGACGCGGCGAGGTGTAGCGGTACATCACGTTCATGTCGATGCTGCGCTCGCGCACCAGATACAGATCCGGCGGCAGTCTCAGCAGCAGGGAGATCGGTGAAGGCTGCAACCCGTCCGACTGGAACTGCGCGTCATATTGCTGCAGCTCGGAGAAACGGGTCGGGCGATCGGTATGCGCCCAGTTCGGCGCGTCGTAAGGAAGACGCGGCGCTAACTGACGGACGTTGTCGATGGTGGCGGACTGGCCGCGCAGCAGGACATCGCCCTGAGCGATCCCCTGAACGGCGGTGATCAGATCGCTGTCGTCCCGGCCCAGTACCAGCAGCATTTTGTTGTACGGATCGTCCGGTTGGCTGAGGATCTCCACGGTGGGTTTGTCGACCAGCGGATAATCTTTGAGGAAGTCCGGACGATGCGCGTTGGTGGCGAATACAACGGCGTGCTGATGCGACGGCAGCTGGTTATACAGCACCGGGAAACGCTGTCCGCGCCAGTCGGCTTTGACGCCGAACCAGGACGCCAATATGGCCGCGGCGCGCTGTTCGGTCGTCGAAGGGCGGGCGGAGAAGACCACCGGCAGCTGAAGCGGCTGAGTGTCGCGGCTGTCGAAGAACGGCTCCGGGAAGTGGGACAGGTCGTTCTTGAGCGGCAGCTTCTGCAACGTCAGTTTCATCGCGCTGTCCTGACCCACCGCCATCCAGATAGCCGTGTTGGTGGTGTTTTCGCACTGGTTGGTGTAGTGGCCGACCAGCGACAGACGGACGCGGTTGAAGTCGGTGATAAAACGCGGGTCCAGTTCCAGCTGGGTCTGGTTATTTTTGCCCAACTGTTCGGCCGTGATGGGGACGATGCCCACCAGCGCGTCGTTAAGAAACACCTGTAGATGCGACTGCGAGGGCAGCAGCGCGGGCGACGGGCGATAGCTCAGTTGCAGTACGGCCCGGGTGACCAGCTCATCGCTGCGCACGCCGAACTCTATCTGACCGTCCGGGCGCATCCCTTGCAGTTGGAAGCTGCCCGGCGGAGGCGCCAGACGACTGAACGGCAGCAGGCTGTCGCGTAGCGGCGCCGTCGTCTCCGTCTGCTCGGACACGCTCTGCGGCGCGGCATTATCGATGGCGGCAACCGTATCCGCCGGGGCGGCATGCTCGGAGAGCACGTCCGCATGAGTCATTGGAGAGAGTCCAAATAGTATAAAAGTGAACCAACGTAATCTTCTTGTCATTGTGTCATCATCAGTGAGGTCATGCCTTCTGGCCGGACGCGCCGGCAGAGTTGATCCTGACCTGTTGGGGAAAAAATGAAGCCATCCAGGCGACGAACGTCGTGAGCATCATGAACAGCCGCCGTAATCGGGGCGGTCCGTACTCAGCCAGACGTAAGTAACCTTTGAAACCCAGTACGGCGATATCCGCGAGGCTATGCAGGGGTTTGTCCTGAGGGAAGCTGTCCTGCCACAGCGCCCAGGTGTCGGCGCGGGCAAACGTGCATTGGATAAAGTCGACCTGCTGTTCGGTCGTCAGATTGTGCAGCCGAATCCCGGCGGCGCGTCCCAGAACGCGTTGGACGTAGCAGGGGAAGTAGAACTCCTGACCGTCTCGTTGCAGTATCAAAAACACCTTCTCTTTCGCGCGCAGCGCCAGTTCGTCCCGCAGCTCCACGCCAACGCCGCCGTCCGAGTAGTCGCGCAGCGTGCAGGGCAGCATATGACCGTTTTCCCGCGCCAGCGCGGCGGGCATATCGATGTCCACACGGTGCGACTCGCGCAGCTGCCGGGCTTCGACCGCGACGGAAACGGCGCCGCCGAGGATCACCATGTTGTACAGCACCCAGATCAGGCTGACGACCACGGTCAGCACCTCGTTCTGCGGACCGTAGTACAGCCGCCAGAACGCCATGACCAGCCCCGCCAGATTCAGCAACACCAGCATGACGTAGGGGCGCGTGATCACCCAGTCGAGGTGTTTCTGGGTCACCAAACCGCCTTTAGCGGTGACGTTGAACGTGCCCTTGTTGGGGTTGAACAGCGCGACGGTGGTGGGCCGGGCGATATACCAGGCCAGCACGGTTTCATACACCTCGCTCCAGAACGAGTGACGATAGCGTCCCTGAATGCGGGAGTTGGTCAGACTGGTGTGCAGCATATGCGGCAGCACGTAAATGGCGATGGCCAACGCCGGCGCAAAGATGATGTAGGCGTGGCACAGCAGGAAAGCCAACGGAGCCAGCAGGAAGATCAGCCGCGGGATGCCGGAGAGAAAGTGCAGCATGGCGTTGGCGTAGCACAGCCGCTGCATGAAGGTCAGCCCTTTCCCCATCAGCGGGTTGTCCAGACGAAAAATCTGTACCATGCCGCGCGCCCAGCGGATGCGCTGGCCGATATGCGCGGACAGGCTCTCCGTCGCCAGCCCGGCCGCCTGCGGGATGCGGATATAGGCCGACGAGTAGCCAAGCCGGTGCAGACGCAGCGAGGTGTGCGCATCTTCCGTGACGGTTTCGACGGCGATGCCGCCGATCTCATCCAGCGCACTGCGACGGATGATGGCGCAGGAGCCGCAGAAGAACGTGGCGTCCCAGACGTCGTTGCCGTCCTGAACCAGTCCGTAGAACAGGGTGCCTTCGTTCGGCGTACGGCGAAAACGGCCCAGGTTGCGTTCGAACGGGTCCGGCGAGAAGAAGTGATGCGGCGTTTGCAACATCGCCATCTTCGGGTCTTTCAGGAACCAGCCCATCGTCATCTGCAGGAAGGAACGCGCCGGCACATGATCGCAGTCGAAAATGGTGACGTATTCGCTGCTGCAGGCGGTGCGCAGAGCGTGGTTGATGTTGCCTGCTTTGGCGTGTTCGTGGGTGGAGCGCGCGATATAGCGAACGCCGATGCTGTCGGCGAACTCGCGAAACTCCGCGCGGTCGCCGTCATCCAGTACGTAGATGGTCAACTTGTCCTGCGGCCAGTCGATGCCCAGCGCGGCATAGAGCGTGGGTTTAACGACGCTGAGCGGTTCGTTGTAGGTGGGGATCAGCAGATCGACCGTCGGCCAGACCTTGGGGTCGTCGGGCAGGGCGACCGGCTGGCGGTGCAGCGGCCACAGCGTCTGAAAATAGCCCAGAACCAGTACGCCCCAGGCGTAGGTTTCCGCGACGACCAGCAGGAGTCCGAAGACCAGACTGACCGGGTCGTCCCAGTTAAGCGTCGAGCTATAGCGCCACCAGAGATAACGGCAGGAGACAGTCAGCGACAGCATGATCAGCATGATGGTCGGCAAACGGCCGGGCAGCCGACGCACGACCATCGCCATGCCCCACAGCAACAGGACGAAAATAAACTGGGTGGTGATATCGAACGGCTGCGAGATGCATAGCAGTCCCAGCAGCCCGACGAGGATCGCGCAGCCGATGAGGGTGAGCCGTCGCAGCCAGCGCGGCAGCCGACTGACCCGGCGCTCGGCCCGCGCGGGGAGCCGGCGCTGGGAAGCGCGCTCCGGCAGGCCGTCAAGCCAACGGTAAAGACGCCGACGACCGTTCAGCAGCCAACTGAACGACGAACGCTGCGCGTCACTAGGGAAAAACAGCAGCAGCCAGGCCAGTTGCAGCAGGTAACGCAGCGCGTCCAACGGTCGCGGCCGCTGCGAGGCGATATGCGGAAACAGCTGACGCTGTTCGGCGATAATGCGCTGCCAGACGGGCGTTTCCAGACGACAGAAGGTCCATGCCAGCACGACCCATAGACAGTGCAAACACGCCGTCGGGCCGGACACGCCCTGGTGACGATAGCTGCGGTAGCGGCGCTGCAGCGCCTGATGAATCGGCGGGCAGAGCAGCCAGCGTAATACATTCATGCCTTTTGCTCCGTCACGTTCAGGAGTAGCCAGGCGGCCAGCGTCGCCACCTCCTCCGCCGCCAGACTGGATGGGCGATACTCTCCCACAGGCTGCTTCATCATCATCGCTTCGGAAAGGGCTTCATCCTGATGGACGATGACCGGGAGCAGCGATTGCAGCGTGCTGCTCCACAGCTGGTGCAGATCCCGCTGTACGGCGCGGTTGACGTTGAATTGGTTGATAAGATACAGGTGGTTGGCGTCGACGAGGTCGTGATACAGCCGCAGATGGCAGTTGGCGTCCGGCGTGATCACGCGAATCATCCGGTCTGCCGCGTGCAGCAGTGGCTGCGTTAACGGAAGCGGATGCGCTGGCACATCCAGCAGGATCCAACGGTAGTCCTGACGCAGGGCGTTCAGGCGATCGTCGATCCAGGGCTGAAGGAAATCCGACGACGTCTGATAGCGCATCTGCTCCTCGGCGTCCAAGCGGCCGAACGGCATGAAGTCGAGGCCGGCGAGATAGCGCAGGGCGTTTTCCCGCCAGTCACCGTCGTCCAGCGTTGCGCGCATCCAGCCGTCGCAGTAGGACACCGGCGTGTTGAAATGGGTGCCAAGCTGATTGGCGGGAGAAAAGTCCAACGCCATGACCGATTCCCCGCTCTGGTTAAGAGCCCAGGCCAGCGCGGATGTGAGTGCGGTGGTTCCGGTGCCGCCGCGTATTCCCTGGAAAGCAATTATTGGCATGAGTCACAAATCTCTCGCTGCTTGGAATTAAATTCATGCAGTAGAGACCAGCGTGCAATAACTCTGGCCAGACGATTTTCTCTGGCAATATCGACATACCGAATAGGCGCTAATGAAAAAACTTTATTCAATATGGCAATGTCATTTTGCGGCTGTAAGCAACCCGCGTTTTTATAAACAGCGTTTTCTCTTTTCATCGTCCACTGATGGTTATCGTTTTATATGTGATTAAGAATAAAGCTTTTGGCTTTATTACAATTATCGGATTAATCTGTATTGTGATCTAAAAGGTGGTCGAGGGCCATAATTAATGGGATAAAGATGTAATGGTTGTTGTGTATCTTACAATTATTTTAAAATTAACGACAAGTGATAACGTCGTTTCAATCTCCTTATTATAAAAAATAATCTATGAAATATTTCTCTATGTTAGGAATAGAACAGGTGCCGGATGAATTAATGGTCATGCAGCCGGCAGGTTGTTATTGGGTTACGGTTCAACGGCAGGAAGACGCTATTGCACTGGCGCGGCAGGTCATGGGCGCCCAGGCAGCGGTGACGCTGCTCAGCTCAGCCACCGCGCCGCAGGAGCTGCTGACTCCGCCGCTGACTTCAGGGCCGGATCGTATTCCGATGTATTCATTACCGCAAACCAACAGAGCATTATTGAAGTTGGATAAAGATTTTCTACGTCTATTTTCATCTTCATCTAATCCTCAATTGGTTTTGTTTTATACCGAGGTTAGTGATTGGGACAAATTAACTTCTTCAGAATTGTCTGAGTGGTTAAAAAGAATAAAAACCGCATTAAAAAAGAAAAAGATTTCATTGCTAATTATTACTTACGGAAGAAAAATAATCTCCCTCGGTGATCATCTGCATGGCCTATTTTGTTATTTAAACGGTTTTTCCTGTCTCGAATATCAGAAAGATAATTGGAAATACAGAATACATTGGTGGTATAACGCTACGCGATTGTTGGCAGACAGACAGTTAGCGTTGAATTTTGAGCAAAATCGTTTTTCTTTGATGAAACAAGACGAGAAAAACACGCCATTAACCTTAAATGACGAACATATTTTTATTGCCGAACGCAGCGTATTGGAAGGGGCGCCCCCCTTATCGAACCAGTGGCAATTACATGACGGCAACGAGCGGGTTTATGCGCAGGCCGAAGGGGCTGATTCCGCCACGGTGATTTTCTGCCTTAGCCACAACGATCAGACCGGCGGATTGGCTCGCCATATCCACCGACTGCGCAGCCTTCGCGGCACCGGGCTGAAAATTGTCGTGCGCGAGATGGAAGTCGGTCAGCGTCAGAATGATGAGCGCCTGCTACTGGCCTGCGGGGTCAATATTATTGTGCCGTTCGGCACCTCGTTGTCGCGCTTTCTGATGATGCTTGAAGGGTTGCAAGGGCAACGTTATCAGCGCTATGTGCCGAAAGATTTCAGCGTACTGCGGAAGCTACAGCAGCCGCTACGCCAGAAAGGGTTCATGCCTCTGGAGACGTTTTGCCATACGGTGACGCTGCTGATGAACGACCCGCTGCTTCCGGAAAACAGCAAGGGCGTGCTGGTGGCGTTGACGCCGGTGAGCCAGCTGCGGGCGGAGCAGGCTTTGACGCTGTGCAAAACCCGGCGTAACGGCGATGTGTTCACGGTGATGGATAACTGCCTGTATATCTTCCTGTTTTCCTGCAATCTGCACGATCTTAAAACGGCGCTGGCGTCCATCTTCCCGCTACCGTACGACGAGATGTTCTCCGACCGTCAGGTCTGGTGTGAAGATTTGCCGATTCTGTCGGAAATTCGTCTGATGGGCGCGAGGGCTCCGCGTACGCATACGCCGGCGACTGCCGCGGCCGCGAGCGCGATGAAAACGACGTCGGCACCGCCTGCGCCACGACGGGTGCCGCAGCGCATCGCGCTGGCGCAGAGCAAAGGAGAGGCCAAATGAACCTGATGGGAATCATGCAGGCAGGCATTCTCTTCCTGCTGACAATTTTAGTATTGAGAACGTTTTTTCCTCGCTGGCTGTCCGCACGTTGGCGGGGCTTTATTTATCGTCTGACGCCGTCGCGCACGATGAAATATGTGGGAACCTGGCGGCGAAAATCTTCACAATCGGATGTGAAATAATCATGACTGAAGTAAAACAAGCGGCGCCCAACGGGGCGTCCTCCTGGAGCTGCTGGCGAGGTTTGGGCGGCTGGAATTTCTATTTCTTGCTGAAATTCGTACTGCTGTGGTTCGGCTATCTCAACTTTCACGCGCTGGATAACCTGGTCTTTCTTTGCTGGTTGGTTTTTCCGCTGCCGTCTCAGCGGCTGCACCGCCTGCGTCAGTGGGTCTCGATCCCCGTCGGGATCGCGTTGCTTTACCACGACACCTGGCTGCCGGGGATTCAAACTATTCTCAGCCAGGGGGCGCAGCTCACCCAGTTTTCGGGTGATTATCTGCTCGATCTGGCGGATCGATTCATCAATGGCCGGATGGTGGCCTGTGCGTTTGTGATGTGGGTTCTGTACCTGTTTATCGCCCAGTGGGTGCGCGTTACCGTCCTGGTGACGGCCATGCTGTGCTGGATCAATATCATCAATATCGCCGGTCCGGCGTTTTCACTGCTGCCGACGACGGCCGCCACGCCTCAGGTTGCCATCAACACCACTGCGCCGCAGCCCAGCGCGCCCAATGGGNCGCCGGACGGACTCGACGAGCGCGCGCCGCCGACAAGCGCCAATCTAACGGCCTTTCTGTCGCGTTTTTACGAACAGGAAAAGCAGCGCGTCACGCACTTTCCTGAAACGCTCCCGGCGGATTCGCAGCCGTTTGACGTCCTGATCATCAATATCTGCTCGCTGTCGTGGTCTGACCTGGACACGGTGCAGCTCCGTCATCATCCGCTGTGGAAACGGTTTGATATCCTGCTTGGCAATTACAACTCGGCGACGGGTTACAGCGGCCCTGCGGGCATCCGCCTGCTACGCGCCAGCTGTGGTCAGACGCCGCATAGCGAGATCTACAAGCCAACGACGAATCACTGCTATCTGTTCGAAAATCTGGAAAAACTCGGTTTCCGTCAGCAACTGGTGCTGGATCACCCCGGTATTTTCGGCGGCTATCTGACGTCGCTGCGTGAGCAGGGGGGGATCGGCGCGCCGCTGCTGTCTCAGGCGGGGATCGCGCCAGCTTATACCTCGTTTGACGGGACCCCGGTGTTTAACGACGCGCAGCTGATGCAGCGCTGGATGGACGAACGTCAGCAGAGCAAAGAGACGCGCAGCGCGACCTTCTTCAACCTGATCCCGCTGCATGATGGTACGCGTGAGCCAGGGACGACGCGCTCCGCACCCTACCAGCCGCGGGCGCAGCAGATGTTCGATCAGTTGGAAACCTTTATGCGCCAGCTTGATGAGTCGGGACGGCGCGTGATGGTGATCGTCGTGCCGGAACACGGCGCGGCGCTGGCTGGCGACAAGATGCAGATGTCCGGTCTGAGGGATATCCCAAGCCCCAGTATCACGCATGTGCCGGTAGGCATTCTGTTCGCCGGTATGAAAGCGCCGCATCAGGAGCAGCCGCTGCGCGTCGATGCGCCGACCAGCATGCTGGCCCTGTCCGAACTGATTTCCCGCGTGGTAGATGGCCAGGTGTTTAACGCGGCCAACGTCAATATGTCGGTTCTGACCGACAACCTGCCGACGACGCCGGTGGTGTCAGAGAACGACGGGGCGGTGGTGATGCGTTATCAGGGGAAAACCTGGATACGACTCAACGGCGGCGACTGGGTGAACTACCCCTGACGCTGACGACCGTTATCGCTGTCACGATGGCGCCGTGGACTTCTTCCCGGCGCCTTTTTTTGCCGGAAATAAAAGCGGCCCGCATCGCCATGAATCTCATCACGATGCGGGCCGCCGGATACGCCGGAGGTTAACGTTTGATTGTTATGCCTTCAGCGATGCCATATCGATGACGAAGCGATATTTCACGTCGCTTTTGAGCAGCCGTTCATAGGCTTCGTTGATCTGCTGGATATCGATCACCTCGACGTCAGAGACGATGCCGTGCTTGCCGCAGAAATCGAGCATTTCCTGTGTTTCCGCAATTCCGCCGATGCAGGAGCCGGCGATGGAGCGGCGGCCTAACACCATCGGCATCGTGCTTAGCGCCGGTTCAACGTTGCCGAGCAGGCCGACAAACACCAGCGTACCGTCCAATGCCAAAGTGGTCATATACGGATTCACGTCGTGCTCGTAAGGCACCGTATCAATAATCAGATCGAAGTGGTTGCTCACCGCTTCCATCTGCGCCGGATCGGATGAGAGCACAATGTGATGCGCGCCCAGACGACGAGCGTCGGCTTCTTTGCTCTTGCTGCGAGTAAACAGCGTGACGTCCGCGCCCATCGCATGCGCCAACTTCAGCGCCATATGACCCAGACCACCGAGCCCTACGACGGCGACTTTACTGCCTTTGGTCACGTTCCACTTGCGCAGCGGCGACCAAGTGGTGATGCCTGCGCACAGCAGCGGAGCGACGGCTTTCAGATCGATACTGTCCGGGATCCGCAGCACAAAGTCCTGCGACGCGACGATTTTTTGCGAATAGCCGCCGTAGGTCGGCTGGTGATCGTGGCGATCGTAGCCGTTGTAGGTCTGAATATTTCCCTCTTCACAGTACTGCTCCAGACCCTGCTGACAAGGCTGGCATTCGCGACACGAGTCCACCATGCAGCCGATGCCCGCGAGATCGCCCGGTTTGAACTGGGTGACCTCGCTGCCGACCTCGGTGACGCGACCGACGACTTCATGGCCGGGCACCAGCGGATAAAAGCTGATTCCCCAGTCGTTGCGTGCCTGATGCAGGTCGGAATGACAGACGCCGCAGTACAATACTTCAATGACGACATCGTCAGGTCGCGGTTCGCGGCGGGTGAACTCCAGCGGCGCCAGAGGGGCTTGGGCGGACTTAGCGGCATAACCGAGCACTTTCATGTTCATTCTCCTGTTTCATTGGGTAATGACCGTAGGGCGTAATGACCGCCGAAACGGGCGGAAGTCGGTAACGCGGACTTGTAGTGAGAAATAGCCTGTGGAAGGCCGAAGGGACGGCGAGAACGATAACACAACGGAAGGGCGGCGATGCCGTCCCGCGGTATGACTTTCCCGTTGTTTTCCCGCCGTCAAAGGCTCTGTCGTATCTGTGTCGCACCTCGCAATATAGGAAAAATGCCTCATGCTGTGAGGTTATGGATGCGGCGCGGCGCGATGTAAATCGTTCAACCAGCCGTGAACGGCGTCAACCAGCTTATCTGCCGAACCTTGCGCGAAGCCGGAACTGCGCGCCTCGTAGGTGAACCGGTTGTAGCTGGCGTCATCCGGCAGATATTTTGCCGCGCCGTCGACCATCGTCAGCACCAGCGTATGCGCAAACGGCGACTCAGCCTTGATACGTTCGCCGATCTGCGCCGCCAGCTCCGGCTGCACGCCGACCAGCGCGATGTCGCCGATCCGGATCAACACTACCGGCAGTGCGACGGGGCGGCCCGGCGTATAAGTATAGGTGGTCACCGGACCTTTGGGCGCATTCCCGGGCGAGTTCGTTTGCGACGTCACCGTGACGCTTTTTCTTTCCAGCGCCAGCGTAGGGGGGGTGGTGGCGCGAATGCCGCCGGAGACTTCAGCGGCCGCGCGACCTAACTCCGTACCGAGTTGATCGAGCAGCGTAAAGCCCTCTTCATGGCTATCGACGCGTGTGACGCTGCCGTCGTGGTTGACGACATGCCGGTTAGCCTGACGACGGGGTGCCTGATCGCCCGCCGCGCCCACCAAAAATGCCGCTACCGGCGCGCCGCCATGCTGTTCCACGTAGCGTGTGGCGACGCCCGCCAGATCCGACGTGATCAGTTTGCCGCCCGCTTTGAGCGTGGAGCCATCCATCACCGAAGACTGGACGGCGTAATTGATCATAACGGCCAGCGGCGCACCCTGAGCGGTATCGATTCGCAACACGGACAGCGCCGGGTCGCTATTCCCTTCTTCGTTGGCGCCGAGCCACCAGCCGAACGGCGTCGGGACATCGCGATTAACGTTCACCCGGCTGACGCCTTCCCCGTAGCCCACCCGGGCGACGGTCATGGAGTTGACCGCCGACAGTGCGGCCGATCGCACCGCATTCACCATTGCCTGCTGCATCCGCGTGGACTGAGCCTGAACGTCCGGCGAGGTATGTTCATGCGGCAAAACGTGCGGCGCGGAAAAACCGTGGCTGGCGCTGACAATCGTCCGCGCCGGGGCGACCTGCGCCACCTGCTGGAGAGCGGCCTTCATGTTGGCGATTGATGCGTCGGACAGCGAAGTCTGATCCACAACGACAATGCCCAGGCGGGNCGTCCCGTCGTCCAGCAGAATGACGCGTGTTGCCAGCGGATCGTGCTGCCCGACGAAACCGTCGATAGGGTAGATGTCGTCTGGGATGGCAATGTCCGCCCGGCCCGCGCCGGCGGTGAATGACGCGGCCTGAGCCAGCCCGCAAAGCAGCATAATGCTCATCGTCAGGGAGGCGCGAAGAAACGTTTTTTTCATCATTGGTCCATTGTATGGCCGCTCACGGCGGCGGCTATCAATCGTTGCTTGAATGTCGCCGTCCCCCGCAAAACCGCTCGACACGCCCGATAGGGACGTGCAACGAGGACGACGAAAAACAAAATTTCGTTGGAAATAGCGCGGCAAACGGCGTCAGGCGAGGCTCTGGATACCGTTAACACCGGTAATCCTGACGTCACGCTCTATCTCCTTATTTATCCGACCGCCGTCGGACGTGAGCGTTCCGTCACTGGTCCCGGATTTTCATTCTTCTCAGGGGCGAAACCGCAGCGCGAGGTTAAATCCGGCTTCTGTCGGCACCAGAATGTCGTTTTCTTTCTCAACAAACGGCAGATTGCCCGCCAGCAGGCTCTGACGCGTCTGGTCAAGCGAACGGGTCTTGAAGGTCAGCGCCGCCATGCGGGGTTTACCGTTGTCATCGCTCGGCAGCGCGCCGAATTCGGCGCGGGCGGACTCGGCACTGATAAAGCGCACCAGCGTCTCTCCTGCCTGTAAGCGTAATTCACCGTCGGCGGCGGGGGTGAATACCGCGGAGTTAAACAGTCGCCGGTAGACCGCGGCGGCGTCCTCTGGACGCTCGGCGACGATGACGAACTCTGCGATGTCGACGACGCCGTTACGATGTCTACGCCACTCGGGCTGCCACACGGCTTCCGGCGTCAGGTGCTGGCAGAAGAAGCTGACGCCGTTCGCAATGGCGTCGGCGCGTAGCCGGGCGATGCGAAAGCGCGCCTCCAGCGAACTACCGTCCGGCAGCGTAACCGGTCGGGAAAAGGACGCGGGCGTCTCCCCGGCGAGCTGCTGCTCTTGCAGGTGCTGATAGACCGCGTCCGCGTCTGAGGTTTTCCAGACCAGTCCGCTAAGGCCGAGGGGGGACTGGCAAAAATCTTTGCCGGTGTCGGGCTCATAGCCCAGTAGTTCAAGATAGGTCTCGCCGAAGATCGCCAGATGGTTGCTGGAGCCCATGGTGTGATGGCCGCGCTCGCTGAGTTGGAAACCGAGACGACGGAACAGCGTGCTGGCTTCATCTAATTGGTCGGCGACGTTGATGATCACATGGTCGACCACGGGGGGTAATTCAGGCATACACCATTCTCCCTGTGTTAATAAGTGAATCGCGGGGCGAGCCCGCCGACCCCATTGTAGCAGCGTTGCCGTGCGTTATGGACGATGAGTCGCCCCGGTGATGGACGAAAAACCCCCGTCGAAAAGCGGTGACGGAAGACCGGCCCCGTCGCGAAACAGCGGTATGCTGGCCGTGAGCGGGGCTGCTCCGACCGGGACGGGGGGCCTCCGCCATCAAGACAGGAGAGGGTATTAGACGCGACGGGCAGGCGACCATTCTGACGATAACGCCCTGTTCCCTGCCATTTTTCCTATGCTAGGCTGAGATTCATTGCACCGCTGGAATCATAAGGAAGCCGTATGACCGGAATATCTGAATTGTTTGAAGCCGTGGGGTTAGGGCTGGTGCTGCTGTTGCCGCTGGTCAACCCGTTGACGTCGGTGGCGTTGCTGTTGAGCCTGTCAGGCAATATGACCCGCAAGGACATCAGTCAGCAGTCCACCATGGCGGCGTTTTACGTCTTTTTGATCATGATGGTGGCTTTTTATGCGGGTCAGCTGGTCATGAATACCTTCGGCATTTCGATACCGGGGTTACGTATCGCCGGCGGACTGATTGTCGCCTTTATTGGTTTTCGCATGCTGTTTCCCCAGAAGTCGCATATCGAGACGGCATCGGCGGATCAAAAAGTGCCGGACGTGACCAAAAAGGATTCGGAGAATATCGCGTTTGTACCGCTGGCGATGCCCGGAAGCGCAGGACCGGGGACGATAGCGATGATTATCAGCTCGGTATCGACGCTGAAAGCCAACTCGCTCGGGTTCGAGCCTTGGGTGCTGGTCGTGAGTCCGGTGATGACGTTTATTGCGGTGGCGCTTATCCTGCTGGTGTGCCTGAAAAGCGCTGGTTTCATCATGCGTTTGATTGGTAAAAGCGGTATCGACGCCGTTTCGCGGCTGATGGGCTTTCTGCTGGTCTGCATGGGGGTACAGTTCATCATCAACGGGGTGATGGAGTTGATCTCGTCCTATTGAACCCCGCGTTTTTGTGCCGCGTGGTGAGCGGCGGACAGATTATCGAACGGCGTGAATCCGACATTTCATCTCTATTTTCAATTGGTTAAATTCTCATCCGCTCATCATGACGACGACGTTTGAGTCGTGAATCAGCCCAGACAAAGTCTGGGCGGCGTGCGACATCGGTGGCGAGACGGTTTCATCGCTCCACTTTCCTGCTCAACGCTTTCGTCTACAGCCTCTCTTCACTCGTTCCTTCGTTGCGGCTTGCGCGGTCAGTTCCAGGCGTGACGCGGAGGATTCACCCGATTCAGATAGTAGTTGCCGACGTGGAAATACTTCCAGCGCACCGGGTCGTGCAGCGTGTGCGTCCGGGCGTTGCGCCAGTGGCGGTCGAGATTGTATTCGGCCAGCGTGGAGCGTGTTCCGGCCAGTTCGAACAGTTTGTTCCCGGCCAGGAGGGCAATCTCGGTGGAAAGCACTTTCGACTCGGCGGTGGCGATAGCGGCGGCGGCGACCGTTTCTTCATTTGGCGTCGCTACGGCAACGTCAATCAGGCGCCCGGCGCGCGCCAGCAGCGCTTCGGCGGCGTGCAGGCGAATAGACAAATCGCCTACGGCGGCGATGGTGAAAACATCTTCCGAGGCAGTCTCTTTATCGCTGTCGATCCAAGGGCGCGTTTTTTCCCGTACGAACGAGATCGTATCGGCGATCGTGCCGCGAGCGATCCCGACATCCACGGCGGACTGAATGATCTGCGATATCGGCCCGGAAGGGGTCGGTCGATCGAAGGCGCGCCAGGCGGGAATCACGCGTTCTACGGGGGCCCGAACATGGTCCAGGATGACGGTGCCGGAGGCGGTGGTGCGCTGGCCGAAGCTCGACCAGTTGTTGACAACCGTCAGTCCCGGCGCGTCGCGATCGAACACGACCAGATGCGGCAGCCCTTCCTCGTCGAGGGCGACCGTATGCACGACATGCGCCAGCAGCGCGCCGGTGGCGTAGAACTTCTCTCCGGTGACGACGACCTCTTTGCCCTCGCGGCGCAGCGTGGTTTTGAAGTCGGACACGGTGGCGCCGCCCTTTTCCGAGAAGGCGTTGCCCCAGCGTATGCCCTGGAGAATCCCGGCCAGCAGCGTTTTTTTCTGACTCTCAGTGCCGTCGGTCAGCAGATGCGCCACGCCCGCCAGATGGTTCTGCGGGATCTGTCCCAGGGCCGAATCCGCCGCGGAGATAATCGCGATCACCTGCGCCACCGTGGCGTAGGAAACGCCAGCCCCGCCGTAGGCGCGCGGTACGGTGATGCCCCATAGCCCGCTTTGCGAAAACGCCTCCAGCTCGTCAATCGGCAAAATGCCTTCACGATCGCGGCGCGCGGCTCCCGGCGCAAACTGCGCGGCCAGCCGTTCGGCGACGGCGATGGCCTCTTCGTCGCTGGCGATGATATGCGCAGGCGACGTCGGGCGGGGGAGCGGCGTAAACGGTTCGGCAGAATTAACCCGGACTTCGGGCCGAGTGGCGGTCACTTCGATGGTGGACATGAGCATTTCTCCTTGAAGGCGAAGGCGCAACGGCGCCGTGGCCTTCATCCTAGCAATCGCACCGCCGGGTCTTATAGATGAATTCCGGATAACCTTATTAGTCAGGTGTATGTTTTTTATAGATAAAAAACAGATTAGCTTATGTCGCAGCCTACGCCTTTGAGGAAAATGGTCAGCGCTTTAATGACATGCGCGGTGCGCTCGCCCATCTCCTCGCCGTCGTGTCGCACGGGGAGCAGAGCGCCGAAGACGATGTTCATCAGCATGCCGGAATAGACTTTTACATCCTCTTCGTCCTGTAGCGGCAACTTGCCGCGTCGGGCCTGCGTCAGCAGCCAGGCCATGAGCGCCTCGCGGGGATGGAATCGTCCGCTGGCATAAAGGGGGGCGGATGATGCCTCCGGCGCCTCTACGGCGGCCTTCATAAAAACGCGGATGAACTCCAGCCGACGTCGCCCCGCCGCATCGTCCATATCCAGACGAAAAATTTTTATCAGCGACGCCAACATAGGCAGGTCCTCTGCTTCCGGGCGCGGAAGATCCAGAAACAGGCGCTGATTTTTTTCGACGACTGAATAATAAATTTCGTTTTTGTTCTGGAAGAGCGCGTACAGATCGCGCTTCGACACGGCCGCCTGCGCAGCAATCATGCTGGTGGTCGTGCGCGTGAAGCCATGCTGACGAAACAGGCTGTCGGCGGCATCGATAATGTGGGTGCGCCGTTTGGACGTCGCATCCGCTGCGCCATCAGGCGAGGTGAGTGTCCTCTTTTTCATCGTAAGGCTTCCTGATTGTCATGCCGTTGACAGGGCACCGTCATGAATGAATACTTGGTACCCAAGAGTACCATGGAAAAGGCGTTATGTGCCGTCGTCCTGCGCTGGCAGGAATGCGGATCACGCGCTGCGGTGAGATGAGCGCTCTCGGCAGCGGTAACTCGTGCCGTCCCGCGCAGCCTGTCGGGCTCCGGCTTTCCCCTCTCGGCTATGCCAACTTGTTGAAAGGAAACAACATATGTCTAAGCGTTTTTCTCTTCCCCTTTTACATCCGACCGCCGTCGCGCTAGGCGCGATGCTGTGCGCCAGCAGCCTGCTTTCGCCTGCCATGGCGGCGGATCATGACCTGCTGCGCGTCGGTGCCGCCAAAGTGGATATCACGCCCACCACCCTGAAAGACATGAACCCGATGGGCGGGGATTTTAACGGGGTACACGATCCCATTTATATGCGCACGCTGCTCATTCATAGCGGCGGCAACAAGGTCGCGCTGGTTTCGGTCGACGCCATGGAAGNCGGCGACACGACGGCGGTGCGTCAGCGGATCGAAAAAGAGTTGCAGATACCGTTCGCCAACATCCTGATCTTCGCCACGCACGATCACAGCGCGCCGCGGGTAGGCAATGTGTCTCCGGGCGCGATGGCGCATGAGGGCACAATCACGTCTTTGGCCTGGAGCGAAGCACTCTACACCCAAATGGTCGAGGCGCTTCGTCAGTCTGACCAGCAGGCCAAACCCGCACGCTTCGGCGTGGGGAAAGGGACGGTCAACATCAACGTCAATCGCGATGAATATACCGCCGACGGCTGGATTATGGGCGTCAACCCCACCGGGCCGTCCGATAAAGGCCTGTGGGTGATGAAGTTCGATGCGCTGGATGGTCAGCCCATCGCGCTGCTGACGAATTATGCGGTTCACTCCATGGCGACGCTGGGCATTAAGCAGATTACCGGGGACCTGACCGGGGTCGCCGCCGACTATGTGGAGAAAACGCTGGGAGGAAATGTGGTGTCCCTGTGGTCGGCAGGAACGGTCGCGGACCAGAATCCGAGGATCTTCCGCACGGGTCTGTCGGACACCGACGAGAAAGACGCGGCGTTCGCCTGGAATGCAGCCACGACGCAGGGGCGGGCGGCGGGGGAGGCGATTGTGCGCGTCGCCCGCGCGATGAAGCCCAGCGAGATGACGCGCCGGGTGGACATTCGTGCAGAGGAAAAGGTGGTCAGCTGCCCGACGCAGCAGGGCACGGAGACAACCGAGAACATGAATCAAGCGCAGGTTGATAATGTGGATCTTCGTCTTGGTCTGGTGATGCTGAACGACACGGCGATTGCCGGCGTCTCGGGCGAAGTAATGACCCGCATCGGCTATCGACTCGCGCAAAGTTCGCCGCTCCGCAAAACCATCCTGACCTCGATCGTCAACGATCGTATCGGCTATATCCCGGACGACGCCTCATACCCTAATCAGGTCTTTGAAGTGAAGGCGAGCCCGTTGAAGGCTGGCTGTGCGGAAGACGCCATCGTCAATAATTTCACCACGATGATAGGCAACGCGCTGCAAAGACAATAATAAGCGCATGCCGGGTGGCGCGGACGGCGAGTCAGCGCCACGTTTTGCCCCAATGGCAGGGGATGGGGGGAGAGAGGCGGCAGTGAAGGCGACGTGAACCCTGCGGGGCCAGGTTGGCCTGTTGTGCGGCGGAACTGGTCAGTTTTGGTCTTTCTGCGTAGTCTTATCTAAAATTTATGCCTCGGTGAGACATTGTCACCGTCGCGTGACTCGTCGGCTCGCCATCCTCACCATAAGGACCCAAGCTCCGTGAAAAAAATAGGATTTTTGTCGTTTGGCCACTGGACGCCCTCGTCACAGTCGGCAACGCGTTCAGCGGCGGATACGCTGCTGCAATCCATTGATTTGGCCGTCGCTGCGGAAGAGCTGGGGGCGGACGGCGCCTATTTTCGGGTGCATCATTTCGCGCGTCAGCTTAGTTCACCTTTCCCGCTGCTGGCGGCGGTGGGAGCGAAAACCCGCCGTATCGAGATCGGCACCGGGGTCATCGACATGCGCTATGAAAATCCGCTATATATGGCCGAGAATGCCAGCGCAGCCGATTTGATCTCCGGGGGGCGCCTTCAGCTCGGCATTAGCCGGGGTTCGCCCGAGCAGGTGATCGACGGTTGGAGCTATTTCGGCTACCAGCCTGCGGAGGGTGAGACTGACTCGGACATGGCGCGTCGCCACACCGAGGTCCTGCTCGACGCGCTGCGTGGCGAAGGCTTTGCCGAGCCGCATCCGCAGCCAATGTTTCCCAATCCGCCGGGCCTGCTGCGCCTCGAGCCTTTTTCGGAAGGACTGCGTGAACGCATGTGGTGGGGGGCTGGCTCAAACGCCACGGCGGAGTGGGCGGCCAAACTTGGCCTGAATCTGCAAAGTTCCACGCTAAAGGACGATGAAACCGGTGAGCCGTTCCACATCCAGCAGGCTAAACAGATCCGCGCCTACCGCGACGCATGGAAAGCGGCTGGACACCCGCGCGAACCTCGCGTGTCGGTAAGCCGGAGCATCTTCGCGCTGGTGGACGATCGGGATCGCGCCTACTTTGGTGGCGGGGGTCAGGATACCGATCAGGTGGGGTTCCTCGATGACAAAACGCGGGCGATTTTCGGCCGCAGCTATGCCGCTGAGCCAGACCAGCTCATCAAGCAGCTTGCGCAGGATGAGGCGATTGCCGAAGCGGATACGCTACTATTAACCGTGCCCAATCAACTGGGCGTTGACTACAACGCGCATGTGATCGAATCGATACTGACGCAGGTTGCGCCGGGGTTGGGCTGGCGCTAACGTCGCCGTAGAAGAGGGCGCCGGGACGTTCACGCTTTGCGCCCGCGGTGAAACCGTTCCTGTCCCATTGTCGAACACTGGCGTTCCCGGCTTTTTTGTATTTCCCGCTGTCTGCCATCTGGCTCCCGAAAGCGCTGAGTGTAAAAATTTCGTAATGACATCAGTGGATTGCAACGAATCAGGCTGGCAACGGTCTAGGATAAATAGTGTGTCGACGGCGTTTGTCCCACGGCCTGGCCCCACGCGGTTGGCAAGGTGGGAGAAAAGCGCCGGAGCGGTATATGACCAACGAGACTAACGACTTTGCAATGAAAGGATGAACCATGCCCACACGTCGTGATTTTCTGATGATGAGTCTGCTTTCCGGAGCCATGATTGCCATCAACGCCTCCGCGCTGGCTAAACAGGGCGTACGCGCTAACGTCAAAGGCGCCAGCGCGATTACGCAGGTCTTTGGCGATGGCATTCGGTTGACCGCCGTTGCCGTGGAGTATGACGAAGCCGTCAGCGGCGAGTCTCTTAGCAAGGCCGATTTCAGCGTGGAAGGTCGAACGGTCACCGGCGTGTTCGCCAGTGCTTCCGCCAACCCCGCCGACAAAGCGGCCGAAGGTCATTTCGTCATCGTTACACTCTCGCCGGATGATGCGAATGCGCCGCTGGTGGAAAAAATGGACGCCAAAGACGCCAAAAAGGGTACACAGCCGCCGTCGTCCGGCGGTAAGGGCGGCCCCGGCAAAGCAGGGGATATTCCGGCATACGACACGACGTATGCGCTCCCCGTCGCCAATGTGCATCAAACCGGCGACATCAAGAGCGTGCAAGGTGACCGTATTGCCGCAATGCCCGCGCCGCTGACGACGACCAAGGCTGAAAATCTTATCGTCGATGACTTCGAGTCGCTGACGTTTACCGATGCAAAAACAGGTAAAACACTGCGCTACAACCTGTTTGTGCCCAAGCACTACGACCCGAAACAGACGTATCCGCTGGTCTTGTTCATGCACGATGCCGGGGCCACCAGCGACGTGACTCGCACCACGCTCTATCAGGGGTTGGGGGCGATTGCGTGGGCCAGCCCGGCCGATCAGGCTCAACGCCCGGCGTTTGTGCTGGCGCCGCAATACGCAGAGATTATCGCGGATGACGACTCGAAAACGTCTGATGCGCTGGATGCCACCCTCAATCTCATCACGTCGCTGTCGGAGCAGTACAACATTGATCGCAACCGATGCTACGCGACCGGGCAGTCTGGCGGCTGCATGATGTCGATAGCGATGAACATCAAATACCCGACCTTTTTCGCCGCTTCGTTTCTCGTGGCGGGGCAGTGGGACCCGGCGCTGGTCAAACCGCTTGCCCGGCAAAAACTGTGGATTCTGGTGTCGCAGGATGACGACAAGGCTTTTCCGGGACAGAACGCGATCACCGAGGTATTGAAAAAAGAGGGCGCGAAGATAGCGACCGCCGTCTGGGACGGCACGTGGTCGGCCGACCAGTTCCGCAAGGCCAGTCAGACTATCGAGTCTGAGGAGTGCCCCATTAACTACGTGTCGTTTGCCAAAGGTACGGTCATTCCCCCCAACCAGTCGAGTGCCGGGGCGAGCGGCCATCGCAATACCTGGCGCATCGCCTACACCATTGAACCCATTCGCGAGTGGCTGTTCCGCCAGCATCGCTAAGGCGCACATGCCTGACGGGCGCGAGTCGATATGTTCTGGTCACACCGTATCGTCGGCGCCGAGTCCCTCTTGGCGAGAGAAGCTGCTCATTTTTCCCATCCTGCTGAATACGGGCGATGACCGAGGACGGACATCGCCCGATCCCGCGGCCAGCCCGGCCATGACAGATTCTCTGATGATCCAGAAAGCGTCTTCCGGACAGTGATTGCCTGATAAATGATTGGCGTGATGAATAGTTAATCGGGCAAAAGATCAACAAATCAACCATGCTTGATCTGCGGCTAGTCCGGCGTTGCCCACACGTTGACCTCCCAACGCGTCGGCTTCCGTCGTGCAGCCTCCAGCGCTGCCCCTGTGCGGCGAGTGTGTCCGCCGACTCCATTCACAGAAAGCGAGGTTCGATATGTCGGTATTGTTCACGCCATTCAAACTGAAGGACGTTACCCTGCGTAACCGCATCGCGGTGCCGCCGATGTGCCAGTACAGCGCCACTGAGGGGTTCACCAACGATTGGCATCAGGTTCACTATGCGGGACTGGCGCGGGGCGGGGCCGGTCTGGTGATTGTCGAAGCGACGGCGGTGTCGCCGGAAGGTCGCATCACGCCCCACTGTCTTGGGCTGTGGAATGAGGCGCAGACGGAAGGGCTGGCGCGCATCGCGGCGTCGATCAAAGCGGCGGGCGCGGTTCCCGGCATCCAGATCGCACATGCAGGGCGCAAGGCCAGCGCCAACCGGCCGTGGGACGGCGATGACCATCTTCCCGAGGACGATCCCCGCGCCTGGGAGACGCTCGCGCCTTCGCCTGTCGCCTATGGGGAGAATCTGCCGCGGGTCCCCCGTGAGATGACATTCGAGGATATCGCCCGGGTGACGGGGGATTTCGCCGCCGCCGCGCGTCGCGCCCGCGATGCCGGTTTCGAATGGCTAGAGCTGCATTTCGCTCACGGCTATCTGGCGCAAAGTTTCTTCTCTCCCCACAGTAATCAGCGTCACGATCGGTATGGCGGGAATCTGGAAAACCGTAGCCGGTTCCCGCTGGAAACGCTGGCGGCGGTGCGCGATGCCTGGCCTGAACATCTGCCGCTAACCGCGCGTTTTGGCGTGATCGAATACGACGGAAACGACGAACGCACGCTGGCGGAGTCTATTGAAGGGGTACGGCGGATGCGGGCCGGAGGGCTGGATCTGCTGAACGTCAGCATCAACTTCGTCATTCCCGATACGCAAATCCCGTGGGGAACGCCCGCCCTGCTGGCGCCGCTCGCCGAACAGGTGAGCCGCGGCGCCGGGGTTCCCGTCGCGGTCGGCTGGGGGGTTGATGAGCCTATGCTGGCAGAGCGCGTCGTGGCGGAGAAACAGGTGGATTTGGTGATGATCGGCAGGGCGATGCTGGCGAATCCGCACTATCCGTATGTGCTGGCGCAGGCGCTGAAAATCGACCGCCCAGATGGGGTACTGCCCGCGCCTTATGCCCATTGGCTGGAGAGCTATCACGGCGCGGGCAAACTGTCATCATAGCGTTTGCGCGCGCGCTTAACACCGGACCGCCATCAGTCTGGGGTCACGCGTTAGCGGAGGAACAGGCACCGTCCCGCACGGTGTGTTTTGACGCCCAGGGGCGAGCATGACGACGGCCGCCCCGAGTCTTTTCGGTTCGGCTCATTGAGACCGTGTCCGAACGCCGCCTGGCCGTCATTCGTTCTGTCAGTGAACGAAACTAACCTCATAAACAGGGAGTGATCATGACAACGACATATCGCCGTATCGTGCTGCAACGCCGTCCCGACGGCGCGCCGGCACTCGACAATTTCCGGCTGGAACACGCGCCGATACCACAGCCTGCCGACGGACAGGTATTGCTGAAAAACCAATATCTTTCGCTCGACCCTTATATGCGTGGACGGATGAGCGATACGCCGTCTTATGCGCCGCCGGTGGCGCTGGATACGGTGATGGTCGGCGCAACCGTCAGCCGGGTAGCGGCCTCGCGTCATCCGGCCTTCAACGAGGGCGACCTCGTCGTGGGGATGGGCGGCTGGCAGACCTATGCGCTGTCGGACGGCAGCGATATCAGCCTCATCGATTCCCGTATACGAAGTCCGTCGCTGGCCCTGAGCGTGCTGGGGATGACCGGATTTACCGCGTATCACGGTCTGCTGAAGATCGGCGAACCCAAGGCGGGCGAGACCGTGGTCGTCGCGGCGGCGACGGGGGCTGTCGGTTCCGTCGTCGGGCAAATAGCCCGGTTGAAAGGGGCGCGGGCGGTCGGGATTGCCGGTGGGACGGACAAGTGTCGCTATGCGGTCGAGTCGCTTGGCTTTGATGTTTGTTTGGATCACCACGCCGCCGATTTTAGCGACCGGTTGGCGGCGGCGACGCCGGAGGGGATCGACGTCTATTACGAAAATGTCGGCGGCAAGGTGTTTGACGCCGTAATGCCCCGTCTTAACGTCGGCGCTCGCGTGCCGGTCTGCGGTTTGATTTCACACTACAACGGCATGACCCCCTCGACCGGACTGGACCGGTTGCCGCAGCTGATAATGAATGTACTGACCCGACGCTGGCGAATTCAGGGTTTCATCATTTCAGATCACTATGCCGACGGCTGGACGGCCTTCCTGGATGAGATGACGGGCTGGGTGGACGCGGGGAAGGTAAAAATCCGCGAAGAGGTTGTCGATGGACTGGAACAGGCGCCGCAGGCCTTTCTCAATCTGCTGGCGGGCAAAAACTTCGGCAAGGTGGTGGTACGCCTTGGCGATCCGGCGTGATCGTGGGCGGAGGGTCGCGCCGCCGCTCGGCCTGAGGACGCTAAAACGAGGGGCGCTGAGCGGTCTGCGATCTTCAGACTGAGACGTAAAGAAAGGTCCGGGCGATAAACGCCTCTTAGCCGACTGAAAAGGTTGTGAAAATCCGCACCCGCGTCAAGACGCAAACGTCTATCATTTCTAGGTGGATAACGCGCGCCAGGGGCCGTGTCGGATGGCGCAACATCGGCGTCCTTCCGCGTAGTCACGGACACGATAGCGAGCTGGGCTGCGGCACGGCGCCCGAATGACAGGAATAGAACCATGAGGACTAAGATGAAATATCTCACCGGGCTATGGCAACTGCTGGGCGCCTGCCTTTTTGTCGCTGTGACGGCGTCGAACGCGTCTGCCGCCGAGCTACCGGCCGTCCAGCCGGTCGTCTCCTGCGAGCAACTGGGAGCGATGGCGTTTTCCAATGCGGTCGGGGAAAAGGTCACCCTTCATTCGGCCACCCTGACGAAAACCGAAAAGGGAAACTTCTGCCAAATTTCAGCGACGATCGCGCCGTCCATCGGCGTTGAGATTGCCCTTCCGGCCGAACAGTGGACTCAGCGTTTTCTGCAGGTCGGCTGCGGCGGTCTTTGCGGCAGCATCAACCTGAGTCTATCCAACGCCAACGGCTGCGTTCCCGCCATGAACGGGGAGTTCGCGGTCGCCGCGACCGATATGGGTCATCAGGGCAGCATGATGGACGCCACGTGGGCGGAAGATCCGCAAAAACGTATCGACTTCGCCTACCGCGCCAACCACCTGACGGCGGTGCTCTCCAAAGCGCTGATTGCCGCCTACTACGGCCAGCCGCAGCGTTATGCCTACTTCATGGGATGTTCCGACGGCGGGCGCGAAGCGCTGATGGAAGCGCAGCGCTATCCGGAAGACTTCAACGGCATTTCGGCGGGCGCGCCGGCCGCTTTCTTCCAGTTCCAAAACTCGTTCTTCCACGGCTGGAATAGCGNGGCGAATCAGCGCAAGGACGGCACGGCGATCCTGCTTCAGGATCGCCTGGCCATTCTGCATAAGGCGGTGCTGAAACACTGTCCGACGCTGTCTGGCGTCAATGACGGCCTGCTGCAAAATCCGTATGCCTGCTCGTTTTCTGCCAACTGGGTTAAGCGCTGCGCTGAAAAGCAGAGCGACAAGTCGGACTGTTTGACGCAGGAAGAGATCGACGTCGCCCGAAAACTGTATGCGGGAGCGGGCGATGTCTCGGGTAACCGTTTCGTGCTCGGCGGTCTGCCGCTGGGCTCCGAAATGCGCTGGCCCGCGCCGGCCAAAGCGACGGAGCGCTCCATGTCGGAATCGATGGTGCTGCCGGCCCTGCAGTCGGTGCTGCTGCCCGGCGGGAAACAGCCCATCACCAAGATGAGTGATTTTCCGCTGAATCGGCGAAATTTCGATGCGGTAGCGCAGCTGGCGCCGCTGTATAACGCGGCCAACACCAATTTGCGCCCTTTCATGCAACACGGCGGCAAACTGATTATGTGGCATGGTCTGGCGGATGATTCGGTGAGTCCGGCGTTCTCTCTGGCCTACTATCGCGGCGTCAACACCACGCTCGGCAAAGCCTCGGTCGATAAGTTCATGCGTCTGTTCCTGCTGCCCGGCGTCGGTCATTGCGGGAATGGCGAAGGCTATGACCAGATGGATCTGCTGACGCCGTTGATGGCCTGGACGGAAGAGGGCGACGCGCCGAAATGGATTGTGACCGGTAAAGCCGCCAACCCGAAAAGCCAGATGCCCCCGGCGGCCGCGTCGGCGAAAGGGGCGTCCTCGGCAGAAGTGCAGTTCCACGGCGTGCAGAAGAAAAGCTCACCGATAGCGCCGCCTGCCGTTGAGCTTAAGGCGACCCGCCCGGTCTACCCTTATCCCTACATCGCCCGTTACACCGGGCAGGGCGATCCTAACGACGCCAGCCATTATCGGCCGGTGTTGTCAGAGCCGTTTTTCCGCGTGGCATTCGTGAATCCGGCCCGTACCTATATCGGTCCCGATAATCAGAAAA
The DNA here is from genome assembly GCF_000688695.1 of Lonsdalea quercina subsp. quercina. Classification (GTDB taxonomy): domain Bacteria; phylum Pseudomonadota; class Gammaproteobacteria; order Enterobacterales; family Enterobacteriaceae; genus Lonsdalea; species Lonsdalea quercina_D. The sequence goes on along the minus strand of NZ_JIBQ01000007.1, from coordinate 103,136 downwards.
CGTATGAAGTGAAAGAGGGCAAGCTGGTCGAGAAATAACCCAGCGCCGCGAGAACTCGTCATGACATCTTCCGGCGGCCGCCTTGTGTGGCCGTCGACTTATTGTTCATGCTATAAACCGAGATCCCACTCATTCTGAAGTTGGTGTCTCCTTATGATTTCCATTCTCGGACGTGAAACCTCCATCAACGTGCGTAAGGTATTGTGGACATGCCATGAGCTCGGGCTGCCTTTTAAACTCGAACCCTGGGGGCAAGGCGCATTATCTTTATCCTCCCCTGAATTTCTCGCCATTAACCCCAACGGGATGATCCCGGTGCTGGTGGACGAAGGTCGTGCGCTGGGGCAGTCGAATACGCTTTGCCGCTATCTGGCCAACGCCTATGGCGGAGAGGCGCTTCTGCCCACCGCCCCCGAGGCGCGGGCGCAGGTCGAAATGTGGATGGACTGGCAGGCGACGGAGTTGAATAACGCCTGGGTCTATGCCTTTATGGCGCGGGTGCGTAACAGCGCTGCGCATACCGACGAGCAGGCGATCGAAGCCAGTATTCAGCTATGGAATCAACGCATGACGCTGCTGGAGGGCGCGCTGGAGAAAACCGGCGCGTTCGTTTGCGGACCCACCTTGACGCTGGCGGATATCGTTCTGGGCCTTTCCACGCACCGCTGGTACTCGACGCCTTTTCCTAAACCCGAGTTGCCTGCCGTCGCGCGTTTTTATCAGGCGCTTTGCCAACGCCCCGGCTTTGTTCTCTATGGCAATAACGGCGCGCCCTGAACCGTCTTGCCTGAAGATATGTCGTCGATGATGAGACGAAAGCGGCGGTGCGGCAGGTTACTCCATGACGCGCGTCGGTGAGCCGTCCAGCCACGCCAGCAGGTTTTGCACCGTCTCTTCGTAGAAGACACGGTAGGTATCGCGGGTGACGAAGCCGATGTGGGGCGTCGCAATGACGTTGTCCAGCGTGCGAAACGGGTGAGCGGCCGGCAGCGGTTCGGTGGCGAAGACGTCGAGCGCGGCCCCGGCGAGTGTTCGTCTCGACAGCGCGTCGATCAGCGCGGCTTCATCGACCAGCGGTCCACGCGAGGTGTTGATCATCCACGCTGTGGGTTTCATTAACGCCAGATCGGCGGCGTCGACAATACCGCGTGTGCGATCCGACAGCACCAGGTGCAGCGAGAGCCAGTCGGATTCACGCAGCAGCGTCTTTTTATCGACCCATGTCGCCCCCGCGGCCCGTGCGGTTTCCGGGGTCAGGTTCTGGCTCCACGCAATCACGTTCATGTCGAAGGCTCTCCCTATCGCCGCGACCCGAGCTCCAATTTTCCCCAGCCCGAGAATACCGAGCGTACTGCCTGCCAAATCCGCCCCAACGTTCACTTGCCAGCCTCCGGCGCGCAGTGAAGCGCATTCGGCGGGAAGATGGCGAGCGGCCGCCAGAAGCAACGCCCAGGTCAACTCCGGCGCGCCATTGCCGCGGCCCTGCGTGGCGCTGACCGTGATGCCCTGAGCGCGCGCCGCCGCGATATCGATAGAGGCATTACGAGCGGACGTTGAGGCAATGAATTTGAGATTGGGCAGTTGCGCTAGCAGGCTGGCTGTGAGCGGCGTTCTTTCGCGCATGACGCAGAGGGCGTCGAAGGGGCGCAGCCGGGCGACCAGCGCTGACTCGTCGCTCAGGTGATCGCAGAATACGTCGATCTCAGCCCGCGCCTGCACGGCGGACCAGTCCGCGCTGGCGAGTGCAACGCCCTGATAATCATCAATAATGGCTATTTTTAACATGCTCAACACTCCTTTCAGCGATTCGCCGCAACGTGGACGCCTCTATGGGAGAGAACGATGCGCCTGTCATTTTACGTGAGTACCATGACTTGAATACCTGAACGCGGCGCGTCGGCACGGCCGCGGCAATGCCAGACAGGGCTGGCGGCGTTTTCAGTTTACCGCCAGCCTTTGCCGGTTAGCGGTTCAGGACCTGCAGTAGGACGCGGTTAAAACGTTCAGGCTCTTCCATCTGCGGCGCGTGTCCCAGTCCCGTGAATTCCACCAATTCGCCTTTCGGGATGCGTTTTACCGTGGCTTTGCCAAGCTGATCGTAATGACCTAACGTCGCTTTGACCGACGCGGGGGCGATATCGCTGCCGATGGCGGTGGTGTCCGCCGTGCCGATGATCAGCGTGGTAGGCATTTGCAGCTCGCTGAATTCGTAGACGACCGGCTGGGTGAAAATCATGTCGTAGATCAGCGCCGAGTTCCAGGCGACGCGCTGATGTCCCGGCCCCTGATTCAAACCGGCCAGCATGTCGACCCAACGGTCGTAGGCGGGTTTCCAGCGTCCGACGTAGTAAGTGTTTAGCTCGTAGTTGCGAATACTGGCGGCCGAGGTTTTCAGCTCGCGCTCATACCACTGATCGGGCGTACGGTAGGGGACGCCGAGCGCTTTCCAGTCCTCCAGACCGATGGGGTTCACCAGCACCAGCTTTTGCACCGCGTCGGGATACATCAGGGCATATCTTGTTGCCAGCATCCCGCCGGTAGAGTGGCCGACCACCATCGCTTTATCGACGCCGAGACTCAGCAACAGCGCGTGGGTGTTGGCGGCCAGCTGCTGAAAGCTGTATTGATAGCGTTCGGGTTTGGTGGAGGTGCAAAAGCCAATCTGGTCGGGGGCGATCACCCGGTAGCCCTGTTGACTCAATGCCTTGATCGCGTCTTCCCAGGTTGCGGCGCAGAAATTTTTCCCATGCAGGAATACGGCGGTTTTGCCATTGGCCGGACCTTGCGGCGCGACATCCATGTAGCCCATCTCCAGCGGAACGCCCTGTGACGTAAAGGCAAAGTGGTGCAGCGGATAGGGGTAGGTAAAGCCTTCGAGCTGCGGGCCATAGACCGGTGCGGCGAGGACGGTTTGCCCACCACAGAACGACACCGCCAGCGTGAGGAACAGACGTTTGACGACTCGAGACATGATTGACCTTTCCAGTGAATTGTCTTGAGAGAACCTTAGCATGGTTTCTTTTTTTCGCCGCGGCACAATGACGACGCGCTGTGACCGCGGGGAGGCGGGCTGCTGGCGCGACGCACAGGCCATGATCAGGCGAAGCCTCCGTTGGCGCGAACGACCTGAGCATTAATCCAACCACCGTCTTCCCCGGCCAAAAACGCCACCACGCGGGCGATGTCTTCCGTCCGGCCCAGCCGCTCCAGCGGCGTGCTTTTCGCCAGCTGTTCGATCTGATCGTCGCTCTTTCCCTTAAAAAACAGTTCGGTGGCGACAGGGCCGGGCGCGACGGCATTCACGGTAATTTCCCGGCCGCGTAATTCATTCGCCAGCACTTTGACCAGCCCTTCAACCCCGGCCTTGGATGCAATATAGGGACCGTATCCGGGGAATGATTTGGCGATGACGCTGGTTGTCAGGGCGATGATGCGTCCCCCGGTTTGCACCTGCCGGGCGGCCTGACCGAGCACTAAAAACGCCCCGCGCAAATTCACCTGAATAATGTCATCGAAAGTGCGCAGATGGTCTGGGGATATCGGGGCCAGAGACATGATACCGGCGCTGTGTACGACCACGTGCAGGGGGCCGAAGGCTTCGAGAGAAGCGTGGAACAGCCGTTCGACGTCCTCGGGGCGAGAGACATCGGCCTGTACCGCCAGGGCTTCGCCCCCGGACCGATGGATGTTATCGACCACGTCCTGCGCATCAACCGCATTTCCGGCGTAATTGACGACAACCTTGAAGCCGTCGGCAGCAAGCTGCAGGGCGATATCTCGTCCGATACCGCGGGAAGCGCCGGTGACAAGCGCCGTTTTACCTGTGTTGGTGGAGTGCTTGCTCATGGTGTGTCTCCTAAGTCGCTTGGTCAGTGTGAGAGGGGCGAGAGAGGTATGGGGCTGAGTTAACCTCACAATAGGTTGTTTTGTGAACGATCTTTGGCTTCCGACCCCGCTAATCGAACCGGATGACTCCGAATTTACGTTTTTCTATGGATGCCAAACCCCGGCGAGTGACCGCTGGAAAGAGAATGTGTGAATTGTGTAATTAATTAAAAGTAAATGAAATTTTATGTTTTGTTGTGTCAGTGGCTCAATCGACTCCCGGGGAAGGCGCGCAGTCGTAGGTTTATATTATTTTTCGCTTTAACCTTTATACAGCATAGTGGCGTCTACACTTTTAACGTTGTGCGTTGACGAGAGTTACCCGGCATTTTCGGGAGCGCTGTTTCATCAGGCTACTAATTAAAAGAGAAGACTATGAATGCCCAAAACTCTGATTCACCAGGAACAAAAGAATTAACCCGTGCTGAAGTCGTCAGGCAGAGAATCTTTTTTGTCGTGCTGGTGGCGACCATGGGCGCATTGGCGTTTGGTTATGATACGGGGATTATTTCAGGCGCATTGCCGTATATGTCGGCGCCCTCGGCCGAAGGGGGGCTGGGGTTAACGTCATTTACTGAGGGATTGGTCGCGTCCTCGCTGGTCTTCGGCGCCGCGGTGGGCTCCTTCCTCAGCGGATTTTTCTCCGATAAGTTTGGCCGTCGTATTACGTTGCGTAGCCTTGCGGTGCTGTTCGTCGCAGGCTCGCTCGGCACCGCGCTGGCGCCCTCCGTCACGTCGATGGTTGTCATGCGTTTCCTGCTGGGACTGGCCGTCGGGGGCGGCTCTTCGACCGTGCCGGTTTTCATTGCCGAAATCGCCGGGCCGAAACTCAGAGCGCCGCTGGTTAGCCGCAACGAGCTGATGATCGTCACAGGGCAGCTGGTCGCCTATGTGGTCAGCGCCGCACTCAGCTACCTGATGAATGAGGGGCATATGTGGCGCTACATGCTGGCTATCGCAATGGTGCCCGGCGTGCTGCTCTTCATCGGTACGTTCTTCGTGCCGGTTTCTCCCCACTGGCTGGTTTCTGAAGGACGTCNCGCCGAGGCGAAAGAAGTGCTGCAGGAACTTCGCGAGACGCCGCACGAAGTCCGCAAAGAGCTGCGCGACATGCGTGAGCAGGTCAAAGAAGCCGAACGGGGACCGGAGGTCGGCGAGCTGCTGCGCGAGAAATGGGTCTTGAGGCTGCTCGTCATCGGCATCGGATTAGGCTTTGCGCTTCAGTTCACCGGCGTCAACGCGTTCATGTACTACACCCCCATCATCCTGAAATCTACCGGTCTCGGCACGACGGCGGCCATCACGGCTACCATCGGGAACGGGGTGGTGTCGGTGATTGCCTCGTTGGCGGGGATTTGGGCCGTCAGCCGTTTCGCGAGACGCCGGATGTTAATGACGGGCTTCGTCTTCGTCATCGCCGCGCAGGTCTCTCTGGGCGCCGTGTTGACTTTCTTGCCCGCCGATCTGACCCAAAGTTACATCGCGCTGCTGTGTATTCTGGTGTTCCTGTTCTTCATGCAGATGTTTATCGCGCCGGTTTATTGGTTGTTGATGTCGGAACTATTCCCAATGCAGCTGCGCGGTCGCCTGACGGGGACCGCTATTTCGGTTCAGTGGATTTTCAATGCGCTGGTTGCGCTGAGCTTCCCGCCAGTGCTGGCGTTTGCCGGGAGTCAGACCTTCTTCATCTTCGCGGTAATTAACTTGTGTTCTCTGCTGTTTATCGCCGCAATGGTGCCTGAGACCCGAGGGAAAAGCCTGGAGGAAATTGAATCGCACATGCGGCATAAATTCGGTGAAGATAGCGATAATACCACGCGGGCCTAGGCCGTCTGCGGCGAAGCTGAATGAAGCGTCGCCGCGTATTACCGCCGGTTCTTTATCAACGTCGCCCTAAAGGGTAAGGGCGTCTCGTCAAGGATGACGGCTTCCCTCCTTAGCTGTAATGACGCCTCGCCGCAAAAGAGCGAGGCGTTTCTTATCTATTCGTCACTGCCTTTTGTTTCCTCTATCGCTCACGTCGCAGCCTCGATTGCGGGACACCGCGCTGTGGGTCGCTGCCTTATGGGGCCTGATAAAACGCGGCGCCGTTCGCAATACGTGTGTCGAGTCGTCTCAACGCTCACCTAACATTCCAATGCTTCTCTGGCTTTCCGACCTGCGTGAGTGCATCACGTGTTTTATCACGACATAATTAAAATATAGGTTTACACCTATATAGTATTTAACCTATAGTGATGAGGAGGTCGTGTGTGGGTCATTGAAACAACGGATACATTTGACGCATGGTTTTGTTCGTTATGCGACGTCGACAGGGCCTGCGTACTTGCGGCGCTCATCGTGTTGCGGGAAAAGGGGCCGATGTTGGCCAAGGCCTTATGCCGATACGGTCAAACGCTCCCGCTACAGCAACATGAAAGAGTTGAGAGTGCAAAGCAGAGGGGATCCCTTACGCGCCTTTTTCGCTTTTGACCCGCACCGTACCGGCATTCTGCTGTGTGCTGGCAATAAGGCGGGGAATGAAAAACGCTTTTACGATGAGATGATCCCGCTGGCCGATCGGGAGTTCGCTCATTATCTCAATCGACTAAACAAGAAGGAGTAACGCTATGGGCAGAACGCTGGAACAGCTTATCGCGGATGAAAAACCGGAAGTTGTCGCGGATGCGCGGGCAATAGCAACGGACATGCTGCTCAATATTCACCTTGCCGAACTGCGCGAAAAGGTACAGAAAACGCAGGTGGAGATGGCGCAGACGCTGGGACTGAAACAGCCGACCGTCGCGGGGATGGAAAAGCGAGGGCGGGATCTGAAACTCTCCACCCTCAAACGCTATGTTGAGGCGACCGGCGGCAAGCTGCGGCTGGATGTTGAATTGCCGGACGGCTCGCACTACGGATTTGTGCTCTAAGCGGTGCTTGTCACCGCTTGATCATTTCGCAGCATTGGCGCCACCAATCTGCTGCCCATTGGTCTCATTGAACGGCGGGTTTGTCGGCATCCGATATTGCGACGCCCAGCGGCGATGTGGAATGGCCAAGGGCGACTGCTAACGGACTCTGGGGCGAATGACGAAATATCGACGGTTGCGGATATCCCGCGTGATTTCGCGTGCAGCTTTTGCCCCACACGGGCAAGGCCGCAGAAACCGTGTTTCGTCTCAAAACCGGGGGCTAGCCGCCATTTATGCTCTGAATGGCCTTCTGACGCGTGTTTCAGGATACCGCCGCTCGTCGAGATGAAGGGCCGTATCCTCGGCTCGATCTCCCCGCCACGCCGGAACGGGTGCGGCAAGTGTCCTATCAATGATTAGTGTGTCCACTCGCGCGCAATGACCGGCTGCGCTTTTGTTTCGTCGCGAGGGAAGCGGATGGCCGCGGCCAGACTGATGGCTGAAACCGCAAACATATAATACGCCGGAGCAGGCGAGCCCCAGTTATGTGACAGCCAGGCCACAATGAACGGCGAGAACCCGCCAAAGGTCATGGTCGCGAGGTTATAGCTGATCGATAACGAGGTCACTCTGTTCTCGACGGGGAACAGTAAGGTCAGCATGGTGGGCATAGTGGCGAATTGCGCGGCGAGACAGATGCCCAGCGCCAATTGCATAACCAGCATGTGGCTGATTTCAGGCGAATGAATTACCCAGGTAAACAACGGTAACACCATCACAAAATAGCCGAGGGTCGAGATCAGAAAGACGCGCTTTCTCCCTACTTTATCCGCCAGAATGCCAAACAGAGGGATGATGAGGGCCATCAGGCTGACGATGCCGATTTGGAGGGTCAGCACGTCGGTGATGGGCATTCCGAGCTGTTTGCTGGCGAAGCTCGGCATATTGATCAGCAGCACGTAGAAGCCCACCGTACCGCTGACCACCAGACAGAATCCGAGGATGATTTTTCTGACATCCAGCCCCATTTTCGCGCCCGGCGGTTTTTCCTGCGTTTGCTGCTGAACGAACTCATCGGATTCGGAAAGGTTGTTTCTTATCCAGAGGCCTACCGGGCAAATAATCAGGCCGATGGCAAACGCAATGCGCCAGCCCCAGCTGTCGAGACTTTCTGTGAAGACGTTGAAAATAATCATCGAGATAATGGAGGCCAGCACGACAGCCAGACACTGCCCGAATAACTGCCACGAACCATAAAACGTTTTCTTATTGTCGTCCGATCCTTCCACCAGGTAGGAGGTGGAGCTGGCATATTCGCCACCGGTCGCAAATCCCTGAATCAGACGCGCGATCACGATTAATATCGGGGCGGTCATGCCAATCTGGTGATAGGACGGCGTTACCACAAAGAGGGTCACCGCGATAAACATCAACCAGATGATGAGCTGCAGCGCTTTTTTACGGCCATATTTGTCCGCGTAAAAGCCGATCACCAGTCCGCCGATGGGGCGGGTAAAAAAGCCCACGCCGAACGTCGCTAACGAAATAAGCAGTGAACTGTATTCGTCATTGGCCGGAAAAAATTGTCGGGCGATCACGGCCGCGAAAAAGCCATAAATCAGAAAGTCATACCATTCGAGTATGTTGCCGATGGTGCCTGCGATAATTTTTTTATGGCTGCTCATTGTGATCCCCCTCGGGTGAATAAATGAAATCCATCGTGAATTAATGCGCTGTCGTGGATGGCCGGCGGTTTATGATTGGCGGTCCATTGCGTGGCGGTTTCATAAGCCTGAGCCAGTCGAAGCACCGCCATATCGCATTGAGGACGCCCGATGATTTGAATGCCCGCAGGCAGTCCGGATGAGTTAAATCCAGCCGGCACATTCACAATGGGACAGCCGGAAAGGCTGCCCAAGATCGTGATCTCCATCCAACGGTGATAGGTGTCCATCGTCCGGCCCGATATGCTTTCCGGCCAATGGCAGTTTTTGTCGAAGGGAAAAACCTGCGCGCTGGGTAATATCAGGAAGTCCACCTCATCAAAAAGCGAGAGCAGCCTTCGATAAAGCTGCGTTCTGACCGCCGACGCCTGCATGAGTTGCAGTGCGCTTAATGCCAAACCCGCCTCTATTTCCCAAATGGCCTCAGGCTTCAACCATCTCCGCTTCTCGGGATCTAAATAGAGCGGGGCAAGATTATGCATGACGGCCGCGTGCCGAAGCGTGCGCCACGCATGCCAGACCGCTTCAAAATCCATATCGATGGCGACGTTGTGGACGTCGCAGCCGAGTGCGGAAAACGTGTTCAGCGCTTTCTCACACAGCGGCAATACGCCGTCTTCGAACGGGAGATGGCCTTGGAGATCACCAAGCCACCCTATTCGCAGATGATGACAGTCGCTTTCCAGCGCTGCGGCGAATGAGGCGGCATCGATGTTTAGCGACAGCGGAGCGCGATCGTCCCGACCGGCCAGCGTGGACAAGAGGAGGGCGACGTCTTTGACGCAGCGCCCCATAGGACCTTCGTACGCCATCTGGTTAATGAACAGCTCATTGCTTTCCGTCAGAGGCACGCAGCCCTGCGAGGGACGAAAACCAATGACATTATTGAAGGCGGCGGGATTGCGCAAAGAGCCCATCATATCGCTGCCGTCCGCCACCGGCAGCAGGTACATCGCCAGCGCCGCCGCCGCGCCGCCGCTGCTACCCCCTGCGGTCAGCGCCGGGTGATAGGCATTGCCCGTCGCACCGAACACCGAATTGTAGGTCTGGGAGCCCAATCCGAACTCAGGCGTATTGGTTTTGCCGATAATGACGGCGCCGGCCTGTTTGATTCTTGCTACGACTAAGGCGTCTTGATCAGGAACGTCGTGTGCGAAAATCTGCGAACCTCGGGTGGTTGGAATGCCGCGAGTGAGCGCCAGGTCTTTCACCGCAAAAGGGAACCCATGCAGCCAGCCCTGATAATCGCCTCTGGCTAAAGCGAGATCCTTTTCTTCCGCCTCTTTGAGCAGCTGCGACCTGCCCCGCAGGCTGACGATGGCATTAATCAGCGGATTAAACGCGTCGATATGGTCGAGATAGATCTCCATCACTTCACGACAGGAAATCTCTCTCTTCCGGATTAACGATGACAGCTGATAGGCGTTCAGCAGAACAAGACTTGGGTTATCAGACATCTTACGGCCCTCTATTTCTCGTCATTCAACACGATGCGGCCAATGACCAGAAATTTTTGATGGTCAAAAAACTTAAACCAGGTGGCGATAGCGCCGCCGATGATAAAGCTGGAGAGCACAATCCAAGGAATTGCCTTGTAGAACAGTGAATCGGCCGCTGAACCTGCTGCGAAATCCATATTGGCGAAAAGCAGATAGACGACATAAATCATGCCTATCCCACCCAGTAACGGGGCCAGGAAGGTTTTAAACCAGTGGCTGTTGTGACGGTTTTCCGCCTTCGCGTGGAAATAGAAAATCACGGCGAAGGCGCACAACGCCTGAACGATCATGATCCCCATCGTGCCGAGTATCGCCAGCAGGGTATAGATATCCGCATAGGGGTCTTTTCCCGCGATCAGAAAGAGAAGAATGATGGCGCTGGCGATCAGCGTTTGCACCGTTGACGCGACGTGAGGCGAACCATGTTTGGGGTGGGTCAGCCCCAGCGTGTTGCCTGAACGGGGAAACAGGTTCTCCCGGCCTAGCGCATAGAGATAGCGCGCCGCGCAGTTGTGGAACGCCATACCACAGGCAAAGGAGCCGGTAATCACCAGAATTTTGAATACGGAGACCGCCCATTCGCCCAGGTATTGGCGCGCCGGGCCGTAGAAGATTTCGGCCGCTTTATTCGGATCCTGCGCCAGCGCGATGGCGTGCTCCGGTCCTGTTCCGGCAATCGCCATCCAGGAAATAAAGACATAGAACAGACCAATGCCAATTACGGCGAGCAGTGTCGCCAGCGGGATGATTTTCTTCGGATTACGCGACTCTTCGCCATACATGGCGGAAGACTCAAACCCGACCCAGGACCAGAAGGCGAAGAACAGGCCAATACCGGCATTCGCGCCCGATACGCCCAGCGCTGGCGTAAATGCCTTTAGCGGGTTGATCGATTCGGGAACAAATCCCTGCGGTCCGCCGCCGTGGAACAGCACGGCGCCCGCCACCACGGTAAGGATGATGATTTCGAGTACCAGACAGCAGCCCAGAACCTTGGACGTCAGCGAAATATCGAAGTAGCTGAGGACGCCGTTGGCTATCAGCATGGCTAGCGCGAAGATGATCCAGTGGACCTGTATGCCGGACAGTCCGTGGACCAAGTCTTCGCAAAAGAATGCAAAAATCCCGACCAGCGCCGCTTCAAACACAATATAGGTGAGCGTGACCGCGNCCCCGGCGGCCATTCCCATAATGCGTCCCAACCCATGAGAGATGAACCCGTAAAACGCGCCGGTGGCGGTGATGTATTTCGCCATCTGCGCGTAACCGACGGCGAACAGCGCCAGAATGCAGGTCGCGACCAGAAATCCCGCAGGCGCGTACTGCCCATTACCGCTGCCTACCGCGATGGGCACATTTCCCAACATCGCGGTGATGGGCGCCGCCGTGGCGACGGTCATGAACAAGACGCCGGTCAAGCCCACGGCGTTAGGGCGCAGACGCTGGATCGGCTGTGCGCTGGCGTCATTCCCGGCAAGGTGGGTCATAATTTGATTACTCATGCGATTACCGCTCCGTCAGGAAATGCAGGATAAGGATTCGGGAAGAATTTGGCCGCCGTCCACAATCAGCGTTTGCCCGGTGATATACCCGGACGCCTGAGAGGCGAAAAACAGCGCGGCGGCGGCGATATCGTCCACGCTGCCGAGACGTTTCAGGGGGACGGACTTCGCCATGTCGGCGATATAGTCGTCTCCCATGTCCGCCAAGCCTTCCGTCAAAATGTTGCCGGGGAGCAGAGCATTGATGGTGACGTTGTCTTTCGCCAGCTCTAACGCGGCGGTGCGCATGAAGCCCAGCTGAGACGCTTTGCTTGAGGCATAGTGCGCCCATCCCGGATAGCCGGTGACCGGGCCGGTGATAGAGGAGGTCAGGATAATGCGGCCGTGTCCGGCGGCTTTAAGCCACGGAATGGCGGCCTGTACGCACAGGAAGGTGCCTTTACTGTTCACCCCATGGACTTCATCCCATTGCGCTTCCGTCATTTCGCTCAGCGTGGCTGAGGGGAAGACGCCCGCGTTGCAACACAGCACGTCCAGCCCGCCGAATAGCGCCGCGCAGTGCGCGACGGTCTCTTTCACCTGTAGCGCCACGCTGACATCGCAGAGGCAGCCATGCAGGGTTAACCCTTCCGCGCTGGCCTTTTTTATGGCGGCCTCCTGTTTTGCCGCCGTTCTTGCGGTGATCGCCACATTGGCCCCCTGGCGAGCAAAGTTCAGCGCCAGCCCTAGCCCAATGCCGCTGCTGCCACCGGTAATGAGGACGTTCTTACCGCGTATATCGTCGAACATAGGTGTCTCCTTGCTTACGTCAGACAGGGCTGTCTGTGGTGAGTTATCGCCGTCTTTTTCTCTGATGCCGTTGGGAAACAATGGCCAATGCCGATAAGAATAATCACGTAAATGTTGAATGATCAACATTATTTGGTTGGTTTATGCGATGTTTAATTTGCGACTTTATGGTGAGCCGTTTTGGTGCGGGGTATTTCAGTCTATCTTATTGTTAATAGGTTATTTTAAGGGTTTTTTGGTGCTGAATTATTTCTCCATCCTCCGATGAGGTTAAAAACATGCCCTATTGCGGTGCATACGAACTGATTTTTCAAATCCATTTATTTTATTATATTGATAATTAATGATGTTTTTATGGTGTAACTGTTTTTCTGCAACTATTTTTGTCGTTGTCCTTGCATAAACCCCGACATCAACATAAAAATGTTGTACTCGTGTCATTAGTTGGGTGTCCGCTATGCTTTATGACGAAAGGTATCTAGAGACCATCAACCGGTTATTACGCGCAGCATTGCCCCGCTGGGGTGTGAGTGAAGGGGCTGAATTGGTGCTGTTGACCTTTTCCGAGAACGCCACTTTTCTGGCGACGGACGCGGTCACCGGACGCCGTAGGGTTTTGCGGGTGCATCGCCCCCATTATTGCCACCACGCCGAAATCGTGTCGGAACTGGACTGGCTGCTGGCCCTGAAAAGCAGCGGCGTCATCAACGTGGCGGCGCCTCTTCCACAGCTCAACGGCGAATACGTGGCGCGGCTGGCGGATGAGACGTCCGAGACCTTTGTGGTGGCGTTTGAGTTTATCGCGGGCGCGGAGCCGGATAGCACCCGCGATCTCTCCGCCTGGTATCGCCATCTGGGACAAATCGCGGCCCGCCTGCATCTGCATAGCCTCAGCTGGCCAAGGCCGCCGACCTTCACCCGCAAGGTGTGGACGTTTGACACCATCATTGGCGAACAGGCGCATTGGGGGGACTGGCGTGTGCTAAGTCAGTTTTCTCCCGATGATATCGCGATGCTGGAAGACGTCGAAAACGTGCTCAAAGCGCGTCTCGACGACTATGGGTACTCCCCGGAACGCTTCGGGCTGGTTCACTGCGACATGCGCCTGGCTAACCTGCTGGTGGACGGCGAGAAAATGACCGTCATCGACTTCGATGATTGCGGTATCTGTTGGTTTGGTTGGGATTTTGCGACGGCGGTGAGCTTCATTGAACACGATCCGTTAGTGGGCCTTTATCAGTCCGCGTGGCTGGAAGGGTATCGCAGCGTGCGTCCGCTTGACCCACAGGATGAGGCCATCTTACCGACATTGGTCATGCTGCGCCGGCTTCAGCTTAGCGCGTGGATCGGCAGTCATGCCGAAACGCCCACCGCGCGGCAGTTAGCCGCCGATTATCCCGCAGGAACGGTGGCATTGGCCCGGCAGTATCTGCGTCAACAGGCACAGTACGTGGCGCGGAGTGCGCGGCAGGAGCGTTCGCGATGAAAGAGAAAAAACAGATCCTGGGCCTGAACCGCTTCGAGAAAAACGACGATGTGACGCTGGATGCGGCGTTGACCGAGCAGATCGCTCGTCGTCAAAGCACGCAGGGCGCATCGTCGGTGTTGTTCTATCAACAACCCATTGAAATGGTCAGCGCGCGGGGCGTCTGGATGTTCGACGCGGCGGGCAACAAGTATCTGGATATGTATAACAACGTGCCGAGCGTGGGCCACTGCCATCCGCGCGTGGTAGAGGCCATGTCTATTCAGGCCGGACGGCTTAATACCAACACCCGCTATTTGTTTCCGGTGCTGGAGCTCTATTCGGAAACGCTGCTGGCCACGTTTCCCGCGCCGCTTACCCAAGTGATTTTTACCTGCACCGGCAGCGAAAGTAATGATATCGCGCTGCGCATGGCCAGAATGGCGACGGGCAAGCAGGGCATCATCGTGACCGAGACGGCCTATCACGGCAATACCACGGCGGTGATGGAAGTGTCGCCGTCAGGGCATAAACGCCCGCAGCTGCCGCCTTATGTCCGCACGGTCCCGGCACCGGATGCGAATACGCTGCAGCCCGGTCAGCAGGTGGAGCGGGTTTTTGCCGACGCGGTGCAATCGGCGATAGATTCCCTGGAGGCGGCCGGTTTTGGCTGTGCGGCCTTGCTGGTGGACACGATCTTCTCAAGCGATGGCGTCTACGCTGAACCGGCCGGTTTCCTCGGTCTGGCGGTTGATCGCGTTCGGGCAAACGGCGGCGTCTTCATCGCCGACGAGGTGCAGCCCGGTTTCGGCCGGACGGGCACGCACTACTGGTGCTTTCAGCGTCATGCGCTGGTGCCGGATATCGTGACGCTCGGCAAGCCGATGGGCAACGGTTTCCCCATGGCCGCGGTCATTACACGACCGGAGCTGCTCGATCGTTTTAGTCAGGAAACCGAGTATTTCAACACCTTCGGTGGTAATCCGGTGGCTGCGGCCGTCGGTCTGTCCGTCTTGCAGGTGATTGAGGAAGAAGCGTTGCTTGCCAACGCCGAATACAGCGGCCGCGCTCTGCGAGCCGGGCTGCGCAGCCTGGCGAAGATTCATCCGGCGATCGACGATGTCCGTGGCGCCGGACTGTTCAATGCGGTTGAATTCAGGCACCCGGACAGTAAGGAGCCGGACACGGCCTTGGCGCGATGGGTCATTAATGCACTGAAAGAAGAAGGGATTTTGATCGGCGCAGCGGGCGCGTATGGCAACAGCCTGAAGATTCGTCCTCCGCTGTGTTTCAGCATTCATCATGCCGACTTTTTTATCGAGAAATTATCAGCCGTCTTGAGCCGTCGCCGATAGCATTAAAAAAAAATGGCGACAGGGAGCCTTAACCGGCGCTTTGCGTTTTGTTGCCTGACGACGCCGGATATACTGGCGCTTCCGTGACGTTTTTTCAGGAGAGATGACGGTCAATGTCAAAAAGGAAAACAGTACGCCAGCAAAACATACTGAGCGAACTTAGTGAATCTCCCAGCTTACGCATTGTCGATCTGGCGCGGGCTCATCAGGTTTCAACAGAAACTATCCGTCGCGATCTGGATGAGCTGACCCAAAAAGGGTTGTTAAATCGTACCTACGGCGGCGCGGTAAGGGCGATGAATACGGAGCCTACTGTCTCAGAGCGTCACCGCCTGTATACGGAAGAGCGCGAACACATCGCCCGCGAAGCGATGCAGTATTTGCGCGACGGTAAGTTGTTCATGATGGGATCGGGCGCCACGACCGTACATGTCGCCAGACGGATGGCGGTCGATCTTCGGGATATCACCGTCATCACCCACTCGTTCGGGGTGGCGACCGTGCTGTCGATGAATCCGACTATTCGGGTTATCGTGGCGCCGGGAGACTACATTGCTTCGGAAGGCGCCATGGTGGGCGGACAAACGCTGAATTTCCTGCACCAGTATTGCGCCGATTACGCGATTCTCGGGGCCAGCGGCGTAACGTCTGGCGGCCCAAGCGAGGCCCTGATTGATTGCGGCATCATCTATAACACCATGATCCAGCGTTCGAACCAGAGCGTGATTGTGGTGGACCATTCCAAATTCGACATGGCGTTTCCTTCCAGCTACGCCACATGGTCATCTATCGATCGCGTTATCACCGACAGCACGCCCCCCGATCACCTGCTGACAAGCCTAAAAAAAGGCAACGTGGAGGTTTCCGTCTGTCGTTGATGGGGGAATTCACGATAGACGCTCTTCCCCCGTTGGGACGATCGCGCAATCCTCGCTGCGCTTCATGAAGAAGCCGCTTATCACACGAAGAGGAAACACCGTGGGCGAGGGGGACGAACCACTCGGTATTCCGGACGATGCGTGCCCGTCGAGTCATCGCTATGGGATGTGCGCTGATGTTCCGGCTGCCATCTCCTTGCCGCCATCTGATTGCCATTAAAAATGAGCAGGGAAGAGTCTGGCGTGAGAGTGGGTTTGGTTGGCCCAGAAATAAACGGTCAGCGGAGCGCTGACCGTAGGGGCTGGACGTTGGCGATGAACGAACGCGCCGGACAGGGGGATCTGCGTCACGACTGATGCGGTCAGTCGTGGATTAAACCAGCGTCTTCAGTGCGTCGGCGGTGAAATCTTCTAATGCCTCCTGCTGACCTGTTCTGATTTTGGTGGCCCAGTTCGGATCGCTCAGCAAAGCGCGGCCCACGGCAATCAAATCAAACTCGTCGCGTTCCATACGTGCGATCAGGTTGTCGAGGTTATCGGGTTTGGCGCTTTCACCGGCAAACGCGCCCATGAAGTCGCTCGACAGGCCGACGGAACCCACGCTGATCGTCGCAGCTCCGGTCAGTTTCTTCGCCCAACCGGCAAAGTTTAATCCCTTCTCCCCGTCGATTTCTGGAAATTCGGGTTCCCAGAACCGGCGCTGTGAGCAGTGAAGGATATCGACACCGGCGTCCACCAACGGAACCAGCCAGTCAGCCATTTCCTCAGGCGTTGGCGCGAGACGCGCCGCATAGTCCTGCTGCTTCCATTGACTGATGCGCAAAATCAGCGGGAAGTCTGGCCCGACCGCTTTACGCATGGCCTGAACGATTTCGGCCGCAAAACGGGAGCGCTGTTTTAGCGTTGCGCCGCCGTAGCCGTCTGTGCGCAGGTTGGTGCCCGCCCAGAAAAACTGATCGATCAGATAGCCATGCGCGCCGTGGATTTCCGCGACATCAAAGCCCAGACGCTTGGCGTCGGCCGCCGCCTGACCGAAAGCGGCGATGGTATCGGCGATATCTTCCTCGCTCATCGCCACCCCGCGCGGTTGGTCGGGGGCGACCAATGCGGAAGGACTTTCCACCTCGGCATCCGGCGTCCAGTCCGTCAAAAAGCTGACGGTTGATCCCGTGTGCCACAGCTGCGGCCCCATCTTCCCGCCCGCGGCGTGGACATCGTCGATGACGCGTTTCCAGCCCGCCAAGGCTTTCTCACCGTGAAAGAAGGGGATTTGAGGGTCATTGCGCGATGCAGGCCGGTTGACGACCGTGCCTTCAGAGAGGATCAGACCTACATCACCTTCGGCGCGGCGCTGATAATAAGCGGCGATTTTCTCGTCCGGTACGCCATCAACGGCAAATGAACGCGTCATCGGCGCCATCACGATGCGGTTTTTGAGTGCGAGATTCTTTAAATGGAAAGGCTGAAACAGGACGTCGACTTTGGATGAGGCCATAGTAACTCTCCGGTTAGGGTGACGTCATTCATAGTATATTACGTATACGACTCGTCAATCAGGTACCTTAACGCTACCTGGTATCCCTGAGGAAACCTTGATGCTGAAACAAGCGGTAGACTGCGCTTCAACACCATGCCCCCATCGCCTGCTGCTCGACCAGATAGCCGATAAATGGTCAGTGCTGATCCTTGATTCGTTATGTGAAAAGCCGTTGCGTTTCAATGTTATAAAGCGAGAGTTGAAAGGCATCACTCAAAAGTCGCTGACGCAAACCCTCCGGCGGCTGCAACGCAACGGCATCATCACGCGGCGGATTATCACCACGTCGCCTATTGCGGTGGAATATGAAATAACCCCGCTGGGCCGAACGCTGAAGGAACCTATCGAGGCGCTGTGCGCATGGACCCGAGACTATCTGCCGCAGGTTGAAGCCGCGCGAAAGGCGTTCGATGAGGGGGAGGGGGTCGATAATCTTTCGGTAAGATCTGCGTGAACGAGGCGTTAATTGATGAGGGTTTAGCTCGCTCAATGTCAGTAAGAAAAAGCCCGCACTAGCTTCTTAAAACGGGCTTTTTGAGTGTTGATTTCGCGAATGAGTACGGCCTAACTGCTGGGGGGATTCGCCTGTAGGGGCAGCCCCTTTCGCGCGGAGACCCACCGATTATCCATCATGTTAACTATGAACGAAGAAGCGATGGGTTGCCAAAGCGCGTGGGCTCACCGGCATTGATTACAACGTGAGCCGCTCACAACGCGACTCAGGCAGTGGTGTTGATATTTCGCCCTACCGCCGGATTAGCCGGCAACGATGGGATTGATTCGAGAAGACTGGCTGCGGTTGACTCTTGGTTATCCAACGTCTTTTTTAGTAGGGTGGTGCTCACCTGACTACTGAGTTCTTGGGTATCAAGGCTGGTAGCCAGTGAAGCAATTTGCGATACATCCATATTGTTCTCCTATTCAGTATAAGAAAAAAGAACGGACCACGACGTCGACCCATGCTCAAAATATCATCGGCAATCTAGTCATTAACTTTAAAGATTAGTGGTGGTATCGGTATTTGTCACTGTCCTGATAGCCCTGTGCCAATACGGCTTTAATCGAGGTGGCATTATCGTGACCATGAGGTCACGTCCCCCGCTCGAACCTGACCGTGAAACAAAAAGCCCGCTTAAGTCTTCTTGAGCGGGCTTTTCTCATCCGGGATTCTCGCGCTGGGACAGCCTTTGTCAGTCACGGGCGAATCAGCGCATGACCTTGATGGAGTCTCATAACATGGCCCGTCCAGGGAGATGGATTTTAGGATATTCGGTCTGAGTGATTGCCCTCAAATTCACGATTATGGATGTTCAGCAGATTTATATTCATACCGTTTTCGATACGCTGAATCCTCATCAAAAGCGCGTAAGAAAAAATCTAGTAACAGACGCATTTTTTCCGGCATAAAGCGACGGTGTGGATAGACCGCGAAAATATGATGCTGCGGCAGCAGATAACCAGGGAGCAGGGGGACGAGCCGACCGTCGGCCAGCGCCGGGCCAACGATAAATGTCGGCATCTGAGCGATCCCCGCCCCGGCGAGCAAGGCTTCATACAGCACCTCACTATTGTTTACTTTATAGTTGCCACGGGGGAAGACACGCTCTTGGCCACACGGGCCATCAAAGGTCCAGGCCGCGCCACCACGATAATAAGAATAGAGCAGGCAGTTATGCTGATTTAACTCAGCTGGCGTGTTGGGTGTGCCGTATTGGTGAAGATAATGGGGTGAGGCACAAAGAACGCTGGTACAGGGGGATAAAGGGCGGGCGATAAGGGAAGAGTCACTGAGCTGTCCAATACGTATCCCCATGTCGAACCCCTCACCGACTAAATCCACCATCCGGTCGTCCATTGACATATGCAGTTCGATTTGTGGGTTTTGCTGCAAAAATCGCGGAATAAGCGGAGAGATATGCAGCCTGCCGAACACCATCGGAACGGTTATCCGCAACAGACCCTGCGCGGTGTCCTGCATTTTGGATATCGCATCCTGCCCCTCCTTCACCAGCAAATTCGCGGCTCTGGCATATTCATAATATTTCAGACCGGCTTCTGTCAGGCTGATTTTTCGCGTGGTTCTGTTCAGTAATCTGATACCGAGTTCGTCTTCGAACTGGCTAATTCGTTTACTCACTTCGGACTTGGTGACCGCCAGTTTACGGGCTGCGCTCGAGAAGCTTCCTGTTTCAACCACCGCAATGAAAAACGGTATTGTATCGAAATTATCCATTTTATTGGCAACCACTCGTAAACAATGTGTTTCTTTCGGATTGGCTTATACCTTATCTGATTTTTTTTAAGATATGACTGAATTGTTCAGGAGTGTTTAAGTTATGCGTACTACTGGCGGTATTCTCTCACTGGCTGTCGGCGCGGGTGTGTTGCTCACGGTTATGATCACGACCAACAGCTACCTTGCGACATGGAATTCACCGCTGATAGCCTCTTGGTTTGCGCATGGTTCGGGCGCTATTGTCGCTTGGCTGTTGCTACTGGGATTGAGCAGACGCAAAAACGTTTTTGCGCATCCCGGACAAGGTAAAGCTCCGACGTGGAGCTATCTCGGCGGGATCCCCGGAGCCTTCACGGTACTGTTGGCGGCCATCGCGGTAAATAGCCCACTCGAACTTGCCGGAACACTGGGGCTCATGCTCACGGGGCAGATCATTTTTGGTTTGTTATCGGACCTGCGGGGATGGTTTGGCGTCATCAAGTGCCGCTTTTCTGTGCTGGATCTTCTCTCTCTCGCGCTCATCCTAAGCGGTAGCGCGTTGCTGATAATATATAGATAATCTTATGATAACTTTCATCGTGATTGCTCTGTTTAACGGCGTATGTATCAGCCTGAGTCGCTCCATCAATGGCCGCCTGAGCATGGAGCGTAATGCTTTCTATGCTTCGTTGTGGAACCACATTGTCGGTTTTGTTTTCCTGACCCTTATCATTGTCGTCCAGGGAAAGGGGTTCTCCTCTTTTCATTTTGATGCGCCTTTTTATGCGTACTTAGGGGGGCTATGGGGGCGCTGTTTGTGGCGATTAACAGCTATGTATTGCCACGGGCAGGATCGACACAGGCGGCATTGATGATTATCAGTGGTCAGATGATTTCCGGTGTGGTGATCGATCAGATTATCCATCCAGCAAATAACATGTGGGTTGATTTAATCGCGGTAGTGCTGATTATTTCAGGTATTTGGGTATCGAAAATATCATCGGCAAGAAAGAGCGCACAGCCGTTATTATTTACGGATAAACTAAAAGAGAAAGATATTTAATGATACATGCGTCACCATTTTAATTATTGGGCCGACAATCGAAAAACTGGCTCTGCACATTGCAGCCAACTCATTAGACACGGCTAATATTTCACGATTGATCCCTTTGCAGCCGCGGGGGCGCCAGACCCCGGTATTCTGTTGGCCAGGTTTAGGCGGCTATTGCATGAACCTGAGAACGCTGGCTGTTGCGCTTGCATCAACTCGGCCATTTTATGGCATTCAGGCCAGTGGTATTAACCCTGGCGAAGCTATCTTCCCATCCAT
This sequence comes from Lonsdalea quercina subsp. quercina, assembly GCF_000688695.1. Taxonomy (GTDB): domain Bacteria; phylum Pseudomonadota; class Gammaproteobacteria; order Enterobacterales; family Enterobacteriaceae; genus Lonsdalea; species Lonsdalea quercina_D. The sequence goes on along the minus strand of NZ_JIBQ01000007.1, from coordinate 82,063 downwards.
AAAAGAGATGGCGGAACGCGATATTCAGCTTATTAAACAAAAACAGCCGCAGGGGCCATATGTGCTGTGGGGATACTCCTTCGGTGCACGTGTGGCATTTGAAGCCGCCTGGCAACTTGAATGTGCAGGCGAACCCGTGAAAGAGCTGACTCTAATCGCGCCGGGATCGCCAACAGTGCGTCAGCAATCAGCTGCACTTGATGCTCGTGAGGCCAGCTTTAGCAATCCGACTTACCTGACAATCTTGTTCTCGGTTTTTATGGGAAGCATTCAGCATCCCTTGCTGGAACAGTGCCTATTGCAGGTAACAACACGTGATGACTTTATTGATTTCATTGCCAGGCACCATGAAGCGCTAGTGTACGAGCAGATCGCACGTATAACGGATATTGTGGGGCAGACATTCGAGTTTACTTACAGCTTCCATGAACTCAATCAACGCAAAATACATGCGCCAGTGACCGTGATAAAAGCACAGGGTGACGATTATTCATTTATCGAAAGCAGCGAATGCTTTTCTGTTTCGCCTCCCAACGTAATCACCTTGAAAGCAGACCACTATCAGTTATTGAAAGAGAGCCATATCGATGAACTGATGAAAGCCATTGGCTGAACGGAGGAGGGGATGGATATTAATTCGTGCATCCGTTACCGTGCCCGGTAGCGAGAAGTCAATGCGAACCCCCGTTCATGTGTTCAATTATCAAAGTAAAAATTTTGTCTGGCTATCAGAAGCGCAAAGGGTCGATTGGAATTTATTTCGCTTGCCTGCTTCGGATCATGATGTTCGTTAGGTAGATGCTATCCCAAGTGAAGAGTTGAGAGCATTGGCTTTGAGTATTGATGGAGACAATAAGATCTCAGAAATGGCAAGGTCACTGGGTATTAAACGATTGACCAGTCAAGCGAAACAAAGACTGGAATCAATACTCTAGTCAGGCTCTCTCGAAAGTACCTCGCGTCCTTTTTCAGGATATTGCGTTATTCTTCGGCGCTCTATCACTGCGACAGCGACCGGAGCTTAGGAGCTTGCTTCTGGCTTTAAGCCGGTTGTCAGTATGCTGCTTGCGGTTATAGGGTTCGATGGCGCACAGCCAAAGGCAGTGGCTGTGCCCCGATCGGTCGGACCTGTCAGAATCCATAGCAACGGAATAGCCGCGTTAAGTGAACTGACAGCCTCTTTTCTATACTCAGGTGAATCGTGGTGTGTCCATACGCTTTTCTGATGCCGAAACTATAGGGCAAGGAGCGTCAATTCTTATTCCTCATCACACAGACCGAAATACATGTCCGCCCGTTGTCGGTTTCCCGCCACCCACAGTTTCTATGATATCGGAAAGATCCTGCACTATGGTGAGATCCTTAGCGACCCTCATTGTCGCTTGCGACGGGCGCACCAAGAAGCCGTTGTGGGCCAGACGTAGCATGGCAAGATCATTGAAGGCATCACCCACGGCCAAAATGTGACAACCCCGATTCAGTAGGTGGGATATGTGTTCCTCTTTACCTCTTCGCTCGGCCCACGCACATCCTGTAATCCAGTTGTCCCCATCGGTCTCTAGCGAGTGGCAAAATACCTCTGGTGAGCCAAGGGCTGGAAGCAAAGCATCAATCAGTTCGTAGAAACAATCCGAGACAATATGGACTCGGTAGCCTAGATGGTGCGTGAGTTGTTGAAGGAATGCTACCGCCTCGGGATAAATCCGCGTTTCCACGACCATCGCTTGCACGTCCCGAAGACGCAGGCCGTTTTTTCGGAGATGGTCGATTCGCCAGCGCATCAGCGCCGGGTAGTCGGGTTCTTCCCGCGTTGTAATGGACAGGGCTTCGATACCGCTGGCTTGCGCTATCTGTGGCCACAATTCCGGAATCAAAACACCTTCGAGATCAATACAAGCAATTTTCATCGTATGTTCCTCCTCTCAGATGCTGATATTGATAAAAGCCAAGGATGCACCCAGCGCGATCAAGGCCATGCCAATGCACTTGTCGACGGTAAGCTGATGTTCGAGCAACCGACGGCGCATGGCTGGCGCTGCGAAGAACAGCGCAACGATGCTGAACCAGATCCAGTGAAATATCGACATGAACAAGCCGTAGGCGAAGTTGTGGCTCATTGAACTGTTCGTATGAACAACCTGGGTATAGGTTGCGACAACAAAAAGCATGGTTTTTGGATTGAGCGCGTTGGTCAAAAAGCCCATTCGAAAAGCCGCCAATACTGATGGTGCGGAGCCGGAGGTCTCTCCCAGCTTGACCAGCGTTTTGTTGGTCAGCGATTTGTACCCAAGGTAGATCAAGTAAGAAGCGCCCAGAACCTTCATGGCTAGGAACAGCAGGGGCGAGTTGACGATGACCACCGCGATACCCAGTACCGTATACATCACGTGAACCTGCACACCGCAGGCAATACCAAACGCCGAAATTAGGCCGGAGCGTGCTCCGAAGGCATAGCTGTTTCGGGTGACCATCGCGAAATCGGGACCGGGACTGATGGCTGCCAGAATGGTGATGGTGGCTACTGCAATCAATTCGTTCATTGTTTTAAAACTCCAGTGGATAGTGCGGGCCGATCGGGTTGCTCCGCAAACAGTGTCAGCGCTTGTTGAAGGTGATAATAAGGACGTCGCGAAAACCCTGCTGGGTACGATCGACGTTGACGATAGCCGCGTCGAGAGGGGACGAGAGCATGTGGCGGGCTAGCTTCTTGCGCTCTCTGTCGTAGATGCCGGTCTCGCCATTCGAGACGTTGACTCGGTTGACGCGCATTATGAATACGCAGCTGGCACCGTCACGGTGGATACCTTCAGGGGTGGGCAAGGCTTCAGCAAGGGTCTCGACACGATGACTGCAGAGCAGCGACTGGACCCTTGCGGACGGCATTAAGGTATCATCCTTTTTGACGATGATTTTGCACATATTGTTGTGGCAATCACGACATACAGCTTGTTTCAGCTTTGACTCAACAATGTTTGTTTCAGACGAGAATCTCATCAATATTCACTCCAGAGGCTATTTATTCATCAATTTACGAGAGGTTCAGATTGAATTATTAAGAGCTTGTGCTGGAGAAAAAAGCGATTTATCTTGAGGGTAATCTGTCAAATTTCATCGTGTATATGAAACTTCCATCATTGGCCTCATTCCGCTTTTTCGAAGCGGCAGCTCAAACTGGCAGCTTTGTCAAAGCGGCTGAACAATTACATGTGACGCATGGAGCCGTCAGCCGGCAGGTACGGCTTTTGGAAGAGGCTCTGGGTGTCGAGTTGTTTGAACGGCGTAATAGGGCTATCTTCCTCAACGCGGCAGGGCGCTCATTGCATGCAACGACCACCGTAGTGTTTGAGCAACTCGAAGGTGCGGTGTACCGATTACAGCAGTCGGCACGGGAAGAGGTGATTGTGCTGTCCTGTGAACCAACCATCGCCATGAAGTGGCTGATTCCCCGGTTGCCCGCTTTTCATCGTGCTAACCCCGATATTAACCTGCATCTGGTGGCTGCTGGCGGCCCGATTGATTTCGCCAGGNCCGGGGTCGATATGGCGCTACGTCGTGATGATTTTCACTGGGATCAGGGGGTTCATGCTGAGAAAATCTGCGATGAGTGGATGGGGCCGGTAACCCGTGACCAGATCGAGCGCGAGGAGCGNCTTGAGGGTGTGCGGCTGCTGCACTCCGGAACCCGACCCAAAGCATGGTCCGCTTGGCAACGCTTATCGGGTGTTTCCATCAAGGGCAGCACCCGCGTGGACTATGAACATTTTTACCTGTGTATTCAGGCGGCGGCATCTGGTCTGGGGATGGCGATGGTTTCGTTCCTGATGGTGCAGGACGAACTGGAAAGTGGACAGCTACACGCTCCGTACGGTTTTATCCGCGATGGGTCAAGCTATTGCCTGCTATCGCCAAAAGCCATTGGTCAAAACGAAAAGTGTTTGCGGTTCAAAAAATGGATTATGACCGAGGCAGCGTCAAGCCTCTCACTAGTCGGAGGTTAGATCCTGAATCATTGGACGCTGAAGTAATATCAACGAAATAAACAGATTACCCACCAAAATTCTAACAAGGCACTTCAGCAGATCCTCTGTCGACGGAGATGTAGGGACTGCATTTCCCCCCTTTACTGACGGTCAGATTCGGCAACCTTCAATCCCGACAGGGCCTCGTCTCCCAGTTTCATTCGTTGCAATGCGCCGAGGATATCAATGTGAATAACATTTCGGTGACGTGCTTTCGGTGTGAGATGTGGATGAGTGACGATGAAGCGTTTCACGTTGTCAAACGGCAGTTCCAGCGGCCGTATTTCTCTAAGTCTGACATGTTATAAAACACATAAATCCAGTGGTTGTGAGTACAGGCCTGTAGCTGACTGGCTGCCGTTGAACAGCCACTATTTGTTCTACCAAATGCGCTTTTCGCTCCGGTATTAACCGGACACGCTGATGATCAAGATAATGTTCTAGCGCCGCAGTCTTCGTATTCTTTACCTACGAGCGCGTCGGCGTTGCGCTGTTGCCAAGCCTCCGCCAGAGACAGTTAAAGATAATCACCATTGATACGATACTTGAGTTAGCAGAGATTTAAATCGCAGGGATTGACCAAAAATTTCAGCCATGTGAATCAGTGGTTTTGCAAGGGAAGATGCTGGCTTGAACCTGGGGAGCTGAGCGTTGTAAAAGCGAACTGCGATGGCGCATTATTGTAGCATTAATTTGATCCCAAATCGGGCCAACTATGCTTGTTGATACGAAGGAAAAATCGAACACGTACCGGGAGTTTTTTCACGCTAAGCATGTGAATACATGGGATTATCAAGAACGCATAAAAGCAAAAAGCCCGCTTAAGTTTCCTTAAGCGGGCTTTTCTAATTTGGCTCCTCTGACTGGACTCGAACCAGTGACATACGGATTAACAGTCCGCCGTTCTACCGACTGAACTACAGAGGAATCGTGTGAACGGGGCGCATGATAACGAGGGGCAGGGGGCATGTCAAAGGCGGAAACCCGAAATTAGGTCCGTTTGCTGGCAGAATGCGCAAAGTGCTGTTTTTTTAGAAACCCTAGCCTGAAAAACAGGCATTGGAGGTAAAAAAACAGCGGCGATATTGCCGCTGTTTTTGGTGTTTGACGCGATACTCAGGCGTGCTGTTGCTCGGATTGAGCTGCTTGAGGCGCGGAGGTTGCCGTTTTTTCATCCTCTTCTTCGTCGTCGTGGACGTTTTTTTCCAGACTGGAGACCACTGCGGTAGAAATGCTGTTACCGATGACGTTGGTGGCGGTACGGCCCATATCCAGGAATTGGTCGATGCCCAGAATGAGCAGAATACCGGCTTCCGGCAGGCTAAACATAGGCAGCGTAGCGGCGACGACCACAACGGAAGCGCGGGCGACGCCAGCCATGCCTTTGCTGGTGATCATCAGCGTCAACAGGATCAGAATCTGCTGGGTCAGGCTCAGGTCAATGTTGTAAGCCTGCGCGATAAACAGGATGGCGAAGGACTGATACATCATGGAACCGTCGAGGTTGAAGGAGTAACCCAGCGGCAGCACGAAACTGGAGATTTTCTTCGGCACGCCGAATTTGGTCAGCGCTTCCATGGTTTTGGGATAGGCTGACTCGCTGCTGGCGGTAGCGAAGGCCAGTACGGTCGGTTCGCGAATCAATTTACCCAATACGACGATGCGTTTGCCCAGGAAGGCATAGCCTACCAGGAACAATGCGCCCCACAGCAGCGCCAGACCGATGTAAAACTCCCCGATAAGTTTGCCGAAGTCATACAGCAGGCCCAGACCTTGTGTTGTGATGGCGGAGGCGATAGCGGCGAAGACGGCAATCGGCGCGAGTCCCATGACGTAATCTGTGACACGGAACATCACTTTGGCCAGTTCGTCGATCAAGGACTGAATCGTGGTGGCATGCTTGTTATGTTGTTTCACATAAGCCAGCGCGGAGCCGAAGAACAGGGAAAAGACCAAAATCTGCAGAATTTCGTTGTTCGCCATCGCTTCGACAATGCTCTTGGGGAAGATGTGGCTGATGAAGCTTTTCAACGTGAACCCATCGGTGCTCAACCCGGTCGACACATGCGTGGTCGTCGCGACGAGGTTCATGCCAGCGCCCGGCTGGAAAAGGTTGGCCAGCGCCATACCGATAATCAACGACAGAATGGAGGCGGTGACGAACCAGATCATGGCTTTCAGACCCACGCGTCCCACGGCAGAAGAGTCACCCATGCTGGCAAGACCAGAGACCAGCGTGGCGAAGACCAGCGGTGCGATAATCATCTTGATAAGGCGTAGGAAAATATCGGTAATCAGATTGAAATAGGAAGCGATTTCTTTAGCACGAGCACTATCCAGGTACTCATGACAAGCCCATCCGACGATGATCCCCACGACGATAGCGACCACTATCTGTAAAAGTAACTTCTGCCTTTGCATACGAACCTCATGTTGATGAATGTGTACAGACAACACCGTGTTATTGCAGCGTGGCGTTTCATGCGTATTTCCTCACACACTCAGCCGACACCCTGACTTGTTATTGGGCGTATTGTGCTTGCCTTATTAATAACAGCGAATCAAGGGTTTTACCGTTTTTTCCCGCCAGGGGAAATACAAAAGTCGCTAAAAAAAGTGAAAAGTGATTTTTTTTTGATATTTGCTGTGAATAGAAATTCCGTGGCTTGTGTGATTTTTGTTTTTATCTTATTGTTTTTATTTGGTTTGGTGACCGTCGTTGTCGGGGGATTATCCGCCTTAATTAGGTATTAGATTTACTTATGATGCAGGTTAAATTAGCAGCAATTTAAATTATCCGCGTCATTTATTAAATGGAATAAGGCGTAGAAATTACGTCCGCAATGTTATTTGAATAACGCGTTTGGACTTCGCGAGATGAGCAGAAATATCTGTCAAATATTATTGATATTATTACGGCAATGGTGGGAGCAATTAAGTCCGCATCGGTTATGTAATTACCATGTTATTTGTTGGTGTTGTCGCCGTTAAATATGATGCCACTATTTCTCATCCTTGTGACGCGCGTCTATTGACAAGCGCCTGAGATGAAGGGTGAGCTGATTTCGCCTGTCAGGCTTATTAAGCCGGGCTTATCAAAAAAGCTTGATGAGTTAAACGCGCCCTTATGCAGGGCGCGTTGGCGGCGCGATGTTTCAGTGAGTCACTTCCGCCGTATCGCGTAGATGGGCTTTCAACTCGCTGTACTCCCGCTGCACATACTCTTCCGCCCAGTTCTGATCCTCAATCGGTTCGAGTCTCACCGCACAGTGTTTGTATTCAGGCGTTTTAGCGATGGGGTCCACCTCGTCGAGCGTCAGTTCGTTGCAGGCGCCGATCCACCATTGATACGTCATATAGACAGCGCCTTTATTGATGCGCTCGCTGACCGCGGCTCGGCTGATGACTTTGCCGCGTCGCGACGCCACCCAGGTCAGCTGCTGATCCTGTAACCCAAGCTCGGCCGCGTCGATCGGATTGATTTGCACATAGCCCGGTTCATCCGCCAGCGTTTGCAGGGCGGTGCAATTACCGGTCATGGAGCGACAGGAATAGTGGCCGACTTCGCGAACGGTGCAGAGGATCATCGGGTACTGGCTGTCGGTCTGCTCCATCGGCGGATGCCATTCGGTGGCGAACAGCAGCCCCTTGCCGTTGGGACGGTCAAATTTGCTGCCGGCATAAAGCCACGGCGTTCCGGGGCTCTCCGGCGTTTCGCAGGGCCACGGAATACAGGCCAGACCGGCCATCTTTTCGTAGGTGGCGCCGGTATAGAGCGGACACAGCTCGCGCATTTCGTCCCAGATCTCCTGCGTATTGCGGTAGTGCATCGGGTATCCCATGGCGTTCGCCATCAAGCTAATGATTTCCCAGTCGGGTTTCACGTCTCCCTGAGGCTCGACCGCTTTATAAAAGCGCTGAAAGCTGCGATCGGCGGCGGAATAAACGCCCTCGTGCTCTCCCCATGAGGTGGCCGGAAAGATGACGTCGGCGACGGACGCCGTTTTCGTCATGAAAATATCCTGAACGATCAGCAATTCCAGCTCATCGAATGTCTGGCGCACCAACGAAAGGTCCGGTTCGGTTTGCAATGGATCTTCGCCCATCAGGTAGTTGGCTTTGATTTTTCCAGCCTTAATCTTGTGTGGCACGTCGGTCAGCGTAAAACCTTTGTGTGCGGGGAGCGAAGGAACGCCCCAGGCTTTGGCAAACTTGGCGCGAATCGCCGGATCGGTGACGTCTTGATAACCCGGAAACAGATTAGGCAGCGCGCCCATGTCGCAGGCGCCCTGAACGTTGTTTTGGCCGCGCACCGGGCCCACGCCGACGTTGGGGCGGCCCAGATTACCGGTCAGCAGCGCCAGACCTGACAGCCCTTTGACGACGTCCACCCCTTGCGTCCACTGTGTCACGCCCATGCCCCACAGGATGGTGGCGGAAGGGGCGGCGGCATACATGCGGATTGNCTCGCGTATCAGCGAGGGTTCCAGCCCGGTGATCTCGGCGACAGATTCGGGCGTGTATTTCTCGACGATGGCGCGATATTCCTCAAAGCCCTCGGTATGCTGTTCGACAAAGCGCTTATCGTAGAGGTCTTCATTTATCAGCACGTTGGCGAAAGCGTTGACCAGCGCCATATTGGAGCCATTTTTCAACGGCAGCCATAAATCGGCGATGCGGGCGGTTTCAATGTGGCGCGGATCGCAGACGATGATCTTGGCGCCGCGCGCACGCGCTTTGAGGATGCGGCGGGCGACGATAGGGTGTGAGTCGGCGGCGTTATAGCCAAAGACCAGAACGCACTCGGTATGTTCGATTTCGCAAATCGAGTTGCTCATCGCACCATTGCCCAGCGTGACGTCGAGGCCGGAGACGGAAGGGCCGTGGCACACGCGTGCGCAGCAGTCGACGTTATTGGTGCCGGTGACCGCCCGGGCGAATTTCTGCATCACGTAGTTGGTTTCGTTGCCGGGACCGCGGGACGATCCGGTATGCATGATGGCATCGGGGCCGTATTTTTCGCGAATGGCTAACAGTCGAGAACTGGCGAACGCGATGGCTTCATCCCACGAGACCACCTCGAACGGCGCGCCTTTTTGGCGGCGGATCATGGGCGCTTTCAGTCGCGGNGTCAGCAGCTTGGTATCGTTGAGAAAGTCCCAGCCATAGTAGCCTTTCAGGCAAAGCTCGCCTTCGTTGGTCACGCCTTGAGCGCCTTCCGCGCCGACGACTTTATTGTTTTCAACCAGTAGATTGATTTTGCAGCCTGACCCGCAGTAAGGGCAGACGGTAATCACTTTCTTCATGAGGGTATCTCCTTCGGCGCTCCTCGCTGGAGAGCGCTCCCAATGGCGTATCGGCAGCGTGGCTTGCCGTGGCCGCGAATCGTGTCCTGCGTTAAAGCCTAGTCTGTCTGTTGTTGATCTGGCCGAGGCGAAACGGTTTTTTAAGCCGGGCTGCTCTGAAAGGACACGTCGCGGCACAGTCCTGATACGGTGTCCTGATGTCAGATGATGACCGATGCGGGCGACAGGTTTACTGATCGTCGTCATAGCGGCGCGCGGTCAGGTGAAGACGGGGCGGCAACATAGGGAAGGCGCGATTGACGCGCGGTGTTTCCTCAAAGGATGGCGAGCGCTCGAACTCGTTGATTTCGGTCGGAGTAGGAAGTGGGGGGAGGTTGTTAGTGAATGACGTCGGCGCTGACGATGGGCTGCGGCTTGATGCGCATGGCGCTGATAACGCCGCAGACCAGACAGGCGATGCCCGCCAGCGTGATCCCCGGCGGCCAACTTTGGCGCAGCATAAACGTATAGGCCAGCGCAGAGAGCGTTTCGAACACCAGCATCGGCCCCATCAACGCCGTCGGAAGCCGTTGGCTGGCGGCATTCCAGCAAATCGTCCCCAGCCAGGACCCCAACAGGCCGATGGCCAGCATTAACCCTATAAATCGTTCGGGCTGAGGCCCCAAAGGCAGGGAAAAAGAGGGCGAAGTCAGCGCCAGATAGCCGCCGACCATGACGTACGCCACGAAAGCCAACGGCAGCGTAGCGATGCCCTGCGCCGTAGCCCAGGTCATGGGATGATGCGAGGGGTGTTGCCGCAACCAACGGGAGTTGCGCAGCGGATACCAGGTCCAGCAAACGACGGCCAGCAGCGCGAGGACGATACCGCTGAGATAGCGCGGCAGCGGCACGGATTCCGCTGCGCTCTGACGCTCGGCAATATTGACCAGCACCAGCCCGATGATAATCAACAGTAGGGACGGCGCCAGCCGCCGCCAGGACAATTGGCCGTCTTCCCGGCCGTACAACAGATTGGCGCTGACGGCGATGATGACCGGCAGCGTGCCGATAATCATGGAGGAAACCGGCGCGCCGGTACGCTGGATCGCGCTGGCGAGGAACAGGTAATAGAGCAGGTTGCCGACGGCCGACAGGCGGAGCGCCTCGAGCCAGTCGCCGCGAGACATTTTTTTCAGTCGGCCGCGGTCGAGCCAAGCCAGCGGCAGGGCGATCAGTCCAAAAGCCAGATAGCGTCCGCTAGACTGCAGAGCCGCAGGATAGTCGGGGATAATCAAAGGGCCGATAAAGATGAGTCCCCACATCAATCCGGCGGATAGCGCAAAAAAAATTCCCGATAACACAGTCTCGATCCTGATGAATGACGTTGCGGTGATGCGCGCAGCGGGCCGTCCGTCGCGGCCTGTCGGGCGGGCATACTCGTTTCGCGCTGTTCTATATCTTTAAAAGTTATATGTAGGAAATTTTGTTTATTTGTACGGCATAACATTACTTCGTATGAATAGTGCTAACAAGTAGCACAAAGGCGGAGCGAAGTGTGAACTTTCAACAACTGAGAATCATTCGGGAATCGGCACGGTGCAACTATAACCTGACCGAGGTGGCTAACACGCTCTACACGTCTCAGTCAGGGGTGAGCCGTCATATTCGTGAGCTGGAAGACGAGCTGGGCATCGAAATTTTCATCCGGCGCGGCAAACGTCTGTTGGGGATGACAGAGCCAGGGAAAGAGTTGCTGGTGATGGTCGAACGCATCCTGAACGATGCCAACCACATTCGCAGGTTGGCTAACGTATTCAGTGACAACGACGCGGGCGTGTTGGTGATTGCCACCACGCACACCCAGGCGCGTTATAGTCTCCCCTCGGTGATCCAGTCTTTTCAGGCGCAATATCCGCAGGTGCAGCTGGTGCTCCATCAGGGGTCGCCGGAAGAGATTGTGGCGATGCTGGCCTCGGGCGAAGCGGATATCGGCATCGCGTCTGAGCAGTTGATGAATACGACGTCGCTGGCCGCCTTTCCCTACTATCGCTGGCACCACTCGATTCTGGTGCCGGCAGGACATCCACTGGCGGACGGCAGCCCCATCACGCTGGATAAACTCAACACGGTGCCGCTGATCACCTATCGGCAGGGCATCACCGGCCGCTCGCGCATCGACCGGGCGTTTATCGCCGCGGGACTCTCCCCGCATATCGCCATCAGCGCGCAGGACTCCGACGTCATCAAAACCTATGTCGAATTAGGCCTAGGCGTGGGGATTTTGGCGGACAGATCTTACGACCCCGTACGCGATGCCGGGTTGGTGCGCATTGAAGCGGAGCACCTGTTCGAGGCGAATACCGTCTGGTTAGGACTCAAACGCGGTCAGCTGCAGCGCAACTATACCTGGCAGTTCATCCAACTCTGCAACCCGGAACTGACGCTGGAAGAGATCAAACAACGGGTCTTCTCCGAGAGCGATAACGAAAGCGTCATCGATTATCAGATCTGACGTCTGACGGACGACGCCGGCGAATGAGACCTTTGTCCGCTCGCGTCGTCTTATCTTCAGTGATGTCGTTATCCGCGTTCTATTCCTGACACGGGTTGCTCGACAATCCGAATATCACCCCTGTCCTTCCTGTTCGACCGGCGACTTTGACATCATCCTCATCCGCGCGAAAAAGCCTTGGAGGTCTTTTGGCGGCCCTATCACGGCCTTTTTTCAACTTTTTTACAGCGAGGCAGAGTGATTTTATATTCTTAATGGCGCTAAAAAATAGCACTGATATTCCTGAATTTTCTGTAGCCAAAGCAGGAAAAATCGTATTGCTTAACAGCATAATTATGAAAACGCTTATCTATGATTGGCTTGATCTCACCCACCTGGGATAGTAGCATCCCCGCTTTAACAATAACTTAGACAAGATGCGTTGTTGATAAAAACAGCGATTTTGTTTTTAAATACAAATAGTTGTTCGGTTTAAGTGAATAACTATTTGCATAATAAATAGACAGCTTGCCTCATTCGGCCGCTGCGATAATAAAAACCACCTCATCTTTGTAACCTCCCCCTCGTCTGAACATATTCAGCATCCGCTGATGGAGTGAGGCGCCGGTAGAACCGTTGCCTGCGAGGATCGGAGCACAGGAAATGGAAAGTGATATGAAAAAACAAAAAATTAGCCTGGCGTGGCAAATTCTCATCGCCCTGGTTATTGGTATTGCCCTTGGGGCCTTTTTACATGAACATCCGACCGAAAAACATTGGCTGATCGTCAATGTTCTCAGCCCGGCCGGGGATATCTTCATTCGGTTGATCAAAATGATTGTGGTCCCGATTGTGATCACCACGCTGGTGGTCGGGATCGCTGGTGTGGGAGACGCCAAGAAGCTGGGCCGTATCGGTCTGAAAACCATTCTCTACTTTGAAGTCGTGACGACGGTGGCGATCATTCTCGGCATTACGCTGGCGAATATTTTCCAGCCGGGACACGGCATCGATATGTCGACATTGACCAGCGTCGATATTTCACAGTATGAGAAAACCACCGAACAGGTACAGAGCGGCGCGCATAGCCTGGTCGGGACGATTCTGTCGCTCATTCCGCCTAACATCTTCGACTCTATGGCGAAAGGGGACATGCTGCCGCTGATCTTCTTCTCCGTGCTGTTTGGTCTGGGCCTGTCTTCTCTGCCGCGCGAACAGCGTGATCCGCTGCTGAACGTCTTCCGCAGCGCATCGGAAACGATGTTTAAAGTGACCCATATGATCATGCGCTATGCGCCGGTTGGGGTCTTCGCGCTGATTGCCGTGACCGTCGCCAACTTCGGTTTCGCTTCGCTCTGGCCGCTGGCAAAGCTGGTAGTCATGGTTTACGGCGCGATCGTCTTCTTTGCGCTGGTGGTGTTGGGTCTGGTGGCGCGCATTTGCGGGCTGCGAGTCAGCATGCTTATCCGTATTCTAAAAGACGAGCTGATTCTGGCGTACTCCACGGCGAGCTCCGAAACAGTTCTGCCGCGCATTATCGAAAAAATGGAAGCTTATGGTGCGCCAAAAGCCATCACCAGCTTCGTGGTGCCGACGGGCTACTCCTTCAACCTGGATGGCTCCACGCTGTACCAGAGTATTGCGGCTATCTTTATCGCGCAGCTGTACGGAATTGACCTGACCATTAGCCAGGAAGTGGTGCTGGTATTGACGCTGATGCTGACCTCTAAAGGGATCGCCGGTGTCCCGGGCGTCTCCTTTGTCGTACTGCTGGCGACGCTAGGCAGCGTGGGTATTCCGCTGGAAGGTCTGGCCTTTATCGCGGGTGTCGACCGTATTCTGGATATGGCGCGTACCGCGTTGAACGTGGTCGGTAACGCCCTGGCCGTGCTGGTTATCGCCAAGTGGGAAGGACAGTTCGATGCGGAAAAAGCGCGTTCCTACGAGCGTGAAATTCGCGGACTGAGTTCCAAAGCCGCCCACTGATATTCTTGCTCCTCATCGCGGGATTGCGCCGAAGCCGGTGGGGTCCCGTTCAAAACGCAGCGTGACTCAGTCCCGCTGCGTTTTTTTATGCCTTAGACATGCGCCACTGGCTCTACTGCCTCGCCACTATCATCCCACGCCCGGCTTGGGTAAGAGACGTGTGAACCGAGAACACGCTAAAGCCTCGTTTTTTCCGCGATGGGGCGGTTAACTGCCCGGCTGATCGTGAATTTCTTCGAAGAAGTAATCTTTCCACGACGCGGCTTTATTCTTCAGGATACCCAGTTCATACAGCTTCTCGGCGTACACATAGGTTCGCTGCGGCGTCACGGTGAAGTCGATTTCAGGGTCTTCGACAATCCGCTTCACCAGCTCCAGCGGCAGGCGCGATTTCTCCACGCGGAGGTAGGTTTCCGCCGCGGCCGCTTTGTCCGCCTTGATGATGTCTGCGGCCTCTTTTAGCGCATCGTAAAACGCCCGGTAAGTTTTGGGATTTTCATCATGGAACTTCTGGGTGGTGTACAACAGGTTAAAGGAGCCGGGACCGCCAAGCACGTCGTAAGAGCTCAGAATCTTGTGGACTTTCGGGTTCTCTAGCGCCTGATACTGGAACGGCGGGCTGGAAAAGTGGGCCGTTATCTCAGAACCGCCCGCGGTCAGCGCGGCGCTGGCATCCGGATGGGGCAAGCTGACGGTGATGGTGTCGAAACGCTTGAAATTTTCATCACCGAACAGCTTGGCGGTCTCAATCTGCAAGGTGCGAGACTGGAAGCCGACGCCCGCGGCGGGAGTGGCGATGCGGTCTTTGTCACTCAGGTCTCGCACTGTTTTTACCGCAGGATTGTTGCTGAGGAGAAAGTTGGGCATGGAGCCCAGCGAAGCAATGGCTTTTACGTTCTGCCGACCGCGGGTTCGGTCCCACAGGGTCAGCGCGGGCGGTACCCCGGCGGAAGCCACGTCGAGCGAACCGGAAAGTAACGCTTCATTAATAATGGTGGCGCCGGAGAGAGTACGCCATTCCACGTTGATATCCACGCCTTGCTGCTTGCCGTGTTTTTCAATGAGCTGCCGGTCTCGTACCACGTCAAGAATTAGATAACCGATGCCAAACTGCTGAGCGATGCGGAGGTTGCCTTCCGCCTTTGCGGATAGGGGGACGAAACTTAGCCCGAGGCCTGCTAATAAGGTCAACGCCGCCAGTCGTCCGGTAAATCCCGTCTTTTTTTGATTGCCTGATGAATTCATATTTTTCTCACTTATATTAAATAAAAAAATAAAGAAAAACGAAGCAGCGTCCGCCGGACGAAAAGAAAGTCTGCGTATGCTATGAGCAGGTGAGTGAATTTTATAAATGTTATTTTGGAATAATTTATCGGTATTTTATTTGTATGAATCTCGGTAAAAGAAAGCCTGAATATTGCTTAGCGAATTTGCTTCTATTCAAAGCACTATTTTTGACTTATCGAATAAAAAATACGGTGCATGATATTCATCTCTGTCTATTGACCTGGAATGAAATGTCATGCCCGTTTTTTCTCATCATTATTTACGCGGTTATCTGCGCGAATGTTTGCTGGCGGTTGAGGTGACGGAAGAAGTCGCCGGTCTGGTTGCGGATAACCTCGTGGAGTCGAGTTTAAAAGGGCATGATTCGCACGGCGTCAGCATGCTGCCTCGCTATATCGCCGCTATTCGTGATGGTGGGCTGCGCCCCCACGCCGTGGCGGAGAAAACGCTGGATGCGGGGCCGCTGATCTCTTTTGCTGGTCAGCATGGCTTCGGTCAGGTGGTCGCCCGGCAGGTTATCGCTGAGGGGATTGAGCGCGCGCAAGAACACGGCGTCGCCGTGGTTGGGCTGGCGGATGCGCATCATCTTGGGCGCATCGGCGCTTGGGCGGAGCAAGCGTCGGACGCCGGACTGGTGTCCCTACATTTCGCCAACGTCTACAACCGCCCGGTGGTGATGCCGTGGCAGGGCGTCCAGCCCCGGTTGGGCACGAATCCATTCTGCGCGGGCATTCCCGTTGACGGTAAAGCGCCGGTGATTCTGGACTTTGCCACCAGCGTGATTGCCGGTAATAAGGCCCGCATCGCATGGAATGAGGGCAAACTCCTGCCGCCGGGCTGCATCGTGGACAATCAGGGCCACCCCGCGGTGGACCCTCGCTGGCTGATGGAGCAGCCCACCGGCGCGCTGCTGGCGTTCGGGCAGCATAAAGGCTCCGGCCTGGCCATCATCTGCTCGCTGCTGGGCGCGGTATTAACCGGCGGCAGCAATGAGCGCACGGCCACCGGGAAAGGGAACCAGATCATCAACAGCATGCTCTCCATTCTGATCGACCCCGATCGGCTGGGTGGAAACGCGCTCTATCAGCAGGAAATCCCCTTACTGCTGGAGTGGATCCGGCAATCCCGCGAAGATGGCGAACTGTTGCTGCCGGGCGAACCGGAACAGATCGCTTATCGCCAGCGGGTGGAAGAGGGGATTTATGTGGATGACACCAGCTGGGGCCAATTGAGCCAGCTACAAACACAGGTCGCCTGATGATTAATGACGATGGCGTGCGTCGCAGCGCGGTTTGAGTCGGAACTCTCGCTTTTATGTCGAATGACGCCTGACAAACGATGAAGACCGGCATTGGCGCGTAATAGCAGGCGCATCCCGTTATTTTCTGATTGAGCGACGCATTAAAGTTTATTGCATTTATTCATCAGGTTGCCTGGCGCCATGACGCAGACGACACACACCACTTCTAAATAGAACGTGATATCGATTTTCTTGAGGAGAATAAGATGCATCTTGCTCGTTTCCCACGTTTATCACTGGGGCATTTCCCCACCCCGCTCGAACCCTTGCCGGCCCTGACGGCCTATCTCAACGGACCGACGATTTATATCAAGCGCGATGACGCGACCGGTCTGGCGACGGGCGGCAACAAAACACGCAAACTGGAGTTCCTGTTGGCGGAGGCGTTGCAGCAGGAAGCCGATATCATCCTGACGCAGGGCGCCACGCAGTCAAACCACGTGCGCCAGACCATCGCCGCGGCGGCGAAGCTCGGGCTGAAAACCAAAGTGCTGCTGGAAAAACGGGTTGAGGACTACGGCGAGCCTTATCAGCGGTCGGGCAACATCCTGCTGGATAATTTGTTAGGCGGAGAGATCGTCGACCATCTGCCCGCGGGCACCGACATGCAGCAAGCGCTGGAGTCGCTGGCGGACGAGCTGCGTCGAGAAGGTCACCGCCCTTATGTCATTCCCGGCGGAGGCTCTAATGTGACGGGCGCCTTGGGCTATGTCGCCTGCGCGGAAGAGCTGCTGTTTCAGTCCAGCCAGCAGCGTCTGCGCATCGATCATATCGTTCATGCCTCTGGCAGCAGCGGCACGCAGGCGGGGCTGGTCGCCGGACTGACGGCGGTTCGCAGCGGCATACCGGTGTTGGGTATCAGCGTACGTGCGCCGAAAGAGAAGCAGGAAGAGAATGTCTATCGTCTGGCGCAGCAGATCTGGCAGCGTCTGGGGATTGATGAGGCGCTGCCCCGCGCCGCCGTACAGGCTAACAGCGACTATGTCGGCAAAGGGTATGGCATCCCTAACGAGGGGACGCGGGAGGCACTCCAACTGCTGGCGCGCCTGGAAGGGATCCTGCTCGATCCGGTCTACTCCGGCAAAGGGATGGCGGGACTGATCGATCTCATCAGGAAAGGGCATTTCAAGAAAGGCGAGCAGGTCGTCTTTATTCATACGGGCGGTTCGGCCGGGCTGTTTGGCTACCGTGAGTTCTTCGAACAGCAGGGGCGCTGAACGTGACCGACTGTCTGATCGGCGTATTAGGCGGCATGGGCCCGCTGGCGACGGCCGATCTGGTGCAGAAAATTATTGTATCGACGCCAGCCGACCGCGATCAGGATCATGTCCCGCTGGTCGTCTGGAATGTGCCGCAAATCCCGGATCGGCAAAAAGCGCTGGCGGGAACTGGACCATCGCCGCTACCGGTGTTGTTGAAGGCCATACGAGCGCTCAATCAGTTGCCGCTCAGCCATATCGTGATCCCCTGTAACACGGCGCACCACTGGTTCGACGCCCTCGCGGCGGCCAGCCGTGCGCCTATGCTGCATATCGCGGACGCCACGCTGGCAGCGATGCGTGAGCACGTCACCGTGCCGCCGGAGGTGACGGGACTGATTGCCACACAGGGTACGCTGCGCGCGGGTTGGTATCAGCAACGTCTGGCTGCTACGGGCAACGACGTGCTGGAGCCCACGCCGCAGGAGATGGAAGAACTGTTTGTGCCGGGATGCTACGCAGTCAAGCGTGGTGAACTCGTCGAAGGCGGTGTCTTGCTGGAGCAGCTGGCCGAAAGGCTGGCGGATCGAGGCGCAACCAGGCTGATCCTGGCCTGCACGGAGGTTGCTCCCGCGCTGGCCGCCGTCAATTCACGGTGGCAGACGCGCAGCATTGATACAACGCAGGCATTAGCGCAGGCATGCGTTGAACTCTGGCAGCAGTCCCGCGCGTCATCTCGATAACACGTATTGTGGCAATTGTGGCAATGGAAAACCGCCCGGTCAGGATGACGCCGGGCGGTTTTTTTATGTTGACGGGAGGGGCTCCGACCTCAGAGCGTGTCGGCGTGACGGTGTGACTCAGTAGTAGCCGTACATGGCGGCGAAAACCCATCCAAAGGCACAGGAGGTGAATACGCCAATTAGGCCGGGAAGAATGAAGCTGTGGTTAATCACAAAACGACCGATATGCGTCGTTCCTGAACGGTCAAACTGAATGGCCGCCAGGTCGCTCGGATAGGTCGGAAGAATATAATAGCCGTAGCAGGCAGGCGCGGAAGCCACGATATAGGCAGGGTTGACGCCAATGGCTAATGCGACGGGCACAATCGCGGCGAGCGCGGCGGCCTGCGAATTGACGAACTTAGACACCAACAGCAGGATCAGCGCATAGGCCCAGGGATACTCCACCACCAGCGTGCCGAGGGTGGTTTTAATCTGCTCCAGGTGCGCGCCGAACATTGTTTCCGCCATCCAGGCAATACCGTACACGGCGACGATGGCGATCATGCCCGAACGGAAGACCTCGTTTTTGGAAATAGAGGCCGGATTGGTTTTGGTGATGATGATAATCAAGGCGCCGGACACCAGCATAAACATCTGAATGACCAGCACCATCGACAGCGCTTTACCGTCGAAGGCCGGGCGAAGCTCTTCCACCGCCCCCAGCAGCGCCACAGCGGCAATGGTGGTCAGAAAAATCCACATTGCGATCCAGTTGCTGCGCGGCAGTTTTCGGTCCAGCAGCGTGGCCGTGTCGCCGTAGACGTACTCCCGATTTTCCGGTACGGAAATGAATTTTTGGAACTCCGGATCTTTATCGAGGTCCTTCCCGCGAAACCAGCTGAAGATACCAATAGCCAGGATGCCCATTAGGGTGGAGGGGATGGTGATGGCCAGCAGGTCGAGAAATTCCAGATGTTTGCCGTGGAACGTAAAGTTGGCCAGCATCGCTACCAGCGAGACAACGGCGACGGAAACCGGGCTGGCGATAATGCCCATCTGAGCGCCGATGGAGCTGGCGGCCATTGGCCGTTCCGGACGGATATTATTTTTGATCGCAACGTCGTAGATAATCGGCAAAATGGTGTAAACCACGTGACCGGTGCCGCAGAGAATAGTCAGAATACAGGTCACGAAAGGCGCGATGATGGAGACATACTTGGGGTTGCGCCGCAGCATTTTCTCCGCCATTTGCAGCATGACGTCAAGCCCGCCGGAAGCTTGTAGCGTGGCCGATGCCGCGACGACGGAGATAATAACCAGCATAACGTCGACGGGAGGTTTCCCCGGTTCGAGTTTAAAAAAGAAGACCAGTATGACCAGCCCGATACCGCCTAGTAATCCTAGCGCGATCCCACCTTTTCTTGCGCCGTAAAATAGACAGATCAGGACAATGACCAGTTGAATGATAAAGTCCATAGAATCCTCATTACTCACAGAAACGAGTGCGTTAATTAAAATTGACTTACTTTTGTCGCGGGTACTATAGATATCGCATCCCGTCTGATTTTTTGATCTATCTCTCCAATTTTAAAATTTCTCAATCTTTGCGTTAAATAAGGGATGTGGCTCTCAATAATAAGCGCCTCTTGATTAATTTACTTAATTAAGTAAATTAACCTATCTGTATTCGCGCGATTTATAAGAGTGAGTTCGCATGTTTCATTCTTTTGCTATTCAAAGGTATCAGTGAGTTTTCTTGTTTTTATTTTGTTTAAATGATGTTTTTGTTTTGTATCGAATGAAGTTTTATTCATAAGCCATATTTATCAAAACAGAAGTCGATATCGCCAATATTTCATATGTTTCTGTTTTTGTTGGTTATTTGTGTGTTTTGTGGAAAGTCAATTCCATTAAGCGCGCGTCATGAGGGCTGCCCGTAAGAGAAAGGAAGAATGAAAGGAATCCGCGTGAGGATGAAAGAGAAGAACATGTCAGGTGGTAGTGTCGGCCTGCACGGGTTAAGTTTTTTTAGTGATAAAATGAATGAGATTTCCATTATTCAGGTTATGGAGGCGGATCAGATAACCCCATCAATAGCGTTGCAGGAGAGCACTTAAGGAATAGTCATTCGGTATTGACGCGTTTATTCATCATTGTCCTTTATTAGGATTACGGGAAAGGTCAAAACAAAAAAACGCGTTTCTTCAATCTCGCGATGTGCACTTTATCGGGCAATGTCCCCCGTTAGGCTTTATGAGTGAAGAAGGGGCATTCCTTTATCAGCGGCCAACTACACGATCTCCTTATTTTAACGTCTATGGAGGAGGGCATCCTGTCACTTCGTCTTTGCATCGCGTCTCATTGGGGTGTCCTGACTCTCTCATTGTCCCCGACACGAGCGGTGGCGTTTTTTCGGTGGCGATGGGCGTGCCAAAGGGGGGGGGGAATGCTGGCCTATGACCGACAAAGGGCGGACGCAAAACGGATTATCGTGACATGGGAAATAACGCGGGGATGGGGGGAACCG
Organism: Lonsdalea quercina subsp. quercina; assembly: GCF_000688695.1. Classification (GTDB taxonomy): domain Bacteria; phylum Pseudomonadota; class Gammaproteobacteria; order Enterobacterales; family Enterobacteriaceae; genus Lonsdalea; species Lonsdalea quercina_D. The sequence goes on along the minus strand of NZ_JIBQ01000007.1, from coordinate 61,244 downwards.
AATGGCACTCCTCCACACTTCGACTCTTCCTTGTGATTTTAAGCGGAGCCCTCGCTTTCTCCGCTAAACAGGAAAAAACAGTCTCCATGATGTGCCGCGCGAGCACATCTCACTCCCCTCCTGGCCGCCTGGGGTTATAAAAATAACATGACGTTCCAGATGATATTTTTTAGTTCTTATCGCAATGAATTTTATGATGTTGTCCGGAGAAATATTCTGATATAGCGAAATGGCCATTATTATTCCGCGCGATCATCATTATTTATCTTGTAAATATAACTATTGAAATTAAATGAATGTCGGGTCATTAAAAAATGGTATTGAGATCTCATTTTGCCCTTTGTTAGGGCGAGAAAAATTATTTTGCACTCAAAGCGTGCAATTAAACCCATTGTGTTTTACCTAAATATAACTTTATGTATTTTATAGGAATTTTATTTTTTGAATTGGCAGTGGTCTTACATTTGTTATCGAAAAATAGCCTTTATCCAGCATAAAGTTCAGAAAATAAAGGGGTGGCTAGTTGGCTTGTTTTGTGCATTACTAATAATGGTATCACGTGATACCCGTTTAATAAGGAGCGCATTTTGTCCAGACCCTTTTCTCAACTTAACCCGCTAGAGTGTTCTCAGCAGGCATTAGAATGGATCATGAGCGATACCCTTAGTCAGCAAGACATGGAAACGCTAAATAAAGAAACTCTCAACGCTTTCCGCGATTACGTTAATCCGGGCTTCCTTGAGTATCGAAAATCAGTCACCTCAGACGGAGGTTACGGCGTTGTCGAATGGCGCTCCAACAGCGCCAACACTTTGCTCGACACGCAGGGGAACGAATATCTGGATTGTCTGGGCGGTTACGGTATTTTCAACGTCGGGCATCGTAACCCCACCGTTCTGGCCGCAGTCGAAAAACAGCTATCAAAACAGCCGTTGCACAGTCAGGAATTGTTAGACCCGCTGCGTGGCATGCTGGCGAAAACGCTGGCCGCCATCACTCCTGGTAAACTGAAATACAGTTTCTTCAGCAATAGTGGTACGGAGTCTGTGGAAGCCGCCCTGAAGCTGGCGAAAGCCTATCAGGCTCCCCACGGTAAATTCAGCTTTATCGCCGCGAACGGCGCATTCCACGGAAAATCGCTAGGGTCGCTTTCGGCTACCGCGAAACCAATGTTCCGCGAACCGTTCATGCCGCTGGTGCCTGGTTTCCACCATGTTCCGTTCGGCGATATTGACGCGATGAAACAGCAGGTCCAACAATGCCAGCAGGACGGTGAAGGTATTGCCGCCGTGATCCTGGAACCTATCCAGGGCGAAGGCGGGGTGATTTTGCCGCCGGAAGAGTATCTGCCCGCCGTTCGGGCGCTCTGTGATGAAATCGGCGCGTTATTGATTTTGGATGAAGTGCAAACCGGGATGGGGCGCACGGGTAAGATGTTCGCCTGCCAGCACTATGGCGTACAGCCGGATATTCTGTGTTTGGCGAAGGCGCTGGGCGGCGGTGTGATGCCGATCGGTGCGACGGTCGCCACGGAAGAAGTGTTCTCCGTCTTATTTGAAAATCCATTCCTACACACCACGACATTTGGCGGCAACCCGTTGGCCTGTTCGGCGGCGTTGGCGACGATCAATGTGCTGCTGCGAGACGATCTGCCGGGTCAGGCTGCCAAAGAGGGCAAGTTCCTGCTGGACGGGCTGCAAAAACTCGCGGCTAAATATCCAGACCTGATTCTGGCGGCGCGAGGAAAGGGGCTGCTGCTGGCCTTTGAATTCCAGGAAAACGAGATTGGTTACGCGTTCGCTAGCGAGTTGTTCCAACGTCACGTACTGGTTGCGGGCACGTTAAACAATGCGAAATCGGTGCGCATTGAGCCGCCGTTGACGATTACGCATCAGCAATGCTGCCAGATTCTGGCGGAAGCGGAACGCGCGCTGGAAAACGTGCGAGCGGCCTGCGAAAAGGAAGCTGAAACGGATTCCGCGAACACGGAATTCGCCATGTGATTATCCCTGTAGCATAAGGTCGGCCTAGGGCTGCACCGGGACCCAAGCCAGCCTGTATACAGGCTGGCTTTTTACATAAAAGATCATGCTATTTTCACTAGCTTATCTGTTTTTCGCGTATCTTAATCAATTTTTTTAAACATGATTTTTGGGACCGCCGCCACAAAAAACGATATTTACACTTCTCACTCTCCCCTCTGACTTCGCACTTTTTCGATAAAAAGTTACTTCATCATCAACATATTGATGGTTTAAGTCTGCCTTTTGTAAGGATTTAATCAGTTTTACATCAAGAAAATAACACTTGTGTCTTCTAATTGTTAATGATAATCGTTGTCATCCAAAATAATCACAGGAGGTGGTGAAGGATGGCACAGCAGCAGTTGGCAACGAGTCGGCATCTTAATCAAAAAAATTCAGACTTCCTGACGCGTCAGTCCTGGATGGAATCCAACGTGCGCAGTTACCCCAGAAAGTTGCCGCTGGCGATCGCCAAAGCGCGCGGCGCATGGGTGACGGACGTGGAGGGCAAAGACTATCTCGACTGTCTGGCCGGCGCGGGCACGTTGGCGTTGGGTCACAATCATCCCGAGGTGGTCGCCAGCATTCAGGATTTCCTGCTCTCCGGTTTACCCATGCATACGCTTGACCTCACCACGCCGCTTAAAGACGAATTCAGCCAAACGCTTTTGGCGCTGCTGCCCGGCGGCGCGGATAGCTACTGTCTGCAGTTTTGCGGTCCTTCCGGCGCCGATGCCGTTGAAGCGGCCCTCAAACTGGCTAAAACCTTCACCGGACGCGGCGGCGTTATCAGCTTCTCGGGCGGTTATCACGGAATGACGCACGGGGCGCTGGCGGTCACCGGCAATACCAGCCCGAAAGATCCGTTACAGAACCTGATGCCCGGCGTGCAGTTCCTGCCTTTCCCACACCTTTACCGCTGCCCGCTGGGGATTGGCGGTGAAGCGGGCGTGAAGGCACTGAATCACTACCTCACTGATTTTATCGCCGACGTGGAGCGCGGAATGCCGTTGCCCGCCGCCGTGATCGTGGAAGCCGTACAGGGCGAAGGCGGCGTCAATCCTGCGCCGGACAGCTGGCTACGGACGCTGCGAGACGTGACTCAGCAGTACGGCATCGTCCTGATCGTGGACGAAGTTCAGGCGGGTTTCGGTCGCACCGGCACTCTGTTCGCGTTCGAGCAGGCTGGTATCGAGCCAGACATCATCGTCATGTCCAAGGCCGTCGGCGGCGGGCTGCCCCTCGCGGTGCTGGGGATCCGTCGTGCGTTCGACGCCTGGCAGCCGGGCGCGCACAGCGGCACGTTCCGCGGAAATCAGATGGCGATGGCGACCGGGAAAACCACGCTGGAGATCCTGGCCCGCGACCGGCTTCCCGAACAGGCCGCTGCGCGCGGTCAATGGCTGACGCAGGCGCTAATTTTTCTGAAGCAACGCTTCCCCTGCCTGGGACAGGTCCGTGGCCGCGGTCTGATGTTAGGGATTGAAATCGTGGACGAGCGCCTGCCGCCGTCCTCCGACGGCAGTTACCCCATCGATGCGCCGTTGGCGGCGGCGATCCAACAGTGCTGCTTCCAGCAAGGTCTGCTGCTGGAGCGGGGCGGCCGCCACGGCAACGTGGTACGGCTGCTGCCGCCTCTGACGATTTCACCGACGGAGTGTGAAATCGCTGTTGCGCGCTTTGAGCGGGCGCTTGGCGAGGCGTTGGCGATCGCCCGCCCATAACGATTTATACGCGGGCGGCAATGCAGGCCGACGCGACATTTCCGGCACCGTCCCAAGGTCGGGCCGTATTTCTGGGAAAACATCACGAGGTCAACTGAATGAAGGCTCGGGCATTTTATGCGTTAACGCCGTTATTGCTGTGGTCGCAGGCCAATGCGGCGGACAGCGTCGCCAACAATGATAACGAACTGGTGGTGACGGCCACGCGAACGGACACGGAAAAGAAGGACTCGCCGCAGGTCGTCACGATTATTTCGAAAGAACAGATTGAACAGCAGCGTCAGTTGACCTCCGACTCGTCGCAAATCTTGAGCAATTTGCTGCCGTCGATGGCGCCGAGCCGCCAGAAAATGAGCGGCAGCGGCGAAACCTTCCGCGGTCGCGCGCCGTTAATTCTGGTGGATGGCATCCCCCAGTCGAACCCGCTGCGTCCCACGGGGCGTGAAATGCACACCATCGACTTTTCCATGGTCGACCGTATCGAAGTGATCCACGGCGCCAGCGCCAGCAACGGCATCGGCGCGACCGGCGGGGTCATCAATATCATCACCCGACGCCCCGCGCCGGACTCCTTCAGCCAGCATTTCAGCGTGGAAGCCACGACGCCGACGTCGCAGCTGGAAGGCGACACCATGAACTACAAAACGACCTATGGTTTCAGCGGTCGTCAGGAGTATCTGGATTACCTGTTCTCGCTCAGCTACGAAGATCAGGGACTGTTTCTGGACGGCGACGATCGGGCGATTGGGGTCGATAACACGCAGGGCGATCTGATGGACTCACGCGCCTACGACATCCTCGCCAAGGTCGGCTACTGGCTGGATAACGACCAGCGCGTCCAGCTCAGCTTTAACCGCTATCAGATCAAAGGAAAAATGAACTACCTGAGCGTGACCGGCGATCGCGACAACGGTATCGCAACCACCTCGGAAAAAGGGCGTCCGGTCGGTGATGCGCCGCAGAACAGCGTCTGGACCACCTCCGCGACGTATGACAATTACAATCTGAGCGGCATGAAATTCAACGCGCTGGTCTATTACCAGAACTACGAATCCCTGTTTGGCGCGGACCGGTCGGCCTCCTTCCAGGATCCTGCGCTGGCGCCGAATGGCCAGCTCTACGACCAGTCGCGCGTCGTCTCCAGCCGCTATGGCAGCAAGCTGGCGCTGACCAAAGACGATATTTGGGACGATTACCTTAAGGCCACGCTGGGCTTCGACACCCTGTTCGATCAGGGTAAACAAGATCTCTGGCTGACCCAGCGTACCTATGCGCCGGAAATGAAATACACCGATCTGTCGCCGTTCTTCCAGCTGGATATCCAGCCGATTGACTCGCTCAAGCTCACCGCCGGGGTGCGTTACGAATACGCCAAGTTGGATATCGACAGTTTCCGCACCGTCGCGGCCAACAACGGCGTCGATGTTGAAGGCGGCAAGCTGGACTTCGATAAAACGCTCTATAACGTCGGCGCGGTCTGGACCACGCCTTACCAGCCGCTGAGCCTGTTCGCCAACTATTCACAAGGATTCGGTATTCCGGACGTAGGGCGTACGCTGCGCGGTATCCGCACCGCCGGACAGTCGGTGTCCCAGGTGCCGCTGGAGCCTATCGTCACCGACAACATCGAAGCCGGGTTCCGCGTGCAGCAAGATCCGTTCGACCTTGAAGTCAGCTACTACGAATCCTCCTCCAAACTGGGCGAGCGCGTGGTGGACGTGAACGGTACCTACCAGAGCGAACGCCAGAAAACCCGCATTGACGGCATCGAAGCGACGCTGGGCTACAAGGTCAACGACGATCATCGCCTGAAAGTGGGCTATTCCCACATCCGCGGCCGCTACGACAGCGACGGCAACGGCAGTCTTGATGGCAAACTTGATGGTCTGAATGTGCCGCCGGATCGCCTGACCGCCAGCTGGGCCGCCACCTGGTCGCCGAAATGGACGTCCTTCATCCAGGCCAACTATGCGTTCGACCGCACGATGGACGACGCGGAGAAAGACTTCAACGGTTACCTGCTGGTCGATGCCGCGGTGGGCTATGCGCTGCCGCGCGGCAAGCTCAAGCTGGCCGTGGCCAACCTGTTTAACAAAGAGTACATCACCTACTACTCGCAAAGCGCGATTGTGAATTCCGATCGTTACTTTTCCGGGCGGGGGAGGACCCTCACGCTGGGGTACAGCGTCGATTTCTAACTCGCTTTTCAGGATGAAAAAACGCTCGCCACGGTAGAGGCACCCGGACGATCGCACCACTTATGGAGCAGAGATGAATAACCTCGATCACGCCGTCTTATCCAGAATGACGGGCGAAAAAGCGGCCGTACACGGCCTGCTGAACTGCCTGCTTAAAGAGTTCGCCATTCCGGAGGGCCATGTTCGTTATACCTGGCCCGATGATATGCGCGGTATCCCGCCCGGCGCTTACTTCGACGGCGCCGATTGGCGGGGGATCCCGCTGACGATCCGGCTCCCGGCGGAACGGGAACTGTTTGTCATGGTTGACCGCCGGGATAGCCTCGGAAGTCAGCATTATCTTTCGGACGTTTACCTAAAACTGCCGGGCGAATGTTGGCACTGTCCGGTGTTCGACCGCTTTGTCGCGGACCTGCTCACCGCCTGCGAAACCTGGGGCGGCCGCTGCAATCCCGAGCTGCAGGCTCAAATCGCGCAGAGCCAACAGCTGGTGCAAGCGATTGTTGCGCACAATGGTCGTCGCCCGGCGGCTTCGCCTCTCAGCCACTATCTGCTCAGTGAACAGGGGCTGTGGTTCGGCCATCCCAGCCATCCTGCGCCCAAGGCGCGGCTGTGGCCGAGCGAATTGGGGCAAACGCCGTGGGCGCCCGAGTTTCAGGCCCGTGCGGCGCTGCACCAGTTCGAGGTGCCGAAGGACGGGTTGCACATTGGCGCTAACGGCCTCACGTCTGAGCAGGTGCTGGACGGGTTCGCCGACCAGCGCCACGCAGGTGCCGACCGGGCCATCATTTGTATGCATCCGGTGCAGGCAAGGCTGTTTATGCAGGACGAACGGGTGCAGCAGCGGCTGCGCGACGGCGAAATCCGCGATCTGGGCGCCAGCGGCCGGGTCGCCAGTCCAACCGCCTCGATCCGCACCTGGTACCTCGACGATCACGACTATTTCATCAAAGGTTCGCTGAACGTTCGTATCACCAATTGTGTCCGCAAAAATGCCTGGTATGAGCTGGAAAGCACGGTGCTGATTGACCGCCTGTTCGCCGACCTGATGGCGCGACAGCCAGACTCGTTGGGCGGTCTGGTGGCGGCCAGAGAGCCGGGCGTGCTGAGCTGGAGCCCCGCGACGGCCAGCGAAAGCGATCACCACTGGTTTAGAGAGCAGACCGGCGCCATTCTGCGAGAGAATTTCTGCCGCCGTACCGGCGCGCAAAACAGCCTGATGGCGGGAACGTTGTTCGCTCGCGGCACGGATCTGCGCCCGCTGATCCACCCCTTCCTGCATGCGCACTATGGGCATCCGCTTGACGATCACAGCCTGCTGCGCTGGTTCGACTACTACCAGTCGCTGCTGCTGCGACCGGTGCTGGCGCTGTTCTTCAACCACGGCGTGGTGATGGAGCCGCACTTGCAAAATAGCGTCTTGGTGCACCGGCAGGGACGGCCGCATCAGGTGTTGTTGCGGGACTTCGAGGGCGTGAAGTTAACCGACGAGTACGGCATGCGGGTTATTGGCGACGAGGTGCATCCCCGCGTCCGGGCTTCGCTACGCTATTCGCGCCAGCAGGGCTGGAATCGCATTCAGTACTGCCTGCTGGTGAATCATCTGTCGGAAGCCGTCTTGGCGCTAAGCGACGAACGCCCGGCGCTGGCGCCGCAAATGTGGCAGCGGGTGCGTGACCAGCTGAAGGCAATCCTGAGCGAGTTTCAGGCGCCTGCGCCCGAGCTGGAAGCCTTGATTAAGGGCCATCCGATCGCCTGTAAAACTAATCTCAAAGTGCGGCTTTCCGCCGATGCCGACCGGGCGGCGGGCTACGTTAACTTGCCTACGCCCTGGCACGAGGAGGGGCGCTATGACTGAGCTTCCGTCCCACGTCGTCGCGGCTATCCGCCGCCTGCAACAGCAGGAGTCCGACCCGCTGGCGGCCTTCGTTTACGATTTGACCGCGCTAAGACGCCATGTGATGGCCGTCACGGCCGCGCTGCCGCCCGGCGTCGAGCTTTACTACGCCATCAAGGCCAACAGCGAGAAGCCGATTCTGGACACGATCGCGCCGTGGGTTGATGGGTTTGAGATCTCCTCGGGCGGCGAAATCGAGCGGGTGGCGGGCTGCGCTACGCCGCGGCCCTTCGTCTTTTCCGGTCCGGGCAAGCTCGATGCCGACTTCGATGCGGCGTTGCAGCGCGAGGTGGCGGCGGTGCATGTGGAGAGCCTGCACGAAATCCGCCGCCTGCAATGCTGCGCGCAGCGGCATGGGCGGATGCAACCGGTGTTCATTCGCATCAACCCTCAGCTGTCCGACGGGCTGACCACCAAGCTGGCGATGGCGGGGAAGCCGACGCCGTTCGGCATCGACGAGTCTGAACTGGCGGCGGCGGTCACGGCGGTTGACGACGCCAGCCATCTGCGGCTGCAAGGGTTCCACGTCCATGCCATGTCGCATCAGCTTCAGGCGGAGCGACACCACCAACTGCTGGACTTCTATCTCAGCCGCTGGCCGCGCTGGAAAGCGCTGTCGCGGCAGCCGGAGACGATCTCGCATCTCAACGTGGGCGGCGGGATCGGCGTGGACTACCTCAACGCGGAACAGTTTGACTGGCCGTCGCTGTGCCGTTTTCTGGCGCAGCGGTTGGCCGCGCTGAAGGATGCGCCGGTGGTGCGCTTCGAACCGGGGCGGTTCATCAGCGCCTACTGCGGCTATTACGTCGTCGAGGTGCTGGATGCGAAAGTCAGCCACGGCAAGGGATTCTTGGTCTGCCGCGGCGGCACGCACCAGTTTCGTTTGCCGGTCGCTCAGGGGCACGATCATCCGGTGATTCATCTGACGGAGGAGGTGCGGGCGCCGACGCGCTGGCAGTCGTGGACGGTGGTCGGACAGCTGTGTACGCCCAAAGACGTCCTGAGCCGAGACCGTCGACTGGCCGATGTCCGCATCGGCGATCTTCTGGTGCTGCCGATGGCGGGGGCCTACGGCTACAACATCTCTCACGCCGACTTCCTGTGCCATCCGCGTCCGCCGCAGTGGTTTGTGTCCGCCCCCGAAGAGGGCGAGGCGCGTCATGAGCGCTAGCGCCCGCTCTCGTGCGCTGGTGGTGACCAACGTCCTGTTCGGCACGATCACGGTCAGCCTCAGCAACAGCGCGCTCAACCCGGCACTGCCCGCGTTTATGAGCGCGTTCAGCGTCGGGCCGCTGCTGGCGACGTGGATCGTCGCCGGGTTCATGGTCAGCATGACGATGACCATGCCGCTGACCGGATATCTCGGTGCGCGCTGGGGACATAAAAGGCTCTATCTCATTGGCGTGACGCTGTTTATTGCGGGGTCGCTCGCCGGCGCGATGGCGACGTCAATGTTCGGGGTGATCGGCGCGCGCGTGGCTCAGGGTATCGCCAGCGGCCTGATGATCCCCCTGTCGCTGACGCTGATTTTTGCGGTGTATCCGCGGGAGCAGCGAGGGGGCATCACGGGGATATGGAGCGCCGTGGTGATGCTGGCGCCGGCGGTGGGGCCGCTGTGCGGCGGGCTGCTGCTGGAGGTGTTCAGCTGGCGCGCGCTGTTCGCCGTCAATCTGCCGTTCGGGCTGCTGGCGCTGCTGATGGGGGGGCGGGTATTACCCACGATGCCCCCTAATGCGAAGGCGGCGTTTGACGCCAAGGGCTACACGCTGATCGCCGTGGGTATCGGTCTGTTGCTGCTGGCGACCAGCCGTCTGCATCAGATCTCCGCGCTGTCTGAACCGCTGAATATCGCGCTGCTCGCGCTGGCGGCGCTCAGCCTGACGTTGTTCACGCGCCGCGCCTGGAGGAAAGCCGAGCCGCTGCTGAATGTGCGCATGTTCCGGCTGCGCGGCTATCGCCTGAGCGTGGCGATCACCGTGATTCAGTCCGTCGGCATGTTTGAGTGTTTGGTGTTGTTGCCGCTGCTGGTGCAGCTGGTGCTGGGCCACAGCGCTATCGACACCGGTCTGGCGTTGCTGTGTACCGCGCTGAGCGCCAGCCTGTTCGGGCGGATCGGCGGCGGTCTGCTGGATCGCCACGGGCCGTCACGCGTGGTCGCGACGGGTCTGTTGCTGACCGGTCTCGCGACCTGCGGGCTGGGCCTGCTGGGGCCGCAGAGTTCGCTCTGGGTGGTCTTCGTCCTGATGGTGCTGCGCGGCGCGGGGCTGGGCCTGTCTTATATGCCGGTGACCACCGCCGGATTGAACGTGCTGCCGGATGCGCTGGTGACGCAGGGCGCGGCGATGAACAACATCGCGCGCAGGCTGGCGGCCTCGCTGGCGATGGTGGTGGCCGCGCTCTACCTCGAATGGCGAATGAACGGCGGCGGGGCGGCGTTGGCGTCCTTGCGGTCGTCGGCCATCGGCGAAACATTTATCGCCACCGGCCTGTTAATTTTTCTGGCGCTGCCGTGCGCTTTACGTTTCCCCCGCGCGGAGGCGTCGGCGGACGAGGCGGCGGCGTTGCTGGCCCCGCACAGGGAGCCGCACTGAAGCGAAGGATTTTGTTAACCGTCAACGGATAAAGGTAAAACTCATGGAGACATCGTTACCCACCGGACAGCGTGCGTACGCCGCCGACTGTCAGTGGCTGTTGCAGATGGATAAGACGCGTTACCAGCAGGTGGTGCAGCGCGTGGTCGGGCAACTGCTGCAAACGCTGTTGTATGAAGAGGTGCTGACCTTTCGGCGGACGCCGCGTGATGACGGGCAGTCGCTGTTCGTGATTCAGGGCCGCGACGCGGAAAACCGCCCGGTGGAATATCGTTGCACCGGTCTGTTCAGCGACAGCTTCGACCTGATTCGACTGGACTACGCCAGCCTTCGCCGGTTCGACAGTGACGGTGAGGTCGCGATCCCGTCGCTGCATCAGCTGCTGTCCGAACTGTTGAGCGAGAGCGAAGATCCGGCCTGTCTGGCTCGCTTCGTCCAGGAGCTGGAACAGACGCAGCTGAAAGATTTGCAGTCCCGCGCACAGTCCTACCCGCCCGTCGCGGAGCCGCATCGGCTGGATTTTGACGCGCTGGAGCGCCACTTCATGGACGCCCACAGCTACCACCCCTGCTACAAATCCCGCATCGGTTTCACGCTGGATGACAACGCGCAGTGGGGACCGGAATTCGCAGAACCGATTTCGCTGGTCTGGCTGGCCGTGGCAAAGGGGCTGGCGTCCGTCAATCATTCCTCACGTCTGGATTTGGTCACTTTTCTGGACGAAGAAGTTGGCGAGGTCTGTCGGCGAGCCTGGGCGGAGCGGCTGGAACAGCAGGGAAAACGGTTGGAGGATTATTGGCTGATCCCGGCGCATCCCTGGCAGTGGCGCAATGTGATCCTGCCAGCCTGTCATACCGAGCTGGTCAGCGGCGAGTTGATCTGTCTGGGGACGACTTCAGACCGCTGGCAGGCGCAGCAATCGATCCGCACGTTGGCGAACCGGTCGGTCCGCACCCGGCCTTACGTCAAGCTGTCGCTGAGTATGACCAACACCTCCAGCACCCGAATTCTGGCCCGCCACACGGTCATGAACGGGCCGATTATCACCGACTGGTTGCAGCAGCTGATCGAAAGCGATCAGACCGCGCGTGACATGAAATTCGTCATCCTCGGAGAAATCGCCGGGGTGAGTCTGGATACCCGTCAGCACCCCGCCAGCCGCAGCGCGCAGACCTATGGCGTGCTCGGCGCGCTGTGGCGCGAAAGCATTCACCCTTATTTGCAGCCGGGGGAGCAGGCGATCCCGTTCAACGGGTTAAGCCATGTCGAAAATCGCTATAGCGAAGGGGAGCCGGTTCCGTTTATCGACACCTGGATACGGCAGCACGGGCTGGAGAACTGGACGCGGCAGCTGCTCAACGTCACGGTTTTGCCGATCGTGCATATGCTGTTCGCTGAGGGGATCGGTATGGAGTCGCATGGTCAGAACATTGTGCTCATCGCCCGCGACGGCTGGCCGCAGCGTATCGCACTCAAAGACTTTCACGACGGCGTACGCTACTCGCCGCAGCATCTGGCGCGGCCGGATCGCTGTCCGGAACTGGCGCCATTGCCCCCCAGTCATGCCAAAATCAACCGCAATTCGTTCATTCTGACGGACGATGTCGACGCGGTGCGCGACTTCACCTGCGACGCCTTTTTCTTTATTTGTCTGGCGGAAATGGCGATCTTCCTACGTCAGCACTATGGCCTGGATGAGTCGCGCTTCTGGCGAATGACCGCCGACGTCATTCTTGACTATCAGGCCGCGCATCCGCAGCACCGCTCGCGCTATGCCCTATTTGACGTGTTCGCGCCCACTTACGAGGTGGAAGCGCTCACCCAGCGCCGTCTGTTCGGCGACGGCGAACGCCGCTTCAAAGCGGTGCCGAATCCGCTCTATCCCTTTAGGCCGTCCTCATGCTGAGAGTCAACGCGTTGAAACGCAAGCTGGCGGCGAGAACGCCAGCCTACGGGCTGTTTGCCTCTATTCCTTCGCCCGCGTCGATAGAGCTGATCGCGGAGGCGGGCTTCGACTTTGTGATTATCGACACCGAACATGTGCTGATAAACCCGGAAACGGTGGAGAATATGATCCGCACTGCGGAATCTTATGACCTGACGCCGCTGGTGCGCGTCGCCGATGGCGACCCGAAAACCATGCTGCGCCTGCTGGATGGCGGCGCTCAGGGGATCGNGCTGCCGATGGTGGAGCAGGCGGAGCAGGTGCGGGAGGCTGTGGCCGCCTGCTTCTATCACCCCAGGGGCGTTCGGAGTTTGAACGCAGGCCGTCCCGGCGCATTCGGCAAGGAGAGCCTGGCGGAGTATGTACGCCGTGCTAACCAGGAAATCCTGCTGGTCGCGATGATTGAAAGCGGGGCGGGCGTGGCGCAGGCGGAGGCTATCGCCGCCGTCGAGGGGCTGGACATGATTCTGGAGGGCGCGGCGGATCTCTCTCAGTCGCTCGGGATGCCGTGGCGCATCGACGAATCGGCGGTCCAGAACGCGCTGACGACGGTATGGCGGGCGGCGCAACAGCAGGGCGTGCCCTATTGCGCTATTCCACGCCAGTCGGGCGACCTCGAACGCTGGCGCGAGCGCGGCGTCGGCACATTTGTTCTGGGAGATGAACGTGGCATCGCCTTTCGCGCACTACAGGCCAGATTGGCCACCACATTTTCGTCGGATAAGGGAGTCTAAGTATGGAAACGTCACTGTCCTTTCATCGTCTGCGGGCGGAACAGATCGTCATGCAGGATCTGATCGACTGCCTGCTGGCGGAGCAGTTTTTCGGGGCGGAGGCGCTCACGCTGTTGTCGGAAACCGCGTGGCGACAGAAGTACGGTCACCCCAGTCCATTGAGCGCTTGCCTGTCTTCGTCGGAGCATGCGCGCCTGTGGCTGTGGCGCGGTCAACCGCCGGAGGCGATGACGCTGCTGGTGGCGCTCAGGCCGGGAATCACTCAGGCGTGGGAGAAAGCGCCGCTATCGGCGGTCTATGTCGGTGATCCTGAAACGGCGGAGTGGCAGGCGCTGTCACCGGAAGACTTCATGCGCTGGGTCTTCGCCGCTCAGGGCGCGTCGGAGCAAAACGCGCAGGGACAGCGGCTGTTCCTCGAAGCGCTGGAAACCAGCGTGCAGCAAACGGCGCTGTCGCAATCACACCGTATCGAGACCGATGAATTGCTGACGCGCGATAATGCGGACTTCTTTCATATCATGGAGCAGTGGGCCTCGCTGCGCGACCGGCCGTATCACCCGACCGCCAAGGCGAAGCAGGGGCTGAATTCACAGGACTATCAGCACTATGTGGCGGAGTTCGCCCGGCCAGTGACGTTGTGTTGGGTGGCCGTCGCCCGCAACTGCCTGCTGTGCGGCGAAGGGATTGAGGAGCTTCCTCGGCAAACCCCGGCGGACTATCTGTTGACGGCGGACGATCGCCTCCGGCTGGCCCACGAATTGGTGGATCGCGGACTGGACGAAAGTCACGTGGCGCTGCCGGTTCATCCCTGGCAGGACGCGCACGTGTTGGATCAACTTTTGGGCGATGCGTTGCACGATGGGCGCTGCCGTCGGCTGGCGTTTCGATCCGACGGGGCGTTGCCGACCTCGTCGTTGCGCTCCATGACGCCCGGTTTCGCCAGCGCGGATTACCTGAAGCTGCCGATGGCGATCTATTCGCTGGGCGCGTCGCGCTATTTACCCGCCGTCAAAATGATTAATGGCAACTTGAGCGAGGCGCTGTTGCATGAGGCGCTGGCGCGTGACGAGGAGCTAAAAGCACGGTTGTTCCTCTGCGATGAACGACGCTGGTGGGCCTTCATGCCGCCGCAGGCGACGCTGTTCGACGAGGCGCCGCGCCACCTGTCCGCGATGGTGCGCCGCTATCCGCCTCAGCTGTTGCAGGATGCGGAGNGCCGACTGCTGCCGATGGCGGCGTTGGGCACGTTATTGCCCGACAGCCGTCGCCACTTTTTCGACGACTGGTTGGCTTACCGTGCGCTGCCTGTCTCCGAAGAGAACGTATTGACGCTGTTCGCCGAGCTGTGCCGCTGCTTCTTCACGCTGAATTTCCGCCTGTTCCGGCTGGGGATGCTGGGGGAGATTCACGGTCAAAACGCGGTGCTGGTCTGGAAGGCGGGGCGGGCGCATGGCCTACTGCTGCGCGACCATGACTCGCTGCGTATCCACGTCCCGACGCTAAATAAGCAGGGCATGCAGGACCCGCTCTACCGCCTCAAGCCCGGCAACACCGCCAACACGCTCTATCACGAACGATTGCAGGACCTGCTGTTCTGGCTGCAAACGCTGGGGATACAGGTCAACCTGCGCGCCATCATCGACACGCTGGCCGCCGTCTACGCCATCGCTCCCGCCACGTTGTGGCGTACCCTGCGCGTCGAGATCGAGCAGGCTATCGCGGAGGTGATCGTGGAAGCGGAGATGCGGGAGATGCTGCACGATGCGCTGTTCGAGCGCGAAACCTGGCCGCAGAAGCTGCTGATCACCCCGACCATCGCCCGCGCTGGCGGACCGGGCAGCATGCCATTTGGCAAAGGCGAGGTGGTGAACCCGTTTGTTCAGCTAGAAAGAGGTTTCCGCTAACGTGCATCGCCGACAATTTTCTCGCCGCAGCGTACTGCGGCTGTCGTTGGGTTTGCTGCCGCTGGGGCTGAACTGGCCGCGTCTGGCGCGGGCCGAAACGGTTGAACCTCGGGTGGTGACTCTGTTTCAGGGGGCGACGGACACCGCCGTGGCGCTGGGTATTACGCCCGTCGGCGTGGTGGAGTCCTGGAGTGAGAAGCCGACCTACCGCTATTTGCGCCCGGCGTTGTCGGGGGTGCCGATCGTCGGGCTGGAGACGCAGCCTAGCCTGGAAGACATCGTGATGCTGCGCCCGCAGGCGATTGTCGCATCCCGATTTCGGCACCAGCGGATCTCCGCGCTGCTGTCGCGTATCGCACCGGTGACGATGCTGGATGAGATCTATCAGTTCAAGCAAACGGTGCTGGCGATGGGGCAGGCGCTGCAACGGCAGGCGGCCGCAGAGGCATTGCTGGCGGACTGGCAACGTCGGGTGGCGCAGTTGCAAGGACGGCTGCAACCACAGTTTGGCCGTCGGTGGCCGCCGACCGTCGCGGTGCTGGATATTCGCGAGGATCACATTCGCAGCTATCTGCCCGCCAGCTTCCCAGGGTCGGTGCTCACCGAGCTGGGGTTTGGCTGGAGCGAGGCCAGCCGCGCGCAGCCGGGCGTCTCGCTCAAACTCACCAATCTGGAAAGTCTTCCGGTCGTGGACGCCGATATCTTCTTCGTGTTTCTGCGTACGGAACGCGCTTCCGCCCTGCGTCATTACGAACGGGTTATCGCGCACCCGCTATGGCGGCAGATGCGTGCTCCACAGCGGGGGCAGGTGTGGCGGGTAGACGGCGTCACCTGGAGTTTGTCCGGCGGTATTCTCGGCGCGCAGCGCATACTGGAGGATGTCGAACGGGTCACGCAAGGCGGCGCATCATGAGGCGGGGCAACGCACAGGAGCGTTATCGTGTCATCGCACTGGCGAGCTGCGTTCTGCTCGTCTTCCTGCTGGCACTGTTCAGCCTGACGGTGGGGCCGGTGTATGTCCCGCCGGCACAGGTGGCGGCGGCGTTTCTGGACCCGGACGTCATGAACGTGAGTCACAGCATCGTGACCTCGACACGGCTGACGCGGACGATGATCGCCATCGTCGTCGGCGGCAGTCTGGCCGTCGCAGGGGCGCTGATGCAGGCCTTGACCCGAAATCCGCTGGCGTCGCCGGGATTGTTCGGCGTGAATGCCGGGGCGATGTTTTTTCTGATTGTCTGCGCGGCGCTGCTGCCCTCGGCGTCGTTACAGCTCGGGCAGTGGTCGGCCTTTGCGGGCGCTGCGCTGGCCGGCGGGCTGGTGTGGTTGACCGGCACGCTGGGGCAGGGGCGGCTCAACCCGCTGCGCATGGTGCTGGCCGGTGCGGCGATCTCGGCGATGTTCGCGGCATTCAGTCAGGCGATTCTGGTGGTGAGCCAAGAGGGGCTGGATACCGTCCTGTTCTGGCTGGCCGGGTCGGTGGCAGATCGCGATCTGACGATGGTTCGCCCGCTGCTGGCGGGGTGTCTTATCGCGCTGGCGGCCTCGCTGCTGCTGGCGGGGCAGGTAAACGTCCTGGGCGCGGGCGAGGCGATCGCCCGTGGGCTGGGGCAGCGCACCGGCTTGATACGGCTGATGATGTGCGTATTGGTGGTGGTGCTGGCGGGCAGCGCCGTGGCGATGGCGGGCAATATCGGTTTTATCGGTCTGGTCGTCCCCCATATTGCTAGACGGCTCTTTCCCGTCGACCAGCGCTGGCGGCTGCCGGGATGCGCGCTCTTGGGTGCGGCGCTGTTGCTGCTGGCGGACATTCTGGCGCGTGTCGTCATCATGCCGCAAGAAGTGCCGGTCGGGGTGATGACCGCGCTGCTCGGCGCGCCATGCTTCCTGTCTCTACTGCGTCGGGGAGGTCAGCATGGATAAGGTCCTGCTTCTGCGTAGCCGCGGCTTTTCCCGGCAGATCAATGTCTCAACGGCGGTTCGTCTGCTGATCGCCTGCGTGGCGTTGCTGGGCCTGCTGCTGCTGTCGCTCTGTCTAGGCAAGATCCCGCTGTCGCCCTGGGCGGCGTTACAGTCGTTGGCTGACGGGCGACAGGACGGTATCGCCTTTATCGTGACGGAACTGAGACTGCCGCGCAGCCTGCTGGCGATGCTGGTGGGGGGCGCGCTGGCGCTTTCCGGCCTGTTGTTGCAGGCGATGATCCGCAATCCGCTGGCCTCGCCCGATATTCTGGGTATCACTAGCGGGGCGAGCGCCGCCACGGTCTGCGCTCTCTCTTTCCCGACGATGGCGCTGGGTGCGGGCTATTTGCCGCTTGCCGCCATGTCGGGCGCCGCCGTCGCGGCGCTGGCGGTGTATCTGCTGGCCTGGCGGGCGGGCGTCTCGCCGCAGCGACTGGTGCTCACCGGCGTGGGCGTTTCGGCGCTGCTGACGGCCGTCACGACCTTCCTGTTGGTTTTCAGTCCGTTGACGACCACGCTATCGGCTTATGTCTGGTTGACCGGCAGCGTCTACGCCGCCAGCTGGCAGGAGACCCGCACGCTCGCCGGTTGGCTGTTGGCGATCGTTCCGCTGTGGATGGGCGTTGCGCGGCATGTGACGGCGCAGCAGCTCAACGATGATTTGGCGCAGGGGATCGGCGTCCGCGTGCAGTGGATACGGCTCGGGCTGCTGGCCGTCAGTGTAGCGTTGGCTGGAACGGCCATCGCCTGGGGCGGGGCGATGGCGTTTGTTGGACTTATCGCGCCTCACATCGCCAAGCGGCTGGTCGGTCCCGCCTTCGCCGGACAGGCCGCCATGACGGCCATTTGCGGCGCGGGTCTGGTGCTGTTGGCTGACCTGTGTGGGCGTACGCTGTTCCTGCCGCTGGACTTACCGGCGGGCATTTTCGTTTCGGCGTTAGGCACGCCGTTTTTCCTGTATCTGTTGTTGAAACAACGCCATTGAGGTAATGAAGCATGACCGCTATCACCAGCCGCGATCTGACGCTCGGCTATCCGCCGCAGATCATCATTGACCAGCTCAATATCCGGCTGCCGCGCGGCAAAATATCGGTGCTCATCGGCAGCAACGGCTGCGGGAAAAGTACGCTATTGAAGTCGTTCGCCCGGCTGCTGGCGCCACAGGCCGGTGCCGTGCTGCTTAACGGCGAGGACATCCATCGCCAGTCCNCGCTGGCGGTGGCTCGGCAACTGGCGATCCTGCCGCAGCGGCCGGATGCGCCGGAGGGGATCACCGTCCGGCAACTGGTGAGTTTGGGGCGCTATCCCTACCAGAACTGGTTTCAGCAGTGGTCGCAAGAGGATGAGGCGCGCGTCATTCAGGCGTTGCAGCAGACCGGGACCACGGATCTGGCCGAGCGGCCGGTGGATGCGTTGTCCGGCGGCCAGCGCCAGCGGGTGTGGATTGCGATGACGCTGGCGCAGGATACGGAGGTGCTGTTGCTGGATGAGCCGACGACCTATCTCGATCTGGCGCATCAGATTGAGGTGCTGGATCTGTTGCGCGATCTGAACCGTCAGGCCGGTAAGACGATTGTTATGGTGCTGCACGACCTGAATCTGGCCTGCCGCTACGCCGATCACATGGTGGCGGTGCATAACCGCACGGCGTTTGCGCAGGGACGGCCCGCCGACATTCTGACGGAAACGATGGTGAAAACGGTGTTCAATCTGGACTGCCGTATTATCCCCGATCCCTTTTTCCAGACCCCGCTGTGTATTCCTTTCGGCCGCGAGCGGCCAGTGTCAGAGAAGGCGAACCGATGACTTACGACCTATTGCCGCGTCAGCAGAATGTGAGCGACGATCTACTGGCCCAGTGGCGGCAAATAGAGACCTCCACGCTGGGCCATCTGACGGATGAGGGCTATCTGCCTGGCGTGCGCCCGTTGTTTCCGGGCGTTAGTCTGGCGGGCAACGTGGTGACCGTCAGACTACGGATGCCGGACGGCGGCGCGCTGCGCGAGGCGCTGTTGCTGAGTCAGCCGGGCGATGTGCTGGTCATCGACGCGATGGAAGACGCCGAGCGTGCCTGCTGGGGCGAACTGCGAACGTTGGCGGCGCAGGTCAAAGGCGTGGCGGGCGTGATCGTGTCAGGGGCGATAACGGATGCGCGGGCGTTGCGGGCGTTGGGATGGCCGGTATTCTGCCGTGGTATCAGCGCTATCACCACGCGGGCACAGGGAACCGGCGGCGAGGTCAACCATCCCATCGTCGTCAGCGGGGTGACGGTTCGTCCCGGCGATATGGCTCTGGCAGATGATGACGGCGTGTTTATTTTGAGCGCGGAGCGCGCGGCTCACTGGCTTCTGCCGGTGAGTGAGAAGTCGCGCGCCGACGCCGAACGTCGGGACGATCTGATGCGGCGTCGCGGCTAAAAAAGAGTCGGGCGGCCCTGCGCGGTTCGGGAACCGCGACAGGTCAGGAGGAGAACACCAGTTCGCGTTTGGTGACCCGGAACCAAATGATCCAGCCGAGCCCGATGGCCGACCAGACCAGACCCAGAATCATGGAATCCTTTTCCAGATGTGCCCACATGACGCCAATGGTGCCGATGCCGAGCAGCGGAAGAATCAGGTTGAATAGCCACTCTTTGGCTGAGGACAGTCGTTTGTCTCGAATGACATGAAGGGCGATGACCGACGCGTTGACCGCGGTGAACGCCACCAGCGCGCCGAAGCTGATCAATGACACGGCGGTATCCAGCCCGAAGAACATGGCGCTCATCGACAGTCCGCCGATAAACAGCACGCAGAACAGCGGGCTGCCAAGGCGCGGGTGGACGTAGCTGAACAACGAACCTGGGAAAATCCCGTCGCGCCCCATGATGTGCAGCAGGCGCGCCGCGCTGGCGTGGGAGGCCAGCGCGGAGGCGAAGGTATTAATCAGGATCGCGACCAGAAACAGCGACTGAAACAGGGCGCCGCCCACATACAGAACGATTTCCGGCATCGCTTCGGAGGGATTCTTGAACTGCGCGTTGGTCGGATAATACAGCTGAATAAACCAAGAGGCCGTGAAGAAGATGGCGCCCCCGATCAAGGCGGTCAGGAAGACGGCGCGAGGGATGGTGTGCTTCGGCGAGCGAGTCTCATTGGACAAGGTCGTCACGGCATCGAATCCCAGAAAAGAGAAGCACAGCACCGCCGCCCCACCGATGAGCGGGATCATGCTGGTGTCGCCGTTCAACAGGGGCCGCAGCGTCCAGACGGCATCGGGACCGCCCTGATGGCTGACGCCCTGAATCACCAGATAGATGAACACGCCCATCAGCACGACGGGCGCACCGACAAAGAGAAAGTTCAGGTTGGCCAATAATTTGATATTGCGACTGTTAATCCACGTGACCAGCAACGTGAAGGCGACAATCCAAATCCATGGCGGCAGCTGAGGAAACAGCGATCTCAGGTAGATACCCGCGAGCAGCGCGTTGATCATCGGCAGCAGCATATAGTCCAGCAGCGAGGCCCAGCCGACGAGGAATCCGGCCTGGTTGCCGCAGGTTTTGCGCGTGTAGGTATACGCCGAACCCGCTTCGGGAAAGGCTTTCACCATGCGGCCGTAGCTGTGCGCCGTAAGCAGAACGGCCACCAGCGCCAGCAAATAGGCGAGCGGCACACGGCCCTCGGTGAGGCCGGAGACAATCCCGAAGGTGTCGAAAACGGTCATGGGCGTCATGTACGCGACACCAATAATCACCACCTGCCATAACCCCAGTTTTCTTTGGTTCTCTGCGCTCTCTTTCGCCATAACAGTATCCCGTTTCATCCAAGAATTTATGATTGCTATGCGCTAACGGCAGCAAATAATGTGCCATCGCCAGTGTGTTAAACGGAATAATCCGGCCGGGATAATACACGTTCCCGCTGTTATCGCCTATGCCGCGAGGGAAAAGACGTTCTTGCCGCGTGAGAACCGGAATGAATAGCCCCATTTCATGGTGAAGTCATTGCACTCTTTTTCAGCACGTCACGCTATTCAGGCACCACGATGGAACAACTGTTTCATCGCTTATTATCGGCTATGGAATGTAAAATCACGCTGACTTTGACTTAATGTCATACCGCGTTGAGATGAATAAGCGGTAGATAAAAAGACTGCTGTTTATTCGGGATGCTGATGTCGTAGCGGTTGCCCGAATTCGTTTTTAGTTTTCCAGGCATTTGCCTGATCATGAACCATGATCGCCTTTTCGCCAATACGTATACACCATTTTGGTGTAAGGAATAGCATAACCTCTATACCATAAATAAAAAGACTGAAAATAGAATTTTCTTTTTTATTCTGATGCGTTAATTGCGTTTCCTATTGCATACTCTTGCGGTAAAAATAATGTTTGTCATCAATGATTTTTGAGTTTTTTATTTGCTGAAATATAAATGATTGCGGTGTATTTGATTTTTTTATTTTCTAAACAAATCCAATGCATTCAATTTCCTCACGCCGGGAAGTACCTGCTTATCAGGCATGTTTAGCTATGTTCTAAGCGCCCTCATTGATTAATGTTGATATTTACGTTGAGTGCTATGCGGAGAATGATTTTATTTTGAGTGTATTGTTTATGACATCTATCAAGAAAATTCTACAAAGAATGCTTTCCCGAAGAGATAAACAGAATGAAATATTGAGGTTAGATACCAAAGATATGCGGGTGATTGTAGAAGCGAGCCGCTGTCGGCGCGTCATTTCTGTAGCGCTGCTGAGGATATGGCTGATAAAAGTTTACACGGTATCTTTTTTCGTATAGGACGGCGATAAAAAGTGAAGCCGTACACAAAGTTTATGCATGTGATGTCTTTATTATAGAAAAAATGAATAGTTTCAAAGACGATGTGCAGAATAAAGTTGTCGGTGATATTCCTAATGCCACATTCTAAATGTGCCGTGGGCTGAGTAATTTTATGGGCGCTGGTTTCAATCGTCTGGAAAAAAGGGAATAGGCGACTGGCGATTGAAGCATCCGTGTTGCCTGAGAATATCGATAGAATTTACGATATTTGGAATTAATACCTTAGTCATATTATTTTTCCGCTGATAGATACCGTGCTGTATGAAGCTAGTGCTAAACAACATCGTTATGACGATTTTCTGATCCCCAATATACGCGTTTGGTTGAAGGGATTGGACGTATTCGGCAGTATGATGAGTATATAGGCTTCGAATGGCCGATTAACATCATCAAGCGTGAGAATGATCGCGGGATTATCGCGGTGAATTGGCTGGAGATGGCCATCGCATCGGCACGAATCTGAATTCCATTGGTGATATTTACGCTTGTTTCACTATGAGCCAACCTTCATACGGCACTATTCGTGAGCGTTCGCTGATCGAAATATAGAATGCGGACCGTCCCGATGATAAAGCGTTACGTGTTTACGACTTGTGCCATTGTCGTTATTTGGATGTCAGGGATTCGATAAAGGGAGAGATGTCGTGTCTGAGCAGTGCGGTAAGTTAAGTCTACATCAGGGAGNGGGATTTCTGGTTTCTACGCTGTTAGGTTCAGGCGTATTCATTGTTCCGGCGATGGTGGCCGGACTGGTCGGGCCGTGGGCATGGCTAGCATGGTTGAGTATGACGTTGCTGGTGCTGCCCGTGGTTTTCACCTTCGCGCTGCTAGGGCGTCAATTCCCTCACAGCGCCGGTACCGCGCATTTTGTTGAGCTGGCCTATGGACATCGCCTGCGGCAGAGCATCTCTTGGCTGTACCTGTCTGTCATCCCCATCGGGCCGCCGGTGGCGGTGATCACCGGCGCTAACTATCTGGTGTACTGTCTGGGTCTTCCACCGGTCTACTGCGGTTATTTCGCGCTGCTTATGCTGTCGCTGATTCTGATCGTCAATACTTTCAACGTGACGCTGTCGGGCAATGTGCAATTTGGGATTACCGTGCTGACGGCGCTGGTGCTCATCAGCGCTATCGTGGTGGGATTAACGGAAGCGCCAAATGCCGCACCCAAGGTCATACCGACTGGCGGCGATAGTCTATTACCGTTCTTCAAGGCGATGGGCATTATTTTCTGGTGCTTTGTGGGAATTGAGGCCGTCGCTCATCTTGCGCCGGAGTTCGCTTCTCCCGAAAGAGATTTTCCCCGCACGATGGTTATCTCTTTGACAATCGCGCTCAGCCTGTATTGTTTGCTGAGCTACACCGTGCTGCGGTTTTCTGCCTTTGGCAACGAAGTCGACAATATCTCATCATTGCCCCGGCTGATAGGGCAGGCGTTTGGGCGAACGGGGGCGATAGTGACGGGGCTAATGGGGTTTTTGACCTGTCTTGCCGCGGTCAATCTCTATATCATCAGTTTCACCCGATTGATTGTTTCAATGAAGGGAGAAGGCGCGCTAAGCCGTTTTTTGGCATACCGTAACCGTTTCCATACGCCGGTCGTGGCGACGCTGTTCGCTGTACTGCCCGTCGCCATCACCGTCGCCCTCAAGTACGGTTGCTCTATTGGTCTGGATAGCCTGATTGCCTGTGCCAATGGTGTGTTTGTGATGATCTATCTGGCCGCTTCTCTGTCGGCGTGTCGCCTGCTGCGCGGACATCAACGAGTCGTGGCGCTGTTGGCGAGCCTGTTTTGTCTTGGCGTCGCCTGTGTTATCGGCGACAACATGCGGTATGCCGTCGTGATCACGCTGCTTGCCTTTGTCTTAAGCTCATGGCGCCAGCGTCAGACGGTAGCGTCTTCCGGCGAGCCTGAGGCCTAAAACCACCGAAAGAACGCGCCTGATGCCGGGCGCGTTCTCCCTGATGGAACGGTCGATCTTCTATTTAACGAGCGCCGCGCGATGCGCCCTACAGTTCAGCGGCTGGCGCATCGCGAGGCGTTTGTCCTCTTCTCGCTACTCCGGCATGACCTCCCAGGCAATTTCACACGTCATCCAGCTGCCGATAGCCAACAGCAGCATTGCCGGCACTTGGGAAAGGAAGAAGTCGATGTCGTTGACGGACAGCTTCTTGAGCCAGGGAGATAAGTAGCAATACGCCAGATTGAAAGCCATGGTCCCCAGGCAAAACAGCGATCCCATCAGAATAAACATATCGCCGGAGCTGTTCGGCGATATGAACTGGGAAAAGAAGGAGAGATAAAAGAGGCCCGTCCGGAGGTTCTGCAGGCTGCGGGTTGTCCCCTGTAGAAAGAAGGAGGACGGATGTACCGTGGTCATCGTCGTACGTTTAGATAAATAGCGCGACGCCGGGGGCATGCGGTAAATGCGGCAGCCCTCCCAGATCAAAAACAGCGCGCCCAACAGCTTGAGGACGGTCAGCACGACGGGGGAAGCCGCCAGCGTGAAGCTGACGATCAGCCAGGATAAAATGACATAGCAATAGTAACCCAGCGCCAGTCCGACGATTCCGCTCAGCGCGGCTTTCTTGCCAAACCGATCAAAGTTACCGGTAACGCACTCCACATCCTTTCCGGGGATGGCGCAGAAGATGAATGAGGCGATGAGAAACAGAGGCCAGTTAACGTCAGTCATGGTATCCCTCGGCTTGTCTGGGCGCCAGTTTGCTCGGCAGCAGGTGGCCCCGAGCCCATTTTTTGCGTGCATCGGTCATTCCCGCTTCACCCTCCGGCGTCAACCCGTTGACACCCTGTTCGTGACGTCGGCTGTACAACAAATAGAATTCCCCGTTGGCGAAATATTTCCAGCGCCGCGACCGCATAATTAGCGGCCCACTGTGCCCTGTCTTTTTATCCCGATATAGCGTGTCATCGTCACAAGCCCATTTCATTTTCGCCTCGACTATTTTGAACGGTTTAATTATCGCCAGCCAAATAGGGTAAGGCGATAGTGTATAATGATGCTTAACCATATTGTGTAAAAAATAATTCTTTTTCATAAGAGTCACATCGTTAAAGTGAAAATAAAGGGAGGTGTCCGATGGTGACTTTTTCCCTAAAATAACGCCTAAATAGCAAAAGATAGTAAAAAAAACACATAACTATTATTGGTAATAAAATAAACAGGAAGTCAGTGGTGGAATCGTTTACAGGGGGACTGTGTGCGGGGGTATTGGCGCTGGGGTAAGAGCATTTGATGGGAAGTATCTGACGGAAAACCGTTTTTTTGCTTGGTAGCCACGTGAGGCTTTTCTGGTATTTTCGGCCTCTATCGGGTTTTCTCTGCTGTTTTCGGGTTCCCTGTGCGAGAAAAAGATCACCAGCGGGGACTATTTTCAAGATCTTGTATATCATCTTGAAATAAGGGTAATCCACTACCGTTTGGTCAGCCACGATATTACACTCCTTGTAGCATTAGGCTTGGATATAATTCGATTTTGATTGATGCTTATGTCATTAAATACTTAATCACACGGCGATTCAATTCCCACAATAATATCCTTTTTTATTAAAAAGGGAAAGTTATGGCCGGTGAGGTAAAATAAGGCTATTAAGAAAAAATCAGTAGCAAGTGATGAAAATTAGCCAGTTATTGCTTAATTTTTGTTGATCTAATGACAGGCGGAGCGGACGTCTTCATCGAGATCGTTCATTCGGCCCCGAGAGGGAACATTCGACCGGATGGCCACGATGTTGCGACCTTCCTTAAGGGAGCTTAAGGACGTGATATCGGCCCCAAGATCAGGCGATGAGGCCGATACGTCACCTGAACGCCTAGGACTCAGGCAATGCAGGGCGCAAGTCGTCTCCGGCAAGTGGATCTGGCGGACAAGGAGAGGATTGCCGTGACGCTAAACACGATAAGGGGTTATGCGACGGAGGAACTGATGACGGGTTCGCAGCGCACCTCAAAATTCACCGAGCGGGCGATGAAACACATCTCGTGAGCCTGATGCATGCAATGCATGAGCCGTTTGCAGATTCGACGCCGCCGTCACCACCAGCCGCGGCCGCAGCGTGACCGACAGAAATTGTCCCGCGCCGCTCTTTTCCTCGAGCATAACGCCTTCTGCGGCGTCCTCGTACTCCATCACATTCACGCCTGCTCCGGCGCAAAGGCCCAGATACCACAGCTTATGGCAGGCGGAGAGAGAGGCCAGCAGCAGTTCTTCCGGATTCCAAAGCGCCGCATCGCCACGAAAGCTGGGGTCCGACGATCCCAAAATGGCGGCGGCTTTACCCGGCGCGCTGATTACATGGCTGCGGCTATAACCGCGGTAGCTGTCGGTTCCGCTGCCCTGATTGCCCGTCCAACGAACGTTTATCCGGTAAGTATGCTGTTTTTCGGCCATGATATTCCCCATTGGTTTGCTATAAGCGCGGTCGCAGACATCGCACCCCCGATGGGGACGATGGCAAAATCACGTTATGCCAGTTCGGATATGCTTGGCAAGGGGCGAGCGGCATCTATAGACGCGCTGGCCGCGGACATCGCGTCATTGCGTCAGGACCAGGCTTGGGATAGGTTCGCAACGTGTTTCATCGACGGGCGGATGCCTGGGGCGGCGCCGTCGAATCGGTTTTGACTCGGCTCGTTGTGGGGGAAACGACACCGCCGCGACGTCAGCCCAATGAAAGGATGAGGATAATGGACATCATGTTGCGGCCGATGACGCAGGCCGACTCTTCGGCCGGGCATCGGCTGACTCAGCAGCTGCACTGGCCGCATCGGGTGGAGGACTGGCAAGAAGCGTTGCGGCTCGGCGAGGGAAGGGTCGCCGAGTGTGAGGGGCAGGTAGTAGGCACGGCGCTGAGCTGGCGTTGGGGCGCGGAGTGGGCCACCCTCGGTTTGATTGTGGTCGAGGATAAATTTCAGGGGCAGGGCATTGGCCGACTTCTGCTGGAACAACAAATAGCGGCGCTGGGCGACCGACAGCTCAGGCTGCATGCCACTGTCGCGGGACTTCCCCTGTATCAGTCGTTGGGCTTTAAGGCGATCGGTGAAACCCAGCAGTTTCAGACCCCTTGTCTGCAGGCGGCCCCGCGCGTGGAGGTTTCGGCCGGACAGCGGCTTCGCCTCGCCCGTGAGGGGGATCTCCCCGTATTGATTGAACAGGATAGGCAGGCCAACGGTCTGATGCGGTCGACGCTCGTATCCTATCTTTTCCATCATGCCGAACTTTGGGTGTTAGAAGAGGGCGATCGCATCGTCGGCTGGGGCGCCAGCCGTCGTTTCGGACGCGGCTGGGCACTCGGTCCGGTCATCGCCTGGCGCTTGCCGGATGCGCAGCGGATCGTCGCACAGCTCATGCAGGACAGCGTGGGCGATTTTGTGCGTATCGATACGGATGCGGCTCAAGGGCTGGGCGGAGGGTTATCTCGTTTCGGATTGACGCAGGTGGATGCGCCGGTGGTGATGGTGCGGGGCGAACCGTGGAAGAACGATGCCAAGGGGCCTCGGGCGTTCGCGCTCATGTCGCAGGCGATGGCCTGAACAAAAATACGGGACCCGATAACGGGTCCCGTCATCGATTAACGCGCCAGTGAGCACTGGGTGTCGATCAGCTCAGAGGTCGAGCCGCGGTTAAAGCCGAAGCGGACGCCCCGGTTAGCCAGCAGCAGTTTCTCACCATCGGGCGTGACGGTTAGCGCCAGTCCGTAGTTGTCTATGCTATCCCCCTGACGCTGTACATAGGCGTAGAGCTCTTTAAACGGATCGTCTCGCGTCAGATCTTGCGTGGTCAGCTTCTTCGCCAGATAGCGATGTCCACGCAGCTCTTCGCCCAGCGGCTGCCAGTCGGTCGATAGGGCATTTCCCTGTTCGCGCAGCGTCTGGTAGGCCTCGGGCCTCAGGCAGGAGATATGGATGTGCAGCTGTTCCTGCGAGCGCGCATAGCGTGAGTTGACGGCCAGCACAAGGATGTCATCCGGCAGCGTTTTGCCCGCTTCGTTGGACAGGTGCTGACGGGATTCCCAGGCGGCGGCGAAAAAAGGCGGAACGTTGTGCGCTTGCAACGCGGGGCTTTCGATCCCGGAGATTTTTTCCGTTGGGATTAACAGGTCGTGATGGGGACCATTTCTGTCTTTAAGTAGCGCGGATTGAGTTCGGCTATTGACCGCAAGACAAGGCGCGGGAGAGCCCTGCTGCTGATTGGGAACGCACTGCTCAGCGACCGTGTTCCACAGCGCATCGCTGCTGTCTCTGAACAGGAGGACCCCGATCAGCACCAGCAACACGATGACGGCCGCTATCGTGTACCCTATCTTCTTTTTCCTCTGCATGTATTACGCCTCCTGCATAATTGAATGATGGGTTCCAGATAAAAACCAGGTTGTATCCCCTTCTCGCCGCCACGGGTGATAACGGTTACATAGTGGATAGAACTTGATTCTGCATCGAAGTTTTACACGTTGTCGGGTCCGGAACCACAGATAATATAGCGGAGTTACAGAGCGAAAACATGAGGTATCCGGTATCTGCGCTAGGATAAATTGTTACGATCGCGCGTTAATACACATCGCTTCCAGCGTGTGCGCCTGACGAAATGCCCGACGCAGGGCGACTTAGAAACGGTCAATGACGCGGCCTGCGCGCAGACCGTCCCCGTTGAGAAGGGCGAGAGGGCGTTGGCGGGGATCACGCGGTCTGAAAAATGCGGGCAGTAGAGTCGTGGGTAAGGGCTCGCGCTTAGCCGGTTTGACGTTGTTTACGGAATTTTGACGCGCACATCTTCGGTTTGTTTCGGGGGGCGTCAGAGTCCGCGGCCGAGTGGCGCTCTGCCGCCACCGCCGAGGTCCAGAAAAAGGGGGCGATCTTCCGTCAGGCGGCGACGGTCGTCAGGTGCTCGGTCTTCCACAGCGCTTTCAGTATCGCATCGCTATCCACGGCGAAAGGCAGGAGCGCGGCGGAACGAATGCGCACATGGCGCGCTATGCTTTCGACTTGCTCCGGTTTCTCCGCCAGCCCCAGCTGGGTCAACGTCAACGGACTGCCGAAGCGGGACAGCAGTGCCAGCAGCGGCTGCCGCTCCTCTTCCCGCTCGGTGTTGAGCAGCGCCTGCACCACCAACCCGAAACCGACCTTCTCGCCATGCAGCCAGTGATGCAGCTCGGGCAGGCGAGTCATGCTGTTATGAATGGCGTGTGCGACGCCGACGCGGGCCACATCGTCCTTCATGCTATTCGCTAATCCCGCCAGCGCAATATTGGCGTCGATGACCTGCCGCAGTGCGCTCGTGACGCGTTGCGCTTCAATATCCTTCAGCGCCTGGTCGCCGTGACGGTTAAACGTTTCCAGCGCCAGACCTGCGGCCTGCGCCTTCAACATCAGCGCCAGCGATGTGGTATCCGCCTGCAAATAGGGTTGGAATTCGTACCACTTCGCGAGCGCATCCACGATGCCGGCTTTGAGATAGCGTGCGGGACTGCGTGCGATTACCGCACTGTCGACCAGGACCCACACCGGCAGTCGTTTCAACGGCAAGGGGGCAACATGCGCGCCTCTGCCGTCATAGATCACGCTGATTGGCGACCAGGCGGCACAGGTGGCGGCAATGGTCGGGACGGCGACCACCGGCAGCTGTCCGAGGAGGTCGCCGACGGCCTTCGCACAGTCCAGCGCGCGGCCGCCGCCGACGCCCAGAATCAGCTCGGCGTTCCACGTTCTGGCCGCCGTCGCCAGTTGGTCGATGGCCTGATGAGTACACGGACCTTGCTGGAAGGCCACTTCGTACAGGATGTTGTGTTGGCGCAGGCTGGACTCAATAGCCTGAGACGTCGCCTGCCAGGCTTGCGGGCCCGTGATAATCAAAATGCGTGAGGCCAGCGGCTCGATAAAGTCGCCCACTTCGCTGATTAACCCGTCGCGGTTGAGGTAGGTTTGCGGTGCCTGGATAGCCATCATATGCAGAGTCTCGCTGGCGGTGATAGAAATAGCCCACTTATAGCAACGCCGGCTCGCGAATCAAAAGCACGAATCTGGCAATGCATTACTTCAAAAAGAGATAACTCACCGGTGGCGGATCCACTGCTCGGAACGTCGTGACGTCGGAGGGAAACGGCGCAGGGTTTTTCGCCGATGCCTAGCCGCTTACCGCCTTAGAGCTGCCGGGTTGGGTTTTACCTGAGGCCCTCACGCACGATGGATAGCGTCTTTGACGGCGGTTTTCCGTACGCCAGTGACGCCTGGTTCTGGTTAATTATTTGATTAATATAGATAAAATTAATGCTATCGCTGGGCATTCATAAAATCATAGCGCTTTCGATAAAACTAATGGCGTGATATCTATGGGGTATCGACTCATTTTGAAGAGGCGCCTGACGAGGATGTTAACGCTACGTCAAATTCGGCATTTTATTGCGGTTGCTGAAACCGGCTCCATCTCGGCCGCCGCACAAACGGCCTTTGTTTCACAGTCGTCCCTCACGCTGGCAATTCAACAGTTGGAAACCGAAACCGGGGTGCGTTTGTTCGAACGTCACGCCAAAGGCATGACGCTCACGCATCAGGGGCATCAGTTTTTACGTCAGTCCTACCTGATTCTGGCGACGGTGGAAAATGCCACCCGTAGCCTGAAGAGCGGGAGTGAAAGCACCACGGGCTCCTTGACCGTGGGCGTGACGAGCCTGGTGGCGGGCTATTTCCTCGTCGACCTGCTCAAACATTTTAAAGACGCCTATCCCAATGTGGTGGTGCAGGTGGTGGAGGATGAGCGCCGCTACATCGAACATCTGCTGGTGAGCGGCGAGATCGACATCGGCGTGCTCATCCTCTCCAATCTCGAAGATCGCGATGCCTTGCAGACCGAAGTGCTGTGCCATTCGCCGTACCGCCTGTGGCTGCCGCCGCTGCATCCCCTGTTAGAGCGCGAGAGTATCAGCTTGGCCGATGTGGTGACGGAGCCGCTGATTCAGCTCAATGTGGATGAAATGGATATCCACGCCCGGCGGATATGGCGTAAAGCCAGTCTGAAACCGGAGATCGCCATGAAGACCACTTCGACCGAAGCCGTGCGAAGCCTCGTCGCGGCTGGGATGGGGCTTTCCGTCCTCCCGGACATGGCGTATCGCGCCTGGTCGCTGGAAGGAAATATGATAGAAGCGAGCAAATTGACCGATCCTATCGAACCATTAGAAATCGGTATGGCTTGGCGCAAAGGGAGTACTCGGCCCAAATTGGTTTCCCCCTTTCTCACCGTTGCCCGCGAAAATAGCGGGCTGCGCAAGAGTTCCTAATCCCGCCTGCATGGAAATCGAACAGCATTCGATTTATTCGAATGCTGCATTCAATAATTAATAGTGGTTGATGACCGCTGAGTTTCCTTATTGTGTTTTTAAACGCGCTATCTGACACCACGTTGGCGTTGGTTTTATGCAGATATCTCCTTCCGGGGCGCGAAAGTAGAAACAGGGAAACGCGATGTCGGATAAGGAATTTATTGGCCACTTTTCCAGCAAGCAGCTTATTGATGGTCAGTTGATTGACGGCGAAGGAACGTTGCAGGACATCGTTAACCCCGCCAATGGGGAGATCGTCGCCAGGCTGGGAGAAACAACCGCCGGGCAGGTTGACGAGGCGGTGGAGGCGGCTCAGCGAGCGTTCCCCGCGTGGGCCAGGACCACACCGGCGCAGCGCGCCATTGCACTGTTGCGTATTGCGGAGGCGATTGAGCAACAGGCCGCGTCGCTGGCGCGGCTGGAAGCCATTAACTGCGGCAAGCCCTTATATCAGGCGATCAAAGACGATCTTCCCGCCGCCGTTGATGTCTTTCGCTTTTTCGCCGGCGCGGTGCGTTGCCAGCAGGGGCAGTTGGCGGGAGAGTATCTGGACGGGCATACGTCTATGATTCGCCGGGACCCCGTCGGCGTCGTGGCCTCCATTGCGCCGTGGAATTACCCGCTGATGATGGCGGCCTGGAAAATCGCTCCGGCGCTGGCGGCGGGCAACACCGTCGTATTCAAGCCTTCCGAACACACGCCGCTGACCGTATTGGCGCTGGCGCCAACCTTCCAGGCGCTGTTGCCGCCGGGGGTGCTGAATATCATCACCGGCAGCGGCGAGAGCGCCGGCAGCGCGCTGGTCAATCATCAGAAGGTTCGGATGGTGTCCGTGACCGGCGATATTGTGACCGGTCAGCGAATTTTGAACGCTGCCGTCAGCAACGTGAAGCGCACCCATCTGGAACTGGGCGGCAAAGCCCCGGTTATCGTCTGTGACGACGCGGATATCGATGATGCCGTCAATGCGATCGCCACCTGGGGCTATTACAACGCGGGACAGGACTGTACCTCCGCCTGTCGGGTGTACGCGCAGGCGGGCATCTACGCGCAGCTGGTTGACGCGCTCGGGGCCGCGGTGTCCCGTCTGCGTCTGGCGCAGCCGCGAGATGAAGACAACCATCTGGGACCGTTGATCAGCGCCCGCCAGCGCGACCGGGTTTCCAGTTTCGTCGAACGCGCGCTGAGTCAACCACACATAGAACGAGTTGCGAGCGCGGGCGCAGTGGACGGCCCCGGCTTTTACTACCCGCCGACACTGTTAGCCGGTTGCCTGCAAAGCGACGAAATTGTGCAGCGCGAGGTCTTCGGCCCGGTGGTCAGCGTCACCCGTTTTACATCGCTCGAACAAGCGCTGTTGTGGTCGAACGAATCGGAGTATGGGCTGGCGTCTTCGGTCTGGACGCAGAATATTGATACCGCCATGCAGATGGCAGCCAGTTTGCAATACGGGACGACGTGGATCAATAGCCATTTCTCGCTTATTAGCGAAATGCCGCATGGGGGATTAAAACGTTCTGGATATGGCAATGATCTTTCAAGTTATTCATTACAAAGTTACAGCGTGGTTCGGCATATTATGGCCAAATTCAAACGACAATTTTAATGCCGAATTCCGGCGATAGTATTTTCTTATTATAAAACGCACACACAGATAATAAAAAATGAGTGGCGTTATTGTGCCACAAATAAGCCAATGCTTGACGGGGGAACAGTATGGAAAAATATTATGCCAGGAAGTCATTGTCCGCTATTGGTATGGGCGTCTTGTGTGCATTGAATATGGCCCACGCGACCGCGCCGGAATTATCCGCTCAAGGGGAAGGGCGTCTCGATATCGTTGCCTGGCCCGGATATATCGAACGGGGTCAAAGCGATAAAAACTACGACTGGGTCACGCAGTTCGAACAGGAAACCCGTTGCCAGGTCAATGTCAAAACCGCGGCGACCTCGGATGAAATGGTCAGCCTGATGGCGAAAGGCGGATACGATCTGGTGACGGCCTCCGGCGATGCATCGCTGAGACTGATCTATGGCAAGCGTGTTCAGCCGATTGAGCCCGCCGCCATCCCTAACTGGAAAAGCATCGACCCCCGGCTGATGAATGCGCCGTGGTACACGGTCGGCGGCAAAATCTATGGCACTCCATATCAGTGGGGGCCTAACCTGCTGATGTATAACACGAAGGTTTTCCCGTCTCCGCCGGAAAGCTGGTCGGTGGTGTTTGCTGCGCAGACGTTGCCCGACGGTAAGACGAATCAGGGTCGGGTGCAGGCTTACGATGGTCCGATTTACATTGCCGATGCGGCGTTGTACCTGAAAAACACCCAGCCTGAGCTGGGTATTTCCGACCCTTATCAACTAACGGAGCCTCAGTATCAGGCGGCTCTGACGCTGTTACGCAGCCAGCACGCGCTGATACATCGCTATTGGCATGACACCTCCGTTCAGATGAGCGACTTCAAAAATGAGGGCGTGGCGGCATCGAGNGCTTGGCCGTATCAGGCGAATGCGCTCAAGAACGAAGGGCAGCCGATCGGAACCGTATTGCCGAAAGAGGGCGTGACTGGGTGGGCGGACACCACCATGCTGGCATCGGACGCCAAACATCCGGTGTGCGCTTACAAATGGATGAACTGGTCGCTACAGCCCAAAGTGCAGGGCGATGTCGCCGCCTGGTTCGGCTCCGTACCGGCTGTGCCGGCCGCCTGTAAAGACAATGCGCTGCTGGGAGCCGAAGGGTGTAAAAATAACGGCGCAGCGCAGTTCGATAAAATCGCATTCTGGAAAACGCCGCAGTCAGAAGGCGGGAAATACGTCCCTTACAGCCGCTGGACTCAGGATTATATTGCCATTATGGGCGGCCGTTAAATTCAAAGAATGGAGAGAAAATAACAGGTAACTTTCAGCCGACGAAATCAAATCTATTATTTCTCGGCTGAGGGGGTAATCGTTAAGCTTTTTTTAATTCAAATCGCATTCGTTATTTTTTCCCTTTTTGTTTTATTTTCGATTGGGTTTTCATTCTCGGAAAGAATAATCCGGTCTGCCAGGAGTTCATTATGCCCAACGCTGTGGAATTTATTGACGTATGCCGATTTTTTGGGGACGTCCGCGCTGTGGATCATGTTTCCATCGACATCAAAGAGGGTGAATTCTTTTCCATGCTCGGCCCGTCCGGCTCAGGAAAAACGACCTGTCTGAGACTGATCGCCGGCTTCGAACACATTTCCTCGGGTTCCATCCGTATTCACGGACGCGAAGCCGCCGGGCTGGCGCCTTATCAGCGTGATGTGAACACCGTCTTTCAGGATTACGCGCTGTTTCCACATATGACCGTGCTGGACAACGTGGCCTACGGGCTGCGTGTAAAAGGCGTGGGTAAACGCGAACGTCGCGCCCGAGCGCAGGAGGCGCTGGAACGTGTGGCGCTCGGGTTTGTTGCGGCGCGAAAACCGGCTCAGCTGTCCGGTGGGCAACGTCAGCGCGTGGCGCTGGCGCGCGCGTTGGTCAATCAGCCCAGCGTGCTGTTGCTCGATGAGCCGCTCGGCGCGCTGGACCTCAAACTGCGCGAGCAGATGCAGGGCGAACTTAAAACGCTCCAGCGCCAGCTCGGCATCACCTTTATCTTCGTGACGCACGATCAGGGCGAAGCCTTGTCGATGTCCGACCGGGTTGCGGTATTCAATAACGGCCGCATCGAGCAGGTGGATACGCCGCGCGAGCTGTACATGAACCCCAGGACGCCGTTTGTGGCGGAGTTTGTCGGCACATCCAACGTGTTGTCGGCAGCGCAGGCGTTGCGGCTGACCGGCGCGGCGGAGCGGTTCGCCGTTCGCCCGGAACACATTCGCCTGCTGGAACCCGCGCCGGGCGGGGACACGGAGGATATTTGCGTCTCGGCGCAGATTAAAGATATTCATTATCAGGGCGCCGCGACCCGCTACGAGCTGGTGCTGGAGACCGGCGAGCGCCTACTGGCGAGCGAAACCAACCATCAGCGCGTCGCCGCTCAGCCCGCCTGGACGATCGGCCAACCGCTTATCGCCTGTTGGGCGCGTAGCGCTATGGTCGCGTTGCAGGAGGTGAGCTGAGATGACGACCGCAGACATCTTGCTTCCCGCCGTCCGTCGAGGTGCGTTGCATCGACTGCTCGACTTCTTCTATCGGCGTCCAGGCTTTTATCTGGCGCTGCTGCTGGCGCCGCCGCTGCTGTGGTTCGGCGCCGTCTATCTGGGCTCGCTTCTGACGCTGCTGTGGCAGGGGTTTTATACCTTTGACGATTTCACGATGACGGTGTCGCCGACGCTGACGTTGGCGAACATCGCGGCGCTGTTCAGCCCGACAAATTACGACATTATTGCGCGCACGGTGGTGATGGCGGTGTGCGTCACGCTGTTCAGCGCCGTGATAGCGTTTCCCATCGCCTATTACATGGCGCGCTATACGCGGGGTAAGCAGAAAGCCTTTTTCTATGTCGCGGTGATGATGCCCATGTGGGCCAGCTATATCGTCAAGGCCTACGCCTGGACGCTCTTGTTATCACGGGATGGCGTCATTCTGTGGTTTCTGCGTCACCTCGGGCTGGAAGGGGGCTTGAACAGCCTGCTGCTGCTGCCGGGTATTGGCGGGAATACGCTGTCGACTTCCGGGCTGGGGCGCTTTCTGGTGTTCGTCTATATCTGGCTGCCGTTTATGATCCTGCCGATCCAGGCGGCGCTGGAACGTCTGCCGGTATCGCTGATTCAGGCGTCGGAGGATTTGGGCGCGCAGCCGCAACAGACCTTTCGCTATGTCATCCTGCCGCTGGCGGTGCCGGGCATCGCCGCGGGCTCCATCTTTACCTTCTCACTCACGCTAGGCGACTTCATCGTTCCGCAGCTGGTCGGGCCGCCGGGCTATTTCATCGGCAACATGGTTTATTCCCAGCAGGGGGCCATCGGCAACCTGCCGATGGCGGCCGCGTTCACGCTGGTGCCGATTGTCCTGATTGCAATCTATCTCTCGCTGGTAAAACGACTGGGGGCTTTCGATGCACTCTAAACGCGCGCCGTTACCGCTCCGGCTGGCGGCCTGGGGCGGACTGCTGTTTCTGCATGTTCCGCTGCTGGTCATCGCCGTTTACGCGTTCAATACCGAAGAGGCGGCGTTCAGTTTCCCGCCCAAAGGCTTCACACTCCGTTGGTTCCAACTCGCGGCGGAGCGGCAAGATATTTTCGAGTCCGTCAGCCTGTCGTTGCAGATCGCCTGTCTTTCCACGCTGATTGCGCTGGTGCTTGGCACGCTGGCCGCCGCCGCGCTGTATCGTCGGGACTTTTTCGGTAGGAACAGCATCACGCTGATGTTGATGCTGCCGCTGGCGCTGCCGGGCATTATCACCGGTCTGGCGCTGCTGGCCGCTTTCCACGCGGCGGACATCGAGCCCGGCATGATGACGATCGTCATCGGACACGCCACGTTTTGCATTGTGATTGTGTTCAACAATGCCATCGCCCGGTTCCGGCGCATTTCTCACTCTCTGATCGAGGCATCGATGGATCTGGGCGCCGACGGCTGGCAGACCTTCCGATACATCATGCTTCCCAATCTGGCGACGGCGCTGCTGGCAGGCGGGATGCTGGCCTTCGCGCTGTCCTTTGATGAAATTATCGTCACGACGTTTACCGCAGGCCATGAGCGCACCTTGCCTATTTGGCTGTTGAATCAGCTGGGGCGGCCGCGCGACGTGCCGGTGACCAACGTGGTGGCGCTATGCCTGATGGTCTTGACCATGATCCCGATCCTTGGGGCCTGGTATCTCACAAAAGAAACCACAGAGGTGTCCGGCGATGGCAAATAGCCCGCGGGCCGCTGAAAAGGAACGTCATAGCGTGCGTGCTGTGATGCGAAACAATGACTGAGGACAAAATGATGCAGACAAACATGGTGATCAACGGACATTTAGTCGCCGGCGAAGGCAGTGCCCTGCCTGTCTATAACCCGGCCACTGGAGAGGAAATCGCGCACATTGCTCAGGCGTCCCCGGAGCAGATCGCGCTGGCGGTGGAAAGCGCCGATCGGGCTTTCGCATCGTGGGGTCAGACCACCCCGAAAACGCGTGCGGAGTGCCTGCTGCAGATTGCGGACTGCATTGAGCAGAATGCGGAGACGTTCTCTCGCCTGGAGTCGCTCAACTGCGGCAAGCCGTATCACGCCGTACTGAACGATGAGATCCCGGCGATAGCGGATGTCTTCCGCTACTTCGCGGGCGCCTGTCGCTGTATGAACGGGATGGCCAGCGGAGAATATCTGGAGGAACACACGTCGATGATCCGCCGCGATCCGCTCGGCGTCGTCGCTTCTATCGCGCCTTGGAACTATCCGCTGATGATGGCGGCCTGGAAGCTGGGCCCGGCGCTGGCGGCTGGCAACTGCGCCGTCATTAAACCCTCAGAGCAGACGCCGCTGACGACGCTGAAGCTGGCCGAACTGGCGATGAGCATTCTGCCCGATGGGGTGCTGAACGTGGTATTCGGCGACGGGCCTACCGTCGGC
The DNA here is from genome assembly GCF_000688695.1 of Lonsdalea quercina subsp. quercina. Taxonomy (GTDB): domain Bacteria; phylum Pseudomonadota; class Gammaproteobacteria; order Enterobacterales; family Enterobacteriaceae; genus Lonsdalea; species Lonsdalea quercina_D. Next base: position 23,566 of record NZ_JIBQ01000007.1, on the reverse strand, counting down.
GATGTCCTGACCCAGCATGACAAAGTGCGGATGGTGTCGTTAACCGGCTCTATTCCGACCGGGCAGCACATCATTCGCCATACGTCGTCCACCGTAAAACGTACGCATATGGAACTGGGCGGCAAAGCGCCGGTTATCGTCTTTGACGACGCGGATATCCCGGCGGCGGTAGAGGCGATCCGCAACTTCGGCTTCTACAACGCCGGACAGGACTGTACCGCCGCCTGTCGCGTCTATGCCCAGAAGGGGATTTACGATCGGCTGGTGGCGGCGTTAGGCGAGGCGATTGCATCACTCAAGGTGGGGTCTCCGGAGGATGAAACCACGGAGCTGGGGCCGTTGATCACCGCCGCGCATCGCGACCGCGTCGCTGGATTCGTCGAACGGGCGAAGGCGTTGCCGCATATTTCGGTGGTGACCGGCGGGGAGAAAGTCGCGGGCCCGGGGTATTACTTCCAGCCAACGCTGCTGGCCGGGGCGTTGCAGGAGGATGAGATCGTCCAGAAGGAGGTGTTCGGGCCGGTGGTCAGCGTGACGGTATTCGAGGACGAAGCCGAGGTGTTGGCGTGGGCCAATAACTCGACGTACGGGTTGGCTTCTTCCGTCTGGACGCGGGATTTAGGCCGGGCGCATCGTCTGAGCGCACGACTGCAATACGGCTGCACCTGGGTGAATACGCACTTCATGCTGGTCAGCGAAATGCCGCACGGGGGCCAGAAACAGTCCGGTTACGGCAAAGATATGTCGATGTATGGGTTGGAGGATTATACGGTCGTACGACACATCATGATTAAACACTGACAGAAGGGCGGGCGCCCACCCGGGACGCCCGCCAATGTTTGTCAGACATTATCCAGATTAATGCCGCGCGTTTTCGGCCCCCACACGCCCACCGACAGCATCACCATCAACATACTGAATACGATGAAGATCACGACGCTGACGCTACCCACATGCTGTAATAACAGCCCAATCAGGATGCTGGTGAACGCCGTTGACAGCCGGCTAAACGAGTAACAAAAGCCGACGGCCCGCGCGCGAATCCGCGTGGGGAATATCTCGGCCTGATAGGCGTGGTAGCTAATTGTCAGCCAGGCGTTGGAGTAGGTGATGAGGAAGCCGCAGGCGATCAGCAGCAGCGGATGCGCCTGCTGGGTGAACAGCAAGCCGAACACCACGGTCATCAGACACGAACCGACAATCTGCCATTTGTGCTCGAAGCGTCCTACATACAGGCTGCACAACAGGCAGCCGATGGGATAGGCCAGCGTGATGAAAAAGGCGTAAAACAGGCTCTGGGTAATCCCCGCGCCCTGTCCGGACAGCAGCGACGGTAGCCAGTTGCCGAAGCCAAAGAACCCGATGGATTGGAAGAAGTTCATGGCGACCAGCATCAGCGTGCGCTGGCGATATTCCGGTGCCCAGATATCGCGGAATCTGCCGCGCGGAGCCGGTTCCTGCGACGTATTCTCAGCCTGGACATAATGGCTCTGTGGCGTCATGCCGCAACGTTGCTCCATATCGCATAGCACCTGATGGGCCTCGTCATGTCGTCCTTGCTGCGCCAGCCAGCGGGCGGACTCGGGCAGGTTTTTGCGCAGCACCCAGATTAAGACCGAGCTGGCGGCGCCCGCGATAACGACCCAGCGCCAGCCGCTGATCTCGAAAAAGGTGTGAGGCACCAGCCACCAGGACATCAGCGCCACCGTCGGCACCGAAAGAAATTGAATAAAGAACGCAAAGGCGAACGCCTTGCTGCGCAAAGAGGTCGGCATCCATTCGCTGAGATAGGCGTCGATGGTGACCAGTTCAATCCCAAGCCCAATGCCGACCAGAAAGCGGCACAAGATGACGCCTTCTGCGCTGCTTTGCATCGCCATCAGGAAAGATAGCGCACCGTACCAGGCCAGCGCATACATGAAGGTCATCTTGCGGCCCAACCTGTCGGCCCACGGCGCCAGCAGGCTGGCGCCGACAAACAGGCCCAGAAACGTGGCCGATGCAAAGCTGGCCTGATCGGTAATGTGGAACAGACCCTCTTTGCCCATGTGAAAAATGTGCTCGGCCACCAGTCCGCTGCTGATGTACGCGGTTTGAAAGAGGTCATACAGCTCGAAAAATCCCCCGAGCGAAAGCAGGGCGATAAAGCGCCAAAGCCCTGCGGAAGAGCGCAGTCGGTTAATCCGCGAGGTGAGATCGAAACCGGGGTGCGCGCCGGCGGCGGCGTCCAATGGGGTGCTGGGGGAGTGCATGTTGTGTCTTCCTTATCACGATAAATGCGTTATGCGGATTGATTCAGATGGCGACAGGTATCACCTTGAGCGTCCAACACGACCTCCCCCGGGTTAGCGAGGCGGGAACACGTCTTGGGCAAACTGCGGGCCATCATAAGATGCCGTGCCGGCGCTCGCCAGTCTGGCGTGAATTTCGGGGGATCACCCCCGCGTATATTAATAAGCTTTTGCTATTAGTGTCCGCAGAAAAAGTTCTTAATATGAAAACCTCTTTTTGACGTTTAGCCGGATGGCCCGCAGGTGTTGACGGGCGCGAACGGATCTTCAACGTCAGGCCGTTCCCACGGCCTCTCTCTAGACAAGGAACTGCTATGTTCAACTCCGAAGATGCCATCACCTGCGCAACACTAATTCGTCGAAAACGGCCTGACTTTAAGCCGGAGGCGGCGTTGATTCTCGGCTCCGGCCTCGGCGAGCTGGCTGACGCCATGACCGACACCACTGAATTCGACTACGCCGAACTGCCCGGTTTCCCGGTCAGTAGCGTGGAAGGCCACGCAGGCAAGCTGGTGGCGGGTTATCTGGAAGGCGTTCCGGTCTTGTGCATGAAAGGCCGTGGTCATTACTACGAAGGCCGGGGCATGACGGTGATGACGACCGCCGTGCGGACGTTCCGGCTGTTGGGCTGTGAGTTCCTACTGGTGACGAGCGCGGCGGGATCGCTGCGTCAGTCGGTGGCTCCCGGCCGGTTAGTCGCGTTGACCGACCATATCAACTTCATGCCGGAATCGCCGCTGGTGGGTGAGAATGACGAACGCTTCGGGCCGCGTTTCTTCAGTCTGGCCAATGCTTATGACAGCGAGCTGCGCGGCGATCTGCATCAGGTCGCCACCCACTTGGGGATCGATCTCGCCGAGGGCGTGTTCGCCGGGTACACCGGTCCTAACTTTGAAACGCCAGCTGAAATTCGCATGATGAAAATGGTGGGATGCGATGTGGTGGGGATGTCGGTGGTGCCCGAGGTTTTGGCCGCGCGCCACTGCGGTTTGAAGGTGCTCGCGGTATCTGCGATGACGAATTATGCCGAAGGGATGTCCGACACAGTGCTGTCGCACGAGCAAACGTTGCGATGCGCGGCGCTGGCCTCTGGGGACTTCATCCGGTTGATCCGCGCATTTTTCAAAGCGCGCGTCGCCTAACGTCACGCGGCGTTGGGGTGGCGGGCGATAGGGCGGGGTAGCCCGCTGTCGGGGCGGGGTTTTCATACCAACGCCACAAGGAAAAAAAGGAAGAGTCATCATGTCGAACGTATTTTCGATTACGCTGCGTCTCAAAACGATGTTCTTTTTACAGTACTTTATCTGGGGCTGCTGGCTGGTCACGCTCGGCTCTTACATGATCAACACGCTGCATTTTACCGGGGTGCAGGTCGGGATGGCTTATAGCGCCAAAGGGCTGGCCTCACTGGTCGTTCCCGGTCTGGCGGGGATCATTGCCGACCGCTGGATTCGAGCAAATCGCCTTTACGGTTGGTGTCATTTGCTGGGGGCAGCGGCCCTTTATCTCACGGCGCAGGCGACGGACCCCATGATGATGTTCTGGGCCATGTTGCTGAATGCGGTCGCCTATATGCCCAGTATGTCACTGTCCAACAGCATCGCTTATTTTGCGCTGGAGCGCTTCGGGCTGGACAGGGTGAAGGATTTCCCTTCCGCGCGGGTGTACGGCACGGTCGGATTTATTCTGGCGATGTGGACGGTGAGNTTTGGACAGATCGAGCTGAGTAATAAGCAGCTGTATCTGGCTTCCTTCGCTTCGCTGCTGTTGGCGTTGTACTCCCTGACGTTGCCGCGCTGCTCGCTGTATCGAGAAGGGGGGCGCACCACGTTGTTCAACGCGCTGGGGCTGGGCGCGTTATCCCTGTTTAAAACGCCGCGTATGGCGGTTTTCTTCATTTTCGCCATGCTGTTGGGCGCAGCGTTGCAGGTATCTAATACCTTCAGCAATCCATTTCTGCACGACTTCGCGCGTAATCCGCTTTATCAGTCGAGTCTGGCTGTCACCTATCCGTCGGTGCTGTTATCGCTCTCGCAGATATCGGAGGTGTTTTTCATTCTCACTATTCCGTTCTTTCTGCGCCGCTATGGCATCAAACGCGTGATGTTGATCAGCATGTTCGCCTGGACGCTGCGCTTCCTGTTTTTCGCCTACGGCGATCCGCTGGGCACGGGATTCCTGCTGCTGGTGCTGTCGATGATCATTTATGGCTGCGCGTTCGACTTTTTCAATATCTCCGGCGCGATTTTTGTGGATACGGAGGTGGACTCCCGTTTCAGAGCCAGCGCGCAGGGCATGTTCATGAGCATGGTGAATGGACTCGGCGCCTATCTCGGTGCGTTGGTCAGCGGGATGGTGGTGGATATGTTCACGACGGCCGGGGTCAAGGACTGGCAGGCTATCTGGCTGACCTTCGCCGGCTATACGCTGGTGCTGGGGGTCGTGTTTGGCGTGGCTTTCCGGTATCGCCATTCTAGTCGCCAAGTCGTTTCAGGATCATCGACCTGAACGTGATGCGACGCTGATGCCGTGTGTCGCTTTTTACCGTTGTCGAATGGGGGAGCGGTCCTGACTATTCCCCTCACGATGATGGGAAAAGAGGAGTAATGGCGCTGCTGGGCATTTGCGAGAGGCGCGGATACCCCACCGTCGTAGCGACAGGCGCAGGGTAAAATCAACCGGGCGTGTGTGAGAAAACAGGAATGTGACTGTGAATAAGATCGCGCCATTCCTTGGCGATCTTGTTAGGAGTTAATGAGGAACCGCTCTCTGGCCTAAACTCGCGGCCTAAGCAGCAGGCGGTTAACCTCGGGGCCATAGGGTCAGCCCGGCGCTTTATAGCGCTCTAAAAAAGAAACGCGCCGGCCGTTTCGCCGGCGCGTTTTACAATGGCGACAAAATGTCGCCTTCCCTGGTATTGGCCTTTCTTCTTATGTTAACTCATCTTTTTTTGCAGAAAACTACCGACGGTTTTCATGCATTCTTCGCGCTCTTCCACATGCGGCATATGGCTTGAGTGTTCAAAAATGACCCACTCAACATCAGCGATGCCGTCTGCAAAAGGTTGGATGGTTTCCGGCGATGCTTCGTCGTAACGCCCCGAAATCAAAAGGGTGGGGACGTTGATGGCTTTAACGCGATCGATGATGCTCCAGTCTTTCAAGCTGCCGATGACATGGAACTCAGTCGGTCCATTCATGGCGTGATAAACCGTAGGATCTTCATCGATAGCCTCAAAGGTGCGTGTTACTTCAGCCGGCCACGGATTTAAGCGGCAGACATGACGTTGATAAAACACCTGTGATGCTTCGCGATAAGGGTCGCTATTCACCGTGCCCGCCGTTTCATGTTCCAGCAGCGTGGCCTGGACCGCTTCTGGCAATTCGGCGCGCAGGTTCGCGGCGGCCTGTAGCCATAACGGGATAGACGCCGGCGAGTTGGCGATAACGATAGCTTTCAAACCGGTTGGACATCTTACGGCGTGTTCTGAAATCAAGATGCCGCCCCAAGACTGACCCAGCAGCGCATAGTCGTCCTGAATGTTAAGATGTTTTAACAGGTTATCCAGCTCATCAAGGAACAAAGCGATCTGCCAAAAATCGGCTGGTTTTTCCCGTAAGTGCGTCGAACGGCCATTACCTAACTGATCGTAATGAACGACAGGACGCCCTGTGTTGGCGATATCTTTAAATGAATCAACGTAATCGTGGGTGCAGCCGGGACCGCCGTGGACAACGACCAACGGTGTCATACCATTATGTAAATCACCGGTGATTCGGTACCAGGTTTGATACTGGAGAAAAGGGGCAAAGCCTTCGCTGACAGTGTTCATAAATGACGGTCACCCTTATGTCTGTTAAGTCTGGCTTAAGAGTAAGGCGCGTCAGCGAAAGCGGAAAGCTAGTAAAATAGATAGTTTTAGCTATCGAGGAGGTGGTAGTACATGGCGCGAACGACGGCCTGCACCCGATTATTCGCCCCTAGCTTCTTGGTGGCGTTGTTCAGATGCAGCGTGACGGTCGCGACCGAACGGTTCAGTTTGCGGGCGATCTCTTTCGCCGTCAGACCTTCCGCCGACCACGCCAAACATTCGCGTTCGCGCTTGGTCAGGTGGACATACTGACAGGTCATCAGATCTTCGCTGAACAGGGGAAACGCCGATTCCTGGAAACGGTGAGCAATAAAGGTCAGATCGGATAGGGTACTGCTGATATCCTGCTCTTCATGAGAGCTGTTCAAAATCGCGGTCACGGTGGCGAAGCCTCCGCGAGGCAGGTGTAACGGTACGGTCGCGCCGCATGGCATGCCGTTTTCACGCATGTAATGCGTGACGCACTCATGTTCTTCGCCAATACGTGAGCGAAGCGGCGTCCGTTCAGGACGTTGATATGACCACACAAATGGCGCACAGGTTTCCAGAGCGTGATGCTGTACGACATCCATCTGAAAGAAACCATTCTCGAACCATTGCAACGGCATGTCTTCCGGCACGTTATTGACACGCAGCAGAGAAGGGTTGATCAATTTCCCTTCCATGGTCCGGGGAACCGGAGCGTAGTCATAAATCACCCGGTCGAATCCGAGGTGTAACGTTTGCGCGAACATGTGATCAAAAGCGTCGTCCAGCGAAGTCGCTGAACATTTCAACGAGGTAAGCTGAGTAGTCTTATCCATGATTACCCTCCGCAAAATGTAGCCCGTTAAAAAGGGGACGATGGTCGGTACAGGTGCCAGAGCGCATGTTCGGCCTCAATCCGGTCAATAACCAAGCGTAACCTAGCATTTTTACTAAGGCAAAACTAGCATTTTTGCTAACTATTCACTGCCGGTATGATTGTGTAGATTCCCGCCTGTCAGGGGTTTTTGTGATGTTTTGTGTTTTTCTTTCATTAGTAACCCTTATGTTGAATGAAATGCAAAGACAAAAAAGGCATACTATTGAAGTGAATGGTCATTTTTGGGTACGGATACACGTCTATTTGAAAAATGATGCTTTTCACCGTCCAGACCTTCATTCTGGTAAGTCGTTATTCAATAAAAACGACCTGGTAGGCTCCCTAGCAATCGCGTTATTGCGGCCGGTTTTTTCATTTCCGGTCACGCTGCGCGATGCTTGATTTCTGGCTCAACCCGTTTGTGCCAAACCGTTATTAGCGGTGTCATTAATAGATACGCCAGCATAACCACAGGGAATTAGTATGCATCGTTATCGGTTTATATTATTTCGACCACTGCAACTGCTGCCGGTGCTTTTCGGCATCAGTGTCATTACCTTCGCTATGGTGCGCGCAATCCCCGGCGACCCGGCCCGAATCCTTCTCGGCGTACGGNCCACCCCGGGCGCGCTGGCCCGAGTGCGCGAACAGTACGGGCTAGACCAGCCGGTGTGGTTACAGTACTTCTACTTTCTTCGTAATCTGTTTCACGGCGAGCTGGGCAAATCCATCGTTTATAAAGTCGATACCCTGAAAGTCATCGGTTCGCGTATTGAGCCGACGATTTGGTTGATTGCGGGTAGCGTGGTTTTAGCGCTGCTGCTCACCATTCCGCTGGCGTCCTGGGCGGCCCGGCGGCGCGGCAAATTGGCCGATCAGGTGATTCGACTTTTCTCCACCGCCGGTTTGGGTTTTCCCGCTTTTTGGCTCGGCATCATGATGATCTTATTGTTCAGCATTGAACTGGGCTGGTTCCCTGTATCCGGTTATGGCCGCGATCTGCTGGATCGCCTGCATCACATGGTGCTGCCCTGCCTGACGGTTGCGTTGGCGCTGTCTGCGGTGTTAACCCGCAACTTGCGCGCCAGCCTGCTGATGGAAATGAAAAGCGACTATGTGACGGCCGCGCGCGCGCGCGGGCAACCCGAGTCGCGTATTTTCTGGCGGCATATTTTGCCAAATTCGCTGGTGCCGACCATCAATCTGCTGGCGGTCAATATCGGCTGGTTGATTGGCAGCACCGTGGTGATTGAAAGCGTATTCGCTATCCCCGGCATGGGGCAGCTGTTAATCAAGGCGATTTTCAGCCGTGATTATATGGTGGTGCAGGGCGTCGTGCTGGTTTTTGCGCTGGGAACCGTCACGGTTAACCTGGTCGCCGACCTGCTCACGGTCGCGTTGGACCCGAGGATCAAACTATGAGTCAGACACCTGTGATGCGGCGGCTGCCGTGGCTGGCGTTTCCCCGCCATCTGGCATTGCGCGGCGGCCTGACCATCGTCGGGCTTTGGACGTTGTTAGCCGTGTTCGCGCCGTGGGNCGCGCCGTTCGATCCGATTGCGCAGGACCCCACTGCCAGCTTGATGCCGCCGGGCCTCAGCCATCTGTTCGGCACCGATAACTTCGGCCGAGATATTTTCTCCCGCGTCATCTGGGGCGCGCGCGTGGACCTGCAGATCTGTCTGCTGGGCGTGATCTTTCCGTTTATGATCGGCACCTCGATTGGCGCGCTCTCCGGCTACGTCGGCGGCGTCGTTGATACGCTGCTGATGCGGTGTATCGACATCATTCTGGCGTTTCCGTTTTTGGTGCTGATGCTGTCGATTATCGCGGTCTTGGGGCCGGGATTGGCCAGCTTCTATATTGCGATGGCGATGGTGGGCTGGGTGACCTACGCCCGACTGGTGCGAGCTCAGGTGCTGTCGTTAAAACACCGCGATTTCATGCTGGCGGTGCGCAGTCTGGGTTTTAGCCACCCGCGTATTCTCTTCGTCCATTTGTTGCCCAACGCGCTGACCGGCTCTGTCGTCTTCGCCATGTCCGACTGCGTGCTGGTGCTGCTTAATGGTGCCGCGATCAGTTACTTGGGGCTGGGCGTACAGCCGCCCACGGCCGAATGGGGCGTGATGGTGGCCGAAGGACAAAGTTTTATTACCACCGCTTGGTGGATTACCACGTTTCCCGGGCTGGCGATTGTGCTGTTGGCGATGGGCTTCAGCCTGTTGGCGGACGGTCTGGGCGACCTCTTGGGAGAACGGCCATGACGTTACTGGCGTTATCACATCTGACGGTCGTCAACCGCCAGGGCATTGCGCTGGTGGATGATGTTTCACTCGAACTGCGCGAGGGCGAGATCCTCGGGCTAGTGGGCGAGAGCGGCTCCGGCAAGACCGTGACCTGCCGCGCGATGATGCGGCTGCTTCCCGGCGAAGCGCTGCGCGTTGTCTCTGGCGAAATTAACCTTAACGGACGCGATATTCTCTCGTTGTCGGAACGGGAACTCTCCGGCGTACGTGGTCGGCAGGTTGGCATGATTTTCCAGAATCCGACCAGTCACCTAAATCCGGTCATGACCGTCGGCGCGCAGATTGCCGAAAGCCGGCGTCTGCACTTCGGCGCCAGCCGCCGCGAGGCGAAAGCGCACGCGGTGGCGCTGTTGCGGCAGGTGGGGATCCCCGACCCTGAACGGCGGATACACAACTATCCCCATGAATTCTCCGGTGGGATGCGTCAGCGGGCGATGATCGCCGTGGCGCTCGCGTCCGAGCCCAAAATTCTGATTGCCGACGAGCCGACGACGGCGTTGGACGTTACGGTGCAGATGCAAATCCTGCGGCTGCTCAGCGATTTGCGCGACCGGCTCGGCGTGGCGATTATTCTGATTACGCACGACCTCGGCGTCGTGGCGCAGACCTGCGATCGTATCGCGGTGATGTATGCCGGGCGGCTGTGTGAACTGGGCGGCAAACGCGAGGTGCTGGGCGATGCTTTGCATCCTTATACGCAGGGGCTGATCGACTGCCAGCCGGCCAGCGCCGGCGGAAGTGGACAGATGGCGACTATCAAGGGTCAACCGCCGGTGGCAGAACATTTTCCCGGCGGTTGTCGATTCCATCCTCGCTGTCGTTACGCCACCGAGATTTGCAAAGCGGTACGACCCGATATGTACAGTGAAATGCAGAATCACGCGCACGGCGCCGCCTGCCACCACCCGTTCGCCACGCTGAACCACGAGGAGAGTCTATAGTGAGTCCGGTTGAATCCACGGCGCCGCTGCTGGCAGCGGACAATCTGCAGGTCAGTTTCCCGGTCGGCGGCTTTCTCTTTAATAAACGGAGTCTGCACGCGGTTAACGGCGTCAGCTTACACATTCAGGCTGGGGAAGTGCTCGGTTTGGTCGGCGAGTCCGGCAGCGGCAAAAGCACCTTGGGACGAGCGCTGCTCCAGCTGGAGCCCACCGTCGGCGGCCGCGTGTACTTTGACGGAGAGCCGATCACGCCGGGCAGCAAACAGGAAATCGCTCGGTTGCGGCAGCAGACGGCGATGATCTTCCAAGACCCTTTCTCCTCCCTGAATCCGCGTCAGACCATCGGCGACAGCATCGCCGAGGTGCTGCGCGTGCATCACAAGGTGCCGAAATCCGCGATCAAGGAACGCGTGAGAGAACTATTGATTCTGGTGGGACTGAACCCAGAGCACGGCCTGCGTCGGCCCGACGCCCTAAGCGGGGGACAGTGTCAGCGCGCCGGCATTGCCCGTGCGCTGGCATTGGAGCCGCGGCTGATCGTTGCCGATGAGTGCGTGGCGGCGCTGGATGTCTCGATTCAAGGGCAGATCATCAACCTGCTGATGGACCTGCGGGACAAAATGGGCCTCGCTATCCTGTTCATCGCCCACGATTTGGCGATAGTGCGGCGCCTGTGCGACCGCGTCGCCGTCATGTATTTGGGGCGCATTGTGGAGTCGGGTCCGGTCGAGGCGGTGTTTACTCATCCGCGCCATCCTTACACCGCGGCGCTGATTACCGCCATTCCGGAAATCGATCCCGACCGGCCGCTGCCCGCCCATCCGCTTTCGGGCGAACCGCCCAGCCCGCTGGCTTTGCCGGAAGGCTGCGCGTTTCACCCGCGGTGTCCTTATGCGTTGTCGCGCTGCCAACATGGCGCGCCGCCAGAGACCCGACACATTGTCGGTCATACCTTCGCCTGCGTGCTGGACGACAAAGGCGAACAAGCCATTAATCCGTTAAATGAGGGAATGTTTGATGAAGCGTAAATACTTAAAGGTTGCGGCCGCCGGGCTTTTGCTGGCGGCTTGTGTGGCAAGTGAGATGGCGCAAGCGGCAGGCGTGCTGACGATTGGACGACGTGAGGACAGCACCAGTTTCGACCCGATTAGAACCACGCAGAATGAAGACAACTGGGTGTTTTCCAACGTGCTTGACCGCCTGATCTGGGTGGACAAGACCGGCACCAAACTGGAGCCCGCGCTGGCTGAAAGCTGGACGATCTCTCCGGACGGTAAAGTCTACACGCTGAAAATCCGCGACACGGTATTCTCCGATGGTACGCCGGTGACGGCCAGCGACGCCGCATTTAGCCTGCTGCGCCTGCGCGACAATGAAAACTCGCTGTGGCGCGACCCGTTCATGGTGATGGATAAAGTGGAAGCACCGGATCCGCGTACGCTGGTGATCACCCTGAAAGCGCCGTCCGTTCCTTTCCTGTCTCAGCTGGCTTTACCGAATGCGTCCATCATCTCTGAAAAAGCGATGAAAGCGATGGGCGAAGAAGCGTTTGCGGAAAAACCGGTCGGCTCCGGCGCATTCAGCGTGAAAGAGTGGCTGCGCGGCGACCGTGTGGTGCTGGTCAAAAACCCGCATTACTGGCGTGCGGACAAGGTTTCTCTGGATGGCGTCGAGTGGCAGACCATTCCGGACGACAACACGCGTATGCTGAAAGTGCAGGCGGGCGAACTGGATGCGGCGATCAACGTTCCGTTCTCGCGTATCGTCTCCCTGCAAAAAGATCCGAATCTGGCCATCCATCTGGACCCGTCAACGCGTGAAGATCATCTGCTGATCAACCACGAACACGGCCTGCTGTCGAAAGTGGAAGTGCGTCAGGCGCTGGACTACGCAATCGACAAAGATGCCATCGTGAAAACCGTGACCTTCGGCTATGGCCAGGTGGCGAACTCCTACATCCCGGCCGGCGCGGTTTACCACTATGCCAACAACCTGAAGCGTCCTTATGACGTGGAAAAAGCCAAGAAAATGCTGGCAGAGGCGGGCGCGTCTAATCTGAAGCTCAACTACGTGGTGAACGCGGGTGATGAAGTGGACGAACAAATCGCTATCCTGCTGCAGCAACAGTTGGCTAAAGCCGGTGTGACCGTCACGTTGCAGAAAGTGGACCCGAGTCAGAGCTGGGGCATGCTGGTCTCCGGCGACTATGATATTTCCGTGATGTACTGGACCAACGATGTGCTCGACCCGGATCAGAAAACCACCTTCGTGCTGGGTCACGACGCGAACATGAACTACATGACCCGCTACCACAATGAGAAAGTGAAAGCGCTGGTCGCGGCGGCACGCCTGGAAGTCGATCCTAAAAAACGTGAGCAGATGTACATCGATCTGCAGAAAATCGCAAAAGCCGACGTGAACTGGATCGATCTGTACTACAGCCCGTACCGTAACGTCAGCCGTAAAAACATCAAGGGCTTCTATCAGAACCCGCTGGGCCGCTTCTTCCTCGAAGATACGGTGAAAGAGTAATCTCCCCCAGACGGCCGGTATCCTGCCGGCCGTCGTCCCCAGAGCCGCACGGTGTTTCCACGCCTTCAGTAGCCGGTCCATTTTCTTCGCTCGGTTCCCGCGCAATATCCCGCTGACTATTTCTGTCCGGCAATCGGCTGCCACATCCTTTTTTCCCCGGCAATGATGCCCTGCATGGAACGCGGAGCGGTCAATGTGTCGAGCGATTGACGTCGTTAAGCGAAAGGTTGTCGAGAACGCCAAGATCCTTGTCGTTGCGCTGTCGTGCACGCCGGGATTCGTGCTGCCGCGTATGACGCAAGCAGCCACAGAACGTGCTTAAAACCTCAGCGGAACCGTCAATATCGTGAGGGATGACCTATCTTTAGTGAAGGAGGGAATGGGGATGCTGGATGAGATATCTCTCCCCATCGCCAGCGCAACATGCGGTCCGCCAGCCAGTCGATGACAACCCTAACCGCGAGGGGATGGCCTTGCCAAACCCTGGATGGAGTGCCGGACGTCCATGTGCTGTGCGGCCTTCGTTCAGCTCGGGAAACTCGCCTATTTCACTGGGGCAATATTTTTACAGGGGCAACACAATGCAAAACAGCGCGGGGACCGCTCGTGTCCTACTTCTCCTGACGGTCCTATTCGCCGTACTGAGCGGTCTTTATCTGTTGATCGGCGGTATCTGGCTGGTTCGTCTTAACGGTTCCTGGTACTACCTCATCGCGGGGGCGATCATGCTGGCGACGGCGTGGCTGCTGTACCGTCGTCGGGCGGCGGCGGTCCTGCTGCATGGGCTCTTTTTGCTGGGGACGACGCTATGGGCGCTATGGGAAGTCGGAACAGATTTCTGGGCGCTGGCGCCGCGTCTGGACGTTGTCTTTTTCTTCGGGCTCTGGCTGGTGTTGCCGTTTATCTATAACCAGCTGACGTTTCGCACCAAGCTGCCGTGGGTGGCGCAGATCCTGTCGTTGGGGGTTGCCGTGGGGGTGCTAGGTTACGCTGTTTTCAACGATCCTCAAGAAATCAACGGGACGCTGCGCGCTGCGGGAACCTCCGCTCCGCCGCGGCCTGAAAGCGCGATCCCGGACGCCGACTGGCCCGCTTATGGCCGAACTCAGGAAGGTACGCGTTACTCCCCCCTGAACCAGATTACCGATAAAAACGTCGGCAGCCTTAAGGAAGTCTGGCGCTTTCGTACCGGCGATGTGAAAGGGCCGAACGATCCGGTGGAAATCACCAACGAAGTCACGCCGATCAAAATCCGCGATACGCTCTACCTCTGTACGCCGCACCAGCAGCTGTTCGCACTGGATGCGGCGACAGGCAAGGAGAAGTGGCGGTTCGATCCGCATCTCAAGACCAATCCCACGTTTCAGCACGTGACCTGCCGGGGAGTGTCCTACCACGAAACGTCGACGGTGACACCTTCTACAGCCCAGAGCTCACCGCCAGCCCTGTGCGCGCGTCGCATTCTGCTGCCGGTGAACGACGGTTCGCTGTATGCGTTGGATGCAGAGAACGGCCAGCGGTGTCCGGATTTCGCCGATCGCGGCAAGCTGAATCTGCAAAGCAATATGCCGTATCCGCTGTCGGGGGCGTATGAGCCGACGTCGCCGCCTGTCGTCACCGACAAGACCATCGTGATGGCCGGCGCGGTGACTGATAACGCCTCGACGCGGGAGCCGTCTGGGGTGATCCGTGGTTTCGACGTCAACACCGGCAAACTGCTGTGGGCATTCGATACCGGCAGCAAAGACCCGAACAAGATCCCCGAGGGCAAGGAGTTCTATACCCCGAACTCTCCCAACTCCTGGGCGCCAGCCGCCTACGATGCGAAGCTGGACATCGTTTATCTGCCTACCGGCGTCGCCACGCCGGATATCTGGGGCGGGCATCGCACGCCGGAGATGGAACGGTTCGCCAGCGGCTTGCTGGCGCTGAACGCGACCACCGGCAAGCGGGTCTGGTTCTATCAGACGGTGCATCACGNCCTGTGGGATATGGATGTGCCTGCCCAGCCGACGCTGGCGGATATCACCAATCAGGATGGCAAAACGGTGCCGGTGGTTTATGTGCCGGCGAAAACCGGCAATATCTTCGTGCTGGATCGTCGCGACGGCAAAACCGTCGTGCCTGCGCCGGAAACGCCGGTGCCGCAAGGCGCGGCGAAGGGCGATCGCGTTTCGTTGACGCAGCCGTTCTCGCAGCTGAGCTTCCGCCCGCGTGAGAATCTGGCCGGCAAGGATATGTGGGGCGCGACGATGTACGACCAACTGGTCTGCCGCGTTATGTTTCATCAGCTCCGCTATGAAGGGCCGTTTACGCCCCCGTCAGAGCAGGGCACGCTGGTCTTTCCCGGTAATCTCGGCATGTTTGAGTGGGGGGGCATTTCCGTCGATACGGATCGTCAAATTGCGATTGCCAATCCGATGGCGCTGCCGTTCGTCTCAAGGCTGATCCCACGCGGTCCTCACAATCCGATAGAGCCGAACCCGGCGGCTAAAGAGGGAACTGGAACGGAATCCGGCGTACAGCCGCAGTACGGGGTTCCTTACGGCGTGACGCTCAACGCGTTTTTATCGCCGCTGGGTATTCCGTGCAAGCAGCCGTCGTGGGGCTTCGTCTCCGCCGTTGATCTGAAAACCAATGTCATCGTTTGGAAAAAACGTATTGGGACCGTGCGCGACAGCTCGCCGTTGCCGCTGCCGTTCAAAGTCGGCATGCCGATGTTGGGCGCGCCGATCTCCACCGCGGGGAATGTGCTGTTTATCGCCGCGACGGCGGACAACTATCTGCGGGCGTTTAACATCACTAACGGGGAGGCGCTCTGGGAAGCGCGTCTGCCTGCCGGCGGACAAGCGACGCCAATGACCTATGCCGTCGACGGCAAGCAGTATGTGGTGATTGCCGCCGGGGGACATGGGTCGTTCGGAACCAAACTGGGTGATTACATCATTGCGTATGCGTTACCGGGGGCAAATTAATCAGGCGTTACGGATGACGCTGCCGCCCCGGATAACCGGGGCGGAAAAACCGAAGATTAGCGGTCGGAATTGCTGGTTCGAACGGCTTTTTCGGGCTGGGTGACGACGCCTAACCGATAGGCCAGATGCGCCAGATTGTCTGGGTCGATACCCAGTTCCTGGGCCGCCGCCGAAATATTGCCATGATGGTTATGGAGCGTACGCTCGATGAGCTGCTTTTGGAATGCGTTGACCGCCGAGCGCAGATCCTGCTGAGGCGCTTCTTTCGGGGCGAACTGTTGCGGCTCATTGGCGGCAACGTCATGCTGCAGCTTCTCATGCATATCCAGCCCTAAATCTTGGTCGCTGATAGTGACTGACATCGTGCGTTTAGCCGGAGACGACGTGAGTCGTCCGGTCGCCCGCAGCGTGGCGCGGCTGATGGTTTGTTCTAACTCGCGCACGTTGCCCGGCCACGCGTAGCGTGACAGCGCCGTTTGCGCCGAGGGTGACAAGCGTAGCCCTTTCAGTCCCATCCGGTTGCGGTTTTGTGCGACAAAGGTGTTCGCCAGCAGCTGAATGTCCTGTTGACGTTCTCGCAGCGCCGGAACATGAATGGGGAACGCGCACAGTCGATGATACAGATCGGCGCGAAATTCGCCGGACTGCACTTCCGCGAACAGGTTGCGATTCGTGGCGGCGATGAGTCGGATATTCACGTTATGTGGGTTGGAAGAGCCGATGCGCTGCGATTTTCCGTCCTGCAATACGCTGAGCAGTTTGGCCTGCGTTTCCTGCGAAAGCTCGCCGATTTCGTCGAGAAACAGTGTGCCGCCGCTGGCGAGTTGAAACTTGCCGCGGCGGTCTGACGAGTCTCCCGAAAACGCGCCGCGCACGTGGCCGAAAAGGACGCTCTCCAGCAGAGGGGGGGGCAGGGCGGCGCAGTTGATGACGATGAACGGCGCATTGGCGCGACGAGATCGCGCATGCAGCCGACGAGCGACCAAATCTTTACCCACCCCGGTTTCGCCGGTGATAAGCACCGTCATATCGCTGGAGGCGACCAATTCAATATCATCCATCAGCAGCTCAAAGGGTTCGCTGCTGCCGATGAGTTCGTCGTGTCCATTTACCGCCGTCAGGCGAAAGGCTTCGGCGCGCAGGTTTTCGCTTTGCAGCGTAGATTTGAGCCGATCGACCTGGGTGCTGGCCGACAAGGTCGCAGAGGCAATCTCGCCGAATATCTCCAGGGTTTTAAGCGCATCGGCGGAGAATTCATGTCCATCAAACGCATGCAGCGTCAGCAATCCCCAGATGTGCTGATCCAGACGCAAAGCGCAGCCGAGAACGTCGGTCTTGCCCGCGGAACACTCTTCGGTTTCGAACAGGCCGACGAAAGGATCGGGCACCCCGGTATCCGGCGGAAAGCGCATCACGTTGGCGGTGGCGAGCATGGCGGCGAAGCGCGGGTTTTCGTCTAAAATGAAGCGGCGTTTCAATGCGTCCTCATGCAGGCCTTGGATCGCCACCGGGGTTAACTCTTCGCCTTCCAACTGCAGCAGCGCGCTCGCGTCTGCCGGAATCAGCCGATTCAGCGAATCGAGCAAGCGTTGATAGCGCACTTCACACGGCATCTCTCGCGAGAGATCCGCGACCTGCGGCACCAGCGCATTCAACAACTTCAATATCTGAGTCAAAAACCCCTCTCTTCTACTATAACCGGTGTCTTTTTTACTTAAAGTTTAGACACGATTTAGCAGGGTGCCATTGAGATTGCTGCTTTCAGCGCTTCGTATTCGAATGATAACCAGCAGCAAACAGCAGGCGTTGATGTTGAACGTGGGAAGGCCGTCTGAACGCGTACTCGCTCTTCGCTGAGGGAAGCCGAAAATGGTGTGCGTGGAGGAGGGATATGACATGACGGAACTATTTGAAACTGGCTCCACGCGAATGATGAATGCTTAATGAAGTCACTCTTGTTTTAATGTGTTTTGCGATGGTCACCGCATCTTCTCCCCGCTTGCTGGTTATTTAATGGCATTTAAACAAATGCTAAACGAAATGCTTATTTCGTATTTATCCGGTGTATTATTCGTCAAATCCTGCGAATAAGTAATAATGACTATGTTCGAAAAAATACATTATTGGTAATTAACAAATTTCGGTTAAAACTTATATTTTATATATTAGCGAACTACATTTATAAATATATCAATCTGTGGGTGAATACCTGTTGTTTTTAACCATATGAAAATTATTGATTTTCGGGGCGCTCCTCCTGGGGCTTTGGCAATATTGAAATTCGATTGGGTAAAGATTTATGCAGGAATTGAAAATTTACCTATCACTTTTGTTTTTATTTATTTTATGATGTCTCCGACGTACTGAACCGCGCTGGTATTGGTTCTGTCATCAAGTATTAATTAACTCCGTGAGCAATAATAAAAACGCGAGATGAGTCGTGAATAAACCAGGCCCCCGAAATCCGGAGGGTTTATTGTCTCTTATTCGCTGTTTTTTCGAGTGGTGGTAATAATACCTTGTTTGAGAATGATTGTTCTAAGCAATGGTTATTCAAAAATATAGTTAGGCTCGTGAGGATTAATCCCCGCCTGTGTCGGAATGGATAAACTCATCGGTGATGCCGTCTGCGGCGGTGCCATGTCGTGAAGCATCACGCGAGTCGTCGGTTGTCGGCCGCCGGCAGCGTTTTTTTTGTCGGCGTTTTTTTATTCTTTGAACGCGTGTGGCTGCCCGGCTGCGCGCGTTTTTTTTGCCTGATACGCGCGCAAAAGGACGTATCGGACACTCCCTGCAAGAATGACGCGCCTTTGCCCTTTACCGCAGCGGGGCTTCAGCGTGACACCGGATGAGGAACGCTTACTGCCGCGCCCAGTTGTCGGGCGGTGAATAGCCAAGGCGAGCTGTGAGGGCCACATGTCACCGCCAACACAAGAGTGGCGCTGACCTTATTATGATTGTGCCTGATGCTGTCCTGTCACTTGCTCAACNCTTCCCCCCATCTCCCACATGCTGGGCGCTGAATTCCATGCTCAGCACACTTATTTTCAACGTGATTATCTTTGAACGTCTCGATTTCTTACGCCCCTATTTTCTCAAGCTCCTTTCAAACACGACCTTCAGATCTCTGCATTTAGGGTCGTGCGAGCTTTTGTATTCCCCCGCGGAGCGCCACATTGACCATAAAATTCCTTGCTGGAGAAAGTTGAAAACCCGAAATAGTGTCGATACTGAGAAAATATTTCGGGGGAAGAGGAACGATATATTTCGTGTGAATTTTTTTCGTTGCACTATTAAGGAAAAAACAGGCTTTATGCCTCCAGCTGGGTTAATATTGGGTGAATCTGTTGACGTCATAATGAGAGAATGATTGCGTGGGCTGTTAATCATTTTATTGATGAATGAAAATAATATTTTTTATGTTTTACTGAGTGGGGTGATGCGATTTTATGCCTGACAGGCAACAATAAAAATAACATGATCTGTTGGTTTTAATAAATTGAGTAAACGCAAAGCGAATGTCTGTGATTCAATGATTCTGTAATTATTATCACAGAGTAATAGGGCTTGTTTTTATATTGCTTTAGGAGGGGGTTCTGCGGCTTTATTGTGGTTAAATATCGCCAAATAAAAATGAAGAACGGAATGATTATCAATAGAACCCCCATCAAATTATATTCCCGCATAGCAGTTTTTGGTTTCAATAATTACTTATTCTCTGTAAGGGTATTTTTACCCTGTAGTATGTCTTCACTTCATTTTTAACGTTGTTTAAACGGGATGGCATAATACATCGCCGCCTAATAAATACATATGGATCAAAGTTGGCCGAAATATTGTTGAAGATGACTGTTATCACGCAACTCTTTGTCCCCTGTAGAAACAAAAGGTATCAATTGAAACTATTTACAGACAATGGGGTTGAGAGGCGAGCGTATAAAAATGTTAATGGATGATAGATTATCCTAAATATTTAGCTAAATGCACTATTTCTCTATGCGCCACTATCAATAAATGCCTTTTTCCGCAGAAAATTCTACCAAATTGATTACAAATCAAACAATTAACATAGTGCGCGTGCGACCACAAAGAGAATGAACAATAATTTAACACTGGGTTTCATTTGCATGTCATGATGATGAGTTTTCCGATTAAAGGTTATTTTGACCCGTTATTTTATATCTAGACTAACTGGTTGTTGACGTTATTTATAAGTATTTTCAAGACTTCATTATCAGTTTCTAAATATCCCGCTTTACGTCAGGGATGAGAATGTAAAGGAGGTGGCCTGAAGATTGTTGGTTTTTGAATTCCTTTAGGTTAGGTGTACCGAAACGACGACTCGACGCATAGCATAATTCACGCGTTGAGTGTGATTGACCATAAAGATAATAGAGTAACGGCGGTCGCTGAGAGGAAAGTGCTGAGGCTTTGGCACATTAATTCACATGCTTATTTCTCTGGTTGTTTTTTCTACACCTGTCAAAAGTTAAACATCATGCCGTCGAAAATGACAGACGGACGGTCATGGTGTTTTGGTTTTTTATTTAAAAGGTTATTTCGAATGATTAGTCTGCAGCAGTCCATATCTCGTCTGACAAAAATTCTTTCTCCCCATAGGCAACTGGCCCAACCCACTGAGGTGGTTAAGGGGAAGCGCAGATATCATTTCCATGTTGCAGAAACTCGGCTGATTTATTTTATTGAAGAAGGTGAGTTTCTAATGAAAAGCGCCAAAGATAACCGCGTTATTTGTGTGCTTTTAGCGCCGTGTATTGTCGGTTGGTCTACGGCAATTTATGGCGCCAACGAGATCTATATTGAAAGGATCGACTATGGCAAGATTTACTGCTTGCCGTTTGATACCGCGTTAAGGGTAGTGACCGCCTATCAACGATTCGATGATGTGCTCAATATTGTTAATTACCATTTTAATTCGCTGCTTAATTATTGCGTCGATAACGGCGGTGATTCCGTTTCTATCGTCACGAAGATGTTGGTCTCGTTGGAACGTTTGCCTCCGGATGTGAGAAAACGTTTTACCGTGCTTTCTTTCATTAGTCAGCGCACCTCCCTGTCTAAGAGCACTATCCTGCGCGTGATTAAAAAGCTGCAGGAGGCGGGGTCTCTCACCATGTCGCACGGCAGGCTGACCTCCTTTACCTTGGAGGAACCGTTGCGTTGTGCCGCTCACAGCGCAGCGGTTGTCAGAGACAGCGCTACTGGTCGTTGAGCGTAAATGTGGCGTGCCGTTGGCCGACCCTGGCGTCACGCTGCATCCTATCGCCACATACTGACTGTAAAACACCCGTGATGCGCTACTGACACTGCTGGTGAGTGAATACCGTTCGCTGTTTTGCCCCAAGGGGATGCGAATGCGGTCTTTATCCAGCATGGCGATACTCTTATTTGTTGCGCTTCTGGCGCTGTTGAGCGCCAGAAGCGTACTGTCGTTATGGTTCGCCGTCCCGCTAAACATCACCTGCACGCACGTCGCGGCCGAACCGCAGTTTTCCAGATTGATCACGAAACGCTTCGCGGTCGAGATCTCTCTGGTCGTCGCGAATTGCTTGGACGCCCAGTTACCGAGGTCTACCGTTTGCTCCTGCGATGCCTGACTGACACTACAGCCGTTGGCGACGATCGTGGTGGTGGGCGTGACATTGGTGAGGCCCAGCGCGGCCTGCGCCGTCCCGTTCAGACTACACAGCTCGGCCATCAGCAGCCCGATGCCGGCCATGCCGACGCATGGCGGTTACACTGGGCTGAGCAGGGTGACTTTGTGCATGAGGAAATATCATGGTGCCTCCTTCTCAGGCAAAATCTATTTGCAGATAGGCCTAAGCGGTCGCTACGCCTTCCGTCGGTTTGTTGCCGGTAACACTCACGGGATAAGCGGTGATCGTAACGTTGGCGCTGGCCGCATCATCAAGCGTAAAGGGCAGAACGGTGGACAGATCGTTGGGTTTGAGCGGGCTATTGCTGCAGTCCGTGATGCGGCCGTGGGTATCCGTGTTCGCGTTGCAGGTAAGGTAGGGCGAATTGATCGAGTGGGTGATATCGGCTTTGGCGCCGCCGCCGCTGATGTTGCTGAGAATACCGAGAAACCAGTAGACAGCAGAGAGGCCCCAATCAGGGCGCCGAGTCATGTTTTACGCATAAGTTACAATTCCTTATTACTTATAGGCCACGCTAATTGGCCATTAATGAAAGCGGTATTGCCGCGAAAAATATTTCTCGTCTGCCAGTTTTCTCCGGATTGGCAATAAAACCGTAACGGCTTTATTGCCTAAATCAGGTCAGAGTGCCGGAGAAAGAATTGCTGAGGCAGAACTTCCTTCTGCTCCTCTTCACTATTTTCAAGAATGGCTTTTGCGGGGGGGGATGCATCCTAAAGACAAAAAACAGGATAAACAACTGTCTGAGAGGGGATCTTTCGGCATTAAAGAAAAGTTAAATATCATATGATGTACTTATATCAATATATTAGTTTGATGAAAGAATAAACAATGTGAAAATTGAGCGGGGAAGGGGTTAATAAATGAATGCATTTGTAAGGTGTGTTTTTGATATGTTAAATAATGGCAAATAGCACAGATTTTAATTAAGTGAAGAGAATTAATTAGAGGGATTGGCTTATTTTTATCGGAGCATCACTTGAGCATAAATATTTAATTCGATACCTATCATTTGGGGAATTAATAATTGCATGATGTATGGACGCCAGATAATCTGATCGCAAACAGCGTGAAATCAGGCCGGTAAGCCGCGGGCAATGAGGTCTGCAACGACGGCGTAACGTCTCAAAAAGCCCCCCCTGTGGATGGAACTTGCGGGCGATGCCAAATCCGTCACGACAATCAAAATAAGCGATGGCATCGGCTGTGGATGAATGTGAAAGTTAAAGCGTGTTAAGGAAAAAATATGGCTGTGTTTAAGTTGGTGCTATTGCGGCATGGTGAAAGCGAATGGAATGATCAAAATCGATTCACCGGGTGGGTTGATGTGCCGCTGACCGACAAGGGACGAGAAGAAGCGCGGCTGGCGGCGCAATTGCTCAGACAGGCAGGGTTTACGTTTGACGCCGCCTGTACTTCGGTGCTGAAGCGCACCGTACATTCGCTGCAAATTGCGCTTGATGAGCTGGGTTTGCAGTGGCTGCCGGTTGAAAAAAACTGGCGTCTGAACGAGCGCCATTACGGCGCGCTGCAAGGCTTGAACAAGGCGGAAACGGCCGAACGGCTCGGCAAAGCGCTGGTGCATCAGTGGCGAAAAAGTTATGACGTTCCGCCGCCGCCGCTCACGTCGATCCACGATCGTTTCTCCGGCTACGACCGCCGCTACGCGCATCTGGAGCCGGGAGCGTTTCCGCTAGGGGAGAGCCTGCGCATGACTGGTGATCGGGTGATGCACTACTGGCAGACATCGCTGGTTCCCCGAGTCCGGGCGGGCGAACGCCTGCTGGTGATCGCCCATCGCAATTCGATTCGGGCGCTGGTCAAGCAGTTGAACCACCTCTCAGACGAGGAGATCATTCGTGCACAGATCCCCACCGGCATCCCTTTGGTTTATGAATTTGATGAAAATATGCGGGTGCAGCGCTCCTACTTTCTCGGCACCGATATCGCCCTGATCGAGCGGTAAGTGCTCACGTCGAGACACAACGGCGACCGCACTCATCGCGCGCCGCCGTTGTGATGGGGGCGACAAGCGTTCGATATTCTGCCCAAAGCCCAAAGCCCAAAGCCCAAAGCCCAAAGCCCAAAGCCCAAAGCCCAAAGCCCAAAGCCCAAAGCCCAAAGTCGA
>NZ_JIBQ01000006.1 GCF_000688695.1 Lonsdalea quercina subsp. quercina | reverse complement strand
AGCCATCATTTAAAGAAAGCGTAATAGCTCACTGGTCGAGTCGGCCTGCGCGGAAGATGTAACGGGGCTAAACCATGCACCGAAGCTGCGGCAGCGACACTTAGGTGTTGTTGGGTAGGGGAGCGTTCTGTAAGCCTGCGAAGGTGACCTGTGAGGGTTGCTGGAGGTATCAGAAGTGCGAATGCTGACATAAGTAACGATAATGCGGGTGAAAAACCCGCACGCCGGAAGACCAAGGGTTCCTGTCCAACGTTAATCGGGGCAGGGTGAGTCGACCCCTAAGGCGAGGCCGAAAGGCGTAGTCGATGGGAAACAGGTTAATATTCCTGTACTTGGTGTTACTGCGAAGGGGGGACGGAGAAGGCTAGGTTATCCGGGCGACGGTTGTCCCGGTTTAAGCGTGTAGGTGGATGTTTTTGGTAAATCCGGAACATCGTTAACACTGAGGCGTGATGACGAGTCACTACGGTGATGAAGTGACCGATGCCAAGCTTCCAGGAAAAGCCTCTAAGCTCCAGGTAACACGAAATCGTACCCCAAACCGACACAGGTGGTCAGGTAGAGAATACCAAGGCGCTTGAGAGAACTCGGGTGAAGGAACTAGGCAAAATGGTGCCGTAACTTCGGGAGAAGGCACGCTGGCGTTGGTGAAGGGACTTGCTCCCGGAGCTGATACCAGTCGCAGATACCAGCTGGCTGCAACTGTTTAATAAAAACACAGCACTGTGCAAACACGAAAGTGGACGTATACGGTGTGACGCCTGCCCGGTGCCGGAAGGTTAATTGATGGGGTCAGCCGCAAGGCGAAGCTCTTGATCGAAGCCCCGGTAAACGGCGGCCGTAACTATAACGGTCCTAAGGTAGCGAAATTCCTTGTCGGGTAAGTTCCGACCTGCACGAATGGCGTAATGATGGCCAGGCTGTCTCCACCCGAGACTCAGTGAAATTGAACTCGCTGTGAAGATGCAGTGTACCCGCGGCAAGACGGAAAGACCCCGTGAACCTTTACTATAGCTTGACACTGAACCTTGAGCCTTGATGTGTAGGATAGGTGGGAGGCTTTGAAGTGTGGACGCCAGTCTGCATGGAGCCAACCTTGAAATACCACCCTTTAATGTTTGATGTTCTAACGTGGGCCCCTAATCGGGGTTGCGGACAGTGTCTGGTGGGTAGTTTGACTGGGGCGGTCTCCTCCCAAAGAGTAACGGAGGAGCACGAAGGTTAGCTAATCCTGGTCGGACATCAGGAGGTTAGTGCAAAGGCATAAGCTAGCTTGACTGCGAGAGTGACGGCTCGAGCAGGTGCGAAAGCAGGTCTTAGTGATCCGGTGGTTCTGAATGGAAGGGCCATCGCTCAACGGATAAAAGGTACTCCGGGGATAACAGGCTGATACCGCCCAAGAGTTCATATCGACGGCGGTGTTTGGCACCTCGATGTCGGCTCATCACATCCTGGGGCTGAAGTAGGTCCCAAGGGTACGGCTGTTCGCCGTTTAAAGTGGTACGCGAGCTGGGTTTAGAACGTCGTGAGACAGTTCGGTCCCTATCTGCCGTGGGCGTTGGAAGATTGAGGGGGGTTGCTCCTAGTACGAGAGGACCGGAGTGAACGCACCACTGGTGTTCGGGTTGTGATGCCAATCGCATTGCCCGGTAGCTAAGTGCGGAAGAGATAACCGCTGAAAGCATCTAAGCGGGAAACTTGCCCCGAGATGAGTCTTCCCTGGGACTTCGAGTCCCCTGAAGGGCCGTTGAAGACGACGACGTAGATAGGCTGGGTGTGTAAGCGTAGCGATACGTTGAGCTAACCAGTACTAATGACCCGAGAGGCTTAACCTTACAACACCGAAGGTGTTTTTAGAGAGACGATTCAGCTTGTTCAAAGATTGGTTCTGGTGGTTGCACGGAGAGAGTGTGTAACGGCTGGAATGAAACAGAATTTGCCTGGCGGCGATAGCGCGGTGGTCCCACCTGACCCCATGCCGAACTCAGCAGTGAAACGCCGTAGCGCCGATGGTAGTGTGGGGTCTCCCCATGTGAGAGTAGGGAACTGCCAGGCATTAAAATTTTGGTGCGCTGATATGGCTCAGTTGGTAGAGCGCACCCTTGGTAAGGGTGAGGTCCCCAGTTCGACTCTGGGTATCAGCACCACCTCTCAAATAAAGAAGATGTTCGGCGAATTTAAAAGAATTTGCCTGGCGGCGATAGCGCGGTGGTCCCACCTGACCCCATGCCGAACTCAGCAGTGAAACGCCGTAGCGCCGATGGTAGTGTGGGGTCTCCCCATGCGAGAGTAGGGAACTGCCAGGCATCAAATAAACGGAAAGCCTCTGGTTAACACCAGAGGCTTTTTCGTATCTGAATACCTTAAATTACCCATAAATTTAACTTATTTGACCACCGTAATTAACGATAAATCATTAAGTGTATACATTATTCTTTGCCTGCAAACGGGATCCTGTTTTACTGTAGATATGTTGGATAGTTGTGTCCTACGAACAGGAGAGAAAAAACCGTATGACGGGAAATATAAATTTAAAAACATTAACGCCCGGTGAAAATGACTCTCGACAGAGGATCAAGGCAATAGTGGGAGCATCATCGGGGAACTTGGTAGAGTGGTTTGATTTCTACGTATATTCATTTTGCTCTTTATATTTTGCTCACATCTTTTTCCCCTCTGAAAATCCGACTACACAGCTTCTACATACCGCGGGTGTATTTGCTGCTGGCTTCCTGATGCGTCCAATTGGGGGATGGTTGTTTGGATTCATAGCCGATAAGTACGGACGTAAAGCGTCAATGCTCATCTCCGTGTGCATGATGTGCTTTGGGTCATTGATTATCGCCTGCCTGCCCGGTTATGACACTATCGGCACCTGGGCACCTTTACTGCTGCTCTTTGCGCGTCTCTTTCAGGGACTGTCCGTTGGCGGAGAATACGGCACCAGCGCCACCTATATGAGTGAAGTTGCGATTGAAGGACGGAAGGGATTCTTCGCCTCTTTCCAATATGTCACGTTGATCGGCGGTCAGCTACTGGCTCTTTTAGTGGTTGTCATATTGCAACACACTATGCCTTCTGAAAGTTTGTACGCTTGGGGATGGCGTATTCCATTTTTTATTGGCGCCATTCTAGCTGTTGTTGCCTTATTCCTACGTCGCTCGCTTAATGAGACCTCGGATAAAGCGTCTCGCTCACATAAAGACGCAGGCTCTTTGCGTGGACTCTGGAATAATCGCAAAGCATTCTTGATGGTCCTGGGCTTTACGGCGGGNGGTTCTTTAGGTTTCTATACCTTTACCACCTACATGCAGAAGTATCTCGTGAACACCTCTGGAATGGCGCCTGAACTGGCAAGCGGTCTGATGACGTTGGCGCTTTTCGTCTTCATGCTGTTGCAGCCTTTGTTTGGGCATTTATCCGATAAGATTGGACGCCGCAACTCCATGCTGTGCTTTGGCGCATTGATGGCGTTGTTGACGGTGCCTATTCTGACCATTCTGCAAAGCGTGACCAACCCGGTCATTGCCTTTCTGTTAGTTCTGCTTTCGCTGATTATTGTGAGTTTTTACACGGCAATCAGCGGGATCTTGAAGGCAGAAATGTTTCCTCCTGAAGTGAGAGCGATGGGTGTGGGGTTGTCCTATGCGGTAGCTAACGCATTGTTTGGCGGTTCCGCTGAATATGTGGCGCTTTCACTGAAATCGTTGGGGTCGGAAAACGCCTTTTTCTGGTATGTTTCGGCCATGGGCGCGATCTCATTCCTGGTCTCTCTGGGACTGCATCGCAAAGGGCAAGGAAAAACACTCTAACTCAGGGCGAGTCTTATGTGTTACAAGGCCTATAAACGTTCTTATAGGCCACCGTGTCCCGCGTCTTTCCGGCGCGGGACTTACCTACTCTTATTCAAGATATATAGATCTGCGAGCGATAACCTTGTCGATTTTAAGTGACAGGCATATTTTTACTTTGGGTGCTAGAGCTAAACGATCTCTCTTTAGAAGGTTATTAGCTGCGAAATAATACAGCGGATGTTTTGTGAAAACAGAATTAATTAATGGCTTGCGCCAAGGTTTGTTGGCAGAGTAAATATATCCAGGTTACTCTGCCAACAAACCCTGGCGCAACGACTTGAAGTGAAATAGTTAATCAGTGAGAGAGATAAATAAAAATAATCGCTCACCGGCCGTCATTCAATATCTCATAAAGACATCACAGAATACGGCTAATGAGCTTATCTATTCTCACCCGGCGTACACGACGAATGAGCTTGCGAACTTTGACCGGATATTGTGCGATGCTTTCCAGCTGCTGATAGCTGCTCAATATATGTGTGTTTTCACGGATACAAGTAAGTTCTTTAATTCGCTGTTCTAACAACTGTTTTTGAGGATCGTGGATCAAAATAGCATTCTCGAGATCCAGTCGCCAGGCGCGAGGATTAAGATTGTTGCCGGTCAACAGCTGCCATTTATTGTCCACCCACAGTCCTTTTAAGTGGAAACTATTATCGCCATCTTTCCATAGACGTACGACTAATTGACCATTGTCGATATATTTTTGTAATCGACTGAGGAAACGGCGGAGGTTGATTTCATACAGGTAGGGAAGCGCGCCTATAATTTTGAATGGCTCGGTTTCCGGGATATAAAAATCATTAGCTGTCTTATCACCAATAATAATTTCGATCTTTTTTCCATTGCGCAGCAGGCTGATAACGTTTCTGACCAGCGGTGCAGGTAGATTAAAATAAGGTGTACACATCACCAAATGTTGTTCAGTGCAACACATCAAATGATGAATGGCTTTATTTAATGGGCTCTGTTTCCCCAATCCCACCAACGGCGTTATTGCTAGCTGATTATTATTACTTGGGAAGTTTGGTAGACGATAATTGAGGGTGCGTAACATCTGACGAAATCGACGAATCGCATTTTTGATTTCAGCGGTCTTGGGTCTGTCTGTCATATCAAGACGCTGTATCGCCGATGCCGCCAGCAGCCTCTGTATGTAACCCGCCATCGAATCTGCCAGCGGCTTATTATCAATCAGCTGATATCGGTCGTAACGGTATTTTTCGTGTTGCTGTAAATAGACGTCATTCAGGCTGGCGCCACTGTACAGGACGGCATCATCGATAATGAACCCTTTCAGATGGAGTACGCCCAGGGCTTCGCGTGTATTAACCGGAACCCCATAAACGGGAAACTCGATACCTTCACAACGTTGCTTCATCGCGTGATACCAGTCTGCATTGGTATTCGCTGCCGCAGCGCCAATACGACCACGCTGTGCGCGGTGCCAGTCCACCAATACGCGAATATCCAACTCAGGGCGCTGGCGTTTCGCTTGGTAAAGTGCGGATAAAATCGTCTCACCGCCGTCATCGTGCTCTAGATAAAGAGATACGATATAGATGCGTTGTTCTGCCTGGAGAATCCGTTCGACAAGCGTGCGACGGAATTCCTCCGGGCGATGGAGTGTTTGCACGGCGTCGGCTGACTGAGGAATTTTGGGCAGTTGTGCAAGGTGTTGTTGGTATTTAGTTCGCTTTAGTTTTGACAACATCACAGTGCGATTCTTCTCTTATCATGGTATGACCGGGCTGGTCATGGTGAACGTTGAATATGGCCGAATCGGGCAATAATAACATCACTTTCCCGCTGTTGTGAGCAGGTTTTGTCTTTTAGTCAGGACTCTTGACCTTAACGATGACTCGATTCCACATGGTACGCAAAAGGCTATTAGGTTCATTCGATGTCTTTCCCCCGCCATATTGTCTAAGGCATATTGGCTTAAAACGGACGCCGCTCTATCTCGTCCATAAATAAGTTTAGGGCTGTTGTATTGACCACTGAATACGTTAAAAATCAGCCTATTCCGATGCGAAAAACTCGTGGCGTGTATATCCATAGTGGGGGTATTAACGTGTATTTTCGCTTTAGTCTGCTGGATGGTGAGGTTTTCCCGCGAGGTAACTTTTCCTGAAGTGGTCAAAGTGATTATTCAATGTTTGCGCCGCCACGTTATCGCCAGCCTGCTCCAAGAGCGCCACTGCGATCTCGGCGGTACACTGCTGCCCAGCCAAACTCGCTTCACGCAATCTATAGCGAGATAAGGCCTCGATACTGAGCGACAAAATGGGCAGGCTATCCAGGTAGGGGCTTTTACGGAACATCTTGCGGGCTTCTGGCCAAGTGCCATCCAGCATAATAAAAAGTGGAGCTTTACCCGTATCAGGCAACTGGTGAAACACCTTTCGTTCCTTTTTTTCTTCTTCGGCCAGAAAAACCAGATAGGGTTGATAGTGTGATGATTGAATAGCCGCTAATAGCGCCGGATTGGGTGTTGTGCGCGACCACTGAAAAGCTAATGTGTCCGGCAGAATATCCGCGATGAGACGACCCGTATTGCTGGGTTTCATGGGCTCAGTATCGAACATGATCAGGCAAAAGCGGCTTCGTGCCTGTTGTGGAACGATGGTGTGACACAAGCAACGGATGGCGGGAAGCAGGCATCGTTGACACCGAACGACGCGACTTCCTCGAGCGTTAAACGGGCGAGTAGCCAGCGCTAAGCGCTGTTCGCGCAATTGAAGGACGGCGTTTTGAGTCATAGAGCCCCGCAAAAAGACGCCATTCTAATCGAGCCACGGCGGGACCAGAAGCCCCGCGTAGTGAAATTGTCCTGCAGTGGCGTCAGAGTGACTCTTCCAGCCAGCTTTCGAACGGCGCTTTCGGCATGGCACCATTGAGCATATCAACCATCTGCCCATTCTTGAAAATCATAATCGTCGGGATGGTACGAATACGAAAACGCTCGCTCAGCTCGGGTTCGGCTTCGGTATTCACTTTCACAAAGCGAATTTTGCCGCCGTTTTCTTCTGCTACGCTGCTATAAACGGGGGCGAAATTAACGCACGGACCACACCATGGCGCCCAAAAATCAATGACGACGGGAAGATCGTCTTGAAGTAGTTTATCGAGGGTCTTTGTCGTGGCGTTAATCACTTCTCCTTTGAATAGCGTCTCCCCGCAGCGTCCGCAGGTGGCGTTATCTTCAATGCGCGTTTCCGCCAGGCGGTTGGTAGTGTGGCATGATGCACAAACCGTATTCATAACAAGGCCTCAATAATCAAAGGACTAACATGGGTCAGTGAGATGTTGAAGGATACCGCCGCGAGTGCAACTGAAGACTAACAAGCGACGATTGTGAGTATGACTTAAGTATCGTGACCGGAACCTGAAGGAACAACGTGGTTTACTCAATGGCTACAATAGTTCCTGACTTTTATGTGTCGGTCGGTAGCTAAGCGAGGGGACATAAGGTACTCTTCGCGGCGAGCGCGTAGGTGGAGAAAAAGATGAGCGATTCATTCAGTGGGAAAGGCGGTAAGGTCCGCGTTATGTACGTCCGCAGTAACGATGAGGACGATAAAAAGGATAAGAATTCACGTCCGTCGGACTCGCGACGCAATATTAGCAGTGACAACCGCGATAAAAAACCGCGCGATAAACGCGGTCCAGCATCGCGGGATGGCGGCGGTCGTGACGAGGGTGCTAAATGGCGTGGAGAGAAGCGTCAGGAAGAGCGCCCCGCTCGTCGAGAAACGTCAGGTGAGTACGACTCTCCCTGGAAAACGGTTTCACGTAGCCCAGATGCCGCTCCCGACCATGGCGGTATTGTCGGTAAAAGTCGGTTAGATCCCGCGCAACTGCGCCGCCAGCGAGCTGAAGAAACTCGCGTATATGGTGAAAACGCCTGTCAGGCACTCTTCAAGAGCCGTCCCGAATCGATCGTACGAGCCTGGTTTCTGCAAGAAGTCACTCCGCGTTTTCGCGATGCGCTGCGTTGGATGGCGGCAAACCGTAAGGCATACCACGTTGTCGAGGATGAAGAGCTGACCAAAGCGTCCGGCACCGATCATCATGGCGGTGTCTGCTTCCTGATCAAGAAGCGCCGTGGCACAGAGGTGAAAGATTACCTGAGTGAAGCTGGCGAGAAAGACTGTGTTTTGGCGCTGGAAGAAGTGGGTAACCCGCACAACCTTGGTGGGATCATCCGTAGCTGCGCGCATTTCGGCGTGCGTGGCGTTTTAGTCCGTGATGCAGCGATACTGGAATCCGGCGCGGCAGTGCGCACGGCAGAAGGTGGCGCGGAACACGTGAAAGCCATCAGTACTGACGTACTGATCGATGCGTTGGATGAGTTTCGACGTGCCGGCTACACCATCGTGACTACCTCCAGTCATAAAGGGACACCTCTTTCTGGCGCTAAATTGCCTGCGAAATCGGTCATCGTTTTGGGTGAAGAGGGCGATGGTTTGACTGATGGAGCCTGGGAACAAGGCGGCATGAAAGTTTCTATCGACGGAACTGGAAAGGTCGAGAGCCTGAATATTTCCGTTGCGACTGGTATTCTGCTGGCAGAATGGTGGCGTCAGAATCAAGGTTGATCGGTGACATCCGGTTTTTAAGCGTGATATAGTATAGTAAAGGCCAGTCAGTGTCAGCTGACTGGCCTTCTTCATTTGGCACCCTTGCCGGGCATGGCTAGGTGCCGGTCAACATTGAAGTGCTGAGTATGGCCCACATGAGTGGGTCATTCTTTACAGCGTTTTCACATCCAGTTCCGGCGGAATGTAGCCGTAATCCAGTTCTTCAACTACGAAGCTACGAGAACCGACGAATTTAATCTTCACGGTCGGCGCTTCAGTTCCACCGATACGATATTCCATACCTGTTGTTTCAACATCGGTAGGAATGCTATCGATGAAGGATGTCACCAGACCGTTAGGCATAACATAGTGCGAGTAAGTCTGGTAAGGCTGGCTGGAAGGGTTACCCAATACCAGACCAGAACCATTCATCGGCTGATAACGGCCGAACAGCTCGTCGCTCACGAAACCGTAAACACCATCCGGACCGGTCAGACCATCAGCGTAGGTATACAAGTGGCTGATTGTCATCAGGTAGTACTTGTCGTCCTGGAATACAAAGTGAGGACGTTCAGTCTGATCGTTGACGCCAACAGCAGTAACCAGCGGCGGTAACAGTTCCCATTGATCGCCATCTTCATCCAGCGCAACAGCAATACCGATACAACCGGTCTGGTAGCGTGCGCCACCCACTTCCTCGTAACCCGGCGGTACATCGCCCAGTTCGTCATCACCGACGACATGAGAACCACGTTCACCCGCAACGTTACCTTCGAACAGCATGTACAGCTTGCCGTTTTTCGGGTCACGGAACGGCCATGGATCACGGAAGGCCCAGTACTGGTTTTGTTCTTCAGTCTGGTAAATCGCGCCATCGGCGTCGAACAGGCTGAACACTTTGTTGAAGCCGACCATTTCTACACCGGTAGACGTTGTTACAACGCGGCCACGTACTTTGGAGACGGTCGAACCAGGGGTTACCGCAGTGTAGTAGAATGCGATATCACCTTGTTCATTCAGCAGGATGGGAGAACCCGCCCATTCGCGAGTGGTAGGCGAAACGCCTTCAGCCATCATGCGGCCACCGAAGGTCCAGTCTTTGCTGTTGCGAGAGAACCAGTAGCAGATCTTTGCGCGACCATGACGGTCATTCCAGTCAAGAGTAATGTTGTAGTTGCCGTTTTCATCCAGGTAAGCCGGGTTGTCTTCCTGACGATCCGCGGTAAGGGTGAAAATGACAGACCAACCATCGACAGACACAGTGTGACCGTTAATATCACGCAGCGGCATGGTATCCCAGATGAATACGTCGTCGCTCATGGTTTTAAAGTCGGCACTGACCACCGGCTGAGTCGTGGTGGGATCGTCAAACGTGACTTTCAACGCATCGGCACGAGTCCAGATTGTCGGTTTGTAAGCGGGGGTGGCTTTCAGTTCTTTACGAATGGCCATGAATGTATCTCCTATAAAAGTGAGTGATTTGTTTTACTGTACGTCTGTACAGTGGTGATACTATATCCAGTATATTTATGGTGTTCAATGGTGATTTGATAATTTTAATCAATTCGGGGTTATTGTTTTAATATGACCATTTCGTGGCTTATTATTTCAATATTGGATGTAAATGTGAGGGTTTAGTGGTTTTTTATTCTGCTTGTGTTTTGCTTTTGCGTATTTTGAAGTTTTGAACCACAAAGACGTGAAGTTGCTATAAAGAAGAAAGTGCTGCAGGTGAAGGTCATCTGGATGGTGGAGTGACGTCAGAATTGAGTGGAAACGCGTTCAGTAAAACCTGATGGATAGCCTAGTACCGTATCTCATCGTCCAAAGACAAAAAAGCCGTCCTCAAAGAGGACGGCATGGTGAGAAGACGACGCAGGTGATCTAGTGAGCACCGCCGCCGCTTCCAGAGCTGCCAAAGGGCGGTCGAGCGAACCACACCAAAACAATCAGTGCTATGAATATTGCGGCCGCCGCCCAAAAAATTTCATTTGCAGCAATGATCAGCCCTTGCCCCGTAATTTGCTGGGCAAGATAAGAAGAAACTTGCTGCTGGGTAAGCCCCAAAGTCTCCATTTGCTGATAGAACTGCTGAGCTAAGGGGTTATAAGGTGAGATAGACTCCGTCAACTGGGCGTGATGCAGCGCCTCTCGTCGCTCCCAAAGCGTAGTGGTCAGCGACGTGCCGATGGAGCCCGCAAGGGTACGCGAGAAGTTGAACAAACTGGATGCTGCAGCCAGCCTTTCTGGCCCGAGCCCAGAAAGGGTAATCGTCGTCAGCGGCATAAAGAAGCATGCGACGGCAAATCCCTGAACGAACTGCGGCCACGCAGAGGCGGCGAAGTCCATTGAGGGTTCGAAGGTGTAGGTTCGCCAATAGAAGCAGACGGCGTACATCACAAAGCTAAAGCTGACCAGATAGCGCATATCCAGGCGCGGCGCAAAGCGGCCAATAAGCGGCGAAAGCAGCACGGGCATCAGCCCGACGGGCGCCGACGCCAATCCGGCCCAGGTGGCGGTGTAACCATAGACTTCCTGCAACAGCTGCGGCATAAGAACGATGGCGCCGAAATAGAACATAAACGCCAGACTGGTGCACAGGCAGCCAATGGTGAAGTTGCGGGATTTGAACAGGGAGAGGTCGACGACCGGATTGTCGTCCGTCAGCTCCCATACGACAAGGAACACGAGTGCTATCACCGCGACGACGCAAAGCGTGATGATCTCTGTCGAGTTAAACCAGTCCAGCTCCTTCCCACGGTCGAGCATCATCTGCAGGCAACCCACCCCCAAGACCAGTAAGACCAGTCCGATGGTATCAATCGGCCTGATCGTAACTGCAGTCTCACGTCCGCGCAGCAGTTGCAATGTCAGCAGGACCACCAGAACGCCCAGCGGAATGTTGATGAAGAAAATCCAACCCCAATGATAGTTGTCGCTGATCCAGCCGCCGAGTATCGGACCGAAAATCGGCGCGACGACGACGGTCATTGACCACAGCGATAGCGCAATACTGCGTTTCGCCGGAGGATAGTTATTCAACAGCAGGCTTTGCGAAAGCGGGATGATCGGGCCCGCGACCAGCCCTTGCAGGACGCGGAAGAAGATCAACATTTCGAGGCTGTTGGAGATCCCGCACAGCCAGGACATCAGTGCGAACAGTCCCGTAGCCCAGACGAAAAGGCGTACTTCGCCAAAGCGTTTTGCCAGCCAGCCGGTAATCGGAATGGAAATGGCGTTCGCCACCCCGAAGGAGGTAATCACCCAGGTGCCCTGAGAGTTGGATGAACCCAGGTTGCCGGCAATCGTCGGGATCGCCACATTGGCGATGGTGGAATCCAGTACCTGCATGAAGGTGGCCAGCGCCAGCGCGATGGTCAACAAGGCCAGCTGTATTCCCTCGAGCGGTTTCTTCTGCACGTGTTTATCCCTCATGCTCAGCCTGCATTAGCACGGATAATCTCGTTGATGAGCTGATTGACTGGCGCCATATTCAGTTCCAGCGCATCGCTCTGGTAGGCGGGTTCACTCCTCGGTATGTCAGATAAGACTTTGCCGTCCGCTTTGGCGGTATCGACATTGACCAGCATTGACAGACCGATGCGCAGGGGATGATCCGCTAATTCTTGCGGGTCGAGCTCAATGCGAACGGGAAGGCGCTGGACGACTTTAATCCAGTTGCCGGTGGCATTCTGGGCGGGCAGGAGGGAGAAAGCGCTACCGGTTCCCATATCAAGGCCGACGACCTTGCCTTTATAAACCACATCGTCTCCGTACAGATCGCTGACGATGGTGGCGGGCTGACCGATACGCATATTGGCTAACTGCGTTTCCTTGAAGTTGGCGTCCACCCACAGGCCTTTCGCGGGCACGACTACCATCAGAGCCGATGTAGATGCAATACGGGCGCCGACTTGTACGCTGCGGCGCGACACATAGCCATCGACCGGGCTCACGATGTGCGTACGCTGCAAGGCCAGCCAAGCGTCTCGCAAGTCGGCGGCACTCTGCTGTATCGCCGGCTGTTTTTCCAGCGGCGTATTGAGAATGAGCGCCTGATTGGCGGCGAATTGCTGTTTGGCAACGTCTAGCGACGCCTGCGCGCTGGCGACGGCATCGCGTGCGTGCTGCACGTCTTCTCGCCCGATCGCGTTGACTTTGCCCAGCGCTTCTCGGCGGTTCAAGTCGCTAACCGCCTGGTTGAGTGCCGTTTGCTGGAGTGCGATATTCGCCTGATACTGGCGGCTGTTGATGATTAACTGATGAACCTGACGCACGCTATTGGCCAGCGCAGTTTGCGCACGCTCGTAAGCCTGTTNGGCATCGGTCGGGTCGAGTTCGACCAGCACATCGCCCTTCCTGACGAAGTCCGTGCTGTCAACGTTGACGCTGGTCACACTGCCGGCGACTTGCGACATAATCTGAATCTGGTTGCCCGCCACGTAAGCATCATCGGTCTCCTGATGATGACGTAAAACCAGGAACCAATAGGNAAGCCACAGGCAGCCTAAGAATAAAAAGAGAATGGTTAATAGCGTTAAGATGCGTTTCCTACGGGTTTTGTTTTTTTTGGCAGGTTGCGGTGCAGATGTTTCCACAGTGGAGCTCATGGTTTCCCCTAATGTACTTCTCATTATTGAATGGGTAATTGCCATACGGCGATGTAAGGATGGTGTCGCTAACGCTCTGGCTGCGATAAACAGGCAGCTCGTGCCGGAGCCACACTGAGAACATGCCGTCATTTCTTGCGCGTAGGGCCGTGCAAGTCACGACAATGTCCGCCTGGTGTCGGTAAGGTCAGTGTGGTGCGGCATGGAGCTGACTGATGATGGTGAATGGCTATGACGTCATGTCTTTCTCAATTTCGTCAAGGCGTCCCAGTAGCTTACGCATCAGTGTTTCCAACTCGAGCTGCTCTTTGTCCTCCAAGACAGAGCATAGCCGATGCAGGCTGTAGTGTTGCGGAGGAAGTAGCTCATTCACAAAAGCCTTCCCTTTTTCCGTCATGAATAAATGCAAACACCGTCGGTCGCTTTCACTCTCTCTGCGCTCAATCCAGCCGCGTTTTTCGAGCTCATCCGCAATACGCGTGGCGTTGGTGCGTGATGAACCGAGCGCGGCACTAAGCTCAGAAGGCTGAATGCTGTAAGACTCTTGAGATTCAAGCGTAAGCAATGCCATGAACAGCGTCTCATTGATGTTCTGTTCCTTCAGCATTCGGTTACGGTGTTCAAGTATTTTTGTCTGTAAATGTAGAAACAGACGGAGCAACGTCACTTCCTTATAAGGGAAGTCGGGATGACGAGTCGCGCGCATGCGCAGCATACTTTCTATTGGTGCAAACGAACTTTCCATTTATGTCAACCTCATTAATCACTTTCTGTATAGTAACGCAGGTTATTACTTGGGTAAATGATGGAAAGTAACAAAAGAGGGAAAAAAAGCGGAGGGAGGAAAGCACTTAGCTAAATATTGTGTTGATTTTTATGTATTTTATTCCATTTTTCCTTAATTTATTTTTTGATGAAAAAAAGAAAAAATTTCCGGAAGATGGCATTTGTGGAAATCCCCTGCCGGGTCAAAAGACCCGAGAGGGGGAGATCAGAATTAGGAAACGTCGTTTCTATTGTACCACCAAACGACCAGGGCTGTGAGGCTGGTTAGGAAACCTGCAATGGAAACGCCCAGCCAGCCAAAGTGCTGAAACATCATGGCGGACAGCATCGAGCCCAGCGCGCCGCCGATGAAATAGGCGGTCATATACCCCGAAGTAAGACGATTGCGGGCTTCAGGCATGTCGCGATAGATAATGCTCTGATTCGTGACATGGACGCCCTGAACCGTGAGATCCAACGCCAGAATCCCAATCAGCAGCAGCAGGATGGAATACATGCCAGCCGCGATAGGAAGCCACGACAGCGCCAAAACGATAAGGCCGACGGTCGTGACCGTTTTGGCATGGCCGCGGTCCGCCAAGCGTCCGGCACGTGTGGCCGCCAGCGCCCCAGCCGCGCCGGCTAGCCCAAACAGGCCAATAACGCCCTCGGAGTAACGATAGGGCGGTGCGGAGAGCAGAAACGCCATGGAGGTCCACAGGATGCTGAAGTTCGCGAACGTCAGGCCGCCCAAAATGGAGCGAATGCGCAGCGGCTTGTACGTCATCATCAGATGGAAAATCGAGGCCAGAAGCTGTGGATAATTCAGCTGATTGTCTTGTTTGTAACGCGGCAGCGCCCGCCACAGCAGCAGAGACAGGACGATCATCAGAACGCTCGCGACCCAGAAAACCAGCCGCCATCCCCCTAGCGACGCCAGCGCGCCCGCCAGCGTTCGTGCCAGCAATATCCCCAGCAGCAGACCGCTCATGACGGTGCCGACCACTTTACCCCGGGTTTCCGGCGAGGCCAGCGTCGCGGCCAGCGGCACCAGTACCTGTGCCGCGACGGAGAACATTCCGGTCAACGCGGTGCCGAGTAACATCATCCACAGCGACGATGACGATGCGGTGATCAGCATGCCGGCGGCGGAAAGCAGGCTCATACCTATAATCAGTCCACGGCGCTCCAGCATATCGCCCAGCGGCACTAGCAAGAGCAGGCCCACGGCATAGCTGAGCTGAGCGGTGGTGACGATAAAGCCCGCCTGATTGGGAGAGAGCATGAACGCATTGGCGATGGCGTCCAACAGGGGTTGTGCGTAGTAATTGCTGGCGACCATCAGGCCGGTTGCGGCCGACATCAAAAGTGTGAGCGCCGGGCTTAACGTTTGGGGTCGTGGTATGGCGGTGTTCATGAAAGGGTTAACTATTTGTTAAGGATATAAGCAGATAGTATCGGACAGATCCCCCATTGATACCACCCTTTGAGTCAATTCAACACGTAATAATGCCAGCCGGAATTATCGTCGTCACGGTGACGTCAAGGGAGCGCGTGAGAGCGGTCAGTCGCCAAAAAGTCCTCGCGAAAGGATGCGGCGTGGCCGTGAAAAAGCAGGTAGGAGTAGGGGGGAGGAAAGAGCGCCTGACGGTCAGGCGCTCCAAAGAACGATTTACTTCGCCGCGTCGCGCGCGCTGTTGACCCAGGCATCAAACTGCTGCTGGTGGGCTTTAATCCAGCCGTTGACGTGACGCTCGATCGCATCTTCAGACGACTCGCCTGCATGCATGCGCTGGTTCTGCGCGTTCACATCGGCAACCGGCAGCCACATGCTGGAGAACAGTTTGGCTGCAGCTGGGTTTTTCTCAGCCCAGGCCTTGTTGGCGGCGATACGAACGTTGTTCACCGGGAAACCATAGTCGGCGCCGTTAGGCAGCTTGGTGCTGACGCCTTTCATATCCCCAGGCTGGGAAGAGAAAGGCACCTGCAGCCAGACGACATCACGTCCTGGTACCAGCACGTTGCTGACCCAGTATGGCGTCCAGGTGTAGTACAGGATCGGCTTGCCTTCGTGGAAGCGAGTAATGGTATCGGCGATCATCGCCGCGTAGTTACCCTGATTATGTTCCACCGTCGGGGTCAGGCCGTAGGCTTTCATATGGTTGTTGATGGCCGCTTCACAGCCCCAACCTGGGTTACAACCGGTCAGATCGGCTTTGCCGTCATCGTTGGTATCAAACAGCTTGGCGATTTTAGGATCTTTCAGCTGGGCGATGTTGGTGATCTTGTATTGTTCCGCCGTTTTTTTATCGATCAGGTAACCCTGAGCGGCACCCGAGATGTAGATGCCCTGACGGAAGAATTTAGCGTCGCCGCCCGCGGATTTATACTGGTCGTTCTGCAGCGGATCCCAGTTGACCGCCATGAAAGTCGCGTCGCCGGCTGCAATCGAGGTATAAGCGACGTTGTAGTCCACTTCACGCGTCGGCTGTACGTTGTAGCCCAGTTTTTCCAGCGCCTTGTTCACGAGCTCCGTCTGGAACGTTTCTTCCGTCAGCGTACTCTGAATCGGCTGTACGGTAATGCCTTTGCCCGGAAGTTCGGCTGCCGCGAGAGAGGTACTAAGTACGGCGGTCAGGGCAAACGAAATTATGCCTGTTTTACGCATAAGAATTCCTCTTGTTGATGTCGGGGACACGCTGCGTCCCCTGTCATTATGATTATTTATCTTGATGTGACCGACCTGAGCCGGTCACGAGAGTCAGAGCATCAGGACTTGATGAAAGGACGGGCCAGCAGACCGATAGGACCGCTGTTGAACCAACGCTGGTTGTTACGGCTGCGCTTGTCACGGCCCAGAGACTGGGTCAGACGGTCAAGGATAATAGCCAGAATGACGATCCCGACGCCGCCAATCGCTGCCTGCCCCATATCGAGTCGGCCGATGCCGCGCAGCACCATCTGTCCCAGACCGCCGACGGCGATCATGGAGGCGATAACCACCATCGACAACGCCAGCATCAGCGTTTGGTTGACCCCGGCCATAATCGTCGGCATCGCCAACGGCAGCTGGACTTTAAACAGCAGCTGACGCGGGCTGGCGCCGAACGATGCCGCGGCTTCCAGCAGGTCGGCAGGGACCTGACGTATACCCAGGATGGTCAGACGGACCATCGGCGGCAGCGCAAAGATAATGGTCACCACCACGCCTGGAACGTTGCCGATCCCGAACAGCATGACGATCGGCACCAGATAGACGAACGCAGGCGTTGTCTGCATGGCGTCCAGCAGCGGACGGATAATCTTGGCGGCCCGCTCGCTGCGCGCCAGCCAAATCCCCATGGGGAGGCCGATAAGGACGCAGAAGAACAGGGCGGTCAGCACCAGAGACAGCGTGACCATCGCCTGGGACCATGCGCCGATGGCGCCGATCACGATCAGGGAGATAAACGCCGCCATCCCCATGCCGAAGCTGGAGACCTGCCAAGCCAGCAGCGAGAACACGATGATGGCCACCGGTGCCGGCATTCCCATCAACAGCTGCTGGAAGGCATTCAGGATAATATCGACCGGCACGCGCACGCCTTGGAATACCGGGCGGAAGTGCATCACCAGCCAGTCGATACCGTGAGTCACCCAGCTATCCAGCGGGATCAGCGTATGTTTGAACGGATCGAGCAGGCTAAAGTGCTCGGGTTCCGGCGCCGGCGCGCTGCTGAGCCAGTCGGTGCTCCCGGCGGGTACGTCGGTGCCTCCAGCGGGCGGGGCGGCATTGCCCCAGGCATCCGCTCCGCCGCCATCGGTCGGGGCGGGAGCTGCGCCCCAGGGATCGGCCTGCGGCGCGGTGGCCGGTTGCTGGGCGGCTTGTTCAGCGGTCGTGGTTGACTCCCACGGGTTAGTCGCATCAGTCATTCAGAGAGCCCTCTTTATCCAGTGCCTGCAGCAGCATCCCTTTGGAGATGATGCCCATGTACTCGTTGTTTTCACCGACGACCGGGATAGCGCAGGGGGCCTGCGCCACGAGGGAAATCAGCTCGTTGAGCGGCATGTCGGCGGGAACCGGAGA
This sequence comes from Lonsdalea quercina subsp. quercina, assembly GCF_000688695.1. Lineage (GTDB taxonomy): Bacteria > Pseudomonadota > Gammaproteobacteria > Enterobacterales > Enterobacteriaceae > Lonsdalea > Lonsdalea quercina_D. Next base: position 91,714 of record NZ_JIBQ01000006.1, on the reverse strand, counting down.
TGGTTCGGTCAGTAACGCCTGGTCTAGCGGCAGTTGCGCCTTGTGGGCCGCTTTCAGAGATTCAATCGATACGATACCGATGAATTTCTGGCCCCGTTCCAGCACATAGCCGAACTCCCGGTCCTCTTCCTGCAAAATGGCCAGCGCGGAACGCGGACCCACGCCGGGCGATTTACGGATGATGGCGACCGGACGGCGGCGCGCGATATCTTTGGCGCTGAACACCTGACTGATATCGACGCCGCGGAAGAAGGTGCGCACGTAGTCGTTGGCCGGGTTGTTCAGAATCTCGTCCGGCGTTCCCACCTGAATCACTTCGCCGTTACGCATGATGGCGATGCGGTCGCCGATGCGCATGGCCTCGTCGAGGTCATGGGAAATGAACACGATGGTACGCTGTTGACGAGACTGCAGCTTGACCAGCTCATCCTGCATTTCGGTACGGATCAGGGGATCGAGCGCCGAGAACGCTTCATCCATTAACAGGATATCCGGGTCGTTCGCCAGTGCGCGAGCCAGGCCCACGCGCTGACGCATCCCGCCGGACAGCTCGTCGGGGTAGGACGCCGCGTAGGCTTCCAGTCCCACCTGCTGCAGGGCGTCACGCGCTTTCTGCTCNCGTTCCGCTCTGGGGATGCCCGCCAGATCCATACCGAATGCGGTGTTGTCGAGAATGTTCAGATGGGGCATCAGCGCGAATGACTGAAACACCATACTGATTTTTTTGCGGCGAACTTCGCGCAGGGCGCTGTCTGAGATTCGGGCGATATCTTCGCCGTCGATCAGCACCTGACCGCGCGTGGGTTCTATCAGACGATTGAGAAGGCGTACTAGCGTGGATTTTCCCGAGCCGGATAATCCCATGATGACAAATATCTCGCCTTCTTCAATGGCCAGATTGGCGTTTTCCACACCGACCGTGAGTCCGGTCTTTTCAAACACCTGATCTTTATTTAAGCCCTTGTCCATCAGCTTGAATGCACGGTCAGGATGTTCGCCGAATATTTTGTAGAGATTTTTTACTTCAAGTTTAATTGCCATGAAATTGGTTAGTTCCTATAGTGACGATATTGCTTTGATGTTATGCGCTATAGATCTGCCCTGTTAACGATAAAACAGCCCTACACCCTACCATAATAATAATTTGAGACAACCCCTAGAGCCGGATTGCGTAATTTTACCCCCTCCTTATTTTCGGTTTTTTTAGGTGTTTTTATACCGCAAATTATTGTCGATAAATATCTGAATTCGAAAACCATTAATAATATTAAACAAATTAAAATATGATTAAAATCAATCTGTTGAATGGTTTCAGTTCATTTTTGTGTTGATGATTATAAATATGTTTCTCCTCCCCTAATTTTGCGGTTTGGCAATATTTATCTCGGCATGAATAAATAGGGCGTTGGTACGCGACTTTCGGTGAAAAAAAGGCCGTTCAGTGAAGGCGTTAGCACCGGTTTTGCTAAAATAACAACAGCATATGGGTGGTTTTTCGCACGGAGATGTTGCCGGTACTCGACGAACTGTAAATGTGGTTATCTTTGCGTTGTGGATAATATTCCTGAGATACAAAGGATATATTTTGCATCCTTTCGCGAAATACAAGGCATTATTTTGCTTAGCGTCACGCCACGACGCGGCGAATTCCGAGTGCCGGGACGTTTGGGGAAAACACCGCCACGCGTTGGGTCCTCAGCAAAAAGCGGACCTCATGCGTGGTAGGTTCAGCGTCTTGCAAGAGGCGCGACGTTGCCTTCGCTTTCCGAATCCGTGATGACGCTCATCGTCGACGCGCGGCTTCTTCGTTGCGACAGGTTGAGCGGCGACGCCTCTTTTGAAAGAACGAATAGGCGCTTTTTGGCGTGCGGGAATGTGTTCCGTATTGTGAATTTCGCCTCTGTCGCCAGCAATCGCTTTTCGCTTAATTATCCCCCTCTCCGTCGTGCTAAGGCGGGGAAATCTCCCCCTTCATTGGTCAACTTCCTCGCTGGTTTTTGCGACCTGATCTGTTACGTGTTTGCCATATTGACTTCCCGGCCAATATATCAAAATGCAAGAAAATCCTGAGTCAATTAGAAAGGCATTATGCGGAGAAACGTAGAAAATTAATTAATGGTACTAAATTAAATTTATCTACAAATAAAAATAACTTATGAATAATACTAAAAGTTTCAATTTTAATTGAATGCGAATTGAAACAGTTAAATAGTAATTAATTGATGAGTATTTATTAAAAAATAAAGAGATGTATGCATATTTTCATGATGCTACTCTCGGCGTCCCTTTTAATTTAAGTGAGGGAGTATAAGCAATATTTATGCTAGTAACACATTGGAGATTAAAGGAAAAGGATATGACCAAACTGAAACTAACATCGCTTATGGCTATGAGCCTGAGTATTATTATTTCAAGCAGTTTTAACCCAGCGAAAGCCGAGAGCGCTCCAGCACCGGTGTCAATACAGCAATCAAGTGATTACCCTTTGTGGTGGAAAGAAGCTATTTTCTACCAGATATATCCACGTTCCTTTAAGGACACGAATGGAGATGGTATTGGGGACATTCAAGGTATTATCGAGAAGCTGGACTATTTAAAAGGATTGGGTATCAATGCTATTTGGATGACGCCACATTATGATTCGCCGAATACCGATAGCGGTTACGATATTCGTGATTATAGAAAAATCATGAGTGAATATGGCTCAATGGAAGATTTCAATCGTTTGATGGTTGAAATGAAAAAACGCGATATGCGTTTGATGATCGATGTGGTGATTAACCATAGCAGCGACCAAAATGAGTGGTTCAAGGAAAGCCGTTCGTCGAAGAACAATCCTTACCGCGACTACTTCTTCTGGCAGGAGGGTAAAAACGGGGGGCCGCCGAACAATTATCACTCGTTCTTTGGCGGTTCAGCCTGGGAAAAAGATGCCAAGACCGGTCAATATTATCTCCATTACTTCAGCAAACATCAGCCGGACCTGAACTGGGACAACCCGAAAGTCCGGCACGATCTCTATGATATCGTCCGTTTCTGGCTCGACAAAGGGGTCTCCGGTCTGCGCTTCGACACGGTCGGCACCTACTCCAAGTTCCCCGGTTTTCCCGATCTGACGCCTGAGGAACTCACCAACTATGCAGTAACCTACACGCAGGGGCCGAACCTGCATAAGTACATCCATGAGATCTACACCCAGGTCTTGTCTCAGTACCCCGACATCGTGACGGCGGGTGAAGTCTTCGGCGTACCGCTCAAACAGGTTCCTCTGTACGTCGATCAGCGTCGGGAAGAGCTGGATATGGTCTTCACATTCGATCTGATCCTGCTGTATCGCCACATGACTGAGAAATGGCACTACCGCGACTGGACGCTGAGCGAGTTCAAACAGGTGGTGCAGAAGATGAATGATGTCGTGGGAGATTATGGCTGGAACGCGTTCTTCCTGGGAAATCATGATAATCCACGCGCGGTATCGGCTTTCGGCGACGATCGCGAGGAGTGGCGAAGCCTGTCCGCTCGGGCTTTAGCGACGCTTCAGATGACGCAGCGTGCGACGCCCTTCATCTATCAAGGGGAAGAGCTGGGCATGACCAACTATCCCTTCAAATCTATCTCGGAGTTTGATGACCTCGAAACCAAGGGCTCCTGGCAAGACGTGGTGGAGACCGGCAAGGTCAAGGCCACCTGGTTCTTGGAAAACGCTAAAAAAACGACCCGAGATAATGCTCGCACGCCGTTCCAATGGGATGCGCAGAAAAATGGCGGCTTCACCACGGGCACGCCGTGGATCAACGTGAATCCAAACTACAAAGTGATCAACGCCGCGAATGAGGTCGCACATGATGATTCCATCTACCACTACTACCGACAGCTGATCGCGCTGCGCCATCGAACGCCTGCGCTCACTTACGGTAAATACACCGATCTGGCGCCGAAGAACGATGACATCTATGCCTATACCCGGACCACCAAAGAGGCTAAATATCTGGTCGTGATCAACTTTAAAGAAAAAGTGATGGATTACGCATTGCCGCAGGCGCTCACGATTGATAAAGCGCTCATCGAAAGCGGCGCGAAAGCCGCCCCGGCGCATAATGCGTCTTCGCTTACCCTCCAGCCCTGGCAGTCTGGTATCTACCAGCTGAACTAAGTTGACGATACAGGAGTACTAAACACGTTTTCGCCACGCTGCGCTGCCTTTCGCTCACGTTGAGCAGGGCGGTGCCGTGTGGCGAAACGTAGGGCCGCAACGACGCGGTTGTTATCTCTGAGGCCGCTTATTCTGGCAACCCCTCCCGCCGTATTCCCCCTATTTTCATTTCTTCCCGATGCCACCCAGGCTATTAAACTCGCGGGGCGAAAAATGAATGTTTTTGTTAAAAAAGCACAGGTGTGAGTTATCGGTAAATAAGTGTAACGAAATGAATGAAATTACTCTGTTTATTTCCTGTGCGGTGGTAATAGCGGATAAATAAGATTAACCAAATGTGCTCTTTCTCGTTGAGATTGCGATTTTGTTTGAAAAAATAAATGACCTCGTCAGCGATATAAATTTGTGAAAAATGACAGAGAAAAAATTATTTCAGCGTTATCCCTGGGTGACAATGCGGTTGCCGTGATGAGGTCGGGTCTTCTCTGTGTCGATGCTTTGAAACAGAAGTGGTGGTGCTATTTATTGATTTTAATTGGTTTTTATTTAAATTTGACCGCATATAGATTTTCAATAATCACACGGCAAGACGTTTTTTTATTTAATGATAATCATCTCAATGGTTTTTATTGGTGAATATAAAAAAGAGGCTATTACTCTTTCAGTAATGTTTTTTTAGGTATTCTTTGTGGTTTCACTAATTCATGGGTATAGGCTTTTAAAGTATTAATTCACTATTAAAGTGATGTGGGCTTATTTTCATGGTGCTATTCTCGACCCCGCTGTATTTACATGCCTTCGCCATAACATCAGAAATAAAAACTGTATTTTTCTTATTGTTTCAAGCAAGGAAAAAAGGATATGAATAAACTGAGATTGGCATCGCTGATCGCGATAAGTCTAGGTATTGCCCTGTGCGGGAATGTCCCTCAGGTTCAGGCGGAGCCTGCGGAAGCCGCTTCTCCTCATGGCGCCGTTATTCAGCGTTCCGACGACTACCCGACCTGGTGGAAGCAGGCTGTCTTCTACGAGGTTTATCTCCGCTCCTTCAAGGATGGTAACGGAGATGGCATTGGTGATTTTGAAGGCTTGATTGAGAAGCTGGATTATTTGCACAATCTGGGCATCGACGCCATTTGGATCACGCCGCACTACGACTCCCCTAATCAGGACAGCGGATACGATGTTCGTGATTATAAAAAGGTCATGAAAGACTTCGGCACGATGGAAGATTTCGACAGGCTCGTCTCTGAAATGAAAAAACGCAATATGCGTCTGATGATCGACATCGTGTTTAACCACACCAGTGATGAACACCCGTGGTTTCTGAAAAGCAAAGAGTCTACCGATAACCCTTACCGCAGCTATTACTTTTGGCGTGAGGGCAAAAATGGCGGCGAGCCTAACAACTATCCGTCCATCTTCAGCGGTCCGGCGTGGGAGAAAGATGCCAAGACCGATCAATACTACCTTCACTACTTCAGTGTGCATCAGCCGGATCTGGATTGGGGAAACCCGAAAGTCAGAGCCGACCTCTACGACATCATGGAGTTCTGGCTATCTAAAGGGGTGTCCGGCCTGCGATTTGACTCCATTAATACCATCTCTAAACAGCCCGGTTTCCCGGATCTGAATCAGCAGCAATTAGGACACGCCGCAGCGACTTATGGCACCGGTCCAGACGTGCACCACTATATCAATGATATGAATCAGCACGTGATGTCACATCACAAGGACATGGCGTTTGCCGCTGAAGCCTTCGGTGTGCCGCAAGCGTCGCTCAAAGATTATGTCGACCAGCGTCGTCATGAAATGGATTTGGCCTTTACCTTTGAGTCGGTGCTGTTCTACCGCTATCCGGGCGAAAAGTGGCATTACAAAGGCTGGGTGCTGCCGCAGTTGAAAGAAGTGGTGCAACACGCGAACGAATCCGGCGGCGAATATGGCTGGCTCGCGTTCTTCCTCGGCAGTCACGATAACCCGCGCGTGGTTTCCACCCTTGGCGACGACCGCCCGGAATGGCGTGAACGTTCCGCGAAGGCGCTGGGTATGGTGCTCCTGACACAACATGCCACGCCGTTTATCTATCAGGGCGACGAACTGGGGATGATCAATGCGCCGTTCAAGTCCATCGACGACTACAACGATATTCAAACCAAAGCGTTCTATAAAAACCTGGTGCTCAGCGGCAAAGTGAAGGAGGACGTCTTCCTGAACAACGTTCGCATCACCTCGCGCGAACAGGGCAGAACGCCGCTGCAGTGGAGCGCCGAGAAAAATGCGGGCTTCACAACCGGTACGCCTTGGTACACGGTCAACCCGACCTACAAAGAGATCAATGCGGCGAGCGAAGTGTCCAACCCGAATTCCGTCTACAACTACTATCGTGAACTGATCGCCTTGCGTCACCGCATCCCGGCGCTGGTTTACGGTAAATATGCAGATCTGGACTCGCAAAACCCCGACGTTTTCGCGTATACCCGCAGCTTGAAGGGCGAACGCTACCTGATGGTGATCAACTTCAAGGAAAAAGCGATCGACTACGCGCTGCCGGATCATCTGGCGATAGGCGAAACGTTGCTGGAAAGCGGTGAAAAGGCAAAACCTGAAGCTAATGCGACGGTGCTTAATCTGCAACCGTGGCAGACGGGGATCTACAAACTGAAATAACGCGCTACACGGGCATGGCCTTCATGCCCTGTATGACATCGCCCTTACATCCCGGCTCAGGCCGGGATGTTTTTGTCTGGGGGAGCGCGGTATTTCGGGTTAGCCCACAGCGAAACGCCTAATCCACTCCGGTCATAGACAGGCGGTGAAGCGAATAACCCTGGCTGCGTTCATGGCGGGCCAGAAAACGATAACAGCCCGCGCCCAGCGCCGCGCCGATAAACCAGTTGAAATTGGCAAGCGCATGCCACGACGGCATAAAGCCGATGAAGAGACCGATACCGACGGCAGGGATCAGCGCCAGAACGGCGTTGGGATTAAAACCGCGGCGATACCAGTAACGCCCCTGTGGCGTCGCGTTAAACAGATCGTCGACGCACACGCGTCCGCCTTTGATCAGATAAAAGTCGGCCAGCAGGATCCCGAAGAGCGGGCCAATGAAAGCGGCCAGCACGTCCAGCGTGTAGTGGATCAGTTCGGGCGACTGGAAGAGGTTCCAAGGGGTTAGCAGGATCGACCCCACTGCGGCGATCATCCCGCCCGCGCGAAAACTGATCCGCTGGGGCGAACAGTTGGAGAAGTCGAAGGCTGGCGACACAAAGTTCGCCACGATATTGATGCCGATGGTGGCGATGATCATGGTCAGCAGGCCCAGCGCGACGGCAACGCCGTTGCCGATATGGCTCACGGTTTCGATCGGATCGGTGATCATCTTGCCGAACAGCGACTGCGTGCCGGAAACGATCACCACCGTCACGATGGAGAACAGCAGGAAGTTGACCGGCAGCCCCCAGAAATTGCCGCGGCGTACGTCGCGCATGCTCTTGCCGTACCGGGAAAAGTCGCCGAAGTTCAGCAACGGCCCGGAGAAATAGGACACCACCAGCGCGATGGCGGTCATCATCTGCCACAGCTGCTCGCCCGCGCTCAGCGAGCGACTGGACAGCGTGAAGGAGATGCCCTCCCAGCCGGTCTGGTAAACAATCCAACCGGCCAGCCCCAGCATCACCGCATAGACCGCCGGCCCGGCAAAATCGATAAATCGTTTGATGGCCGCCATGCCGTGCCAGAACACCATAGCCTGTAGCAGCCAAAGGATGCCGAAGCATACCCAGCCCAGTGCGGACAGGCCCAGCCAGTGAGGCTCGGTCAGCGGGATCAGTGAGGGGTAGAACTTCAGCAGCGCCAGCATCAGCGCGTTGGCGGCCAAATAGGTTTGTATACCGTACCAGGCGAAGGCGATCAGTCCGCGGATCACCGCCGGGATATTCGCGCCGAAAACTCCGAAGGCCTGACGACAAATCACGGCATAGGGGACGCCGCTCATCTGGCTGGGTCTGGCGATCAGATTGGCGCACACCTGAACGATACCGATACCGGCCAGCAGACAGACCAGCACTTGCCAGCTGGCCAGCCCCAGCGTAAAGAAACTGGCCGCGACGACGTAGCCGCCCATACTGTGCACGTCGGACATCCAGAAAGAAAAAATGTTATACCAGGACCAGTTCTGGGACCGCACCGGCGCGAGATCCTCATTGCATAACCTGGGGCTGTAGTCTGTCCGCATGACGCGGTTCGATGAGGTATTTTCTGGCATGGAATCTGCTCCTTTTGATAACCGAACGTCTTCTTCACACGATGGTGTATACAAATGGTGTTTTGCAGGATTCGGGCCATGATCTATTTTTTGTATACAAAATTTGAGTTTTGGCGTGTACGATTTAGCCACGAAATGGTGATGGGATAACGTGATGAACTATACCTATGGTCTTAAAGACGAAACGCTTTCTCAGCAAAAGGACGAAGTGATTTATCACGCGTTGCTGAATGCGATTGTGGAACACCAGCTGCTGCCGGGCACCAAATTGCCGGAAGAGGCGCTGGCGGAGGTCTTCGGTGTCAGCCGTACCGGCATCCGCAAAGTGCTGCAGCGTCTTGCCGCAGTGCAAATGATCAATCTGGCGCCCAAGCGTGGTGCACAGGTCGCCACGCCCTCGGTGGACGAAGCGCGGCAGATCTTTCATACCCGCAGTCTGCTGGAGTGCGCCAACCTCCCGCAGGTGGTGGCGCATTGCCGGCCAAGCCACTGTCAGGCGCTGGAAAAAGTGGTGCTGGCGGAAGACAACGCCCATCAGGATCAGAATGGCGCAGAGGCGATCCGCCTGTCCGCCGCGTTTCACGTTCAGCTGCAGGCCATCTCCGGTAATGCGGTATTGACCGGCATGGTGTCTCAGCTCACGCTGCGCTCTTCGCTGGTGATTGCCGCCTATGGCGCACCGTGGCCACAGGGGTGTCGCTGTCACGATCATCAGCGGCTGGTCGCCCTGCTGAGAGACAAAAATACGGCGGCGCTCACGTCGGAGATGCAGCGCCATTTCGACGACATCACCGCCCATCTGCGATTCGATCGCGACGATAGCGTCGCGCCGGATTTCTCCCGCCTGTTCGGCCATCTCAACGGGGAAGTGAAGGCATGAGCGGCTGTGTGATTCAGGTCATCAACCCGAACACCAGTCGGGAAATGACGGAGACCATCGGCTCCGCCGCGCGGCGAGCGGCCCACGCTGGCACCGAAATACTGTCCGTATGCGCCTCTCACGGTGCGCCGTCGATAGAAGGGCACGCCGATGAGGCCATCGCGGCCCTCGGCGTGCTGGAGCAAATCCGGCTGGGTAGAGCGCAGGGCGTGCACGGACACGTTATCGCCTGCTTCGGCGATCCGGGTCTGCTGGCCGCGCGCGAGCTGGCGGCCGCGCCGGTCGTCGGCATTGCCGAAGCCGCGATGCATATGGCGACGCTGGTGGCGACGCGCTTTTCTATCGTCACCACGTTGCCGCGCACGCTGATCATCGCGCGACACCTGCTACATCAGTATGGCTTTGAACGCCACTGCGCCGCGCTGCACGCCATCGACCTTCCGGTGCTGGCGCTGGAAGACGGGCAGGGATTGGCGCAACAGAAAGTGCGCGAACAGTGTATACAAGCAAAACAAAAGGATGGATCCGGCGCTATCGTACTGGGCTGCGGCGGCATGGCGGATCTGGCCGTCGAGCTGACGCGGGAGCTGGAGATCCCGGTGATCGACGGCGTCAGCGCCGCGGTCAAACTGGTTGAATCCTTGGTCGGCATGGGACTGACTACCAGCAAGTACGGCGACCTGGATTATCCGCTGCCCAAACCGCTGACCGGCCCGTTTAGCCAGCTGCGCTGACGCCGGTTTTATCTCCTCAGCCACAGAAAAGAGAACACAGCATGAAGACAGTGACGCAGGCGTTGCGGGAAGGGCGGGACTACCCGCGCGATCTGATGGGTTATGCGGGCCAGCCGCCGCACCCCCGCTGGCCGGGAGGCGCGCGCATCGCGGTGCAGTTTGTCCTCAATTACGAGGAAGGCGCGGAAAATAACGTGCTGCACGGCGACGCGGGCTCCGAGCAGTTTTTGTCCGATATCATCGGCGCGGCCAGTTACCCGGACCGTCATATGTCGATGGAATCGTTATATGAGTACGGCTCGCGCGCGGGTTTCTGGCGCATTCACGCGGAGTTTCAGCGTCGCGGTCTGCCGCTGACGGTGTTCGGCGTGGCGATGGCGTTGGCGCGCAATCCCGCCGTCGTGGCGGCGATCCAGGCGGCGGACTACGACGTGGTCTGCCACGGCTGGCGCTGGATCCACTACCAAAACACGCCGATGGAGGTTGAACGCCAGCATATGGCTCAGGCCGTGGAGACGATGACGGCGCTGTTCGGCCGCCCGCCGCTGGGCTGGTACACCGGCCGCGATAGCCCCAACACGCGTCGGCTGGTGGTGGAACACGGCGGCTTCCAGTATGACAGCGACTATTATGGCGACGATCTGCCGTTCTGGATGCCTGTGGCGGGGGATGACGGCGCGGCGCGGCCCCACCTCATCATTCCTTATACGCTGGAAGCCAACGATATGCGTTTCGCCTCGCCGCAGGGGTTCAACTGCGGCGACCAGTTCCTGACCTACCTGAAGGACAGCTTCGATGTGCTGTATGAAGAGGGGGAAACCGCGCCGAAGATGATGTCTGTCGGCATGCACTGTCGGCTGCTGGGGCGGCCGGGTCGCTTCCGCGCGCTACAGCGTTTCCTCGACTATATTCAGCAGCATGATCGGGTGTGGATTTGCCGTCGGCAGGATATCGCCGACCACTGGCGTCAGCACCATCCTTATCGCGGTTGATGCCGCCCTCGCCATGAAGTCAAAAAGGCCGCGTAGATCATCGCGGCCTATCGTCATCACGCGGCTCCCCCGGCGCGTTTACGTCATCAGGCTGACGTGGGCGGCCACGATGCGCCACCCCTGCTCGGTGCGGATCCAGGTTTGCATCTGGCGACCCACCTTCTCTGAATGCGCCCGACGAAACTCAGTGCTGGCGACGGCCATATCCCGGCCGTAGCTGGTGATCACCGTGTTGTGCAACTGACGGTCGAGCCCGGCTGAGGGGCGGGCGGCGCGAAACGCCCGGATCTGCTCAATCCCGTAGAGGTTCTCGGAAGCGCCGTAGCGTACGGTGCGTGCATCGTGCCAGAACAGGGCGTCTAGTTCCTCGACGTCGTTGCCGGTTAGCGCTTTTTCGTAGCGGTAGAAGGCGGCGGTGACCTCTTCCAGCACGTCGGGCAGGTTGATGTCGTTGGGCTGCAACATGTCGGATTCCTTGCGTTTAGGGCGATAAGGGGATGACGGAATGCGTGATGCCTTGCTTTTCCAGACGTCGGGCCGCGCGCAGCGCAATGTCTTCGCGCCACGGCGCGGCAATCAGTTGAACGCCGATGGGCAGCCCGCAATCGGTGAGCAGCGGCACGGTGACCACCGGCAAACCGACGAACGAAATCGGTTGAGTCAGCATGCCCATGCTGGCGCGAATAGGCAGATCCGCGCCGTTAATGCTCATGGTTTCCTGACCGATCGGCGTAGCCGAGCAGGGCGTCGCCGGGGCAATCAACAGGTCGGTGTGTTCGAATAGCGACAGGACTTTCCGCCGGAAGTGGTCGCGAAAGCGCTGTGCCTGAACATACCACGTCGCCGGGATCATCGCGCCGGCCAGCAGACGTTCGCGCGAATGCGGTTCGAACTGATCCGGCTCGTTTCGCAGCGCGGGCAGGTACTGATTCCCGCCTTCGCTGGCCGAGATCAGGAACGCGGCCGTACGGGCCAGCGCGGCATCGTCGATCAACACGTTGTCATCCGCCCCCAGCGCGCGGGCGACCCGCAGTACGGCGGTTTTCGCGTGTTCGTCGCACCAGTCGGCGAAATAGCCCGCCAGGATTCTGGCGCGTATAGGCTGCGAGTCATCGTCCAGCGTGGCCGAGCAGTCCAGCGACGCATGCGGCGTTTGAAAACGATCGTGAGCGTCGACGCCTTGCAGCAGATCGAACACCTGCGCCAGATCCTCTGTGTTGCGCGCCATCGGGCCGATGTGATCGAGACTGGCGACGAAGGGCTGTGTGCCGCGGCGAGACAGGCGGCCAAAGGTCGGCTTAAGCCCGAAAATGCCGCACAGCGATGAAGGGACGCGAATGGAGCCGTTGGTGTCGCTGCCGAGCGCGAAGGTCACCAGCCCGGCCGCGACCGCCGCCGCCGAACCGCCGGAGGAGCCGCCCGCGATGCGCGTCACGTCATGCGGGTTGCGAGTCGCGCCATAGTGGGTGTTCTCCGTCGTGAAACCATAGGCGTAGGCGTCCATGTTCAACAGCCCCGACAGCAGCGCGCCCTGAGCGCTCAGCCGGCAGACGGCGTAGGCATCCTGCGTGGCGGGGGGACGCTGGCTAAACAGTTGTGCTCCCGCCAGCGTGGTTTCTCCTGCCACGTCGAACAGATTTTTGACCGCATACGGCACGCCGGTCAGCACGGGCAGCGCGCAGCCGTCGCGGCGTTGTTGGTCGAGCAGCGCGGCCTCTTCCAGCATGCGCGTCTCGGTGACGCGGGTGTAAGCATTGAGCTGGGGATTGCGCTCGGCAATATGCGCGAGCGTCTGTCGGGCGATATCCTGCGCGGACAGCTCGCCGCGCTCTTGTAGCGCCTGAAGCTCATCAATGGAATAGCTGCCGGGGTGGCGTGTCGTACTCATAACTGATAAACCCCCGCAATTTCTTCACGTTCGTCCAGCGGAAAGGCCATCAGCGGCAGCGCCATATCGGCGATGCGGCTGAACTGTCGCTGCAACGCCTCGCGGCGGGCCGGATCCAATTCCAGCGCCAGCATCGTTTCCATTTGCCGCAGATAGTCGGCCAGCGCGGCGTCATCAATTTTCATCTCACTCATGGTTCCCTCTGTGATCATCGTTGTCGCGATCTTGCAGATTTAAAAGCCGAGGGCGCTGCCGTTGCTGCGCGGGTCAAACGCCCCTTCGAGCATACCGTTAGTATGGCGCACGATAGCCCCGGCGTGTCCGACGCTCTCGCTGAAATCGGGCAGCATCTCCACCTCATGGCCCAGCGTACGCAGCGTATCGACGGTTGCGACGGCGAAGCGGTCCTCCAGCTTCAGGCTATCGGAGGTTTGTCCCCAGGTGCGGCCCAGCAGCCAGCGCGGCGCGGCGATGGCCTGCTGTAGCGGCAACCCCTGCACCACATGGCGGATGAACAGCGCCGCCTGCGTTTGAGGCTGGCCGTCGCCGCCCATCGATCCGTAGACCATCGTCCGTCCATCGGACAGCCGTGCGGCGGCAGGATTCAGGGTGTGGAACGGCTGTTTGCCCGGTTCCAGCGCCAGCAGATGCTGCGGATCAAGGCTGAACGAGGCGCCCCGGTTCTGCCAGACGATGCCGGTCTCCGGCAGCACCACGCCGCTGCCGAATTCGTGATAGAGGCTCTGAATAAAGGAAACCGACAATCCGCTGGCGTCGCATACGCCCATCCATACGGTATCGCCGGGACCTTTGCCTTCCCCCCAAGGCGCGGCGACGTCGGTATCAACCCGAGCGCTCAAGGCGTCCAGCGCATCGGCGCTGAGCAGTGTGGGGATATCCTGCGTGACGAGTCTGGGATCGGTGATGTAGGCATCGCGCAGTTCGAACGCCAGCTTGGTGGCTTCGACGATGCGGTGGATCGTTTGCGCATCGTTGAGATCGGCCATGTCGAGCCGGTCGGCGATCCCGAGGATCGCTAACGACACCAGCCCTTGCGTCGGCGGCGCCAGGTTGAAGATCTCGCCTTGACTGTGGGCCAACCTCAGCGGCGCGACGCGTTTGGCGCGATAGTTCGCCAGATCATTCCGGGTCACCGGCATCCCCACCTGCGCCATTGCCGCCGCCAGCGTATCGGCCAACGCGCCGCGATAGAAACTGTCCAGACCGTCTTGCGCCAGCTGCGTCAGCGTGCGGGCAAGATCGGGCTGAACGAAGCGGCTACCGGGGGAAGGGGGGTGACCGTCCGGCAAGAAGACGCGGCGGAATTCGGCGTTGGCGCTGAGGGCGTCAACATGCTGCGTGAGCGCGTCCGACTGCGAGGGGGTGACGGGAATGCCCTGTTCGGCATAGCGGATCGCGTCGGCCAGCAGCCGCTTCAGCGGCAGCGATGTTCCGCCCAGTTCGGACGCATAGCGTAGCGCTTCCTGCCATCCGCCGACGGTGCCCGCTACGGTGATGGCGGCTTTAGGGCCGCGATGCGGAATGCGGTCCAGACCGTCGTACAGCGCGCGGTTAGCCAGCGAACCCGCTGGACCGCTGGCGTCGATGGCGATGGGACTGCCCTGCGGCGGTACGATAAGCCAGAAACCGTCTCCGCCCAGACTGTTCATGTGCGGATAGACGACGGCGATGGTCGACGCGGCGGCGACCATCGCTTCAATCGCATTGCCGCCCTCCCGCAAAACGGCCTGAGCGGAGGCGCTGGCCAGGTGATGTGGCGTCACCGCCATGCCGGCGGGCGCGATATTACTGTGCATCATCTAAAAATTCCCACTGCCAGGGGGCAAGGCTCCGGCGCTCAACGCTGGCGAGTGATAACGCACAGGCCAGACGTTGCGCCGTGAGGGTGCCCACGGATAATCGACTCAAGACAAAAGCAAGAAGCATTCCACTCTTTTTCCTCTTGCCGTTCTCGCGAAGAGGTGTGCTAAGGTGCAGCGATACCGTGAATGGATGAAACGAAAGTTACAGAGGCAGGCATGAAGCAGATTGATGAACGGCTACGCAGCCACTTTAATGCGCTTTCCCCTCAGGAGCGGCGGGTCGCGGAGTTCATTTTCGATCACCTCAACGACCTGATCAGCTACAACAGCGCGGAGCTGTCGCGGCTGTGCGGCGTCTCCAAAGCGACCGTTAGCCGCCTGTTTCGTCGTCTCGGCTACCCCAGCTACCGCGAAATGCGCGACGAGCTGCGCACGCTGCGTCAAAGCGGCATGCCGCTGGCCGACAACCGCGACGCGGTGCAGGGCAATACGCTGCTGGCGCGTCACTACAAGCAAGAGATGGCGAATCTGACCCAGTGGGTCAACCAGATCGACCCGGTGCAGTTTGGCGCGGTGATCGCCGCGCTACGGCAGGCCCGGCGCGTCTGCCTGATCGGGCTGCGCAACAGTTATCCGGTGGCGCTGCATCTGCGCCAACAGCTGTTGCAGGTGCGGCCGCAGGTCTGCCTGTTGGCGCAGCCGGGGCAGACGTTGGCGGAAGAGCTGGCCGACCTGAGTCCGCAGGATGTCGTGATCGTAGCCGCGTTTCGTCGTCGTCCTCGACTGATCCCGTCTCTGCTCGCCCAACTGAAGGAGAAACAGGTCCCGGTGCTGTTGCTGTGCGAGCCGCAGGCCCACAGTCTGCAACCGCTGGCGACCTGGACGCTGAGCGCGCCGCTGGACAGCGTCTCCGCCTTCGACAGCTACGCCTCTGCGATGGGGCTGGTCAACCTGCTGAGCAACGCGTTGCTGCATGAAATGTTGCAGGACGGGCGTCAGCGCATCCACCACATCGCCGATCTGTACCAACAGCTGGATGAGCTGGAGCAGCGTTAGATGGAGTCCCGTCCCGGCGTGTGAATGCCGTAGGCGGTGCGCCGCGCCGCTTGGCCGGCACTTAATCAATGGCAATCTGCGTCGATATTTCAGATCCACCGCCTACTGGCGTCATCCCGCATGCCTATCGCCAAAACGGCCCTGACGTTAACGCTTCGGAACACCCGTGACGCGTTGAATAGCTCATGATGGCGGCAGCGTTGTCATCCCACATGCCTATCGCCAAAACGGCCCTGACGTTAACGCTTCGGAACACCCGTGACGCGTTGAATAGCTCATGACGGCGGCAGCGTTGTCATCCCACATGCCTATCGCCAAAACGGCCCTGACGTTAACGCTTCGGAACATCCGTGACGCGTTGAATAACCCATGATGGCGGCAGCGTTGTCATGCCAAAGGGAATGTCGATAGCGCTCAGCGATGAGCCGGTTTTCAGCACCAGAAGAGTGCTATTGCTCTTTTATGGTGCGTTATTTCAGGGCGAGCGTCGTCCTCTTCCCTTTGCCGTTTCCGCAATGCGCCTCCCCGTTCACGCTGACAGAAAGCGTATCTACAGAAAGGTCTGCGCTTTTTTCTGCCCTTCATCTCACCCCGCTGACAACCTCATTATTGGCATATATCTTGCTCATCAATTTGTAACGATAGTTTCATCATTGTTTATTGAGAATCTTTTGTTTCATATTGGCGAACCAGGAGCAGAGCGATGGATATCAGAAAAGGTTTCTTGGCCGTGGTCAGCGCGGCGCTGTTTTTCGTACAGTCTGGGCATGCTCTGGCAGACCAGCTGCAAGACATTGAAAAGCGCGGCGTACTGCGCGTCGCTGTGCCGCAGGACTTCCCGCCGTTCGGTTCGGTCGGCACGGACCTGCAGCCGCAGGGCTACGATATCGACATGGCCCGTTATCTGGCCAGTGAGATGAAACTAAAGTTGCAGCTGGTGCCCGTGACCAGCGCTAACCGAGTGCCTTACCTGCAAACCAACAAGGTGGATCTGGTGATCTCCAGCCTGGGTAAAAACGCCGAGCGCGAAAAGGTGATCGACTTTAGTCGCGCCTACGCGCCGTTCTTCCTGGGCGTGTTCGGACCGAAAGACGGCGATCTCGCCAATCCTCAAGCGCTGGCGGGCAAAAGCGTGGGCGTCACCCGCGGCGCGGTAGAGGACATGGTACTGACCGACATCGCGCCGAAAGAGGCGCAGTTGAAGCGCTATGAGGACAACAATACGACGCTGTCCGCCTACTTGTCCGGACAGGTGCAGTACATCGCGACCGGCAACCTGGNGGTCGCGGCCATCGCCGCCCAGAACCCCACGAAAGCGCCGGTGGCGAAATTCATGCTGAAAGATTCGCCGTGCTTTATCGGCCTGAAAAAAGACGAGCCCGCTCTGAAGGCGAAGGTCAATGCGCTGATCGAAAAGGCGGTGCAGGACAATACGCTGAACGGCCTGTCGCAGAAGTGGCTGAAGGCGCCGCTGCCCGCCAATCTGGGCGCGTGACATGACCTATCAGCTTGATTTCGCGGCGCTGTGGCCCTACTGGCCGGAGATGCTGGCCGGTCTCTGGGTCACCTTGCAACTGACGGTGCTGGCCACGGTCGGCGGCATCGCCATCGGCATCTGCGGCGCAGCGCTGCGCAGCGGCAAGCCGAACGTGTTGAGCAGGCTGTGGGGCGTCTACGTGGAGGTCATGCGCAACACCCCCTTCGTTGTGCAGCTGTTCTTTATCGTGTTCGGACTACCGGGGCTGGGGCTGAAGTTGACCGCGGGCGAGGCGGCGCTGATCGCCATGCTGGTGAACCTTGGGGCCTACAGCACCGAGATCATCCGCGCGGGCATTCAGGTGACGCCGAAGGGCCAATGGGAGGCCTGCCGGGTGCTGGGGCTGACGCGTACGCAGACGTTTCTACGGGTGATCCTGCCGCCAGCGCTGCAGCGGATATATCCGGCGCTGGTCAGCCAGTGCATCATCGTGATGCTCGGCTCCTCGGTCGTGTCGCAGGTGTCGTACGAAGAGCTGACCTTCGCCGCCAATCTGATCCAATCTCGCACCTTCCTGAGCTTCGAGGTGTATCTGGTCACCACGCTTCTGTATCTGGCGTTGTCGCTGCTAATGCGCCAACTGCTGATGATGTTGGGGCGACGTTTTCTGGGAACGCAGGGCGCATGATGAACTTTACCGACTGGGATATCGTACGTAACCTGCTGCTGGCGGGGCGCTGGACGGTGCTGCTGTCGCTGACCGCTTTCTTCGGCGGCGCGCTGGTGACGCTGCCTTTGCTGCTGCTGCGTCTGACCCGCCGTCCCTGGCCGCTGCGCCTGACCCGCGCTTACGCCAACCTGTTTCAGGGCACGCCGTTGCTGATGCAGCTGTTCCTCGCCTTCTTTGGTCTGGGCCTGTTCGGCATCGACGTCAGTCCGTGGGTGGCCGCCGCGCTGGCGCTGACGCTCTTCACCAGCGCGTTTCTCGTGGATATCTGGCACGGCAGCGTACTGGCTCTGCCGCGCGGCCAGTGGGAAGCCTCGCGCTGTCTGGGGCTGAGCTTCTGGCAGACCTTGAGCCGGGTCGTCGCGCCGCAGGCGATGCGCATCGCCATCGCCCCGACGGTGGGCTTCTCCGTGCAGGTGATCAAAGGCACGGCGCTGGCGTCCATCATCGGCTTCGTCGAACTGACCAAGGCCGGAACCATGCTGAACAATGTCACCTATCAGCCTTTCAAGGTGTTCGGGCTGGTGGCGCTCGGCTACTTCCTGCTGTGTTATCCGCTGTCTTACTACAGCCGCTATCTGGAGAAGAAATTCAATGCCGCTCATCACCATTAATCAGGTGCATAAGTTTTACGGTCAAAACCATGTGTTAAAAGGCGTGGACCTGGACGTCGAGATGGGCGAGGTGATCTCGATCATCGGGCGCAGCGGCTCGGGTAAAAGTACGCTGCTGCGTTGCATCAACGGACTGGAAGGCTATCAGGAAGGCAGCATCAAGCTGGGCGGAATCACCATCACCGACCGGGAGTCTCAGGCGCGTGAGATCAGCCGTTCCGTCGGGATGATTTTCCAGAATTTCAATCTGTTCCCGCATATGACCGCGCTGGAAAACGTGATGCTGGCGCCCCGGTTGGTGCTGGGCAAAAGCGCGGCGGAGTGTCGTCGTCTCGGCGAGCAGATGCTGGACAAAGTGGGGCTGGGCGAACGGCGGGACTACTATCCCGCCAATCTCTCCGGCGGACAGCAGCAGCGTGTGGCTATCGCCCGCGCATTGGCGATGAATCCGAAGGTGCTGTTGTGCGACGAAATTACCTCGGCGCTGGATCCGGAGCTGGTGGGTGAGGTGCTCAAGGTGCTGGAACAGCTGGCGGCGGAGGGCATGACGCTGATTCTAGTGACCCACGAAATGAATTTTGCCCGCGAGGTCGGCGACCGCGTGGTGTTTATGCATCAGGGCACCGTGTGGGAGCAGGGCGAAGGGTGCCGCCTGTTCGCCCAACCGCAGACCCCGGAACTGAAACAGTTTATCGCCTCCGTGCGCGGGCTGACGGAAGCCTGACGCGAGGCGAAGCCGGTGCGGCGGGCGCTGCCGCCGATTTCTCCGACCCATGCGTCAACGCACACCATGAATCAAGGACATCAGGAGTTCACCACTATGCAAAGCGAACTGTTCGCTCAAATTAACCCGCCTCATCGTCTGCTGATGGGACCGGGCCCGATTAACGCCGATCCCCGCGTTCTCCGGGCGATGTCCAGCCAGTTGATTGGCCAGTATGACCCGGTGATGACCGGTTACATGAATCAGGTTATGGCGCTGTATCGGCAGTTGTTCCGCACCGAAAACCGCTGGACGATGCTGGTGGACGGCACCTCGCGATCGGGTATCGAGGCCATACTGGTTTCGGCCATCCGCCCTGGCGATCGCGTCCTGGTGCCGGTCTTCGGCCGTTTCGGCCACCTATTGTGCGAGATCGCCCGCCGCTGCCGCGCCGAAGTGCATACGATTGAAGCGCCGTGGGGCGAAGTCTTCACGCCCGATCGCATCGAAGAGGCCGTCAAACGCGTCAAACCGCGTCTGCTGCTGACCGTTCAGGGCGACACGTCGACGACGATGCTGCAACCACTGGACCAGCTTGGCGATATCTGCCGCCGTCACGGCGTGCTGTTTTACACCGACGCCACCGCGTCTTTTGGCGGTAATCCGCTGGAGACCGACGCCTGGGGGCTGGACGGGGTGTCCGCCGGCTTGCAGAAGTGCCTCGGCGGTCCGTCCGGCAGTTCGCCGGTGACGATCAGCGAACGGATGGCCGCGGCGATCCGCCAGCGCAAATGCGTGGAGCAGGGGATCCGCACTGACGATCATCGGGATGGCGAGGAAGAGAGGGTGTACTCCAACTACTTCGATCTGGGCATGATCATGGACTACTGGGGACCTGAGCGGTTAAACCACCACACCGAAGCGACCAGTATGCTGTTCGCCGCCCGCGAGTGCGCCCGTATTATTCTGGAAGAGGGGCTGGACGCCTGCATCGCCCGCCATGCGTTGCACGGTCAGGCGCTGTTGGCCGGGATCGAAGGCATGGGCCTGCAAGCCTATGGCGATCCGGTGCATCGCATGAACAACGTTTTAGGCGTGACGATCCCCGAGGGGATCCACGGGGAAGCCGTGCGTAAGCTGCTGCTGGATGATTTCGCCATCGAGATCGGCACCTCTTTCGGCCCGTTGCAGGGCAAGATCTGGCGGATCGGCACGATGGGCTACAACGCGCGCAAAGACTGCGTCATGCAGACGCTGACCGCGTTGGAAGCCGTACTGAACCGGCTGGGTTTCCGCTCGGTGCAAGGCGCGGCGTTACAGGCCGCGTGGGATGTCTACGCGCGTCAGCAGGCCTCGGCATGAGCAACGTGGCGATGACGGCTGCCGAGGCGCTCGACGCCGCAAGGCAGGTCATGGATCGCTGCGATGCGCTGGCGGAGATTTCCGAAAGCGCAGGCCAACTGACGCGGGTCTACCTGTCACCAGAACATCTGCGCGCCAATCAGGTGGTCGGCGAGTGGATGCGTGCGGCGGGGATGCGCGTCTGGCAGGACAGCGTGGGCAATATCTGCGGCCGCTATGAGGGNGAGACGGCCAACGCCCCGGCGCTATTGCTCGGCTCGCATCTGGACACGGTCCGCAACGCCGGTCGTTACGACGGTATGTTGGGCGTTCTCTGCGCGCTGGAAACGGTCCGCTACCTGCATCAGCGCCATATTCGGCTGCCGGTGGCGCTGGAGATCGTGGGCTTCGGCGACGAGGAGGGGACGCGGTTCGGCATCACCCTTCTGGGCAGCCGCGGGCTGACCGGCACCTGGCCGGCGGAGTGGCTGGNGTGCCGGGATGCCGACGGCGTTTCCGTGGCGCAAGCGCTGACGCAGGCCGGATTGTCTAGTGACGCCATCGGGGAAGCGGCACGCGCGCCGAGCGATATTCTGGCCTATCTGGAATTGCATATCGAACAGGGGCCGTGTTTGGAGCAGGTGGGACTGGCGCTGGGCGTGGTGACAGCGATCAACGGGGCGCGGCGGTTGAACTGCGCGTTTTTGGGCCACGCCGGCCACGCCGGCACGGTGCCGATGGGCCAGCGACAGGACGCGCTGGCGGCGGCGGCGGCCTGGATGACGCAGGTAGAAGCGCTGACGCAGTCGGGCGATCCGCATCGGGTCGCGACCGTGGGGACGTTGCAGTGTTTGCCGGGGGCGGCCAACGTCATCCCCGGCGAGGTCAGGCTGACGCTGGATATCCGCGGACCGGAAGATGCGGCGCTGGAGGCCTTGCTAAGCCAGTTGCTGCACGCGGCGGAGGAGATAGCGGCGCGGCGCGGATGTCGGTTCAGCGCGGAGGAGTACTATCGAATTCCTGCCACGCGCTGCGACATCGGGCTGCAGGCGATGTTGTCCGACGCTGTGACGACGGTGCAGGGAACGGGCCTGTCGCTGCCGAGCGGCGCGGGGCATGACGCGATTGCCATCGCCGAACGCTGGCCGGTAGGAATGCTGTTTGTGCGCTGTCGCGGCGGCATTAGCCATCATCCTGATGAGTCAGTACTGACTGACGACGTGGCGCAGGCGCTGCGGGCGTTACTGCTGACGGTGCAAAGCGTCGCACGCGGCGGCGGGAGGTAAGTGCGTGGTGAATGTCGGGAGGGGGAGTGCGATAAAGGAACCGAATCGCGCCCGGCTGATGTTCACGCCTCTGGCACGAGAAAGCGAGAGCCGGTCCTGTTTGCTGCGCGCAAGGTTGTCGTCAATGGCGCCTCGCGTCTACGGCCTGTTCCTCCGTCTATCCCGCCGTCTCTTCGTCGGCGGCAGGACATGGCGCATTCCGACGGCACGCCGGATTGCTGAGAAGTCAGCGCTGACTAACTTCGTCGGGACGGGGGCGAGAGAGAGGCGCTACAGGTCGAACTTGTCCGCGTCGCGCCAGGCCGGGAAAGCTTCCCGATAGGCCTGCAACGCTTCCAGCGACAGCTCCGCATCCAGACGCGCGGGCTGATTTTCCGGTGCGCTGGCCAGCGTCTGACCCAGTGGGTCGAGGATCACGCTGTCACCCTGATAGCTGTGGCCGTTGGCATCGGTGCCGACGCGGTTGCAGCCCGCCACATAGCTCTGATTTTCAATCGCACGGGCCGTGAGCAGCGTCTTCCAGTGATGCGCGCGCGGCGTTGGCCAGTTAGCTACATACAGCAGCAGATCGTAATCTTGCTGGTTGCGCGCCCAGACCGGGAAGCGCAGGTCGTAGCAGATCAGCGGCATAATGCGCCAACCGCGCCACTCCACCACCAGCTTCTTCTTGCCCGCCTGATAATACTGATGCTCGTCCGCCATGCGGAACAGATGTCGCTTGTCGTAGCGATACAGCGCGCCGTGCGGATCGGCGAACAGAAAACGGTTCGCCGCGCCTTTTGGGGTTTGCACCGCCACGCTGCCGCCAATGAGCGCATTGGTGCGCTGCGCCCACTGGCAGAGCCACGCCTCAACCACCGACTGATCCAGACTGTGTTCGGCGGCTTCCATCGCGAATCCGGTAGTGAACATTTCCGGCAACAGAATCAGATCACGCCCCGTGATGTTCTCCAGCAACGCGTCGAAGTGGCTCAGGTTGGCTGGGCCATCCATCCATGCCAGGGGTTGCTGCAATAGGGTGATTTTTAAAGTCGACATAGGCGCTCCGCAGCGGCATCCAACGTGGATTCCTGTTTAGCAAAACATAACCGAATCAAAGTATGGGGGAAAGGGTCTGCGCAGAAAACCGACAGCGGAATGGCGGCGACGCCGACGTGTTCGGTCATCCAGCGGCAGAAGCTCACGTCATCCTGCGTTGAGATCGCTTTGTAGTCCGCCAGCAGGAAGTAGGTGCCCTGACACGGCAACAGCTCGAAGCGGCTGGCGGACAGGGCATTGACGAAGCGGTCCCGCCGCGCTTGGTAAAACTCAGGCAGTTCGCGCCAGTGTTCCGGATGTTCCCGCAGCATATCCGCAATTGCCAGCTGTGCGGGCGTGTTGACGGCGAACGTCAGATACTGGTGAATTTTGCGCAGTTCGGCGCTGATAGGCGCGGGCGCCACGCAGTAACCTACTTTCCAGCCGGTCATATGAAACGTTTTGCCGAAGGACGAGACGGCGACCGCCCGCTGACGAAGCTCGGGATGCGCGAGAACGCTGGCATGGCCTTGCGGGTCGAAGCAGATATGCTCGTACACTTCATCGCTCAGCACGTAAATTTCGCGTTCTGCAATCGCCTGCCACAGGGCATTGAAATCAGACGTTTGCCAGACGGTGGCGGATGGGTTGTGCGGCGTGTTGAGTATCACCAGCCGGGTTTTATCGCTCAGCACTTCGGCGAACTGCGCCCAGTCCACCTGGAAGGCGGGCGGCTGTAGCGCCAGACGCTTCACCACGCCGCCGGCCAATTCGATGGCTGGCGCATAGCAGTCATAGCTGGGGTCGAAGCAAATCACCTCGTCGCCCTGGCGCACCAGCGCGCTAATGGCGGCGAACAGGGCTTCCGTCGCGCCAGCCGTGACCGTGACTTCCTGGTCGGCATCCGGTTCCCAGCCATACAGCTGCCCGGTTTTTTCGGCGATGGCCTGTCTCAACGGCGCGACGCCGGTCATCGGCGCGTATTGATTGGCTCCCTGACTGACGTGAAAGGCCAGACGTTCTTGCAGATAGGAGGGACCATCGAAATCAGGGAAGCCCTGCGACAGATTGATCGCCTGATGTTTCTGCGCCAGCGCGCTCATCTGACTGAAGATCGTCGTGCCGAGGGAAGGAAGTTTACTTTGGGGGATTAGCGCCGCGCTCATGACTGAAAACAACTCCTGCAAACTTGTATAGCTAGCCAATATATCACGCTGTCAACAATTGGCAATCAAGACGCTTGAACGTCTATATGGCTAAACAAATTGCCGCTTGAAAACAGCAAAGCAGACTTATCGTATTGATATGTGGCGCTAATACTGTTTGAAATCGTTTTTAAACTAGTGAGCGATAAAGGAGGGCAGCAACAAGGCATAAACAATCCTGAGGAACAGGAACGCCAGTGCGAACGCTGGCTATTTGGAAGTTAAACCACATAAGGACATATTTGTTTATGAATACCGTAATGAAAAATATAGAGATGATCGATTTTGGCAAGCGTCAATCCATTCGAAATCTCGACGTGTTATCTGGCCCATTGGCGCCGTATGGACAGGCCATTATCAGGGTGAAACGGTTACCCGAATATTTATTGGCTCATCTCCCTCTCCGTTTTGATTCGACGTCCTGTCGGGCCGTCAACGATTTATCTTCAGCGCTACAGGCTGGTCTGCGCGCGATGCTGGCCGCGACTCTTCCGCGCAATTTTCTCCAGTCCGTGTTGCCGATGACGGCGCAGGGGTATGGAACCACGGCGGCGGAACCGACCACCTGCGCCTGCAATCGGGACATTACCCCGAGCGAGCTGCGTAAAATCGCGCCAAAGGTCGATGAAGACAAACTGATGACCTACCTGAAGGCCTTCAATGATGGCTTCGCTAAATATGGGATGACGACATGCAGGGAGAAAGCGCATTTTCTCGCGCAGTGTTGCCACGAAAGCCTCGGCTTGGTGTACACCTCGGAGATTAACGGGAGCCAAAAAAGTTACGCGCCGTGGTACGGACGCGGACTGATTCAATTGACCTTTGAAAAGAACTATCGCGCCTATGGCAGCGCCGTGGGGGAGGATGTTTATTCCAGTGAAGACAACCGGAACAAACTGACCACCTATCCGCACTGTGTGCAATCCGCTTTTTGGTTTTATATGGATTACGGCAACCAGAATCTGAATAGTTACGCCAAAAAAGATGATTTCAATATGATCACGGCCCGAATCAACGGTGGTTTCAACGGTTATGACGACCGCTTGCGCTATTTCGATAAGGCCACTGAAGTGCTGAAGTGTGAGCATCTTAACCAATTGAGAAAGTCGAACGGATTCACTTTCGAAGAGAGCGGCATTTATAACAACAAGGTGTATGCGTACAGCTGGGCGCGTTATCACGATCCGCTCAGCAAGGAACAGGGAACGCGTAAAGACAAGGCCGAAGCGCTAGTAGCCTATAAAAGGGCGTTGGCGTTATACCAGGACGCGAAGGACGCCACCAAGGTCAGCGCGATTCAAACGCGAATAGATAATTTGAGTTAACAGGCAGGGGCTGATTCAGCCCCTTTTTTTATGCCCGGCTCTTCCGAACGCAACAGGCGGATACCGTGACGTCTGCGTGGTTGTCCGAAAGCGCGACGGATTATTTCGCCAGTCTGGAGAGATTATTGATGTCTTCACCAAACGAGCAGAGCAGGTCGGGCATCCGATTTTTATCGGAAGAGTAAGAGAAAAACTGACCGGTCGGTTCTGCCTGAGTGGCGATATTTTTGAACGAACCGATGCCATATTCGATCCCTTTGATATGCAAGCTGACCACATTGTATTCGGGCGATCTTTCGATGTTTCGACGATAGGTTTGGCTAATTTCCTGCACGGTTTCATCCGCAACATGGCTCTCCCCGTTGAGGATTAATACCAATTTCCCTTCCCGATTTTCCAGCAAGATGCGATCGCCCTTGTCCGTCGGACAATAAAACAGCGGCGTGTCATCGGGCGACGGCGTGGCCTGAGCTGGCGGACAGAAAACGATAAAACAGCACAAAGAAAGGGGGATTTTAACCATCCTTTTCACGGTTTTCTCCTTGGCGGGAAGGGCTGATGATCTTCTTGAGATCCCCGTTTTCTCCGGGTAATCTCTCGCTTTAACGTCCTGCCTGTCATCAGGCGAAGGCGCAGCGGTCAGAGGGCCGACACGGTGAACGTGAAGGGGCGCTAGGCAGACGCATCACTGATGTACAAGTGTAGACGCTGTCGGGCGCGGACCTTAATACCGGCCGAACGCCTCCTCATCGAACCCACGGATTTTTCGCTGCCGTCAGGCGTGCGGCGCGAGCCTGGTACTTCGCTGTCAGTGCTGAAAGCCTACGCCAGCGCTTGAGTCAGGGGTGGCGTCGCGGGCGGGGTGAGACCGGCGCGTTGACCTGTATTCTCTCTGATTTTTATAAAAATTCATGCTCACTGAGCGGCAATAACAACACTGAACGCCGACGGTTGCGTCGGAACGTTTGGGGATTCACCTGCACTGGGAATAGACAATGAGCGATAACGCATATTTGGCCGATCTGCTGGCGGCCTGCCACTGGATCGGTGAAAAAGGCTGGTGTCCCGCCACCGGCGGCAATATGTCCGTCCGTCTTGATGAGGCGCGCAGCCTGATCACGGCATCGGGCAAAGACAAGGGCAACCTGAAACCTGAAGACTTTTTGCAGGTCGACATTGCCACCAACCATGTCCCCTGCGGCCGTACGCCGTCTGCGGAAACCGGTTTACACACCCTGCTGTATCGTCTCGACGCGCGCATCGGCGCCGTCCTGCATACGCACTCGGTGAACGCCACGGTGCTGTCCCGCGTGGAGAAAAGCGACGCGTTGATTCTTGAAGGCTACGAGATGCAGAAGTCGCTGTCAGGCCAGCGCTCGCATCTGGACCGAGTCACCCTCCCTATTTTCGATAACGATCAGGACATTCCTGCGCTGGCCGAACGTGTTGCGGCCCGCCATGGGTCTACGCCGCTGCGCTATGGTTTTCTGGTGCGGGGCCACGGTCTTTACTGTTGGGGGGAGAGCGTACAAGAGGCGCGCCGCCATCTCGAAGGGCTGGAGTTTCTGTTCCAGTGCGAACTGCAACGACGTGTGCTGGAGGCGCAATGATTAAGGCCATCGTGACTGATATTGAAGGCACCACCAGCGACATTCGCTTTGTCCACAACGTTCTATTTCCCTATGCCCGCGCTCGACTGGCGCAGGTGGTGGCTCAGGCCGGAGATCGGCCGGACGTCGCCGAGGCGCTGGCTGCGCTCCGAATCGAGTTAGGGCAGCCGGAGGCCAGCGAAACGGAGTTGGTGGACGCATTGGCGCGGTTTATGGATCAGGATCGCAAGTCGACGGCGCTGAAAACATTACAGGGCATTATCTGGCGCACGGGCTATCAGCAGGGCGATTTTCACGGCCACATTTACGACGACGTGACGCCGCAGCTGCATGCGTGGTTAGAGCAGGGCATCAAGCTGTATGTTTACTCTTCCGGCTCGGTCGAGGCGCAGCAGTTGCTCTTCGGCCACAGCGACGTGGGCGATTTACGGCCGCTGTTCAGCGGGTATTTCGATACTCGCGTCGGCGCGAAGCGTGAAGTCACTTCCTATCGGAATATCGCCGACGTTATCGCGCTGCCGGCGGCCGAGATCCTGTTCCTTTCCGATATCCATCAGGAGCTGGACGCGGCGCGAAGCGCCGGTTGGCAAACTTGTCAGCTGCTGCGCGGCGAGGCAGACCCCCACAGCGATCACCCGCAGGTGAGCCGCTTCGATCACATCGACGTACAGGAGATTTCCTTATGAGCGCACTCACTATTTTCAGCGATCAAGACGCATCCCAGCCGGTCTGGGAGAGTCGGGACGCGGAGGCAATCCGTCAGCGTCTGAACGCCATCGGCGTTCGCTTCGAGCGCTGGCAGGCGGACCGTGCATTGAGCGCCGAGCCTGATGCGGAAGAAGTGCTGGCGGCCTATCAGCACGAAATCAACAAGCTGGTCGCGGAAAAAGGCTATCAGAGTTGGGATGTGATCAGCATGCGCGCCGACAATCCGCAGAAGGAGGCGTTACGCGGTAAGTTTCTGTCTGAACATACCCACGGGGAAGATGAAGTGCGTTTCTTCGTAGAGGGCGCAGGGCTGTTCTGCCTGCATGTCGAGGGGCAGATTTTCCAGATCCTGTGTGAGAAGAACGATTTGCTGTCTGTACCGGCGGGAACGCCGCACTGGTTCGATATGGGATCGTCACCAAACTTCACGGCGATCCGACTGTTCGACAACCCGGAGGGGTGGATCGCGCACTTCACCGGCGACGACATTGCCACGGCCTATCCGAAGTTGGCCTGACCGCTGGCCTGTCAGCGTCTCCCCNCCCAAACGGCGGGGAGACGTGTCCTACCGTATCAACGCGACAGCGTCTGCTGAAAAATACCTTCCCGCACCTGCTCGGGTGTAATCACACCGCTATCCAGTACCCAACCGCTAATCAAGGCGGCCGGGGTGACATCAAAGGCCGGGTTATACACCGGCGCATCCTGCGGCGCCCACTGAGTGTGGCCGAAGCTTCCTGACACGCCGGTGACCTCGGCGGTGGCGCGCTGTTCGATGGGGATCGCGTGGCCATCCGGACAGTGGGGGTCGTGTGTGGTGTGAGGCGCGGCGACGTAGAAAGGAATGCGGTGATAATGCGCCAGCACTGCCAGGCTATAGGTGCCGATCTTGTTGGCGACATCGCCGTTGGCGGCGATGCGGTCCGCGCCGACCCACACGGCATCGACCTGGCCCTGCGCCATCAGCGACGCCGCCATGGAGTCGCAAATCAGGCGATAGGGAATGCCCAATTCGCCCAGTTCCCAGGCGGTAAGGCGTCCGCCTTGCAGCAACGGCCGGGTTTCATCCACCCATACGTTTTCAATCTTGCCTTGCTGATGAGCGCGCAGCAGTATCCCGATCGCCGTGCCCACGCCCGCCGTCGCCAGTCCGCCGGTGTTGCAGTGTGTCAGCAGCCGGCTGCCGGGGGTGACCAGCGTGGCGCCGTAATCCGCGATGCGATCGCACAGGGCGCGATCTTCCTCAATCAACCGCAGGGCTTCCCGCCCCAGCGCCGGGATCCACTCCGGCGACGCCAGCGCCTGCTTCATGCGATCAAGATTGTTCATCAGGTTGACGGCGGTCGGGCGTGCCGCGCGCAGCGTCTCAAGTGCGGCCGTCAGCGCCTGTCGCGACAGGCCGCCTTCCGCCAGCAGCGCCAACAGCAAACTCGCCGATAACCCGATGACCGGCGCGCCCCGCACGCGTAGGGCTTTGATATGTTCAACCAGCGCAGGGACGTCCGGGCAGGGATGCCAAACCATCTCCTGCGGTAGCGCCTGCTGATCCAGGATCCAGAGCTGGTTATCAATGACCTTTAGACTTGTCGTGTTAATGTTTTGCATTCAGGGTTAAATCCGTGTTGCGCTATTGCATCAATTTTTTTATTCTGCCAGTATGCTTTGCGGATGTATAGACGTCCAAACGCTTTTATGTCTAAAACAACAATAAAACGACCAACAGCACCACGTACCAGGGGATTCGCAATGTCACAATACCGTACTTTTCACGCAGACGATGCCGTAGCATACGCCCGCCAATACGGCGGCGTGGCGGAGGCGCATACGTTGGTCGCCGCCGAGGAGATTGGCGACGGCAACCTGAATTTGGTCTTCAAAATTCGCGATACACAGGGCGTCAGCCGTGTGATTGTCAAGCAGGCGCTGCCCTATGTGCGCTGTGTCGGCGAGTCGTGGCCGCTGACGCTAGACAGGTCCAGAATCGAAGCGGAAACCCTGCTGACCCACGCGCGGTTTTGCCCGCAGCATACCGTCGCGGTATTGCATTACGATCCCGAACTGGCGGTGATGGTGCAGGAAGATCTGTCCGATCATCGCATCTGGCGTAATGAACTGGTGGCGGGGCGCCATTACCCGCAGGCGGCCTCTCAGCTGGGCGAATATCTGGCGCAAGCGCTGTTTCACACCTCCGACTTCTATCAGCCGCCGCACGATAAGAAAGCGGCCGTCAGCCGTTTTACGAACCCGGAGCTGTGTCAGATTACGGAAGATCTGTTCTTTACCGATCCTTATATCGACCACGAACGTAATCAGTTCGAGCCGGAGCTACTGCCGAACGTACTGGCGCTGCGGGAAGATCGCGCGTTGAAGCGCGCGGTGGCGGCGTTGAAACACGGTTTTCTCGCCAAGGCGGAAGCGTTATTGCACGGCGATGTGCACAGCGGGTCGATTTTCGTGGCCGAAGGCAAGCTCAAGGTGATTGACGCAGAATTCGGTTTCTACGGTCCTATCGGCTTCGATGTGGGGTCTGCGTTGGGGAATCTGCTGTTGAACTACTGCGGTGTGCCGGGATTGTTGGGAGCAGAAGCGGCAAAGACGGCCCGGTCTCAGCGTCTTGAGGAGTGCGTCACGCTGTGGCGGACTTTTGCTGAGCGCTTTACGGTGCTATGCGCAGAGCAAGGTCGTGAGCCTGCGCTGGCGGCTGACGGCTACGCAGAACTGTTTTTGCGTCAGGTGTGGCAAGACGCCGTTGGGTACTGCGGCAGCGAATTGATTCGTCGCACCATCGGCCTGGCCCACGTCGCGGATCTGGACAGCATTGCGGACAAGCAGGCGCGATTGACCGCGAAAAGACATGCGCTGGCGCTGGGTAGAGCGCTGATCGTCGAAGCCGGCGACATTGCCGATCCCAAGGCGCTACTGACGCGTATCGGCGAATGGGAAGCCTGATATATCGCCCAATGGCGCGGAGATCTCTGCGCCGTTTTTCCCCCGCGTCATGCCATTGAACACGCCGTTGCTGTTTCACACACTTCACCGTTTGTCATCTCCCCTTGCGATGTGTCGGCCTGTCTGAAACGTCTCGCGGCATTGTCGTGCGGTGGATTCTCTGCTTTTTTGACGGAGGATCTGCCGCGTTGAGTGAATGCGTTATTAATATAAACTGATGTATGTAGTGAGCGGCTTTTCTCGCTTTGGATGTTTATTTTATTGAAATGCATTGTTTTTCAATCAATTAATCTAAATCAATCATACCCGTTTTTTCTTCTATCCTTTCTTATGCGCATTATTTTATTAACCCTCTTAATCATTAGTGCTGTTTAAGGATGGATTATGAAAACTTTAGCTTGTCATCTGCTCACCGGCAGCCTGTTGCTGTCAATGAGCATCGCTCACGCAGCGTCTGTCGATCCGCATCTGGAACGCGGTACGCAAGCCTTTGTGAATTCGCTGAATAGCGGGCACGGTAAACCCATCGAACAACTTTCCCCGGCAGATGCGCGCAAGGTGCTCTCCGACGCGCAAGCGAGCGTCAAAGTGGACATGTCCGGCGTCGCCATCACAGAGAAAACCATTCAGGTGGACGGTAAACCGTTGACGTTGACCATCGTCCGGCCTGAGAACGCCAGCGGCGAACTGCCCGTGTTTATGTTCTTCCATGGCGGTGGCTGGGTCTTGGGCGACTTCCCCACCCATCAGCGCATGGTGAGGGACTTGGTGGTGGCTTCTGGCGCCGCTGCCGTGTTCGTCAACTACACACCGAGTCCCGAAGCGCACTATCCGGTCGCCATCAATCAGGCCTATGCGGCGACCCGTTGGGTGTCTGAACACGGCGCGGAAATTAACGTGGACGGCAAGCGTCTGGCCGTCGCTGGGAACAGCGTGGGCGGTAACATGGCGGCGGTAGTCAGTCTGATGGCTAAAGAAAAAGGTGCGCCGAAACTACGTTATCAAGTCCTTTTCTGGCCGGTCACGGATGCTAAATTTGACACCGCATCCTACAAAGACTTTGCGGAAGGCCGCTTCCTGAGCCGCAATATGATGAAATGGTTCTGGGACAACTACACGACGCAGGCCGCTCAGCGAGCCGAAATTTACGCGTCGCCTCTGATGGCAAGCGAAGCGCAGTTGAAAGGGTTGCCGCCGGCGCTGGTGCAGACCGCGGAAAACGACGTGCTGAGAGATGAAGGCGAAGCCTATGCGCGTCATCTGAACGCCGCGGGCGTGGATGTCGTGCAGGTGCGTTATAACGGTATGATCCATGACTACGGTCTCCTGAATGCGCTCGCCGGCGTTCCTGAAGTTCAGGCCGCCCTGAGCCAGGCCGGGATGCTGCTGAAAGAG
Source organism: Lonsdalea quercina subsp. quercina (assembly GCF_000688695.1). Taxonomy (GTDB): domain Bacteria; phylum Pseudomonadota; class Gammaproteobacteria; order Enterobacterales; family Enterobacteriaceae; genus Lonsdalea; species Lonsdalea quercina_D. The sequence continues at coordinate 59,564 of NZ_JIBQ01000006.1, read as the reverse complement.
CATCTGCAGTAATCACCGCGTGTCGAGAGGCATGTTTTAACGTCTTATACCGCCGATACGTCGGCGGTTTTTTTTAATTCCGGCCATGCCTTGCGATGTGGTTCTATGTGATGGACGGTGGAAACTGTGCGTTAAATAATCTCCCCTACGTGACCTCCGCCGCGAATCATATCAATCGTTAATTGTCCGCTTCTCCGGGTTTGGGCGATCCGTTACACTGCACGGCAAGACCATCGTGATATCACCTAATGAGAGGGTTCCATGTATCAGGACTTAATCCGTAAAGAGCTAACAGAAGCGGCGGATACGCTGAATACCTTTTTAAGCGACGATGCCAATATTCAGTCGATTCAGGATGCGGCGGTACTGCTGGCGGACGCGTTCAAAGCGGGCGGAAAGGTTATCTCCTGTGGGAACGGCGGTTCTCATTGCGATGCCATGCATTTCGCCGAAGAGCTGACCGGCCGTTACCGTGAAAACCGTCCGGGACTGCCGGCGATCGCGATCTCCGATCCGAGCCATATCTCCTGCGTCAGCAATGACTTTGGCTACGACTTCGTGTTCTCGCGCTACATTGAATCCCTAGGGCGTGAAGGGGATGTGCTGCTGGGGATTTCCACCTCGGGCAACTCCGGCAATATCATCCGGGCCATTGCGGCCGCGCGCGCCAAGCGGATGAAAGTCATCACGCTGACCGGCAAAGACGGCGGCAAAATGGCGGGTTCGGCGGATGTCGAAATCCGCGTGCCGCATTTTGGCTACGCCGACCGTATTCAGGAAATCCATATCAAAGCGATTCATATCCTGATCCAGCTGATTGAAAAGGAAATGGCGGAGAGCTAGTCCCGCTGCGCCAACGGTACATCAGGCAGCATCCCGCACCGGGGCGAATGCTGCCATCGCCGAGAAATCGCTTCATCAAGGCGCGGACGGGCGCTCCGCAGAAGATGGGATGTCACGTTGGCCCTAAGGAGCAGGGCTGCGCTGTTCCTTAGGGCCATTCACACCGCACGGATCTCGCCTGGAGACGCAGGCTAATCACCGCCAGCGGCTCTGACGTTTTCATCGCGGGTCACAAAGGTAAGGAATCAACCATGTGTGAACTGCTTGGGATGAGCGCAAATGTCCCAACTGATATCTGTTTTAGTTTTTCCGGGCTGATGCAACGCGGCGGCCGTACCGGACCGCATCGCGACGGTTGGGGTATCACCTTTTACGAGGGCAACGGTTGTCGTACGTTCAAAGATCCGCTGCCTAGCGCCACGTCGCCTATTGCACAGCTGGTACAGAAGTATCCCATCAAGTCCTGCGCCGTGGTGTCTCATATCCGCCAGGCCAACCGCGGTGCGGTGGCGCTGGAGAACACCCATCCGTTTACCCGCGAGCTGTGGGGGAGAAACTGGACGTTCGCCCATAACGGTCAGTTAAAAGGCTATCGCAGCCTGAAAACCGGAACCTACCGCCCGGTAGGGCAGACGGACAGCGAATACGCCTTCTGCTGGCTGCTTCACCATCTCTCGTTACGCTACCCCCGTACGCCATCGCACTGGCCCTCGGTCTTTCGCTATATCGCGTCGCTGGCGGAAACGCTGAGCAAAAAGGGCGTGTTCAACATGCTGTTGTCCGATGGACATTTCGTGATGGGGTATTGTTCCACGCGGCTATGCTGGATTACGCGACGTGCGCCATTCGGCAAGGCGACGCTGCTGGATGATGATGTGGAGATCGATTTTCAACAGCAGACCACGCCGGATGACGTGGTCACCGTGCTGGCGACGCAGCCGCTGACGGGGAATGAAACCTGGCATCAGATCGAGCCAGGCGAGTTTGTGTTATTCCACTTTGGTGAGCGCATAGTTTGAAAACGGGTTCTTGTTCGGGGTCGCCTGATTCACCATATACTGGCCGTTGAACACCGCGACGGCCGGGGGCTGGTGGTGCTGGTTGAAGTAGGCGTAGCCCGGCTGCAACTGCTGCCAGAAATGGGCGTAGGTGGAGTTGCGATGCCGCTGCAGGTTTTTGTCCGTCATGCGGAACGGATAAATCGCCAGTTCGACTTTCGCCTGCCCATTCAATAGCGCCCGCTCGACGTAGGTGTAGATCTCATCGATGTACTGATTGGTCATCGCATAACAGCCGACCGACACGCACTCGCCGTGAATCATGAGATAGCGTCCGGAATAACCCTGGGCACGGTCATATTCGTTGGGAAAACCGACGTTGATGGCGCGGTGAAAGCGGCTATCCGGTTTAAGCTGATGCAAATCGACCTGATAAAATCCTTCCGGACTTTTCATATCGCCTTCCACCCGTTTGGGACCGAGACCGCCCGAGTATTTGCAGATGGGATAGCTTTGCACCAGACGATAGTCGGTGCCGATTTTGGCATACAGCTCCAAAAGCCGCTCTTCTTTGAAGATTTGAATATAAACCGGCGAGCCTAACGCCTGCTGCTTGAAAGAGGTCGTGACCGGAATGACTTCGCTCGCATAGCTGGTAACAAATACGGAAGGCAAAAAAAACAGCGTCGCAAATGACAGTGCGATTTTTTGCATTGATGGATCCTGATAACTGAAGCTGTGTGACATACGGTATTTTTGTGGTGTCGTCCCGTATTCCTGTGCCTAAGGCGGTGTAGCGCTGTCACATTAGCACTGCGTTTATTTTATTCAAGTGGGAAATTATGTTAGACGCAAACAGCGGTGAAAGAGAGGTCGGACCGAGGGCGTCATCGTGGCCGGAATGACGGCTCCGCGCCCAGCCGATAAGGCGTGAGAAGGTTAAGGCAAAGCCCTGGTAACACAACGATATTATTAAGAAACTTATTGGTGTTGCCCCCTACGCGACAGGGAGAAAAGGGAAACTCTCTTTGTCACGGGACGCGAACGCGAACCCTTTTTTCTTTTCGCGTATTCTCCACGAAAATCGGGCGGATGAGTGCGTCGTCAGGGCCTTTGACTTCCGCGGTTCACTGGCGCGACGTGGCTCCGGTGGTTGACCTGCTTGCATCACTCCACATTGGTACTGTATTTTTATACAGATACCGGAGGGGATATGCGCAAGATTATTCATGTCGATATGGATTGCTTTTACGCCGCCATTGAAATGCGGGACAACCCGCGCCTGCGCGATATTCCCCTTGCCATCGGCGGCAGCGCGTTGCGCCGCGGGGTAATCAGCACCGCCAATTATCCCGCTCGCCGTTACGGCGTGCACAGCGCGATGGCGACTGCGACCGCTTTGCGACTCTGTCCGCATCTGACCTTGCTGCCGGGACGTATGGAGGTGTACAAAGCCACCTCCCTCCAGATCCGTCAGATCTTTGCCCGCTATACCGAACTGATCGAACCTTTATCGCTCGACGAAGCGTATCTCGATGTCACCGACAGTCTTCACTGCAACGGCTCCGCCACGCTGATGGCGCAGGAGATTCGACGGGCTATTTTCGATGAGCTGAATCTGACCGCCTCCGCGGGCGTCGCGCCCATCAAATTCCTGGCAAAGGTGGCCTCCGAACAGAACAAACCCAACGGACAATACGTCATTACGCCCGCTCAGGTGGATGACTTCATTCTGGCGCTGCCGTTGGCGAAGATCCCCGGCGTCGGTAAAGTGACGGCCAGCCGGTTGGCCGAGCGGGGACTGCATAACTGCGCCGACGTGCGGCGTTATGATTTGTCCGCGCTATTGAAGTCGTTCGGCAAGTTCGGGCGTGTGCTGTGGGAGCGCTGTCATGGTATTGATGAACGCCAAGTGTCGCCTGACCGGCTGCGTAAATCCGTCGGCGTCGAGAAAACGCTGGCGCAGGATATTCACGACTGGCCTCAATGCGAAGCGCTGATCGAAACGCTGTATGACGAGCTGGAGGTGCGGCTGCGTCGGGTGAAGCCGGATCTGCATATCGCGCGTCAGGGCGTAAAGCTGAAGTTCGACGATTTTCGGCAGACTACGCAGGAGCACGTCTGGCCGGTGCTGAACAAACAGGATCTCATCCAGTTGGCGAGGCAGACCTGGGAGCAGCGGCGGGAGGCGCGCGGCGTTCGGCTGGTGGGATTACACGTGACGCTACTGGACCCGCAGCTGGAGCGGCAGCTGGTATTTAACTGGGAGCGTTAATCGAGAGCGCTTGGCGCCGCATCCGGCGAGGTTTTCAGCCGGATGCGGGAAGGGCAGGCGATGAACGCCTTAGCGTTTCTCTGGGATGGCTTTCAGAACCGCGGTCAGCAGTTGCCAATACAGGCCAACGCTGGCGATATTCACCCGCTCATCCGGCGAGTGCGGTCCGGTGATGGTCGGTCCGATGGAAACCATATCCATCTCCGGATAAGGCTTCTTAAACAGCCCGCATTCCAGACCGGCGTGGATCACCTGAACGCTCGGCGTTTTGTCGAATAGCTGCTGGTAGGTTTCCCGCACTAGTTGCATGACCGGTGATTGCGCGTCTGGCTGCCAGCCCGGATAGCCGCCTTTAGGACGAGTTTCCGCGCCGGCCAGCTGTCCCAGCGACGTCAGCACGCTCACCACATAGTCCTTGCCGCTGTCGATCAGCGACCGGATCAGGCAGTGCACTTCCGCCTGCGTCTCGGTCATAGTGATGACCCCGACGTTGAGCGAGGTCTCCACCACGCCTTTGACCTCGTCGCTCATGCGGATCACGCCGTTAGGGATTGCGTTAAGCAGAGCCACCAGCCGGTCGCGGCTGTCCGTGGTCAGGGCCGCCGAGGCGTCCGACGTCGGTTCGACGAGAACAGCGATGTTTTTTTCCACTGCGGCCAGCTCATGTTTCAGTACGGCGACATAATCCTGTGCCGCCGCTTTCAGCGCAGCGACTTTATCAGCCGCGACGGCCAGCGTGACCGCGCTTTCGCGGGGGATGGCGTTGCGCAGCGTGCCGCCGTTCAGGTCGAGGAGACGCAGGTCCAGCGTTTTCGCCTGCTCTGCCAGGAAACGGCCCAGCAGTTTATTGGCGTTGCCGAGCCCCAGGTGAATGTCGCAGCCGGAATGGCCGCCTTTCAGCCCTTTAATCACCAGCTTCATCACCTGATAGCCCGCAGGCACCGCTTCACGTTGCAGCGGCAGCCGCGTCAGGAAATCGATCCCGCCCGCGCAGCCCATGTAGACTTCGCCTTCCTCTTCCGAGTCGGTGTTGATCAGAATCTCTCCCTGCAGCCAGTTCGGTTGCAGGCCGAAAGCGCCATCCATGCCGGACTCTTCCGTCATGGTGAGCAGTACTTCCAGCGGGCCGTGCTCGACGCTGTCGTCGGAGAGGACGGCCAGCGTAGACGCCATGCCGATACCGTTGTCCGCACCCAGCGTGGTGCCGCGCGCTTTCACCCACTCGCCGTCGATATACGGCTGAATCGGATCTTTCGTGAAATCATGCGCCGTATCGTTGTTTTTCTGCGGCACCATATCCAGATGCGCTTGCAGCACGACCGGCTTGCGGTTTTCCATGCCGGGCGTCGCCGGTTTGCGCAGCAGAATGTTGCCGACGCGATCGCGCTCTGAATGAATGCCGCGCGCCTGCGCCCATGACAGAATATGCGCCGCCAGCGCCTCTTCATGATAGGAGGGATGCGGAATGGAACAGATCGTGGCAAAAATATCCCACAGGGGCTGTGGGGAAAGCTGAGACAATTCAGACACTATTAACGTCTCCTTTTCAGCAGCCTAAGTCCGCGTCTGGCGCGTGAGGCGCTACAGGTTAAAAAATGATCGCGCTTGAGCACGGCGATCGGGCATCATGAAACAGAGTATCACTTTCCCGCCGCCGGGGAGAGTCTGTCAATCCTGGTCGCGAAGAACCGGCTGAGGTGGCCGACCGCGGGCGGATTGCCGACAATGGCGGCGGGGATTTTGTCGCCACCCACAAAACTCAATCGGATAAAGGCTGGTTTTTATGAGGTTGCCTATCTATAATCTCGCGCAACCTTTTTCCCCCTCCGACTATGATAAAGCCGACTCCACCGTTGGCCGGGATATATTATATGAGTGAAAAATACGTCGTAACCTGGGATATGTTGCAGATTCATGCCCGCAAACTGGCCGAGCGTTTACTGCCGGCGGACCAATGGAAAGGCATTATCGCCGTTAGCCGCGGCGGTCTGGTTCCGGGTTCTCTGCTGGCCCGTGAGCTGGGCATCCGTCATGTAGACACCGTATGCATCTCCAGCTACGACCATGACAACCAGCGCGAGCTGAAGGTGCTGAAACGTGCCGAAGGCGATGGCGAAGGCTTCATCGTGGTGGACGATCTGGTCGATACCGGCGGTACCGCCAAAGCGATTCGCGATATGTATCCGAAAGCGCACTTCATCACCATTTTTGCGAAACCGGCTGGGAAACCGCTGGTGGACGATTATCAGGTTGATATCCCGCAGGATACCTGGATTGAGCAGCCTTGGGACATGGGCGTGGTGTTCGTGCCGCCGCTGTCCGACCGCTAATCGCTCCCTGATTTGCCGTCTATAACGCCCGGTTTTGCCGGGCGTTGTCATTTCCGACTCTTTTCCCTCTCCTGTACTGCATTTCCATGTGGTGTTGAGTACACTTTAGCGAAACGCTCTCTCTGCTGCTTGATCTTATATGGAGGCTGTTGTGGTTCAGGCCAACCTGTCCGAAAAGCTGTTCAAACCGTCCTTCAAACATCCGGAAACCTCGACCCTGATCCCGCGCGCGCATCACTCCACCAGCGCGATGCACTCCGCCCTGGAGGGCAGCGACAACAGCGCCTGGTATCGGATGATCAACCGCCTGATGTGGATTTGGCGCGGCGTCGCGCCGCTGGACATTGAGGAGGTACTGTCGCGCATTGCCGCCAGTACGGCCCAGCGCAGCGACGACGCGCTGCTGGATACGGTCATCGGTTATCGCGGCGGAAACTGGATTTACGAATGGGTGGTGCAGGGAATGCGCTGGCAGCAGCAGGCGACGGAGAGTGAGAGCGAACTCGATGATGAGACCAAAGGGCAGTGCTGGCTGAAGGCTGCCGCGCTGTACAGCATCGCCGCCTATCCGCACCTGAAGGGCGATGAGCTTGCCGAGCAGGCGCAGACGATGGCGAATCGCGCCTACGAAGAAGCTGCCGACCTGCTGAGCTATGAACTAAAAACGCTGTCTATTCCCATCGACGGCGGCGGAACGCTGACCGGGTTTTTGCATTTGCCCTCTCAGGGCAGCGCGCCGTTCCCCACCGTGCTGGTGTGCGGCAGCCTGGACCTGCTTCAGAGCGACTATTACCGCTTGTTCCATGACTATCTGGCGCCGGCGGGGATGGCGATGCTAACGATTGATATGCCGTCAGTCGGTTTTTCGTCGCGCTGGAAGTTGGATCAAGACTCCAGTTTCCTGCATCAGCAGGTATTGAAAGCCTTGCCGGACGTACCGTGGGTGGACCATACCCGAGTAGGGGCATTTGGTTTTCGTTTCGGCGCGAATATCGCCGTCCGGCTCGCGTATCTGGAATCGCCGCGTCTGAAGGCTGTCGCCTGTCTGGGGCCGGTGGTGCATTCGCTGCTGGCTGGCGCCGTGCGTCAGCAGGATGTGCCGGATATGTATATGGATATCCTCGCCAGCCGGCTCGGCATGCCGTCTTCCACCGACGCCGCATTGAAGGCCGAGATGGGACGCTATTCCTTAAAAACGCAGGGGTTGTTGGGGCGGCGTTGCCCAACGGCGATGCTCTCCGCTTATTGGAAGGACGACGTACTCAGCCCGAAAGAGGAGTCCGAACTGATCGTTAACTCATCGTCCCAGGGCAAGCTACTGGAGGTCAAAGCTTCACCGGTCTATGAAAGTTTCCATCTCTGTTTACAGCAAATCAGCCATTGGTTAGGGCATCAGCTTCAGTAACGATGTCTTTATCTGCCGCATGATCGTCCCCTTTATCGTCCCATTACCTTGGATGGGATGGTGATAACGTATTCCTTAGCTATGCTATTTGAAAAATAAAATAGCTTTGAAGGTAAGCCGCCGCGCGTTTGGCTTTGCAGCGCGTGCAAAAAAACATTCCTTCCCAATTGGATGATAAGCAGCTGGATAACGTTATTATGGAGAGAAGGTGGATCTTACTTGTTCTGATATTTTCGATGTTACCCCTTATGTTGTTAGCCAGGGCCGATGCGTCCAATCTTAAAACAGAGATGAATCAGGTTTCGGCTGCCGATCTACGTCGTACCGTTTCCGGTATCGTCAGCTACACTCGATGGCCATCCGCCCAAATGGTTCCCACGCTTTGCGTATTCTCTTCAGCGCATTTCGCTGCCGTGCTCACCGATACCCGTAATGAACAAGATATCCCCTTATTCAATACAATATTGATAGAAGATGTCGATGATTTTTCGTCCTCGCACTGCGATGCGGTATACTTCGGCAGGGAATCCATTCAAGAGCAGGTCGGAATTTCAAGCCTGGACCCGGCGCATCCACTACTGACTATTTCGGAACAAAACCCCGAATGTGTTGATGGCAGCGCATTTTGTCTTATCTTCGCGGATAAAAAGGTCAGTTTCTCTGTAAATTTGGACTCGTTGTTTCGTACCGGGGTGAAAGTTAGTCCCGAAGTATTAATGCTTGGTCGTCCGCGGAATGCTAAACATGGATAAGCCAGCCTCTACGTCCAGTACAGTCACCGGCAGAATCACTTTCAGGAATGCCCTGGCGCGTATCAGTACCTTGAGTATCGTCATCACCATGACGGTGTCTTGGATGCTGATCACCACGGCGTCGCTGATTTCATTCAAACAGTATTCTGAGAAGAATCTGCAGTTGCTCACCAGTACCCTGAGCCAAAGCATCGAGGCCGCTGTCGTGTTCCGCGACGGCGTAGCGGCCCGTGAAACGCTGAGCACTCTCGGCCAGCAAGGTCAGTTCAGTCAGGCTATAGTTACTGATGCGAACGGACGAAAAATCACATTCTGGCAAGCCGCGGGCAGCGAGCACGCCGACCCGATGAGCCGAATGATCGCCAAATGGCTCTTCCCCAGTTCGGTACTGCAGCCCATCTATCACCGGGGCAATCTCGTGGGCCACATCGAGATTTCGGGCAGCGACGCCCCGGTTAAAAGCTTTGTTTACTTTTCCCTGCTGGTGCTCACGCTGTGCCTGGTCTTCGCCTCGATATTGTCCGTCATCATCACCCGTCATCTGCACCACGGCTTGATTATGGCGCTGCAGAATATTGCCGAGGTGGTGCACGATATTCGAGAAAACCGTAACTTTGCCCGGCGAGTGCCGTCGGCAAAGATTGTTGAACTGGATGTCTTTAGCCAGGATTTCAACAGCCTGCTCGAAGAGATTGAAAGCTGGCAGGAGCAGATTCTGAAAGAGAACGATTCATTGCTGAAACGTTCTCTGCACGATGCTTTGACGGGGTTAGCCAACCGTACGGCATTCTGCAGCGCGCTGGAAAACGTGCTGGAAGATGAAGAGAGCCACAGCCGCACAGCCGTGCTGTTTATGGATGGCAATCAGTTTAAATATATCAATGATACCTATGGCCATGCAGCTGGCGACAAGGTGTTGATAACCATCGCTAAACGATTGAAATATTGCGCAGGGAAAAAAGACCTTCCGGCGCGATTGGGCGGCGATGAGTTCGCTTTAATCCTGTCTGACGTCCAGGATATGGATGACGTTATGCCCATCGTGAACAAGATCCGCCGTCGCGTAAGCCAGCCGATCGAACTTCAAAATGGCGCGGAAGTTGTGATGTCGCTAAGCATTGGCGTAGCGATTGCCGATCAGTACTCCACTATAGAGGACCTCCTGGAGCAGGCTGACAAAAACATGTACCTGGAAAAGCAAAAATACCGGCGACATGCGTTAACGAGGTAAGTGGTAGTATGAAGTTCACTCTGCAGTTCATGTTGATTGCCGCGCTGGCTCTAGGGCTGACGGCCTGCCAGTCTCACAAAGCCCCGTTCACTCCCCAACAGGTTGCGGCATTGCAATCGACGGGATTCAAGCCGTGCGAAGAGGGGTGGGCGCTGGGGCTGACGGAAAAAGTGCTGTTCGACCTCGACCAATCCACACTAACCCCCCAAAGCCGCGCGGCGATCCAAAAAGTCGCCAAAACGTTGTCGGCCGTGGGGCTGAGTCACGCCCGCATGGATGGCCATACGGACAATACCGGCGACGATCGCTACAACAAGGCGCTCTCCTTGCGCCGCGCGGAAGTGGTCGCGAATGTTTACGCCACGAGCGCCAACATTCCGCGCAGCCAACTTCAGACGCGTGGTCTGGGCAAGGATTATCCCATTACGAGCAATGCGACGGCGCAGGGCAGGGCGGAAAATCGCCGGGTTTCCATCGTGATCACCTCCCCGTAAAGGGTCCTATTGGCGGCAGGCCGCGATAAAATCGCCTGTCGTCAAGCCTTATTTATCCAGCAATTTGGTTGAAAAATGCGGCATCTCTGCTAATAACTTAATGTTAAAACTTGGAGAATGCCGAATGACATTACCGTGTGGACATACGCGACACCGTTTGATTAAAAACTTTACCTCTTTGGGACCCTATTTGCGGGAAGGCCAGTGCCATGATTTCTACTTCTTCTTTGACTGTCTGGCGATGTGCGTCGATGTCAAAGCCGAACCGGAAAAACGCGAGTTTTGGGGCTGGTGGTTAGATTTGGAAGCGCAGGGTCAAAGTATGACCTACTCGTATCGCTATGGCCTGTTCGATGAAGCTGGCAACTGGTCTGAAATCAAGTTCAAAGACAAAGCCATCACCGAAAAAGTAGACACCACGCGGCAAAGTTTCCACAAGCGACTGGAAGTCCTGGTACAGCAGCTAGACCCCCCCTATTCCTTAGCGGAAAGACCCTAACGCCTCTTCAGGTCATGCGCCTGTGTCGGTTTTTTTCGCGTTGTGCCTGTTGGCATAACGCGTCTCTCCTGTTACAACGTTTTCTTCATCATCATCTTTTTTTATACAAAGCAATGGCAGAAAAATTATGAGTGGCAGCCAAACGATGGTTGTAAAACTGGGCACCAGCGTGCTGACAGGCGGGTCTTCTCGCCTCAACCGGGCCCATATCGTAGAACTTGTACGTCAGTGCGCGCAGCTGCATGCCGCAGGGCATCGCATTGTGATTGTAACTTCAGGCGCTATCGCCGCAGGCCGTGAGCATCTCGGCTATCCCGACCTCCCCGCGAATGTCGCCACCAAGCAGCTTTTAGCCGCTGTCGGACAGAGTCGACTCATCCAACTATGGGAACAGCTGTTTTCGATTTACGGCATCCACATCGGTCAGATGTTACTGACCCGTGCGGATATGGAAGATCGAGAACGGTTCCTCAATGCGCGCGACACCATGCGCGCACTGCTGGATAATCGCGTCGTTCCGGTGATCAATGAGAACGATGCAGTCGCGACGTTGGAAATCAAGGTGGGCGACAACGACAACCTGTCGGCGCTGGTCGCCATTATGGCGGACGCCGACAAGCTGCTTCTGCTCNCCGATCAGAAGGGCCTGTTCACCGCCGATCCGCGCGACAATCCGGATGCGAAGCTGATTAGCGACGTGCCGACCATCACCGATGAACTTCGCCACATCGCCGGCGGCAGCGTATCGGGTCTGGGTACTGGCGGTATGTCGACCAAAATCCAGGCGGCCGAAGTGGCCTGCCGCGCCGGTATCGACGTGATCATTGCCGAAGGATGCCGACTCGGCGTTATTGGCGATGTGATGAATAATGTGTCGGTCGGGACTCACTTCCACGCCGTCGACGAGCCGCTCGAAAAACGCAAACGTTGGATTTTCGGCGCGCCTCCGGCCGGTGAAATCATTGTCGATGACGGCGCACTGTCCGCCATCCAGGAGCGTGGTAGTTCTCTCCTGCCAAAAGGCATTCGGGATGTGACGGGGATTTTCTCGCGTGGCGAAGTTATCTGCGTACGCAGCCTGTCCGGTCGGGATTTGGCTCATGCGGTCACTCGCTACAACAGTGATGCATTACGCATGATTGCGGGCCACCACTCCCAGGAGATTGAAGATATTCTTGGATACGAATACGGTCCGGTGGCGGTTCATCGGGACGACATGATTATTAATTAAGGAGTACGCGGTGCTTGAACAAATGGGCAAAGCGGCAAAACAGGCCTCTTATCAACTGGCGGCCTTGAGCACCAGTCAGAAAAATCAGGCCCTTATGGCGATAGCCGATCTGCTGGAAGCGGAGAGCGCCTCTATTCTGTCCGCCAACGAACAGGACGTTGCCGCCGCACGTGAAGAAGGACTGAGCGAAGCGATGCTGGACCGTCTGCAGCTGACCCCGGCGCGTTTGTCGGCGATCGCCAGCGACGTGCGTCAGGTCTGCCGCCTCAACGATCCGGTCGGCGAAGTCATCGATGGACGGATCCTGGACAATGGTCTCAAGCTGGAACGTCGACGCGTACCGCTGGGCGTGGTCGGGGTTATCTACGAAGCGCGTCCCAATGTGACGGTCGATGTAGCGAGCCTGTGCCTGAAAACCGGCAACGCGGCCATTCTGCGCGGCGGGAAAGAGACCTATCGCACCAACGTGGCCACGGTCAGCGTGATCCAGCGGGCGTTGACGCAGTGCGGCTTGCCGGCGGCGGCGATTCAGGCGATCGAAAAGCCGGACCGCGAACTTGTTAACCAACTGATGAAGCTCGACCGCTACGTGGATATGCTGATCCCGCGCGGCGGCGCGGGTCTCCACAAGCTGTGCCGAGAACAGTCCACGATCCCGGTTATCACCGGCGGCATTGGCGTCTGCCATATTTACGTTGATGAGTCGATGGAGTTCGATCCCGCGTTGCGCATCATCGTAAACGCGAAAACCCAGCGTCCCAGCACTTGCAACACGTTGGAAACGCTGCTGGTTCATCAGCGTATCGCGCAGGATTTCCTGCCGCAGCTGAGCGCCGCGATGCATAAAAGCGGCGTCACGCTGCACGCCTGCCCGCGTTCTCTGCCGCTGCTAAGCGAGGGACCGGCGCAAGTCACGGCCGTTGAAGCCGCCGACTTTGACGATGAGTGGCTGTCTCTGGACCTGAATGTCGCGCTGGTGGACGATATTGACGATGCCGTTTCCCACATCCGTGAGCACGGTACGCAGCATTCAGATTCGATTCTGACGCGTTCACTGAGCCGTGCGGAACAGTTTATCCGTGAGGTCGACTCCTCCGCTGTCTACGTGAATGCCAGCACCCGTTTCACCGACGGTGGACAATTCGGACTGGGCGCCGAAGTCGCCGTCAGCACGCAGAAACTGCATGCCCGCGGCCCGATGGGACTGGAAGCGCTCACCACCTACAAGTGGATTGGCTACGGCGACGATCTCGTCCGCGCTTAATCACCCGTGTTATAGCGATTTAGGTCGTTATAACAAGCTGCTATAACAGGAAAAAAGCGCTCGTTGGTCCGATTATAAAATCGGCAGACGAGCGCCAGATGCTTGACTTGCCGGCATGATTTCACTAGTTTGTCACCCCGTAACGCATCGTCAGGCATTCGCCGGGCGACCTAAAAAGCCGATATAGCTCAGTTGGTAGAGCAGCGCATTCGTAATGCGAAGGTCGTAGGTTCGACTCCTATTATCGGCACCATTTCAACATCCTCAAATACCCGTAACCATCTATAATCTCACGGTTCCATAACGATTTTTATTGTTCCTCTCGTCCATCGTCGTCCATGNCCCTTCGCTCGAGTCCGGTACAGAATATGTATATGTCCTGTTCAGACCGGGGCTCCTAACCACATAACTTTCCACGGCATGCAGAATCGCCGCGCTAAGCCTGAAGCGAGAGCTTTCATGATTTGTTGAACCTCGCTGAAGTAGGATCAGGATGGTTCCGCTAGCGTATGGCTGATAAACCCAAAATGTTGTCGCTGGAATTCATCTCACGATCACATTTGCAGATGCTCGTTCCCACGCAATGACGACAGAAATGTGGTGCGGAGGGCAAGAAGCCAAGTGAGGTCATGATCGTGTCATGTGATTAGGTACAACAGTCTGTAAGTCATACCAGTTTTGCCTTTAAATTCTCTTTTAGGCTAGCCGATAACGATTTCTGATGGCGGCAACTCATTCAGCGCTGTGTGTGGCTCATATACGTTATCGTCTAACCACACTTCAAAACATGGCTTTCCACAGATAATCTGTCTTCAGTGTATTTTCATCCGAGAGCCACTTATAGCGCCTTTTTATTCAGCATGGCTTCGACGAGGAAATTCTTGAGGCAGGCATTCTCTTCTTCAGATGACTTAAACCGTTTCACTTCCTGCTATTTCACGCCACCCAACTGCTGCGTCAGGTTTAAATCGCATGTCTGCGGCCAAGTTCATTGGCTGGAACCATAACCTTGGCTTCGTGAATTTTTCTAATAATACATTCTTCGGATAAACGTTCATTAATAAGAACGCTCTTACGTTGCTGATGAAGCCATCATTAACATCAAGTTGTCTTATTCAATAGTCATCGAGTCAATCCGGTTCTGCGGAGTCGGGCTGCGTAATAGGTCCTGGGCACACTGAAGATGTAATTCATTAATTATTCTAGAGATATCAACACAAAAATATAAAATATTTATATCTCAACAATAATATATTTACTTGAAATACTTTCTGCTATAACTTTTTCTTGACGGGAATATTCTCCATTTTCACATAGGGTTCTCCCGTAAGTTCATTTTATTTCCCCCATCAGTCATAGCCACCTGTTGGTTAATACCAACATACGTTGAGTAAAGGACGGTGCATTTATGCTTAAGCCAAAGGATTGCCGCAATTTGCAAGATGTCAGAAAAGGTATCGATACCCTTGATAGGCAGATATTCGAGCTTTTTTTGCAACGCCTAGATTACGTCTACGCGGCCAGCCGCTATAAGGCCGACGAAGCCAGTATTCAAGCGCCCGAACGCGTAGAAAGCATGCTAGATGAACGCCGACGCTGGGCGAGAGAGCATTATATTGATGAAGAATTCATTGCCTCACTCTATGGGCATATCATTCATCAATATATTAATGCGCAAATTAAATATTGGAGGACGAAAAACTAAATTCCTAAAGATTTCATCAATGGAAATATTTTACCCGTACTGCAAAAGAATGAATGGATACGCCGAGATAGTCGTCGATTTATTTCAATGCCTTAGGATAAGAGGAACAAAGTATGGGAACCCATTTTCGTCATGACAGTTTCTTATTTTCATCCGCATTTCGCAGCTTTTATACCGACGGCGTTTTTAAAACATTAACCAAGCCCGCGTCCGATCCGTTCGCGCTCTGCCAGGATGTGGCGCAGGCATTCGATCAGGCGCGTCATGCCGGCATTACTCATCCAATCGTGGTGGGCGCTATCCCCTTTGATGTGAGTCAGCCGTCATCTCTGTATATTCCTCAAACCTGTCATTTTTTGTCACGTGAAGCGTTCAAACAAAAACTGGGGGCAACGCCGCAAACGTCGCTACGCGTTGTTGCTCGACATCTTCATCCGGAACGAGAGGCGTTTCTCGATATGGTGAAAAGTGCGGTACACGTTATTCGACAGGGAGAATTACAGAAGATTGTCTTATCGCGCATGCAGTCGCTAGAGGTTGAGGAGCCGCTGAATACCATCGCCTTGCTGGCGACGCTCGCCGAGCAAAACCCGAACGGTTACTACTTTCATCTCCCTATGGCGGCAGACCGCTGTCTGTTTGGCGCCAGCCCCGAACTGCTACTACGACAAGAAGCGCGATCAATCTGGACGACGCCACTTGCGGGCACCGCGAGGCGTGGCGCCGATGAACAAGAGGATAGAGATAACGGCGAACGGCTGCTGGCATCGCGTAAGGATCGTCACGAACATCAATTGGTCATAGACGAAATTCGCCAGATGCTGGCGGGCTATTGCTCGTCCCTCAACATCCCACAACAACCCGAACTATTGCGGACGCCCAACCTCTGGCATTTGGCCAGCCCGATAGAGGGCCTGTTGAAAACCGACAATAGTCAGTCGCTGTCCTTGGCCTGTCTCTTACATCCGACCCCTGCATTGTGCGGAGTGCCAAAGGAAAAAGCCTTCCGCATGATTCGCGAATTGGAACCTTTTGATCGCGGCGTTTTCGGCGGCATCGTAGGTTGGAGCGACGACGAAGGAAACGGCGAATGGGCGGTTACTATTCGCTGCGGCACAAGCCAGCAGCAAGGCATCCAGCTTTACGCCGGCGCCGGTATCGTCGCTGATTCCGACCCGGCTTCTGAATGGCTGGAAATTGAAGCTAAGATGCGCACCATGCTGTGCGCCCTAGGCCAATAATCGCATCGAGTTCGGCGAGCCTCTATGGCAAAGAGGCTCGCCGTTTTCAAAGAGGCAACAGTACGAAAAGCAGGTTAATTCTCATGCTCGCCTTCCTGAGAATCGCGCCCGGAAATTTCCTGTTTCAGTCTGTTTTTCGTCAAAAATTCGAACCTCGTCGTTAAAACACGTTACCCAGGAATAAATCAGTCTTGCCCTGAAAGAGGCCGAAAACGGTAATGGGGTAGGGGAGGCTGTGGCCTTTGGACTCGATCACTGACTCGCCTTGTCATGATGAAGAGATGTTCACTGATGTCGTATTCGTCTACTTTAAGCGGCAGAAGTGAACAACAAAACCTGTGTAGTGGGTATGATAAATAAAAAACAGCCATGGATAATTTAATTATGTCGCTTTTCCATATCAAAAATAAATTACTGAGCGCAGTGAACAAAACCAACTTTCAATCCGCTGGTATTACTGAACGGTATGATTTACAGCAGGCGCTAAAAAGCAACATTGCCTCTATTGCACCGGATTGCCTGATTATTTCTGAGGAGTTCTCCGATTGGGAGGATAGCCGACGCCGAATTGATTTGCTGGCGATAGATAAGAGTGCAAACCTTGTCGTCATTGAGCTGAAACGGGATGAGACCGGCTCGCATATGGAGCTTCAGGCCCTCCGTTATGCCGGGATGGTGTCGACCATGACGTTTNAGAAAGCATGCGGATATTACGAGTGCTATCTCCAGAAGCAAGGCTCAGAGCTCAATGCGAAAACTGAGATTTTAAATTTCACCGGTTTAGATGAGTCGAATATCGATGAATTTGGCAACGATGTAAGAATAATTCTTGCCTCTGGGGATTTTAATAAAGAAATTACCTCATCCATCCTTTGGCTCATCAGTAAGGGCATCGATATCACCTGTATAAGAATGACCTGTTACTCCTTTGGTGAAAATATTTTTATTGATATCGACCAGATCATTCCAGTTCCTGAGGTAGCGGATTATCAGGTCAAGTTTCGTGAAAAACAAACAGAACAGAAAATCAGTAAATCGAAAGCCAAAGATTACTCCATGTATAACTATAATGAGCAAGTTTATAATAAAAGGAACTTGGCCTTAAAGCTGTTATCTGACTGGATTTCGCTGCATTCCTTCGAGAATATCGATGCCGTCAGACATGCGCTGGATAGCCGATTGAATAACAAAATTATAGAGTTAGTATCAGAAATACCTAATAACAAGTTCAATCGCTATCATATGCGCGACGAAGATCTTATTGAACTTACTTTCGGAGATCAGGTTGCAATTTCTAATCAGTGGGGTGTGGATAACATCAACATTCTCATTGAGTTTTTAAGTCAATACGATCAACACGTGGAAAAAATTAGTGGTTGAATTGTTTTAATGGCAAAGCGAGGTATTTATTACTCTTGTTGACAACAGGATTTGTATAGGTAGTTAAAATGCGATTATTTATGTTCTCGAACTATCATCCTTATATCATGCCAACGATATAACCATTATTGAAAGGGGAGTGTAAACACATTCCCCTTTTCAAGCTCATCGCTAAGATTTCAATTAATCAGTTGAGAAGCGGCTTTCAAGTAAAGTTATATTCTTTACGTATAGGTATTATCATTTTGCTCGTCATTACCTATTTCATGTTGTTATGTCTGTATGGCAAGGTTTGGGATTCACCGCGCTACCGCTGGTTTTCTTCGACACCGAGAGCAGACGCGCCCGTGATTGCGCTGTTCTCCAGGCGAAATAAAACGCCGCCTTTTTGGTAGCAAATAGCAGCATTCCCGACTGGATCATTGACGTCAATGGTCGAGGCGAACCTGTAAAAGTCAATATCGTCAAAATCTCCGTTTTCTGGCAAGCAACATCAATAGCGCTGTCCCCGGGAGTGATTTGGCGCAGGTGGGCAAGCTCGAAGGCATTGTGGATCCCGCGGATTATGGTGTTGAAGCGCCAAAAATCTGATGAGTGATTCGCAATAATCGACAAATCGTCAGGCGATTTCGGGCGACCACGTCGAGGGGGATTCACCGGCTAATGAAATCGTCTGACTCCCGTGCGCCTATTGATCCGCGATGGCTCACTGACCCGATGCAAATTCTCCCATCGACACGTGATGACCTCTGCGTTGTCGCGCGATTTCCTGTTACTCAGCGTGGTGTTTTGCCGATTACCTGCCAAACCATACGTGTGCGCGGTCGCGATGAGGCAAAGCAAAGATGCCAAAGCCAACGACCCAAGGTACGGTTCCTGTTGCCGAACAGCTCATCGTCCCGTTGATCCCGTAAGCGATTTTTCGTCGGCCATTCATCATGCTCTATCTTCAAAGGGGCAAGTTGGCGGCATCTTAGATGTCGCGAGGGCGGTGGATTATTTTTACCTTTTACTTATTTCGTTCCTTCCCTTCATGACGTTCTTTTTCGAATGACCTCGCATTAATCAACGCTTCCCGGTGCTGCATCGCCCCGTATCACAATCCATTAACTATATTTAAAGCAGGGTTATTTTTGTGCCTTTCTTATGTATTTGTTTTCTAACAATTAACAGGAGGAAACATGAAGGATGAAAAGGATCGTAAGCCGACGAAGAAGGTAAAACTGGATGCATCTCAGTCGGTCAAGCCTCATCTGGCGGATACCGCACCCGACGATGCCGCGCTAAAACCGGCAAGCAGTCCGACTCCGCCGGGAGCGGAACCGATGTTTCCCGGCAGTGCTAAAACGCCTAAAAACACTAATGCTAAGTTGAAGCAGCTGGATAAATACCGTACCGATCCTGAGCACGAAGCCTTGCGTACGGATCAGGGCGTTAAAATTTCAGATAACCAAAACTCGCTTAAGGCAGGTGCTCGCGGTTCTACGCTGCTGGAAGATTTTATCCTCCGCGAGAAAATCATGCATTTCGACCATGAGCGTATTCCTGAACGTGTGGTCCACGCACGTGGGGCAGCCGCGCACGGCTATTTCCAGGTCTACGCACCGCTCTCCCGCTACACCAAAGCGGAGTTTTTGCAGGACCCGAAAGTAAAAACGCCGGTGTTCGTGCGTTTTTCCACCGTGCAAGGATCGCGAGGGTCAGCCGATACGGTGAGAGACATCCGCGGATGGGCCACCAAGTTTTACACGCAGGAGGGCAACTTCGATCTGGTCGGGAACAATACGCCGATCTTCTTTATTCAGGATGCGATCAAGTTCCCTGACTTCGTGCATGCGGTGAAGCCGGAGCCTCACAATGAGATTCCTCAGGGGCAGAGCGCGCACGATACCTTCTGGGATTACGTCTCCCTGCAACCGGAAACGTTGCACAATGTGACCTGGGCGATGTCGGATCGCGGTATTCCGCGCAGTTATCGCATGATGGAAGGTTTCGGGATCCACACCTTTAAACTCATCAACGCCGAAGGAAAGTGTCACTTCGTCCGCTTTCACTGGAAGCCGGTTTACGGCGCAGCGTCGTTGATTTGGGATGAGGCTCAGTTACTGACGGGGAGAGACCCTGATTTCCATCGTAAGGAGTTGTGGGAGGCAATTGAAGCCGGCGATTATCCCGAATATGAGCTGGGACTGCAGATTATCCCCGAGGAGGACGAGCACAAGTTCGATTTCGATATCCTCGACCCGACGAAGCTGATCCCGGAGTCTCTCGTGCCGGTACAGTTGGTCGGTAAGATGACGCTTAATCGCAATCCGGACAACTACTTCAGCGAAACGGAACAGGTGGCGTTCTGTCCGGGCAATATCGTCCCAGGGATCGACTTTTCCGACGATCCGCTGCTTCAAGGGCGGCTGTTCTCATATCTGGATACGCAGATTAGTCGACTGGGCGGACCGAATTTCCACGAGCTGCCCATCAACAAACCGGTTTGCCCGTTCCATAATCATCAGCGAGACGGCATGCACCGGATGGAAATCAGCGGAGCGGCGAATTACGAACCCAACTCCATCAATAATAACTGGCCACGGGAGACTGCTCCCGCACAGGCCAACGGCGGATTTTCGACCTATCCACAGGCGCCGGACGGTGAAAAAATTCGTCAACGCAGCGAGTCGTTTGCCGACTACTATTCCCAACCTCGCTTGTTCTGGCTAAGTCAGACCGACGTGGAAAAAAACCACATCGTAGGTGCCTATAGCTTTGAGTTAGGGAAGGTGGCGCGTCCGTGGATCCGTGAGCGCGTGGTAGATCAGTTAACGTATATCGATCACGAATTGGCGGAAAAAGTGGCGGAGAATCTGGGGATGAAACTCACCGCCGAGCAGCGTAAACATCCCTTGCCCGGTGCTATCAACGGTATCACGACGGATGCAACGCTCAGCCTGTATGCGGCGGATAAAAAGCAGACGTTGAAATCCCGACAGGTCGCGATCCTGGCCGCGGACGGCGTATGCGGCGCATCGGTCGAGAAAATCGAAAAAGCGCTGCATAAGCTGGGGATTCATACCAAAATCTTCGCCCCCCACCTTGGCAAGATCAAAACGCTGCAAGGGCAGTCGCTGGATGTGGCGGGCACAATTGAGGGGAATCCTTCCGTTCTGGTCGATGCGGTGATGGTACCGACCGGTAAGCAGAGTATTGAGACGCTGAAATCCGACGGCAACGCCAAGTACTACCTGCTGCAGGCGTTTAAGCATCTCAAGGCGATAGGGCTGCAAGGGGATGCGCTGAGCCTGTATCAGGCGCTGCCGCTGCCTGAACCGGATGAAGGCGTGCTGATAGAAGAAGATGCCAAAAAGGTTACGGAGAAATTTATTCACGCGATGCGGGAACACCGCGTATGGTCTCGTGAGACTGTCGCACAGACCATTCCAAGTTGATGCGGCGCAACCGATAAGTCTGCTGTTGTTTTCCTAAATCACGGCTGTGCCTGTCTCAATCACGAGAGAGGGCAGCCGTTTCTGTATTAACGATTCTCCGGCAATAATAAGTCATTGATGATCGCCTTCAGCGTTAGCTCAAGTTGAAAACAGTGAGTGAGCCGAAATTTTCGCCGAAAAAGATCGGAGTCGGCGCTGCCGAAGAATTTGAAACATGGCGTTTAACACTATTTGCAGGTGTTGCAGAGACCCCGTTGGGGAAACTTCCGAGGCTGCCCTATGCTGTGTATTGAGGCTCCGTGGATGAGGGCGGTCGGGCGCCGACTTTCGTGGGAGAAATACTGTTATGAAGATAAATCG
Source organism: Lonsdalea quercina subsp. quercina (assembly GCF_000688695.1). Taxonomy (GTDB): domain Bacteria; phylum Pseudomonadota; class Gammaproteobacteria; order Enterobacterales; family Enterobacteriaceae; genus Lonsdalea; species Lonsdalea quercina_D. The sequence continues at coordinate 38,116 of NZ_JIBQ01000006.1, read as the reverse complement.
TCGACATTTTCTGGCCGGTTCTGCAGCGGCGCTGCTGACGACGCCAATCCGTGGCAGTTGGGCGACCAACGAACCGCTGAGGAGTCATCTTCCACTGTGGCGCGATACTCCGCCGGGCGGCGGTGGGCCCGCAGGGGACGAAGTGCTTTCCGCAGGCGGGGCGCTGAGAAATATCTCCCATCCAGCTCTGGAGGTGTTTACGCCAACGAATCCGAATGGCTGGGGCATTTTGGTCGCTGGCGGCGGGGGCTATAAACATATCGAAATGGGCGATGAGGCGTGGCCTGCCGCGCAGTGGTTGGCGGCGCTCGGGTACACGGCCTATGTGCTTAGTTATCGCTTGCCGGGGGAAGGCTGGGGCGCAGGCAGTCTGGTCGCCTTACAGGATGCGCAGAGGGCGCTGCGGATGATACGCCATCGTCAGCACCACGTCGGCGTTTTGGGATTTTCCGCTGGAGGTCATCTGCTGGGAATGGCGATAACACGCACCGATTTTAAATCTTATCCGGCAGTGGACAGTCTTGATGATGCTCCCGCCTATGCGGAACATGCCGCGCTCATCTATCCAGTCATCACGTTGGAAAAGCCCTATACGCATACCTCAACCCATAAAATTCTGGTGGGGCCTCACGCTGATCCTACGGCAGAGGCCGCGTGGTCGGTACAACATTTCGTGACTTCGGCCACGCCGCCGGTGTTTATGGCGCAGGCGAAAGATGACACCATTTCCGATCCACATAACACGTTGATCATGGCGGCAGCCTGTCAGCGACACCATGTTCCGGTCGAAATGCATCGTTATAGTCATGGCGGACATGCTTTCGGTATGGGGAAGGCGGGAACGCCGACGGTGAAATGGCCCGCCAGCTATCGGGAGTGGTTGGCGACAGTTCAGGAGCGCGCCGCCAGCAGGAATTCTGTAAAAACGAAGGAAGCGTGAAGCGCTTAAAACGCGGCGCCGCTACTCATAGGGACCATGTCGCATATCGACGGGCAGCAAGATAGTGTCGACGATGATAGAGAAGGGTAAATCGATAAACGTGATGTATTTCAACCAGGTATCACGCACGTCCCACTGCACGCCAGGATAGTATTGATGACCGTGTCCCTGTCCCTTGATGTTGCGACTGATGATGCTGCCGCAGCCGGACAGAAGGCTGCTGATGATGAGCATGGTGATAACTCTTTTCACTATATCCTCGGTTTGAGCGTCGATGGTGGGTCGTATGCGGTAACGAATGTACGTCAAAATAGGGCAATTTGGCGATCTGAATCGGATAATCTTACTGTCATCTTATACATAAATGTTATCTGAACGTCAGCCTATCCCTCAAAGTGGCATAACATGACGATTTTCTGACACGTGACTCTGCCGACACAGGCAATTCCTTCCCGATCGGCTATGATTAACATTCCTTGAATATCAATTAAATAACGCTAAGTTCTGTTTTTCAGCTCGGCGGTTTATCTTCCGTTAGGCTGATACATGATTATTTATAGAGCGATATGAGGGTGGAATTGAAGATTAAAGTCCCGATTACGGATGCCGATATTCATGTATCATGACCCACCCGAATCATATCAACATAAAGTAAGCAATAGGATGATTGAGATAATTACTATGGGCGACAACCAAGACTCCGATTTGAAGCGCAAAGCCTGGACTGCTTCATTTGTTGGCTGCCTGCTGTTTTGGATTGCTGTAGGTGTCTTAGCTTATTTCTACTTCTGAGTGGCTCACGCCGATCTATAGGCTGACGAATGCCCCATTCTGGATAGTAATCTTGCTGGTATCACCCCAATAATTCACCTCGGAGTCGCGTTAGCAGGGTTGGCGTTACGCTGATGATGCCAACAAATGACGAATCGACGAGAGACGCTACTGCCACGAGTGGCCGGGCCGGGCGTCTTTACCCTCTTGCAATCTTAACTGCCCACTCTGTCATTTCGATAAATAGATTACGCTCAGGCCGTGTGGTCGAGTACAGCGCTCTTTTCTTTCAATTCCCCAGGACTCCAGGCTCCGGTTGAAGCAGCCGCGCGGCTACTTAGCTTTAATTTTCATCCCGAACTAATATTTAATGTGCCTGCGATGACTCGTATTAAGNCCCTTTCCCGGCATAGCATCGCTGACCCGCCGACAACGAGATTCCTCACGGGCGGTTCGTTCCCTTGCTAGTCCTCTTCTGTATTTACCATCTGCCTGACGTTGGAAGCGATATCCTGCATGACGTCTCGTGCCGCCTGGCTAATTCCCCCTAGCTGGAAAAATCCATGAATGACGCCCAGATAGCGTTTGCATCGTGCGCTCACGCCTGTCTCCACCAGCGTGCGATACAGTTGTTCTCCTTCATCTCGCAGGGGGTCATACTCCGCTGTGATAATCAGCGTTTGGGGAAGATCGTTCAGGTCGTGCCGCCACAAGGGGCTGGCTTCAGGATGACGGTACTCAGACGGAGCGAAGTAAGCCTCATAGCCGGTGAGCAGCGTATCGCGAGTGATAATGAAGTCGTCGCCATGGGTCCGGTACGTGTCACAGCGTGCGGTGGCATCCAACATGGGGTAAATCAACACCTGTCCGCGAGGCTGAAGGCCCCCGCGATCGCGTAAACGCAATGTGGTGATGAAAGCCAAATGGCCGCCAGCGCTGTCTCCCATCAACACCAGATTAGCGGCATCGATTTGTAACGTCTTCGCTTGCTTCTGAATAACACCGAATGTCTGGAAAGCATCGTCGTGGGCGGCAGGATAACGATGCTCCGGCGCAAGCCGATACTGGACGGCAATGACGCGACATTGGCTGTGATACGCCAGCTGGCGCAGAGTGTTGTCGTGAGTGGCAAAGCCGCCGCTGACGAAGCAGCCGCCATGATAATAGACGATGGCGGGGACATTCGACGGTGCCTGGAGCGGCGAGTAGATCCGCAGACACCGCCCCTGCAATGTCCGTTCCTCCACACTGACGCGTGTTTCTCTATCGCCGGACAGGCTGGCCGCGGCGATGTATCCCGCCCGGCGCTCCTCAATAGGTTGGTGTCTTGCTGATGGGCGGCCTGCATTGATGAAGTCCTGAACGAGTGCGGCGATGCCGGGCTCAAGCGTCATGGCGATAGCTCCAGAGTGCCTATTCATGGATAACCGCAATCGGAGAGGTTGACGTCATCCTGTAAATACATGGGTGGAAAAGCATCGACCGACGGTAGCGCACGCGTTTTGACGCTGTCAAAGCCTTCTGAAACGAAAATCACGCGCCTTTCTGCAGAGGGTGATGAAACCGGCGTCATCATGGACATCACTATTTGCAGGGCGCGCCGTCGTGAAGCGTGAAGGGGGTAATGCGATGATGCGACAGGGGTTATGACTTTGCTGAGAAGCAGCGGCCGATAGTCAGGCCGCCGGGGAGGCGGTTTTACTGCCCTTTCACGTCGCCGCGTTCGAGCGTGGTCACGCTGTTGCCCATGGCATCTTTTGTGCTCATATCGGCCCCTTTTCGCTGCAAATCGTGGAGAAGCTCGGTACGTTTGAATAATGCGGCATACATTGCCGCCGTCTGTCCGGCGTTGTTACGTTCGTCCGGGTTGCATTTAGCGGCGAGTAGCCGTTTGGCGATGCGTAGTTCTCCCTTGAATACGGCGCCCATCAGCGCGGTATTACCTCGTTTGTCCTTCAAACAAGGATCGGCCCCGTGTTTTAGCATGAGTGCGACGGCATCATCATGGCCGTGATAGGCCGCGAGGATCACGGCGGTATACCCTTTTTCATCCTGCACGTTCAGGTTGTAACCCGAATGGATGAACTCGGTGATGACAGGCAGCTCGCCATTTCGGGCGGCATCCCACAGATAATGGTTTAGCTGCGACTGTACGTTCCCGGCGTCTTCCGGCGGTTGAGCATGAGCAAGACCGATTAGCATCAACAGGCCCGTAACGAGCGATAATAGACGTTTCATGATGGTATTCCCCGAAATGAGTGGCCGCCCGCAGAGATCCTGACGGGCGGCCGGGCATCATTAGTCGCTCAGTTTAGCGGCCAGACTCTTCACCTTCGTTAAATCGCCTTTGGCGATCGTCGTCAGTCGTGAGCCATATTCCTGATCGGCTTTATAGAAGTAGGACAGCATAATGTTTCTGCTTTCTACGTCTGCCGTTCCCAAGGCTGAACCCAGGCTGTTGACCAGATCGGTGCGATCCTTTTCGCTATAAGAGCGGTACAGTTCGCCCGTTTGCTTAAAGTTCTGCTCCTTCTGGATCTTGCTTTGCTGTGTTGTCCCATTCAGCGGAGTTTGGCTATAACGGGCGGAAACCAGCTCTTCACGCGGATGCAGTCGGCTGGGCTGATAGTTCACCCCTTCATCCTGGGTGTGGCCGTGGTTCAACGTACCATCCTGATTGCCGTTGTTGACGGCTTTAAGCGGCGCGTTGATCGGCAGGCTCAGCCCCGTCGTGCCTACCCGGTACAACTGGGTATCGGCATACGCGAACAGTCGGCCTTGCAGCAGTTTGTCTTCAGACGCTTCGATACCGGGAACCAGATTCGCGGGCGCCATCGCGACCTGCTCGGTTTCCTGGAAGAAGTTATCCGGGTTTTTGTTCAGAACCATCTGTCCGATTTTGCGTTCAGGGACGTCAGGCCAGATTTTGGTGGCATCCAGCGGATTGAAGTCGAATTTCTGCAGATCTTCCGGCTTCAGCACCTGAACATAAAGATCCCACTTCGGATAGTCGCCACGCTTGATCGCAGTGACCAAATCATTGGTCATGTGGCTGTAATCCTTACCTTGCACTTCTTCAACCTGTTTGGGATCCAGATTCTTCACGCCCTGCAACGTTTTCCAGTGGAACTTCACGTAGTGAACCTCACCTTTGGCGTTAATCAGTTTGTAGGCGTGAACGCCGTTACCATCCATATTCCGGTAAGTCGCCGGCGTACCTTCGTTGGAGTAGAGCAACGTCAGCGTACGGGTGGATTCCGGTAGGTGGGAGAAGAAGTCGAAGCGACGTGCATCATTATCCTGGTTGGTGCGCGGGTCCGGCTTGAACGCATGCACCATATCGGGAAACTTGATGGCGTCTCGAATGAAGAAGGTGGGGAAGTTGTTGCCGACTAAATCCCAGTTACCCTGTGTGGTATAGAATTTTGTGGCGAAACCGCGCGGATCACGCAACGTTTCCGGGGAGTGGTTGCCATGCACGACGCTGGAAAAACGAACGAAGACGGGGGTATGCGTTCCTTTTTTGAATACCTCCGCGACCGTGAGATCGGAAATGTCGTCCGTGGCGGTAAACTGACCGTGCGCGCCAGTACCTCGAGCGTGAACTACGCGTTCCGGAATGCGTTCGCGGTCGAAACGCTGAAGTTTTTGTAGCAGCTGGACGTCCTGAAGAAGAACCGGGCCGTTGGGACCGGCGGTTTGCGAGTTCTGGTTATCGCCCACCGGGGCGCCATTGTCGCGGGTCAAGGTATCGGCGAATGCCGACTGAAACACGATCAGTGAAGATACGGCGACCAGCGTTCTTTTCCAGCCAGCGCCACGTTGCGTTGCGGGTATATTGCTCATAATTTGCCTCTTCTTCCTTGCGATGTTCAACAATAAGGGGTGTATTGCCGTCGAGTCCGTTGTGCTGATTTCCGGCAAACCGCGGTCTACCACCGCCTGATGCTCTGTCTTTCCCTAGGCGTGTCGTTCTTTCCCTCTGTTCAGGCCTGACCGGGTTGCCACCTATAGGTCGATCATCTCGGTAAGCACCAAATAGTTACTTGCCGTGACTGAATTACTTTACCTGTTTTAACCCTATGCTTGAGGCTGTTATTTCTATCGAATTGATAGGTGGGCTATAGCAGCATAATCGTTGCGCGGAATCGGAAAAAAAGAGGGAGAAAGTGGGGCGTTGGCGGAGAGGTTTCCCGCCAGTGACAACGTCATCCAGGCGGGAAACACACGACTTCGTGGCTATGGTGGGGGCTTATTTAAAGACCATACCACCGTCGATCAACAATGACTGACCCGTCATGTAGTCGGAGTCCGGGCCGCAAAGATAGGATACGCATGCCGCGACGTCTTCCGGCGTGGACGGACGACCCAGCGCTATCTGCTTGGTGAACTGCTCCGTACCATAACCTTCCGGCTGACCTGCGGCGGCAGAGAATTTGCGGTCGAATTCTTGCCAGAGCGGAGTAACCACGATGCCAGGGCAAAAGGCATTTACGTTAATACCCAGCGGCGCAAGGTCGCGTGCGGTGGTTTGCGTCAGCCCGCGTACGGCAAATTTACTGGCGCTGTAGATGGACATATCGGGGTTGCCGACCTGGCCTGCCTGTGAACAGGCGTTGACGATTTTGCCGCCGTGCCCCAGTTTTTTGAACGCTTTTACCGCAGCCTGAGTTCCCCAGATGACGCCTTTGATGTTGATATCCACAACGCGGTCAATAATCTCGGACGTCATGTCTTCAATCGGGCCACGCGGTGCGATACCGGCGTTATTCACGATCACGTCGAAACCGCCCAGCTGCTGTTCGGTTGTTTCGACAGCGGCGAAGATTTGATCGCGGTCGGAGACATCCGCCGTAATCGCGATGGCTTTACCGCCGGCGGCAGTGATTTTCTCTGCGACCTGTTTGGCGCTTTCACCGTTATAATCGACGATAGCGACCGCGAATCCATCTTTAACCAGGCGAAGCGCGATGGCTTCACCAATTCCCTGACCCGCTCCTGTAACCAGCGCGACTTTATTTGTCATCTGTTATCCCTTCAATAAATGTTATTAATCAATTGGGAACAGGGTAGCGTCTGGCGTATTAAATAAAAACTCATAGTAAATTCAGTGACTTTTACCCGGCATTCAATAACCAATGGCGCTTATCAACCCCAATAATTGTTCTGTGGCTAACTATTTTGGGAGGTGTCCGGGGGAAGTGCCTGGGAGGAAATATCGAAAATGAGTGGGGGAGGGCGGAGTCGACGAATGGCGTTCTCCCGTCTGGCGTAATAAGTGGCGGGAGAACGTTCGGGGCTGGCAGCGCAGTTGAGGCTGCCATCACGGGTTAACGCGTGGATTAACTAAATACCATACCGCCGTCGATTAGCAGCGACTGGCCGGTCATATAGTTGGAATCCGGGCTGGCCAGATAAGAGACGCAGGCGGCCACGTCTTCCGGTTCGGACAGGCGGCCCAGCGTAATGCGTTTAGCGAATTGTTCGGTGCCGTAGCCTTTGGGTTTGCCTGCGGCTTCGGAGATTTGGCGGTCAATTTCATCCCACATCGGCGTTTTCACAATACCGGGGCAGAAGCCGTTAACGGTGATACCCAGCGGAGCCAGGTCGCGTGCTGCGGTTTGCGTCAAACCACGAACGGCGAATTTGCTGGAGCTGTACACTGCCAGTTCCGGGTTACCAATATGACCCGCTTGTGAACAGGCGTTGATGATTTTACCGCCGTGTCCCAGTTCTTTGAATGCTTTGACGGCGGCCTGAATACCCCAAATCACCCCTTTCAGGTTGATGTTGTAAACCTTATCGACGATTTCCGGCGTGATTTCTTCAATCGGCGTACTCGGCGCGATACCTGCGTTGTTGACGATGACATCGAAGCCGCCCAGCTGTTGCTTGGCTGTTTCAACGGCGGCAAAGACCTGGTCCCGGTTAGAGACGTCGGCTGTGACCGCAATCGCTTTACCACCTGCTTCGTTAATACGCTGCGCTACCGCTTTAGCGCTGTCACCGTTGTAATCCACAATAGCTACGGCAAATCCGTCTTTAACCAAGCGAAGGGCGATAGATTCCCCGATGCCTTGACCCGCACCGGTTACCAATGCAACTTTCGTCATGTTCTATTCCTTAGTGTGTAATAGTTAAATCGCTTTAATGAGGATAGCTGTAGACCTAAAGAATAAAAACTTATAGTGAGAATGATTATTATTACCTGGCTTTAAATAACTTATAGATATAAATGCAATCGTCATTATTCGCCATATAGCGTATGGCGATTGACGGGGGCAGTTTGAAGATCATCCTCCGTAAAACCGGGTCATCATGGGTAAACGGAGAGTGAAATCAGAAAGTGTGTAACATGCCAAATTCACCTTACATCCTCGCCATCAACCTTACCGACCTATGACAGTTCTATACATTCAGGTTGATAGATTAGAGCCATCCCTTGTTGATGTTGTGTTATTCATCCCTGTCTGAGAGTAGTTATTTACCCGCTTCCGAGCGGGTTTTTTTTGCCTGTTGATTATGATGAGGCTGCTGGCGGCGCGGGTTCCTGCTCTGCCAGTTTTTTGAAGCGTTGAAGGGTATTGTTCAGCATTTCTTTAGAAAGCAGCGCGAACATCTGGCCGATTTGTTGCCCCAGAAATCCGCCGGGCGCATCGAAATAGATCGTCAGCGTGACTTCGGTGCCTTTTCCCTGAGGGGCCGGCTGAAAGGACAATTTGCCCTCATTGGGAACACGGGCGCCCGCGAGGGAACACCAATGGATGAAACTGCCAGGCTGTTCCTCAACGATACGAGCCGTCCATTCGATGCTTGGACCGAGCGGTGCTTTGACCCGCCAGAGAGAGTCCGTGGCGTTGAGAATGTCTATTCGAGCAAAGTGATTCATCAGAACCGGCAGCGTTTCTGGCTTACGCCACAGGTCGAATAACATGTCAGCAGGTCGGTCTATGACGATCGATTTGCCAAAACGGGTGGCGTTAGGACCTTTCACGCCCATATTGTTTAAGAACGTTGATGACACGTTCGTCCCTCCTTTATTCGGCGCCATAGGTCGCTATAGAGAATGGTATTCCCAAGTGTATCGCAGAATGTGCGTTCGCAGGATCGTTCTATCGGCGTGCCTCATCGCGTTTATGAAAAGGTGACGACGATCTGAATGTTATTGCTAGGCTTTATGCGTTTCTCATCCTTGCTGCGTATCGGTTTGCACTTCGGGACTTGCCACGTTTTTTGAGGCGATAAATGCTACCCTGAGGGGTAACAGCTTCATTACTATAGTGAGTCGATAGATGACAGAACATCCTATTTTTCAGTTGAGTAAGCAGGTTGGCGAACGATTAAAATCCCGCGGCGCGCATATGACTTGCGCGGAGTCTTGCACAGGGGGCGGGCTGGCAAAGGTGATTACTGATGTCTCGGGCAGTTCCGCGTGGTTTGACTACGGTTTTGTGACCTACAGCAATCAGGCCAAAGAGGTGCTGGTCGGCGTCAAGTCGGAAACTTTGGCGGAGTATGGAGCGGTCAGCGGCGAAGTCGTTGAAGAAATGGCCGCAGGCGCGCTGAATAAAGCCGGTGCGGATTATGCCATTTCCATCAGCGGCGTCGCCGGACCGGATGGCGGTACCCCCGAGAAACCGGTCGGCACCGTATGGTTTGGCTTCGCGGCAAGACAAGGCGAGGGATTCGTCCGCAGAATGCAGTTCGACGGCGATCGCAACAGTGTCCGCCAACAAGCGGTTCAATTTGCGTTGGAAACGCTGCTGAATACTTTTCTGCAAAATTAACCTTGATGCTGTATGAGTGTACAGTATAATGTCCGTCACCCGTTCGGTGAATCATGAACAAGCAACAGCGCAGATGCAGCCTCGTGCTGCGAGACAGGAGTAGAAATGGCTATTGATGAGAACAAACAAAAGGCACTGGCAGCAGCACTGGGTCAAATCGAAAAGCAATTCGGTAAAGGTTCTATCATGCGTTTGGGCGAAGATCGCTCAATGGATGTTGAAACTATCTCTACAGGTTCCCTGTCCCTGGATATCGCGCTGGGCGTCGGCGGTTTGCCTATGGGCCGTATCGTTGAGATCTACGGGCCGGAATCCTCAGGTAAAACCACGCTAACGCTGCAGGTGATTGCCGCCGCTCAGCGTAAAGGCAAAACCTGTGCCTTTATTGATGCGGAACATGCTCTGGACCCTATCTACGCGAAGAAGCTGGGCGTTGATATCGACAATCTGCTATGTTCCCAGCCGGATACGGGCGAGCAGGCGCTGGAAATCTGTGACGCGCTGGCGCGCTCCGGTGCAGTGGATGTCATTATCGTTGACTCCGTAGCGGCACTAACGCCGAAAGCGGAAATCGAAGGTGAAATCGGCGACTCTCACATGGGATTGGCCGCGCGAATGATGAGCCAGGCGATGCGTAAGCTGGCAGGCAACTTGAAACAGTCCAGTACGCTGCTGATTTTCATCAACCAGATCCGTATGAAGATTGGTGTGATGTTTGGTAACCCGGAAACGACGACTGGCGGTAACGCACTGAAATTTTACGCTTCAGTACGATTGGATATCCGCCGTATTGGCGCTATCAAAGATGGCGACGAAGTTGTGGGCAGCGAAACCCGTGTGAAAGTGGTGAAAAACAAAGTTGCCGCGCCGTTCAAACAGGCAGAATTCCAGATCATGTACGGTGAAGGCATTAACACCTTTGGCGAACTGGTTGACCTGGGCGTTAAGCACAAGCTGATCGAAAAGGCGGGTGCTTGGTACAGCTACAACGGTGAGAAGATTGGTCAAGGTAAGGCCAATGCATGTAACTTCATCCGTGAAAATACTGCGATTGCGAACGAGCTGGATAAAAAACTACGCGACATGTTGCTCAATAAAGGCAATGAGTCGGCCGTAGCGGCTGCCAGCAGTGAAGCGGGTTTTGATGAAGAAACAGCAGGTGAGTCCAAAGAAGATTTTTAATTAGTTCATGATGTTAGCTAGCAGCAGCCATACAACTATCAAGGTCACGCATGTCTAAAATCTTGCGTTATGCCATGAATGTGTTGGCGGTCCGCGACCACAGTGAAACCGAGTTACGCCGCAAAATTGCGGCGTTCTTGTATTCCCCGTCAGAAGAAAACGGCGATGATTCCATTACCGTTACCCAGGAAATTGAACAGGCCGTTGCCTATTGCGCCGAGTACGGTTGGCTTGACGACCAACGATTCGCTCAACGTTACATTTCTAGCCGGAGCCGGAAGGGATACGGCGCTCAGAGAATTCGCAGCGAGTTGAGTCAAAAAGGCGTGGACAAATCGACGCAAAGCGAGGCATTACGCCGCAGTGACGTCGACTGGTATCAATTGGTTCAACAGGTTGCTGAGCGAAAGTTTGGTCATCCACTCCCCTCAGAATGGAAAGAAAAAGCGAAAGTTCAGCGTTACCTCTTGTATCGCGGTTTTTCGCATGATGAAATTCAATCTCTATACACGAATTTTTCAGATTGAATGCATACGGGATTTTACTTCCCTCCTGAGAAAATTTATCTTATTCCCACTTTTTTAGTTCGTGATTGGTTCGATTACGTCGGTATGTCGTACGGTTCGAACCCGCGACCATTCTTTTAGCTTGATTTCAGGACAATTATGAGCAAGAGCACCGCTGAGATCCGTCAAGCGTTTCTCGATTTTTTCCACAGTAAGGGACACCAGATTGTCCCTAGTAGCTCCCTAGTACCAAATAACGATCCAACACTGTTATTTACGAATGCGGGGATGAACCAGTTTAAGGATGTATTCCTTGGTCTGGATAAGCGTAGCTATTCGCGCGCGACTACGTCTCAGCGTTGCGTGCGTGCCGGTGGGAAGCATAACGATCTCGAAAACGTAGGTTATACCGCACGTCATCACACTTTCTTTGAAATGCTGGGCAATTTTAGCTTCGGCGACTACTTCAAGCATGAAGCTATCCGCAACGCCTGGGAATTACTTACCGGCGAGCAGTGGTTCAATCTGCCTAAAGAAAAACTGTGGGTGACCGTCTACGCGACGGATGACGAAGCCTTTGATATCTGGGCTGACGAAATCGGCGTTCCGCGCGAGCGCATCATTCGTATTGGCGACAACAAAGGCGCGCCCTACGCATCAGATAACTTCTGGCAGATGGGCGATACGGGACCTTGCGGCCCATGTTCTGAAATCTTTTACGATCACGGCGACCACATCTGGGGCGGACCTCCGGGTTCTCCGGAAGAAGACGGCGACCGCTATATCGAGATTTGGAACTTGGTCTTCATGCAGTTCAACCGTCAGGCCGATGGCACCATGCTGCCTCTGCCCAAGCCTTCGGTGGATACCGGTATGGGGCTGGAACGTATTTCAGCCGTCCTGCAGCATGTGAACTCCAACTACGAAATCGATCTGTTCAAAACACTGATCGCTGACGTGGCGAAAGTCATTGGTACAGACGATCTTGATAATAAATCGTTGCGTGTAATTGCCGACCATATTCGCTCTTGTGCTTTCCTGATCGCAGATGGCGTCATGCCGTCTAATGAAAACCGCGGCTATGTGCTGCGCCGTATCATTCGACGCGCCGTACGTCACGGCAATATGCTGGGCGCTAAAGAGACCTTCTTCTATAAGTTAGTTGCGCCGCTGATTAGCGTTATGGGGCCGGCTGCAGAAGACCTGAAACGTCAGCAAGCGTTGGTCGAACAGGCGTTGAAGAATGAAGAAGAGCAGTTTGCTCGGACGCTGGAACGTGGATTGGCACTGTTGGACGAAGAGATTAATGGCCTGCAGGGCGATACGCTGGATGGCGAAGCGGCTTTCCGTCTGTACGACACTTATGGCTTCCCGCTGGATTTGACCGCGGATGTGTGCCGTGAACGCAATATCAAGGTCGATGAAGAAGGCTTTGAGCGGGCGATGGAAGCGCAGCGCCAGCGAGCTCGTGAAGCGAGCGGCTTTGGCGTGGATTATAACAGCCAGATTCGCGTCGATACGGCCACTGACTTCTGCGGCTACGACAACACGGCAGGCAATGCCAGCGTTATTGCGCTTTATCGTGAAGGNCAGTCGGTCGATGAAATTCATGCTGGTGAAGATGCCGTAGTCATTTTGGACAACACGCCGTTCTACGGTGAGTCCGGTGGTCAGGTGGGGGACCGGGGGGAACTGAAAACGACCGATGCACGTTTCGTGGTGGAAGACACCCAGAAATATGGTCAGGCTATTGGTCATATCGGTAAACTCAGCCATGGTACGCTGAGAATTAATGGTACTGTGAATGCAGTTGTTGACCAGGCGCGTCGCGATCGTATTCGTCTGAACCACTCTGCGACGCATCTGCTGCATGCGGCACTTCGTCAGGTTCTGGGTGATCATGTCGCTCAGAAAGGTTCATTAGTGAATGACCGTCATCTGCGTTTCGACTTCTCGCATACGGAAGCCATGAAAGCGGAACAGCTTCGCCAGGTTGAAGATATTGTCAATACGCAGGTTCGTCGCAATTTGCCGATCGAAACCGAAGTGATGGCGATTTCAGAGGCGAAGTCAAAAGGCGCTATGGCGCTCTTTGGCGAAAAGTACGATGACCATGTTCGTGTGCTGACGATGGGCGACTTCTCGATAGAGTTGTGCGGCGGTATCCATGCCAGCCGCACGGGCGACATCGGCCTGTTCCAAATCGTGTCGGAATCAGGGACTGCAGCGGGTATTCGCCGTATCGAAGCCGTGACGGGTGAGAATGCCATCAACGCACTACATCGTCAGAGCGATGTATTGCAGGAAGTGACCGCACTGGTTAAAGGTGACAGCAATAATCTGGCGGAAAAAGTACGGTCTGTTATCGATCGCACGCGTACTCTGGAAAAAGAATTACAGCAGTTGAAAGCGCAACAGGCAGCACAAGAAAGTTCCTCTTTAGCAGGCAAAGCGAAAGAGGTAAACGGTGTGAAACTGCTGGTTGTCCAACTGGATAATGTTGAGCCCAAGATGCTGCGTACGATGGTCGATGACCTGAAAAACCAGTTGGGGTCAGCGATTATTGTTCTGGCTACGACAGCCGAAGGTAAGGTCAGCCTTATCTCCGGGGTGACGAAAACGTTGACCAGCAAGGTGAAAGCAGGGGAACTCATCGGTTTTGTCGCCAGTCAGGTTGGCGGTAAGGGCGGTGGTCGCCCTGATATGGCCCAGGCCGGCGGCAGTGATGTTAACGCTCTGCCAGCGGCTCTGGAGAGCGTTGAAGCCTGGGTGGTTGATAAGCTATAACTAATTTATCAATGTTATCTAGACAAACGTCGTAACCTTTAACAGTTTTGGCGCCTTGGGCTTGCGGAAACGGACGAACGCAAGCCAGATGGAGTTTACCGGCCCCTAGAAAACTGGGGCCAGTAAGACCTTCCGTCTGGCTGTGATAACAAAAATCGCAAGCTGTCTTATATCGACTAGACTGAACATTAGTAACAACTATGAGTGGGATGATGAACAATCATCATCTGGGTTTACGTTTTCTTGGCCCATGACGGATAATGGTGAGAAAATGAAGGGGCCTGACTCTTTATAATCTTTTCAAGGAGCAAAGAATGCTTATTTTAACTCGTCGAGTTGGCGAAACCCTCATGATCGGCGATGAGGTTACGGTTACTGTACTGGGAGTAAAGGGCAATCAGGTACGCATTGGTGTCAACGCCCCCAAAGAGGTCTCCGTTCACCGCGAAGAGATTTATCAGCGCATTCAGGCAGAGAAGTCTCAGCCTACATCGTATTAATTGACAATGCGTCTCGCAAAACGAGGCGCCATTGCTTCTATCGCTCGTTTTCGTCGTATTTCCCGTTTTTCCCATCTAAGTTCCGCATTTGTTTCTTCATGCTAGCAAGCATGATAAGCAATTGTTTTTCTGTTGATAAAATACACGTTGTGTTGTCAATCTGTACGTATTGGCCGCGAAGTGTGCAAACAAACAGGGTGAGGGAAAAATTGTTTGACTTATAAGTCGTGGAAAGTAATATGTGCGCCACGCAGTACCGGTGAGCACGAAACGAAAGATGAGTTGAGTATCACAGGTGATGTTAGGTGAGGTGGCCGAGAGGCTGAAGGCGCTCCCCTGCTAAGGGAGTATGCGGTCAAAAGCTGCATCGAGGGTTCGAATCCCTCCCTCACCGCCATTAATTGATAATGCATCCGTAGCTCAGCTGGATAGAGTACTCGGCTACGAACCGAGCGGTCGGAGGTTCGAATCCTCCCGGATGCACCATCAAGCAGTTTGTTGTCCTGGTGGCTCCTTGTAGTTCATCAGAGAAAAGAGAAGTTTGCAGTTAGTTCTTATGCATCCGTAGCTCAGCTGGATAGAGTACTCGGCTACGAACCGAGCGGTCGGAGGTTCGAATCCTCCCGGATGCACCATCACTACTGTTTTATCCTCTGTTTTCAAAAATCTTAACGCACCAATTCTGATATGCATCCGTAGCTCAGCTGGATAGAGTACTCGGCTACGAACCGAGCGGTCGGAGGTTCGAATCCTCCCGGATGCNCCATCTTCTCTCTCAGATTTATTTTCCCTGTTATCTTCTTGTTTCTCTGCCTGAGTTCTTTATTTCCTCTAACGCTGTTTCACGCTTCCCATTAGTTCTCTTCCTCCCATTCCTTGTGATTACCATAATGGCCTGTTTTTTATATGGTTATTGAATAAGCGACAAGTTTTTGACTTTGCGCTAAAGTAGATATCCATTTTTTAAAGTGCCATGGAGGCAAGATGTACGATCGCTATCTGGGCCTCATATTCGATATGGATGGCACTATTCTGGATACCGAGCACACTCACCGTCTGGCCTGGAAACAGGTGCTTGCCCGGCGGGGTATGCAGTATGATCCAGCGCCTCTCGTGGCACTCAATGGCGCGCCAACTTGGCGTATCGCCGAATTCATTATTGCCAGACATCAGCTCGAACTCGATCCTCACCAACTCGCCGAAGAAAAAACTTCGTTAGTGATGGAAATGTTGCTGGATACCGTCACGCCGTTGCCGCTGATGGACGTGGTGAAGCATTATCACGGCCGGCGGCCAATGGCGGTTGGAACGGGAAGTCGACATGCGATGGCGGAACAGCTACTAAGCCATCTTGGGGTCAGGCACTATTTTGATGTGATAGTGGGCGCCGACGACGTAGAAAATCATAAGCCGTTCCCCGATACCTTCCTTCGTTGCGCCGAACGGCTCCAGGTGGCTCCTCAAGATTGTGTCGTTTTTGAAGATGCTGACTTCGGTATTGAAGCCGCGACGCGGGCAAACATGGACGTTGTCGATGTCAGAACGTTGTGAGTGACGTCTGGTCTTTCATCTCGCTCTTCGGAAGCAGCTTTCTCAGCGCCACGTTATTGCCCGGCAGCTCGGAGGTTGTGCTTGTGTCGCTATTGATCGCAAAAACGTCCAGCCCATGGCTTCTGGTTGCTATCGCAACGGCCGGTAACACGCTTGGTGGGTTAACCAATATGATTGTCGGCCGACTCTTACCCGAACGTCACGGCCGGGGAGGGCGAGCTATGGCTCAGCGCTGGTTAGAGCGTTATGGTGTTGCTGCGCTATTATTTAGCTGGGTGCCTATCATTGGAGATATGCTCTGCGTCTTGGCGGGCTGGCTACGNTTACCGTGGGGGCGAGCTTCGCTCTGTATTTTTATTGGGAAAGCGCTACGTTATCTTGTGCTGTGCTGGATGACGTTACAAGGGGTTGCATGGTGGTCCTAGCCAGTTTTAATCGCGTCGGATGGATGGCATCCGGCATCAGTTATGCTAACAACTATTACATATTAACTAACGGGAGGTCGCTTTGATCCCGGACGTATCAGAATCTCTGTCCTGGCTGGAACAACATCCTCAGGCCATCAAGGGAATTCAGCGAGGAATAGAACGCGAAACATTACGTGTTATGGCCAATGGACATCTGGCGCAGACCGGACATCCGGAAACGTTAGGGGCCGCATTGACGCACTCGTGGATCACCACAGATTTTGCCGAGTCTTTGTTAGAGTTTATTACTCCGGTTGATAAAGATATTCATCATCTGCTGACGTTCCTGCGCGACATCCACCGATATGTCGCTCAGCACCTGGGTGAGGAAAGAATGTGGCCGCTCAGCATGCCGTGCTACGTCGCTGCTGAAGATGATATCGAACTGGCCCAATACGGTTCATCCAATATTGGACGGATGAAGACGCTGTACCGCGAAGGACTCAAAAATCGCTATGGCGCTCTGATGCAAACCATTTCCGGCGTGCATTACAATTTTTCTTTGCCGCTATCTTTTTGGCAGCAAAAAGCGGGCGTGGTGGACGAAATCAGCGGCAAGTCCGCGATCTCATCCGGCTATTTTCAGCTGATCCGCAATTATTATCGCTTTGGCTGGGTCATCCCCTATCTTTTTGGCGCCTCGCCAGCTGTCTGTTCCTCGTTCCTGCAGGGAAAAGAATCCTCCATTCCTTTCAAGCGTACGGAAAATGGCCTTTGCTATCTGCCTTATGCCACTTCGCTGCGTCTCAGCGATCTGGGGTATACCAACAAGTCGCAGAGCAATCTGGGCATTACCTTCAACGACCTCGATACCTATGTCGCAGCGCTTAAGCAAGCTATTGCCACCCCTTCCGAAGACTATGCTCGGTTGGGCGTGAAACGAGATGGTCGCTACCTGCAGCTCAATACCAACGTTCTGCAGATAGAGAACGAGTTGTATGCGCCAATCCGCCCTAAACGTGTTNCTCGCTCGGGAGAGAAGCCGTCAGATGCTTTGCTGCGTGGTGGCGTCGAGTACATTGAGGTCAGATCGCTCGACATTAACCCCTTTTCCCCCACGGGCGTCAGTGAAGAGCAGGTGCGCTTCCTCGACCTATTTCTGATTTGGTGCGCACTGGCCGATGCGCCGGATATGAGCAGTGAAGAGCTGCAATGTACTCGTAAAAACTGGAATCGCGTTATTCTTGAAGGGCGTAAGCCTGGACAAACCATCGGGATGGGCTGTGATTCGCGGCAGCAGCCGTTGGCTGAAGTCGGGCGCGAGCTGTTTGCCGATTTACGTCGGGTAGCGGAATTGCTGGATAAGGAGCATGATGAACCTTGTTACCAGCAGGTCTGTGATAACCTAGTCGCCCAGTTTGACGATCCAGAAAGCACGTTCTCAGGCCGATTGTTGAAAATGATGCTTGAAGAAGGGAGTGGAGGCGTCGGTTTGGCGCTGGCGGCCCAATATCGTGAAACCTTGCGAAAAGAGCCGTTGGAAATCCTGACTGAAAGCCAGTTTATCGCCGAGTCTGAACGCTCATGGCTGCGACAGCGACAGCTGGAATCTGAAGATAAACAAAGTTTTGATGAGTTTCTTGCCGCGCAATAACAGCGGGTAAAAAAAGAAACGGCCACACCGTAGTGTGGCCAAATAAACATCTCTGTTAATAGGGATGATGATGATAAATGCGCGTCTTTCATATGTTATGACTTGCGCCAAGAAAAAAAGTTTCCTGGAAACCAGAAAAAAACATTTTTTCGATGAGGAGGTGGCAACATGCCATTACTAGATAGCTTTACTGTCGATCATACGCGTATGGCAGCCCCTGCGGTACGGGTCGCAAAAACCATGAAAACGCCTAACGGCGATACCATCACGGTCTTCGACCTGCGTTTCTGCCGTCCTAACCATGAAATCATGCCGGAACGCGGTATTCATACATTGGAGCATCTGTTTGCCGGTTTCATGCGCGACCATCTGAATGGTGAAGGGGTCGAGATCATCGATATCTCTCCGATGGGATGCCGCACGGGTTTTTACATGAGCCTGATTGGTACGCCAGATGAAGTCCGCGTGGCTGAGGCCTGGAAAGCCTCAATGGAAGACGTTCTGAAAGTGAAAGAACAGCGCAAGATCCCTGAACTGAATGAGTTCCAGTGTGGTACTTACGATATGCACTCATTGACCGAAGCGCAGGATATCGCTCGCCATATCCTTGAGCACGATGTTCGGGTTAATAAGAATGATGAGCTGGCCTTGCCTAAAGACAAGCTGGCTGAGCTGCATATCTGACAGCCTTGAGAGACAAAAAAGAGAGCATTACGCTCTCTTTTTTGTGTCTGAAACGTGAGTTTAATGAACGAGAAAAGGATTGATGACACGGCTGCCGAAATAGGACAGCGTCAACAGTAATGCGCCTATGAGGTTGAAGTAAACCACACGGCGACCCCTCCAGCCCTCATGGTAGTGACCCCACAGCAGCAGAATATAGACGAACCAGGCCAGCAAAGAGAACAGCGCCTTGTGGAGATTCTCTTTATTGTTGAGCAAGTCGCTCATGTAAAACATCCCGGTGCACAGTGTCAGCGTCAGTAGAATCACCCCGACCTGAGTGATGTGGAACATCTTGCGTTCAATGCTGAGCAGCGGCGGCATATCCGACGTAAATCCCAACATTTTATTCTTCAACATGTAGTCCAGAGACGCCATCTGCAGCGCGTACAGCGCGGCAATCATCAGCGTGGCGTAGGCAAACAGCGCCAGGCCGATATGCACCATCAACCCAGGTTCATTTTCAAGATGAGTGATGAATTCGCCCGGCATAAACGTCGCGAAGGCCAGGTTTATCAGCGCGAAAGTATAGACAACGGGCAGCAGAAACCAGCCGCGATTGCGTGTGGCGACGAAGGTCATGACCGAACAGATCATCAGACTGACCAGCGAGCCGATGTTGAGCAGGCTCAGATTCTGCCCAGCGTAGACATCAAAGATGCGTTGATAGAGCGCCACGGCATGACAGGCAAGCGCGAGCACCGCAGAGGCTACCGCCAACCGACGATAGGCGCTGTTCTTTTTCAACAGGCTGGGAACAATCAGCCCCAGACTGAGCGAATAGGCCGCTAAAGCCACGATGGCGAAAACAGACATAGCGTTAGATTATTTAATATCAACAGAGTAATAAGGACGGCCAGTATAGCCTTAGTCATTACGGCCCACCAACCTGTTATCCGTAAACACTCGCGGAGATTGCCGCCGCTTTCGTGTTATAATCCCCACCGTTCACGTCGCGATAGCGGCCAGTTTACGTTGAGCAGAGCTATGTTTGAAAATCTAACCGATCGACTATCGCGCACTTTGCGCAACATCAGCGGCCGAGGCCGACTGACTGAAGAGAATATTAAAGAGACGCTGCGTGAAGTTCGCATGGCGTTACTTGAAGCCGATGTGGCACTGCCCGTGGTGCGTGATTTCATCAATCGCGTCAAGGAGCGGGCCGTCGGCCACGAGGTGAATAAAAGCCTGACGCCGGGGCAGGAGTTCGTCAAGATTGTTCAGAACGAACTGGTTGCCTCCATGGGCGAGGTCAATGCCGAGCTGAATCTGGCGGCGCAGCCTCCCGCCGTTGTCCTGATGGCGGGTTTGCAAGGTGCGGGTAAAACGACCAGCGTCGGTAAGCTGGGTAATTTCCTGCGCGAGAAGCAGAAGAAAAAAGTGCTGGTGGTTTCAGCGGACGTGTATCGCCCTGCGGCGATCAAGCAGCTGGAAACGTTGGCGCAGACGGTTGGGGTCGACTTTTTCCCATCCGACGCCGGTCAAAAGCCGGTCGATATCGTCAATCAAGCGTTAAAGCATGCCCAACTGCAGTTTTATGATGTCCTGCTGGTAGATACCGCGGGTCGACTGCACGTTGATGACGCGATGATGGATGAGATCAAGCAGGTCCATGCGGCATTAAATCCCGTGGAAACTCTGTTTGTGGTCGATGCCATGACGGGGCAGGATGCGGCGAACACGGCGAAAGCGTTTAATGAGGCGCTGCCGCTGACCGGTGTGATCCTGACTAAAATCGACGGTGACGCCCGTGGCGGTGCGGCGCTGTCTATCCGCCATATCACCGGCAAGCCGATTAAATTCCTCGGCGTCGGTGAAAAGACGGAGGCACTGGAGCCGTTCCACCCGGATCGTATCGCGTCCCGTATTCTGGGAATGGGGGACGTCCTGTCCCTGATCGAAGAGCTGGAAACCAAGGTCGACCGCACCCAAGCTGAGAAGCTGGCGAAAAAGCTGAAAAAGGGCGACGGGTTCGACCTGACCGACTTCCTTGACCAGCTCAAGCAGATGCGCAACATGGGCGGCATGGCCAGCATGATGAGCAAGCTGCCGGGGATGGGCCAACTGCCGGATAACGTCAAGTCACAGATGGATGACAAGGTTCTGGTGCGTATGGAAGCCATCATCAATTCCATGACGCAGAAAGAGCGCGCTAAACCTGAAATTATCAAGGGATCGCGCAAACGCCGTATCGCTATGGGTTCAGGCATGCAGGTGCAAGACGTCAATCGGCTGCTGAAGCAGTTTGACGACATGCAGCGCATGATGAAGAAGATGAAAAATGGCGGCATGGCGAAAATGATGCGCGGAATGAAAGGTATGATGCCGCCGGGCTTTCCGGGGCGCTAACGTCTGATGTTTTACCGCGGCGTAGAAAGTATTCGGGGATGAAACACGCTTTAGATTGCTTTTTACGCCAAAATGAGTAAAATTTTCGGGCTTTTTATATGACACTGGGCCCCGTTCCTCGATGGGGCCCGGTTGTTTTATTCACTAAAGAGGATGTTATGGTAACTATTCGTTTGGCACGTGGCGGCGCTAAAAAACGCCCGTTCTACCAAGTCGTCGTGACCGATAGCCGCAATGCGCGCGACGGTCGTTTTATTGAGCGTGTAGGTTTCTTCAACCCGATCGCAACCGGTCAGGCCGAAGCACTGCGTCTGGACCTAGATCGTATCGAGCACTGGGTTGGCCAGGGCGCTACCGTTTCTGATCGCGTATCTGCGCTGATCAAAGACGCTAAAAAAGCAGCATAACCTGTTGCGGTGGTGACAATGAGCAAGCAGCTTAGCCCTCAAGCCCCTACAAACCCGGTAGTCCTCGGGAAAATGGGGTCGACGTATGGCATCAGAGGTTGGCTCAGAGTGTTTTCCTCCACCGAAGATGCCGAAAGTATTTTTGACTATCAGCCCTTGTATCTCCGGAATAAAGGCGGCTTGCAGCTCATCGAAATAGAGAGCTGGAGGCACCATAATCAGGACCTGATCATCAAGATCAAAGATGTTGAAGATCGGGATGCAGCGAATCTGTTGACCAATTGCGAGATTGTTGTCGACGTATCTCAGCTTCCTGAGCTGGATGAGGGTGATTATTACTGGAAAGATCTTATTGGCTGTGAAGTCGTAACCATTAACGGTTACGGGCTGGGCAAAGTCATCGATATGATGGAAACCGGTTCGAACGACGTAATGGTAGTAAGAGCTAACCTGAAAGATGCTTACGGGGTCAAGGAGCGGTTAATTCCGTTCCTGACAGAGCAGGTGATCAAGCATGTTGACCTCTCTACTCAACGTATTGAAGTAGATTGGGATCCTGGTTTTTGATCTCCGTACAACGAGCAGTAACGAGTGGAACGATGCTATGTGGATTGGGGTAATCAGCCTGTTTCCAGAAATGTTCCGCGCCATTACTGATTATGGAGTCACTGGCCGGGCAGTAAAAAATGGCCTGCTGAGCGTAGAATATTGGAGTCCGCGAGACTTCACCTACGACCGGCATCGCACCGTGGACGATCGCCCTTATGGCGGCGGTCCCGGGATGCTGATGATGGTGCAACCTTTGCGGGATGCGATTCATGCAGCTAAAGCAGCGGCAGGCGAAGGCGCTCGGGTGATTTATCTGTCACCACAGGGCCGCAAATTAGATCAGCAAGGCGTACGTCAACTTGCCACACATCAGAAGATGATTCTGGTCTGTGGAAGGTACGAGGGAATTGACGAGCGCGTAATCAAAACCGAAGTCGACGAAGAGTGGTCTATCGGTGATTATGTGCTCAGCGGCGGCGAACTGCCGGCAATGACGCTGATTGACTCTGTTTCCCGGTTTATCCCGGGCGTGCTGGGTCATGAAGCTTCCGCAGAAGAAGACTCTTTTGCGGATGGATTGCTGGATTGCCCTCATTTCACCCGGCCTGAAGTGTTGACGGGGATGGAAGTCCCGGCAGTTTTACTGTCAGGCAACCATGCTGAAATACGTCGCTGGCGTTTGAAGCAGTCGCTGGGCCGAACCTGGCTTAGAAGACCTGAACTTCTGAAAAGCCTAGCTCTGACTGACGAGCAAACAACGTTGTTGGCTGAATTCCAACGGGAACATCAGTCACAACAAGAGTATTAGGGGGCCGTGACGGCGCAGCGCCGGGCGAACCCATATATCAGTTTACCTAGGGTAAGAGACATATTATGAGCAACATCATTAAACAGATCGAACAAGAGCAGATGAAGCAAGACGTACCTTCATTCCGTCCGGGTGATTCCGTGGAAGTTAAGGTATGGGTCGTTGAAGGTTCTAAAAAACGTCTGCAGGCATTCGAGGGCGTGGTTATCGCTATTCGTAACCGCGGTCTGCATTCTGCATTCACTGTTCGCAAGATTTCTAACGGCGAAGGCGTGGAACGTGTATTCCAGACGCATTCTCCAGTAGTGGACAGCATTACTGTGAAACGCCGTGGTGCCGTACGTAAAGCGAAACTGTACTACCTGCGTGAGCGTGCTGGTAAGTCTGCTCGTATCAAAGAGCGTCTTAACTAAGAACGCGCTTTCGCGACATCCGAAAGTCGTTTTGAATGAAGGGGTGGCCTCTATGCCGCCCCTTTTTTTGTATCTAAAAATCATTACATTAAAGAGAGGAGCAACGAACGTAAGCGATTTAAGGAGAAATCATGAACGATCTGCAGCAAGTCAACGCTATTTTGGGGAGCCCGCTATGGGGGGCTTTCGCGGCCGCCGCGGCGCTTTGCGTTAGAGTCGTTTGGCGATGGCTAAGAACCCTTCCTGAAGATCGCGAAGCATGGGGACTTATCGAGGACGTAAAACCCTGGATGATCAGGCTGAGCGGCATTAAATCCAGAAAAAAGTTGCTGACGCCTCCGGGTCGGGCCGACTACCTTGGCGCCGTTATCTTATCCATCCTGTTTGCCAGCCTGTTCAGCGTGATGACCTATGTCATGGGCCGTTACGTCATCCGTGTTCCTCACGACTGGGCGTCGTTAACGATGACGGTGGAAGGGAAGGAAAACTTCTTGTTAACGTTAGATAAAGCCAAGGGGGTGGTGGGTCAGCAGCCTTGGGAAATCACGCCTACGACCTGTAGGAGTCAATCCTATGACGATATCTCACTTGATTTGCACCTTTCTCCCGCGTTGGTAAGGACCGTATGCGGTAACATTGGCATGGAAAAGTCACAGCAGGATATTCAAAAAAGAATCGATGAGACTCGCTACAACAAGGTTTGGTTTTCCATCATCTACTTATACTTTCTGGTGTTCTTTGTTTTCATCTTAATCTCGATATTCTCAGACATTTTGTTGCGCAAAAAAGCCATTGCTCACCATGAGAAAGAAAAAANCCTCGCTTATCAATACCTGACGTGACATAAGCCGTGAGGTGTAGAGGCTGTACTCTCCCTGCAATCACGTAAATCAAATCTAGCAATAGTGGCATCGGCCTTCCGCTAAATTTAGACGGCCTTAGCAGAGTAGACGTGTATCGATGGACGATGCACTCATGTTTTGAGTGTAATAAAAAGTTTACACTCGTTGCGAGTTTAGATTGTCTAATGCCCTTTATGATTGTCTTGCAGGATCAGCTCATCCAACGAGAAAAGGGTGAAACGCTGTTTTATATTTTAGGTGGCGAATACAACGTTTTTTCTGTGAGTTTTGTTTTTAATATTTTGAGTTTATTAATATTTTATCTTTTTTGGAAGTAATCCAAAGCCAAGAAGTTTAGGCCGCAGGCCTCTCATATTCAGTGTTATTCAGTGACGAGATGCCAATACCGGACAGACGTTTTTCGGGGCGGGTATACAAATTCCACCCTGAATATCACGTGGCTTATAAGGGTAATAATAACTTTACATGGCGTGGTTTTAAACATTTACACCTTGTGATACTGTGTCCCGAAATAGATATTCACCATCATCACCGCACAGGCACAGCATAAGGGACAGGACCATGAACATGCAGAAAGACGCGCTTAATAACGTCAATATCGTTGAAGAACAGATATTGATTACTCCCGATGAATTAAAAGCGAAGTTTCCCCTGAGTGACGAAGCTCAGCAGGCGATTTCTCGCTCACGACAAGCCGTGGCGGATATTATCCACGGTCGGGATGATCGGTTGCTGATTGTGTGTGGTCCTTGTTCCATCCATGACACCGATGCCGCGCTGGAGTATGCCCGCAGATTGCAGTCTTTGTCGGCAGAGCTGAGCGACAGGCTCTATATCGTCATGCGCGTTTACTTCGAAAAACCCCGCACCACCGTTGGCTGGAAAGGGTTGATTAACGATCCGCATATGGACGGTTCGTGCGATATGGAAGCCGGTCTGCATGTTGCGCGCGATCTGCTGCTGAAGCTGGTCAATATCGGCCTCCCTCTGGCGACGGAAGCGCTGGATCCCAATAGTCCGCAGTACCTGGGCGATCTTTTCAGCTGGTCTGCAATCGGTGCGAGAACCACGGAGTCGCAGACACACCGTGAGATGGCATCCGGGCTTTCCATGCCGGTTGGATTCAAGAATGGCACGGATGGCAGCCTTGGCACGGCCATCAATGCCATGAAGGCCGCCTCGATGGCGCACCGCTTTATGGGGATCAACCAAAGTGGTCAGGTTTGTTTGCTGCATACGCAGGGGAACAGGGACGGACATGTCATCTTGCGCGGCGGAAAAAGGCCGAACTACAGTGCGGAAGACGTGGCGGAATGTGAAAAACAGATGCGTGATGCGGGACTGAAACCGGCGCTGATGATAGATTGTAGCCACGGAAATTCGAACAAAGATTATCGTCGCCAGCCGCTGGTGGTGGCGTCTGCCGTGGAGCAGCTCAAAGCCGGCAATCGTTCCATCATCGGCCTGATGCTGGAAAGCCACCTGAATGAAGGCAGCCAGTCTTCCGAACAGCCGCGTTCTCAGATGCATTACGGTGTGTCTGTCACGGATGCCTGCATTAGTTGGGAAAAGACAGAATCATTATTGCGATCGGTGCACCAGGATCTTGGCGCGATACGCACCCATCAGTAAGGAGAAGAGTAGATGACCGCTGAACTGACCGCGTTACGTGATCAGATTGACGAGGTAGATAAGGCACTATTGGCATTGTTGTCTCGGCGGTTAAAACTCGTCGCAGAAGTGGGCGAAGTCAAAAGTCACTATGGATTACCGATTTACGCGCCAGACCGGGAAGCGGAAATGCTGGCTTCTCGTCGAAAGGAGGCCGAGGCCTTAGGGGTTCCTCCCTCGTTGATTGAAGATGTGCTGCGGCGCGTCATGCGTGAATCCTATTCCAGCGAAAATGACAAAGGGTTCAAAACGTTGAACCCTTCACTGCGGTCGGTCGTCATTATCGGCGGTCGCGGTCAGATGGGACGCATGTTCGATAAAATGCTGACCCTTTCCGGTTACCAGGTCAAAATCCTGGAACAGGAGGACTGGCCTCGGGCGAACGAACTGCTGGCGGATGCGGGGATGGTGATCGTCAGCGTACCGATTCATCTTACCGAACAGGTGATTGCCCAACTGCCGCCGCTGCCGGAGGACTGCCTGCTGGTGGATTTGGCGTCGGTTAAAAATGGTCCGCTGCAGGCGATGCTGGCGGTGCATCAGGGACCGGTTGTGGGGCTGCACCCGATGTTCGGTCCGGATACCGGCAGTCTGGCCAAGCAGGTGGTGGTGTACTGCGATGGACGCCAACCGGAAGCCTATCAGTGGCTGCTGGAACAGATCCGTGTCTGGGGCGCGCGTTTGCATCGCATTAGCGCGGTCGAGCACGATCAGAACATGACCTTCATCCAGGCGTTACGCCATTTCACGACGTTTGTGTACGGGTTACATCTGACGGAAGAGAATGTTCAGATCGAACAATTGCTGGCGTTGTCATCGCCCATCTATCGCCTGGAGCTAGCGATGGTGGGGCGGCTGTTTGCTCAGGACCCGCAGCTTTACGCAGACATCATCATGTCATCCGGCAATAACCTGGCTTTGATCAAG
Source organism: Lonsdalea quercina subsp. quercina (assembly GCF_000688695.1). Lineage (GTDB taxonomy): Bacteria > Pseudomonadota > Gammaproteobacteria > Enterobacterales > Enterobacteriaceae > Lonsdalea > Lonsdalea quercina_D. Next base: position 11,321 of record NZ_JIBQ01000006.1, on the reverse strand, counting down.
CGTTATTACGAGCGGTTCGGCAAAGCGATTGCGCTTTTAGAGAATGGCGATAAAACGGCGTTCATCAACAGTTTTAAGAAAGTGGAACATTGGTTCGGCGACTATTCACGTCGGTTTATGAGCGAAAGCCGTACATTGTTGCGACAGGCCAACGATATTCGCTAACCCCTTTACCTGTAAGACACTTGCGCCGCCATCTCCTTATGGAAATGGCGGCGTTTGCGTTTAACCGCCCAAATCGACCGGGACGACATTTTCGCTAGGGTAGCAGCCGAGGACTTTCAGCGAACGAGTGATCGCCGTGAGTTCATTGATGGCTTTCTGCATCGGCTTGCTGCGCAGGTTTGCCTGGACATCAATGTAGAACATCTCTTCCCACGGGTTGCCGTGGATAGGACGAGACTCCAGTTTGGTCATGATAATGCCTTGATCCCGCAAAACCTGCAGCGCTTCGACCAACGCGCCCGATTGCTGGCCGGTCGCCATAATCAACGTGGTTTTAGCTGGAACCTGTTCTGCAACGTCAATTTGCTTGCGAGCCAGTACGATGAAGCGGGTGTAGTTTTGCGTCTGGTTTGCCAGGTTGTGCTCCAGCACTTGCAGATTGTAAAGCGTACCTCCGGCCTCACTCCCCAGCGCAGCGGCGTGAGGAGAGTTCAGCTCGGCCACTTTCGCCATCGCGGCGGCGCTGCTTTCGCAATATTCGATTTTCCAGTGCGGGAAGCGATTGATGTAATGGCTGCATTGCTGGAAAGGCTGAGGATGGCTATAAACGGTTTGGATCTGATCAAGCTGAGTGTCTGTAGCCACCAACACGCAGTGGTCGATCGGGTTGGAAAGTTCGCCCACGATCGACAGTCCTGTGTGTTGCAGCAGATCGTAGACGTCGTTAATCGATCCTGAGCTGGTATTTTCGATTGGCAAAACGCCGTAATCTGCGTGGCCATTCTCAACCGTGGTGAAAATATCCTGAAACTTCTGGCAGCCGCATTCGATGATCTGGTCGAAGTGACGCGCGGTATATTGACGTGCGGCCAGGTGGGAATAGGAGCCTTTAGGGCCGAGGAACGCCACACGAGCCGAGAGTGCGCCGGTTTGATTCAGGTGCTGTTGGAGCAGAGCCTGCTGGGTCAGTACGGAGTCCTCGATGATCAACTGGAACAGCCGGGTGATGTAGTGACCATCGAGTTGATACTTCTTGCCTGCTTCTACCAGGCGCGCCAGCAGGTCGCGTTCACGCTCTTTGTCTCTGATAGGACGATGCGTTGTTTGCTTAGCGCGGGCAACGTCCAGAGCCAGCTCTCGTCGTTGAGCCAGAAGCTCCAGCAGCTGTAAATCCAGCGCGCTGATGCGGTCGCGCAGTGCCAATAATGGATTGTCGGTCATTTTGCTTTACCCTGTTTGCTGTCCAGAACAAAAAAAAGCCTCCTGTTTTCAGGAGGCTTTTTGTTCGTCTTCGTATTCTTACTCACACGACCAAGCGCCCCCCCAGCAGGGGAAGAAAAAGAAGAAGACGAAGAACAATGAGTGGCGTGTCATTAATGAAATCCTGACGGTTGATGGGGCTAGGTTAACGACTGCCTTTTCATCCTGTCAATAAAAAACGCGCCTTTCGACGCGTTAACAACATCACGGTTGGGAAGCCGGGAATTACTCTTCCGGGGTCGGTAGTGGCGCGATGTCTTTAAGGCACGTGTCTGCACGACGCGCTTCGCCTTTATGCTGAGCCTTGTTCAACTGCCGTTCGAGCTTGGCGATAAGTTCGTTGACCGCAGTATACATATCTTCATGTTTTGCGCTTGCGACCAGCGGTCCGTTTGGTGTGCCAATGGTGGCGTCAGCCACAAAGCCTTTGGGCTCTTTCGACAGGATAATGTGTGGATTGATTAGGCTGGTTTGCCACTTGTCCAGCTTGGTGAGACGGTCTTCGACATGTTTGCGTATTGCCGGGGTGATATCCATTTGCTTACTGGTAATGTTGATAGTCATAAACGTTTACCTCTCTGCCTTGTCCGTCTTGGATAATTTCAGCATACCCCGAGATGGCTAAAATGGCAGGGTTTTAAGTCTTTTTTTTGTCATATATCAGAATGGTCGTGTGATTTGTGAGCGGGTGTTGGGATTCTGGCCGCAGGCCTTGTCAGTGAAGGGGGAGCTATGCCAAAATTTTCAGGATTTGCCGCCAGACATTGTTTTGCCCAACGGGCAATGGACGTAAAAAAGGCAGCCTAAGCTGCCGTTGTGCAATCCTTTCTAACGCGCTTGATCAGGCTTGATTAGCCGAGATCAGCTTCGCGACTTTGTCCGCCTCTCCGGTCAACTGCATCTGGCGATAAGCATTTTCCATCAGCGGCAGAGCCGTACGCGTGGCCTGAGTATCCGGGTAGTCTTTCAGCATCTGCTCAACACGATTAACCACCGCGACATACGCGCCGCGTTTCGTGTAATATTGCGCGACCGAAAGTTCATACTTCGCCAAACGCTCTTTCAGAAACGCCAGACGTTTGCCGGCATCGGTCACATACAGGCTGCGAGGATAGCCCTCCGCCAGTTGGCTGAATGCCTTGAAGGCGGCGCGGGCGTACTGCGGATCGCGGTCTGAACGATCTACACCGAAGAAACCCTGCAACGCACTGTCATCTAACGCCATGTTGGTTAATCCGCGCATGTACAACACGTAATCCACATTGGGACTCGTGGGGTTCAGACGCAGGAAGCGGTCGATGGATGCCTGAGCTAACGGTAACTCGGCGGATTTATAGTAGGCGTAGATCAGGTCAAGCTGAACCTGCTGGGAATAAGGGCCGAATGGATAACGGTTATCCAACGCTTCCAACTGCGTAATGGCTGCCTTAAAGTTGCCCTCCTGCAATTTCTCCTGCGCGGTGGCGTAAAGCTCGGCAGGTGGACGGTCTGGAACCGCATCCTTGGTGCTGGAACAACCCGCCAGTACCAGGCTCAACGTGGCAGCAGCCACCAGATATTTCATACGCGTCATGACGTTTTGATTATCCTCAGAGTGTTTTTTACGGGAAACTGTCCGTTAAGCTCCCGATGAAGACCAGCTACAATGGTACATGATTTTATACGGCATCGCCGTTAAAACCCAACGTAAAAGAAGCGGCATACTATGGCACAACAAGTACAACTCACCGCAACGGTGGCCGAATCGCAACTCGGACAACGTTTAGATCAGGCTTTGGCAGAATTGTTCCCTGATTATTCACGTTCTCGCTTAAAAGAGTGGATTCTGGACCAGCGCGTGCAGGTGAATGGCACCGTGATTGATAAACCTAAAGAGAAGGTGCTGGGAGGCGAAACGATTGCCGTCGACGCGTTGATCGAAGAGGAAGCCCGCTGGGAGCCTCAGGCGATCCCGCTGGATATCGTCTACGAAGATCAGGATATTCTGGTCATCAACAAGCCGCGAGGCTTGGTCGTTCATCCGGGCGCGGGCAATCCGGACGGCACCGTGCTGAATGCGCTGCTTCATTATTATCCCGAGATTGTCGATGTGCCGCGCGCCGGCATCGTTCATCGACTGGATAAAGACACCACCGGGCTGATGGTGGTCGCCAAAACCGTCCCGGCGCAGACCCGGCTGGTGGAATCGCTGCAGGCCCGAGAAATCACGCGTGAATATGAAGCTGTGGCGATCGGTAATATGACGGCGGGCGGCATGGTGGAAGAACCTATTGCGCGTCATCCTACGAAACGCACGCACATGGCCGTGCATCCGATGGGCAAACCGGCGGTCACGCATTACCGGATTATGGAGCATTTCCGTGCTCATACCCGGCTCAGACTTCGTCTGGAAACGGGGCGAACCCACCAGATTCGCGTTCATATGTCGCATATCGCACATCCGCTGGTCGGCGATCCGCTCTATGGCGGTCGCCCCCGTCCGCCGAAAGGCGCTTCCGACGAATTCATTAGTGTGCTGCGCGGCTTCGATCGTCAGGCGCTCCACGCCACCATGCTGAGACTGTACCATCCCGTCACCGGTATTCAGATGGAGTGGCATGCAGCGTTGCCGCAGGATATGGTGGATTTAGTTGCGGCACTGAAAGCGGATACCGAAGAGTTCAAGGATCAACTGGACTGGTGAAAACATGCTGATTCAGCCCGACTGGCCCGCGCCAGCGTCCATCCGCTCCTGTTCAACCACGCGTAGCGGGGGAAGCAGCAGCGAACCCTATGCTTCTCTTAATCTCGGCAACCACGTGGGCGATGACATTGCGTGCGTGGAGCAAAATCGCCGTCGATTAGTGGCAGACGCCGAACTCCCTGCTGAGCCGCATTGGCTTCAGCAGGTGCATGGGACTCAGGTCGTCAATCTTGACGACGCGTTTCCCGGGACGACGGGGGATGCTGTCTATACCTCCCGTCCAGGCAAGGTCTGTGCGGTGATGACGGCCGATTGTTTGCCGGTGCTGTTTTGTTCGTTGCAAGGGAATGAGGTTGCGGCGGCGCATGCGGGTTGGCGAGGATTGCAGGCCGGTGTGCTGGAACAGACGTTGCAGGCTTTCCGGGCGGCGCCATCGGAAATAATGGCGTGGCTCGGTCCCGCTATTGGGCCACAGCAATTCGAAGTCGGCGCTGAGGTGCGAGAGGCGTTCATGGCGAGCGATCCCGCTGCGGCGCGCTCGTTTGTCGCTCGTGACGATAAGTACCTGGCCGACATCTTTCAGCTAGCCCGACTGCGACTGCGCGCAGCAGGCGTCACTCATATTTACGGCGGCGAATACTGCACGGTGAGCCGTCCGCAACACTTCTTCTCCTACCGCCGCGACGGCGTTACCGGTCGAATGGCAAGTTTAATCTGGCTGATATAACCTTTTGAATTAGGGCGGTCCAGCGCGTAGAACATTATTCCTACTATTATTACTGACAAATCATCTTGAAAATTTGGGGCTCGGCCTCATCTAATCTCCAGTAGCACATTTGATCAGTATAAATCGGAGGAGTTATGCGTCTGGATCGTCTTACAAACAAGTTCCAGCTTGCCCTCGCTGATGCCCAATCTCTCGCTCTCGGTCGAGACAATCAATTTATCGAACCACTGCATTTAATGAGTGCCCTTTTGAATCAGGAAGGAAGCACGGTCAGCCCGCTGTTAACCGCAGCTGGCGTTAATGTCGCTCATCTGAAACAAGAAATTGAGCAGGCGTTAAGCCGTCTCCCGCAGGTTGAAGGGACGGGCGGCGATGTACAGCCATCCAATGAGTTGGTGCGGACATTAAATCTTTGCGACAAGCTGGCTCAGAAAAGGGGTGACACCTTTATATCGTCGGAACTGTTTGTTCTGGCGGCGTTGGAAGCGCGGAGCACGTTGACGGATCTGTTAAAGAACGCCGGCGCCAACATGGAGAGCGTGACCAAAGCGATTGACCAAATCCGTGGAGGAGAAAACGTGAACGAACAAGGGGCTGAAGATCAGCGCCAGGCATTGAAAAAATTCACAATCGATTTAACCGAACGTGCCGAGCAGGGCAAATTGGACCCCGTCATTGGTCGTGATGAAGAAATTCGCCGCACGATTCAGGTGCTGCAGCGCAGAACTAAAAACAATCCGGTCCTCATCGGTGAGCCTGGGGTTGGTAAAACGGCTATTGTCGAAGGGTTGGCGCAGCGTATCGTCAACGGAGAAGTGCCTGAAGGGTTGAAAAATAAACGCGTGCTGGCGCTGGACATGGGATCGCTGGTGGCTGGCGCCAAGTTCCGCGGCGAATTCGAAGAGCGCCTGAAAGGCGTCTTGAACGACCTATCGAAACAGGAAGGCAGCGTTATCCTGTTTATCGATGAGCTGCATACGATGGTCGGTGCAGGGAAAGCGGACGGCGCTATGGACGCGGGTAATATGCTGAAGCCGGCGCTGGCGCGCGGTGAGCTGCACTGCGTCGGGGCGACCACGTTAGACGAATACCGCCAGTACATAGAGAAAGACGCAGCGCTGGAGCGTCGCTTCCAGAAAGTATTTGTGGCTGAACCAACGGTGGAAGATACCATCGCGATTCTGCGTGGGCTGAAAGAGCGTTATGAGCTGCATCATCATGTTCAAATCACGGACCCGGCGATTGTGGCCGCGGCGACGTTGTCCCATCGCTATATCGCAGACCGTAAGCTGCCGGACAAGGCGATTGACCTGATCGACGAGGCGGCATCCAGCATTCGTATGCAAATCGACTCGAAGCCTGAGGCGCTGGATCGTTTGGACCGACGCATCATCCAACTGAAGCTTGAACAGCAGGCGTTAAAGAAAGAGTCTGATGAAGCCAGCCTCAAACGTCTGGAGATTTTGAACACCGAGCTGGAAGAGAAAGAGCGGGACTACTCAAAGCTGGAAGAAGAGTGGAAGGCCGAAAAAGCCTCGCTGACGGGTACCCAGAACATCAAGGCCGCGCTGGAACAAGCCAAGATCGAATTGGAGCAGGCGCGCCGTCAGGGCGATTTGGGTCAAATGTCGGAATTGCAGTACGGGAAGATACCGGAGCTGGAAAAACAGCTGGCGGCGGCGACGCAGTCGGAAGGTAAAACCATGCGTCTGCTGCGTAATAAGGTGACGGACACCGAAATCGCCGAAGTGTTGGCGCGCTCAACCGGTATCCCAGTATCGAGAATGCTGGAAGGCGAACGCGAAAAACTTCTGCGCATGGAAGATGAGCTGCATCAGCGCGTGATAGGACAGAACGAAGCGGTGGAAGCGGTGGCGAACTCAATCCGACGTAGCCGCGCCGGCCTGGCCGATCCTAATCGTCCCATCGGTTCGTTCCTTTTCCTGGGGCCGACAGGGGTAGGGAAAACCGAGCTGTGCAAAACGCTGGCGAAATTTCTCTTCGATAGCGACGATGCGATGGTGCGTATCGATATGTCCGAATTCATGGAAAAACATTCGGTATCCCGCCTGGTGGGCGCGCCCCCGGGATATGTCGGTTATGAAGAAGGGGGTTACCTCACGGAAGCGGTGAGACGCCGTCCTTATTCCGTCATTTTGCTGGATGAAGTCGAGAAAGCGCACCCTGATGTGTTTAACATCTTGCTGCAGGTGCTGGATGATGGCCGCTTGACCGACGGGCAGGGACGTACGGTGGATTTCCGTAACACGGTGGTTATCATGACGTCCAATCTGGGATCGGACCTTATTCAGGAACGATTCGGCGAAATGAGTTATAGCCAGATGCGCGATATGGTCATGAATGTCGTTAGCCACCACTTCCGACCTGAGTTCATCAACCGTATTGATGAAGTTGTGGTATTCCATCCGTTAGGCCGGGAACACATTACGTCAATTGCCCAGATTCAGCTGCAGCGTTTGTACCAGCGACTGGAGGAACGGGGCTATAGCGTGACGATTTCTGAACCTGCGTTGGAGATGCTGGGTAAAATCGGGTTCGATCCGGTGTATGGGGCTCGCCCATTGAAGCGTGCCATACAGCAACTGATCGAAAACCCGCTAGCGCAGCAAATATTGTCAGGCAAGCTGCTTCCGGGTAAGCCGATTACCCTGGATGTTGATGGTGAGTCTATCGTCGCGCATCAGTAGCGATATGTTGATCCGCTTAGGGAAAGCCCGAATATTTTTATATCCGGGCTTTTTTGTTGATTAAATGTACGTTTCGGGGGTTTAAACCGCCGTTAATTGACCTTTTGGTTTAAATGTGAGCGGTTGGCCATTTTTTTGCATTTAGCGCTTGTCAGCCTGAAATAACTCCCTATAATGCGCTCCCACTGACACGGCACAGCGGACAACGCAACGCGGTGACAGTCGGAGAAAAACGAAGAAAGTCGTTGACTCTGAATGAGGTAAGCGTAATATACGCGGCCTCACGTTAGCCGCCACGGCGGCAACGAAACGCTCTTTAACAATTTAATCAGACAATCTGTGTGGGCACTCACAAGACACTATCGCAACTAGATACGAAAAAGTCTTGAAGAGTGAACAACAGTTAATTCATTACGAATAAACAGTAAATTCTTTGAGCATCGCTATTAACTTAGCAAATCAAGCTTTTAATTGAAGAGTTTGATCATGGCTCAGATTGAACGCTGGCGGCAGGCCTAACACATGCAAGTCGAGCGGCAGCGGAAGGAAGCTTGCTTCCTTGCCGGCGAGCGGCGGACGGGTGAGTAATGTCTGGGGATCTGCCCGATGGAGGGGGATAACTACTGGAAACGGTAGCTAATACCGCATAACGTCGCAAGACCAAAGTGGGGGACCTTCGGGCCTCACACCATCGGATGAACCCAGATGGGATTAGCTAGTAGGCGGGGTAAAGGCCCACCTAGGCGACGATCTCTAGCTGGTCTGAGAGGATGACCAGCCACACTGGAACTGAGACACGGTCCAGACTCCTACGGGAGGCAGCAGTGGGGAATATTGCACAATGGGGGAAACCCTGATGCAGCCATGCCGCGTGTATGAAGAAGGCCTTCGGGTTGTAAAGTACTTTCAGCGGGGAGGAAGGCAGTGAACTTAATACGTTCGCTGATTGACGTTACCCGCAGAAGAAGCACCGGCTAACTCCGTGCCAGCAGCCGCGGTAATACGGAGGGTGCAAGCGTTAATCGGAATGACTGGGCGTAAAGCGCACGCAGGCGGTTTGTTAAGTCAGATGTGAAATCCCCGAGCTTAACTTGGGAACTGCATTTGAAACTGGCAAGCTAGAGTCTTGTAGAGGGGGGTAGAATTCCAGGTGTAGCGGTGAAATGCGTAGAGATCTGGAGGAATACCGGTGGCGAAGGCGGCCCCCTGGACAAAGACTGACGCTCAGGTGCGAAAGCGTGGGGAGCAAACAGGATTAGATACCCTGGTAGTCCACGCTGTAAACGATGTCGACTTGGAGGTTGCGGTCTTGAACTGTGGCTTCCGGAGCTAACGCGTTAAGTCGACCGCCTGGGGAGTACGGCCGCAAGGTTAAAACTCAAATGAATTGACGGGGGCCCGCACAAGCGGTGGAGCATGTGGTTTAATTCGATGCAACGCGAAGAACCTTACCTACTCTTGACATCCAGAGAATTTAGCAGAGATGCTTTAGTGCCTTCGGGAACTCTGAGACAGGTGCTGCATGGCTGTCGTCAGCTCGTGTTGTGAAATGTTGGGTTAAGTCCCGCAACGAGCGCAACCCTTATCCTTTGTTGCCAGCGATTCGGTCGGGAACTCAAAGGAGACTGCCGGTGATAAACCGGAGGAAGGTGGGGATGACGTCAAGTCATCATGGCCCTTACGAGTAGGGCTACACACGTGCTACAATGGCGCATACAAAGAGAAGCGAACTTGCGAGAGTAAGCGGACCTCATAAAGTGCGTCGTAGTCCGGATTGGAGTCTGCAACTCGACTCCATGAAGTCGGAATCGCTAGTAATCGTAGATCAGAATGCTACGGTGAATACGTTCCCGGGCCTTGTACACACCGCCCGTCACACCATGGGAGTGGGTTGCAAAAGAAGTAGGTAGCTTAACCTTCGGGAGGGCGCTTACCACTTTGTGATTCATGACTGGGGTGAAGTCGTAACAAGGTAACCGTAGGGGAACCTGCGGTTGGATCACCTCCTTACCAAAGTGAAGTGCTAGTGAAGTGCTCACACAGATTGTCTGATGAAAAAGCAAGAGCAAAAGCGCACCTGTTGATGATGAGTCTCTGACTCATGCTGATGCGGAACGATTGAGCCGGAAGGCTGAGTCGGATTTCGTGTCCCCATCGTCTAGAGGCCTAGGACACCGCCCTTTCACGGCGGTAACAGGGGTTCGAATCCCCTTGGGGACGCCATACCGATAATGAGTGAAAGGCATTATCACCTGAATATCTTAAAGATGACTTTAACGAGTCGTGTTTAAGATATTGCTCTTTAACAATCTGGAACAAGCTGAAATTTGAAACGATGCAGCTGAACATGTCTCTCCGTGCAGTATTGAGATGTGATTTGGTTGTGTCAGAGTCTCTCAAATAATCGCAGCGTGAAGCGTGTCTTACGAGACACCTTCGGGTTGTGAGGTTAAGTGACTAAGCGTACACGGTGGATGCCTAGGCAGTCAGAGGCGATGAAGGGCGTGCTAATCTGCGAAAAGCGTCGGCAAGGTGATATGAACCGTTATACCCGACGATACCCGAATGGGGAAACCCAGTGCAATCCGTTGCACTATCGCAACATGAATACATAGTGTTGCGAGGCGAACCGGGGGAACTGAAACATCTCAGTACCCCGAGGAAAAGAAATCAACCGAGATTCCCCTAGTAGCGGCGAGCGAACGGGGAGGAGCCCAGAACCTGAATCAGTTTGTGTCTTAGTGGAAGCGTCTGGAAAGTCGCACGACAGAGGGTGATAGTCCCGTACACGAAGAGGCATGGATTGTGAGTTCGATGAGTAGGGCGGGACACGTGTTATCCTGTCTGAATATGGGGGGNCCATCCTCCAAGGCTAAATACTCCTGACTGACCGATAGTGAACCAGTACCGTGAGGGAAAGGCGAAAAGAACCCCGGCGAGGGGAGTGAAATAGAACCTGAAACCGTGTACGTACAAGCAGTGGGAGCCTTGATTTATCAGGGTGACTGCGTACCTTTTGTATAATGGGTCAGCGACTTATATTCTGTAGCAAGGTTAACCGAATAGGGGAGCCGCAGGGAAACCGAGTCTTAACTGGGCGTTAAGTTGCAGGGTATAGACCCGAAACCCGGTGATCTAGCCATGGGCAGGTTGAAGGTTGGGTAACACTAACTGGAGGACCGAACCGACTAATGTTGAAAAATTAGCGGATGACTTGTGGCTGGGGGTGAAAGGCCAATCAAACCGGGAGATAGCTGGTTCTCCCCGAAAGCTATTTAGGTAGCGCCTCGTGAACTCATCTTCGGGGGTAGAGCACTGTTTCGACTAGGGGGCCATCCCGGCTTACCAACTCGATGCAAACTGCGAATACCGAAGAATGTTATCACGGGAGACACACGGCGGGTGCTAACGTCCGTCGTGAAGAGGGAAACAACCCAGACCGCCAGCTAAGGTCCCAAAGTCATGGTTAAGTGGGAAACGATGTGGGAAGGCCCAGACAGCCAGGATGTTGGCTTAGAAGCAGCCATCATTTAAAGAAAGCGTAATAGCTCACTGGTCGAGTCGGCCTGCGCGGAAGATGTAACGGGGCTAAACCATGCACCGAAGCTGCGGCAGCGACACTTAGGTGTTGTTGGGTAGGGGAGCGTTCTGTAAGCCTGCGAAGGTGACCTGTGAGGGTTGCTGGAGGTATCAGAAGTGCGAATGCTGACATAAGTAACGATAATGCGGGTAAAAAACCCGCACGCCGGAAGACCAAGGGTTCCTGTCCAACGTTAAT
>NZ_JIBQ01000005.1 GCF_000688695.1 Lonsdalea quercina subsp. quercina | reverse complement strand
TTAGTCGGGAGTGCCTGGCGATCTATGCTGGGAAATCACTGAAAGGTGAAGATGTGGTCGGCGTAATGGAGGCGCTGCGGGTGCTGGATAAGCGCCTACCGGTACGTATTCAGACGGATAACGGCAGCGAGTTTATTTCGAAAAACCTGGATAAATGGGCGTACGATCAGGGTGTTACCCTAGACTTCTCCCGCCCCGGAAAACCGACAGATAACCCGTTTATCGAATCATTTAACGGTAGTCTGCGGGACGAATGCCTGAACATTCACTGGTTTCTGTCACTGGACGATGCACAGGACAAACTCGACAACTGGCGCAGGGAATATAATCATGAGAGAACGCATTCGTCATTAAATGACATGACTCCGGCTGAATTCATTCGAAGTCTTCAGAAAGACAAAGATCTCTAGTTTATGCCTGCATTGATTTTGGGCCAAGGTCATTTCTCAAGATTACCGCATCAACATCCAACCAATCTGCAGGTCATCCACCATTATCCCATTCCTCTTTTCAAAGCCGACAAGCACAGCGCTCGTCAAGTTTGGACTGTGGCAATAATGAAGCGAACCACCGAGTGAATAATTAATCGAACTATTCGCATTTCACTAACCGTTTTTCAACGTGATGAGCTAACATTCCAACATCCAATTTACCCAAATTTTATGGATTTCCGATGCGTCGTCTGGTTGCTTTATTGCCCCTTATCGTGCTGCTGCAAGCGTGTAGCAGCAAGCCAGCCTCTTCCCTCCCTTCAGACACTACGCTGAAGCCGTCTGGCGGTTTTTTTCGCTCTTCGTCAGCGGGCTTTCTGAGCGGAGACTTCGCAAATAATCCAGACGTCGATCGCTTCGTGGATCATATGGTTAAAGAGTACGGATTCGAGCGCGAAAACCTGCACCGCGTGCTTGGACAGGCGCAACGGCTGGACGGTGTGATCCGGCTGATGGATCGACAGGCGCCCNCCCCGTCAACCGCGCTGCCTTCCAATATCCCCAACGGCGCCTGGCTGCATTATCGCAAGAAATTCATTACGCCGGACAACGTGCAAAATGGCGTGATGTTCTGGAACCAATACGAAGATGCCCTGAATCGAGCATGGCAGACCTATGGCGTGCCGCCGGAAATCATCGTGGGGATTATCGGCGTCGAAACCCGTTGGGGCCGCATCATGGGTAAAACCCGTATTTTGGATGCGCTGGCGACACTCTCGTTCGCCTATCCGCGCCGCGCCGCCTATTTCAAAGGCGAGCTGGAGCAATTTCTATTAATGGCGCGAGAAGATGGTTTTGATCCGCTGACGCTGCGGGGTTCTTACGCCGGCGCTATGGGATATGGGCAATTCATGCCCTCCGCCTTTAAGCGCTATGCGGTAGATTTTAATGGCGATGGCATCCCCAATCTTTGGGACCCCATCGACGCCATCGGCAGCGTCGCCAACTACTTTAAAGCTCACGGCTGGGTACGCAACGGGCAGGTGGCCGTCGCCGCTAATGGTCAGGCGTTGAGTCTGGACACCGGCTTCAATACCCGCTACTCGATGAGAACCCTGTCGGCCGCCGGCTTGTCGCCGCTCGAACCGCTGATCGGTAACCAGGACGTCAGCCTATTGCGTCTGGATATGGGGAATCGCTATCAGTATTGGTACGGCCAACCCAACTTCTACACCATCACCCGCTATAACCACAGCACGCATTACGCCATGGTGGTCTGGCAGTTGGGCGAAGAGGTGAAAATCGCCCGGAGAAGTCAGCAGTGACGGCATGTTTACCCGCGTGAGAGGGGGATGGACTGGCGGGGAGTTAGGCGCTTAGGCGATAGTTTCTTCGCTTGCAACGTAAAAACGAATTTCCCGGAATGATTCCCTTGCGCCCGGTGTCGTTGGCTGTTTTAGTGAGAACTATCGATTAAGGCTGGGGCAAAGACCTCGCATAACGGAAAGAGTGATATGACTAAGATTCGAGTTGGCGTCGTGTTCGGTGGTAAATCGGCAGAACACGAAGTTTCGCTGCAGTCCGCCAAAAACATCGTGGAAGCCATTGATAAGGATAGATTCGACGTCGTTCTGCTGGGTATCGACAAGCAGGGCGAATGGCACATTAATGATGCCTCCAATTATCTGCTGAATGCAGAAAACCCGGCGAAGATAGCCCTTAACCGTTCAAGCCAGCATGTTGCGCTGATCCCCGGCCGGGCCGACCGCCAGTTAATCGATACGAAAAGTGCAGACGCCCTGTCCCAGATCGACGTGATCTTCCCGATCGTTCACGGCACGTTGGGCGAAGATGGTTCTCTGCAGGGACTGCTGCGGATGGCTAATATACCGTTCGTCGGCAGCAGCGTACTGGGCTCAGCGGTCAGCATGGATAAAGATGTCACCAAGCGACTGTTACGAGACGCCGGGCTGCTGGTCGCACCGTTTGTGACGCTCACCCGCGCCAACCGTCGTCGGTTCGATTTCACAACGATCACCGCCAAACTCGGCCTGCCCTTGTTTATCAAACCGGCCAATCAGGGATCTTCCGTCGGCGTCAGCAAAGTTAAAGACGAAGCGTCATTCCGACGCGCGGTCGAACTGGCATTCAGCTATGACCACAAGGTGCTGGTAGAGTCCGCGATTGTCGGCCGTGAAATCGAATGCGCCGTACTGGGCAACGATTTTCCACAGGCCAGCGTATGCGGCGAAATCGTACTGCACGACGAGTTCTACTCTTACGATACCAAATACATTGATGAAGACGGCGCAGGCGTCGCAATCCCGGCTCCCTTACCGGAAGTGACCGATGAGCGTATTCGCGCTGTTGCGTTGCGCGCTTTCCAGACGCTGGAGTGTCAGGGGATGGCGCGGGTCGATGTCTTCCTGACTAAGGACGACGAGATCGTCATCAACGAAGTCAACACGCTGCCCGGTTTCACCAATATCAGTATGTATCCGAAGCTTTGGCAGGCGAGCGGTATTGGCTATACCGCATTGATTACTCAGTTGATTGAGCTGGCGCTGGAGCGCTACAAGCAGGACAACGCTCTGCAAAGCTCAGTACGCGACTGACGCTCATTGTCATCGGGCAAGGCGACTGAACGTCTTGCCCGGTTCGCCTTCCTTTCTATATCCAGATTTATCTCGAACGCGCCTTCTTTCGCCTGTCCTCGATATTCACGACGCATCAAGCGTCAGTTATCCCGCCAGCGCATCATCTTGCGCCAGCACAGTCTCCCTAGCGGCGACTCTCAGATAAAAAGCGACCCATTCATGTCGCTGCAGCTCAGCGATATACAGATTCTGACTGCCCAGTAGCTGAAATCCGCTTTTCAGCAGCACTTTGCCTGACGCGATATTGCCGTCTTTGTGGCAACCATACAGCCGGTCCAAACCGAGTTGCTGAAACGCGAACTGACATATCGCCAGACAGGCTTCCGTGCCATAGCCGCGCCCCCAATGCTCCGTCCCCAACCAGTATCCAACCTCCGGGTAATGGCTATCCAGCGCCGACAGCGAAATCGCGCCCACGATCCCGCCTCCCTGTCGCAGACACAGGGCGAACGTCACGCTTTTTCCGCTTAGCCAGTTATCCTGTAGAGAAGCAATCCACGATGAGATCCGGGACTGCGGACAGGGATAAGGAATATGCACGGCCATAGCGGCAATGCGCGGGTCGCTTTCCAGCAGTGCGAACAACGCTTCAGCGTCGGAATCCCGCAGCGGTCGCAGCGCCAGACGCGGTGTGTCAATGATCGGCTGTTGCCGCTTTTCTTTCGTCATAACGCCCACCTTACGCGCGGTCCCCGCAGAAATGAACGGGGTGATGAGGATTCAGTGGCGGCGCAGGAAAAAACAGTTCCCATATTCGTCGCAAGGATGAACGTTTTTGCCGGACCTGTTATGATCGAAAAACGATTCGTCTTGCTGTAACAAAATTGCCACATATTGGCTGCAGCTTGAAGTGAACAGATATTTAAGACAACTCCGCGCACAAACGGCTGTATAACGATCAGTCCCAGCGGTGATAAAACCCGCCCCATAAGGTAATTCGCTCAGCAATTGAAGGTTAAGTCATGATCACCACCGACGGTAATAACGCAGTCGCATCCGTGGCCTGGCGAGCTAATGAAGTTATCGCCATTTACCCCATTACGCCCAGTTCGACCATGGCGGAGCAGGCCGCAGCCTGGTCCAGCGAAGGCCGCCGCAACCTGTGGGGAGACACGCCGCGCGTGATGGAAATGCAGTCGGAAGCCGGCGCCATCGCGACCGTGCACGGCGCGCTGCAAACCGGGGCCCTGGCGACCTCGTTTACATCGTCGCAGGGACTGTTGTTGATGATCCCGACGCTGTACAAACTGGCTGGGCAACTGACGCCCTTCGTCCTGCACGTGGCCGCCCGTACCGTAGCCACTCACGCGTTGTCCATTTTCTGCGACCATTCGGATGTGATGGCCGTACGTCAAACCGGCTGCGCCATGCTGTGCGCCAGCAACGTTCAAGAAGCGCAGGACTTCGCGCTGATCTCTCAGATGGCCAGTCTGAACAGCCGCTTGCCTTTTATTCATTTCTTTGATGGTTTCCGCACTTCGCACGAAATCAATAAGATCGAGCCGCTCAGCGATGAACACATTCTGCAGTTGCTGCCGCAGAAGTCGATTGATGAGCATCGTGAGCGAGCGCTCACACCAGAACGTCCCGTCATTCGCGGGACCGCGTCCAACCCGGATACCTTCTTCCAGGCGCGCGAAGCCACCAATACCTGGTACAACGATGCCTATCAGCATGTTGAACAGGCCATGAACGACTTCGCCGCCGCGACCGGTCGTCAGTACCACCCTTTTGAGTACTATGGACATCCGGAAGCGACCCGCATCATTATCCTGATGGGGTCCGGCGTCGGCACCAGCGAAGAAGTCATTGATACGCTGCTGACCCGTGGCGAAAAAGTCGGTGTGGTGAAAGTGCGTTTGTACCGCCCGTTCTCCGCCCAGCATCTGCTGGATGTCATCCCGCAGACCGCGCAGAACATTGCTGTACTGGACCGCACCAAAGAGCCGGGCGCGTTGGCGGAGCCGCTGTATCTGGATGTCATGACCGCCGTGGCCGAGGCTTTCTCACGAGGTGAGCGCCCACTCATGCCCCGCGTGATCGGCGGCCGTTACGGCCTGTCATCCAAAGAATTTACGCCGCAGTGCGTCGAGGCCGTATTTAAAGAGTTAGCGCTCGCCAACCCGCGACCACGCTTCACGGTAGGTATCTATGACGATGTAACCCATTTGTCTCTGCCGCTGTCCGACCTGCCGATGCCGACGCAGGCGTCGCACGAAGCGCTGTTCTACGGTTTGGGCAGCGACGGCACCGTCTCCGCCACCAAAAACTCCATCAAAATCGTCGGTAATTCCACGCCGATGTTCGTGCAAGGCTACTTCGTGTATGACTCGAAGAAAGCCGGCAGCCTGACCGTATCGCACATGCGCGTCGGCCCGACGCCCATCAACTCGGCGTATCTGATCGAGCAGGCCGACTTCGTGGCCTGTCACCAGTGGCAGTTCATTGATAAATACAGCATGGTCGAACGCCTGAAACCGGGCGGGGTCTTCCTGATTAACACGCCGTACAGCAGCGAAGACCTGTGGCATCGACTGCCGCAGGAGGTTCAGGCGGGGTTAAACCAACGTCAGGCGCGGGTCTACTGCATCAACGCCGCCAAGATCGCGCGTGACTGCCAGCTGGGTGCGCGTATTAATACCGTCATGCAGATGGCCTTCTTCCACCTGTCGCAAATTTTGCCGGGTGAAGATGCGCGGGAGAAACTGCGCGCCGCCATCAACAGTAGCTACGGCAGCAAGGGTGTGGAGCTGGTGGAACGTAACTGGCGCGCGCTGGACGCCACGCTGGAAGCGCTGGCCGCCGTTCCACTGGAACCGGTCAACCCAGGCAGCCCGCAGCGCCCGCCGGTCGTCTCCGACGCCGCGCCCGACTTCGTCAAGACCGTGACCGCCGCCATGCTGGCCGGATTGGGCGATACCCTGCCCGTCTCCGCGCTGCCGCCGGACGGCACCTGGCCGACGGGCACCACTCGTTGGGAAAAGCGCAACATCGCGGAAGAAATCCCGCTGTGGAAACCCGACCTGTGCACCCAGTGCAACCATTGCGTCGCCGCCTGCCCGCACGCCGCCATCCGTGCCAAAGTCGTACCGGCGGAAGAAATGGATGCCGCGCCAGCGTCGCTGCAGTCGCTGGACGTGAAGGCCCGCGACATGCGCGGCCAGAAATACGTATTGCAGGTCGCGCCTGAGGACTGCACCGGCTGTAACCTGTGTGTGGAAGTGTGCCCGGCGAAAGATCGTCAGAATCCAGAGATCAAGGCAATCAACATGAAGCCGCGTCTGGAGCACGTCGAGGAAGAGAAGACACATTACGACTTCTTCCTGAATCTGCCGGAAATCGACCGCAACAAGCTGGAACGTATCGATATTCGTACGTCTCAGCTGATTACCCCGCTGTTTGAATACTCCGGCGCCTGCTCCGGCTGCGGCGAAACGCCCTATATCAAGATACTGACCCAGCTGTACGGCGACCGTTTGCTGATCGCCAACGCCACCGGGTGTTCGTCGATTTACGGCGGCAACCTGCCGACGACGCCGTGGACTACCGATGCCAACGGCCGCGGCCCGGCATGGGCCAACTCGTTGTTCGAAGATAACGCCGAGTTTGGTCTGGGCTTCCGCCTGAGCGTGGATCATCATCGTCAGCGCGCCCAGCGCCTGCTGAACCAGCTAGCGCCTCAGTTGCCGACGGAACTGGTGGCCTCTCTGCTGGAAGAAAATATCAAAACCGACGATCGTCGTCAGCAGATCGAGCAACTGCGCGAACAGCTGGCTTCACTGACGAGCCATGAAGCGCGTCAGTTGTCGGAAGAAGCCGATCATCTGGTCGATAAATCTATCTGGCTGATTGGGGGCGATGGCTGGGCTTATGATATCGGCTACGGCGGTCTGGACCACGTGATGAGCTTGTCGGAAAACGTTAACGTTCTGGTGCTGGATACGCAGTGCTACTCCAACACCGGCGGTCAGCAGTCCAAAGCGACGCCGCTGGGCGCAGTGACCAAGTTTGGCGAGAACGGCAAACGCAAGGCGCGGAAAGATCTCGGCATCAACGTCATGATGTACGGTCACGTTTACGTCGCGCAGATCTCGCTGGGCGCTCAGCTCAACCAGACGATGAAAGCGATTCAGGAAGCGGAAGCCTGGCCGGGTCCATCACTGATTATCGCCTACAGCCCATGTGAAGAGCACGGCTACGACCTGGCGTTCAGTCACGATCAGATGCGTCAGTTGACGGCGACCGGCTTCTGGCCGCTGTACCGCTTCGACCCACGCCGCAGCGCGGAAGGCAAACCGGCGCTGATGACGGACTCTCGTCCGCCGTCCGCCAGCCTGAGCGAAACGCTGCTTAAAGAGCAACGGTTCCGACGCCTGAATACGCAGATGCCGGAGGAAACGGCCGTGCTGTATGAAGAAGCCGAGCTGGATCTGCGCCGTCGCTATGACTTCCTGAATCTGATGGCCGGCAAGGCCGAGAAGAACACTCAGGAGTCATAGCCGCCGCGGCAACGCCCACGCCCTGCGCCGTCACTCCGGCGCAGGGCGTTTTTTATGGTGACGCAGACTGATATGAGCAGCGGCCAACGTAGCGGTATCCCCGTCAGGAAGACGTCTCCGGCACTTTTCCATGCCAAAAATGAGAAACCGCGCGGATGGGCTTCAAAAAGTGTGATTAGTTACACATGTTGTTTCCCAATTAAGTCGATCTGCCCATATAATGCGCACAGGTCAATAATGACCCCAATAACCATTTTCCGCCGGTATGGCTTCACACTCAATTAAGATACCAACATGAGTATTCGTGCGATTCTGACGTTCGTTTTGGCTGCTGCCAGCTTTAGCCAGGCAGCCC
Source organism: Lonsdalea quercina subsp. quercina (assembly GCF_000688695.1). Classification (GTDB taxonomy): domain Bacteria; phylum Pseudomonadota; class Gammaproteobacteria; order Enterobacterales; family Enterobacteriaceae; genus Lonsdalea; species Lonsdalea quercina_D. The sequence continues at coordinate 504,416 of NZ_JIBQ01000005.1, read as the reverse complement.
TGGCCGTAGTCTATCCTCTGCCTGCCGGTAAAAGTCGGTTGGTGGGTGAAAACATTCACTTTACTATCCCCAGCGACAGCACCCAGCCTCTAGAGCATTTTGCCGCCCAGTTCCAGATGGGGCTGAGCAATATGATGGAAGCAAATCCGGGGATTGATGTTTACCTGCCTAAACCCGGCAGCGATATCGTCATCCCGCAGCAGCTGATCCTTCCGGATACGCCGCGTCAGGGCATTGTGATCAACAGCGCTGAAATGCGTCTGTATTACTACCCGAAAGGCACAAATACCGTCGTGGTGCTGCCGATCGGCATCGGCGAATTAGGCAAAGATACCCCGATTAACTGGGTCACCTCGGTACAGCGGAAGAAAGATGGCCCAACATGGACGCCGACCGCCGCGATGCATGCCGAATACGCCGCACGCGGCGAGACGCTGCCTGCGGTCTACCCGGCCGGTCCGGACAACCCAATGGGCCTGTATGCGCTGTATGTCGGACGCCTGTATGCCATTCACGGCACCAATGCCAACTTCGGCATAGGCCTGCGTGTCAGCCACGGCTGCGTGCGTCTGCGCGCCGACGACATCAAATACCTGTTCGATCATGTGCCGGTCGGCACGCGCGTGCAGTTCATCAATGAACCGGTAAAAGCCACGACGGAGCCTGACGGATCCCGCTATCTCGAGGTGCACCACCCGCTGTCGCGCACCGTGGAAGAATTTAACGCCGACACGCCGGTGCCGCTGACGCTGACGCCTGCCGTGACCAAGATTCTGACCGATGCCAGCGTAAATGAAAGTACGGTTAATCAGGTGATTCACGATCGTCTCGGCATTCCGCTTAAGGTTAACGGTCCGGCCAATGACCCTGCGCCGCAGAATACCGCGCCGGTCGAGCCGCAGACCGTACAGCAGCCCGCACCGGAAGCGAACACGCCTGCTGCGCCGGAGACCACTCAACCGGAAACTCAGCCGCAGTCTGATACCGCACAGCCGGAAACGACGACGCCCGATGCCACAGCAGCGCCGGAAGAAACCGACACCGCGACAGCACCATCAGAGACACCAAGCCAGTCTTAAGCTCTTCGACAGGGCGGCGCTCGCCGCCCTTGTTTCGATTTCCATCCCGCCCCTCTCACGCTTTCCGTGTACGCCAATCTGACCCGACTTGCGCGATAGACAACAGTCTGTGATGGGACGAGCATAAAGATCGGCCCTGACAAAGAACGGCAAACGCTGACGACAGTTAGATCAGCGCAGCCTGCTTCAGCTCGCTTTTCAGATAGGCGTAATAAATGGGCGCGGCGATCACGCCGGATAAACCAAAAGCAGCCTCAAACACCAGCATCGCCAACAAAATCTCCCAGGCGTGGGCTTTGATTCTTGTCCCGACGATCTGCGCATTAAGGAAATATTCCAGCTTGTGGATCAACATCAGATAGAGGAGTGCGATCAGCGCCGTCGGCAGCGAGATGGACAGTGCCGAGATGAAAACCATCGCGTTGGAGATCAAATTCCCGACCACCGGCAGCAGGCCAAAAACGAACGTCAGCACGACCAGCGTTTTTGAAAACGGCAGGCGGATCCCGAAAGCCGGCATAATGCCCAGTATAAAAATGGCGGACAGGATCGTGTTCACCAGCGAGATTTTCACCTGCGCGAAGACAATGTTGCGGAATGAGGCCGACAGCAAAGCGATACGATTCAGCAGCTCCATTTTGAGCAACGGCTTGTCCACGCGATGATCGACGTTATATAGCGAAATGATCGCCCCTAAGATCATGCCGATGAGCATCGTAACGAAACCGTGCAGGAAGCTTTTGCCTAGGTTCTGCAAAATCGCCACATGCTGCTGTAGCCACTGGATGATCTCCTGCTGCAACTCTTCGACGCTCACCGGCAGGTAGCCCGGCAAAAAGGTCATGATTTGGGACTGCACGTCACCCAGTATGAAGGCGATACGCGCATTGAAAATGCGGGTGTCCCTCATCTCCTGCATCAATAACCCCGCCAACGCGGCGAACATGACGCTCAGCAGACTGACGACCAGAGCGCTAATCACGGCGACGACGGCCAGGCGAGCACGTTTGCCGCTAATGACCTTCTGAAAATGGGGCGTCAGCAGATTGATGATTTCGTACACCAGAAAACCGGCGATAAAACAAGCCAGTAAACGCAGCTGAATCAACAGCAGCAATCCTCCCATGACAAAGACAAAACTTAACAATCGGGCCTGTTTCAAATTCAACAACTGCATAATGGCATCCTGTGTCCGTAATGCTGCGTCAAAGCATCGCCTTCCCCTGTTCCCTGACATGGCGAACCCCGCAGAAAGCGTGATGTTCTGACAATGAAATGCTTTTTCTGCAATTATTCTTAGCGTTTTACCTCGGAAACGCCAGCAGCAATTTACCGCGGATCATGCATCCGCCTTCGCTTGAGACGGTCAACATCACCCACGCGACAGACGCCTGAGCCGAATCGATGTGATGGTCTTATTCCCTGAACGGATAACGTGTCTAATTAAGCCATTATGATAATTAATACCAATGGCAATATTAGGGTTATTGGTTATTCAAAAGCGCCCGGTTCATTGAAATATCAAATGACGGTTAGGCGTGCCATCGTTGTAATAGTTCTAATAACGAATAGTTTTAATAACGGGAAGGAATTTCGGCGTGATATTTGGTTTGACTCAGAGGGCCGGGCATGACGCCGCTAACATAATGAATAAAAGAGAAACCGTGATGAGATGAGCTCAGCGAATATTATTCACTACGTAAACGAGCAAAAAATGAGGACATAAGTAATAATTCAATATTATTTATGAAATACGGCATGAGCGAGTGTAGAAACCGGGCCGTCAATTCCCATCGCTGACTTATTAAGTTCTCTAATTATGAATAATAGATTCATAAAACTTAGGTATAAAATTCTCAAAGGGCGGACGACAGCGATACAAGACGTATATCTGTCGTTCCCACGAGAAAGACCAAGAGATTCAGGAAGCCAGACCCGGCTTCAGGAACACACCGCCGTGATTAAGGATGATCAGCGACAACACTCGGCTTTCGACATTTAACTTGGAAAAAGTCAGTGTGCTTATCGGTTTTTTCATAAAACCGTCCGCAAGCAGGTCGCAGCTGACATGAGTGCTCAGCATATGCTTGTCGGCGATGAAGTCCTGGAAAGCAAACCTCACATTGATAGGCAGTATCTCATCAATAGATGCCGGTTTTCTGGCGTTCGGGCGCAGCCCAAAATGGGCGTTAAATGCAGAATTGGCGCAGAGAACCTTGCATTTTTCGTCAATGATGGCAACCGCCCGGCGGTCATTATGAATCGGTGTACTCAATATGCCGATGATGTCATTTCGCCCAAATATCAGACTCATTGTTTCCTCTGCTCTATATCAAGCTGTATAGAAAATGGTAAAGCCAGGCATCAGTTCGACCAGACAAAGAGGGTCCCCCCCGATGATGGCAATCCTCAATCCGTCGGAAAACTTTCCGACAGATGGAAAAACAAACCGTGCCATAAATAGCATCAACTCTCTGAATTATGTAGAATTGCCGCTACAATTCACGCATTGATTCTTTTTGCTTATTTATAATGAATTAACAAATAGTTTGTGAGCTATTCCTCAAAAGAATACTCATAGGTTTCTTACTAAAGCGAATTGAATATAGCTGTCGTGATCATCGACGTAACCTAATCTATAGGCCCCTATCCAACGCATAAAATATGCGTCACATAACGTTAACTCGAATCATTCATAAATCAAGACTGCGGCACTATACCTCAATTCGTTGAGATGTAATCGGCCAAATAAGCGCGATCTTTACGCCATTTGATCGCATACACCGATCAAATTCTTGTTAAGAATAGTTTAAATCAATGATTGTTAGGCAATGTAGCTTTTTAATTACAGGAGGTAAAAAATCATCTGTGTATTCAATTAAGTGTGATATTGGTCACTATTTTTAACGCCTTTTAGACTTCGTATTTTCCATTGTCAGCGATCTATTTTTCCATCTGGAAACATTACCCCTACTTGAGTAATCCGTGATCGTCCGCGCAAAAACCAAACAAACTTGCTCCTCAAAATGCATTTAACCTTTTGTTGACATATTGTTAACACACATGAAAAGGAGATGCACGATGAGCCAGCACAAACCCTATCCGGTCTCCGCCGCCATCGCGGATAAGGCGCTGATCACCGCCGAGCGCTACCGGCTGCTTTATCAGGAGTCCATTGACGATCCGGATACTTTTTGGCGTCAGCAAGGAAGGATAGTCGATTGGATCAAACCCTACCAGTCGGTTAAAAAAACCTCATTTTCTCCGGGTAATATCGATATTCGCTGGTTTGAAGACGGCACGCTAAACGTGTCGGCCAACTGTCTGGATCGCCATCTGCCACATGCCGCCGACCAAAACGCTATTCTCTGGGAGAGTGATGATGGGCAACGCACCCGGTCTCTGACCTATCGTGAACTCCATCTGGCGGTCTGCCGATTTGCCAACGTGTTGAAAGCTCAAGGGATGGGTAAAGGCGATGTCATCACTCTTTATATGCCGATGGTGCCGGAAGCGGCAATCGCCATGCTGGCGTGCGCCCGCATCGGGGCGATTCACTCCGTCATTTTCGGCGGCTTCTCACCGGAGTCCATCGCTGGCCGACTGCTCGACTCCGGTAGCCGAATGGTGATCACGGCGGATGAAGGCCAGCGAGCCGGTAAAACGATCCCCCTCAAACAAAACGTGACCGACGCGTTGAAGAACCCGCGACTCAGTCAGGTAGAACGCGTGATCGTGTTTCGGCACACCGGCAATGACGTGGTATGGGAAGCGGATCGCGATTGCTGGTGGCACTCATTGATGGAACAGGCGGACGATCGTTGTCCGCCGGTAGAACAGCAAGCCGAAGATCCACTGTTTATTCTTTACACTTCCGGTTCAACCGGCACGCCCAAAGGCGTGCTGCACACCAGCGGCGGCTATCTGGTTTACGCGGCCCTCACCTTCCAATACGTGTTTGACTACCATCCCGGCGATATTTACTGGTGTACCGCCGACGTCGGATGGATCACCGGTCACAGTTATCTGGTGTATGGACCGCTGGCCTGTGGCGCAACCTCGCTGATGTTCGAAGGTATTCCCAACTGGCCGGACGCCAGCCGTTTGGGACAAATCATAGACAGGCACCAGGTCAATATTCTGTATACCGCCCCCACGGCCATTCGCGCGCTCATGGCGGATGGCGATAAGGCGATTCAGGGATCAACGCGTCGATCGTTAAAGCTCATCGGATCCGTGGGCGAACCCATCAATCCTGAAGCCTGGGAATGGTATTACCATAAGATCGGCAACGGCAGCTGTCCGGTCGTTGATACCTGGTGGCAGACGGAGACTGGCGGCATCATGATCACCCCGTTGCCGGGTGCCATCGATCTCAAACCCGGCGCGGCCACGCTGCCTTTCTTCGGCGTCAAACCCGCATTGGTCGATGGCGAAGGCCAGCTGTTGGAGGGAGAATGCGAAGGCAATCTGGTCATCACCGACGCCTGGCCGGGGCAGGCTCGCACCCTTTTCGGCGATCACTCTCGTTTTGAGGACACCTACTTTTCAACCTTCAAAGGACGCTACTTCAGCGGCGACGGCGCACGTCGCGATGAAGACGGTTATTACTGGATCACCGGCCGCGTGGATGATGTGTTGAATGTGTCCGGTCATCGGCTGGGGACGGCGGAGATCGAATCCGCGTTGGTTTCTCATCCCAAAATTGCCGAAGCCGCCGTCGTAGGGGTGGGACACAGCGTGAAAGGACAGGCCATCTATGCCTACATCATGCTGAACCACGGAGAAAAACCGACGGAGGAACTGCATGAGGAGGTGCGTGCGTGGGTGCGTAAAGAGATCGGCGCGATTGCCACTCCCGACATTTTACACTGGGCGGAGGCCCTGCCTAAGACGCGTTCCGGCAAGATCATGCGTCGGATCCTGCGAAAAATTGCCGCTGGGGAGGGTGATAATCTGGGAGACACCTCGACGCTGGCCAATCCTGGCGTCATCGCTCAGCTGCTAGAGGAAAAACCGGCCCCAGATGCGCCGCTCTGATGAGAATGCCCCGCAGCACCAGTATGGAGCCACGGGGCATAGCCTGATCTAGACCTTTTCGATCAGCACCGCTTCCAGCAGATCCAGCTCGCGCAGCATCTTTTGCAGCGTTTCATTACTGATCTGTTGCGTCGCACGCAGGTGATAAAGTTCGGCGCGTTCCGCGTTGACGGCGGCCAGTCGGAAACGGCGTTCCAGGTTCTCAATCGCAATACTCGCTTCCAGCTCATCATTGCCGGTCACACGTCGACGCAGCATCCCGATGACCTGCGCGCAGACCTCATTCAGCACCTGTTCATCGATATTATCCTCACGATCGGCCGCCAAACGCTCCTGCATTTTCAGCAGGCTATCGATGGCGACTTTGGCCATGGCGGTGCGGGCCAGTCGTTCCTCTTTTTTATGCGAGCTTTTGTCCGTCATTACAATGCCTTTAAGCAACAGCGGCAACGCAATCACCCCGCACATCAATGAAAACAGGATGACGCCGGTCGCGATAAAGACCAATTGATAACGGGAGGGGAAATCACTGCCGTCGCTCAGCAACAGCGGGATGGACAACACGCCCGCCAGCGTGATGGCGCCACGCACCCCGGCAAAAGAGACGATCCACAGCTCGCGCGAGGAGTACTCCGCGAACACCATCGGGCGCTTGTTCTGAATGTGGATACTGTAATGTTTCATCAGCCATACCCAGCAGAAACGCAGAAGCAGCAGCGCGCAGTAGATGATGGCGATATCGGTAAACAGCATCCAGGTCTCAATCGTCGGGTCTCTCTGCGCCTGAACGATCGACTCTTCCAGCACGCTCGGCAACTGTAGACCCAGCATCAGAAACACCATGCCGTTAAACACAAACTCCAACATGGACCAGACGCTGTTGGCCCGCAGGCGCATGTTTAACGGCGCGCTGCGCATCATGCCCGAGCGGCTGATCGTCATCCCCGACGCGACTGCCGCCAAAATTCCCGACACGCCCAAGTGTTCCGCAATCAGATAAGCGGCGAACGGCAGCAGGAGCAGCAGGACGATTTGCGTTGCGGCGTCGTCATCGCTCCAACGGCTGATCAACCCGAGCGATTTACTGTAGACCCAGGTAATGGCGATCCCCGCCAGCAGGCCGCCAAGAGCCACCTGCAGAAATTCCAGCGTGGCGCCATGCACGGTAAAGACCATCGTACCCATGGCGATAGCGATGGCGAATTTCAGCGATACCAGACCGGACGCATCGTTCATCAACGCTTCGCCCTGCAGGATCCCCATCAGTTTTTTCGGAATGCGATCTTCGCCGACGATGCCCGACAACGCCACCGCATCCGTCGGCGACAACACCGCGGCCAGCGCGAATGCAGCCACCAGCGGCATATCCGGCACCATCCAATGAATGAGATATCCCATTCCGACAACGGTGATAATCACGAGCAGCAAAGCCAACCCGAGGATCTCTCGCATATGGCGAAGGAACTCTCTCGTCGGCGTCTTCCAGCCGTCGGCGAACAACAGCGGCGGGATGAACAACACCATGAACAGTTCAGGATTGAAGTCGACGTGTAAACCGAACTTAGGCCAGGCCATTACCGCCCCCAGGCCAATCTGCATCAATGGCAACGGTATCTGGAAGGGCAGAATACGTGTGATAACGCCGGACAAAGAAACCACCAGCGTCATAATCAAGATGGTGAAAAATATTTCCATGCTTTCCTTAGTTCTTGCTGTAACCGATCAACGCGCTAACACCGGTGAATTGACGTGACATGTTTCTGGCGGGGCCGCGTAGGGAATTAACCTTAAGCGTCGTTCGAGCAATGTCGTCATCGACCTATGAAAATAATAACAGAAGGAATGCGATGAAAAGGCAACGAAAAAGAAAAAACGGAAATGAGTTTACAAAAAAGGGGAACGATAACGTTCCCCTCTGGCTACGACAGTCTGTGCGACGCTATCACAGTGCCCAGCCGCCGGCGTAGAACACCACCAGCGCAACCGCGATGATGACCGTGCCCACATTCAGCTTGCGCCATTCGCCGGAGAAAACCCGACCCAGTACCAGCGAACCAAAACCGAGCATGATGCCGGTCACGATGTTGCACGTCAGCACGATAAAGACGGCGCAGACCAGACCGGCCATCGCGTCGACGAAATCGTCGAAGTCCAGCTTGGATACGTTGCTCAGCATCAGCAGGCCAACATACATCAGCGCAGGCGCGGTGGCGTAGTTCGGCACCAGATAAGAGAGTGGAGACAGGAACAGCATCAACAGGAACAGTACGCCGACCACCGTCGCCGTCAGCCCCGTGCGGCCTCCGGCCGCCGTACCGGCCGCGGATTCAATGTAAACCGCCGCAGGGGAGGTCCCCATCAGGCTGGAGAAAATGCTGCTCACAGAGTCGGCCGTCAGCGCACGACCGCCGCTGATAATCTGACCGTCTTTATCCAGCAGGTTCGCCTGCCCCGCTACCGCGCGGATTGTCCCGGTCGCATCGAATACCGCCGTCATGACCAGCGCCAACACGCTCGGCAGGACGATAGGCTGCAGCGCGCCTTTGATATCCAGATTGAAGAACAACGACTGACCGGAGGCATCGCTCAGGCTCGGCAATGCGAACAAACCGTGGTAGGTCACGTTCGGATCAAAAATCAGGCCGAGTGCGGAAATGGCGATAATCACAATCAGAATGCCGCCGGGAACACGACGTTTTTCCAGACCGATTGTCGCCGCCAGCCCCAGCAGCGACATCATGACCGGAAATGCCGTAAACTCGCCCATTGCGACCGGCAGGCCCGCGCCCGGGTTTTTCACCACCAGACCGATACCGTTAGCGGCGATGATCAACAGGAACAGACCAATACCGATACCCGCGCCATGCGCTACCCCTTGCGGCAGGTTACGCAGGATCCAGGAACGGATCCCTGTGGCGGAGATAATGGTAAACAGCACGCCCATCATGAAAATGGCGCCCAGCGCAACCGGCACGCTGATGTTCTGCCCCAGCACCAGACTGAACGCCGTGAACGCGGTCAGAGAGATTGCGCAGCCGATAGCCATCGGCAGATTGGCCCACAGCCCCATCAGCAGAGAGCCGAAGCCCGCCACCAGACAGGTCGAAACAAATACAGCCGCAGGCGGAAAGCCGGCTTTTCCCAACATGCTGGGAACAACGATAACCGAGTAAACCATCGCCAGAAACGTGGTGAGACCCGCCAGTATTTCCTGACGTACGCTGCTGCCTCGCTGAGCGATTTTGAAGAAAGCGTCGAGTGCGCCGCGAGGACGGGCAGCCTCATCAGCCTGACGAGTAGAATTGGACATGGTGGTATCCCTTGCTAAGTCATTATTATTAAGTCTCTGTTCATCTAATCCGGACGACACGCTCAAGGTGACCGGCCAGAGATGGGGTGAAGCAGAAACGGAGCCAAAATTCAGCTAACGCCACGCCGTTTATCCCTTGCCTAAGACAAACAACATGGGCCATCACCCGCGACAGAAACGCCCCCTAAAGCCCCGACAACGTCGGGACAACGTTTGCTGCCGTAAAGTAAGCCTGCGATTATCCCGTTTTTAGGGCGGCAATTTCAAAAACTATTTATTTATTGCACCGACATTCCTTCATGATCAAAGACGGGCAATCCGCCATGAGCGGTTGCCCGTCTTTAAATTGAGGAAGCCTTTAGAGGTAAAGCGACGCTTCTCCCACCGGTCGAGTTTTGAACCGCCGGTGCAACCAGAGATACTGTTCCGGCGCGCGCATGATCTCCTGCTCGATCACGCGGTTCATATAGCTCGCCGCCTGCGTTTCGTCGTTTTGTGGATAGTCCTTTAACTCGGGTTGAATCACCAGCTGATAGCCCTTGCACTTCGGTTTGCGGATCAAGATGGTGGTCACCATCGCTGGCTGATTGGCCAGCTTGCTGATCGTGAACGTTCCACTGGTGGTCGCCGCCCGAGGGACGGCGAAGAACGGCGCGAATACGCTGCCGCGCGGGCCGTAGTCTTGATCCGGCGCGAACCAGACCGCCTCGCCGCGTTTCAGCGCCTGCACCATGCCGCGTAGATCTTTGCGATCGATCATGGCTTTATTGGAGCGGGAACGTCCCCAAGTCTGCACCAGTTCCATCACTTTATTGTTGTGAGGCCGGTACATCGCCATCATCGGTCGGCATAATCCCATTGCCCTGCCGCCCAGCTCCAACGACATGAAATGTACGCCGATCACCATAACGCCCCGCTGTTCGCTGCCTGCCTGCTGCAAATTCTCCAGCCCGACGACTTCGCACCAGGCGCGTACGCGGCGATCGGACCAAAACCAGGCCATGCCGGTTTCCATGAGCGCCATGCCCAGTGAAGCGAAGTTTTCTTTGACGATCGCCTCACGCTTTTGCGGCGACATAGTGGGAAAGCACAGTTCAAGGTTGCGGCGGGCGATGCTGACTCGGCGTTTCAGGAAAAAACGGGCCGCGTTACCCAGCCCGCGTCCGGTATACATCAGCAGCGGATACGGCAACTGCACCAGAAGATATAAGAGGGCCAGACCAGACCAGACGAGCCAATAACGGGGATGGAGTAAATCTTTGGTGAATTTTTTGGTGGTGCTCATTGCTATCATCTCGTAACGCCATGCTGGAATGACAGCAGCTATCAGCCGAACCATGCCAGAAATGACAAAAAACCGTTAATTCCTTACCACGCAGGCCGGGAAAACCGACTAAAGCGGAATGGTAATGGCAGAGGAAACAATCGACCCCAGGCAGGCCAACAATTAATGGTAAAACTATATTACCTGAAAATAGTCCGCGCTGGCGCACAACTTAACGCGATAACAAAGCCTGAAACGATAGGGATATCGACTGTTAGAAAGAGAATGCGCGCGTAGATGGCACACGCCCTGCGACTGCCGCGGGCAGTGTAACATGCTGAACTGACATGGCGCCGCCCATTCCTATCAGAATAATCCGCAACCTACGTAACACCTGAGGCCAAAATCGCGTTATCTCCCTTTCACTTCCACTCAGATCACACGTTGAGTCTAGACAACATGAGCCGCTGCTTTCCAACGTCATGCGCTGTTGTCCGGTTCGACAACCTAGACCGCCCGGGGTTCTACTTTCTTTATTTTCATATTGCGGCGCGGCGTCAGGGGCAGTCTCGCAGGATGCAGTCGCCGAGTAAGATACGCCAAGGGAACTCACCCGGCGTTGTGCCTGCCGATACGGGCGGTCACGTCACGACCTCGTCACCAAACCGTCATCTTTCCGCCATGCGGATGCAGCATTTCCCCCTCAGGATAACCGCTCAATTTTCATCGCTGACGACGGAAAACCTCACATGCGCAGTCACTGGTTGCCCTGGCTCATTCTGTTGCCTTCACTGCTGTTTCTCGCTCTGTTCACCTACTTTCCCTTGCTACGTTCGGTATACGACAGCCTGTTCGATACCCGTATGACCGGCGATAACGCGCCGTTCGTCGGTCTAGGCAATTTTGCGCGACTGCTGGACGATCCCGTGTTCTGGCGCGCGCTCTGGAACAACCTGTTGTACATCCTGCTAACCGTCATCCCTGGCGTGATATTGGCGTTGATGCTCGCGCTGGCGTTGTGGCAAAACACGGCGGTGAACCGCTGGTTACGCACCGCCTTTTTCTTTCCGATGATTATTCCGATGGTGAGCGCCGCCGCGCTGTGGCTGTTTATTTTCATGCCGGGAATGGGGCTGCTGGACTATCATCTGGCCAAGATCTTCGGTCCCATGAACAACAACTATCTCGGACGCAGCAATAGCGCGCTGCTGGCCCTGAGCCTGATCGGCATTTGGAAATTCGCGGGCTACTACATGCTGTTCTTCTTGGCCGGTCTGCAAGGCATTCCAGCATCCGTGCGTGAAGCCGCCGTCATGGAAGGCGCATCGCCGGTACAGGTGTTCTTCAACGTCACGCTGCCGCTGCTGCGCCCAACGCTGAGCTTTGTGCTCACTACCGCGCTCATTTACGCCATCACTCAGATAGACCACGTCGCCGTCATGACGCACGGGGGACCGGATAACGCCACCACCGTACTGCTCTATTACATCCAGAATCTGGCGTGGGACACCCATGATTTCGGCAAAGCCTCCGCCGCCACATTTATCACCCTGCTTGCCCTGTTCCTCTTCTCGCTCATCAATCTGAAAGTTTTGGAAAAAGGAGCGCACTATGAGCGTTGAGTTAACGCCCGTCTACCAGACGGAAGCCGCCGCCCGTTCAACCTGGCTCCGCTGGCGCCAGAGCGGGCGCGTCACCCTGAGCGCGCTGCTCATCTGCGCCGCCCTGCTGTGGATTGCGCCGTTCATCTGGATGCTGTCGGCGGCATTCAGCCCCAGCGCGTTCGGCCCCGGTATGGCTTCCCTGCTGCCCAGTTGGCCGCTGACGCTGGATAACTTTCGCGACGCCTGGTACAGCGCCGACTGGATCCGCCTGTACGCCAATACCGCCTTCTTCGCCTTCGGCACACTGTTCGTACAACTGCTGACCATCACCACGGCGGGCTATGTATTTGCCTGCCACGAGTTCCGCGGCAAACAGACGCTGTTCATCCTGTTTTTGGTCCAGTTAATGATCATGCCGGTGATGATGATGGTGCCGAACATGATGACGCTGCAGCAGTTTGGTCTGCTTAACACGATCACCGGCGTCATGATGCCCTACTTCACTTCAGCCTTCGGCGTCTTCCTGATGCGCCAGGCGTTTATGAATATTCCCAAAGAGATCGAAGAAGCCGCCCTGATGGAAGGTTGCCGCTGGTGGCAGGTCGTCTATCGCGTCCTGCTGCCGATGTCCTGGCCCTCCATGATGGCCTTTGCCACCGTCAGCCTGACCTACCACTGGAACGAGTATCTGTGGCCGCTGATGATGCTTAACGATCCGGACAAACAGGTCCTTACGGTCGGGCTGGTGTCCTTTGCGATGGGCGCGGAGTCCGGCGGTCAGTGGGGCACCGTCGGCGCCGGTACGCTGATGGTCTGCCTACCGCTGATGCTGGCTTTTATCCTGTTTCAAAAACAGTTCCTCAAAAGCTTCGGCTTCTCAGGAATAAAATAACGGAGTGACTCATGCTGTTAGCGCATATTTCAGATACGCATTTTCGTAATCAGGGACAAAAACTGTATGGATTCATTGATGTCAACGCGGCCAACGCGGACGTGGTTTCCCAGCTCAATGCGCTGAAGGAACGCCCCGATGCGGTGATCGTCAGCGGCGACATCGTCAACTGCGGCCAGGCGGCGGAATATCGCATGGCGCGCCAGACGTTGGGGGCGCTGGACTACCCGCTCTATCTCATCCCCGGCAATCACGATGACAAAACCTATTTTCAGGAGTATCTGCACGCCATCTGTCCGCAGATCGGCTTCGATCCGCAGAATATCCGCTACGCCATCGACGACTACCCACTGCGCCTGCTGTTTATCGACTCGAGCCAGGCTGGCTCGTCTAAGGGATGGCTGACGGAGGAGGCGTTAACCTGGCTGGAACAGCAGCTCGGCCTCGACGACAAGCCCGTGGCTATTTTCATGCATCACCCGCCGCTGGCGCTGGGCTCTGCCCAAATGGATCAGATTGCCTGCGAAAACGGGCACCGCCTGTTGGCGCTCATCGAGCGTTTCCCTGCCCTCGTACGGGTGTTCTGCGGCCATAACCACTGCATGATCTTCACCCAATATCGTCAGGCGATTATCGCGACCATTCCCGGGACCGTGCATCAGGTGCCTTATCATCATGAAGACGCGCTCCCTTATTATGATATGTCCCCCGCAGCCTGTCTGATGCACCGCCTGGTGGATAATCAGCTGGTGAGCTACCTGCATCCGCTGTCGCACTACGCCGGACCGTGGCTGTATAACGCGGCCATTAGCTGCCCGGTGGACGACGCGTGATGAGCCTGATACGACTACAGAACCTCGGCAAACGTTTCGAGGGCAAACCGGCGCTGAAGTCGATCTCTTTAGAGATCGCTTCCGGCGAGTTTCTGGTGTTGGTCGGCCCCTCCGGCTGCGGGAAGAGCACGCTGCTCCGGCTACTGGCCGGTCTGGAAAGCGCCAGCGAGGGCCACATCTGGCTTGAAGGAGAAGATGTCACGGCCACGTCGCCGCGCGAGCGTAATTTCGCCATGATTTTCCAGAACTATGCGCTGTTTCCGCATTTGACGGTCAAAGACAACATCACCTTCGGCATGCGGATACGGCGGGAACCCAAGGCGACACGTCAGGCGCGACTGGAAGAAGCGGTCCGTCTGCTGCAGCTCGAAGCCGTGCTGGACCGGAAGCCGGGCAGACTGTCGGGCGGGCAACGTCAGCGGGTCGCCATGGCGCGCGCTATCGTGCGCCACCCGCGTCTGTTTCTGATGGATGAGCCGCTGTCGAATCTGGATGCTCGCCTGCGCACCGATGTTCGCGACGGCATCATGGCGCTGCACCGCCAGTTAAAGACCACCACGGTCTATGTCACCCATGATCAGATCGAAGCGATGACGATGGCCGATCGTATTGCGGTGATGGATTGCGGCGAGTTGCAACAGATCGGCACTCCGGAGCAGCTCTACGCTTATCCGGCTAACGTGTTTGTCGCCGGATTTATCGGCTCTCCCGCCATGAATCTGGTCCGGATTTCCTGTCGCAACGGCAGCGTCATGCTCGATGAAGACACGCTGACGCTCCCCACGCACGCCGCTCACATTCCCGAGATCGTTTTCGGCGTGCGTCCAGAACACCTCACCGATCAACCCGAGCCGGGCATACATACGTTTCAGTTGGCTGGACGCGTCACGCAGCGAGAGCTGCTGGGCGGCGAGTACCTGCTGCACGTTGAGACCGCCATCGGAATGCTCCGCTACTGCCGCAAAAATCGGGGCGACGTTCCCGAACGCGGCGATCCTGTGCGTCTTGGCATCGAGTCCACGGATATTCATCTGTTTAATGCGGCTACCGGTCATAACCTATTCCAGGAGATCCCCCATGCGTAGTTTCAAACTGCTGGCATTCGGACTGGCGATGTCATTCGCCGGCGGCGCGCTAGCCAAACAAAATATCGACTTCATGTTTCCGGCGCCGGTCGATGGCAAACTGACGATGGAGATGACTCGCGTCATCCGAGACTTTAACCAGTCACAACAGGAAGTTGAGGTGCGCGGCATTTTCACCGGCAACTACGACACCACCAAAATCAAAGCGGAGGCGGCGGCCAAGGCCGGACAGCCGCCCGCGCTGGTCATCATGTCGGCTAATTTCACAACCGATCTGGCGCTGAAACAGGAAATTTTGCCAATGGACGAGCTGTTCAAATTCGGCGATCAAAAAGCCTCGGCATTCCTGCACAGCGAGTTCTGGCCCGCCATGCATCAGAACGCTCAGGTGATGGGCGTCACCTATGCCATTCCATTCCATAACTCGACGCCGATCCTCTATTACAACAAAACCCTGTTCGACCAGGCCGGCATCAAACAACCGCCGCAGACCTGGCAGGAGATGCGGGAGATCGCTCAGAAACTGACAGACCCGAGTAAAGGGCAGTGGGGGATCATGCTGCCCTCCACCAACGACGATTACGGCGCCTGGCTACTCTCGGCGCTGACACGCGCCAACGGGGGTCAGTACTTTAATCCGGACTATCCGGGCGAGGTCTATTACAACGCCCCCTCCACGGTCGGCGCGCTGCGCTTCTGGCAGAACCTGATTTATCGCGACAAGGTGATGCCGTCCGGCGTACTCAATTCCAAACAGATCAGCGCGGCGTTTTTCTCCGGCAAACTGGGCATGGCGATGCTGAGCACCGGCGCGCTCGGTTTCATGCGGGAAAATAGTCAGAATTTCGAACTGGGCGTGGCGATGTTGCCGGCACACCTGCAGCGCGCGGTGCCAATCGGCGGAGGTAGCCTGGTCAGTTTCAAAGGCATCTCGGAAGCGCAGAAAAAGGCCGCCTACCAGTTCCTGACCTATTTGGTCAGTCCGCAGGTCAACGGCAGTTGGAGCCGCTTTACGGGCTACTTCTCTCCGCGTAAAGCCGCGTATGAGACACCGGAGATGAAGGCCTATCTGGCAGCAGACCCCCGTGCCGAAACGGCGTTGCAGCAGTTGACCTATGCCCACCCGTGGTATGCCACTTACGAAACGGTGGCGGTACGAAAAGCCATGGAAAACCAGCTGGCGGCCGTGGTGAACAGTGAGAAGGNGACGCCGCAGGAGGCCGCCAATGCCGCCCAGCGCGAAGCGGACAACTTGATGAAGCCCTATGTGGACCAAACGGCATTAGAAGACGTGAAGTAAGCCTTTGGCGGCCAGGGAGTGGCTGCCCGGGGAAAATCCCCCGTGACCGTCGACAGGTCGCGGGAGGGCAATATCAGCGCACGCGGTCGCCCGCGCCTTTACCCACCACCGTAAGCAGCAGATAGCTAAAATAGCGTTTCACCGTCAGAGTCTGAATCATTCGCTGATCCCATTCCGCCAACCTCTGCGGCGTAGACATGTCGATGGCATTGATCTGCGCCAATCCCGTAATGCCGGGCAGAACCTCGAATACGCCACGAGCCTGACGTTCCTCAATCAGTTCCAGCTGGTTAAACAGACAGGGGCGCGGCCCCACCAGACTCATATCGCCCCGAGCCACATTGATCAACTGCGGCAGCTCGTCCAGCTTGGTTTTACGCAAAAAAGCGCCCAGCGGGGTCACCGCATGGCGATTGGCCAAATGAGTCGCCACCGACTCGGTCGCAACCGCCATCGTGCGGAATTTAATGAGTTTGAAAGGCCGTTGGTGACGCCCTACCCGCTGCTGAATGAACACCGGCGAGCCGGTATCGAACAGCCCAATGAGATAAATAACCCCCATCACGGGCCATAAACAAAAAAGCCCAATCAACGCGAGCGTGATATCTAAAAAACGATACATCATGTGTATTAAACCTTGATTTTTATCGGTTAAATCAGGCGTTGTCCGTCAGGTCGCGCTCAGCCTGATAGGCGCTGGCAGTCAGCGAAAGCGCCTGAGGATAAGCCACAACGGGCCGCCACGCCAGACGATCGCATGTGTGAGAAATATCGACCTGCAGGGATCCCAATAATCGCTCCGCGACGGGCGCTTTGCCCAGCGCCTTCGCCGCCCATAACAGACAGCGCGGCGGCATCGGCCAAATTCTGCTGGCGACGCCCAACGCCGTCGCCATATCAGTAAGCAGCTCTGCGGTAGACACATCATGACCGTCCGATACCAAAAACGTTTCGCCCGGGGCTTGCGGATGATGGGCGCAAAGCAAGATAAGGTCCGCCAGATTATCGACAAAAACCAAGCTGCGTTTGTTCTTCACAGCGGCGAGCGGCAAGGGTAAACCTTTGCGGATCCAATTCATCATCGTACGGAAGTTGGCTTTAACGCCAGGGCCGTAAACCAGCGGCGGCCGAATCACCGTCACTTCTAGCCCAGTCTCTTGGGCGATCTGCCACAGGCCCAGCTCGGCTTCATATTTACTCAGGCCATAGGGATCTTGTGGAGGCCGCATGACTTGGGGCGTGAAAGGATGATCGGGTGGGCTTATTTCCCCGTTGACCTTGATGGAGCTGAGAAACACGAAACGCTTCACCCCGGCCT
Source organism: Lonsdalea quercina subsp. quercina (assembly GCF_000688695.1). Taxonomy (GTDB): domain Bacteria; phylum Pseudomonadota; class Gammaproteobacteria; order Enterobacterales; family Enterobacteriaceae; genus Lonsdalea; species Lonsdalea quercina_D. The sequence goes on along the minus strand of NZ_JIBQ01000005.1, from coordinate 486,691 downwards.
CCGCTGCCTGGCGGGCCAGCGTTAACGTCCCGGCCACGTTGGTCTCGCGGTACAGCGACAGTGAATCGCGCTGCGCGTCTTGCATCTGGTGCACGCGAGCCGCGCAGTGGATGACGGTATCGACGCCATCAAGCGTCTCACGCCAGTTTGCGCTGGCCGACAAGTTTTTGTAGACGACGCCCTCCTGATACGCAGCGCCCTGCTTCTCGCTGCGATGGGTGAGGCACGATATTCCCTGAGCTTTGGCCAATTCAACAACGCGGCGTCCAATAAACCCACTACTACCCGTCACTAATAGTTTCAAAATGTATTACCTTTCCAAGGCCGACACTCGTAAGATAGCGGACGCCATCGTATACATATTAACCTCACACTATGAGGGGCTATACTTCCCGCTAGCTAATAAAAAAAGGGGTGTCTACAATGGTTGTGAATAGTAACAACAAAACCCAATTTCATCATCTGACATCCAGGCTTTAGATGTTTAACCCCATTCATGCATTGCTTAACGCGCCAAGAAAAAACAAACGTATCGTTACCGTTCTGTATGATGTTGCCGCGATTATCTTCTCACTCTATCTGGCGGTCGCCTTTCGTCTGGGCACTTACACCTTCCATGTTGGCCTTTCGGAAATAGCCAGCCTGTTGGTGACGCTGGTGATCACCATCGCTGTGTTTATTCGATGCGGGATGTACCGCGCCGTACTGCGCTACATGATGCTGCCAGCCTTGGGCAACGTGTTCTTCGCAGTCATCTTGTCGACTTTGACGCTTGCCCTGAGCAGCTTTTTCTTTCAGTCTTTCGTGCCGCGCAGCGTCCCCTTTATCTATGCGGGATTGGCGATCCTGAGCCTGGGTAGTCCACGTGTTTTTATTCGCAGCTTCTACTATCACTACTACAAACGCCAAAAGCCTAATGTCTTTATCTACGGGGCCGGGGCTACTGGTCGCGATCTTGCCTATGCCTTAACGCAAGGTGATGAGTTCCATCCCGTCGTGATCCTGGATGATGATGTACGTAAAGCAGGCCAGATTATCTGCGGTATTCGCGTCCACCACAGCGGCGAATTCGATACGCTGCAAAAGCTGTATCAACCCGTCAAATTGCTCTTGGCCATCAACAACATCAAGAAAGGCCTTCGACTCAGGCTGTTGGAAAAATTGTCCCACTGGCCTATTGAAGTCCAGTCAGTGCCCTCCATGGAAGATATCGTCGCGGGACGCGCTCACGCGACAGAAGTCAGAGATCTGGAGGTGGCAGACCTCTTGGGACGTGCGCCAGTCGACCCCGACCAAACACTGCTGACGAAAAACATCTTTCAGAAATCTGTGATGGTCACTGGTGCTGGCGGCTCCATCGGCTCTGAACTTTGCCGCCAAATTATTGCCCTGAAACCCAGCACGCTGGTGCTGTTTGAACTGAACGAATACAACCTGTATACGATCGATCAGGAGTTACAAAGCATCAAACAGCGGCTGGGACTCGAAACTCGGGTTGTCACCACGCTTGGTTCCGTTCAAAAACAGAACCGTTTGCTCAAAGTGATGCGCGATAACCACGTCGACACGGTATACCACGCGGCGGCATACAAACACGTACCGTTGGTTGAAGACAATGTCATCGAAGGCATCCGCAATAACGTTTTCGGAACACTCGCCTGTGCTGAAGCCGCCATTAAGGCGAACGTAAACAGCTTCACGCTTATCTCTACTGATAAAGCCGTGCGCCCCACCAATATCATGGGGGCCAGTAAACGGCTGGCAGAGTTGGTCTTGCAAGCGCAGGCCGACAGGCAGGGGCAAACCGTATTCACCATGGTTCGTTTTGGCAACGTATTAGGATCTTCCGGTTCCGTTGTCCCATTATTTAAAAAGCAAATTCGCCAGGGCGGACCGGTCACCGTTACCCACCCGGATATCATTCGCTACTTCATGCTGATCCCCGAAGCCGCCCAACTGGTGATTCAGGCCGGCGCCATGGGCAACAACGGCCAGGTCTTTGTTCTGGATATGGGCGAACCCGTAAAGATCCTCGATCTTGCCCGTCGGATGATTCATTTGATGGGGATGAAAGAATATGTCGAAGGCTCTGGTGAGGAAGGCGATATCGCTATCAAGTTTACTGGTCTCCGCCCTGGAGAGAAGCTCTTTGAGGAGCTGCTGATTAGCGAAAATGTGGAAGGTACTTCGCATCCTAAAATCATGACGGCGCTAGAGGAAAAGTTAAGCTGGAAGGAGATGGAGGACTTGCTAAAAGAATTAGATGAAGCCTGTCACCATTTCAATGTTGAAGGCATCAAGAAAATTTTGCTGGAAGCGCCGACAAGATATGTGGTGACTGCACTATAAAATATTTGGATAGTAACATTTTACCCCACAGCGTTTTGGGCTAATCACAGGGAACATAAGATCATTGCTACTCATCTATGGGATCGTGGTCAGAAACCGTTCTATTCTCCATGGCCTCTTGGTAAAGCTCTATGTAACTTTGCGCCATTTTCTCGGAAGTGAACAAACGATTGAAGCGTGCAAGCGCTTTTTCGCCATAATCTTTTGCTAATAAAGGATTTTCCCAAAGAGTAGTCATTGCCAATCTAAGCGCGCCAGGATCTTCTGGAGGAACGACGATACCTGTTTCTCCATCGATATTAATGTATGTTGTGCCTGTACCAATCTCGCAAGAAATAAGAGGCTTGGCATACATAGCGCCTTCAAGCAACGTGATACCGAATGCTTCAGAACGAAGGTGTGAAGGGAATACAACGCCACAACAAAGTTGTAGAAGTGCAATTTTATCTTCTTCCGAAAGTAACCCGAGAAAATGTGTATTTTTCAATCCTAAATCTTCGGCTTGCTTTCTAAGTTCCGATTCCAATGAGCCAATTCCGACGATGGCTAATGGATAGTCTACGCCTTCCATTGCATTTAAAAGGACATCCAGTCCTTTGTAATATCGGAACGCGCCAACAAAAAGGAAGAAACGTTCACCGAGTCGTTTACGCCAATAATCTAATCTTTCAGCACCGACGGATTGATAAAGGTTTCTATCCAGTCCATAAGGTATGACTTTCACCTTAGATGAAAACTTTTGCAAGGTAGAACTAGATGCCAAATAGTTCGGAGAGGATGCCACGATATAATCGACAGAACTTAAAAACTTATTCATTAACGGTGAGTAAATTTTTAAGGCAAACTTTTGTTTCACAATATCAGAATGATAACTCACGATACTGGGTTTTCTGACACCTGAAATAAAATGCAAAATATCCATAAATGGATAAGGGAAATGATAATGAATAATATCAGCTTGCTCTGCTAATTTTCTAAATTTTTTTATAGCGTTGAAAGAAAATGGCGTAGATGCCACCTCAAAACTTGTTTTTGAATAGTAGGATGAATGAGAGCCAACCACTCCTGCATCAATATTACCCCGAGGAGTTAATGTTAGTGTTGTGACAGAAATATCACGACCACTGACGGTTTCACTCAATTGAAATATAACCTGTTCCACGCCACCGAATGTATCCGGATAATAGGTTTTATAGAAGTGCAAAACTTTCAACATAAAAAATCTCAAATTTTTTGGTAAGCGTGAATCGTCTCTTGGGCGCAACGTTGCCATGAAAACTGCGCAGCGCGTATCAAACCTTCTGTTTTAGCCTGATTACGCCACATATCATCTTCGATACTTTTTTGAATTAACTTAGTCAGTGATTCCACATCCATAGGCTCACACATCAATGCACAGTCGCCAACCACTTCAGGGAGAGACGAACTATTTGAGCAGACGACAGGCACGCCAGACGCCATGGCCTCAAGCACAGGCAAACCAAATCCCTCATAGAGAGAAGGAAAGATAAAACTATGAGCACCTGCAAATAAGCAGGGAAGATCAGCAGACTTCATATAGCCTAAATAGTGCAACCATCCCGCACGTTGTCCTTGCTCAAAACGGTGATGCAAGGCATCACTGCTCCAACCCTTAAAGCCACAGATCACTAGTGGATAGCGTTGTCGCAGCGCCGGTGGCAGTCGCTCATAAGCATTTAGAAGTGTTTCAATATTCTTACGGGGCTCGATAGAGCCAGTAAACAAGCAATAATTGCCTGCACTGAGTCCATACTTTGCAATCACTGTCGTGATAGCCTGACTCTCTCGTGGGTAAAAATCTCCACTGCTTGCTAAATGAGCCGAGTAAACTTTATCTAAAGGGAAGTTGAAATAATCTGCGAGCTCTCTACGCGTAAAATCCGAATCAGTGATCAGAATATCTGCTCGTTTGATCGTTAACAGTAATTCTTTTTGCATAAATCGAATACGAGCTTTCGGATGGCATTGAGGCCAAGTAAATATGGAAAGATCGTGAAATGTCGCCACACTTGGACCTACTTTGGGAGGCAAGTAAAAATTTGGGCTATGGTAAATAGCATCACGATGCTTTTTTAATGTTTGCGACTTCAGAGAGGGTACAGTATGGCGGTAAACTTCTGAAACCAGTCTACTTTTAAGCAATATTCTACGTAGGCTGAACCCTGATGATATTGTTTCCTTAGCAACAGGAATGTTGTTAGATAATGTCCTTCCTCGAAGAAAGAAAAGCTCAGAGATCTCTGAGCTTTTTTCTAAACAAGTCGCTAACTCGTAAGCATAACGACCAATGCCGGTTAAGGGGTACCTAATAGAATCTGTACCAAATATGACTTTCATTTATTCGTTTTCCAGCATCCAACGAAGTGTGTCTTCAAGGTTAGGGGTATCCCATGTACCAATGATCGAACGTAACTTTGTTGCATCCCCACAAAGTGTCTTAACTTCATTTGCCCTAACAAAGGCAGGGTTGACTGAAATCGTTAAAGTGTGGCCAGTTATTTTTTCGCACAGATGTATAACATCACGGATTGAGTACACCTTTCCTGAGCAAACGTTAACCGTTTCTCCTACGGGCTTGGTCTCTAATAACCCTAAATACGCGCGGCACAGCGCCCGTACATCTGTAAAATCGCGCCAAACGTCAATATTGCCTAGCTCTAGAGTGGAAGCTTGCTGTTTAAAATGCTTAACGATTTTCGGCAAGAGAAAATTATCCGCCTGACCAACTCCAGTATAGTTAAATGGACGAGCGATAATAATAGGTAATTTATCCACCCATAAACTTGCCATATATTCCATGGCTAATTTACTGACAGCGTAGTCATTGGCTGGATTAACCTGCGTAATCTCACTAAGCGTCCCTTCAGTGCTATTGCCGTAGACGTTAGCACTACTGGCGAGCAATACTGCATCTAATTGACAACCCGATGCATGCAAAGCCTGAAGCAGATTTCGCGTCCCCAGCAGGTTAACGTTATAAAATGCATTAACGTCTCCATGACCCACAAATGCAATAGCAGCAAGATGCACTACCACATCAGGCGCGATATCGTCGACGGCTTTGGTTAAAGCATCAAGATCAAGCAAATCTACCTGATGGTAATCGGCTTCTTCCGATGGCATGGAACCAATCCCGAATACCCGGAATCCGGCAGCGGATAACTCCGCTGCCATATACTGGCCAGTGAACCCATTGATCCCGGTAATCAGGGCACGTTTGCCAGTAGCCAACATCAGAAAGAAAACCCTTGCTGATTACGGCGCAAATCTTCCTCAACCATCATCTGGCATAACTCTTCCAGAGACGTTTTTGGCTCCCAGCCTAATATTTCTTTTGCGCGCTCTGGGTTACCAATCAATAGCTCAACTTCTGCAGGACGGAAATATTTAGGATTAACGCGAACCAGTGTTTTGCCGGTGGCAACATCCACTCCAATCTCGTTTTCGTCCTTACCTTCAAAGCGCAAGGTGTAACCCGCCGCCTTGAACGCCATTTCAACGAAATCACGCACTGTTTCGGTACGATTAGTTGCAAGAACAAATGTGTCAGGTTTGTCGGCTTGCAGCATACGCCACATACCTTCGACATATTCTTTGGCAAAGCCCCAATCGCGTTTAGCGTCCATGTTGCCAAGTTCTAAGACATCCAGTTTGCCCAGTTTGATTTTGGCCACAGAGTCAGTGATTTTACGCGTCACGAACTCACGTCCTCTCAACGGGGATTCGTGATTGAACAAAATCCCGCTAGACGCAAAAATATCGTAACTTTCTCGGTAGTTAATCGTCATCCAGTGTGCATACAATTTGGCAACACCATAAGGACTACGAGGGTAGAAAGGCGTGTCCTCTTTTTGAGGAATAGCCTGAACCTTGCCAAACATTTCGGAAGTTGAGGCCTGATAGAATCGAATCTTCGGATTAACAATACGGATTGCTTCAAGCAGGTTAACCGGGCCAATCCCTGTGATTTCGGCTGTTGTCAGTGGCTGTTCGAACGAAACACCGACAAAACTTTGGGCTGCCAAGTTATAAACCTCTGTCGCCTGGGTTTGCTGCAGTAGACGAATGCTGGCAGAAAGGTCGGTCAGGTCATATTCGACCAGATGCAAGTTAGGATTTTTATCAATTCCCAGCTCTTCAATACGCCAGAAGTTGACTGAACTGGTGCGACGGTAAGTTCCGTATACTACATAACCTTTATCCAACAATAGCTCAGCAAGATAAGCGCCGTCTTGGCCAGTGATACCGGTAATTACTGCAGTTTTCATACTCAATCCTATATATTAAAAATTATTTTAATTTAGCAATGGGAAGTTGTTCCAGCAATTGTAGAGTACTTTCTTTCCACGTAAGCCAAGGAATAGCCTTCGACTGAATCGTCGTGCCGTTCTCATCCATCTTCATCCATTCTTGTATCGCCACAACGATATCTTCAGGTTCTTCACCTCGAAAATAAAGGGCGTTCTCGGCAGCGACTTCTCTTAACACCGGAATGTCTCGAGAAATGATCGGCAAACCGTTCTGAGCGGCTTCGATAACAGGTAATCCGAAGCCCTCAGCCAGTGACGCCACAATCAGTGCCTGCGCATTAGCATAAATTTCGCTCAAGAATTCATCGCTAATCCCATTCAACCAGAAAAGTTTCTCGTTGAGTTGCTGATGGCTCGTTATTTTATTAATTAGAGCGTCAATGTCCCACCCTTTTTTACCAACAATGACAAGATTACAGTCAACGCCAAGTTCCCAAAGCTTGTCAAAAGCGGCAATGACCTGGGCATGACCTTTTCGGGGTTCGATAGTACTCACCATCAGAAAGGTTGTTCTCTTCCTAATTTTTGACAAAACTTCGTCAGAATCGTCTGGCCGGCCCATCGAAGGAAGGCTGGCGGAAAGATCCGCGCCTAAATGGAAATGTTTGATTTCTAGATAAGGATTGATGGTGTATTCATTAGCATGCTCAGATAGCCATTGTTTGACCTCATGAGCCACGCTTTTTGAAATGCAGACTAACCCATCTGTATGACCAGCTAACGATTCTAGCCACACGGGAAAAGCGGCTTGGATTCCTTCCGAACACCATTGAGGATTCAACAACGGGATAATATCGTAGACGACATAATAGACTCGAGCCCCTGCTTTACGCGCATCCTCCAACTGCCTGGCGAGAAATGGAAACAAATGAGCCGTGAGATCCAAGCCTAAGAGAATATCATCCTTGGCGAATAAAACAGGGACGTCCCCTTCCTCGTGGTTAATGCTAAATTTCTCTGCAACAAAGGTATTCGCATAGCGGAAAACACCACCGTAAGCGCAATAAACCGGCCTAATACGATACCCTGGGATATCGAGCTGCAGTAGGTTCGACAATACACTACGTACCACTCGTTGAATGCCCGTAGCTGCATCGACCTCAACCAAAACAGATATATCGACCAAAAGCTCTTTTTGATGGTGTTGATAACAGTTTCTAGCAATAGCCCAGGAAACACCCAATCGATCAACCTCGTTCAATTCTTCATCTGTGAGATCATGAATACGGGCCAATGCCTGCTGGTAAGCTCCTTCGGGAGTAATTTGCTGCCGCTCTATAGCTTCAGGCCGAGTGAGACTTTGTTCGAAAGCCTTTAACGCTATTTGCGCAGTTTTATCCCATGAGAATTCCTTCGCCTGACTCAATGCATTTTCACGAAGTGCCTGATAGAACTCACTATCCGTCAATGCACGCGTCATTAGCCGAGTCATATCGCCAACATCTCGAGGATCGAACATAGATTCCGGCCATCCCATCACTTCAGGGAGACTGCTCGTGTTCGATGCAATAGTCGCAGCACCACAGCTCATGGCTTCAAGTGGCGGCAGGCCGAATCCTTCATGAATAGAAGGGAAAATGAATAATTTACATGAATTATAAAGCCCAACGAGATCGTCATCAGGAATAAAACCAGTAAAGACAATATGATGTTCGGGAAGGTCGTATTTCGAAGCTATTTCAAGCAAATGTAGTCTGTCATGAGGTTTGATCTGACACGCCAGTAAAAGAACATACTTTTCTTTTAGCTCAGCGGGTAAAGCCGCATAAGCTTGGATCAGAGCCTCAATATTTTTACGAGATTCGACTATGCCAATTGTCATGATATATTCTGAAGGAATATGGTATTTTTTCCAAAGCCCCTTTTTATTCTCTTCAGAAATATCTATAACTTTAAAATTCGAGCTTGAAGCGGACGAAATATTCGTTACTTTTCCATGTTCAACCTGAGTATGGGCTTTAACCTCACTTGCGGCTGACTCAGAAATAGCTAACAAACCATCTGCTTTTGGCAATTCTGCCAACAACCCCATATAAAAATCTTTATAATCGGGTGAGGTTAAATATCTCTCCGGGTACAAAAATGGGATGAGGTCGTAAATAACAGTAAAATGACGGACTGAACTTGGGCTATCAGGATATGATACTATATAATCACCATGATACCCCTCAGTAAACCCCATATTACATACAACATCTGGATTAATATTAGCAATAGCTAACTCTCGGCATATCTCTGCCGCTTTAACCCTACCCTTATTGCCATGATTAATTTGAGCCGTTGGCCCATAAGCTGAAAAAGTATAAATATCTTTATCGGATACTAAACCTGAAAACTCCTTTTTCACTGTATTAGTGAGGTCATTAGAATAAAGACCACTTAATAACAGGCTAATTTTATGTCCAGAGGCATTATTTATAATTGATTTAGCTAACATCAAGGAATAGCGACCAATCCCTCGTAACCTACTCTCTGTCTGGCAACTTTGTAGGTCAATAAGAATATGCACGTTTTTTTTCTCCATCAAAATTTATTTTTTTATTTTTTGGTAGATCTCATTCACTTCAGGAGGGAGATCGTCTCGAACTTCCAGTTGACGTTCCAAATGTGAATGCTGCTGTATAATATCTTGTTGGCATGCTCTATGTGCTGGGTTTAGTCGTTGGTAAACTTTCAACGCATTGGGGTACTGACCAGTCTTATGCATAAGATTAATAACAAATATTTTCATTCTGGGATGCGATCGAAGAAATGAAAATGCTTTATTTAACACTCTTTTAACCAAATGCTTGCTGCGTTGAATCGCGCCAAATTTTCTTAGCAGATGGATCTGTAATCCAATATAACGATAACCTGCTGTCATGCGCCAAGATCGGCTAGAAAGTATAGCCTGAGTTTGCTGTTGCAAGACAGTATTCTCTTCTGTCAACTTATTTATTTTTATCTCTGCTTCTCGCAGTAAAGCATTTTCAGCTGCCATCTTTTCTAATTGCTGCTCAATTCTTTGCAATTCGCACCGCTGAAGCTCAATATTTTCTGATGTCAACCTTTGGACCTCTTCCTCAATTCGACGTAACTCACACTGCTGTAACTCTAAATTTTTTGAGGTTAAATTATTAATACGGATCTCTATTTGCTGTAATTCGGCATTTTCCGAGGTGAGGTTATCAACCGTTTTCTCAGTCAGATGTAATCGTTGCTCTAACTCTTCTTTTGCCTGCTCCAACGAGGATATTAATTGCTCGTTTAAACTCGTAATTTGTTCTGGCACACTTTGCTTTAATAGAACAAGTTTATTCTTTAACTCATCACGATAAACGTCCAACTGCTGATTACTGTGTTCAAGTGCAGTACTGAACCTATGATCCAGGTGCGTTACTGCATTGATTAGGTTATTAAGTTTAGACTCAACCTCCTTCAGTTTTTCTTGCTCAAATACCATCATTTGTTCTTGAGCAGTAATCCAGCTATCAGAGCCAGAAGCCAATTCATCAAAGTCTGATAGGTTTTTTTTATCATGAAACAGATCATTGAGCAGGCCAAAACTCCACTCAGACTGGGGCATCGTCCAAAATGCATAAAGCCAATTAGCATACAATCTTGGAAGCTTAAACGGGCTAATCATTACAGGACGGATAAACACAGTGTGAGCTTGTTCAGGCAAAAATATTTCATTCACTAAGATAAAAAACGACTGAAATATATTACCTGGCCATGCACAATCTTTTTTTTCACTTGATATGGAGCCATAATCAATCAAATGGACCTGTTGGTCATCTGAAAGCATGATATTCCAACTTCTCACATCATCATGATACAAACCTATATTCTCTAATTCAACCAACTGCTTTAATATTTGGCTAAAAAGAGACTCATAATCGATAGCTTCTTTCTCTTTTAAACGCTCCATTAATAAATTGCCAGGGAGTCTCTCCATGACCAACCAACTTTCCGCTTCATTTTCATCACTGAGAAATAATTTTGGCGTGGTCATATTAGGCAATGAAGAACGACTTAAGAATTCAGCTTCAGATTTTAACTCGGAAGCATTACGCTTACCTTCAACCGGTGTTAGTTGGCCATTTACAGAATTATGTTGAAATATTTTACATACATACTCATCTGAAAAATAATAACGACGGCTACCTTTATGTATATTGCGGTCAGCTGAATAGGGGTTGTCGTACCATTGTAAAAAAGGTTGGCAGAAATCGTCCAATGCAACATAACTATTGCTAACAAAATACATTGGCCGAGATATATCGGATAGATGAGTAGGAAAACTAGCGACCTGATGATAGAAGTGACACTGTTCTATGAGTTCCCTGGGATCATTCGGTTGAGCTTCACCCCAGTATAAAGGCTCTTCCTTTACTGCAAGCTCAAGAACCATTAATTTAACACTAGCGGCCAGCTTAAACAGCCACTCTTTAACTTGAGGAATACCATGTTGATAAACGATATGGTGGAAGACACTCAATCCAATAACAAAATCGTACTCATCTGGATTTAGCTTCTGGATCGTGTCTTCAATTCTGCCAATAGTAAAATTCACCTTCAAATTTGAATTTTCTTGCGCTAATGCTTGGCATACATCAATATTTTCCTGTAAAAAGTCAATGCCAGTTACAATAGCACCACGACTTGCCAAATTAAGACTAAAAAAGCCTTGAGCGCAGCCAAGATCTAATACACGCAAAGGGCGATCAAGTGTCTTCGCTAAAGCATCATACTGCTTATTAATAATAATCAAACGCTCATTGCAATCGCGCGACGCTTCCTGGTTCCATTCAGCATGACCATAAATCGGTTGATAAACCTCTGGCAATGCCGACACAAGATCTTGCAAAGTCATACTCATAATACCTTTAATTATAACTTTCAAATTTAGATTTCAAATCGACAATACCCCAAAACTCCATACCTTTATGTATATGAAGAATTATAGAGTCATATCGGCGATCCAGAGGAATCATTTCTGATTGAGCGCTTCCTGAAGAAATACCAAAAGAGAGCAAGTAATCTCCCTGATTTAAATTGAGCGGGAAGCTAAATTTGAAAATGTGCATATCTCCTCGGTGAACAGTCAGATCACTTCGTCCTTCAGTTGCCAAGAATGAGTTTGTCCCATACAGAAATATGCCATCTAACGTTTTAATTAATATTCCAGGAACGACATTTTCGAAGTCGTTTTCAAATTTCACCTTAAAGAAAAAATCAGTAAGCTTATTACTTTCAATACTACTAGGATAATGTGTTCCGTCGACCAAAATATCATAGTCAATTATTTTTGCCCCACCTTGTCCCCAACGATATTCTTCCGGACGATATCCCGGGTGGGTACAAAACACATCTTCACTATTGCTTAATAGTAAATCACTACCCGCTGAGGTTTGTTTATCTTGTGCTTCCGCAGAAAATGCTTTGTCAGATTTGCCGAAAAGTTCATCGAGATACCGATTCGTCACATCCCGAGCCGTCCCGTCCATCTCCACAGAACCATTTTTAAGAAAAATGGCTCTGTCACAATGTTTTACTATGTCGCCCGCACTATGAGAAACCAGTAATAAAGTGGTTCCTTGCTTTTTGAACTCGGCGATTCTCGCATAACATTTAGCCTGAAAACGCGTATCTCCTACAGAAAGCGCTTCATCGACGATTAATATGTCAGGACGCCATGCAGTGGCAACAGCGAATGCTAACCGCATTTGCATACCACTGGAGTAAATACGCACGGGCTGTTCAATATAATCACCGATATCAGCAAATTTTTCGATATCAGGCATTAATCTTGTTATTTCTTCCCGGCTTGACCCCATCATTAAACCCGCCATATAAACATTTTGGCGGCCAGTAAAATCTGGATGAAACCCCATTCCTAATTCAAGAAGCGCAGCGATACGTCCTTGAACTTTTATTTCACCTTCTGTGGGTTTGGTTGTACCCGTTAATAACTTTAATAGAGTACTTTTCCCCGCACCATTGACGCCAACAATACCAACTGACTCACCCTCATTGATAGTGAAGTTGATGTCTTTTAATACCCATTTTTTCGTATGTTTTATCGAGGAATCCGGAAGAAGCTTTTCAAGTAAACGAAGCCACTTGGAGGAGTAATATTTATAACACTTCCCAAGCTGGTTAACTGAAATACATGCCATTACAATTCATCCACAATATCAGCTGAGTGTTTTTTAAACATCTTCCACCCAAGTACAAATAAGACTACAGCAATCAAGGTTACGGGCCATAGAGAGTGCCAATCAGGCGCACGGTGGTAAAGCATCACACTCTGGTAGCCCTCGATCAAATTGGCCATCGGATTGTATTTCAGTGCATCACGAGCCCATTCTGGAATGGTTGAACTGACATACACTATTGGTGTAAACCAAAACCAGAATTGCAGTAATATACTGACAAACTGACCAATATCGCGGACAAATACATTCATGACTCCCAGCAGCACACCTAAACCTACGGAGAATAACATTTGTATAACCAGCAGAGGGATAATACTTAAAAATATCCATCCAGGGAAATTTCCCGAGAAAATCAAGAATACTAAAAACAATGAAAATATAATTAAGAAGTTAATAAAAGCAGAACTAGCAACAATGATAGGCAGGCATATCCTAGGAAAACTCAGCTTTTTCAGTATATTTGCATTGGCAATAAAAACGTTGACTAGTCCATTTAAGGTTTCTGAGAACAGCCCCCATGTCAATACTCCTGAGCAGAGATAAATACTATATGCATAGGGTCCCGACATATCAGACATGCGCGCACGCATCAGCTCAGAAAATATTAGGGTATAAACAGCAATCATCGCTATTGGCTGAAAAATTAGCCATAGCGCCCCAAGAAAACTGCTTTGATAACGGGACTGAAAGTCCCGTTTGATACTATCAAGAATAAAGCCACGATAACGAGATATGGCATTTAAAAGACCGCGTAACATGAATTATTCACCACCCAAAATATCGAGAATTTCATGTGTCTTTCGGTGCATCACAGAAGAGTCCTGCTTAGATTCAACGTTCAAACGCACGACAGGTTCTGTATTTGAAGTTCGTAGGTTAAAACGCCATTCAGGGTATTCGATACTGATACCGTCGGTGAGATCGATATTTTCAGCATCAGGTTCATAAATGGCACGGATTTTTTCAATCTTCTGTTTAGCATTTTCTAATTTACGATTGATTTCCCCCGAAGCCGGATATGCCAGTAAGCGATCGCCAACCTGTTGACTCAACGTTTTACCTTTGACCGCCACCAGCTCAGCCACCAGCAGCCACGGGATCATGCCGCTATCGCAGTAAGCGAAATCACGGAAATAGTGATGGGCACTCATTTCTCCGCCGTAAATAGCATCTTCTTTTCGCATACGTTCTTTAATGAAGGCATGCCCGGTCTTAGACATCACAGGGACGCCCCCGGCGTTGTTTACCACATCAATGGTGTTCCAGGTTAACCGCGGGTCATGAATGATCTTAGCACCCGGCTGCTTCTGCAAGAAAGCTTCAGCCAGAAGGCCAACGATGTAATACCCTTCGATAAACTCGGCATGCTCATCAAACAGGAAGCAACGATCGAAGTCGCCGTCAAAGGCGATACCCATGTCTGCGCCATATTCACGCACGGCATCAGCCGTATCTTTACGACACTCGGGCAGCAACGGGTTAGGGATGCCATTGGGGAATGAACCGTCGGCCTCATGATGAACCTTGATGAATTCGACCGGCGCGCCCGCCTGCTGGAAGCGCTTTTCAATCTCATCAATCACATGGCCCGCAGCCCCATTGCCTGAGTTGATCACCAGTTTCATCGGGCGCTTAAAGTTGGACAGGTTCACATACCCCATCAGGTGATCGACATACTCTTTCAAAATCGAGATCTGCTTGTAGCTACCGCGTTTAGATTCATCGACCGGTCCAAAGTTATTCTCTTCCGCCAATCGTTGAACATCACGCAGGCCGGTATCGCCGCTAATCGGCTTCGCGTTTTCACGCACCAGCTTCATACCGTTATAGTTCATCGGGTTATGGCTAGCAGTGACTTCAATACCGCCATCAATACCTAAATGAAAAGTAGCAAAGTAGATCTCTTCAGTACCGCTCATACCAATATCCAGTACGTCCGTACCCGCATCCCGCAAGCCTCGCGCCAGCGCCTGCTTCAGCGTTTCACTGGTTAGACGGACATCGCCGCCCACGGCAATGGTTTTCGGTTTTAAAAACTCGCCATAGGCTCTGCCGATACGATACGCGATATCTTCATTCAGCTCAGGGCCTAATTCACCGCGAATATCGTAGGCTTTGAAACATGTTAATGCTGACATAAATCCCTTCTAAATGTTTCAGTTACTGGTTATTGGCTACATCAATAAAGTCGTCGTCGCCCAAGTATGAACCGGATTGGATCTCAAGGAGTTCCAGCGGAATTTTACCTGGGTTTTCAAGCGTATGTCGTGAACCAATAGGAATAAAGGTCGACTGGTTTTCCGTTAAAAGCAGCGTCTTATCCTGAATAGTGACCTTCGCTGTCCCTGAAAGGATGACCCAATGTTCCGTACGGTGATAGTGCATTTGCAACGGGAAGGATTCGCCGGGCTTCACGGTGATACGGTTAACATTGAACCGATCGCTTTGCACAACCAGATCGCAACGTCCCCAAGGCCAATAAGTTTCGCGGTGACGGCGATATTCGCTGCGGCTGTTCGCCTTCAGGAATTCAACTACGCGTTTGACGTCCTGCACTTCGTTTTTGTTGGCAACCAATACGGCATCTTTCGTATTGACAATGACCAGGTTGTCCACGCCGATAGCCGCCACCAGTTGGTCGTCGGTATTGATGTAGCAATCCTGGGTGTTATGCAGAAAGGTATCCCCTTGAAGGGAATTGCCCTGCTCGTCTTTTTCATTGACTTCCCACAGAGCGGACCAGGAACCAACATCGCTCCAGCCCGCGTCTAACGGGATAACCACGGCATCATCCGTCTTCTCCATAACCGCATAGTCCACGGACTCGTCGGGACAGTTCATGAAGCAGTCTTTGTCGATTTTGATGAAGTCGCTTTGTTTATCTACGCTCGAAATCGCTGACTGGCAGGCTTCCAGAATGTCGGGCCGGAACTTCTCCAGTTCCTGTAAATAGCGCTTGGCATGAAACATGAACATACCGCTATTCCAGTAGTATTCACCGCAGCGCAAATAGGCTTCTGCAGTTTCAAGATCGGGTTTCTCCACGAAACGCTGCACGCGGTAAGGCGCGTTTTCCGCGCCCGAAAGCTGTTCGCCACGGTGGATATAGCCATAGCCCGTTTCGGGACCAGTAGGAATGATGCCGAAGGTGACCAGACTTCCTGCCTTGGCGTGAGGAATCGCATTTTCAACCGCTTTATGAAAGGCAGCTTCATTTTCCATGATGTGGTCAGCGGCGAGAACAAGCAGGATGGGGTTGTCGCCCGCAGACACCGCATTCAGCGCAGCCAATGCGATCGCGGGTGCCGTATTACGACCCACGGGTTCAAGGATAATGTTACTAGAGAGCTTGTTGACTTGTCGCAACTGCTCGGCAACCAAGAATCGGTGTTCTTCGTTACAGATAACCATCGGGTCGCGTGTCTGGATGCCATCGAGACGATTTACCGTCTCCTGCAGCATGGAGTTTTTACCATGCAGGCAAATGAATTGTTTGGGATAAAGTTCACGAGAAAGTGGCCATAAACGGCTTCCGGTTCCACCGGCCATAATCACTGGAAGTAGCATTTTGCGTTGTAACCTTTTATATATCTTTGAATAATTTATATAATTTTATACAGAAAACAATTAAACAAGCTTTCCATTCTGACTAACCTGTCTCTGCGCAAATTCCAACTCTTTGCTCTGTGCATTGAGTCAACTTCCTGCTCAAGATAGAAAGATCGCACCAACAAGCATAGTCACTACTACCCAAGACCGACAACGTCGAAAGACATTATTGAACCCTGTTTTATCAATAAATACACGTTTTTAGCTTAACCTCTCAATACAGAGCGCGAACAGCGCAATCTGAAGAGAGATTAAGGCTTGTCGATGCTATATCTAGGCAAATATTTCACATTAAAACAGCAATATAGAAACAACCTTCATATAAAAATCACAACAGAACGTTTTCCTGGAGCGTCTTAGCCTGTTCATCTTTTGCCGACAGCACGACTTTGCCATTCTGGATTGGCCATTCGATGCCGATAGCGCTGTCGTTCCACAAAATGGAGTGTTCAGCGGCAGGATTGTAGTAATCGGTGCATTTATAGACGAATTCCGCTTCATCGCTGGTCACATAAAACCCGTGAGCGAACCCTTCCGGAACCCAGAGCTGGCGTTTGTTTTCGGCGGAAAGGAAAGTGCCGACCCACTGGCCGAACGTGGGCGAACCTTTACGAATATCGACCGCAACGTCAAAGACTTCCCCTGATACCACGCGAACCAGCTTACCCTGAGTGTTTTCCGTCTGGTAATGCAATCCGCGCAGGATGCCCTGACGCGATTTGGAATGGTTGTCCTGCACAAATGAGCAAGGCCGCTTGGCGACCAGCTCTTCGAATTTTTTCTGCTGCCACGTTTCCATGAAGAATCCGCGCTCGTCACCGAATACCGCGGGCTCAATAATTTTCACATCAGGTATAGCCGTATCGATTATTTTCATAAGATCACTTATACGCTTGAATGTTGTTGAGGGCGGATTGCCAGTCGCTGGGAGCGATACCAAACTGTCGTTGGATCTTCTGACAATTGAGTCGAGAGTTGGCCGGTCTTTTGGCGCGGGTAGGATATTCGGAGGTCGAAATAGAGGTTAATGTCGGCAGAGACGCCAGTAATTCCGCCTTGCCCGCCTGCTCGAAAATAGCCTGCGCAAACTCGAACCAGCTGACATACGGCATGCCGGAGAAATGATATACGCCCCACTCAGGCGTGTTGCCGGCTTCGATAAATTCCACCATGCGGATCAACGCCGCGGCAATATCGCCAGCGTAGGTGGGACCACCCACTTGATCGCCGACGATGCTGAGCGCATCGCGTGTTTCGCCCAAACGCAGCATCGTCTTGACGAAATTATTGCCATGTTCGCCGAACACCCAAGCGGTACGCAGGATCAAATAGCGGTCGGCCGATTCTGCAACCGCATACTCACCGGCGAGCTTGCTTTTGCCATAGATCCCTTGCGGACCCACGGGCATCTCTTCGCTGTAAATCTGGTCGCTTTCACCATCGAAAACATAGTCGGTGGAGATATGTAGCATGACGGCGCCGACCCGTTTCGCAGCCTCGGCCAGGTAAGCCGGACCGTCGCGGTTGATGGTGTAGGACGGCGCGATTTCATCTTCGGCCTTATCTACCGCCGTATGTGCTGCGGCGTTAATAATATAGTCCGGTTGAAACTGTTCCACTTTGCGCATTACGGCGTAATGGTCAGTGATGTCCAATTCATCGCGGTCGACGGCCAGCAGCTCAGCCTTCCCCTCCAGCTGAGCGACCAGGCTATGGCCTACCTGTCCCCGACTGCCGGTAATCAAAATTTTCATTCTGGCTCCTGAATATCCGGTCAGTTAAGTAGGTTCATGAGGTAGCGACCATACTGATTTTTCATCATCGGGTCCGCCAACGTCGCCAGCTGTTGATTGGAAAGCCAACCGTTACGCCAGGCGATCTCTTCCAGACAGGCGACCTGCAGGCCCTGCACATTTTCGATGGTCTGCACAAAAGAAGAAGCGTCGTGCAAACTCTCATGCGTCCCCGTATCCAGCCAGGCGAAGCCGCGCCCGAACAGCTCGACATTCAGCGAATCATCCTCAAGATACATCTGGTTGATAGAGGTAATTTCCAGCTCGCCGCGATGGGACGGCTTAACCTGTTTGGCGAACTCCACCACGCGGTTGTCGTAGAAGTAGAGCCCGGTAATGGCATAGTTGGATTTAGGCTTGGTCGGTTTTTCTTCGATGGAGACGGCTTTCATCTTCTCGTCAAACTCCACCACGCCGAAGCGCTCGGGGTCTTTCACCTGATAGCCGAACACGGTCGCACCGTGCTCTTTGGCGGCGGCATTCGCCAACATGCGGCTGAAAGACTGACCATAGAAGATATTGTCGCCCAGCACCAAGGCGCAGCGATCACTCCCGATAAAGGATTCACCGATGATGAACGCCTGCGCCAGGCCGTCAGGACTAGGCTGTTCCGCATAGACGATATTGATGCCGAAATTGGAGCCATCGCCCAACAAACGGCGGAAGGCCTCGTTATCTTCCGGCGTCGTGATAATCAGGATGTCCCGGATGCCAGCCAGCATTAGCGTGGAAAGCGGGTAATAAATCATCGGCTTGTTATAAACCGGTAGCAGTTGCTTTGACACGCCGCGCGTCAGGGGGTACAGACGCGTGCCGGATCCGCCGGCCAGAATAATGCCTTTCATGATGTCTCTCCCATACCCAGGCGCTCACGCGCATAGGAGCCATCCTGAACGCGGCTCCACCATTCCCGGTGAGTCAAATACCACTCCACGGTCTTACGAATCCCGGAATCGAATGTTTCCTGCGGTTTCCAGCCCAGCTCGCGGGCGATTTTACTGGCGTCGATGGCGTAGCGAACGTCATGACCAGGACGATCTTTCACATAGGTGATCAGGTCCTGATACTGGTTGACCCCATTGGGCTTTTTCGGCACCCGCTCTTCCAACAAGGCGCAGATGGTCTTCACGACGTCGATATTGGCTTTCTCGTTATGGCCGCCGATGTTGTAAGTCTCACCCACTTCGCCGGTGGTCACCACGGTATAGAGCGCACGGGCGTGATCTTCGACGAACAGCCAGTCGCGGATCTGCATGCCGTTGCCATAGACCGGAAGCGGTTTACCCTCCAACGCGTTAAGAATCATCAGAGGGATCAGTTTCTCTGGGAAATGGTAGGGGCCATAGTTGTTGGAACAGTTGGTGACGATCGTGGGTAGACCGTAGGTCCGCTGCCAGGCACGCACCAGATGATCGCTGGAGGCTTTCGAGGCGGAATAGGGGCTGCTGGGCGCATAGGATGTCGTTTCGGTAAACAGATCATCCACGCCTTCCAGATCGCCATAGACCTCATCGGTAGAGATATGGTGGAAACGGAAACGTGTTTTTTCCGCCTCGTTGAGCGACAGCCAGTAAGCGCGAGCAGCCTCAAGCAGCGTGTACGTCCCTACAATATTCGTCTCGATAAACGCTGCCGGACCGTCGATGGAGCGGTCAACGTGCGATTCCGCCGCCAGGTGCATAACCGCATCAGGGCGGTGGCTCTGGAAAATATCGTCCAGCGCGGCGCGATCGCAGATATCCGCTTGAACAAAGGCATAACGCTCGTGGTCTTCAACGTCTGTTAACGATTCCAGATTCCCAGCGTAGGTCAGCTTATCCACATTAACCACGGCATCCGAGGTGTTGCTGATGATGTGGCGAACGACGGCAGAACCGATAAAGCCTGCACCGCCTGTAACCAATATTTTCATAGTAAGAAATCCCAAAAAGAAATGACTAGCCTTAGCGATTGCAAGGCTATGAAGCCGACGATCCCTGAATTTTAGGCACGCTACCGCCCTTAGGCTTTCTCCTAAAAGACATCACTTGCCGCTAGACTGTTTTCTTCCTGGGACTCTTTTTCGCGCCGTCAGGCGAGTCAGAGAGTGGTCGCATTCTACATGCCCTAATACCCAAGGTGTAGTGACTCCTGCAGGAAGACCGCCAAAAACAGTCAAATTTTTATCTCCTTCACATTCACTCTTCTGTTGGCAAGAATCGACTCTAACAATGAATTGCAAAGGCAATAAATAAGCATTCTCTGTAATTGCACACGAAAGGAAACTTAACGCGTCTCCGCCCTTTGCACGCTTCCGGCATGGATGGGACACAATACAGCATAGTGGATAGGGATAAAGGGGCGCTGAAAAGACAATTACGCGAGGAAACCGTGGGTTCGTCTGGTTGACAATGGTGAATTTCGGGCCTGGTAAAAGGCTGGCAGACGTCCCCAAAAAAGCACAACAGAGGAAGGCGTGAACAGGAAAAGGCCCGCCCAAGGGATACTCCCTTCAGGCGGGCCGGTCACCGTATAAGGACTATCGGCGTAATAACTCGCTTAAAGTCTGGACGCAGGGTGACGTCAGCAGTTCGATATGGTTCCCTTCGCCATAGACACCGCGCAACGTCGGCACCACCGCCTGCCAATCGGATAGCAGCTTAGGTGACGCTTCTTTCGCCATCACCAGAACCGGCGCCGTCGAGGGCAAAGCCGTCGGCCGGTAAGCGGTACGGATATTAGTTGAGAAAACTCGATATATCCCCGCCAACGCCGACACCTTGGTCTGTTTCGGCAATACCCCCTGAGCGATCAGACGCTCCAGCATGACCTCCAACCGACGAGTCAGAGACAGACTGGCAAGGCGCTCTTCCGTGAGTTCCAGAGAACATCCTCTCATTTCGAAAAGCTCAGCCAACGACATCAACGCCTGGATATCCGTATACTCCCGAGTTTGGGGCTCGGGCGCATCGGAATCGACCAGCAGCAGCGATGCCGGCACGATCCCGGCCGTTTCCAGCCTGGCCGCCAGCTCCAGTGCGACCCAACCACCAAACGAGTGCCCCAGCAGATGCACGTTTTCCGTCAGAGAGTAGCGGCTCAGCGCCTGCTGATAGCACGCCGCGGCGGCCTCCACGCTCGTATGAGGCACTTCACTGCCCCATAACCCACGCGGTTGCAGCCCCAGAACTGTCCAGTCGTCGGGTAAGCTCTGCACCAACGCTTTGAACGCGAACACGTTATCGCCCGCGCCCGGAATGCAGAGCAGAGTCGGTCCTGCCCCGCTCCCAGCCTGCAGCGCCACCACAGGATCATCGCTGCTTTCCCTTTCTGAGCGCCCCGTCCGCAACGCCTCGCTAATCGCCTCACCGACCTCCTGCACATAAGGCTCCGAGACTAAGCGCCGATGGTCGCCGGGCACCGGAATACGACGAATGGACGACGTCGGTAGCACGCGCTCCCAGCCGAGATAGCGCCCTCCCTCAGACGGCTCATCCTGAGCGATAAAGAGATCCAGCTTCAGCGGTAGCGTCGGCACCCGATACTGCACTCGCAGCAAGGCCAACCGGTGGCGCAGCCAGCCACGGTAATATGATGGCGACCACTCCTCCGGGAAAATGCCCGTTTCGCGCCCGATGTCATAGTGATCTTCCAGCCGTCCTCGCCGCGCCCGCGCAATCGCGTCCGGTTGTAACTCCACCGCCCCGTTGGCCATAGCTTCTAAATCGCCGCGGACCAGAAACGCCATCATCTCCTCCTCGTCGGTCATCGCCAACAGCTCATCCAGCGGGACAGTGAATCCCTCCGGCGAGTCCGGCAGCCGCGTGTCCAGCATGCCCAGGAATTCGACCTGTTGATCTTGTCCCAGCAGCTGCGCTGCGATTTCATAAACCATCGTCCCGCCAAACGACCAACCAATCAGCCGATACGGTCCTTCAGGCTGTGCCGCGCGGATGATCCGGACATAACGCGCCGCGGCGGCCTCCAGCGTCGCGAAAGGCGGCTGGTGGCAATCCGGTCCTGGCAGCCCGTAGACCGGAATGTCGTCGTTGATGCAACGGGTCAGCAATGGCCCATAAAACAGTTCGCCGCTGGCTTCGGGTACGATAAACAGCGGACGCTGTGCTCCCGTAGCGCGAAATACGATGGCCTGATCCGATCCACGTCCAACCTGCGGGCTTTGGGTCTGGATCTCCGCCGCCAGCGCCTGCAATTGCGGCGCAGAAAACAGCGAAGACAGCGTCAGTTGCACGCCTTGCTGCCGCGCTTCATTCACAAGCCGCAGAGCCAGCAGCGAATGGCCGCCCAACGCAAAAAAGTCGTCATGACGGCTGACCTGCTCCACGCCCAGCAAACGCTGCCAGATCTCCGCCAGCGTGCGTTCGATGCGCCCTTGGGGCGCCTCATAATCGCATCGCACTCGCGCGCTGTCGTCCGGCTCAGGCAGCGCCGCGCGGTTCACTTTGCCATTAGGCGTCAGAGGCATCTTCTCCAATTGCACATAAGCGGAGGGCACCATGTAGGCAGGCAGACGCGCGCCGATCCCCGACTGCAGCGATGCGATGTCGACATCCGGCTCGGATGCGGTGAAATAGGCCACCAGCTGTTTTTCCTGAGTGGCCGTCGTCCGGACTATCACCACGGCCTGCGACACCTCGTCCAGCGTCTGCAACGCTGCCGCAATCTCCTCAGGTTCGATGCGAAAACCGCGAATCTTCACCTGAAAGTCATTGCGTCCCATGAACTCGATATTGCCATCGGACAGCCAGCGCCCCAGATCGCCGGTCTTGTACATCCGCGCACCCGGTTCGTTCGAGAAAGGATCGGGCAGGAAACGCTCGGTCGTCTGCTCGTCCAGATTCAGGTAGCCGCGCGCGACACCGGCCCCGCCGATATACAGCTCGCCGCTCACGCCGACAGGCACGGGTTGGCGATAGCGATCGAGGATGTAGAGCGTGGTGTTGGCGATCGGCCGGCCAATCGGCATACTTCCCGTTCCGGGGTCCGCGTCGTTCATGCGGAAAGCGGTGGCATACGTCGTCGTTTCCGTCGGCCCATACATATGCAGGAAGTTCTGCGGCGGCCCGACGCGCAGCACCCGGCGCACAAACGTCAGATCGAGCGATTCGCCGCCGACCATCAGGTAACGCAGGTTGGGAAGCACCGGTTGCAGCGTGTCGGCATATTGATTGAACAGAGCGATGGTCATAAAGACGGTATCGACCCGCTGCCGCTGGAGTTCGTCCGCGAAGCGCACAGGATCAAGCACCGTATCCTGACTAAACAGCACGATACAGCCGCCGTTGAGCAAGGGTCCCCAAATCTCCATCGTACTGGCATCGAACGCCGGATTGGCAAGGCAAGCCACGCGGTCGCTCTGCCGAAACTCCGCGTAGCCGTTGTTGATGACCAGCTTCACAATATTGCCGTGTTCAACCATCACGCCTTTCGGCTTGCCGGTCGAACCGGAGGTATACATGATATAAGCGAGCTGGGAAGCGTCGCACCGCACCGGCGCGGCGAGGCCGTGTTCATTCTTGTCTGTCTCGTACGATAACGGACAATCCAGATTCAGAATCGCACACTCAAGCGGCACCCCGTCAAAGGTCTTGCCCGTGCTTGAATCCGTGATCAGCACCTCGGACGCACTATCCGCCAAGATGAACTGCAGATGCGCCTGCGGATACCCGCCATCCAGCGGAACATAGGCGCCGCCTGCCTTCAACGTCGCCAATATCGCCACGATCAGCTCGCGGCTGCGCGCCAGCGCGATCGCCACCCGGCTGCCGGGCCGTACGCCCATGTCCACCAGCCGTCCGGCCAGTTGATTGGCTCTCGCGTCCAGCTCGCCATAGCTCAGCCGCTGTTCACCGCACATCAGAGCCTGCGCATCGGGATGCCGCCGGGCCCTCTCTTCAAACAGCGCTGGCAGACTCTTCTGCGTCGGGTATTCCGTCCGGGTCTCGTTGAAGTCACTCAGCACACGCTGCCGCTCGGAAGAAGAGAGCAGCGGCNCCGCCTGCACCGGTCGATTCGGCTCAGACACCATGCCTTGCAGCAGCCGTACCCAATAGCGCAAATAGCGCTGTACCGTGGCATCGTCGAACAGAGAGACCGCATAATTCAGATTCCCCACCAACCGATCGTCCTCCTCGCGCAGCTCCAGAATGAGATCGCACTGGGCGGTCTGCGTTTCGTGGTGCAGCGGCGAGAGCGTCAGTCCAGGCAACTCGGCGGATTCCGCGGGGAGATTTTGCCACGCCAACATGGCCTGAAAGACCGGTCCATGCGACAAACTGCGGGCCGGAGCCAATGCTTCCACGACCTGTTCGAAGGGAATATCCGCATGCGCCTGAGCCGCCAGTTGGGTTTCCCGAATCTGCGCGATCAGCGCAACGGCGTCGGGATCGGCGGACATATCAACGCGCAGCGCCTGAGTATTCACAAACATGCCGATCAGCGGTTCCAGCTCGCGCCGGTGACGACCGGCGACGGGGGTGCCAATAACCACGTCGTCTTGTCCCGACAGTCGGCTCAGCAGCGCCGACCAGCCCGCCAACAGCGTCATAAACAGCGTACCGCCGCAGCGCTGACTCAAGGCTTTCAGCGACTGCGTCAACTCGCGATCCAGTTCCACCGCCAGGCTCGCGCCGCGGTAATCCTGCACCGCAGGTCGGGGGCGGTCGCTCGGCAACGTCAGACACGCCGGGATCCCCTGCAACTGCGCCACCCAATACGCTTGCTGAGCCTGCAGGACTTCGCCCTGCGTATGCTCCCGTTGCCACTCGGCGTAGTCGCCGAACTGGATCGTCATCTCCGGCAACGGGTCGGATTGGCCCTGTATCAATGCCGAATACAGCGTGCGCAGTTCATTCATCATCACGCCCAGCGACCAGCCGTCGGCGATGATGTGGTGCAACGCCAGACGCAGCCAATGCTCCTGCGCCGAAACCTGAACCAGCTGTCCCCGCGCCAAAGGACCGGCCGTCAGATCGAATTCAGGGGTAAAAGACGCGCGCTCGTCATGCCGCTCGCTCGCTGTCGTTACCTGCAGCGGGAACCCCCGATCCTCCGGCTCCACCACCTGCACCGGTTCGCCGTCCCGGCACTCAATGTGAGTGCGTAACGCGGCATGGCGGGCAACGATACGATCGAGCGCACGCTGTAGCGCCGACACGTCGAGCGCTCCCGCGAGTTTGATCCCGCCGGCGATGACGTAGGCCGCGCTGGCGTTGGCATCCCGCTGCGTCAGGAACCAGATGCGCCGTTGAGCCAGAGACAACGGCCGCGGTTTTTCGCTTCCACGCGGACGAATCGGCGCCAGATCGCTCTGCGCCGCCGCGCCAAGCACAGCGGCGACATCATGCAGCGCAGGACGCGCAAACAGCGCCGCCAGAGAGAGCTCCCGCCCCATCGCTTCGCGGAGTCGAGAAATCAGCTGTACGGCCAGCAGCGAGTGACCGCCCAGCGCGAAGAAGTCGTCGTAACGGCTGACGTTTTCCACGCCCAGAAGCGACTGCCATATCGCTGCCAGCGTCGTTTCCATGTCGCCCTGCGGCGCGGCATAGGGCTGATGCGAGAAAGCGGTATGATCCGGGAGCGGCAAGGCTTTGCGATCGACCTTGCCGTTCGCGGTGAGCGGCATCTCCGCCAGCGCCATCCAGGCGACAGGCAGCATGTACGCGGGCAGTCGAGAACTCAGTTGTTCACGCAGACCTTCAGCGCTGATCCCTTGAGGATCGTCGCTGGNGTAGTAGGCGACCAGCCGTTTTTCTTGCGTCTGATCCGTCAGACTCAAGGCGTCAACCACCGCCTCGCGGATCCCCTCGCAGTCCAGCAACGCGGACTCGATCTCGCCCAGTTCGATGCGAAAACCGCGGATCTTCAGCTGGAAGTCATTGCGTCCGAGATAGTCGATCGTCCCGTCGCTCCGCCAACGCCCCAAATCGCCGGTTTGATACATCCGCGCTTCGGCATCCTGCACAAATGGATCGGGCAGGAAGCGTTCGGCGGTCAAATCCGGACGATTCACGTACCCGCGAGCAACCTGCACGCCGCCGATGAACAGTTCGCCGCACACGCCCGGCGGCACCGGTTCACCCTGAGCGTCCAGAATATAAACGCGGGTATTGGCGATAGGACGACCGATGTGGAGCGCCGTCTCATCGGCGCTAATGACGCCAGAGGTCGCTACGACGGTGTTTTCCGTCGGGCCGTAGTTGTTGAACAGGGTAAAGCGCGCCCCGGCGGGCGGGCGGCGTTTAAGCCTATCGCCGCCGACCAGCAGCGCCCGCAGCGTTGACGGCGACATGTCCCGGGCAAACGCCAGCTCAGCGACGGGCGTCGGCAGAAAGCTGACGTCCAGCGGCTGCGCCGCCCACCATGCCAGCATCTGCTGCGGATCCCGTGATATCTCCGGCGTCGGCATCACCAACCGGGCCCCGACCGACAGCGGCGGCCAGATCTCCCAGGCCGCGGCGTCGAATCCCAATCCCGCCACGCAGGACGAGATGTCTTCCGCCCGCAGCGCGAAGGCTTCCTGGTGCCAGTGCACCAGATTAACGATATGCCCATGTTCGACCATGACGCCCTTCGGCTGGCCGGTCGAACCGGAGGTGTAGATAAGATAGGCCGGGTGATGAGGCGTCAGCCCAAGCGCTTCTATCGGAAGATTGTCCCGAGACAACTGCGCCCAAGGCCGGTTCTCCCCCTCCAGCAAGACCAGGGTTACCGCTGACGGCAGCGCCCCCAAACGCTCGCGCACGTCGCGGCTGGTCACCACCGCCTGCGGCGCGCTGTCTTCCAGAATATAGGCCAGTCGTTTCGTCGGCAGCGCCGGGTCCAGCGGCACGTAGGCGGCCCCTGACTTCAACGCCGCCAGCAGCGCGACAATCAGATCGCAACCGCGATCCAGCGCGATAGCCACCCGATCGCCCGGTCTCACGCCCTGCGCCTTCAGCCAGTGCGCCAGCTGATTAGCCTGAGCATTCAATTCGCCATAGCGCAGGCTCAGGCCGCCGCACAGCACCGCCTGCGCATCCGGTTGACGGGCCGCCTGCGTTTCGAACAGCGAATGCAGACTGCACCCGGTTGGATAGTCGGCGTGCGTGGCATTGAAGTCGCACAGTACCTGACGGCGCTCCTCTTCCGACAATAGCGGCAACGCCGTCACAGGCGTTGTCGGCGAAGAAACCATGCCGGCGAGCAGCCGCTGCCAATAGCCCAAATAACGGCGCACCGTGCTTTCATCGAACAGCGCGCGGGCAAAATACAGCCCTCCGCTGAGCTCATCGCCCTGTTCGCTCAGGACCAGACTGAGATCGAACGGCGACACCGTCGCCTCGTCCTGCAGCTCCGTCACCGTCATGCCGGGCAGCGTCAGCGCCCCTTCCGGCGTATTTTGCAGCGTCATCATGACCTGAAAGATCGGGCTGTGAGACAGGCTTCGGGACGGAGCCAGCGTCTCCACGACCTGCTCGAACGGAATATCGGCGTGCGTCTGCGCCGCCTGTGCGGTCGCTTTCACCTGTTCCAACAGCGTCACGGCATCCGGTTGGGCCGACAGGTCAACGCGCAGCGCCTGCGTGTTGACGAACATGCCGATTAATGGCTCGACCTCGCGGCGATGACGGCCAGCGTTAGGAGAACCGATCACCACATCCTCCTGACCGGACAACCGACTCATCAATGCCGCCCAGCCCGCCATCAGCGTCATATACAGCGTGGCATTCCCACGCTGGCTCAGCGCCTTCAGCGACTGTGTGAGTCCGGCGTCCAGCGACACCGCCACGCGGCCGCCTCGATAATCTTGCGTCTGCGGCCTGGAACGATCGGTCGGCAGCGTCAGACATTCGGGCGCGCCGCGCAGCTGCTCCGTCCAGTAGTGCTGCTGCGCCTGCATCCGGTCGCCGCACAGATAGTGTTGCTGCCAGGCGGCATAATCGCCGTACTGGATCGGCAGCGCGGGCAGTGGATCGTCCTGGTGCTGATTAAACGCGGCATACAGCGTTCCAATCTCCTTCATCAGCACGCCGATAGACCAACCGTCGGCGATGATGTGGTGCAGCGCCAGTCTCAGCCAGTGCTCTTTTTCCGATACCGTGACCAGTTGAGCCTGCGCCAGCGGCCCAGCCCTCAGATCGAACGTCGGCTGGAAGCTCGGTGGATCGCGCGGGTCGTCTAGCCCGACCACGCTGAGCGGAAAACTGCGGTTCTCCGCCTCAATCACCTGAACCGGCGTGCCGTCGCGAACCTCGATATGCGTACGTAACACGTCATGCCGCGCATAAACGCGATCCAGCGCCTGGCGCAGCGCCGCCGTATTCAGCGGCCCTTCAAGCTTCAGGCCGCCCGCCAGCACGTAGGCGTCCCCCGCCGCCGCGTCCATCTGGCTTAACACCCAAATTCGCCGTTGCGCCAAAGAGAGCGGAGCATCTTCGCCGTCTTTCAGAGGAAGGATTTCGGTCAGCGTCTCCTGCGACGCGGCGTCCAGAGACGCGGCCAACCCGCTGATCGACGGATAGGCGAATAACGTCGCCAGCGGTAGCGCCCGATGCAGCGTTTCCTGCACCCGGGAAACGAGCTGCATCGCCAGCAGAGAGTGCCCGCCCAGCGCGAAGAAGTTGTCGTGACGACTCACCTTCTGCACGCCGAGCAGAGACTGCCAAATCGCCGCCAGCGCCGTCTCCGTTTCCCCTTGCGGCGCTTCATAGGGCTGCTGTGCATAAGCCGATTCATCCGGCGCAGGCAATGCCTTGCGGTCTACCTTGCCGTTCGGCGTTAACGGCACATTCTCCAGCGCGACCCAGGCAGCAGGCACCATGTAGTCAGGAAGACGCTCGCTCAGCGCCGTCCGCAACCCCTCGCGGGTGAGCGCCGCATCCGCTTCCGCCACGTAATAAGCGACCAGTCGGGCTTCCTCATGTTCACCGCTCAGCGCCGTCACCACCGCCTCGCGCACGCCCGCGCAGGCCAACAGCGCCGTCTCGATCTCGCCCAGTTCGATACGGAAACCGCGGATCTTGACCTGGAAGTCGTTACGCCCCAGATATTCCAGCACGCCGTCGGGCCGTCTGCGCCCCAGATCGCCGGTTTGATACATACGGGCATCGGTATCGCGGCAAAAGGGGTCGGGCAGGAAGCGCTCCGCCGTCAGGTCAGGACGGTTGAAATACCCCAGACTGATGCCATCGCCACCGATGTAAATCTCGCCCGGCACGCCGGTCGGCACCGGCTGTCCTTCCGCGTCCAACAGGTAGACCCGCGTATTGGCGATGGGATGACCGATGGGGATCGACACCTCTTCAGATCCGATGCGCCACGTCGTCGACCAAACCGTGGTCTCCGTTGGACCATACATATTCCACAGCGCGTCAACGCGCGGGATCAACGCCGCCGCTAACGTCGGCGAAAAAGCCTCACCGCCTATTAATCCCGTCAAGCCGGGCGCGCCTTCCCAACCGGCGGCCAGCAACAGTTTCCACGTCGCCGGCGTGGCCTGAAACAGCGAGATCGCCTGCGCGTTCAGGTAATGCCCCAGCCGTTCGCCGTCCCGGCGCAGGGCGTCGCTCGCCAGATGCAGTTGACCGCCCGCGATTAACGGCAGGTAAATTTCCAGAACGTGGATATCAAAGGAGACGGTCGTGACCGCCAGCACTCGGGTATGCGACGCCGCCTGATGCTGATGTCGCTGACTGTGCAGGAAATTCACGACGGCCCGGTGCGGCACCGTCACGCCTTTGGGACGGCCGGTCGAGCCGGAGGTATAAATGAGATAAGCCGGATGCTTCGCCGTCAGCCCACGCGAAACCGGGGCCAGATTGGCCTCGGCGCACCGCGTCCACGGACCGGTTGCATCATCGCACTCCAGCAACGTGGCCGAGTCAGGCAGCTCGCCCAGCGTCCCGCGCGTTGTTTGCGAAGCGATCACCGCGATAGGCGCGCAGTCATGCAGTAACGCGTTAAGTCGCGCCGACGGCTGGGCCGGGTCCAAGGGCACATAGGCCGCGCCCGCCTTAAGCACCGCCAGCAGCGAGGCAATCAGCTCAGGACCGCGCGGCAGCGCCACGGCCACCCGGGTCTCCGGGCCGGCTCCGTGCGCCACGAGCCAGTGCGCCAATTGGTTAGCCATGCGGTTAAGTTCGCCGTAGCTCAGCGTCCGTTCGTCGGAGACCACCGCCAGCGCCTCAGGTTGCGCGGCGGCCTGATATTCGACCAATTCGTGGACGCAGGCGTCGCGGGGGTAGTCCACCTGCGTCGCATTAACCTCGTCCAGAACCTGTCGCCGCTCATCAGCAGACAGTAGCGGCAGCGACTGCACCGCGCAGTCAGGCTGCTGCGCCATGCCGCGCAGTATCCGCAGCCAGTAGCTCAGATAACGCCGCACCGTGTCCGCATCGAACAGGGCCTTCGCATAGCACAGCGTCCCTTCGCATCCCCCGTCGGTTTCCGTCAACGTCAGATTCAAATCGACCTGCGCCATCGTGGCTTCGCCCTCCAACGGCGAGGCCACGACGCCGGGCAGGGTAAACGGCTGCTGCGGCGTATTTTGCAGCGATAGCATCACCTGAAACAGCGGGCTGTGAGACAGGCTACGGGTCGGCGCGACCGCTTCCACCNCCTGCTCCAAAGGGATGTCGGCGTAGCGCTGGGCCGCCAGCGCCGTGTCCCGCNCCTGCATCAGCAACGCGGGCGTATCCAACGGATCCGAGAGATCGATTCTCAGCGCCTGCGTATTGACGAACATGCCGATCAGCGATTCGACCTCGCTGCGGTGACGTCCGGCCGTCGGTACGCCGATGACGATGTCGTCCTGAGCGGACAAACGGCTCATTAACGCCGCCCACCCCGCCAACAGCGTCATGAACAGCGTACAACCGTGGCGCCGCGCCAGCGCTTTCATCTCGCCCAGCAACTTCGCGTCCAGCGTCACTGACGCGCAGGCGCCGTCGTAATCCTGTATCCGCGGACGCGGGCGATCGGTCGGCAGCGCCAGACACGTCGGCGCGCCCCGGAGTTGCGTCCGCCAGTAGTCGCGCTGCGTTTCCAGCGCCTCGCCGCTCAGTTGCGCATGCTGCCACGCCGCATAGTCGGCATATTGAATTGGCAGCGGCGGCAAAGGATCGGCCTGTCCCTCGCTAAACGCCGTATAAAGGGCGTTCAACTCATGCAGAAAAATCCCGAGCGACCATCCGTCGGCAATCAAGTGATGCAGCGCAATGCGCAGCAGGCACTCCCCTTCGCCCAGACATACCAGCTGTCCGCCCAGCAGCAGGCCCGCTTCCGGATCGGGCCGCAGCGTGAAATCCGGCAGCGGTTCCGAGGCATTCGATAACGTCCGGATTTCCAGCGCGAAGCCGCTGTCGGCGGAAGCGATGAGCTGACGTGGCGTCCCCGCCACGTTAACCACCCGCGTCCGTAGAATTTCATGACGGGCGACGATGCGATCCAGCGCCGCCTGCAGCGCCACCGTATTCACCTGCCCGCTGAACCGATAGGCCATGCTCAGGAGATAACGCTCCGGCGCTTGAGACTCCATTTGCGACATAAACCACAGCCCGCGCTGGACGGGCGCCAGCGGCATCCCGCCTTCGACGCGCGGCGCGAGAGGGATCGGTTGTCGACTGCCCGCGGCCTTCGGCTTAAGTCCCTTGGCTTTTGCCAGCGCCAGCAGTTTGGCCTTTTGCTCCCGCGTGAGGGGCTGGACAGAGGATGAGGTTTCTTCCGTGTTCTGCATTATTCTTCTCCTTCCATTGATGCCGCCATATCCAGCAGCTCAGCGATATCAAACTCTTCGATGCTCAGGTCCAGGATCCGCTCGCTAAGCGCGCTCAGACTCGGATGGGCAAAAATTTCTCCCAACGGCACGTCGACATCCAGCTCGAGCCGTAGTCGAGACACCAGCTGCACTGCCAGCAGAGAGTGTCCTCCCAGTTCGAAAAAGTTGTCGTGCCGGCCGATGCGCTCGACGCCCAGCAATGACAGCCAGATTGCCGCTACCGCCTGTTCGGTTTCATCCTGCGGCGCTTCGAACGCCGCATGCGCGAACGCATCGTCACCGGGTTCCGGCAACGCGTGGCGGTTCACCTTGCCGTTGGGCGACAGTGGGAACTCGATCAATGCCACCCAAGCCGCGGGCACCATATAGGCAGGCAGCTGCGCCACGAGATGAGCGCGCATCGCCTCGATTTTCGCGCTCCCCCGGTAGTAAGCGACCAGCCGTTTTTCTCCTCCGCACTCACGCGGAACGACCACCGCCGCCTCAACGTCCGGACATCCGCTCAGACAGGCTTCCACCTCGCCTGGCTCGATGCGGAATCCTCGGATCTTGACCTGATCGTCGTTGCGTCCCAGATAATCGAGGATGCCGTCTTTGCGCCAACGTCCCCGGTCGCCGGTTTTGTACATCCGCGCGTCCGCCTCAGAGGAGAAAGGATCCCGGATAAACCGCTCGGCGGTGAGCGCCGGCTGATTCAGGTAACCTCTCGCCACGCCGACGCCGCCGATATAGATCTCCCCCGCCACGCCGACGGGCACGGGTTCGCCTTTTTCATCGAGGATGTAGAGTCGGCTGTTGGCGATAGGACGCCCGATAGGCGGCTGGGACACCCCGTTCGAAAATGTCGCCGGACAGACGAATTCACTCGCCACGTGCGTTTCCGCCGGGCCGTACTGGTTGTGAAGCCGGACATGCTCCGAGTGCTGGAACAACGCCCGCACATCAGGCCCGAGGCGTAGCGCCTCGCCGCTGGCGATAATCTCCATCGACGGCGGCNCGCGCCCCGAAGCGCGATACATCTGCGCCAGCGCAGGCAGGACTGACGGCGGAATAAAGGCCCGCTCGACGTGCTGCTGCTCCAGCAAGTCCGCCAGCCGCGGCATATCGAGCCGCACATCGTCTGGGACAATGATCAACCGCCCCCCGCCGGTCAACGCGCTGAGGATCTCCTGGCTCGCCACATCGAAACCAAAAGAAGCGAACTGCAGCGTGACGCCGGCGGGACGCTGATTCTGCCAATGAACCAAATTGACCAGCGGCGCGTGCGGCATCGCCACGCCTTTGGGGCGACCGGTCGAGCCGGAGGTATAGATGGTGTAAGCCAGATGACGCGGGGTCAGTCCGATACGTTGCGGATCCGGATCGCTGCGCTCTGACTTGGCCCACAGCGGCTCATCCGCACTCAGGTCGAGGATTGGCGGCAACGCGGAACAAGACGCCAGCGAAGAGCGACCGACGTCGTCACACAGTACCGCCAGCGGCGTGCAGTCGGCGATCATGTGAGCCAAACGCTCGGTAGGATAGAGAGGATCAAGTGGCACATAAGCGCCGCCGGCTTTCAGGATCCCCAGCAGCGCCACGACCATGTCCGGACCTCGTGTGACGCAGATCGCCACGCGATCGTCCGGACGCACGCCCTCAGCCATCAGCCAGTGCGCCAGTTGGTTAGCCCGCTCGTTCAGCTCGCCGTAACTCAGTCGCCGTTCGCCGCTGACCAGCGCCGTTGCTGTCGGCTGCCGATGCGCCTGTATCTCAAACAGTTCATGCAGACAACGGTCGGCCGGATAGGCGGACTCCGTGGCGTTGAACGCCGTGAGCACCCGCTGCCGCTCATCGGCGGAGACCAGCGGCAGCGTGGCTACCGGCTGCGCGGCGGAGGCGACCATCCCCCGCAACAAACGCTGCCAGTAGTCCAGATAACGCTGGGCGGTATCCTCATCAAACAGCGCGGTCGCGTAATACAGCGTGCCTTCCAGCAGCCCGTTCGTCTCACGTAATTCCAGATTCAAATCGAACTGGCAGGTCGCCGTCTCATTAGGCAACGGCGACACACGAAGCTCAGGTAACTCAATCGCCATTTCAGGCAGATTGTGCAGCGCCATCATCACCTGGAAGATTGGACTGTGGGACAGCGTGCGCACCGGCGCGACGGCTTCAACCACCTGTTCGAACGGAATATCGGCGTGGCTCTGCGCCGCCAGTGTGGTGCGCCTGACCTGCGCCAGAAGCGCCGCCGTGTCCATCTCTGGCGTCACGGCAACCCGCAGCGCGAGCGTGTTGACGAACATCCCGATCAGCGGTTCGATTTCCTGTCGATCGCGCCCGGCGATAGGCGACCCGATCACGATGTCATCCTGCCCGGAAAGGCGGCTCATCAACGCAGACCAACCGGCTAACAGCGTCATATACAGCGTACAGCCGTGTTGCTGACCTAACGTTTTCAACGCCTGCGTCAGGTCGGCGTCCAGCGTCAGGGTTTTATACGCCCCGGTAAAGCTCTGCAACGGCGGACGGGGTCGGTCCGTCGGCAACATCAGATTGTCAGGCGCGCCGCGCAGCTGTTCGACCCAGTAGCGTTGCTGCTCCTGCATTCGCTCGCCCTGCAAATGTTGTCGCTGCCAAGCGGCATAGTCGCCGTATTGGATAGGCAGCGGCGGCAGCGGGTCGGGCTGTCCCTGACTCAATGCGCTATAGAGGGTACCTAGCTCGCGCATCAGAATGCCGACTGACCAGCCGTCGGCGATGATGTGGTGCAGCGCCAACCTCAGCCAGTGTTCCTGCGGGGAAATACGGAGCAGTTGCCCCTGCGCCAGCGGGCCGGTCGTGATGGACACTGACGGCGTGAACGGTTCCGGGCGATCCTGGCTGCCGCTCATATCCAGCCGGTGCAGGGGGAAACCGCTCTCCGCGGGAGCAATCGCCTGCACGTCGACGCCGTCTCGGTGAACGATGTGCGTGCGCAGTGCCGCATGACGCAGCACGATGCGATCCAACGCCTGTTGCAACGCGGCGGGGTTCAGATTTCCCTGTAGTCGTATCCCGCCGGTGATCATATAGGCCGCGCTTGCCGCCGGATCCATTTGCACCAACAACCAGAGGCGTTGCTGCGCCAGCGACAGCGGAGGCTCAGCCGCCGCCAGGGGAGAAATCGCCGGTAAAGGCGGTACCGCCTTCTCGCCCAACGCCTGCGCCATCTCGCACAGCGTGGGATGCATGAACAGCGTTTTCAGGTCCAGCTCCCGCTGCATTTCGCTGCGGATACGCGAGATCAACTGCACCGCCAGCAGCGAGTGCCCGCCCAACAGGAAGAAGTTATCCCGGCGCCCCACCGTCTCCACGCGCAGCAACGTTTGCCAGATGGCGGCTAACGCCAGCTCCACCTTGCCCTGCGGCGCTTCATAGTGCTGTCTTATAAATGCGGAGTCATCCGGCTCAGGTAGCGCACGCCGGTCAACCTTGCCATTGGCCGTCAGAGGCAGGCTTTCCAGCGGCACCCAGGCCATCGGCACCATGTATTCAGGCAATCGCGCCAGCAGCTGTTCTCGCAGCGCATCAATAGAAGGTGCATTCGTCCCTTTCTCCGCCAGATAGTAGGCGATCAGACGTTTTTCCTGAGCGGCGCCCCCCTGCGCAACCACCACGGCCTGCTGGATCCCCTCGCAGTGCAACAAGGCATCTTCGATTTCGCCGAGCTCGATGCGAAAGCCGCGGATCTTCACCTGGAAGTCGCTGCGTCCCAGAAACTCGATCGTGCCGTTGGCACGCCAGCGCCCCAAATCGCCGGTACGGTACAGTCGCGCATGCGGCTCGGAGGAGAACGGGTCGGGAATAAAGCGCTCAGTAGTGAGATCCTGACGGTTGAGATACCCTCGCGCCACCTGCGCGCCGCCGATATACAGTTCTCCGCACACCCCTACCGGAACAGGCTGCATTCGCGCATTCAGAATATAGGTTTGGGTGTTGGCGATGGGACGGCCGATGTGCAGCAGCGCTTCATCGGCGCTGATGTCTCCGGAAGTCGCCACCACGGTGTTTTCGGTCGGGCCGTAGTTGTTCATCAGGGTGAAGCGCGCCCCGGCAAACGGCTGGCGATTCAGCCGATCGCCGCCGACCAGCAGCGTGCGCAGCGTGGCCGGCGCGGCCTCGCGGACAAACGCCAGTTCAGCGATGGGCGTCGGCAGAAAACTCACGTCAAGCGGCTGCGCGCACCACCACGCCAGCAGTTGATCCGGATCGCGGGAGATCACCGGCGAGGGCAGCAGTAATCGCGCGCCCACCGATAGTGCGGGCCAGATCTCCCAGGCGGCCGCGTCGAAGCCCAGACCCGCCACGCTGGAAACGCAGTCCCGTGAGCGCAGGGCGAAGGCCTCGCAGTGCCAATGCACCAAATTGATGATATTGCGATGCTCGACCATGACGCCTTTCGGGCGACCCGTCGAACCCGAGGTGTAAATGAGGTACGCCAGATGAAACGACGTCAGCCCTACCGCCGCAAGCGGAATGTTGTCCTGCGGGTAGCGCGTCCACGGACGGGCGGCGGCGTCAATGACGAGCGTATGAGGATGGTGCGACAGTTCCCCCAGTCGACTGCGTAGCGCGCGTTCGGTGATGATGGCCTGCGGCCCGCTATCTTCCAGCAGATAAGCCAGACGTTCAGTAGGCGTCGCCGGATCAATCGGCACATAGGCCCCGCCGGCCTTCAGCGTCGCCAGCATCGCGACGATCAGATCGCAGCTGCGCTCCAGCACTATCGCCACTCGGCCATCCGGCCGGACGCCCTGTGCCATCAGCCAGTGGGCCAGTTGGTTAGCGCGCCGGTTCAGCTCGCCGTAGCTCAGGCGTTCTCCGTCGCACTCCACCGCCGCCGCGTCCGGCTGTCGCTCCGCCTGCTCTTCGAACAGCGTATGCAGGGCATTTTCGGCCGGATAGTCGGCACGCGTGGCGTTGAAGCCGAACAACAGCTGGCGGCGTTCGTCGTCGGGTAACAGCGGCAGCGTCTGCACCGGCTGATGCGGATCCGCCGTCATCCCCCGCAACAGCGCATGCCAGTAGTCCAGATAGCGCCGGGCCGTCGCGGCGTCAAACAGTGCGGTGGCGTAGTAGAGCCGTCCGGTGATCCGACCGTCGGCCTCACGGAGATCCAGACTCAGATCGAATTGGGCCGTCTCCACGGGATCAGCAATCAAGGAGGCTTTCAGTCCAGGAAGCGTAAACGCCACCTCCGGCGTATTCTGCAACGCCAGCATCACCTGAAATACCGGGCTGTGAGACAGACTGCGGGCAGGCGCCAGCATCTCCACCACCTGCTCGAAGGGAAGATCCGGATGTTCCTGCGCCGCCAGCGTCATCGCCTTCACCTGCGCGAGCAGCGCGACGGTATCCGGCTGTTCCGACAAATTGACGCGCAGCGCCAGCGTATTGACGAACATGCCGATCAGCGGCTCAAGCTCCTGACGGCCGCGGCCAGCGACCGGGCTGCCGATCACGACGTCCTCCTGACCGGACAAACGGCTCATCAGCGCCGACCAGCCCGCCAGCAGTATCATGAACAGCGTCGCGCCATGACGCTGACTCAGCGACTTCAGATCCTGCGTCAACGACGGATCCAGCTCAATGTCCAAGCTGGCGCCGCGATAGTCCTGCATCGGCTGACGCGGCCGGTCGCTGGGCAGCGTCAGGCAATCCGGGATCCCGCTCAGCTGTTTTTCCCAATACGCCTGCTGGGCGCGCAGCACCTCTCCCTGCATGTGTTGCTGCTGCCAGGCCGCGTAGTCACCGAATTGGATAGCCAGCGGTGGTAACGGATCGCCGCTGCCCTGACTAAACGCGGTGTACAGGCTTTGCAGTTCCTGAAGAAAAATGCCGACCGACCAACCGTCGGCGACCAAATGGTGAAACGACAAACGCAGGTGGTGCTCCTGCGCGCCGACCGCGATGAGCTCGCCGTGCGCCAAGGCGTCCGAGGCGGACTCAGATGCCGTATCCGGCGTCGCTATCGGCGCGTCCAAGGTTGTCTGTCGAAGCGGGAATCCACTGCCGTCAGAAGCGATAACCTGCACCGGCGCGCCGTCACGCTCGGCAATACAAGTGCGCAGCGCGGCGTGACGATCCACGATACGATCGAGCGCCTGCGCTAGCGCCGTGACGTTAAGCTCGCCCTCGATCCGGATCGTAAATGCGATGAGGTATGCCGCCCGCGCGGTGTCATCCATGCGCGACAGAAACCACAGTCGTTGCTGAGCCAAAGACAGCGGAGGATGAACGCCCTCCGCCAACGGCACGATGTCGGGCAGATGCCCGTCGGTCGGCGCGATGTCCAACGTGGCCGCCAGTTCATGCAGCACCGGACAGTCAAACAATGTCGCGACCGACAGCTCCCGCTGGAGTTCGCTACGCACGCGGGAAATCAGCTGCACCGCCAGCAGCGAGTGACCGCCCAGCGCAAAGAAGCTGTCGTGGCGCCCGACTCGCTCCACGCCCAATACCGAGCGCCAGATCGACGCCAGCGTCGTTTCCGTATCGCCGCGCGGCGCCTCATAAATCTGATGCTCGAAGGCCTCAAGATCCGGGGACGGCAGCGATGGGCGATCCACTTTACCGTTCGCCGTCAGCGGCACGGAGTCCAACGCCACGTAGGCCGCCGGGACCATAAATGCCGGTAAGCGTTTACCGAGCTGAGCCTTGAGCGCTTCCGTCGTCGGAGCCTGTCCCCGCTCATCCGCAACATAGTAAGCGATCAGCCGTTTATCCTGCGTCTCCGTGCCTGTCGCCGTGACCACGGCTTGTTTTACGCCCTCACAGGCCTGGAGCGCAGACTCGATCTCCCCAAGCTCGATGCGGAACCCGCGGATCTTCACCTGAAAATCATTGCGGCCGAGATACTCCACCGTGCCGTCTTCACGCCAACGGCCCAGATCGCCGGTGCGGTACATCCGTGCTCCCGCCTCGCCATCGAACGGGTCGAGCGGGAATCGCGCTTCCGTCAGCGCAGGCTGATTCAGGTAGCCGCGCGTCACCCCGGCGCCGCCGACGTACAGCTCGCCCGGCACGCCTAACGGCACCGGCTCGCCATGACCGTCCAGTATGTACAGCCGCAGGTCCGGCAGCGGCCGGCCTATCGGGCTCTCTCCCGTTGGCATCCCCGCCGTTAACGGACAGTGCGTCACATGCACCGTCGTTTCGGTGATGCCGTACATATTCACCAGTTGCGTATCTACGTCCGGGTTCTGCTGATACCACGGCGTCAGCGCCGCCACGTCCAGCGCCTCTCCCCCGAAAATCACGTAGCGCAGCGAATGACGCTCAGGGCTGTCCGCCTGCGCCGCCGTCAGTTGGCGGAATACCCCCGGCGTCTGATTTAACACCGTTACCCCTTCGCGGCACACCAGCTGATACAACGACTGCGGCGAGCGCGTCACCGCCTGTGGCACCACCACCAGACGTCCGCCCTGCAGCAGAGCGCCCCAGATTTCCCACACCGAGAAGTCAAATGCATAGGAATGGAACAGCGTCCAGATGTCCCGATGGTCGAAGTCGAAGAGTGCCTGCGTCGAGCTCAGGAGGCGGGTAACGTTGCGGTGCTCAACCATCACGCCCTTGGGCTGGCCGGTCGAGCCGGAGGTGTAAATAATGTAGGCCAGATGATGCGGCGTCAGGCCAAGCGATGCGGCGGAAATATTTTCATCCGAATGACGCGTCCAGGGAGGGGCGTCGCCGTCCAGCACCATCAGCGACAACCTCTGCGGCAGCTCACCCAGCGACGGCAGGCTGCTGCTGTGGGTAATTAATACTTCGGGCGTACTGTCTTTCAGCATGTACTGTAAACGCGCCTGCGGGTAGCTCGGGTCCAGCGGCACATAGCCCGCGCCCGCCTTGAGCACCGCCAGAATCGCGACGATAAGATCGCTGCCGCGCGGCAGTGCAATCGCCACTCGGCTGTCGGGTTGTACGCCCTGCGCTATCAACTCGCGGGCCAACGGGTTGGCGCGACGGTTCAGCTCGTCGTAGCTCAGCGAGTCGCCTTCAAAACTCACCGCTACCGCATCGGGGCGCGCCTTGGCCTGCTGCTCGAACAGCTCGTGAAGACAGAATGGGGAGGACGACGCTGGCGCGGATGCGGAATGCCACTGGCGCATTAAGGCCAGTTCTTCAGGCAACGTCACCGGCAGTTCTGCGACAGGCCGACTCAGCTCAGTCGCCGCCGAACTGAGAAAGTGGCTAATGCGTCGCAGATGCCATGCTAACTCTCGTTCATGGTAGAGCGCGGCATTGGCATTCAAACACAGCTCAATGCCTTCGTTTACCCCCCGGTCGAACAGCGTAATGGAGAGATCGTCGACCGGTCCCAGCAAGAGATTGTGGACTTTGGCTTTCGCGCCCTCGAAAGTCAGCGAATCGTTATGGCAAGGAAGGATATTAATCAGTGTGGAAAACAGCGTTTCACGCCCGGCAGCCATCCCCTGATCGGCCTTCAACGTCTCATACCGATAGCGTTGATGCCGCGATACTTCAAGCACAGTGCGTTTTGTCTGTTCGAGTCCTGCGGACAACGTGGTTGTCGGATTCACGCGCAACCGCAACGGCAGCACATTGCTCATCATGCCGGGGTAACGCCGCAATGCCTTGCCGACACGGGCCGTCATCGGCATCCCCAGCAGCAGATCCTCCTGTCCCGTGATCCGGTATAAGTAGAACGCGACCAGCGTGATCAACAATTCCGGCAACGAAGCTTTATGCTGCTCCGCCACATCCCGCAGCAGCTGATGGGTCTGCTCGGGGAGATAGCGCTGCCGATGCAGTATATCTACGCAACGGGCCTGTCTGCCGGAGATACTCACCGGGTCCGGTCGATTCGCGAGCTGTTCCAGCCAGTATTCGCGATCACGGCATAAGCGGGATGAGGCGTCGTAGTCCTGCTCAACCCTCTTGGCTTGTGCAAGCCCGAGAAAGTTGAGGTCCGAAACCAATTCCCCGCTCGCGAACGCGGCGTAGCGCTCCGCGACCCGCTGAACGAACAACGTGATGCTATAACCATCCATGACGATATGGTGGTGACACTGGTAAAAGAGAAAATGTTCCTCCGCTAGCTGAATCAGCGCGAACGAAAAAAGCGGCCCCTGCTCCAGGTCAAATGACCTGTTGCAAGCATCCTCCATCCACTGCTTCGCTTTCCCCAGCGGATCGCTTTCCTGACGAAAGTCGAGCACAGGGAAAGGCCAGGATGACGTCACATCCGTCGACTGCGTAATGTCAAAGGACGAAACGTGTAAACGCACTCGCAGGGATTCTGTTTCCTGAACGGCGGTTCTTAACGCCATTTCAAATCGCGGTAGGTTTAGCGCCACCGGTATCTCAAGATATTCGGCAACGTTAAAAACTTTGGCTTTCGCTTCAGGATTGAGATGCTGAGCAAACCAAAGACCTTGCTGAGCGTGGTTGAGGGGATGGATGGACTGCGCTTCCCGTGTCAGGCAAGGCTGCATATCAACATTTGACATAGGACTCCTTTCTTACATCGTTAATTAGATCACAAACCAAAAAATCGTCATTAATTCACTCATTCCCATCATTCCGTCGATAATCATTACCTTATGAATCATTATTTCCACATTAATTAATGGTGCGAGATAAAGATCCTATAAATAACAAAAATCGCCTCAATAATGAGACATAGGGAAAACGGTCACAGTGGACAATATAGAACTATTGGCTAAAGCAAAAATAGGATCCGTGGACGAGACAGCGACACATGTCATATAGCGCTTATCATAAAGTTACTTTCGCTTTATATAAAATCACCGCTAATAGAAAATGCTAAAAAGATAAACTGAGATAACTGAATAAATGATGAATTCATCACTCCCATTTAATTTCCACCATAACGACAGCCTTACAATAACATTCAAAAACTCATGTAAAAAAACAAAAAAACCAACAAAAAAAGGTCAAAAAACAATAAGTAACATTTAACCCAGAAAAATATGGGCCATGAACGAGGTCTTTTATTCTCTTTTATATATATGAAATTCAGCCTGCGCTATTAAATAGTATGCAATTAATAAAAACAACCCCATTTAAGAAAAATTTCTATTTTTCGCGGCAACTTAAATTGGCTAAAACCAGGATTATAGAAATAAAAAATAGTCTTTATCTGAAAGTCCATTTATGAAACACATAACTATAAATAACCATCTTGCATTATTTGATTTTCATTTTATTAGGGAAACTTTTTAAGAAATAAAACTACATATATAACGCCTGTTTGACAAATGACGCCCCCCGGTTGTCGTCCCTTACCAACCGTTATTGGTAACGTTGATGCCCTAGGAAGCATTAAAAGGTTATGAATTTGTCCGTAAAAGGTATCCAAATTAAGAAACGAAACAACGAGTGAAATAAGGTGAGGACAGGCTATCTTTCGCATGTAGAAATTCGATGACGTGGATTTCGACGCATTCGTACAGCCCGCGCCGGCCAACTGAATCGACGACATCCTTGCACTGAAACAGCTGTTCAGGGTGCTTAAAGTCTGTATCGCCAGGGGTGATGTGCCAGCCAGGGCACTGTCAACGCAGGCGGCTTACCCACAATGGGCCGCCGATGGGACGTACCGAATATGAATTCACCGTCATGAGCAGACTGATGGCTCGCGCGCAGGGTGGGTGGATTGCTGCCACAGGTCGCGACGGATATGCCTGAACGGCGGATATCCTCACATCGTCCTCATGCGCAAGGTCTGTTCAATCTGCCCATCGCACGATGCGTGGACTGCCCGCGTAGGATCAGAGATCCATCCGAAAAACGCAGCGTTTATATTCAAGGAATTAAAAAGGGATTGAAAAGTGCCCGATGTCGCCGTTTTCAGTGGACGTGATGGGTATGAATGAGGGAAAAACTTTTCAAGGGATTGCAGTCATGAAGGGACATCTATGGAACTGGAGCGGGCGAAGGGAATCGAACCCTCGTATAGAGCTTGGGAAGCTCTCGTTCTACCATTGAACTACGCCCGCACGGAGAAGTGCCCGCATTATAGCGCTATCTGATTGCCGGGCAAGATAAAAACCCGTCAAACTGACTGCGTTTTAATCAATTAAATTCGCTGAAAAAAATCTAAGATACGGCGGGTTGCGACGGAGAGTCGGCAACGCAGGACAGCAGCCATCATCGCCCTCCTCGTCCTGTGACTTCTTTTTCTCTACTTTGATAGTCGCAACCCACAGCGATATTCCGTCACAAGCCCGCATGCACAGACTCACCGTAAAGACGATCCCGCAAGCGTGCCTGCTTAGCCCAAAAAAGAAAAACCCCACGCATGACGTGGGGCTGAGACGTTCGTAACAGCAGGGCGTTCATCACACCGTGCTGAACTCACGGCCTCAGTGTGAGGCCGTGAGCGTCATTATTTTTGCGGGCGCATAGCCGGGAACAGAATCACGTCGCGGATGGTGTGGCTGTTGGTGAACAGCATTACCATACGGTCGATACCGATGCCCAAACCCGCCGTCGGCGGCATGCCGTGCTCCAGCGCGGTGACATAGTCTTCGTCATAGAACATCGCTTCGTCGTCGCCGGCATCCTTCGCGCTAACCTGCTGAGCGAAACGCTCCGCCTGATCTTCCGCATCGTTCAGCTCGGAGAAGCCGTTGCCGATCTCACGGCCGCCGATGAAGAATTCAAAGCGGTCGGTGATTTCCGGATTTTCGTCGTTACGGCGCGCCAGCGGCGACACTTCCGCTGGATATTCGGTGATGAAGGTCGGCTGGATCAGGTTGCTTTCCGCCGTTTCTTCGAAGATCTCGGTCACGATGCGGCCCAGACCCCAGCTTTTCTCGATCTTGATGCCCAGGGACTGCGCAATCGCCGTGGCTTTGTCCAGATCGTCCAAATCCGCCACGTTGGTTTCAGGGCGGTATTTGCAGATCGCTTCGCGCATCGTCAGTTTCTCAAACGGCTTGCCGAAATCGAAGGTCTGGTCGCCGTATTCCACCGTGGTGGTGCCTAGCACGTCCTGAGTCAGGGTGCGGAACAGCGTTTCCGTCAACACAATCAGGTCTTTATAGTCGGCGTAGGCCATATAAAGTTCCATCATGGTGAATTCAGGGTTGTGACGCGGCGAAATCCCTTCGTTACGGAAGTTACGGTTGATTTCGAATACGCGTTCGAACCCGCCGACCACCAGACGTTTCAGGTACAGCTCAGGCGCGATACGCAGATACATATCGATGTCCAGCGCGTTGTGATGCGTGATAAACGGACGCGCGGAGGCACCGCCCGGGATCACCTGCATCATCGGCGTTTCCACTTCCATGAAGCCTTTTTCGACCATGAAACGGCGGATAGACGC
The DNA here is from genome assembly GCF_000688695.1 of Lonsdalea quercina subsp. quercina. GTDB lineage: Bacteria > Pseudomonadota > Gammaproteobacteria > Enterobacterales > Enterobacteriaceae > Lonsdalea > Lonsdalea quercina_D. The sequence goes on along the minus strand of NZ_JIBQ01000005.1, from coordinate 442,310 downwards.
CATCACCTGAGAGCGAATGCGGAACGTATTGCGGGATTCATCGTTGGCGATCAGATCCAGATAACGCTGACGGTAGCGCGTTTCCTGATCGGCCAGACCGTGGAATTTGTCCGGCAGCGGGCGCAGCGACTTGGTCAACAAACGCAGTTCAGTACAGTGAATGGACAGCTCGCCGGTCTTGGTTTTGAACAGTTTACCGCGCGCGCCCAGGATATCGCCCAGGTCCCACTTTTTGAACTGCGTGTTGTAAACGCCTTCCGGCAGGTCATCACGGGAAACGTACAGCTGAATGCGGCCGCCCACGTCCTGCAGCGTCACAAAAGAGGCTTTGCCCATGATACGGCGGGTCATCATGCGCCCGGCGACGGTCACTTCCAGACCCAGCGGCTCCAGCTCTTCATTGTCTTTATCATCGTAGCTGGCGTGCAGCAGATCGGAGGTCGTATCACGACGAAAATCGTTCGGGAAGGCCACGCCAGTTTCACGCAGAGCGGACAGCTTTTCGCGACGCGCCTTGAGTTCGTTATTAAGATCCTGCGCCTGTTCGGCACCCTGAGATTGTGGTTCAGACATGTGGATTCCTTATAGCCCCGCTTTTAAACTTGCTTCAATAAATTTGTCCAGATCGCCGTCGAGCACCGCCTGGGTGTTGCGTGTTTCCACCCCGGTACGCAGGTCTTTGATGCGCGAATCATCCAGCACATAAGAACGGATCTGGCTTCCCCAGCCAATGTCGGACTTGTTGTCTTCCAGCGCCTGTTTTTCAGCATTTTTCTTTTGCATCTCAAACTCGTACAGCTTGGCTTTCAGCTGTTTCATCGCCTGATCTTTGTTTTTATGCTGCGAACGGTCGTTCTGACACTGGGTAACGATGTTGGTGGGTATATGGGTAATACGCACCGCCGACTCGGTTCGGTTGACGTGCTGACCACCAGCGCCAGAGGCACGATAGACGTCGATACGCAGGTCGGCCGGGTTGATTTCGATATCGATATCGTCGTCCACTTCGGGATAAACGAAAGCCGAGCTGAAGGACGTGTGACGACGGCCGCCGGAGTCGAACGGGCTTTTACGCACCAGGCGATGCACGCCGGTTTCCGTCCGCAGCCAACCGAAGGCGTAATCGCCGATGATTTTGAGGGTCGCGGATTTAATCCCGGCGACTTCACCGTCGGACTCTTCGATCACCTCGGTTTTGAAGCCCTTGGCTTCCGCCCAGCGCAGGTACATACGTACCAGCATGCTGGCCCAGTCCTGCGCTTCCGTACCGCCGGAGCCCGCCTGAATGTCGAGATAGCAGTCGGCGCTGTCGTACTCGCCGGAGAACATGCGGCGAAATTCAAGCTGGCCGAGTTTATTTTCCAGACCGTCGAGTTCGGCGCAGGTTTCGTTGAAGGTGTCTTCGTCGTCTTCTTCCACCGCCAGTTCCAGCAGGCCGGAGACATCTTCCAGCCCCTGCGTCATTTGGTCGATGGTATCGACGATCGCTTCCAGAGAGGAGCGTTCTTTACCCAGCGCCTGAGCGCGTTCGGGCTCGTTCCAAACGTCCGGCTGTTCCAGCTCGGCGTTTACTTCTTCGAGGCGTTCTTTCTTGGCATCGTAGTCAAAGATACCCCCTCAGAACGACTGTCCGTTCAGACAGGTCCTGAATTCGGTTTTTTACCGGATTAATTTCAAACATGATGTTTAAGATCTTTTGTTGGTCAAAGGGACGACGTGTATTTAAACGGCGAATTGTAACGGATCCACGTCGGGGTTTATAGCGATCCGTTCAGTTTTTACCGGCGGACGCGCGCGACCAAAAAATGTCGCCGCCCCGCCGGATTCAGACAAAAGCTCGCGCTACAGCGGCCACAAATGTTCGATAAGCAGCTGCACCGAACGCTTGCCGCGATACTCGTTCACATCCAGCTTGTAGGCCAATTCCACCTGCCGGACGCTGCTGTCCGGCCACTGCGTGGTATCCACATTGAACGCGATGCCGTCCAGCAGCGGGCCCCCCGCGAGCGGTTCCACCATCACCTTGAGGTGGCGCTCCCCCACCAGACGCTGTTGCAACAGGCGGAAGCGACCGTCAAATGTCGGCTCGGGGAACGTCTGCCCCCAGGGACCGGCTTCCCGTAGCAGCTGTGCAGTACTCAGCGTCAGCTCGGGGGCGGCCAGTTCGCCGTCGGACCAGATGACGCCCTGTAGCTGAGAGGCATCCAGCCACTCGCCGACCAGCTCGCCGAAGCGCTGGCGAAACTCCTCAAAACGCGCTTCTTCCAGCGACAGCCCGGCGGCCATCGCATGCCCGCCGAACTTCATCATCAGGCCGGGACAGGTGGTGTCCAACCGCTCCAGCGCGTCGCGCAGGTGCAGGCCGGCAACCGAGCGGCCCGAGCCTTTCAGAATGCCGTCGCCCGCAGGGGCGAACGCAATAACCGGGCGATGGAAACGCTCTTTGATGCGAGACGCCAGAATGCCGACGACGCCCTGATGCCACTCCGGATGGTACATCGCCAGCCCGCAGGGCAGCGTCTCGCTGCTGCGTTCCAATTGTTCGCACAGTTGCAGCGCCTCGACCTGCATCCCCTGCTCGATCTCGCGCCGGGTCTGATTGAGCGCGTCGAGATCGCTCGCCAGCATCCGCGCCTGAACGATGTCCTCACACAGCAGCAGCGCCACGCCGACGGACATATCATCCAGCCGTCCGGCGGCGTTCAGGCGCGGCCCGAGGGCAAAGCCTAAATCGCTGGCGACGAGCTGAGTCGCCTCGCGGTTTGAGACTTCCAGCAGCGCGCGAATACCGGGTCGGCATTTACCCGCGCGGATGCGGTTCAGGCCCTGAGCCACGAGGATCCGGTTGTTGGCATCCAGCGGCACCACGTCCGCCACCGTACCCAGCGCCACCAGATCCAGCAGCTCTGCCAGATTGGGCTCAGGCAAGCCGTGCTGTTCAAACCAGCCGCCGTCGCGCAGCCGCGCCCGCAGCGCCATCATCAGATAGAACGCCACCCCCACGCCCGCGAGGGCCTTGGACGGGAAGGCGCAATCCGCCAGATTAGGGTTGATGATAGCCTCCGCCGCGGGCAAGGTTTCACCCGGCAGATGGTGATCCGTCACCAGCACATCAATCCCGCGCTGATGCGCATCGTCTACGCCTGCATGGGAAGAGATCCCATTGTCGACGGTGACGATCAGCTGCGCGCCTTTGGCCGCCGCCTGGGCGACCACCTCGGGGCTGAGGCCGTAGCCGTCTTCAAAACGGTTAGGCACCAGGAAGTCGATATGCTGACCGCCCATCCGACGCAGCGCCAGCACGGTCAGGGCTGTACTGGTCGCGCCGTCCGCGTCGAAGTCGCCGACAATCACAATACGTCGCTGATTCGCCAGCGCCGCTTGCAGACAGTCCACCGCTTTTTCGATCCCGGACAGTTGCCGGTAGTCCAGCAGACCGCGCAGGCTGCGTTCCAGCTCCTGCGCAGCCTGAACGCCGCGCTGGGCGTAAAGCCGGCGCAGCAGCGGCGGCAACGTGTCGGGAAGATGATGACTCTCAACCGCCGGACGGCGGCAGAGCTGAGTTACGAAAGTCACAGGGCGCTTAACCACCCGACTTCTGGGCGGCTTTATGCGCCTGCAGCATGGCGGCCATCTCTTTCGGATCCTGATAACCCGGGATCAGCGAGCCGTCGTCCAGCACGATGGCTGGCGTTCCCTGAACGCCGAACAAGATGCCGAGCTGATAGTGCGCGGAAATATCGGTTTTGCAGGTCGCGGGCGAGATATCGTCGCCTTTCATCGCCGCATCAAACGCTTTTTTGCGATCGGCTACGCACCAGATGGATTGCATATCCTTTTCCGTCTGAGAGCCTGCGCCCTGACGCGGGAAAGCCAGATAGCGGACAGTGATGCCCAGCGCATTGTAGTCGTTCATCTGCTCATGCAGTTTGCGGCAGTAGCCGCAGGTGATATCGGTAAACACCGTGATCACATGCTTTTCCTGCGCCGCCTTGTAAACAATCATCTGATCCTTCAGCGCTTCCAGCTTACCTATCAGAATAGCGTTGGTGACGTTGACCGGATTTTTACCGCTCACGTCATACAACGGACCTTGCAACAGGTGTTTGCCATCATTGGTGATGTACAGCACGCCGTTATCGGTCAGCAAGGTCTTCATTCCTGGGATAGGCGCAGCCTGAATTTCCGCATTTTGCATACCCAGACGGGTCAGTGACTGTTGGATGGCGGCATCGTCCGCGCTGGCGCTCATGGCGACGACAAGCAGAGAAAGCAGTAATGCACTCTTTTTCATAAATTGATCCTGTTATTGGATGAGGCCTCGTATGCAGCCGACATGGCTGACGCCGCCCCACCCCATGATTCATCTGTCAATCACGCCCGGGGATGATGCTGCTGGTGCAGCTGCTTCAGGCGTGCCGTGGCGACGTGCGTGTAGATCTGCGTGGTGGACAGGTCGCTGTGGCCCAACAGCATTTGTACTACGCGTAAATCCGCGCCGTGGTTCAGTAAGTGCGTGGCAAAAGCATGACGCAAAACATGCGGAGAAAGTTTGGCGCTGTCAATAGCGGCGATGACCGCATAGTGTTTGATGCGATGCCAGAAGGTCTGGCGGGTCATCTGCTGCCCCCGGCTGCTGGGAAACATCACATCGATCGGCTTATCGTTGATAAGCCAGGGGCGACCGTATTCCAGATACTGTTCCATCCAGTGCACCGCCTCTTCTCCCAGCGGCACCAGACGCTCTTTGTTGCCTTTGCCGATCACACGAACCACGCCCTGACGCAGGCTGACGTCGCTGATGGTTAGCCCTACCAGCTCCGAGACGCGCAGGCCGGTGGCGTACAGGACTTCCAGCATCGCTTTGTCGCGCAGTTCAAGGGGTTTATCGACACAGGGGGCATTGAGCAGCGCATCGACCTGCGCCTCCGTTAAATCCTTCGGCAATCGCTGCGGCAGTTTAGGCGACGAGAGCGTCGCGCTGGGATCGTCCGAGCGTTGCTTTTCGCGGTAAAGATACTGAAAAAGTCGCCGGGTGGCGCTTAGCAAACGCGCAGAGCTGGTCGCCTTGTAACCGCCTTCCAGACGCTCTGCCAGAAAGGCCTGCAGGTCGACGGCTTCCGCCTGCAACAGGCTATTATCATGGTGCGCCAGCCAGTCCGCCAAAGAACGCAGATCCTGTCGGTAGGAAGCCAACGTGTTTTCCGCCAGATTTCGCTCCAGCCACAACGCATCCAGAAACTGTTCGATCAGGGGGTGATCCGGTGTCTGCATGGCGGCCTCCTCTGTTTCATGCTGGGACTATTATGCCTGACAGCGCGTGAACGGGGTACAATTCGGTAATTGCTTTTATTTTTGTCATATCCTGCGGCAAAAAATGCGGCCTAAGGGATTATATCTCATGAATCGCGGGAAAAGCGGGACAGTTCCCAGCGCAGCCCGCGCCAGACGCGGCTTGGTGGTTTGAAAATAAGCATTTTCTATGCATAGAATACGCATTCTTGTTGTTAAAAAACTGAAAAAACTATGCAATCCTCCGTCGCATCCACTGTTGATGACAATCAGATACCAGACGCCCCCGTAAACTCCCGTAATAAGGTTGTGGTTGCTTCTCTGGTCGGCACTGCCATCGAATTCTTTGATTTTTATATCTATGCTACCGCCGCGGTGCTGATTTTCCCGCACATCTTTTTCCCACAGGGTGATAACACTGCCGCAACACTCCAGTCCCTGGCGACGTTCGCGATTGCCTTTATCGCTCGCCCCATCGGTTCCGCCCTCTTCGGGCACTTTGGGGACCGTGTCGGACGAAAAGCCACGCTGGTGGCTTCGCTGCTGACGATGGGGATTTCCACCGTCGCAATCGGCCTGCTGCCGAGCTACGAAACGATCGGTATCCTGGCGCCGATGCTGCTGGCGCTGGCTCGCTTTGGTCAGGGTCTTGGTCTCGGCGGGGAATGGGGCGGCGCGGCGCTGCTCGCGACGGAGAACGCGCCGGCGCACAAGCGCGCCTTGTACGGCTCTTTCCCCCAGCTGGGCGCGCCGATTGGCTTCTTCTTCGCCAACGGCACTTTCCTGCTGCTGTCCTGGCTGCTGACCGATGAACAGTTCATGCAGTGGGGCTGGCGCGTACCGTTTATTTTCTCTGCGATTCTGGTACTGATCGGGCTGTATGTCCGCGTTTCGCTGCACGAATCGCCGGTCTTCGCCAAAGCCGAACAGGCGGGTAAGAAAGTGCGGATCCCGATGGGAACGCTGCTGAGCAAACATCTGAAAGCGACGATCCTCGGCACGTTCATCATGTTGGCGACCTACACGCTGTTTTACATCATGACCGTTTACTCCATGACCTACGGCACTTCGCCGATCCCGGCTGGATTAGGTATTCCGCGCAACAATTTCCTGTGGATGCTGATGATCGCGGTGATTGGCTTCGGTCTGATGATCCCGGTCGCCGGCTACCTGGCCGACATCTACGGCCGCCGCCGCACCATGATTGTGGTGACCTGCAGCATGCTGGTGTTCGCCTTCGTATTCCCCTACCTGCTGGGTTCCGGCGAACAGGGGTTAGTGATGGCGTTCTTAGTGCTGGGTCTGAGCATGATGGGCTTTACGTTCGGGCCCATGGGCGCGCTGCTGCCAGAACTCTTCCCGACGGAAGTCCGTTACACCGGCGCTTCCTTCTCCTATAACGTGTCCTCGATTCTGGGCGCCTCGGTCGCGCCTTATATCGCCGCCTGGCTGACCAGCAACTACGGGCTGTTCTACGTCGGCGTCTACCTGGCCGCCATGGCCACGTTGACGCTGATTGCGCTGCTGCTCGTCAAAGAAACACGTCACCAGTCCCTCGATTAAACATCACGGGCGAAGGCGTCTGTCTTCGCCCCGATGCTTTCCCCACAGTCATTTGTGCTTTACGGGCGTAGTATACTTCGCCAGACTAACGCCCTGACTGTGCGGTGCGGCGCTGCGGCATCGCCTTACATTCACTTTCCCAACACACTGACGGCTTATGAAGATAGGACTTTTTTACGGCTCCAGCACCTGCTACACCGAAATGGCGGCAGAGAAAATCCGCGACATCCTGGGTGCGGATATGATCGAACTGAACAACGTCAAAGACGTCGATCCCCAACGTATGGAAGACTATGAAGCGCTGATCCTCGGCATTCCGACCTGGGACTTCGGCGAAATTCAGGAAGATTGGGAAGCCATTTGGCAGCACCTGCCAACGCTGAAACTACAGGGGAAGATCGTCGCACTCTATGGCATGGGCGATCAGTTGGGATACAGCGAGTGGTTTCTAGATGCGCTGGGTATGCTGCATGAGCAGCTACAACCGCTGGGCGTGCGCTTCATCGGCTACTGGCCGACCGACGAGTATGATTTCATCAGCACCAAGCCTCTGACGCCCGACGGCAAGCACTTCGTCGGACTGGCGCTGGACGAGGTAAATCAGTACGACATGAGTGAAGATCGCATCCAGCAATGGTGTGAGCAAATCCTGCAGGAACTTAAAGCGCTACGCCAATCCGAACAGGCGTGACGTGCTTCGTCGGGCGATGGTTGTCTCGATAAACCGTCGCCCGACACGCTTTTGAGATGGTTAGCGACGCTTCTGCGCCCACCACTTGGTGCGAGCGGCTGGCGTGAAGAAACTCCAGGCGACAAAGCGGCTCTGCTTCTGTCCCTGCGCCATATCCACGGTTTTAACGCTCTCGGCACCGNCCTCATCCAACACGCGATACAAATCCGGCAGATTCTCTTTGCGCGAAACCAGCGACGTGAACCACAGGCATTGACGTGAAAAGACCGCGCTTTCGCGGATCATTTGCGTGATAAACGCTTTCTCTCCGCCTTCACACCACAATTCATCCTCCTGCCCGCCGAAATTGAGCGGCGACCGTTTGTCCAGACCGAGGTTATGCAGCTTCCGGCGTGACCCCTGCTTCGCCTCGTTTGCCGAAGCATGGAAAGGCGGATTGCACAGCGTCGCGTCAAAAATCTCATTTTTATGGATGATGCCGTTGAGGATGGCCTGATTGTCTTTCTGACGGCGCAGACGGATAGCCCGGCTCAGGCCGGGGTTGGCGGCAATGGTCGCGTTGGCCGCCTGCATGGCCTGCGCATTGATTTCGCTGCCGGTAAAGCGCCAGTCGTATTCTCGGTGACCGATCAGCGGGTAAATGCAGTTGGCGCCGCATCCGATATCCAGTACGGAGGCGTCGCGCGGCACCTGAGACTGATTATCCTCGGCCAGCAGATCCGCGAGGTGATGAACATAGTCCGCCCGTCCGGGGATCGGCGGGCAAAGGAACCCCTCGGGTAAAAACCAGTGTTCAATCTGATAGAACTCATGCAACAGCGCCTGATTCAGCATTTTGACCGCGTCCGGATCGGCGAAATCGATCGACTCATCGCCATAGTCGTTCACATGAACGAATGGGATCAGCGCAGGGTGCGTGAGTTTCAGGGCGGTAAAATCGTAGCGGCCGCGATGGCGGTTGCGTGGATGCAGCATGTTTTTCTGCGCGGCGCGTTTTTGTGCAGGCGTGGTCATCAGCTTCTCTCTTGTTGAACGACGCGTAAGATACCCGCTGCGGCAAATCCCGTAAATCGCTGCGGGCATTTTTCTCGCGCAGCGACTGACCGGCGGCGACGGTTGTCTCCACCTATTGGCCCCATGAGAGACGTTCGATAGATGCCGCGAAAGGTGAGGAGCGATAAAACGACGACAGGATTGCCCAAGCATCACGGCGCAAAGGACGAGCTGTTTTGGGTTCAGCTCCCGACGCGGGGGCGCTCCGCTCGAGGCCGTCAGCGCCCAGAGCAGGCGTCACAGTCTGGGCGATTACCCGGCGCAGTGGTCCTTTCGCAGCAAAAGCTGACGCAGGTGCCGCCACTCGTCCCGCCCCATACTGTCCGAAGAGAGCCATAGACGCTGTTCCAGCGCCGCACCGTCCGCCGCGCGCAGCGACAGCAAAATACCGTTTTTGAGCATCCACGGGCGTTTGACGATACGCCACTCACGCTGCTGCCAGCGCAGATGATGTTCGCCGTACAGCGAGATTGCGCCATGGCGGGATTTAATATTGCGCTGGCTGCGAATAAATCCAAACATCACCAGCGACACCAGACCCAGCCATAGCGGCGCATAACCGCTCGGCCACGGGGCCAGCAGAATCAAGAACACCATAATGCCGTGCGCCAGCAGAGAGAACAGCTGCATGCGCCAGGAAACTTTGAGATCACATTGCCACTGGGCCACGGTGTTTATTTCGCGTCTGAATAAGGGAAACCATGCGTTTAAGCTCCTGATCTGAAGGCTCGCCGTGATTCATCAGCCAGTTGAACAGATCGGGATCGTCGCACTGCAGCAGGCGGACAAAAGCGCTTTTGTCGCTATCGTTCAACGCATCGTAGTCATGCTCGAAAAACGGCATGATGGAAATATCCAGCTCACGCATGCCGCGCCGACAGGCCCAGTGGATGCGGGATTTATCATTGATATCCATATGATCGCTCACTTTGTTCAGTCATAGACTTCAGTGTAACCCTATTTTGTTCGATGATATTAAACCAATAGTAATACTTTGACATATTTTAGCGCAGGAACCGCATCGGCATCGCTCACTCTGCGTAGCGCTTCGCGCATTCGACATCTCCGCCCAATAAGCGCTTGCAAACCCTTGCCGCTCTTTTACCATTAGGCGATTGCTGAATCCCCCTCATAGCAGGACTGTAACCATGGCTAATACAATTCCATCACACCCGTTATTCCCGTCATCCGCCCTTCCCGCCACGCTAATGACGCTGGACGACTGGGGACTGGTCACCCTGATTGGACCCGACACCGTGAGCTATGTTCAGGGGCAGGTGACCACCGACGTGACGGCGCTGCAGGCTAACCAGCATGTGCTGTGCGCCCACTGCGACGCCAAAGGTAAAATGTGGAGCGCCCTGCGCCTGTTTCACCACGGCGAGGGACTGGCCTATATCGAACGCCGCAGCGTGCGCGACGCGCAGCTGACCGAGCTGAAAAAGTACGCGGTCTTCTCCAAAACCACGATTGCGGCGGACGACGATAGCGTACTGCTGGGCGCCGCCGGGCAAAGCATCCGGGAACAACTCGCCCCGTTGTTTGCAGCATTACCGGATGCCGACAACGCCGTGGTACAGGAGTCGGGCGCGACGCTCCTGCATTTCACGCATCCGGACGAGCGTTTCCTGTTGGTGCTGTCAGCCGAACGCGCGGCCACCTTGCTAAACACGCTGGAGGCTAAAACGCAGCGTAATGACGGCAAACAGTGGCTGGCGCTCGACATCGAAGCGGGCTACCCCGTGATTGACACGGCAAATAGCGCGCAGTTCATTCCGCAGGCAACAAATCTGCAGGCTTTACAGGGTATTAGTTTCCTGAAGGGGTGCTATGCGGGGCAGGAAATGGTGGCGCGCGCCAAGTATCGCGGCGCCAATAAGCGCGCGCTGTACTGGCTGGCCGGCACGTCGACCACTGAACCGGCGGCAGGAGACGATCTCGAGCTTAAGCTGGGAGACAACTGGCGTCGTACCGGGACCGTGCTGGCGTCCGCGCGTTTGCACGACGGCCAGCTGTGGGTGCAGGCGGTGTTAAACAATGATTTGGAAGCCAACAGCGAGCTGCGCGTACGCGACGATAGCGCCAGCGCACTGTCAATTCAGCCGCTGCCCTACTCGCTGGAGGAGTAGCCGACCGCGTGTGCGGCCGCCGGGAAACGGCGCGCCGCCTAGATCGGGGGAAGGAATAGCCTTAGAGGATATCGCCGTGCGCCTGCCACTGGCCGCCATACACGAAGGCAGAGCCGGCACGACACCGATATTTTCTGCATTTTGAGTCAGACGGATTCAAGACGTTGTTCGACGAGCGCGACCTCGACTCACGCCAAAAGACATGCTCTAGCCTTCATTTTCAAGCGTAGATGTCCGATATCAGCAAGGCTGACGACATCCTCAACGACGTCCGATGTGGGCGGCATCGCCCCTGCGGGGTTAGACATAAAGATAAATCGCCAGAAAATGACACAAGCTGCCCCCCAGCACGAAACCATGCCAGATGGCATGGTTAAAAGGGATCCGCTTGCTGGAATAGAAAATCACGCCCAGCGTATACACCGCCCCGCCAACCGCCAGCAGCACCACGCCGCCGAGGGAGAGCGTCACCGCCAGCTCATAAATCACGATCAGCGATAGCCAACCCATGACCAAATACGTCACCAGTGAGAGGATCTCAAACCGGTGCGCAAACACCATTTTGAAGATGACGCCCAGTAGCGCCAGACACCAGATGGCAATCATCAATCCATACGCCAACGGCGATTTCAGCCCCACCATCAGGAACGGCGTATAAGTGCCGGCAATCAGCAGGTAAATCGCACAGTGGTCGAATTTTTTCAGCCAGCGTTTGGCGTCCTGATTGGGAATGGCGTGGTAGAGCGTGGAAGCCAGAAACAGCAGAATCACCGTGCCGCCGTAGAGGCTATAACTGACAATGGCCGTGGCATCGGCGCCGTTTTTCTCCGCCTGCGTCAACAGTAAAACCAGCCCGATGATTCCCAACACTAAACCGACGCCGTGGCTGATGCTATTGGCGATTTCTTCCGCCAGCGAATAACCCGAATCCAATACCTGCTTCTTCATGATCTACCTCTTGAAAGATCCTTTTCGCCGCGCAGCGAGGACTTTTATCATGCAAAAAGCCTAGGCGGATGATGTCACTGCAACCAGAGTAACGGAGAATTATTTCAGTGTACACGCGTACGCTGAAATAATTATAGTCCTTACGAATATGACCGCGCTTGCCTCTGATTCTGCATTTCAATGTCGCCAGCGTTGCCTTACAATTGGGCACTTTCCTTTCTGGAGATTATTCAGATGTCCCTTGCCGTACTGGACTTCGGTCCCCTGACTGACGTCGTCGCATTCTTGATGGAAGTCGATAAGCTCAAAAGCGTGAAACGCCGTTCCAAAGTGATTGGCACTGACCGTCAGGAAGATTCTGCCGAGCACAGCTGGCACTTCGCTCTGGCGGCGATGAGCCTCGCACCATACGCGGGAGAAGACGTCGATATTCAGCGTGTCATCCAGATGGCGCTGATCCACGATATCGTCGAGGTCGATGCGGGCGACGTGCTGGTTTACGATCTTCAGGGACGCGCCGATGCGCACGATCGCGAAGTCGCGGCGGCCATACGGCTGTTCGGTCTACTGCCGGAACCGCAACGCACCCGCTTCCACCAGCTGTGGCTGGAATATGAGGCAAGCGAAACGCCGGACGCCCGCTTCGCGCTGTTGATTGACCGCCTGATGCCAGTGCTGATGAACCTCCACAACGGCGGTCAGAGTTGGGTGGAGCACGGCATTCGTCTGGAACAAGTGCTGTCGCGCAATGACTTCATCAGCGAAGTGTATCCGGAACTGTGGGGCTATCTCAGTCATCACCTGGAAGTCGCGAAGAGCAAAGGCTGGCTGAAGTAACCATTGGCTCCCCGGTCTGTTGTTTGTGACGTCAAACGCGCAACAGACCGACGCGCTTCTCAGTCTTTCAGCGGCTTATGGGCCGTTTCTTTCGCCGACCACACGGCCCATAGCGTAAAAAACAGCGCCAACGTCACATACAGCGAAACCGCCAGCGACGTGCCGTAAGACGCAAACAGGTACGTGATAATCAATGGCGCGAAGCCGCCGCCGACGATCCCCGCCAGCGTATAGGCCAACGACGATCCCGCATAGCGCACCTGCGTAGGAAATTGCTCAGTGATAAACGCCGCCTGCGGCCCGTACATCGACGCATGGATCAGCAGTCCGACCACCACCGCCAGACATATCTGCACCGGCTGCGTACTATCCAGCAACGCGAAAAAGACAAATGCCCAGAGGATCGCCGCCAACGCGCCGCCCATACAGACAGGTCGTCGTCCAAAGCGATCGGACAGCATGCCGAATAGCGGGACCGCGATGGCATTGCCGACCGCGCCCAGCATGGTGGCGGTTAACGCCAGCGGCCGCGGCAGACTCAGCACCGTCGTCACATAGGTCAGGGTAAACACCACCACCAGCGCATACAACACGTCGGAACCGATGCGCGAGCCCCCCGCAATCAACAGCGAACGCAGATGCTGACTGAAGACCGCGCGGACCGGCGCCTGCGTGATGTGTTTACTTTTCTCCAGCTTGAGAAAGGCGGGCGTTTCGCCGACGCCGCTGCGCAGCCACAGGCCGAACACGACCAGCACCAGACTCAGCAAGAAAGGAATACGCCATCCCCACGCCTGGAAGCTGTCCGGCGACATGGCGAGCGTCACCAGCGTAATCAGCCCCGTGCCGATGAGCGTGCCGCAGGAAGGTCCCACCTGAGCAAACGAGGCGTTGCGCCCGCGCTGATGCGGTCTGCCGTGCTCCATCGACAGCAACACCGCGCCGGCCCATTCACCGCCGAGCGCGATCCCTTGAATGAAACGCAGCGTGACCAGCAGCAGCGGGCTCCAGATCCCCCAGTGCGCATAGTCGGGCAGCAGGCCCATTAACGCCGTCGTCACTCCCATGATCACCAGTGTGGCAACGAGCACGAAACGCCGCCCCAGCACATCGCCCAAATGGCCGAAGATGACCCCGCCGATTGGCCGCGAAATATACCCGACGGCATAGGTGGAAAAGGCCAGAATCGTCCCTACCAACGGGTCGAACGACGGGAAGAAAATATGGTTAAAAACGAGCGCCGCCATGATGTTGTAGACGGTGAAGTCATACCACTCCAGCGCGGTGCCTATAGAACTGGCCGCCGCCAGCTTGCCGGTATTTAGCATTACAGCATCGAGCGACTTGTCCTCTGTCGACGTTTTGGTCGTCACGGTCGTCATCTTTTCACCTCCTGTGCGATAAATGGCCGATTCATGGCCCCCATACGAAAAATCATCAGGAAATGACTAGCAAGGTTTGTGCCGCCAGCCCAGCTCACCCGCAACGTTGCTGGGCATGCCCACCGGGGGTGATAACAATTGAACCGTGATTTAAGAAGCGACTCAGCATCGCGGCGTGCTTAGCGCCGTGTCCGGTAACGATAGGTGCAGGTGGTGCCCCCTATAAACCCGGCGCGTATCAAATTCATATGTAAATGCGCTATACCCATACGACACCCTTGGTTGCACTACCGGGAAGCAGAAATATAAGGAAATAAATAAGAGGTGAGAGGTGAGAGATACGAAGTAAGCCACGCCTTAGCCCGAGGCGCGACTCCCTTCGGTAAATACGTCGATGCGGTAAGAGGAGCAGCGTAAGTCGCTCTGAACGCGTACGCGTGCCGTCGGACGTCGACCACCGGTTTCGGCAACACAGTCATGACATCTGTCGTACCCAAGACGCGACGGGGACTGACCTCACAGCAAGTCCCCGTCCTTCCCTTCAAATCAGCCCATGAGCAGCGAAGGCAAGACGCCGTCAGACGTCGTCGCTGATAGGGACACAAGAGCAAAACAGGTTGCGGTCGCCGTACACGTCGTCCAGGCGTTTCACGGTCGGCCAGAACTTGTTCGCGGCGCCCGCCGGGAACACCGCCAGTTCACGCCCGTAAGGGTGGGTCCATTCGGTGACCAACTCGGTTTGGACATGCGGGGCGTTGACCAGCGGGTTATCGTCCAGCGGCCACTCCCCGCGCGCTACGCGGTCGACCTCTTCCCGTATCGCCAGCATCGCGTCGATAAAGCGATCCAGCTCTACCTGACTTTCCGNCTCTGTGGGTTCAATCATCAATGTCCCCGCGACCGGAAACGACATGGTTGGCGCATGAAAACCGTAGTCGATCAGCCGTTTGGCGATATCCAGTTCGCTGATCCCGCTGATTTCCTTCAAGGGTCGGATGTCCAAAATGCATTCGTGCGCAACCCGGCCACCGAGGCCGCTGTAGAGCACCGGGAACGCCGACTGTAGTCGCGCCGCCACGTAGTTTGCGTTAAGAATGGCGATCTGACTGGCCTGTTTCAGCCCCTCTGCGCCCATCATGCGGATGTACATCCAGCTAATAGGCAGGATTGAGGCGCTGCCGAACGGCGCGGCGGATACAGCGCCCTGCGCGGTCAGCACGTCAGCGATCTTCACGACCTGATGCCCCGGCACAAACGGCGCCAGATGCGCTTTCACGCCTATCGGCCCCATCCCCGGACCGCCGCCGCCGTGAGGGATACAGAAGGTTTTGTGCAGGTTGAGGTGAGACACGTCCGCGCCGATAAAACCGGGCGAGGTGATGCCCACCTGCGCGTTCATATTGGCCCCGTCAAGATAGACCTGGCCGCCGTACTGGTGCACAACCTGACACACTTCACGGATGGTCTCTTCGTAGACGCCATGAGTCGACGGATAGGTCACCATGATGCAGGCCAGCCGCTCTGCGGCCTGAGCCGCTTTCTCCCGCAGATCGTGCAGGTCGATGTTGCCCTGTTTGTCGCAGGCGACCACCACCACCTCCATCCCCGCCATGTGCGCGGAAGCGGGGTTAGTGCCGTGCGCGGAGCTGGGGATCAGGCAGATTAGGCGCTGCGGCTGATTGCGGCTTTCATGATAACGACGGATGGTCAGCAGACCGGCATATTCGCCCTGCGCACCGGAGTTCGGCTGCATGCAGACGGCGTCATAGCCGGTCAGCAGCACCAGCCACTCGCTCAACATAGCGATCATCTGGCGGTAGCCCTGCGCCTGCACCGGCGGGCAAAACGGGTGCAACTCCGCAAATTCGGGCCAGGTGATCGGCAGCATTTCCGCCGCCGCGTTGAGTTTCATGGTGCAGGAGCCTAGCGGGATCATAGCCTGATTGAGCGCCAGATCCTGTCTCTCCAGACGATGCAGATAGCGCATCATCTCGGTTTCACTGTGATAGCGGTTAAACACCGGGTGCGTCAGGATGTCGTCCGTCCGCAGCAGCGCGGCAGGCAACGAGTCCGATCGCGCGCTGACCTCGCGATCCAGCGCATCGATATCCAGACCGTGCTCGTCCCCCAGCAGGATCGCAAACAACGCCTGCACATCATCGCGCGTCGTGGTTTCATCCAGCGAGATCCCGACCGCGCCGTCCAGATCGCCGCGCAGGTTTACGCCGAAACTTAACGCCCGGCTCAGCGTCGTCGCCTTGTCCGTGACCGAGACGGTCAGCGTATCGAACCAGCGGGTATGCCATAAGGTGGCGCCGCGCTGCTGCAGCCCGGCGGCCAGAATATCGGTAAGGCGGTGAATGCGTCGGGCGATGCGTTTAAGCCCTTCCGGGCCGTGGTACACCGCATACATGCCCGCCAAGTTTGCTAACAATACTTGGGATGTACAGATGTTGGAGTTAGCCTTTTCACGGCGAATGTGCTGTTCGCGAGTCTGCATCGCCATACGCAGCGCAGTGTTGCCCGCGGCGTCGCGGGAGACGCCGATAATGCGGCCCGGCGTCGCGCGTTTGTACTCTTCGCGACTGGCGAAGAATGCCGCATGCGGGCCGCCGTATCCCATTGGCACGCCGAAGCGCTGCGCGGAGCCAAAGACAATGTCCGCCCCTTGAGCGCCGGGCGCATCGAGCAGTACCAGCGCCAGCAGATCCGCCGCGACGCAGGTGATAACTTTACGTTTGCGCAGTTCGCTCAGCAGCGTCCGATAGTCGTGCAGTTCGCCGGTCGTGCCCAGCTGCTGCACCAGAACGCCGAAGATGCCGTCATCGTTCAGCGCGTCCTGCGGATCTCCGGTCACGATGTCAAAGCCGAAGGTCTCGGCGCGCGTCCGCATGACATCCAGCGTTTGAGGATGCACGTCGTTCGCGACGAAGAAACGGNGGGCTTGTTTTAGCTTGCTGACGCGTTTGGCCATCGCCATCGCTTCCGCCGCCGCGGTAGCCTCGTCCAGCAGCGAAGCGGAGGCCACCGGCAGACCGGTCAGGTCCTGCGTCACCTGCTGGAAATTGAGCAAGGCTTCGAGCCGACCCTGAGACACCTCGGGCTGATAAGGCGTGTAGGCGGTGTACCAACCCGGATTTTCCAGTACGTTACGCAGCAGCACCGGCGGCATCTCGACGCCGTAGTAACCCATGCCGATGTAGCTTTTGTAGATCTGATTACGGCTGGCGATCGCCTTCAGCTCCGCCAGCGCCTGATGTTCCGTGACGGCATCCCCGACGGCGGGAGGGCTGGGCAGTTGGATATCCGGCGGGACGATCTGCTGAATCAGTCGATCCAGCGATTCTGCGCCGACCGCCGCCAGCATCTCTCTTTGCTGCGCGGCGGTGGGACCGATATGACGTTCGACGAAAGCGCTAGGGTGTTCAAGTTGACTGAGAGTCTGGGTCATTACGACATTCCTGCATCAAACCACATCAAGCGAGCGCCGTCAGCGGCGCCCCGAAAGATCGCCCGGCCGGGCGCCCACGACGACTAGTGCCCGTCGTCTTCTTCATCCAGCAGCGTCTGATAAGCGGCGGCATCCAATAGATTGTCCCACTCTGCGCTATCGGCGGGCTTAATACGAAATAACCAGCCGCTGCCGTAGGGATCGCTGTTAACCTGTTCCGGCGCGCCTTCCAGCTCGCCGTTGACTTCCACCACTTCGCCGCTCAACGGGGTGTAGACATCCGATGCGGCTTTGACCGACTCCGCCACGGCGCACTCGTCTCCGGCGTTAAACTGGCTGCCCACATCGGGCAAGTCGATAAACACCATGTCGCCCAGCAGCGCCTGCGCATGCTCGGTGATCCCGACACGATAGGTGCCGTCCTCGTCCGCCGCGACCCATTCATGGGACGGGGTATATTTCAATTCCGTCGGTACATTGCTCATTGCCACCTTCTCCTTTTAGACAAAACGGTTAAATCTCAATCAGGGCTTTTCCTGCACGGACAAAATGAGGCTTCGTCACCCGGACGGGGACTTCGCGCTGGCGGATACGCACCACCGCCTGTTCACCGATGCCTTGCGGGACGCGAGCCAACGCGATGCTGACGCCCAAGGTGGGCGAGAACGAACCGCTGGTGATCACGCCTTCGCGAACCGCGCCGCTGGCATCGGTGAAATGCACCGGCAGGCCGTTGCGCAATACGCCTTTTTCCGTCATGACCAGCCCGACCAGTTGCTCGGTGCCGTGGGCACGTTGACGCTCCAAAGCTTCACGACCGATAAACTGACGATCTTCCGGCTCCCAGACGATCGTCCACCCCATATTCGCCGCCAAGGGAGAAACGCCTTCATCCATATCCTGTCCATACAAATTCATGCCGGATTCGAGACGCAGGGTATCGCGCGCGCCCAGCCCCGCGGGCTGAACGCCCTCCGCCAGCAGCTGTTGCCACAGGCCGACCGCGTGTGCTTTCGGCAGCGCGATTTCATAGCCGGACTCGCCGGTATACCCGGTGGNGGCGATAAACCAGTCGCCGCTCTGTACGCCGAAAAACGGCTTCATACCGGCCGTATCTTTGCGCTGCTGCGACGTCAGCAGTCGCTGTACCTTTTCCTGAGCCAGCGGCCCCTGAATCGCGATCAGCGCCAGATCGTCACGCTCCTGAATTTGCACCATGAAAGGTTTGGCCTGCTCTTCTATCCAGGCCAAATCTTTTTCGCGAGTGGCCGAGTTGACCACCATCCGGAAAAAGTCTTCCTTAAGAAAGTAGACGATCAAATCGTCTATCACGCCGGCAGAGGGGGTCAGCATGGCGGTGTAGAGCGCTTTACCGGTCTGCGTCAGTCGGGCCACGTCGTTCGCCAGTAGATGGCGTAAAAACTCGCGTACGCGAGCGCCATGCAAATCAACGATAGTCATGTGCGATACATCGAACATTCCGGCGCGCTTGCGCACCGCGTGATGTTCCTCCAGCTGTGAGCCGTAGTGCAGCGGCATCATCCAGCCATGAAAATCCACCATTTTGGCGCCGTCGGCCAAATGTTGTTCATACAGCGGGGTTTGCTTTGCCATCTTTTCCCTCTACGTTAACCGTGTTGGTTACAGCGGATGCGTCCAACGCAAACGTGCTCTCTTCCTTTGAACTTACCACCGATGTGGGTTCTTAACCACACGACATGCCATAAGTAAATCTATATAATAACGTCTAATAAAAGTGTGATTATCCTTCCACCACATCCACTTTTTTCGCTATTAAAAAGGCATTTATCAGCAGATACAAACGCACATGTTCGACTTATTACTCAAAAATTATAAAAACCCCCGCATCCCCCCTATTTCTCAATACACCTCACAAACAAAATACATTAGATAATGTAATGCGAAAAAGTGCGTAAAATTAGATTATTTCAGGCAAGGATGAGGCGGCGCAGAGTGGTCAGCCGACGGACTTTCTGGTCGCTAACGATCGCGATGCGATCCCCATCACGCTTTGTTGCCATCCAGAAAGAGAGCGCCCGAGCGCGATCGTGAATAAGGGGAAGAAGTGAGTGGAAACAGGCAAATAAAAAGGCGGCGCACCGCCGGTCTGTCATGACCGTGATGTGCCGCCCGCAACAAATGCGACTGACTTAGATCAGATGCGCGATGTTGACGTTTTCCATCAGATAGTGGTTGTCGGAGTAATCCACCGGAATCGCGATCACCGCCGGTCCGTCGACATCCATCGCCTGATGCAGTTTTGGAATCAGCTCTTCAGACGACTCAACCGCAAAACCTTTCGCGCCGAAGGCTTCCGCATACGCTTTGAAATCAATCGGTCCGAACTTAACGCAAGAGCCGCGGTTGTATTTCTTCTGTTCCTGAATTTCAACCATGTTGTAGGCGTTATCCACCCAGATGATATGCAGGACATTACAGTTCAGACGAACCGCCGTTTCCAGTTCCATACTGGACTGCATGAAGCCACCGTCACCGGATACCGACAGCACTTTCTGGTTCGGATTCACCAACGCGGCCGCAATCGCCCACGGCAGCGCCACACCCATGGTCTGCTGACCGTTGGTCATCAGCACCTGACGTGCGCGGAAGCTGTACAGGTAACGCGCCAGCCAGATATGGAAGCTGCCCATATCGACACACAGCGTGACGTCTTTGTTCACCAGATCCTGCATCGCACGAACCAGACGCAGCGGATGGATGGCGAAGCCGTTCATGTTGATGGCGTGAGTCGCCAGCTGATGACGCAGTTCGCGACGCTCTTCCAGAATATTGATGGCGCCGGAAGACAAGCTAATCGGCGAATTCAGCTGCTCGTTCAGCATATCGATGGTGATGCAGATGTCCCCTACCAGCTCCAGATCCGGACGGTAGTCGCATTCCAGCTCGGACGGCAGCACGTCGATGTGCACCAGCGTCGCATTGCCGGTGTTCCACAGCGCCGGCGCGTATTCAACCGGGCTGTAACCGACGGTGATGATCAGGTCGGCTTGCTGCAACAGTTTGTCGCCTGCCTGGTTGTTGAACAGACCGACACGACCGGCAAAATGGTCGAAGTGCTGTTGATCGATAACGCCGGCAGCCTGATAGGTGCTGGTGACCGGCAGCTGGCTGCGGTGTAGCAGGCGGCGCAACGCATCGGCATTCTTCGGCTGGCTGGCCATCAGACCCAGCAGCAGAATCGGGTTTTTCGCTTTTTCGATCATCTGCGCAACGCGTTTGACGTCCGCCAGAGGCGCGCTGTTCAGCGTAGGCAGGTTTGTCGCGGCCAGCACAGGGCTGGTGACCGGATCGTTGACGATGTCTTCCGGCAGGCTGATAAACGAAGCGCCCGGACGGCCGAATTCGGCGGCGCGGAATGCATTGGCCATCACTTCAGAAATAGCGGAGGAAACTGGAATTTCCGCGCTGAACTTGGTGACCGGCTTGAACAGGCTGACAGTATCCAGGCTTTGGTGCGTCAGCTTCAGTCGGTCGGCGCGTTTCACCGCACCACCCAGCGCAACAATCGGGTCGCCTTCTGAGGTCGCCGTCGCCAGACCTGTGACCAGGTTGGAACAGCCCGGACCGGAAGTCACCATCGTAACGCCCGCTTTCCCCGTTAGACGGCCGATCGCCGATGCCATAAAAGCGCCGTTGGCTTCATGGCGTACGGGGATGGTCTGGATTGATGAGTCAACAAGAGAATCAAAAACGCGGTCGACTTTTGCGCCAGGAATACCGAAGACGTATTTGACCCCTTCCTGCTCCAGATGTTTTACGATCAGATCCGCACCGCAAGCCCAGTGCTGTTGACCATCCTTATTTTCCATAACTTTTTTCCTATGCATTTTTGTGCTTTCTTTTCAGTACCTTGATGAACTTTAGCTTTCCACACTGTGGATGACGCTATCGAGATCTTCAGGGGACAAGTCGGCTCGCAGAAAATCCTTATCCAGAGGCAGGTCGATGATCAATTTGGCGATGGTGCCAAATTGAAGCACGCCGTTCTCCAGGCGGTAATCAAGGATATGTCCGCCGCCCTGTCGGCTATCAGTGATAAAATGCTCGTGATAGCCGGCGACATTGATCCCCTGAACATAAGCTGGGCTACGAAAACCGATTACGTTGCCCTTGCAGTTGTCGAAACGGAAAGTGGGTTGCTGGGCGATAGCTTCCAGCATCGGTTTATAAGGTCGTTCCTGGCGAGGTACCGTACGAGTTTCGACGTAGCTAAAGCAGCCATCGATTCGTAAAGCACAAAAAAGATTGTCTGTTGCAACAAAATCATCAATACGCTGATGAAGGTCCTCACGACTGATCGCATGGTCAAACTGTATTTTTTCAGTCGGACGGAAGAAGGTCATCACGGCAAAAGGCGTTTTCTGATCGGGCTTGGCGGCGCGAGCGCTGCCATCGGAGCGCAGCTGGAAAATACGGCTTTCCATTGCAACCAGCTCTCCGTCAAGATCGTTAAACGTGCCTAATCCGAAATCACCATGTTCAAGCAGATCCGCCATGGTTGTACTGCCTTCGTACACGCCATTTATCAACCCGCTCATCAGTGAGGTTTGATAGATCTGACACTCTGGGTGGTGTTTTTGGTGCTGATGGACGAAGTTGGCAAGCTCTGCCATACAGGGGTCAACGCAGTTGGAATCTTTCATATCCCTTCTCTTCCGACGAGGTACGACATAAATTTAATTAATGTTTCCCTTGAATATTGCTCCCGTGAGATTCAAAGTTCCAATATAAAAACGTGACTATTTGGAGATCTAAAATATATGGAGTTACGTTATCTGCGCTATTTCGTCGCCGTTGCATCCACTCGGCACTTTACCCGCGCAGCTGAATCACTAGGGATATCGCAACCTCCGCTTAGCCAACAAATACAAAAGCTTGAACGTGAAATTGGCACGCCGTTGTTGAAACGAATGACGCGCGGCGTGGAGATGACCGAAGCCGGAGAGGCCTTTTACCAGGATGCCAAGCAGATACTCGAACTGACCGACGCCGCCATGGAAAGGGTGCGTTGTATCGCTCGCGGAGAGAGCGGCGCCATTAATGTGGGGTTTTCTTGCGCAGTGACCTTCCACCCGCTGGTACTGAAAATGCTGCGGCTTTTTCGCCAGCGCTTCCCGAACGTGCAAATGCAGCCGCAGGAAGAGCATATCAATGAGATTCTGGAGAGCCTGCGCAATCGCAGCACGGATATCGCCTTTGTACGTCTGCCCTGTGATATCGGCGACGAGTTCGACGGGGAAATTTTGGTAGAAGAGGATATGCGGCTGGTGTTGCCGGACAGCCATCCACTCAGCGATCAGCAGGAAGTGCATCTCAGCCAGATGGAATCAGAACCGCTGATTATTTTCCCACGCGAACTCTGCCCCAGTCTGCACGACATGATCATTCGCGCCTGCTATCTGGCGGGTTACCAGCCTAAAATCAACCCGCTGGCGCCGCATATCACGGCGACGATCAGCATGGTCGCTTCCGGCTTCGGCATTACGTTCATTCCGGAGTCCCTGTCCTGCATTCAGACCGGAAATGTGACGTATCACGAAATCGACACGCCCCATCTCAACACGCAGATTGCGGTGATTTGGCGCAAGCATGATACGTCAGCCACCCTGCACAATATGGTGCAATTGCTGCACGGCCACGAACAGNAAAAGTAAGCGATATCGGTCGCTGATACCCACGAAACGTGAGCGAGGCGAGCCTGAGATTCAGGCTCGCCCTCTTTTGCACGTCGATCCGTCAGAAATCGTAGCCGACGGTGGCGATGACGGAACGTTCAGCGCCCCAGTAGCAGGTTCTCAGCTCATAGCAGGAGGCGATGTAAGTTCTGTCCGTCAGATTGTTGACGTTGACCTGGACGTATGCGCCTTTGAGCGAGGGATTCCAGCTTCCCAGATCGGCCCGGGCAGAGGCATCAAACAGCGTCACGGAGGGCAGCTGCAGCGTATTGGCATCGTCGGCCCATTGCTTGCCGATGTGGCGCACGCCAACGCCCAGATGGATGCCTGCGCCCGCATCATACTGAGTCCACAGCGAAGCCATCTGCTTTGGCGCCAGCACCGGCGTGTTGCCGTCATTGCCATCCACGGTCTCTTTGTATTTCACCTTGTTATAGGTGTAACCCGCGATGACGCTCAGTCGTTCGGTGATAGGCGTCCTGGCTTCCAGCTCCAGACCCTGGGACTGCACCTTGCCGACCGGCTCATAGTAGTTGCCCACGATGTTGCGGGTGGCGACGTCGCTTTGCGTCAGATCGTACACCGCCGCGGTATATAACGCCTTGGTGCCCGGCGGCTGGTATTTAATCCCGCCCTCAACCTGCTCGCTGCTCATCGGCTTGAGCGGATTTCCCTGCGAGTCCGCGTACAGCGCGGGCGTCACGGCCTGACTGTAGCTGACATAAGGCGAAATGCCGTTATTAAAGGCATACAGCAGCGCGGCCCGCCCGCTGAAGCGCTCATCTTCACTCTGGCCACGGCTGTCCGTAGTCAGGTTTTTATTGTCGAATTTGATGGCGTCGTAGCGGCCGGAGAGCGTCAGATACCAGCGCTGCCACTGCATATCGTCTTGTAAATAAACGCCCGTCTGCTTGTAGCGCCGCTGTGAGTCGAAGCGATAATAATTAGTGACTGCATCCCCGCCCGACAGGCCGGTAAACGGATCCAGCCCCGGAGCCGAGCCCGACGCGTCCCACAAGGTGTTGGTGAAATACTGGAAATCCACCCCGAAGAGAGTTTTGTGTTTCACGTCGCCGGTATCGAAATCCGCCTCCAGCTGATTATCGACCGCATAGGCGTCCAACGACGACGACTCCCCCGTGTAATAGCGCGTCAGCGTGTCCGCCTCCACGCCGCTCCAACCATACTGATAGATCTGATGAATATCGATGTTGGAGTGGGTGTAACTAGCGTTTTGCCTGAATGCCCAGGTGTCGTTGAACCGGTGGGAGAACTCGTAGCCATACATCTGCTGACGGCGTTTGTAATCATCCAAACTTTCTTCGCCGTCGAACGTGCCGCGCGCGATCTTGCGACCCTGATAGGCATAGACGCTGCCCGCCGCCGGCACCGAGCCGTGATAACCGCCCGCCGGATCTTTCTGCAAATAAGCCTTCAGCAACAGCGTGGTGTCTTCATCAGGCTGCCACAGGAGCGAAGGCGCAATCGCATAGCGCTCCTCGCGCGGACCGTCATACATGGTGTTGCTGCTGTGTGTCAGCCCCGTCACACGAAAAGCCCAGTTGTCGTTGATGCCCTGCGTGAAGTCGAACGCCGCGCCCCGATCGTTTTGGGTGCCGGCGCTGAGGCGAAAGTGCCCTTCAGGAATAAACTGCGGGCGTTTGGACGTCATCATCACCAGACCGCCGGGAACGCTTTGTCCATACAGTGAAGACGAAGGGCCCTTGATGACGTCGATACGCTCTAGGAACCAGGGATCGATCTGCAGGCTATTATGGCTGCCGCTGTCGCTGAGTACGCGCAGGCCGTCAAGGAAGGTGTTGTTCACATCCGCGCCGTGAAATCCACGCAAGGAAACCGTATCAAATCGCGTCGCCCCACCGGAGAAATTGGTGAAGACGCCCGGCGTATAGTTCAGCGCCTCATTCAGCGTCGTCACATTCTGGTCGCGCATTTGCTGGCGAGTCACCACAGAGACCGACTGCGGCGTCACCACGAGCGGCTTATCGGTTTTGGTGGCTGCCTGAGAGGTCGTCGCGGCGTAACCCGCGGTCGGCGACAGTGCTGACTCCTCGGGTTGAGCGGACACCTCAATGACATCTTCGGCAGCCAGAACGAAGGCGGGCGTGGTCAGTGCCACAATCACGCCGTAATAACGTAATAAAGGAAGGGGGGACATACGATAGGTTCCTGAATAAGCGCCTGAACTGTCGGCTTCCTTTTCAGTCACTGTGCGCATATAGCGAAAAGTGCATCACACCAGGCGGAAACCTATCGATCGGAAAGCGCAAAAAAACAGTTAAAGGTAATAATAATTATTACCATTATTATTTTCACATTCAACCCGTAAAGTTTGCGGTTTTCTGATTATTGTGTTGCTTTTTTGGCAACGTTCTCGGGGGCGAATATTCAGGTCGTCATAGGTGGGCTATGGCGCTGTCCGGCAGAAGTTGTATTCGGAAAGGTTTTCTATATGATAGTAATTATCATTATCGTCATGGTAAGAGACTATGTTGACCGCGATGATTGCCGCCTGCGGGCTATGGGGAATCACCTGGTACTTCGGCAAACCGCTTTCCAGCGCCTGGGGGATTCTGGTTCCTGTTACGTTGATGCCTTTACTGATGCTGCCCGGCATAGACCTGCATTCTCTGAAATACATCGTCACGCTGGCTATGTTGGTAACGCTCGGGATGCTGTTTCATCAGCGGCTACGCCACTATCTGCTGCTGCCGTCCTGCATAGCGCTGGTAGGCGGACTGACGACGCTCTCCGTGACGCTGCGCGGCATCTAGGCTGTAAAGCAATATAAAGAATGGAAATCGAAATAATAAAATGAGAGGGAAAATCGAAAGGATAAAACCGGGAGAGTGATACGTGGTGCGAAGAGAGGGACTTGAACCCTCACGTCCGTTAAGACACTAACACCTGAAGCTAGCGCGTCTACCAATTCCGCCACCTTCGCACATGAAATTTTCTACGTATTCAGTACTGCGCGATCTGTATCACCAGCTTGGTGCGAAGAGAGGGACTTGAACCCTCACGTCCGTTAAGACACTAACACCTGAAGCTAGCGCGTCTACCAATTCCGCCACCTTCGCAGGTACTGTGCAATACAAATCATTGTGGTGAGGTGGTGCGAAGAGAGGGACTTGAACCCTCACGCCCGTTAAGGCACTAACACCTGAAGCTAGCGCGTCTACCAATTCCGCCACCTTCGCAAACCAGGGACATAACGTCACGCAATGTCACCACGGAGGCGAATTCTAGAGATTTTACGGCCGAGGTCAATGATTATTTCCCCTCCGTGCGAGGGTTTGCTGCAAAAAGCGGCGTTCAATCCACCGGAGCCGGCGCGATACACGCCTGCAACCAGTCGACGACAACCTGAATACGCGGGGCCAGGAAGCGTCCGGCGGGGAACATGATGTACAGCGGCATGGGCGGAGGCGGCATGTCTGGCAGGATCTCCACCAGCTCTCCCCGTTCAATCAACGGTCTGAGACTCCTGCGCGGCCCCTGAATAATACCCAGCCCGGCCTGCGCGGCGGCGATATACGCATCTACGCCGCTGACGTCCACCCACGTGGGCAGGCTCTGCGTGAGCAACTGTCCATCCTGAACGAACTCAAGGGGATAGCGGTGCAGGTTGCGCAGAGAAAAATAGCCGACCATCCGATGACCCGCCAGCTCGGCCAGAGAAGACGGTAATCCGTGCTCAGCGCAATACTCAGCGGAGGCGCAGGAGAGCTGCGGCAACGGCGGCAATTGCCGAGCGGAGAGCGAATCATCCTCCAACTGCCACGCCCGCACCACGCAATCTACGCCCTCACGCTGGACGTTAATCGCCGCGTCGTTGGCGCTCAGCACCAGCCGGATGCGCGGATACTGGCGATAAAACGCTGGCAGCGCGGGAATAACGAGTTCTCGGGCCATCGAGTGCGGCATGTCGATACGCACCTGTCCGCTGGGTTGCTGTTGCTGCCGGGTGAACATGGCGTCGCTTTCATCGAAAGCGGATAACAGCTGCGTGCAGCGCTGATAGTAAAGCCGCCCTTCATCCGTGATGCGTACCTGACGCGTCGTCCGTTCCGCCAACCTGACGCCCAGCCGCAGCTCCAGCCGTTTCAGCGTCTGGCTAACCGTAGCTCGCGGAAGCCTTAGCCCTTCGGCCGTTCGACTGAAGTTTTCCGTTTCCACAATGCGGACGAACACGCGCATCGCCTGTATGTGATCCATGAACCCGCCCGCAGGATTGTTTGTGATTTACAAACAGTGTTGCATAAAACGTGTGATTTATCTTTGTTGAGCAAACAACCACACTGGCATTCCCATCACCTATCGAGGACATCAGCATGCAACAGAGAACATTAGGGCCCCGGGGGCCGCAGGTTTCCGCTCTGGGACTGGGCTGTATGGGTATGAGCGATTTCTATTCCACCCATCAGGACGCCAACGAATCCCTTGCCACCCTGCACCGCGCGCTCGAACGGGGTATCACTCTGCTGGATACCGCCGACATGTACGGTCCGTATACCAATGAGCAACTGGTGGGAAAAGCGATCAAGGGCAAACGCGATCGTGTCTTTCTGGCGACCAAATTCGGGATCGTCCGCGATACCGTCAATCTGGATGAGCGTGGTATCTGCGGCAGACCGGAGNATGTGCGGCAGTCGGTGGAAGGCAGCCTGAAACGGCTTGGGGTAGAGACCATCGATCTTTACTATCAGCACCGGGTCGACCCGACGGTGCCGATTGAAGACACCGTCGGCGCGATGGCCGACCTCGTGAAAGAGGGCAAGATTCGTTTTCTCGGATTAAGCGAGGCTTCCGCCGCCACGCTGGAGCGTGCGCACCGCGTTCATCCCATCACCGCGCTGCAAAGCGAATATTCGCTATGGACGCGGGATGTGGAAACACAAATCCTGCCGACCTGCCGTAGGCTGGGGGTCGGTTTCGTTCCCTACAGTCCGTTGGGCCGCGGTTTTCTGACCGGCGCGATCCGGGATCTCGACACGCTGTCTGACGACGACTTCCGTCTCAAAAACCCGCGTTTTCACGGCGATAATTTCACCAGAAACCTGCGTCTGGTCGAACATGTGGAGGCGTTGGCGAAGGTGAAAGGGGTGACGTCCGCACAGCTGGCGCTGGCCTGGGTGTTGGCGCAAGGGGAACACATCGTGCCGATCCCCGGCACCAAACGACGCCGTTATCTGGAAGAGAACATCGGCGCGTTGGATGTGATATTGACTGCTGCGGAGCTGTCAGCCATCGACAGCCTGTTTCCGCTACAGGCCGCTGCGGGCGAGCGCTATGGCGTCGAAGGCATGAACACCATCGATAACGACTAGCCCCTCTCCGCGATCCCCTGCGGCCTGCCGCCGCAGGGGGTCATGCACATTTAAGCACGCGACTTGGCTTTAGCGCCGCGTCCCATAATCGCCTGATACACCCGGAAACGGCCATTCTGCGCCAGCACTTCGTGGCTGCCAAACGTCTCATCCAGCAGCGCCGGATAAGGCAGGAAGGCGTTAGCGACAATGCGCAGCTTGCCGCCGATGTTCAGATGCGCCGCCGCGCCGCGGATCAAGGCTTCCGCCGCGTGCAGGCTGGTTTGCATCCCGTCATGGAAGGGCGGGTTGGAAATGATCATGTCGAAACGACCGGCAACATCCGAGTAGACGTTGCTGGCGATGACGGCGCCTTCCAGCTCGTTACGCGCCAGCGTCGCCCGGCTGGCTTCCAGCGCAGCGGCGTTCACATCGCTCAGCGTCAGACGGATTTTCGGCGCGCGCTGGGCAAACGCCACGGCCAGAACGCCCGCGCCGCAGGCAATATCCAGCACTTTCCCTTTCGAATGCGGTTCCAGCGTGCCAAGCAGCAGCTGGCTACCATTATCCAGCCCATCGCGGCTGAACACGCCCGGCAGCGTACGTACCGGTACGCCGTCCACATCATATTCATGCCACCAGCGTTCCAGCTCGAAGGTCGGCGTCTGTTCCAGACGACCGTGATATAAACCACAGCGACGCGCGCTGTCGATTTTGGTCAGCGCGGTGAAGTCCGCCAGCAGCGTTTCCGCGCTGCGTACGCCGCAGCGGTTCTCGCCCACCACGAAGATATCGCAGCCGACAGGCAGCAGCGATAGCAGATTGGACAGCTGGAACTGGGCTTCCTGCTTGCTTTTCGGCCAGTAGTAAATCAGGGTATCGCAACCCGCCACCGTGTCAGCGTCGGCCAGCAGGGCGAAATGCGCCGCCTCGCCCATCGTCCGGTTTAGCTGCTGCCAGTGGTGGTACTGCATCGTGTGCACGCGGACGTCTTCCGCCTCAAACTGGGCGGGCAAGGTATCTTGCAAATCACCGGCAAACAGCACTCGGCGGGTGGAAAAATCATCGCTGTGACGCAGTATCACTTCACTGGCGGGGGTAAATGCGGACATCAGGCTTCAAACTCCTCAATTAACTGAGCGACGATTATAGAGGTTTGTTGCCGCATGTTCGATGGGTTTGCTAGCATAGCGGCGCATACTCGCGCTCCGGACAAGGTAAGGCATGACATCACATCGGGACAGGCTGCTACAGCAATTGGGCATTACGCAGTGGACATTGCGCCGCCCCGCCGCGCTGCAGGGCGAAATCGCCATCAGTCTGCCGTCGACGGTTCGTCTGCTGATCGTCGCCGATCCGCTCCCTGCGACCGATGATCCGCTATTGCAGGATGTACTCAGAAGTCTGCAATTAACCCCCGAACAGATCTACAGCCTGCTGCCGCAGCAGGTAGAAATGTTGCCGGACACCCGCGATTGCCCGGCCTGGTGGCTGGGCGCCTCCCCCATGCAGCCGTCGCAAGACGTGCAGCTTTCCAGCCCGGCGTTGTCCGAGCTTGACCATAACCCGGACGCCAAGCGCGCGCTGTGGCGGCAAATTTGTCAATATGAACACGATCTCTACCCTGACCTCCGCCGATCTGACGACAGCCTTTCAGATTGAGCGCCTAAGCCACGCCTTTCCGTGGACGGAAAAGACCTTTCTCAGCAACCAAGGCGAACGTTACTTCAACCTAAAACTGAGCCATGACGAACAAATGGTCGCCTTCGCGATAACGCAGATCGTGCTGGACGAAGCCACGCTGTTCAATATTGCGGTGCATCCCGAGCATCAGCGTCTCGGCTACGGCCGTTCGCTCATGGAACACCTGATCGCCGAGCTGGAGCAGCGCGGCATCCTGACGCTGTGGCTCGAAGTCCGCGCGTCAAATCAACAGGCTATCGCGTTGTATCAGTTTTTGGGTTTTAATGAGGTCTCCATCAGGCGGAATTACTATCCCACGAAGGAAGGTCGTGAAGACGCCATCATTATGGCCCTGCCGCTGGGATAATCCCCTGTCAGACATGCTCTGGCAGGCGAGTAACGAATTCTTCCCAACTTGGCATAAAAATTGAAATGCAAATTATTCTCAATTAGAATGCCGACCTCTTTTTTATATTCAGGGACTGAAGGAACTCGATATTCATTATGTCTGCGGTTAACGTACCGACCTCGCCCGATTTTTGTCAGCTCTACCAGCAGCATCACGGTTGGCTGCAGAGCCTGCTGCGCAAACGCCTGGGAAACCTGTGCGACGCAGCGGATCTGGCGCAGGAAGTCTTTCTGCAGTTACTGATGAAACCCCGCGAGTTCGACAGTCACCACGGCACCCGCGCTTATTTAAGCGTTATGGCGCAGGGAATGTGCGTCGATCTCTGGCGACGCAAGGCGCTGGAACAGGCCTGGCTGGAGTCGTTGCAGCATCATGCGACGGACGCCTCCCTGTCAGCCGAACAGCACTCCATCGTGCTGGAAACGCTGTTTCAAGTGGACAGCATGCTGCGTCATCTCCCTGAAAAAACGCGTTCGGCATTCGTGATGTCGCAAATTCAGGGGATGACCTACGCGCAAATCGCCTCCGTCTTGCACGTGTCTGAACGTATGGTGAAAAAGTATATGGCGCAGGCCATGCTGCACTGCATTCTTATCGAAACAGACACCGACGTCGCGCCGCCGACCCGGCGCAGCTGAGTCAGGCAGGTCGATCGCCCATGCCTTTCCCCCCTTCCCCGCCACCCAAGCCCGGCTTCGAGTCTCTGCAAGAGGCGGCGGACTGGTATGCGCAATTGTTGGAGGACGACGGGGAGCACAGTGCGCTGCGTCAACGCTGGCAACGCTGGCTGGATGAAAGCGCCGAACATCGGGAAGCCTGGATTTACGTGCAGACAATTAGCCAGCGCTTTCAGCCGCTGCGGGGCGAACTGCATCAGCCGAGCACGGAGGCTCTTCTGCGCTCGCCGCGCGTCAGCCGCCGCCGGGCGCTGAAGCTGACGGCGTTGCTGACGTCCGGCGGGCTGCTGTCCTGGATGGGTTATCGCTATACCCCGCTGCGCGAGTCGCTGCTGGCGATGACCGCCGACAGTCGCACCGTGACCGGCGAGATAAAACCCATGACGCTGACCGATGGTTCGCGTATCTGGCTGGATACCGCCAGCGCCATGGATATTCGCTATACGACGGCGGAGCGGCAGTTGTTTCTGCGCGCCGGCCAAATATTCATCGCCACCGCGCCTGACCCCCTGCGGCCTTTTGTCGTGGTCAGCGAACAAGGCAGGATTCAGGCGCTGGGCACACGCTTCAGCGTCAGCCAGCAGGACGAGAGCACGCAGCTCAACGTCTACGACGGCATCGTCGCCGTCACGCCCCGACAGAATGGTGCCACGCGCCGCGTCAACGCCGGTCAGCAATGGCGTTTCACCGCCGACGGTCTGGGAACGATCGATCGTTTGGACAGCGCCGACGCCGACTGGCGACGGGGTAAATTAAGCGCGGACGATACCCCGCTTGGCGAGGTGATTGCCCGTTTGTCCCGCTACAGACGCGGTTATCTGTCCTGCGATCCGGATATCGCCGCGCTCCGGCTGGTGGGAACCTTCCCGCTGGACAACACCGACAAGGCGCTGGATATGATGTCCCGGGCGCTGCCGATCCGCATTCATCGACGTTTTTCCTGGTGGGTGACGGTAGAAAAAAAAGTGTAGCGGTGGCTTCCGTTTTGGTTCCCTTTTTAACCGCTCGTTCGATTCAGTATAAAAACAGGCTTTATTTCTTTTGACTCTGGGTATTAAAGGCTATTCCTATGTTATTCACCGCACCACCTCGCGCTCTCCGGCCGTTGGCTCTGGCCGCCCGTCTTTTTGTTCTGGGCTCACCGGCTATCGTTCTAACTACTGCGCCTGCCAGCGCGGCGGAAAACGCCGCCGTGCAGCACTATGCCATTGTCGCGGGTTCGCTAAGCGAACAGCTTAATCAGTTCGCGCGCCAGTCCGGCATCGATCTCGCGGCCGATGCGGCGCTGACCCAGGGTCTGAACGGCAAAGCGCTGAACGGCGATTATGATGTGGAAAGCGGTCTGGCAACGTTGCTGCAAAGCCACGGTTTGCAGGCGGTGAAACAGGCAGACGGCAGCTTCCTGCTGCAAAAGGCGCCGACAGAGGACGAATTGGTGGTGGTGGCGCAGGTGAACCATCAGGGGATGACGGAAGGCACCGGTTCCTACACCACCGACAGCATGAGCACGGCAACGGAGCTGACCCTTTCGCCAAGAGAAACCCCCCAGTCGGTCAGCGTCGTTACCCGCTCTCGGATGAATGAGCAGCACATGACCTCGCTGGATGAAGCGATGGGTCAGACCACCGGCGTCAATGTGGTGAACAATAGTTCCTATCAGGTGCAATTCCAGTCGCGCGGCTTCACGATGGACAACATCAAAGAGGACGGCGCGAACTCCTCCTCTCAAAACAGCGTGTCAGGCATGGGGTACTCCGAGGCGTCCTCCGAATCGCCCGATCTGGCGATCTACGATCATGTCGAGGTCCTTCGAGGCGCTTCCGGCCTGACGCAAGGTAATGGAGAACCGGGCGGCACCGTTAATCTGGTGCGTAAAAAGCCCACCTATAACTTCCAAGGCTACGTCAGCGCCGGCGCGGGTTCTTGGGACAATTACCGCAACGAAATCGACGTTTCCGGTCCTCTGAACGACGATGCCACTCTACGTGGGCGCTTCGTCGGCGTTTATCAGGATAAGCAAAGCGCGGTGGATTACGTCGATAGCGACCGCAGCGTGCTATATGGGACGCTGGCATGGGATATCACCCCTAATACCACGCTGACGACCGGAGTCAACTGGCAGAAAACCCATACGGTGCCCGATCTGTACGGCATACCGATGAGCAGCGACGGCAGTAGCCTCGGCCTTTCACACTCGACGTTCCTCGGCGCGAGTTGGAACCGTATCGAGTTTGATAAAATCAATCCTTTCATCGAATTTGAGCATAAGTTCGAAAATGACTGGGCGCTGAAAAGCACGCTGAATTACACACACGCCGAAGCGAAAAGTAAAACCATCGGGAGCTACGGTAGTGTAACTCCGAAACTCAATAACGCTCTCCAACGTGATAATCAATCCGACCAGTGGAGTTATAATCTCAGTCTAAAAGGACCTTTCGAATTACTGGGCCGCTCCCACGAACTGGTGATTGGCGGCGAATATCAGAAAGAGAACTTTGACAACCTCTACGGCCGAATCCTCAAAACCGACGCAGTAGATATTTACCATTGGAACGCCAGCGAACTGGCCGAGCCGGAATGGCCGGACTACACCAATCGCTACCGTTATAACCTCTACCAACGCGCATTGTTCGCCACGACCCGACTGGAGCTGGCGGATCACTGGAAGCTCATTCTCGGCAGCCGCTATAGCGCCTACAGCTATGACATGTACTCTACGAATCGAACTACGGACGTCACCAATCACAGCAGCGGCTACAAAGTGCGCGATAAACTGATCCCCTTCGGCGGGCTATTGTGGGACTTCAGCGATCATTACACGTGGTATGCCAGCTACAGCGATATCTTCAAACCACAGGAAGATATTGATCGCTCAGGCAACATGCTGCCTGCGGTGACAGGAAAAAACTACGAAACGGGGATCAAGGGCGAGTTCTTCGACGGCGATCTGAACACGTCTGTCGCTCTCTATCGCATCATTCAAGCCAATCGTGCCGTGGAGGACACTAACTGCCTCACCAGCGAATACTGCTATCGTTCACAAGGCAAAGTGCGCAGCCAAGGGGTAGAACTGGAAGCCTCGGGCAAACTGGCGGAAGGATGGCAACTGTTTGCAGGCTACACGCTGACCAACACTAAATATTTGGAAGGCGAAGAGGGCGAAAAAGGACAGACCTACAACCGCTATACGCCACAGCACATGTTTAAATTGTACAGCAGCTACAAATTACCGGGACGTCTCAATCAATGGAGTGTTGGCGTCGGGATGACAGCGCAAACCGACACCAGCTCGAACTACGATATCCAGCAAGGCGGTTACACGCTGTATAACGCCAACATCAGCTATCAGTACAACAAGCACCTCAGCTTTAATCTGGTGGGCAACAACCTGACGAATAAAGAGTACTACCGGACGCTGAATAACCGCATCATTAACGGGAATAACTACTATGGCGATCCGCGTAACTTCATGCTGACGGCGAAGTGGGACTTCTAATGACGTTGATGACTCACTCTTTTAACGTGTTACGCCATGCAGACGCTTAAACGTTTTTATCAACTGGTCGCGCCGTTGTGGTTATCGGCGCAGGCGATAGTGCTGTGGCTGCTGTTGCTGGTCGTGGTTGCGCTGACGCTGTCCGTCGTAGGCATCAGCGTGCTCTACAACAACTGGAGCAAGGACTTTTACGATGCGCTGGCGGACTTCTTCCAGCACGCCTCGGTCGCCGATCTGATTTGGCGCTATCTCGGGTATACCGCGCTGTTCGTCCTGGTGATTATCAGCGGCAACTGGCTGAAAAAAGCGCTGATCTTGCGCTGGCGCGACATGATGACCCAGCACTATGAAACACAGTGGCTACGGGATCATGCGCATTATCGGCTGCAACAGGATCCCTCCGGCACGCCGGATAACCCGGACCAGCGTATTGCCGAAGATATCCGCCTGCTTTGCGAGCAAAGTCTGGAACTGCTGCTGTCGCTGCTGAAAAACATGGTCGGCCTGCTGTCCTTTATCGCCATCCTATGGGGCATCTCCGGGGTACAGACGTTCACGATCGGCGGGCATACCGTCACGATCCACGGTTATCTGGTCTGGATTGCTTTGATCTACGCCCTGGTCGGCAGCATTCTTACCCACGCACTTGGCTTTCCCCTGCATCGCACCAACCATCAGATGCAGAAAGTCGAGGCCGACTATCGCGCCAGCCTGATCCGGGTCAACAACCACAGCGAACAAATCGCTTTTTATCAGGGCGATGAAATCGAAAACAGGCGGCTGCGCGACCGCTTCCGCGCCGTGCTCGCCACCGGCTACCGTCTGATGGGGCAAGAGTTTCGATTGGAAAGCTTCACGGTCAGCTATTTTCGTTTCAGCCTGATCGTGCCGGTTTTCGCGGTGCTTCCGCTGTATCTCGCCCATAAGGTCTCGTTGGGCGCGATCATGCAGGCCAAAACCGCCTTCGGCTACGTGCTGGACGCTTTCGGCTGGTTCGTCGACAGTTATCGCCAGTTGGCGCGTTGGTCTGCCACGATCGAACGTCTTTGGCAGCTGCAACAGCGGTTAGAGGCGTTGCCGACAACGACGACGCGCACGCCTCAAGGCGAAGCGCTGCAAATTCACCAGTTGACCGTGCTGCGGCCGCAAGGCCGGGCGCTGCTCGCCCCCTGCTCCGCGCGGGTGAAACCGGGCGAGTGGTGTAGCCTGCAAGGCGCCAGCGGGATCGGCAAAACCACGCTGCTGCGGGCGCTCGCGGGACTGTGGCCTTATACGACCGGACGCTGGTATCTGCCGTCTGGGCGCGTGCTGTTTCTGCCTCAGAAGCCCTATCTGCCGCAGGGTACGCTGCGGCAGGCATTGACCTATCCGCAAACAAAAGAGTTCAGCGATGCGGTGTTGCAGGAAGCGCTGGTCGATATGCATCTGGGGCATCTGAGCACAGAGCTGGATGCCGATGAGCCTTGGGCGCAACGGCTGTCCGGCGGCGAGCAACAGCGGCTTTCGCTCATTCGGGCGATCCTGATGAAACCGACGCTGCTGTGTCTGGATGAGGCAACCAGCCAGTTGGATGAGGAGACCGCGATAGAGGTCATGAAACGGCTGCGCCGACATTTGCCGGGCACCATCGTGCTCTCCGTCACGCATCAGTCGGTGCTGAATCCGCTGTTCGAAACTCAAATCCATCTCCAACCTGCGTCCCCGCCGTAATCTGGCGAAGCCGGATAGCGATTCCGCTGTCCGGCCGTCAGCGCAAGAGTCAGCTTCTCCGCGATTAACCACCTCGAACCCGCATGCAGACGCACGCGATGATAGATTTTCTGCTTGCGGGCTTTCATAATCGGCAATTCAATTACCCGGCTTCGCCAGGGACAGATCGTGCATTTTGCGGTCCAACCCAGCACTCATGCACACTTGCCGTTAGCGTATGACCGGCAGCTTTTCTCCAGGAAACGAAGCTATGTCTCAGTCCCCTTCTGCGGGCGCTCAGCCATCGCGGCTGATCGCCTTTTTTATTCTGACCCTCCCGCCGCTGCTGTGGGCTGGCAACTTCATCATCGGACGCGCGGTGCGCAACGAGATCCCGCCGGTGACGCTGACTCTGGTGCGCTGGCTTATCGCGCTGGTCTGCATCCTGCCTTTTGCATGGAAATATATTCGCCGCGATGCCGGACGCTATCGGGCGTTTCCTCTCCGTATCGTCGCCATATCCCTCAGCGGGATCGTGTTCTTCAGTCTGCTGACCTATATCGGACTGCATCACACTTCCGGCACGAATGCGCTGCTGCTCAACTCCTGTATCCCGGTGTTAATCATGCTGTTCGCCGGTCTGTTTTACGGTCAGCCGCTGAGGCTCTTGCAGGCGACAGGCCTGTTGATTTCATTCTGCGGCGTACTGGCCATTATTTTCCACGGCGATATGGCGGGGTTGCTGTCGCTGTCCTTTTCGTCCGGCGACCTGATGCTGCTGGGCGCGATGGCCAGCTTCTCGCTTTATACGCTGTGGCTGAAAAAAATTCCGCCCGAGGTCAGCCGTCTGGGGCTGCTGGGCGTGCAGGTGATTATCTCGCTAATCGTCATATTTCCCTTCTGGCTGTGGGAGAGCCGCAGCGGCGCGAGCGCGGTTTGGGATCGCACCACGCTGTCAGCCGTGCTCTATCTGGGGATCTTTCCGTCTTTTGTGGCCTACTTGCTGTTTGGCCGCGGCGTAACGCTAATCGGCGCGGCGCGAGCCGGGCTGACCATCCACCTGATTCCCGTGTTCGGCGTGGCCCTGTCGGTACTGTTTCTGGGCGAACAAATCCATCTTTATCATCTGGTGGGGGTCGCCACCATTTTTGCAGGCATCACGCTGGCAAGCCGCCAATCGATAGCGCGTTAGTCAGGTCAGAAAAACAGAGTGGGATAAAGGATAAGGCGGGAAGTGCTGGCTAAAACACAGGCGCCCCGCCGAAGCGGAGCGCCTGAAGGGAATGGGGGTCGGCGAAAGCCGGTCCCATTTCAAGACGACAAAATTAGTCTTTGTCGCCCAGCAGAACGGATTCGAGCGCGATTTCGATCATCTCATTGAACGTGGTCTGACGCTCTTCCGCCGTGGTGACTTCCTGAGTACGGATATGGTCGGACACGGTGCAGATCGCCAGCGCCTTGGCGCCGAATTCAGCGGCAACACCGTAGATGCCCGCCGCTTCCATCTCCACGCCCAGCACGCCGTATTTCTCCATCACGTCGAACATCTGCGGATCCGGCGTGTAGAACAGATCGGCGGAGAACAGGTTGCCCACGCGTACTTTAACGCCGCGGGTGTTGGCCGCGTCGACCGCATGACGCAGCAGATCGTAGTCGGCGATCGCCGCGAAGTCGTGATCCTTGAAACGCATGCGGTTCACTTTGGAGTCGGTGCAGGCGCCCATGCCGATCACCACATCGCGAATTTTCACGTTTTCGCTGACCGCGCCGCAGGAGCCGATGCGGATAATTTTTTCCACGCCGAACTCGGTGATCAGTTCTTTCGCATAGATGGAGCAAGACGGGATGCCCATGCCGTGTCCCATCACCGAAATACGGCGGCCTTTATAGGTGCCGGTGAAGCCCAACATGCCGCGCACGTTATTCACTTCCACCGCGTCTTCCAGAAAGGTGTCGGCAATGTATTTTGCGCGCAGCGGATCGCCCGGCATCAGTACCACGTCCGCAAAATCACCCATTTCAGCATTAATGTGAGGCGTAGCCATCCTTATTGTTCCTTTTTCATCAGCATAAATAGTGGTTGTTCCGTCAGCCTACCGGCTCACAGCATTGAGGTTCCATAGTCCATCGGCGACACGCCGAAATAGCTTGCCACCGTCTGCCCGATATCCGCGAAGGTCGTGCGATGACCGCGCGATCCCGGCTGAACCTGCGGACCATAAATCAGTACCGGTACGTGTTCACGCGTATGATCTGTGCCTGGCCAGGTGGGATCGCAGCCGTGATCCGCCGTCAGGATCAGGATATCGCCTTCACCGACCTTCGCCATCAGCTCAGGCAACCGGCGGTCGAATAGCTCCAGCGCGGCGGCATAGCCTGGCACGTCGCGGCGATGGCCATAAGAGGAGTCGAAGTCGACAAAGTTGGTAAACACGATCGTCTCGTCGCCAGCGGCATCCATTTCTTTCAGCGTTGCATCAAACAGCGCGTCCAGACCGGTGGCCTTGACCTTTTTGGTGATGCCGACGTTGGCGTAAATATCGGCAATCTTGCCGACCGATACGACGTGGCCTTTTTTTTCATCCACCAGCTTTTTCAGCACGGTGGGCGCCGGTGGCTCGACAGCCAGATCGTGACGGTTACCCGTCCGCTGGAAGTTGCCCGCTTTATCCCCCACGAATGGGCGCGCAATCACCCGGCCAATGTTGTAGCCGCCCTCGGTCAGGGCTTCACGCGCGATTTCGCATAGCGCGTACAGGTTGTCCAGCCCGTAGGTTTCTTCATGGCAGGCGATTTGGAATACCGAATCCGCCGAGGTGTAGAAAATCGGCTTGCCGGTCTTCATGTGCTCTTCACCCAGCTCATCCAGAATCACCGTTCCGGAGGAGTGACAGTTGCCGAGATAACCGGGCAGGTTGGCGCGCTCAACCAGCAGATCCAGCAGCGGCTGAGGAAAACTGTTCTGCGTGTCGTGGAAATAGCCCCAGTCGAACAGGACGGGGACGCCCGCAATTTCCCAATGACCCGACGGCGTATCTTTCCCCGAAGAGATTTCGCTGGCGTGGGCATAAGCCCCGATGATGTCCGCTTGCGCATCCAGGCCGGCCGGGAAACGACCGGTTGATGCTTCCGCCGCCTTGCCCAGACCCAGGCGGCTCAGATTCGGTAAAGACAGCGGTCCCTGACGTCCTTGATCGGCGCGGCCTTCCGCACAGGCCTGCGCGATGTGGCCCAACGTATCCGAGCCGACGTCTCCGAACCGCTCGGCGTCGGCGGCGCTGCCGATACCAAACGAATCCAGCACCATAATAAATGCACGTTTCATTTCACTCTCTCCTGCGTTCTTTTCTGGGGGCCATGCTCCACACACGCTTCGGCAGCGTCGACATCAGAGATGTTCAAC
This sequence comes from Lonsdalea quercina subsp. quercina, assembly GCF_000688695.1. Lineage (GTDB taxonomy): Bacteria > Pseudomonadota > Gammaproteobacteria > Enterobacterales > Enterobacteriaceae > Lonsdalea > Lonsdalea quercina_D. The sequence continues at coordinate 402,560 of NZ_JIBQ01000005.1, read as the reverse complement.
CGGCGATAAATCATCGGGTGCGCCTCCGATGCCCGGTCGCTCACCGTCACCGCCGCCTGAATTTGCTGTGCGGCCTGCTGCCATTGCACTTCGGTATTGGCATGAATAATGGCCAGTGGACGCTGAGAATCCACCTGTTCTCCCAGGCTAACCATGTCGCTCAATCCCACGCTGTGGTCAATAGTATCATCTGGCCGCAGGCGACCACCACCCAGGGATACCACCGCCATACCTATAGCGCGGGTGTCCATGGAGGCAATCACACCCTCACGTTCGGCGAAAACGGGTTTACTGAGCGTGGCGGGTAGCAAGTAGCGCTCATAGTGTTCAACGAAATCGGTCGGGCCACCTTGTGCTGCGACCATGCGGCCGAAGACCTCCGCCGCCCGGCCGTTTTCCAGTACGGCCATGAGCTGGCGCCGGGCATCTTGCGCCGAGGCGGCCAGGTTTCCCGCCACCAGCATCTCTTCGCACAGCGCCATCGTGACCTCGAACAGCCGCGGATTTCGCTGCGCACCGGTCAGAAAGCGCACGGCTTCCCGCACTTCGAGCGCATTTCCGGCGCTCGATGCCAGCACCTGATTCATATCGGTCAACAGCGCGCTGGTTCGGCACCCGGCGTGATTGGCGACGCCGACGATAGCCCGCGCCAGCTGTTCCGACGCCGAGTAGGTCGGCATAAAGGCTCCGGAGCCGACCTTGACGTCCATCACCAGTGCATCCAGCCCTTCCGCCAGTTTTTTCGCCAGAATAGAGGCGGTGATAAGCGGGATGGTATCCACGGTGGCGGTCGTGTCGCGCGTGGCGTAGAAGCGCCGATCCGCGGGCGCCAGTGAGTGGGTTTGCCCGATGATCGCGACTCCAACCTGCTTAATCATCTCGCGAAAGCGATCATCGTCAGGGTAGATATCCAAACCGGGAATGGATTCCAGTTTGTCGAGCGTACCGCCGGTATGCCCCAAGCCTCTGCCGGAAATCATCGGCACGTAGCCGCCGCAGGCAGCCACCATCGGCCCCAGCATCAACGAGGTAACGTCACCCACGCCGCCGGTTGAATGTTTGTCCACCAGCGGTCCGTTCAGATTGAGCGATCGCCAGTCCAGCACCGTGCCGGAATCGCGCATCGCCAACGTCAGCGCCACCCGCTCATCCATGGTCATATCATGGAAATAGATCGTCATCGCCAGCGCCGCAATCTGCCCCTCCGACACGGTATTGTCGCGAATACCGTTAACGAAATGGCGAATTTCATCTTCGCTGAGCGGGTGTCCATCACGTTTCTTACGAATAATTTCAGGGATTAACAACAAGGTAGCGCCTCCAACCCGCTCTGCCGTACTGTATCGCTGTACTGAGCGGGGTGCCGCCGGCGGCGTTGGCCGACGGTGATGACTAATAATCGCTGCGAGCGGTTTCGGTAGTGCGCCCGAGCGTGTTCAGCAAGCTGCTTAACAGTCCGGAAGCCCCGAAACGAAAGTGCCGCGCATCCGCCCAGCCCGTGCCCATAATGCTATCTGCCAGCTGCAAATACCGTGCCGCCTCTTCAGCGGTGCGCACACCGCCAGCCGCTTTAAATCCCACCCGATCGCCGACGTGCATGTCTTTGATCACGTTCAGCATGACCTCCGCACTGTGCAAGGTGGCGTTAACAGGCACTTTGCCGGTCGACGTTTTAATGAAGTCGGCACCCGCGTTAATCGCGATTTCGCTGGCCTGTCGAATGAACGCGTCTTCTTTAAGCTCACCGCTTTCGATAATGACCTTGAGCAATACCTGATGTTCTACGCACGCCTGCTTACAGGCTTGCACCAAATCGAAACCGCGCCGCGTTTCGCCAGCCAGCATCGCGCGGTAAGGAAATACCACGTCAACTTCATCGGCGCCGTAGGCAATCGCGGCGCGGGTTTCCGCCAGCGCTATCGCCACATCATCGTTGCCGTGAGGGAAATTGGTCACCGTCGCGATACGGATCTCCGGCGTGCCCTGTTCTCGCAGCGTCTTGCGCGCCAGCGGAATAAAACGGGGGTAAATACAGATTGCCGCCGTCTGCCCGGCGGGACTGTTAGCCTGCCGACAGAGATCGCTGACCTTTTCGTCCGTGTCGTCGTCGTTCAGGGTCGTCAGATCCATTAGCCCTAGTGCGCGCTGCGCGGCAGCGGTTAAATCAGTCATGTCGCCACTCCAATTGAAAGTCGACGGTGATCTTCAAGCCTCTCGTCCCGCCTGTAACGTTTATCTACAGAAAGAGAGCGAACATCGCATCACCGATAAAAAAGGAAGCTTTGCTACTGCCGCTATTGGACCACAGTAACGTGAATAATTTGTGCTGATGCTTCCCAGAAATAACAATAAGCCACAAAACGAAGACTCGCTATCTCTGTTTGCGCAACAAAAAACCGCGTGTTTAAAGTTTTATAAGGAGTTGTCCCGCGCTTTTTTCAGATGATTTACATCCGCCGTGAACATGACCTGTTTAGAACACGTTTATATCCACAGGCGATGTGACAGAAATACGTTGAGACCAGGGGTTTATGGCTCCCAAAATCGCCGATCATAAATCTTGACACCCATTCAGATTAACAGTATTTAATAGCCGTTCCATTCCCGGGATATTTCAATAAGGATGTTATTCGTGAAAAAAATCACTCTCTCTATTTGTGGTTTATTGCTGCTCTCCACCGTCGCTGGTCCCGTTATGGCAGCAAAAAGTGGGCTCGTAATTAATAAACCTAAGGATGATTCGGCGATGTGCTGTATCGCTGATGAGTGCCTCCCCTGCTCTTGATTTACTGATGCGATGAAGAGGCCTATCTGGCCTCTTCATCCATTCCAGGCCAGAGAACGCTTGATACCGCTTCGGATGACGCCGCATAAAGCTTCGACGCTGCGCCTCTTCTTATCCCCAGGGACAAAAGCTTATATCGTTAATCGCGCTGTTCAAGATAATGACAAAGTCAGGATAACGCGGTGAAGAAAAGTGTTCATTGGAAACCCTCAATAACATTTATACGTTGACTGATACAGACAGAAAATATTTCCACCCCACCTGATTTACCCTATATCTTCAAAATATTGACCACTCTGTTTTTCTGTTTTATTGAACATCCCTAAAATGATCATGAAATTTTAGTTTTTCTGTCATGAAATAATGGAAAAGACACCTATGTCGCGGCAATAAATAAGCGATGACGTTCCTGCCATCATGAACTTTATTGGCAATTCATCATTATCCGTGCCCCACTTAGCGACAGACATTCACCTTTAAACGCAAGACACCGTAAAATAAACGATGAATTTTTCTTTGAACGAGAAAGTCACGACGATGCAAGATGCTCCATCACCAGGCTGGTTTGTCTATATGCTGCGTACAGCCGGCGGCATGCTGTATACCGGCATCACCACCGATACCGCGCGTCGTTTAGCCCAGCATCAGGCGGGCAAAGGCGCCCGCGCGCTGCGCGGAAAGGGCGAACTCTCATTAGTGTATAGATGTGAGGCGAGCAGTCGCTCTGTCGCGCTGCAGTGGGAATATCGCATTAAACAGCTGAGTAAAACGCAGAAAGAGCGGCTGGTTCACGACCAGCCTGAGTCTGTCGCCCGCTTTTTAGACGAATTTAAACGCGATTGAACGGATCGGCGAATTTCACTTTTCCACTGACGCCCTGGAAGTGATTGTCCGCCAGCGGGTAGATCTGGAAGGTGGAGGTAGAATCTTCCCGGCAGCAGCTGAGCTGATGTTCCGACGCCGCGACAAAACCAAAACGGGAAAAGTAAGCCGGGTCGCCGAAAACGACCACCGCGGTGTAGCCAAATTCATTGAGCGAGTCCAGACCTTCATACACCAGTTGCTCACCCAAACCTTGTTTTCTTAAACGCTGCTCGACCGCCAGCGGCGCCAGTCCGACCCACTGAAGATCTTCCCCTTCAATGCTGACCGGGCTAAAGGCGGCATAGCCCACCACGCCGCCTTCGTCATCCGTCGCCACCACGCCCAGCGTCAGCTGGCCGTTTTCACGCAGTTCTTGCACCAGTTCAGCTTCAGCCGATGTCGGGAATGACCGTCGAAGCAGGCGATCGATTCCCGGGGCATCGACGGGAATTTCAACACGGATTAGCATGACGCCGGCGCGTGTGCCGGAGCCTGATCCGCGCCCTCCCGCAGTCCCGACTCGACGAAGTCCGCCAACTGCAGCAGCGCAACACGCAGCGGAGTCGGCATGCTTTCCAGCTCAACGGCATCCATCAGATTCTTCACGTACAGGCCCAGCTCCGTATCGCCTTCGATACGCAGACGACGCTGGAAGAACAGCGTATCGGGATCTTCTTTACGCGCCGCGATCAGAATCAGATCGTTGGCATCGGCGCTGAAAGTCACTTCCGCGATTTCATTGCGACTCACCAGCAGGCGACCCTCGCGCTGCGTCATAAACCAACGCAGTCCCATGTCCCGGACTTCAATCTGCAACCAGCGATCTTCCAGAAATTCCAGATCGCCATCTTCCAGCGCCTGACGGAACTGCCACTTCAGTAGTTGTTCCAATATCCGGCGCTGCACGGAAAAGGGCGTTAATGCTAACGGTTTGCCCAAAAATCCCGGCCCCTGACGCACAATTTGCGCACGTAGTTGTTCCAGCACTGGCGTACTCCTCTAAAGCTAAAGCGATACAGACGACACGATATTCTTGCATCATTTTGCCACATTGCAGACTCGCGACAGCGGCTTACATCAACAATGTAGCCGGTTATCGCTCAAATCACGAAATACGCGCGTCTGCTATATTAATTTCATCACACTATATACTGGTTTAAATCAAAGTGTTGCCACAGCGGGTTAACTAAGATGCCTTTTCGTCAGAATTTTTAATTGACTGATAACCTGCTTCATCAATCAGACAACATCATTGATCGCCTCCGTTTAAATATAACGAAGGCCTTGATGAGTGAAGGAATAGGTATGGAACTGCTTTGCCCTGCCGGTAACTTGCCGGCGCTAAAAGCCGCTATTGATAATGGTGCAGACGCGGTGTACATCGGGCTAAAAGATGATACCAACGCACGACATTTCGCCGGACTAAACTTTAACGATAAAAAACTGCAGGAAGCTCGTAGCTACGTGCATCAGCATAAGCGCAAACTGCATATCGCCATCAATACCTTCGCCCATCCAGATGGTTTCCAACGCTGGCAACGCGCCGTGGATAGCGCCGCAGATGCCGGTGCCGACGTCCTGATCCTGGCTGACCTGGCGACGCTGGAATACGCCGCGGAACGCTATCCGCATATCGAACGCCACGTGTCCGTTCAGGCCTCGGCCACAAACGAACAGGCTATCCGTTTCTATCAAAAACATTTCGACGTGGCGCGCGTCGTCCTGCCGCGCGTGCTGTCTATCCATCAAGTCAAACAGCTTGCTCGCACCAGCCCGGTGCCGCTGGAGGTCTTCGCCTTCGGCAGCCTGTGCATCATGGCGGAAGGACGCTGTTACCTCTCCTCTTATCTGACCGGGGAATCGCCCAATACCGTGGGCGCCTGCTCTCCGGCGCGTTTTGTCCGTTGGCAGCAGACCGACAAAGGGATGGAGTCTCGTCTGAACAATGTGCTGATTGATCGCTACCAGGATAATGAAAACGCCGGTTATCCCACGCTGTGCAAAGGTCGTTATCTGGTGGACGGCAAGCGCTACCATGCGCTGGAAGAACCGACCAGCCTGAATACGCTCTCACTGCTGCCGGAGCTGATGGCGGCGAATATCGCCTCAGTGAAAATCGAAGGCCGCCAGCGCAGTCCGGCCTATGTCAGCCAGGTCACGCGGGTGTGGCGTGAGGCTATCGACCACTGCAAGGCATCGCCCGAACGCTATGCCCCCAACCCCGAATGGATGGACGCCCTGGGCGCCGTCGCCGAAGGGACTCAAACCACGCTGGGCGCTTATCATCGTGAATGGCAGTAGTCAGGAGAACACTATGAAGTATGCATTGGGAGCCATCCTTTACTACTGGCCCAAAGCAGATATTGAGGCTTTTTATCAGGCGGCCATGTCCAGCAGCGCGGATATCGTCTATCTCGGGGAGACCGTTTGCAGCAAACGCCGTGGCATGAAGGTTAATGACTGGCTGGAGGNCGCCCGTCAGGTCTCCGCCAGCGGAAAACAGGTGGTCATTTCCACGCTGGCTTTGCTGCAAGCGCCCTCAGAGTTGAACGAACTCAAGCGTTACGTCGAAAACGGCGACTTTCTGCTTGAGGCCAACGATCTCGGCGCCGTCAACATGGCAGAGGAGCACCACCTGCCGTTTGTCGCCGGACATGCTCTGAACTGCTACAACGCCTATACGCTGCGGCTGTTGCACAAACAAGGGATGGTCCGCTGGTGTATGCCGGTTGAGTTATCACGCGACTGGCTGCAGCATCTGCTCAATCAGTGCGACGAACTCGGCTTCCGCGATAAGTTCGACGTCGAAGTGCTGAGCTACGGCCATCTGCCGCTGGCCTACTCCGCCCGCTGTTTTACCGCGCGCTCCGAAAATCGCCCCAAGGATGAGTGTGAAACCTGCTGCATTCATTATCCGCAGGGCCGTAAGGTGATGTCGCAAGAAAATCAGCAGGTCTTCGTACTCAATGGTATTCAGACCCAGAGCGGATATTGCTACAACCTCGGCAACGAGCTGACCTCCATGGAGGGCCTCGTGGATATCATCCGGCTCTCGCCTCTAGGGCTGGAAACGCTGGATGTACTGGAGCAGTTCCGCGCCAACGAACACGGCGCGCGGCCGCTGCCGCTTCATCAAGAGAGGGAGTGCAACGGCTACTGGCGCCGCCTGCCCGGCCTGGAGCTGGTAGATTGATCTTTCCGGATGCCCCACAGTTCGGGGCATCCGCACTCCTCATCCGCTACTGCCGCTGAATATTGCGTACTATGATTATTCAATACTATTCTGCGGTTAGCCTGCTAACGGGTTGACCCTCAATCCGGTGAGCCAAGCCTATGTCACAACAGCCCGTCACTTTTTCCGTACTGGATCTGGCCCCCATTCCTGCTGGGGCAACCCCGCGCGACGCCTTTCACCGCTCTCTGGATTTGGTCAGACATGCTGAGCAATGGGGGTATCATCGCTACTGGCTCGCCGAGCATCACAATATGACCGGTATCGCCAGCGCAGCCACCTCCGTTCTGCTCGGCTATCTGGCGGCAGGTACCGAACATATCCGACTGGGCTCCGGCGGCGTTATGCTGCCCAACCATGCGCCGCTGGTCATCGCCGAACAGTTCGGAACGCTGGAATCACTCTATCCGGGACGTATCGACCTGGGACTGGGACGCGCGCCGGGCAGCGACCGTCGCACCATGATAGCGCTGCGCCGTCATTTAAACGGGGAAGAGGATGATTTCCCTGCGGATGTTCAAGAGTTACAGCATTATCTGGCCCCCGCACAGCCGGATCAGGCGGTACAGGCCGTACCCGGTCAGGGACTTAACGTACCGATCTGGCTGTTGGGCTCTAGCCTGTACAGCGCGCAGTTGGCCGCCGCGCTGGGGCTGCCGTTTGCCTTCGCCGCTCATTTTGCGCCGGATATGCTGATTCAGGCCCTGCAACTCTATCGCGATAAATTCCAGCCGTCAGAGCAACAGGCGCAGCCCTATGCGATGGTCTGCGTCAATGTCGTCGCCGCGGAGAGCATTGCCGATGCGCGTTTCCTGTTTACGTCGCAACAGCAGCAGTTCATCAATTTACGCCGTGGCGTGCCGGGGCCACTGCCTGCGCCGGTCCAAGAAATGGATGGTATCTGGACACCGGCCGAACAACTTTCTGTTGAGCAGACATTGCGGCTCTCCGTCGTGGGCGATCGCACGCAGGTACGTCATGGATTGCAGATGCTACTGAGGCAAACCCAAGCAGATGAGCTGATGATCAACGCCTCGATCTTCGACCATCAGGCCAGACTGCGTTCATTTGAAATTGTGGCGGGATTACAGCAGGAAGTGATGAGGGAAGCGCGGATCGATTGACATAAAAAAAGCCAGCCCGAAGGCTGGCTTAATACGTGTTACCACGTCAGTCCAACGTCATTACGAGTTGGACGGCTGACGTGGCGCACGGTTACCGCGACGTTCACCACCGCCTTCACGACGTTCGCCGCTGAAAGAGCGACCACGGCCACCGTTACCCGGACGAGCACCGTTAGGACGGTCGCCGAATGAACGGCCACCACGGCCACCTTCACGACGTTCGTGCGGCTGAGCATCGCCCAGAAGCTGCATGTTCATCGGTTTGTTGAGAATACGCGTGCGAGTGAAGTGTGACAGCAGATCGCCCGGCATCCCTTTCGGCAGCTCAATCGTGGAATGAGTACCGAACAGTTTGATGTTACCGATGTAACGGCTGCTGATGTCGCCTTCATTCGCAATCGCGCCCACGATGTGACGAACTTCAACGCCATCATCACGGCCTACTTCGATGCGATACAGTTCCATGTCGCCTACATCACGACGTTCACGACGCTGCGGACGGTCGCCATCACGGCCCCCTTCACGACGACGGTCGAAACGGTCGTCACGATCGCGCATTTCACGACGCGGACGGCGGTCGAATACCGGATCCGGCGGCAGAATCAGCGGACGTTCGCCCTGCGCCATTTTCAGCAGTGCGGCAGCCAGCGTTTCCATATCGAGCTCTTCCTGCGGCTGCAGTTTAGCCAACAGCGTGCGGTACATATCCAGGTCGCTGCTTTCCAGCTGAACCTGAACCTTGGCGGCAAACTTGGCCAGACGGCGTTCGCCCAGCAGTTCTGCGTTCGGCAGTTCCACTTCAGGAATAGTCAGCTTCATGGTGCGTTCAACGTTACGCAGCAGGCGACGTTCGCGGTTATCAACGAACAGGATCGCACGACCAGCGCGTCCCGCACGACCGGTACGGCCGATACGGTGAACGTAAGATTCCGCATCCATCGGGATATCGTAGTTTACGACCAGGCTGATGCGGTCAACATCCAGACCACGTGCAGCAACGTCAGTTGCAATCAGGATATCCAGACGACCGTTCTTCAGACGCTCCAGCGTTTGTTCACGCAGAGCCTGGTTCATGTCGCCGTTAAGCGCTGCGCTGTTGTAACCGCTGCGCTCCAGCGCTTCAGCCACTTCCAGCGTCGCGTTTTTAGTACGTACGAAGATAATCGCCGCATCGAAATCTTCCGCTTCAAGGAAACGGATCAGCGCTTCGTTTTTACGCACGCCGTGTACCATCCAGTAGCTCTGGCTGATATCCGGACGCGTCGTCAGACTTGACTGGATACGCACTTCCTGCGGATCTTTCATGAAACGACGAGTAATACGACGAATCGCTTCCGGCATCGTGGCGGAGAACAGCGCGGTCTGATGTTCAGCCGGGATCTGCGCCATGATGTTTTCTACGTCTTCGATGAAGCCCATACGCAGCATTTCATCGGCTTCATCCAGAACCAGACCGCTCAGGTTGGACAGGTCCAGCGTGCCGCGTTTCAGGTGGTCAAGCAAACGACCCGGCGTACCGACCACGATCTGCGGTCCCTGGCGCAAAGCGCGCAGCTGTACGTCATAGCGCTGGCCGCCGTACAGGGCAACCACGTTGACGCCATGCATGTGTTTAGCGAAGTCATTACAGGCTTCAGATACCTGAACCGCCAGCTCACGGGTCGGCGCCAGCACCAGAATCTGCGGTGCTTTCAGTTCAGGTTTCAGGTTATTCAGTAACGGAACCGCAAATGCGGCAGTTTTACCGCTGCCGGTCTGTGCCATACCCAGCACATCACGACCATTCAGCAGGTGAGGAATACATTCCGCCTGGATCGGCGAAGGCTTTTCGTAGCCCAGATCGGTCAAGGCATTAATAATCGGAGCAGACAGCCCCAAATCGGCAAAAGAGGTTTCAAGCTTAGTCATGTACACGTGCCTCGTAGATGGCGGCCAGTCTACATAACTCGTCGAGAAAATTTTCAGTCATTTTCATTGAAAAGTGTGAACCGGCTCAAATTGGATTAAAAAGCGAACAAAAAGCCCTCACCCGTTAAGGCGATGGAAATCGTTTTGATTCCAGGCTGAATATTGTTCGTCAGCTATTGCTGGTCCGATCCTGATAGGTCGTCTTGCTCTTGGCCTAACTGCGCCAATTCCAACAATGCATAGCGGTGCTCAACAAAGTTATGAACATTGTTAGCTACCGTCAGCTTGAACAGCGCCGAAGCGGTGTCCTTGTCCCCCAGACTTAGGTAGTGCTTACCTAAATAGAAGTCAGTTTCACTGAGATGCTCAGCGAGCGAAGTGTTATCCTTTGCTTCTTCCTGCAAGCGCTGCATCAGCGTCTTTTCACTGATATCGCCCAGGTAGAATTCGACAATAGTCCATCCCCACACNCCTTTCTTTGCTCCTTCGTAGCGCGTTCTTAATGCGCTTACGGCCTTATCCGGGTCGATTTCTCTTTCGACCAGATACAGCCACAAGGAACGGAAAGGATCATTGGGATCGTCTCGATAAAACGCTAGCAGATCATCCTGCGCCAATTGGTACCGACCGCCGTAGTACAAGGCGATCCCCCGATTGAGACGCACATAATTGTAAGTTGGATCAAGCTCTAGTACAGAATCAAACGCTTCATAGGCAGCATCAAAATTGCCTGCCTGCGTTAAGTAAATCCCCAGATAATTGAAAACCTCTGGGATGTCGGGACGGATAGAAAGCGCTTGTGAAAAATCATTTCGCGCCAATGCCCGTAACCCTAAGCTATCATACAGCACTCCGCGCTCATATAACAGCTGTGCTCGTTCATCAGGAGTGAGCGCTCGGCTGGCCAGGATTTGCTCCATCCGAGCCAAGATGACTTCCTGCTGCAGCGTAGGCTGCAACGGGACCGCCAAAACGGCATTTTTGCGCCAATCCATGCTGCTGCATCCTGCAAGCATGAGTGCTGCCGCGACATAACACCAGCGCAAGAAAGGCTTCATTACCCACTCCCGAAGAAGACAAACAAAGGATGAACATCCTGTCCCGCGACGGTTTCTATAAGGATATCCGATCCCTATCATACACGCAGCTCCCTAACTCGGTAAGGAGCTGCTAAAGGATTATCCGTTATTCTTCGTCGGAGGCTGCCGCAGGTTCCTGAGACTGAGGAGTCGCTTCCTTCATGCTCAGGCGGACACGACCCTGACGGTCGACTTCCAATACCTTAACAGGAACTTCCTGACCCATTTCCAGATAATCAGTCACTTTCTCAACACGCTTGTCGGCGATCTGAGAGATGTGAACCAGACCTTCTTTACCGCCGCCGATGGCTACAAACGCGCCGAAGTCAACGATGCGGGTGACTTTACCCTGATAGATGCGGCCGACTTCGATTTCAGCCGTGATTTCTTCGATACGGCGAATCGCGTGTTTAGCTTTTTCACCGTCGGTAGAAGCAATCTTCACCGTACCATCATCTTCGATTTCGATCGTCGTGCCGGTTTCTTCGGTCAGAGCACGGATGACTGAGCCGCCTTTACCGATCACATCTTTGATCTTATCAGTGCTGATTTTAATGGTATGGATACGCGGTGCGAATTCAGAGATATCGCCACGCGGCGTGCTGATCGCTTCTTCCATCACGCCCAGGATGTGCAAACGCGCGCCTTTGGCCTGGTTCAGCGCCACCTGCATGATTTCGCGGGTGATACCTTCGATCTTGATGTCCATCTGCAGCGCGGTGACACCATCACGGCTACCAGCAACTTTGAAGTCCATGTCGCCCAGGTGGTCTTCATCACCCAGAATGTCAGACAGTACGACGAAATTCTCGCCTTCTTTCACCAGACCCATCGCGATACCGGCAACAGCCGCTTTGATCGGCACGCCTGCATCCATTAGCGCCAGAGAAGCACCACATACGGAAGCCATAGATGAAGAACCATTGGATTCTGTGATTTCAGAAACCACACGTACGGTGTACGGGAATTCACTCGCCTTCGGCATAACGGCCAACACGCCGCGTTTCGCCAGACGACCGTGACCAATTTCACGACGCTTCGGCGATCCGACCATACCCGTTTCACCAACAGAGTAAGGAGGGAAGTTATAGTGTAGCAGGAAGCGGTCAGTACGCTCGCCAGTCAGTTCGTCAATCGTCTGCGCGTCACGTTCGGTACCCAGAGTGGCTGTCACCAGCGCCTGAGTTTCACCGCGGGTGAACAGTGCGGAACCGTGCGTACGCGGCAGAACGCCAGTGCGAACGTCCAGACCACGGATCATGTCTTTTTCACGACCATCGATACGCGGCTCGCCGCTCAGAACACGGCTACGAACGACATTCTTCTCAATACTACCCAGGATGTCGCTGATTTCACCTTCATCCAGCGTTTCATCTTCGGCCAGCAGCGTGGCAACGACATCAGCTTTGATGACATCGACCTGAGCGTAACGCTCCTGCTTCTCGGTGATGCGGTAAGCGTCACCCAGACGGGATTCGGACAGCGCTTTAACACGGCTGTACAGCGTTTCATTCACTTCTGGCGCATGCCATTCCCATTTCGGCTTNCCAGCTTCAGCGACCAGAGAATTGATATTCTCGATCACAACCTGCTGCTGTTCGTGACCGAACACAACCGCGCCGAGCATCTGATCTTCGCTCAGCAGGTCAGCTTCTGATTCCACCATCAGCACAGCACCTTCGGTACCCGCGACAACCAGATCCAGACGGCTTTCTTTCAGCTCATCAGTAGTCGGGTTCAGCACGTACTGGTCGTTGATGTAACCGACGCGAGCGCAGCCGATCGGGCCGTTGAACGGAATGCCGGACAGGCTCAGCGCAGCAGATGCACCGATCATCGCGACGATGTCCGGGTTTACCTGCGGGTTCACAGAAACAACAGTAGCGATAACCTGAACTTCATTCAGGAAACCTTCCGGGAACAGAGGACGAATAGGACGGTCAATCAAGCGAGAAATCAACGTTTCGCCTTCGCTCGGACGGCCTTCACGACGGAAGAAACCACCCGGGAAACGGCCAGCAGCGTACGTACGCTCCTGATAGTTGACGGTCAGCGGGAAGAATCCCTGACCCGGTTTAGGCTGTTTAGCGCCGACAACGGTAACGAATACCGCGGTGTCGTCCATGCTAACCATAACGGCAGCAGTGGCCTGACGAGCCATCATACCGGTTTCGATAGTGACGGTATGCTGACCATATTGGAATTTACGAATGATCGGATTTAGCAAAATTATATCCTTGTGTCACGAAGGGTTGCTGCGCCACTTATCTCGGACGCCACAGACCAGTTTACACCCGATCCAGTCACTACATCCTCGCGACTAATGACAATCTTCAATCTACTCTCCTGCAGAATAAAGTCTCTCATTAGCCGCGCGAATAGCTGTAATAACGGACCATTTTTTACTTCAACAATACATTACTCTGTTTCAGCAACGCATCCTAGAAGAAAGGGGCCATAATAGGCCCCTTTCTACTGAAACTCGTCGGATTAGCGACGCAGACCCAGACGCTCAATCAGGCTGGTGTAGCGCGCTACTTCTTTACGCTTCAGGTAGTCCAGCAGCTTACGACGCTGAGAGACCATGCGCAGCAGACCACGACGGCTGTGGTGATCTTTTTTGTGCTCAGCAAAGTGGCCCTGCAGATGGTTAATCTGTGCAGTCAGCAGTGCAACCTGAACTTCGGTAGAACCGCTGTCGTTAGCATCACGACCGAAATCTGCAACGATTTTTGCTTTAGCTTCAACGCTTAGAGACATAGTAGAACTCCAATAATATTATATAAGATAAAAAGGGTGCCGATCTCTAATTCAGCTACCCGGTACTTGAGCCGCGCTATTCTACCCGCAGTATAAGGGGATAGCAAGGCGGTCAAACGACCTCAGGCTCGGGGTATTCGACCACCAGACGGCGAGGTGCAACGCGGCCTTCATCGTCGATAACGCCCATACCAATAAATTTCCGCGCGTCGCCTTCTGTGATGCGTACCATCCCCGAATCCGGTGCGTTAGCGGCACGTACCGCCTGTCCCAATTTCAGGTATCCGGCAACGACTTCCGGCAAATTAACCTCAGGAAATTCCTGAACAGCGCTGTCCATCGGCAGAAGTAAGGGATCAAGCAGCGCGCCGACTGGCTGTTCTTCTTCAGCGGCACGCTCGGCCAATGCTCGCAGCTGCTCCAACGTCACCATCCGTTCTATCGGATACGTTGCCACCTGGAGGCGGCGCAGATAAATCACATGTGCGCCACAGCCGAGTTTTTCACCCAGATCGTCAATGATCGTACGGATATAGGTGCCCTTAGAACAGTGGATCTCCAGTTCCAGCTCATCCCCTTCCCAACGAATCTGCTGCAGCTCATAGACCGTGATTTCACGCGCTTCACGAGGAACGGTCTGACCCTGACGGGCATATTCGTATAGCGGCCTTCCCTGATATTTCAGAGCAGAAAACATGGACGGGACCTGCGGGGTCGTACCGCGAAATCCATCCAAAGCCTGTGCCAACGCTTCGAGGGTAAATGTAACGGGACGCTCTTCGACGACGTTACCATCGGCATCCGACGTATCCGTCCGCTGGCCCAACCGAGCAATAACGCGATAACGTTTGTCCGAGTCCAGCAAATGCTGGGAAAACTTGGTCGCTTCACCCAGACAAATCGGCAGCATCCCCGTCGCAAGCGGATCCAGGGCGCCAGTATGTCCGGCCTTGTTAGCATTGAAGAGACGTTTAACTTTTTGCAGCACATCGTTGGACGATGTTCCCTGCTGTTTATCCAGCAGCAGAACGCCATGAACGTCCCGGCCGCGACGACGAGGACGCCCCATCAGTCCTCCCGATCTTCATCCGAAGAGGAAGAAGAGCGACGCTCGGCATCTTTTCTGACGACATTGGTCACCAGATTCGACATCCTCATACCTTCAACCAACGAATTGTCGTAGGAGAAAGTCAGTTCAGGCACCACGCGCAGGCGCATCGCTTTACCCAGCAGTACGCGAATAAATCCGGAGGCGTCTTGCAACGCTTTGATGCCGGTTTTCACCTGCTCGGGCTCGTTATCGTTCAGAAAGGTCACAAAAACTTTGGCGTAAGCCAGGTCGCGGGACATTTCAACCCCGGAGACGGTCGCCATACCCACGCGAGGATCTTTCACTTCGCGCTGAAGAATAATGGCGATCTCTTTTTGCATTTCCTGCGCCACACGCTGTGTGCGGCTATATTCTTTTGCCATGATAAACCTCACGGAAAAATGAGGGGGCACAAGGCCCCCTCAATGGAAAAGTAGAATAGTGCGGCAATGGAAGTATTACGCAATAGAGCGTTTAATCTCTATGATTTCAAACACTTCGATCATATCGCCAGAACGAACATCGTTGTAGTTCTTAACGCCGATACCACATTCCATGCCGTTACGAACTTCGTTGACGTCATCTTTGAAGCGACGCAGGGATTCCAGTTCGCCTTCGTAGATAACGACGTTATCACGCAGTACACGGATCGGGTTATGACGTTTAACCACACCCTCGGTCACCATACAGCCTGCGATTGCGCCAAATTTCGGTGATTTGAACACGTCGCGAACTTCAGCCAGACCAATGATTTCCTGTTTGTACTCAGGCGCCAGCATACCGCTCATCGCCTGCTTCACTTCATCAATCAGGTCATAGATAACTGAGTAGTAGCGCAGATCCAGACTTTCTGCTTCGACAACTCGGCGAGCGGAAGCGTCTGCGCGCACGTTGAAGCCCAACAGGATAGCGTTGGATGCCGCGGCCAGCGTAGCGTCCGTTTCAGTGATACCACCCACGCCAGAGCCGACAATTTTGACTTTCACTTCGTCGGTGGACAGCTTCATCAAAGAGTCGGAAATCGCTTCGCAAGAACCCTGTACGTCGGACTTCAACACGATGTTCAGTTCAGAAACTTCGCCTTCGCTCATGTTAGCAAACATGTTTTCCAGTTTAGATTTCTGCTGGCGAGCCAGTTTAACTTCGCGGAATTTGCCCTGACGATACAGTGCAACTTCACGTGCTTTCTTCTCGTCGCGAACGACTGTCGCTTCGTCACCTGCTGCCGGCACGCCGGACAAGCCCAGGATTTCGACAGGAATAGAGGGGCCCGCTGAGGCAACTTCACGCCCCAACTCGTCACGCATCGCACGAACACGACCATACTCGAAGCCACACAGGACGATATCGCCTTTGTTCAAGGTACCTTCACGGACCAGGACAGTCGCAACCGGACCACGACCTTTATCCAGGAAGGATTCGATTACCGCGCCGCTTGCCATACCGTTACGGATTGCTTTCAGCTCCAGGACTTCCGACTGCAACAAGATTGCGTCCAGAAGTTCATCAATACCCGTACCCGATTTGGCGGACACGTGTACGAACTGGCTTTCGCCGCCCCAGTCTTCCGGCATGATGCCGTGCTGAGACAGTTCGGTTTTAACGCGATCCGGGTCGGCTTCCAGCTTATCGATTTTGTTTACAGCAACGACAACCGGCACTTTGGCGGCTTTAGCATGCTGAATAGCTTCGATAGTCTGCGGCATCACGCCATCATCTGCGGCAACCACTAAGACGACGATATCTGTCGCCTGAGCACCACGTGCACGCATTGCGGTAAACGCGGCGTGTCCCGGGGTATCCAGGAAGGTGATCATGCCGTTATCAGTTTCTACGTGGTAGGCACCGATGTGCTGGGTAATACCACCCGCTTCGCCGGAAGCGACTTTGGTCGAACGAATATAGTCGAGCAGAGAGGTTTTACCATGGTCGACGTGACCCATGATAGTGACGACAGGCGCGCGCGGTTCAGCAGCGGCACCGGTATCACGATCGCTCATCAGCGCTTCTTCAAGCTCATTTTCACGGCGCAAGATCACTTTGTGACCCATTTCTTCCGCAACGAGCTGAGCCGTTTCCTGATCGATAACCTGGTTGATAGTCGCCATTGCGCCCAGGCGCATCATCGTTTTGATGACCTGAGAGCCTTTAACGGCCATCTTGTTCGCGAGTTCAGCCACCGTAACAGTTTCGCCAATCACTACATCACGGTTAACCGCCTGGGCAGGCTTGTTAAAGCTCTGCTGCAGAGTGCTTGGTTTACGTTTGCCTTTACCGCCGCGAGTGACAGCGCGTGCCTCTTCGCGATCGGCTTTAGATTCAGACAGGCGGTTGCCTTTCTTCTGCTTGGTCGCTTTGCCGCCGCGAGTGCGAGCACGACGTTCGCCTTCGACCTTGCGATCGTTTTCATCTTCGGCTTCACGTGCATGATGCGATGTCGTTACGTGGTAATCAGAAGTTTCGGTTTCGTCTTTCTGATTTTCCCAACGACCGGCGTTTTCTTCGGCCATGCGGCGAGCTTCTTCTGCCACGCGGCGGGCTTCTTCTTCAACCTTCTGGCGTGCCGCTTCTTCCGCTTTGCGCTTGAGCTCAGCCGCTTCGGCTTCGCGACGCGCTTTCTCAGCCTGAGCTGGTTTGGTCATGGTGTTGTTTTGTTGATTGGTCACTTTTTCTTTTTCCGCTCCGTCGCGCTTAGCTTTGTCGGCGGCCTCACGTCTGGCTTGCTCTTCAGCGGCNCGCTTCGCTTTTTCAGCAGCTTCGCGCTGGGCTTTTTCTTCCGCCTCGCGTTTAGTCTGCTCTTCAGCAGCGCGTTGTGCCTGTTCTTCCGCTTCACGCCGCGCCAGCTCTTCTTCGGAGGTCTGCTGACCATCCAGAGAATCGCGTTTTACATAAGTGCGTTTCTTGCGGACTTCGATCTGTACCGCTTTACTCTTACCACCGGTACTTGGAACATTCAATGTGCTGCGCGTTTTGCGCTGCAGCGTTAATTTACCCGGCGCACTGCCGCGTTCACGGTTCAGGTGCGCCAGCAAGCTTTCTTTCTCGTGCTGGGTCACAGAGTCTGATGCGGACTTGGTTATACCGGCATCAGCAAACTGCTGTATCAGGCGGTCAACCGGAGTCTGAATCTCTGCGGCCAGCGATTTTACGGTTACATCTGTCATGCTGTTCCTTTCCTGCTACAGTTCGTTATTCGTTGTTGTCGCCAAACCAACAGATATTACGCGCGGCCATAATCAGCTCACCGGCTTGCTTCTCATCAAGCTCTTCAATATCTGTCAGGTCATCGACACCCTGCTCAGCAAGATCTTCCAGCGTACATACGCCGCGTGCAGCCAGAGCAAACGCCAGCTCACGGGACAAACCAGGCAGGTTTAGCAAATCATCGGCTGGCTGACCGTCACCGAGGCTTTCCTCGCGAGCCAGCGCCAATGTTGTCAACGCTGCCTTCGCACGATCACGCAGCGCTTCAATCGTTTCTTCATCCAGCCCGTCGATTTCAAGCAGTTCTTTAATCGGCACATAGGCCAGCTCTTCTAAGGTAGAGAAGCCCTCTTCCACCAGTACGGTGGCGAACTCATCGTCGATGCCGAGATGCTTAGTGAAGACATCAATCGCCGCATGCGCTTCGGCCTGATGTTTGGCCTGCAGGTCTTCAATCGTCATCACGTTCAGTTCCCAGCCGCTGAGCTGTGATGCCAGGCGAACGTTCTGACCGTTACGGCCGATTGCCTGAGCCAGATTTCCTGACTCTACGGCAATGTCCATGGTGTGATTGTCTTCATCTACCACAATAGAGGCAACATCTGCGGGCGCCATAGCGTTGATAACGAACTGAGCAGGATTGTCATCCCACAGAACGATATCGATACGCTCACCGCCCAGTTCACTGGAAACGGCCTGAACGCGCGCGCCGCGCATACCCACACAAGCGCCGACGGGGTCGATGCGTTTGTCGTTAGTCTTAACAGCGATTTTAGCGCGTGAACCTGGATCGCGGGCCGCCGCTTTGATTTCGATAACTTCTTCGCCGATTTCCGGAACTTCAATGCGGAACAGTTCAATCAGCATTTCCGAACGAGAACGGCTGACGAACAGCTGAGCGCCGCGCGCTTCAGGGCGAACTGCATACAGTACGCCGCGAATACGGTCGCCAGGACGGAAGTTTTCACGCGGGAGCATATCTTCACGGCCAATCACCGCTTCGGCGTTGCTGCCAAGATCCAGAGAGATGTTATCGCGGGTGACTTTCTTAACAACACCGGTAACGATTTCACCTTCTTGCTCGCGGAACTGATCGACCACCATGGCACGTTCAGCTTCACGTACTTTCTGTACGATAACCTGCTTGGCGGTTTGGGTGGTGATGCGGTCGAAGGTCACAGATTCGATCTGGTCTTCAACATAGCCGCCCAGCTCAATGCTTGGGTCTTCGAATTGCGCTGCTTCCAGCGTAATTTCACGGGTGGGCTGCGTCACTTCATTGACGGCTACCCAGCGGCGGTACGTGTCAAAATCGCCGGTTTTGCGATCGATGCAGACACGTACGTCAATTTCCTGCTCGTATTTTTTCTTGGTTGCCGTTGCCAGTGCGATTTCCAATGCTTCAAAAATCTTTTCACGCGGAACAGCTTTCTCATTGGAAACTGCTTCAACAACAGCCAGAATCTCTTTGTTCATCCTAGTTGCCTCATCCAAACTTTAAAAGTGGGGTACCAGATTCGCTTTCTGGATGTTGCTCAGCGCGAACACTTCATCTTTGCCTTCCACCGTTACCGTGATCATCTCACCTTCAACGGCTTTGATTATTCCTTGCCATTTACGGCGGTTCTGGACAGCCATACGCAATACCAGACTCACTTCTTCACCGAGGAAACGCACGTAGTGTTCGGCCGTGAATAAAGGACGATCCAGACCTGGCGAAGATACTTCCAGGTTATAAGCCACGGTGATCGGATCTTCAACATCCAGCACCGCACTGACCTGATGGCTGACATCAGCACAATCATCAACAGTGATCCCATCGTCACTATCAATATAGATACGCAGCGTCGATTGGCGACCCCGGACGAACTCAATGCCCACCAGCTCAAAGCCTAATGCTGCAACGGGTGCTGAAATCATCTCTGTTAACTTTTGCTCTAATGTGGACAAGCCCACCCCCAAGACATAAAAAAAGGGCTTAATAGCCCAGTAATTCTGTTGTCAGATAACAAAAAACCCCGATATACGGGGCTTTATGCAACTGGACCCTATTACCACGGATAACCGCGGTATAACTTACCGTTAAGAATTCTTTCAAAACCGACTGTGGAATCAATAGAAACTTACTGAGCAGCTTTGAAAGAAAACCTACAGGAAAGTTAATTGGTTGCGGGGGCCGGATTTGAACCGACGACCTTCGGGTTATGAGCCCGACGAGCTACCAGGCTGCTCCACCCCGCGTCCGAAAACGTGGCAAATACTACGCTGATAACCGCAAAAATGCAAGTTATCTCTAGGATTGGTACCGAGGACGGGACTTGAACCCGTAAGCCCAATTTGGGCACTACCACCTCAAGGTAGCGTGTCTACCAATTCCACCACCTCGGCATCACTTCTTACTTCTTAAGCTGGCAACAATGTCTGTTGCCGGTAACGCTGTATTACTTGGGAATATCGCTCGACGGCGTAGCTGGTGCCGTATTCTGCTGAGTTTTAGCCGGTTCAGGCTGGCTTAAACTTTCCCACTCACTGCCTTTTTGGCTGTGGTTGGAGCTCATGTTGCCCAGAATCAGACTGATGACAAAAAATAGCGTTGCCAAGACAGCCGTCGTCCGAGTCATGAAATTGCCGGAGCCGTTTGAGCCAAACAGAGTAGCTGACGCACCCGCTCCGAACGAGGCACCCATATCGGCACCTTTACCTTGCTGCAGCATGATCAAAACAACCAGACCAATAGATACCAGCAGGAAAATAACTAAAAGCGCTTCGTACATAGATGTACCTATTACTTTATCCCCAACTCTTTCATGAGGATGCTGAATTCTTGCGGCTTAACCGCTCGCTATCCGCAGTCGGAATATAAAAGCTATCCCTTATAAAGCGGGTTTGAATACTAACCAAAGCATTCTGTCTAAGCAAGGCTAATTTGGCTCGCAATGATTGATTGAGGAAAAAACCAGCGACAGAATCGAGTACACCGACAAGCCTTAAACTATCTGGCTGATTCTTCGGAATTAACGCCGTCGGAAAATGCATAAATATCGCCGATGGCGTTACCATTTAAGAGGATGAAATTACCCCACCGCTTTCACGGCATCGGCAATCGCATTGGCTAGAGCCGTCACCGTAGTCTCATCTTCACCTTCAACCATAACCCGGATCAGCGGTTCGGTGCCCGACTTACGTAACAGGACACGACCGCGACCGCCGAGCTGTGACTCCGCATCCAGCACAGCCTGTTTAACCGAGTCGCTTTCCAGCGGATCATGTTCGCCGGCGAAGCGGACGTTGACCAGCACCTGCGGAAACAGTTTCATGCCGCTACACAAATCGTGCAACGTCATGTGGTTGCGGGCCATTGCGGTCAAAACCTGCAACCCCGCGATAATGCCGTCCCCCGTGGTCGTTTTATCCAGCAGAATGACGTGGCCTGAATTTTCAGCGCCAATGCGCCAGCCTTTGGACTGCATCAGTTCCAACACATAGCGGTCCCCGACCTTCGCTCTGGCGAACGGAATGCCAAGCTGCTTAAGAGCAAGCTCCAGACCCATATTGCTCATCAGCGTACCGACAGCACCGCCGCGGAGTTGGCCTTGACGTAGGCCTTCGCGTGCGATGATGTACAGAATTTGATCACCATCGACCTTATTACCCTGGTGGTCGACCATAATTAGGCGATCGCCATCTCCGTCAAAGGCCAAGCCCACATCGGCTTTTTCCGCTAGAACCCGACTCTGAAGCTGTCTTACATCCGTTGCACCACACTCTTCATTGATGTTCATCCCGTTAGGATTACAACCAATGGTGATCACCGTCGCGCCCAATTCTCTCAGCACGCTGGGCGCAATGTGATACGTCGCGCCGTTGGCGCAATCCACCACAATTTTGAGGCCATTAAGGTTAAGCTCGCTCGGGAAGGAGCCCTTGCAGAATTCGATGTAACGACCTGCCGCATCCACAATTCGGCTCGCTTTGCCGAGTTCAGAAGACTCAACGCAGGTAATTGCCTTCTCCATTTCGGCTTCGATCGCTTCCTCAACTTCGTCAGGCAATTTGGTGCCATCGATGGAAAAGAACTTGATGCCATTATCGTAGAATGGGTTATGGGAAGCCGAAATCACGATGCCGGCTTCAGCCCTGAAGGTGCGAGTCAAATAGGCTACGGCGGGCGTTGGCATCGGCCCCGTGAAGGAGGCCGACAACCCTGCGGCAGCCAGTCCGGCTTCCAGCGCAGATTCGAGCATGTAACCCGAAATTCGGGTGTCTTTACCGATGATGATTTTTCTGGAGCCATGCCGAGCCAAAACCTTTCCGGCCGCCCAGCCCAGCTTTAATACGAAATCGGGAGTAATGGGAGAGTCACCGACTTTGCCACGAATACCGTCAGTACCAAAATATTTACGGCTGCTCGTCATCTTTTATTCCTTAGCTGAAAGTGTAGCTTCAACAACACGCATAGCATCCACGGTTGCTTTTACGTCATGAACTCGAATGATTCGGGCTCCCTTTAGCGCAGCAATTACTGCGCAGGCGACACTGCCATAAACACGTTCTTTGGGCGGAACGTTAAGCAGTTGGCCAATCATTGATTTTCTGGACATCCCCACCAACAGGGGTAAACCAAATTGGTGCAGGCTTTCCATTTGAGCCAGCAGGCTATAGTTGTGCTGCAGGTTTTTGCCGAACCCAAATCCGGGGTCGAGTAATATTTGCTCGCGAGGAATTCCTGCAGCGGTGCAGCGACTAAGATGATGCTCAAAAAAGGTGAAAACATCCTTCATCAAGTCATCGTAGTGCGGAGCCTGTTGCATCGTTTGCGGCAATCCTTGCATATGCATCAGGCATACGGGCAGTTGAGTCGCGGCAGCGGCATCCAACGCGCCCGTTTCCTGCAAAGAGCGCACATCGTTTATGAGATGCGCTCCAGCGGCAGCCGCCGCGGTGATCACTTCCGGTTTTGAGGTGTCGACGGAAATCCATACCTCAAAGCGCTGCGACAATGCTTCTACGATGGGGACGACACGATCCAGCTCTTCCGCGACGCTGACTTCATCCGCACCAGGCCGAGTTGACTCGCCGCCGACATCAATGAACGTTGCGCCAGCCATCACCATATCCTGTGCATGAAACAGCGCGTTATCGAGAGTATTGTGTTGTCCGCCATCGGAAAACGAATCCGGCGTCACATTCAAGATGCCCATCACCTGCGGGCAGGAGAGATCAATGACTGATCCCCGAGCGTTCAATTTCATTCCTTCTTCCTCAAAACCACAGCCCGCCCATGCCGCTATGCCTGGACGTAATCAGCAAAAAACCCCGGCAAGCCGGGGTTTATAAACTACTGGTGTCAGTTTCAACAACACGCTGTCACACCGCGCTTACTTGTCGCTCAACGGACCTGACATAGAGTTGCCCGTGCCAGGCTTCTCCGGTTCATCAACCGGGGTCGGCGCATTAGGCGTTCCGCTATCATCAGAATTGTTATTGTTAGACGAAGGTTCTTCCCAGCCAGCAGGCGGACGAACATCCTTGCGCCCCATCAGATCATCAATCTGCGGCGCATCGATGGTTTCATATTTCATCAATGCATCCTTCATGGAATGCAGGATATCCATGTTCGCCATCAACAATTCGCGAGCACGCTGATAGTTGCGTTCAATCAAGGCTTTAACTTCCTGATCGATGATACGAGCGGTTTCGTCTGACATGTGTTTCGCTTTCGCCACGGAGCGTCCGAGGAAGACTTCCCCTTCTTCTTCCGCGTAGAGCAACGGTCCCAGTTTTTCTGAGAAGCCCCATTGCGTCACCATGTTACGAGCAATAGAGGTCGCAACCTTGATGTCGTTGGAAGCCCCCGTTGAAACATGTTCAGAGCCGTAGATGATCTCTTCAGCCAGACGACCGCCGTACAACGTTGAAATCTGACTTTCAAGCTTCTGACGACTCGCGCTAATGGCATCGCCTTCCGGCAGGAAGAAGGTCACGCCCAGGGCGCGGCCACGCGGGATAATAGTCACTTTATGCACAGGATCGTGCTCTGGCACCAGGCGTCCGATGATGGCGTGACCCGCTTCGTGATAGGCGGTCGACTCTTTTTGAGATTCCGTCATCACCATAGACCGACGTTCTGCNCCCATCATGATCTTATCTTTGGCTTTCTCGAACTCGACCATGGAGACGACACGCTTGCTGCCGCGTGCGGCAAACAATGCTGCTTCGTTGACCAAGTTAGCCAAGTCGGCACCGGAGAATCCAGGTGTGCCGCGAGCAATCACAGAGGCATCAATATCCGGTGATAGTGGAACGCGACGCATGTGGACTTTCAGAATCTGTTCACGGCCACGGACATCCGGCAGCCCTACAACAACCTGGCGGTCAAAACGACCAGGACGCAGCAATGCAGGATCCAGCACGTCCGGGCGGTTCGTTGCAGCAATGACGATAATACCTTCATTGCCCTCAAAACCATCCATTTCCACCAGCATCTGGTTCAGCGTCTGCTCACGTTCGTCATGACCGCCGCCCAAACCGGCGCCACGCTGACGACCGACAGCATCGATTTCATCGATAAAGATGATGCAAGGCGCCGCTTTTTTCGCTTGTTCGAACATGTCACGAACGCGGGATGCGCCCACGCCCACGAACATTTCGACGAAATCAGAACCGGAAATCGTAAAGAATGGGACTTTAGCTTCGCCCGCGATAGCTTTTGCCAACAAGGTTTTACCGGTACCTGGAGGGCCGACCATCAGCACGCCTTTCGGAATCTTGCCGCCCAGCTTCTGGAAACGGCTAGGCTCACGCAGATACTCAACCAGCTCGGCTACTTCTTCTTTGGCCTCATCACATCCGGCAACGTCCGCAAACGTCGTTTTGATCTGGTCTTCGGTGAGCATGCGTGCTTTGCTTTTGCCGAACGACATGGCGCCTTTGCCACCACCGCCCTGCATTTGACGCATGAAGAAAATCCAAACGCCGATCAGCAGAAGCATCGGGAACCATGAGATAAAGATCGAAGCCAGCAGGCTCGGTTCTTCTGGGGGTTCGCCGACTACTTTTACGTTTTTAGTCAGAAGGTTATCCAGCAACTTGGGATCGTTGACAGGAATATAGGTCGTGTATCGGTTGCTGTCTTTTTTGACCACAGTGATCTCACGCCCATTGATTCGTGCTTCACGGACCTGATCCTGATTCACTTCAGTTAAAAAGGTTGAATAATCCACCCTACGGCCATTCGACTCGCTGGGCCCAAAGCTCTGGAATACAGACATCAGCACAACTGCGATGACTAACCAGAGAATCAGGTTTTTCGCCATGTCACTCAAGGGATTAACCTCATATTACAACTGTGTTAAAAAATAGCGTAAGGGTACTACAGTTTACGCCCTGTCGCTACAATGTACACCTCGCGGGACCTGGCCCGGGAGGATTCAGGCTTACGCGTCTTCACCGTCGTAAACAGGGATCGTACTTCACGCAAATACTCGTCAAAGCCTTCTCCCTGAAATACTTTAACGACGAAACTGCCGCCCGGAGCCAAGATATCTCGACACATCTCCAGCGCAAGTTCCACCAGATACATGGAACGCGGAATATCGACTGCCGGTGTACCGCTCATGTTAGGGGCCATGTCGGACATCACCACCTGAACTTTCTGATCGCCCACCCTTTCGAGCAACGCTTTCAGTACCATTTCATCGCGGAAATCGCCCTGAAGAAAGTCGACGCCCACGATAGGATCCATCGGTAAAAGATCGCAGGCAATAATCCGACCTTTACCACCGATTTGGCTGACGACATACTGCGACCAACCGCCTGGAGCGGCCCCCAGGTCCACCACGGTCATACCGGGTTTGAACAGTTTGTCGCTCTGTTGTATAGCATCAAGTTTAAACCAAGCGCGTGAGCGAAGCCCTTTTTTCTGCGCTTGCTGCACATATTTATCGCTAAAGTGTTCCTGCAACCAACGACTGGAACTCGCAGAACGCTTTTTGTTAGCCATCTATTTTCCAACTATTCTTAATTAAGGCGCTTTTGTCGTACCAAACGTCTCATTGAGCGCCAACCAACCACTCTACAATGGTGATAATGGTGAGATGGCGGTAGAATGACCCGTTTTCAATCCCAACCTAAGCAAAAAAGACCATGAATCTGAGTAACAAACAAAAACAGCACCTGAAAGGCTTGGCACATCCACTAAAACCGGTTGTCCTGTTAGGCAACAACGGCCTTACCGAGGGTGTACTGGCTGAGATCGAGCAGGCTTTAGAACATCACGAACTGATCAAAGTAAAAATCGCCGCTGAGGATCGTGAAACCAAAGGGTTAATCGTCGAAGCGATCCTGCGCGAAGCCAAAGCCGTCAAAGTCCAGGTCATTGGCCACACCTTAGTGCTCTATCGTGCCGCTAAAGAACGGAAAATCGTATTGCCACGATAACATTTTTTACCTCAGGTTACTTTGCATTGACTGCAAAGTGCCATGACCTCTGGTAAGAGAAAAGGCCGCATGCGGCCTTTTGCTTTTCTTTACAAATACTGTCGATATCACGAGCAATCAAAGGTACTCGACCTTCAAAATCTCATATTCCACCAGTCCCCCAGGGGTGTTGATGGCGACGATATCGTCTTCTTCTTTGCCGATTAAGCCGCGCGCGATGGGCGAGTTAACCGAGATCAGGTTTTGTTTGAAGTCAGCCTCATCATCGCCAACGATGCGATAGGTCTGTTCTTCTTCTGTATCGACATTCATCACTGTAACAGTGGAGCCGAAAATAACACGACCGTTAGCGGCCATTTTGGTGACGTCGATCACCTGAGCGTTTGAAAGCTTCGCTTCAATTTCCTGAATACGGCCTTCGCAGAACCCTTGCTGTTCACGGGCTGCGTGGTATTCCGCATTCTCCTTCAGGTCACCATGTTCGCGCGCGTCAGCAATCGCCGAAATGATTTCTGGTCGGCGAACCATTTTCAGATACTCAAGCTCTTCGCGTAACTTTTCAGCACCACGTAACGTCATCGGAAACTGTTTCATATTGTCTATACCTCTAAAAATCCATAGGACTTAAATCACCGTCTTCCTGACGCGATAGAATTAACGTGCGACGGGGTGTCTTTTTTCTGCAGCGTACCCTGACAATTCAAACAAAAGCGGCCCAACCCGGAAATAGGTTTTTCCAGGGCAGGCTCGGTTTTGCATTTTGATACGTATTTTACCCCAGAGTTCCATGGGGATCATCGTTTACTTTAGCCCACCTTGGGCCGTAGTATTGCCACACGTTACCCTGTGCTAAACCGAGATTATGCGTTTTTTATCTATTGTTACCGGCCTTTTCTGCACCTGTATTCTGCATACTGCCTCGGCTGCCGCCCCGGTAGAGGACTATATACAATACCTGCCTGACGGCGCCAATCTGGCGTTAGTGGTGCAGAAAGTGGGGGCGCCATCTCCCGCGCTTGATTATCACAGCCAACAAATGGCGCTCCCGGCCAGTACGCAAAAAGTCATTACTGCATTGGCGGCATTACTCCAGCTCGGTCCTGACTTTCGATTTACGACCACAATGGAAAGCACTGGCTCTGTCAGTAACGGCATTTTGCGTGGAAATCTGATTGTGCGTTTCAGCGGCGATCCAACGTTGAAACGCCAGCAGATTCGTTCCATGGTACAGGGATTGAAAAAAAATGGTATCCGCGAAATTACCGGCGACGTGCTAATCGACACCTCTGTATTCGCCAGTCATGACAAAGCGCCCGGTTGGCCGTGGAACGATATGACGCAGTGTTTTAGCGCGCCCCCTGCCGCCGCCATCGTCGATAGAAACTGCTTCTCGGTATCGCTCTACAGCGCCCCTAACGCCGGTGACAATGCTTTCATTCGCGTAGCCTCTTATTACCCTGTTCAAATGTTTAGCGAAGTTAGAACGCTCGCGAAAGGCTCACCCGACGCGCAATATTGCGAACTTGATGTTGTTCCGGGTGAACTAAATCGCTTTACCCTCACCGGCTGCTTAACGCAGCGTTCAGACCCCCTCCCCTTGGCGTTTGCCATTCAGGATGGCGGTAGTTATGCCGGCGCAATCGTGAAAGATGAATTGCTGGAAGCGGATATCCATACCGGCGGTAGCCTGCGCAGGCAAACCCGGCCGGGAATAACGGGAACAGTTTTGGCACAGACGCAGTCCGCCTCACTGCATGAACTCCTGACCACCATGCTGAAAAAGTCAGACAACATGATCGCGGACACCGTCTTTCGCACCATCGGGCATGAACGGTTCAATGTGCCTGGCACTTGGCGTGCAGGCTCGGATGCGGTGCGTCAGATCTTACGGCAGAAAGCGGGCGTCGATCTTGGCAACAGCGTCATCGTGGATGGTTCCGGGTTGTCGCGCCACAACCTCCTTGCGCCCGCTACCATGATGCAGGTGCTGCAATATATCGCTCAGCACGATAATGAGTTGAACTACATCAAAATGCTGCCGTTGGCGGGATATGACGGCACGCTTCGCTATCGAGGCGGATTACATGAAGCAGGCGTAGACGGCAAGGTTTCAGCAAAAACGGGAGCATTGCAGGGCGTATACAATCTGGCGGGCTTTATCACAACGTCCAGCGGTCAGAGAATGGCCTTCGTACAGTATCTCTCGGGGTACTCCGCGGATGACCAAAAAACGCGTCGTGTTCCTCTGGTTCGCTTTGAAAGCAGACTCTACAAAGATATTTATCAGAACAATTAAAACGCGTGGAAGCCTGGATAAAAAACACCCTTATCTGCATGAGCAGATAAGGGTAATTGATACAACAAGCAAACTTTTATTATTCGTGAACAGCGTCAGGCTTAGTGCTGGTAGATAATCTCTACGCCATCATCATCTTCTTCGTCCCAGTCATCGTCCCACTCTTCTTCTGCTTCGTCTTTGACCGTTTCAAGCTGTTCGCGATGATAGTCATCCCACATGAACTCAACTTTCTCTGGGGTCGCTTTCTCTTCTTCCGCCTGCGTTTTCGGCTGCGTCTTCAGGAAGCTCATGACATCCCAGCAAAGCGCATTGACGCCATCATGGCTCGCGGCGGAGATCAGGTAGTAATTACCTTCCCAAGCCAGCGCGGCGGCGATATCACGCGCGCGTTTCTCTGCTTCTGCTTTATCCAGCAAGTCGCTTTTATTGAAGACCAGCCAGCGCGGCTTCTCAGCCAGCGTCTCACTGTATTGATGAAGTTCGTTGATGATGACTTTCGCGTTTTCGATCGGATCGGACTCGTCTATCGGCGCCAGATCAATCAGGTGAAGCAGCACGCGGCAACGTTCCAAATGTTTCAGGAACCGGATACCCAGACCCGCTCCTTCGGAAGCACCTTCAATCAGACCCGGAATATCAGCGACGACGAAGCTTTGTTCGCTGTCCATACGCACAACACCAAGGCTCGGAACCAGTGTTGTAAACGGATAGTCTGCCACTTTAGGTTTAGCCGCAGAAACAGCACGAATGAACGTTGATTTACCCGCGTTCGGCAAACCCAACATCCCTACATCGGCGAGCAGCAGCAGCTCCATCAGCAGTTCGCGCTCTTCACCCGGCGTGCCGTTCGTTTTTTGACGAGGCGCCCGGTTAACCGAAGATTTAAAGCGGGTATTGCCGAGACCGTGCCATCCCCCTTTCGCTACCATCAGGCGTTGCTGATGACGGGTCATATCCCCCAGGATCTCTCCTGTACCAGTATCTTTAATACGGGTCCCGACAGGAACTTTGATCGTGATATCCTTGCCCCGTTTGCCGGTACAGTCGCGGCTTTGACCATTCTGACCACGTTCTGCGCGAAACGATTTTTCGAAGCGATAGTCGATCAGGGTGTTCAGGTTTTCATCGGCAACGAGATAAACGTCACCGCCATCGCCGCCGTCCCCACCATCAGGGCCGCCGTTAGGGATATATTTTTCACGACGGAAGCTGACACAACCATTACCACCATCGCCAGCCACCACCAGAATGTTGGCTTCATCTACAAACTTCATGGACTCTCTCCGCAAAAAAACCAATAGAGAATAATTGACTTTTTTTAACTGTTATTGGTTCTCTTTGGCGTAACTCTTTGATTTTATAAAGGACAGCTATTGAAGCCATCCGTCACTGAAAACGACGCAGTCAGAACCATCACGGTAAAATGGGCGCTGATTGTACCTGCTTAGCGCGAAGATTTCACCTGTATTAAAAATAAACAGCCATCACGCCCCGTGAGGATTGACCGACAAGCCAGCTCATTTACCGTCTGAATTGATGCCTGGGATTTCGCTTACCTGCTGTTTTATCGGGAAAAAACGATGCCCAATCGCTGAAAACATCGCCCCAGCCACGACCACAAAAGCACCGATGTAACCAATAAAATTTAGCGAGAGAGGAGTAAAGACCAAAGGCCATCCTAATGCCAACAAATCGGAAAACATCAATGTAAACAAAGGGGTTAGTGTGATAATGGCGCTGACCTGCGCCGCCTGCCAACGCGCCATTGCTTCTGCCAGCGCGCCATATCCTACAACCGTGTTTACGCCGCAAAATACCAGGCATACCAGTTGCCAACTATTCAGTTGCAACACGACGCCAGGTTTTGCTACCGGCGTAATAAAAATCACGCACAGTACGTAGAGCAGAAACAGGAGCTGTTGGGATGACAGTCGTCGTAAAAGGACTTTTTGAGCGACTCCATAAGTGACCCAAACCGTCGCGGCCCCCACACCTAATAGCACGCCCAACGTGTAGTCACTCAGACGGGTAAAAATCTCAATTAGGCTGGTATTGAAAAACATCAACAAACCGCTCAATAGCGTAATCGCGCCAATCACCTGAGTCACACGCATTTTTTCTTTCAGAATGAGAACGCTGGCAAACATCATCCCAACGGGGGAGAGTTGGCCGATAACTTGAGAAGCTGTGGGACTAAGATACTTTAATGACGAGCTGAATAGGACAAAGTTGCCCAGCAGACCGCATGTTGCGATAAGCAGCAATATCCACCAACGCCGACGCCGTAGCAAACGCAATCGGGGCATCGTTCCTCTAAAGTAGAGAAGGATAAAAAGCCCGAACGAAGCCATCAGAAATCGATACCAAACAACGGTATACGGATCCATAACACTTAAAACTTGCTTCATGGCGATGGGCAAAGCGCCCCAGCAAACAGCCGTGGTTAAAGCCAGAGAGAGCCCTAAGCCTGCATTCTGTTTCATAGTGTTATCCGCAGCGGATGATGTTTACAGTATTGCCAAACGAAAAAAGCCCTGCAACATGTGCAGGGCTTTTAAAAGACTTAGAAACTGTAATTATTCAGCAACGATGCTGATAAATTTACGGTTTTTAGGACCTTTGATTTCGAACTGAACTTTACCGTTAGACAGTGCAAACAGCGTGTGGTCTTTGCCACAACCAACGTTAGTACCAGCATGGAACTTAGTACCACGCTGACGAACGATGATGCTGCCTGCCAGAACGGATTCACCGCCGAAACGTTTTACGCCCAGGCGTTTACTTTCTGAGTCACGGCCGTTACGAGTGGAACCGCCAGCTTTTTTATGTGCCATTATTCGCTCTCCTAAAACTTAAGCGCTGATGCCGGTGATTTTCACCTCAGTGAACCACTGACGGTGACCAGCTTGTTTACGGTAGTGTTTACGGCGACGGAACTTAACGATTTTAACTTTCTCGCCACGACCGTGAGCAACAACCTCAGCCTTGATTTTACCGCCATCGACGTAAGGAACGCCGATTTTGATGTCTTCACCATTAGCGATCATCAGAACCTGGTCAAACTCAACGGCTTCACCAGTTGCGATATCCAGCTTTTCCAAGCGAACGGTCTGGCCTTCGCTTACTCGGTGTTGTTTACCACCACTTTGGAAAACTGCGTACATATAAAACTCCGCTTTCCGCGCACCCTATTGATTTTGGAAGTGCGCTATAAATATTCACAATAGGGCGCGAATTCTACGCAAAAATCCGAAGCATGACAAGTGCAGAATTGAGCAACATGAAGAAAAAGGATACAAGCCATTAACTGCCGTTTATCTGCGTCATTTTTCAAGTACAATCAACACAACCTTTTCTTATTTAACGCCGATCAAGAACATCAGTACGGCGATAGCGTTGAAGAAATCAGCTGGCAGAAACAATGAATCTAGAACAAATCACAGCGTTGAGCTCCCAGGATATGTCCGCCGTTAATACAATTATCCTGGAACATCTATCATCCGATGTCGCGCTTATCAATCAGTTGGGTCATTACATTGTCAGCGGCGGTGGGAAACGCATTCGCCCGATGATTGCTGTTCTGTCTGCCAGAGCTCTAGCCTATCAGGGCGACAAGCACGTTACCGTTGCGGCGTTAATCGAATTCATCCACACCGCTACCCTGCTGCACGACGACGTTGTCGATGAATCCGACATGCGTCGGGGAAAAGCAACGGCAAATGCCGCCTTTGGCAACGCTGCCAGCGTCTTAGTCGGCGACTTTATCTATACACGTGCTTTTCAGATGATGACAGGGCTTGGTTCGTTGCAGGTTCTCACGGTGATGTCCGATGCGGTCAACGTCATCGCGGAAGGCGAGGTACTGCAGTTGATGAACTGTAACGATCCTGACATCACCGAAGACAGTTACATGCGCGTAATCTACAGCAAAACAGCACGCTTATTCGAAGCCGCCTCTCAGTCTTCCGCTATTCTGGCTGGCGCAACCGCAGAGCAAGAGAAAGCGTTGAAGGATTACGGACGTTATCTGGGAACCGCATTCCAGCTGATTGACGACTTGCTGGATTACAGCGCTGACGGCGAAACGTTGGGCAAAAACACCGGCGACGACCTTAATGAAGGCAAACCTACCCTACCGCTGCTCCATGCCATGCGTCATGGTAACCCAGAGCAGAGCGCGATGATCCGAGAAGCAATTGAACAAGGCAATGGCCGTCATTTGCTGGCCCCGGTGCTCACAGCGATGCAGGAGTGCGGTTCGCTCGGCTACACACGCCAGCGAGCGGAAGAAGAAGCAGACAAAGCCATCAGCGCCCTGCAATGTCTGCCAGAAACCCCTTATCGCCTAGCCTTAGAAGGGTTGGCGCACATGGCCGTTCAGCGAGAGTTCTGATCGCCCCTTTGGGCATCGTTCGCTTGCGGCGAGCTGCCCAGCCGAGCCAACATCGCCAGAGCGCCTTCATGCAGAATATGATTTATCAGCCGCGTGCGTTCACTTCCCGTCAACTGGTGATAAACCTGAATCCAGGTCGCCAATAACTCAGTCTCTGCCGGGGTGGCGTACTCTGGGACAGGCGACTCCTCCATCATCAGCGAATGCTTAACGCTGTCGGGTAAGCTCCAGATAGCGTATTCCACGCCTTTCCCCTGAACGCCTTTACGACGCCGTTTCTCCCAGCCGTTTTCTTTAGCCTTCTTATTCAGCCCTTGTCTGGACGTTGGCAATCCAGCCACACCCAATAATTCTTTAGTCGCAAACCACTTCTTATCCATATATCCCTCCGAGTTGGCCTGACATTCCATGCTTAATAATTCCCAATAGGACGAGAGTAGACAACAAAATTACATAAAGTTTCCACATAATAGATCAACATAAAGGAAAGCTCTAATCATTAAGCATAAGAAGAGATGTAATGCGTTAACGCAGTATAAAACGAGGAGTCAGGCGGGAATTACCAAGGGTATAAGCACAAGAAGCGCTGCCATTCCTGCAACAGGAATGGCAGGAAGATCATTCAGAGGTCTCGTTTGTAATGGGTGAGGTAGAAGGTGAGCACAACCCTAACTGCTTAAGAGTCGCATAGACGCCTTCCCGCATAATGTAGCTAATCAACTTTTCACGTTCAGAGACTGAAAGCTGTTGATATATCTGCATCCACACCGGTAGCATATCCGATGGCTTCGCTGAATATTCTCCGGGTGTCTCTTGCATCAGCAATAAGGACTGCTGTACAGATTCAGGCAAGCTGTGAATAGAATATTCAACTCCGCGCCCTTGCACACCTTTTCTGCGACGTTTTTCCCAACCATCTTCTCGGGCACGTTTATTCAATCCTTGCCGTGATTTAGGGAGTCCGCCGATGCCAACCAACTCGCTGGTCGCAAACCACTCTTTTTTCATGTCCATTTCATCCCGATAGTGCTACTCATTACAAAAAAAGATTTATTGGGAAATTAATTTGGAAATAATTAGAAAACTGATGATATATTATTTCCAAATAATGGTTTTTTAGTTAATGAAACCATTTAACCCAATTCGTTAGTTATACCACTAATACACTGTCGTCTTATAGCACTAAGGGAAGGATTATGAATTCAAGGAAACATGACTGGCACCCTGCTGATATCATTGCGGCGTTAAAGAAAAAAGGTACCACCCTTGCCGCGGTATCACGGTCTGCCGGATTAAGTTCGTCCACGCTTGCTAATGCTATATCTCGCCCATGGCCGAAAGGAGAGTGGCTGATTGCGGATGCGTTAGGGGTTCACCCTGCCGAAATCTGGCCCAGTCGGTACTACGATCCTGAAACCAATGAACTGATCGATCGGAAAAAATTGATTCGGCCGCAGTGAACAAAAAAGCCGGAGAAAGAATTCTCCGGCTTATGTTCAGATCTTAGACGTACAGTAATGGCTACTTATTGACGAAGGCGACGCCCATCGCAATATCTTCTTTTAACGTCTCCAGCATCTCATCCAGAGAACGCTGCTCGAAGTCGCTAAGAGACCCAATAGGCATACGCTGGGCAACGCCCTCTTTGCCCAGTAACAGCGGCTGAGCGAAGAAGCGGGCGTATTCGCCGTCGCTTTCGACATAAGCACATTCCACAATATCGCTTTCGCCTTGCAGCGCGCGAACCAAAGAGACGCCGAAACGTGCGGCTGCCTGCCCCATAGACAAGGTAGCAGAGCCTCCTCCGGCTTTAGCTTCAACCACTTCCGTGCCCGCGTGCTGAATGCGATCCGTCAGCTCAGCCGCTTCCTGTTCGGTAAAGCTGAGTCCAGGGATCTGCGACAACAACGGCAGAATAGTCACGCCGGAGTGTCCCCCAATCACAGGCACTTCGATGTCCTGCGGGTGTTTGCCTTTGAGCTCGGCGACAAAGACATTGGAGCGAATGATATCCAGCGTTGTCACACCGAAGAGTTTGTTTCGATTATAAACGCCAGCCTTTTTCAACACTTCTGCGGCAATAGCAACGATGGTGTTTACCGGATTGGTGATAATGCCGAGACAGGCGTTAGGGCAAACACGAGCGACTTGTTCAACCAAATTACGGACGATGCCGGCATTCACATTAAACAGGTCAGAACGATCCATGCCCGGCTTACGCGCAACGCCGGCGGAGATCAAAACGACGTCAGCCCCATCCAGGGCGGGAGTCGCATCCTCACCGCAAAAACCTTTGATTTTTACCGCTGTGGGTATATGACTTAAATCTACAGCAACACCTGGCGTTACGGACGCAATATCATAAAGCGATAGCTCTGAGCCTGAAGGAAGCTGGGTTTTGAGAAGAAGTGCCAGAGACTGACCGATACCGCCGGCGGCTCCAAGAACAGCAACTTTCATCTTAAACTCCTTATTTTATTATCATTAGTTAAATATGCCGTGGATTTGTTTCGTTACAAACGTCCGTGCTCATAATAAAAAGTAGAATCAGGCAGCCAATCAACGCGTCGAGAGCGCATCGAGGCTCATAATAAATTAAAATCCACACAGGTTACAAAATTGTAACTAAGGTAACTAAAGTAACAGGGCGCGATGACACACAGACTTCACCCTGCTCATTACCTGAGCACATACAGATTAATCATGGCAAAAAAATAACAATCCGCAGCATTCGCGTAACACCATGGTCACCTATGTGTGAGCAGGCGCACATTCTCCAGTTTTATTTTCGACTAGCAACTTTTTCCACAATAATGGCTATCCCATCGATTGGTTAGGCGCCTATATTGCATAAAAATTCATTCAATCGCATAATATAGTCATGAATAACAATGATGGACCGCAGCCAAATGCGTCATTCAACAAAGCAAGAAGATTTGGTTAAGGCGTTCAATGCGCTATTAAAAGAAGAAAAATTCAGTTCTCAGAGCGAGATTGTGCAGGCATTGCAGGACGAGGGATTCGAAAACATTAACCAGTCCAAAGTGTCGAGAATGCTCACGAAATTTGGCGCAGTCCGTACGCGTAACGCCAAGATGGAGATGGTTTACTGCCTCCCCGCCGAACTTGGCGTGCCAACCACATCCAGTCCGTTGAAGAATCTGGTGCGAGACGTGGACTTCAATGAATCCGTCGTCGTCATCCACACCAGCCCCGGTGCTGCGCAGCTCATCGCTCGGCTATTGGATTCTCTAGGAAAATCGGAAGGTATTCTCGGGACGATTGCCGGGGATGACACCATATTCACCACCCCGGCAAAGGGGTTCAGCGTGAAGCAGCTCTACGAAGCCATTCTCTCTTTGTTTGAACAAGAGCTCTAGGCCGACTTAGAGAGACGGCAACTCCGCCAGCGGCCATCGCGGCCGCACCGTTACCCCCAATGACGTCGCCCCACCTTGCTGCAGACGGATGGCGCCCGCGTAGGCGATCATCGCACCATTATCCGTACAGAACTCAGGACGGGCATAAAACACTTCGCCACCGCGCTTAGCCATGACCTCTGCCAGCCTTTCCCGCAACGTACGGTTAGCGCTGACGCCGCCAGCGATGACGAGTCGTTTAAATCCGGTGTCATCCAGCGCACGTCGGCACTTAATCGCCAGCGTGTCCACCACCGCATCTTCAAATGCGCGCGCGATATCCGCCTGGGTCTGCTCGTCTTTGCCCTGTGCCCGGATAGTATTTGCAGCAAAAGTTTTCAGCCCGGAAAAACTGAAATCCAGCCCAGGCCGGTCAGTCATCGGGCGTGGAAACGTGAAGCGTCCCGCCTGCCCGGACTGTGCCATTTTTGACAACAATGGGCCGCCGGGATAATCAAGTCCCAGCAGCTTGGCTGTTTTATCAAACGCTTCTCCAGCGGCATCGTCGATTGACTCACCCAGCAAGCGATATTCGCCGATCCCCGTCACGCTGATTAACTGGGTGTGCCCACCCGAGACCAATAGCGCAACGAAAGGAAACGCCGGAGGATTATCTTCCAGCATGGGGGCAAGCAGGTGCCCTTCCATGTGATGTACCGGGATGGCCGGCACATTCCACGCGAACGCTAAGGAGCGCCCGACCGTCGCGCCAACCAGCAGCGCGCCGACCAGTCCAGGGCCAGCGGTGTAGGCGATCCCGTCGATGTCTTTACGCTGCAGCCCGGCTTCCTGCAATGCTGCCTGAATCAAGGGTACGGTTTTACGGACGTGATCGCGGGACGCCAGCTCAGGAACAACACCGCCATAATCCGCATGCAGTTTTACCTGGCTGTAGAGCTGGTTTGCCAGTAGACCGGCTTCAGTGTCATAAATCGCGACTCCCGTTTCATCACAGGACGTTTCAATACCCAATACGCGCATTGCTGTTTTTTCACTCTCGGTTACGGTTAACAAGCGGCTTGCTTCAAGCGGCGAATAGTCTACCATAAGCGCTCCCATTTGAGCGTGGACATAAGACCGCGAGGTTTGTTATTGCCGCAGTGCTTTACAACGGCCTCGTAGTTGCAGTAGAATTCCGCACCATTTTGAAAAGGCTGGCACCAGGTCAGCGACAAACCGAATTTATTGAGGNGAGAGGCACATGCCGGTAATTAAAGTACGTGAAAACGAGCCGTTCGACGTAGCTCTGCGTCGCTTCAAGCGTTCCTGCGAAAAAGCAGGAGTTTTGGCCGAAGTTCGTCGTCGTGAGTTTTATGAAAAACCGACTACTGAACGTAAACGCGCTAAAGCATCTGCAGTAAAACGCCACGCGAAGAAACTGGCTCGAGAAAACGCACGCCGCACTCGTCTGTATTAATTTTAGGAGGTGCCGCCTCCGATCGCGTGATTAATCCGCAGACTTAGCAGTTGCATACGAAGGCCGTGCATTTCCGAAAGGAATGCGCGGCTTGTTGTCGTTTATAAGCTATGAATCAGGGGCTTATGGCTGGACGAATCCCACGCGTATTTATTGGTGACCTGTTGGCTCGCACCGACATCGTCGACTTGATCGACGCGCGCGTGAAGCTGAAGAAACAGGGCAAAAATTATCACGCGTGTTGTCCATTTCATCACGAGAAGACCCCTTCGTTCACCGTTAACGGCGATAAGCAGTTCTATCACTGCTTTGGTTGCGGCGCCCATGGTAACGCCATCGATTTTTTGATGAATTTCGACAGGCTGGAATTTGTTGAAAGCATTGAGGAACTGGCGACCATGCACGGCCTTGAGGNGCCTTACGAGGCAGGTTCGGGGCCCACTCAGCTTGAACGTCATCAGCGGCAAAGCCTGTACGAGCTGATGGAACAATTAAGCGCGTATTACCAACATACTCTACATCAGCCCGCCGGCACCCCAGCCAAAACCTATCTGGCGAAACGTGGTCTAAGTGACGACATCATCAGGCATTTTGCGATTGGATGCGCGCCGCCCGGCTGGGATAACGCGTTAAAACGTTTTGGCCGCAGCAGCGAAGATAAAAGAACGCTGAACGATGCGGGCATGTTGGTGACTAACGATCAAGGGCGCACTTACGATCGTTTCCGCGAGCGCGTCATGTTTCCTATCCGGGACAAGCGAGGACGCGTGATCGCTTTTGGCGGTCGAGTATTGGGGGACGGCGTTCCCAAATACCTTAACTCGCCGGAAACGGAAATCTTTCATAAGGGTCGCCAGCTTTACGGCCTGTATGAAGCCCAGCAAAAACACCCCGAGCTCAGACAGCTACTGGTGGTTGAAGGGTATATGGACGTCGTCGCTCTGGCGCAGTTCGGCATTGACTATGCCGTGGCTTCGCTGGGGACGTCAACGACCGCTGATCACATTCAGCTGCTCTTCCGCGCCACCGACCGTGTTGTCTGCTGTTACGACGGTGATAGAGCCGGGCGGGATGCGGCACGGCGCGCGCTGGAAACCGCCCTGCCTTATCTGGACGATGGACGCCAGCTGCTGTTCATGTTTTTACCTGATGGCGAAGACCCGGACACGCTGGTGAGGCAGGAAGGAAAGGCCGCTTTTGAGCAGCGTATCGAACAGGCAATGCCGCTATCTTCATTCCTGTTCGACACGCTGTTGCAACAGGTCGACATGAGCACGCCGGATGGCCGTTTCAAGTTGAGTAAGTTGGCACTGCCGCTGATCGGTCAGGTGCCGGGCGAAACGCTGCGGTTATATTTACGCCAGCAGTTGGGCAAAAAGATGGGATTTCTGGATGATTCTCAGCTTGATCGTTTGATGCCCAAGACGACGGAGCACTCATCGTCTTATCAGCCTCCACGGCTAAAAGTCACAACTATGCGTATACTGATAGGGCTTTTAGTACAAAATCCCCGGCTGGCGGCCGAGGTGCCGGCGCTGGCGCTGGAAGGCAGCGACGAAAGTAAAATGGCGGGACTGGGCTTATTCCTCGATCTGGTTCAGACCTGCAATGAAAGTCCAGGCATGAGCATGGGACTGTTGTTGGAAAAATATCGCGACAGTCAATATCGCAAACAGCTTGAAACCATGGCCGCCTGGAACCATATGATCGTAGATGAGGAGATCGAGGAAAAATTCAGGATCAGCCTGGCTGAACTTTACGATCAACTGCTGCAGCTTCGTCTGGACACGCTGATAGCCCGAGACAGAACACATGGGCTCAGCGCGGAAGAACGAAAGGAACTCTGGTCATTGCAGCTGGCCCTTACAAGAAAAAACTGATTACCGAGGCTTAATTGCCGATGAATAGTAGGGTTGAACCCTACAGAGTGCCGTGACGGGGGCTGCGGCGATAGCAAAAACCCCTACTGTTATTGTCAGCGATTACGCTGACCGACACCAACCCAAATACTCTGAAGTGTGGATACCGTCTTATGGAGCAAAACCCGCAGTCACAGCTCAAGCTTCTTGTCACCCGTGGTAAAGAGCAAGGCTACCTGACCTATGCTGAGGTCAATGACCATCTGCCGGAAGATATCATCGACTCCGACCAGATCGAAGACATCATCCAGATGATTAATGACATGGGCATCCAGGTGATGGAAGAAGCACCGGATGCAGATGATCTTCTGCTGGCAGAAAATACCAATGACGCAGACGAAGATGCGGCAGAGGCAGCTGCGCAGGTGTTATCCAGCGTTGAATCCGAAATTGGCCGCACGACCGACCCAGTGCGCATGTACATGCGTGAAATGGGCACCGTTGAACTTTTGACCCGTGAAGGTGAAATCGACATCGCCAAACGCATTGAAGATGGTATTAACCAAGTTCAGTGCTCTGTGGCCGAGTATCCGGAAGCCATTACTTATCTGCTGGATCAATACGATCGCGTTGAAGCAGGCGAAAGCCGCTTGTCCGATCTGATCACCGGCTTCGTCGATCCCAATGCGGAAGAAGACATCGCGCCTACCGCGACTCATGTGGGCTCTGAGCTTCCTAGCAAAGAACTCGATGATAACGATGACGACGATGATGATGACGACAGCGATGACGACAACAGCATCGATCCAGAACTGGCTCGCCAGAAATTCACCGAGCTGCGCGATCAGTATGAAGTGACCCGTCAGACCATTAAGGCCAACGGTCGCAGTCATGCTAAAGCCGCACTGGAAATTCTGAATCTGTCCGAGGTCTTCAAACAGTTCCGTCTGGTACCTAAACAGTTCGATTTCCTGGTCAACAGCATGCGCACCATGATGGATCGCGTGCGTACGCAGGAACGTCTGATCATGAAGTACTGCATCGAGCAGTGTAAAATGCCGAAGAAAAACTTCGTGACGCTGTTTGGCGGCAACGAAACCAACGATAAGTGGTTCGACGCCGCTTTGGCCATGAATAAACCTTGGTCCGAAAAACTGCGCGAAGTGCAGGACGACGTTCATCGCAGCATGTTGAAACTGCAGCAGATCGAAGAAGAAACCGGACTGACGATCGAACAAGTCAAAGACATCAACCGTCGTATGTCAATTGGTGAAGCGAAGGCGCGTCGTGCCAAGAAAGAGATGGTCGAAGCTAACCTGCGTCTGGTGATCTCCATCGCCAAGAAATACACCAACCGCGGCCTGCAGTTCCTGGATCTGATTCAGGAAGGGAACATCGGTCTGATGAAAGCCGTAGACAAATTCGAATACCGTCGTGGTTACAAGTTCTCAACTTACGCCACATGGTGGATTCGTCAGGCCATCACCCGTTCCATCGCAGACCAGGCGCGTACCATCCGTATCCCGGTGCATATGATTGAAACCATCAACAAACTCAATCGTATATCGCGTCAGATGCTACAGGAAATGGGTCGTGAACCGACTCCGGAAGAGTTGGCGGAACGTATGCTGATGCCGGAAGACAAGATCCGCAAAGTGTTGAAAATCGCTAAAGAGCCGATTTCGATGGAAACACCGATCGGTGATGACGAAGATTCGCATCTGGGTGACTTCATCGAAGATACCACGCTGGAGCTGCCGCTGGACTCAGCCACGTCTGAAAGCCTGCGCTCTGCAACGCACGACGTTCTGGCGGGCCTGACGGCGCGCGAAGCGAAAGTGCTGCGTATGCGCTTCGGTATCGACATGAACACTGACCACACGCTGGAAGAGGTCGGCAAACAGTTTGACGTGACGCGTGAACGTATCCGTCAGATTGAAGCTAAAGCGCTGCGTAAACTGCGCCACCCCAGCCGTTCTGAAGTGCTTCGCAGCTTCCTGGACGACTAATTCTGTCTGTTTAAGTATAGGATCGGCTTGCCGATCCTATACTTACCCTTCCAACAGACATACAGGCAAAAACAGATGAAAACCCACTACCTCAACGCAGGCATCGCTCTTGCGGCATTACTCTCCTTTTCTTCCTTCGCCGCCAACCACGCACTGAGCGGTTGTCAGGCAAAAGAGCACAACATCGAGCAGGAAATCTCTCAGGCCAAAGCGCACGGTAATCAAAACCGTATTGCCGGACTGGAAAAAGCGCTGAAGGAAGCAAAGGCGAACTGCACGGATAGCGCGCTGCTCCATAAGCGTCAGCAAAACGTCGATGAGAAGCAGCACAAGATTCAGGAGCTCGAACGCGAAGTTCAGGAGGCTAAACAGTCTGGTAAAGCGGATAAAGTGAGTAAGAAAACCGCCAAACTGGAAGAGGCGCGTCATGATCTGAAACAGGCTCAGGAAGAGCTTAACCACTAATTCAGCATCCCCCGGTTGCCTGCATATCGTCCTGCGTTCTGCGCGACCGGGTTTTCTTTATTTCATCCCGCCGCTAGGCATGCAACGCCTGATATAGCTCCCGGTAAGATGCCGTTAGCGAGTCCAGCGTCGCGCGATTCAAGCCGCTTGGACTCGGCAAAACCCACACCTGAGTCTCTCCCAGAGAAGTGTCTTGCCGACCCCAGTCCACTTTACTTCGACCAAATGCCTGAGAATATGCCTGCTTGCCCAACACAGCGAGCGCTCGCGGCTGATATCGCATGATCTTTTCACGTAATAGCTCCCCACCCTGCTTTAACTCGTGACGAGCCAACTCCGAGGCTTCTACGGTCGGTCGCTCTACTAGCATAGTGATTCCACAGCCATAATCCGGCAGGAGACTCTCTTCTTCCGGCGCCAATTGGCGATCGGTAAACCCCGCCTGGTAAATCACCCGCCAGAAACGATTGTTGGCATTCGCGAAATGATAGCCGTGATGAGCCGTAGAAAGCCCCGGATTGATACCACAGAAAACCACCTGCAGATGTGAAGCCAGAATATCCGTAATCATCTCAACCTCGTTATGTTGCCTCGGATGTTTATGACAAATTCCAGCAGTAATAACAACAGACTAGCCCTGTGTAGAAAACCGCCACCTGGCCGTACATCTATAGACCTACCTATAAAGGGTAACGTATAATCAGCACCCGCTGGCCCCTTAGCTCAGTGGTTAGAGCAGGCGACTCATAATCGCTTGGTCGTTGGTTCAAACCCAACAGGGGCCACCAAATTTTAGCTCTAAAATCATCAAATTAAACCACTCCATTCAGAGTGGTTTTTTTGTTGCTTAAATATAGATTGGCAACAAAATGGCAGCAGAAAATTTCCCAAGCCCAATAAACATCCCGCCGTAGCGAATTCATTTGTCAGAAATTCATATGCCCTTGGCCATCATTTGATGGATGCGGAGAGGTATGTTCATCAACCCCGGAGCAACGATGGAGCGCACGACGGTTTCATGACTCACAAAGGTGGCGCCACAATTAACATTCTGGCACTGGTGATAAAGTCCATTCGTTTCACGTGAGATAGAGCAGCTGTTCTTGGCATAGGCGGCGGTTTGGCAAAGCAGGCAATATCCCGCAGCAGCGTTTAATCATGACACACTGGCAGGACATAGGTAGCCGTGTAATAATTGATCATCGGTCTATGATGCAACGCCGCCGGTTATGCCAGGACGGCTCAAGCCTTTCCAACACAACACCCTATTCTATTGATATCGTTAATTTTATAGTAAAAGGATTATTACTATGCCGGGAGCCGCCCGTCTAAACGATATAGGGAGTGGTCACGCGTGTTTTCCAGCCACTCCCGTCGTCGAAGGTAGTCATGACGTTATCATCAATGGCCAGCCCGCCGCACGACAAGGTGACGCCGTTCAGCTCCACGGTTGCCCCTGCCCCAACGTGCCCCA
Source organism: Lonsdalea quercina subsp. quercina (assembly GCF_000688695.1). Lineage (GTDB taxonomy): Bacteria > Pseudomonadota > Gammaproteobacteria > Enterobacterales > Enterobacteriaceae > Lonsdalea > Lonsdalea quercina_D. The sequence continues at coordinate 358,740 of NZ_JIBQ01000005.1, read as the reverse complement.
CGGTCTTCATCCGCGTCAAATAGCTGCAGGCTCTTCTACCGTCATCATTAACGGTAAGCAAGCCGCCCGTATCGGCGACGAGATCAACTGCGGCGGCAATATCGTGAGCGGAAGCAGTAACGTCATTATCGGGAATACCCCTTATCAATCTCCGGTAGCGGGCTGTGCTCAACAATCCGCCCAGCGGCGTGATCCGCTCCTCGCTTTATCGCCTATGTTGACCACCCCGCCGGTTTTCGCGAAATCCTGCCTGCGCGGTGAAGGCTGCACAGACGCGGGAACGGAGAAAGAGACGGTTGATAACTTTGGGCAGATGGCGTTATTTGCTCAGCCTGTCTTCGACGATTGCTGTGGGTATCGTCCCCCTCACGCAAACAAACCGGTGGTGCAGCACGCACAAGCTGCGAAGAAGAAAAAGCCCTCTCAGTTCACTGAACCGGCCGCGGCATCAACCCCCGTTCAACTCACTGGCTCGGAGCCCTGGTATAAAACGCTTTATTACCTGATGTCCTCAAAGGAAATAGCAGTAACGCCGACGCCATTGGCTAAATCAGCCATCACGCCAGTTGCCGCCGCAGCAGTCCCCGTCGCTGCGATGTCTGCCGGAAATACGGTGGCAACCCGAGCCGCCGTCACCACGATGACACAGGTTTGGGGGCAAGTGACATTGACTGAAGGCACACTGGCAGCATCAACTACGGTGCCTTTACTCGGTGTGCTGTTTTCCGCGTTGTACAGCCCTGCCGTTGGCGAAGGTAGCGACAAGGTGCCGGGACGTGATGAGCACTGGCTGGAAGACACACTACGGCAGAAAGGCTGGGCAGGAGAAACCGCTACGACCCGCGTGCGTTTTTTCTGGCGTCCCGACATTCACGGTAATATGCAGGTCTACGGCGTGCATACCGGCGAAGGCACGCCGTACGAAGGTGTGCGCGTTGCGAATATGGTGTGGAAACCCGAGCAAAGCCGCTATGAATTTACGCCCGCACCGGGCGTCGACGGCCCCGAAATCACCTGGCCGCCCGCCAATCCGGAGGGCTCTGAGCCAATATCGCAGACAGAGACGCCGGTCGCCCCTATCGATCAACCGACCATCCTGGTACACCCGATCCCGGACGGCACAGAGGAGACAACAACTCCGCCGTTCCCAATGCCGGATGAGCGGGACTTCAATGACTGGATACTGGTATTCCCGGCGGACTCAGGCATAAAGCCGATTTATGTTTACCTGAAATCAACAGCAAGAGATGAGCCGGGTATCGTGACTGGACAAGGAGAAATACTGACTGGCGAAGGAAAATGGCTGGAAGCCGCCAGTTCAGGACTGGGCGCACCAATACCGGCACAAGTTGCCGATAAACTACGCGGAAGAGAATTTAAAACATTTGACGCATTCAGAGAAGCATTTTGGTTAGCTGTTTCAGAATGTCCTGAATTATTAGAACAATTCAAAAGATCTAATCAGGTTTTGATACAGGCAGGAAACGCACCTTACCCCATTCCGTCAGAGCAAGTCGGGGGAAGAAAAACATTCGAGCTCCATCATGTTAAAAACATACAATATGACGGCCCAGTGTATGACGTCGATAACCTGAGAGTTAACACACCTAGAAATCATATTGATATACATAAATGAGAGTATAAAAAATGAAACTCAAAGAAAATATTAACGATTATACAGAGAATGAATTCATCGATTTTTTGAAAGAATTTTTTGAAAACCCTAAAAATATGAAAGGTAAAGAATTAAAAAATCACATAGAGAAATTAGTTTCTCACTTTGACAGAATTGTCGAGCACCCAGAAGGTAACGGTCTAATTTTTAACCCACCCGATGATCGAGATGATTCACCTGAAGGTGTGATCAACGAGATAAAGAGGTGGCGAAAATCGCAAGGCCTTCCGTTATTTAAAGACTCAAAATGATCATGTTGGGCTGACAAATCACAGTCAGCCCCCATACACCCTAAGACTTTATATGTCGGTAGTCATCCCAGACAAGATATCACAGCACCAAAAAGTGTAAACTCACTGGCTCGGAGCCCTGGTATAAAACGCTTTATTACCTGATGTCCTCAAAGGAAATAGCAGTAACGCCGACGCCATTGGCTAAATCAGCCATCACGCCAGTTGCCGCCGCAGCAGTCCCCGTCGCTACGATGTCTGCCGGAAATACGGTGGCAACTCGAGTCGCCGTCACCACGATGACGCAGGTTTGGGGGCAAGTGACATTGACTGAAGGCACACTGGCAGCATCAACTACGGTGCCTTTACTCGGTGTGCTGGTTTCCGCGTTGTACAGCCCTGCCGTTGGCGAAGGTAGCGACAAGGTACCGGGACGTGATGAGCACTGGCTGGAAGACATACTACGGCAGAAAGGCTGGGCAGGAGAAACCGCTACGACCCGCGTGCGTTTTTTCTGGCGTCCCGACATTCACGGTAATATGCAGGTCTACGGCGTGCATACCGGCGAAGGCACGCCGTACGAAGGTGTGCGCGTCGCGAATATGGTGTGGAAACCCGAGCAAAGCCGCTATGAATTTACGCCCTCACCGGGCGTCGACGGCCCCAAAATCACCTGGNCGCCCGCCAATCCGGAGGGCTCTGAGCCAATATCGCAGACAGAGACGCCGGTCGCCCCTATCGATCAACCGACCATCCTGGTAAACCCGATCCCGGACGGCACAGAGGAGACAACAACTCCGCCGTTCCCGATGCCGGATGAGCGGGACTTCAATGACTGGATACTGGTATTCCCAGCGGACTCAGGCATAAAGCCGATTTATGTTTACCTGAAATCGACAGCAAGAGATGAGCCGGGCATCGTGACTGGACAAGGAAAAGTACTGACCAGCGAAGGGAAATGGCTGGAAGCCGCCAGTTCGGAGCTAGGTGCGCCAATACCGGCCCAAGTTGCCGATAAACTACGAGGAAGAGAATTTAAAACATTTGACGCATTCAGAAAGGCGCTATGGCTTGTTGTCGCTGAGAATCCCGAGCTAATAGAGCAATTCATGCCAGCTAACAAAGCTCTGATCGCAAAAGGGCGATCTCCCTATGCAATACCTTCAGAGCAGTTAGGGAAAAGAGCTGTATTTGAGATTCATCATATTGAACGTATAGTTGACGGAGGGGCTGTTTACGACATGGATAATATGTCTATCGTTTTTCCGAAACTGCATAGCATAATTCATTCTAAGAGGGGAAAATGACAATCATATATCAAAACTTAAATGACTATACGCAGGATGATTTCCTTCAATTTGTTAAGGATATTGTAGAGGCGAATTCATCAACTGAAGATGAACATTATGCTTGGGTTCATCACTTCGAAAAAATCGTAGGTCATCCCAGTGGGAATGGAATTATATATTATCCAGAAAATGGATGTGATGGGACGCCCGAAGGAATAGTTGAATTTGTATTAGAATGGCGAAAGTCGCAAGGCCTTCCGTTATTTAAAGACTCGAAATGATCATGTAGGGCTGACAAATCACTGTCAGCCCCCATACACCCTAAGACTTTATATGTTGGTAGTCACCCCAGACAAGATATCACAGCGCCAAAAATTATATTCATAGAGAGCAGTAATCATGTGTATTAAAAACAAATTGAGTGACTATACCGAACATGATTTGAGCTATTTATAAACGATATTTTCCGTAAAAATATCGCAGAAAATGATGAAAAACTTGATGAACCACTTGAACATTTTGAAAAAATAACATCTCATCCTGATGCTTCGGATCTTTTCTTTCACACACTTGAAGATGACCAATGCACCCCTGATGGTGTAACTAAATACATAAAAGAATGGCGAAAACCGCAAGGCTTACCACTTTTCAAAAATTCGAAGTAACCATTAGAGAGGATGATTAATCCTCTCTGAAAAATGAAAACGTCTTTTTTATTCGTAAAAAACGTGAAATAACTCATCCCTGCCTAATCTATGCCATGATATAACGCAAAATTGAATAATATTCGACTCAGGGACAATTTTACAGAACAGGATCTTTCGATCCTTTTTGAAAATATTTACTATCCCTGTGAAGCGCAGATATTCCCTACGCAACTCGTTATGATGTAGATAAACGATATGCTAGGAAAAAACGCAAACCGGTGGTTGGATATAGCGGTACGCAAATGGGGAAAGCATCAGTTCTATTCATTCTATAAACGTTTCCTCAGATCAATTTCTCGATTTCGATCGATAGCAGCGATCCATCAGGCAATGCGTCTGCAGTCGCTTCGAATCATATTGGCCGGGGGACGGCTAACTGAGCGTAGCAGATCAATCAAGCTGAGGCGCCAAGCGTGCTTGATTCAGAATTTACCCCACCCATGCGAACAACACCTCAACTCGCCACGACGCTGCCGTAAAGAGAGCGTGAGAATGAAAACGTGGCGCGCAACCCTATGCCGTCCATGTTAAATAAACATCTTCATAATAAGGAAGAAATAAATGCAATGGATAAGACGGGAAAGTCTCCGGCTTAACGGAGAATAAAACGGGCATAGACTTTGCGATGCATTAAATTAAGTCCAGGTATTGATTCCTCACCTCCCTCACCTTGTTTACTTAGGGTGTCTTTTGACACCGTCCCATTATTGAATGGCTGATATATCGTAAGCCACCGTGAATTAAATAACGGGGGAAATAGGATAGTTTATCCTATAGTTATCTAGACTCATGAATATAACATTATCTAAGCAGGATGATTAATGAACCAACTTAACTATTTTTAGTTCAATACTTCAATAAATAACATTTATCCACCCTATGCGGAGCAGTAAGGCCGCTAGCCGGTACATAACAAGGAAAAAACGCAGGGGATTACAACTCTAATTCCATACTAAAAGTCAGTCTTTTAAACCAGAAAAGATCAAAAAACCAGCATCTAAAATCAAAAGTACGGCATTAAACGATACATTAAAATTAATTAGCCTCTAAATTTGGCTTAGTACTCAGACCCCCTATAATTTGAATTAATATACCCAAACAAAATAGGAGCAGTGAGCAAACTCATCCAACTAATAATGAATCTATAGTTATTAATATACTGCCATTTAATTGTTTAACGTCTATCATCGCTTACCATTATTAATAACAAGCGCTGTAAATTTCAATTACCCTACCTATATATGTCTCTTTGTCATAAGGATACATATAAAGAAGTGGTCACCTATGACTGAGGAATAATATGAAAACAGTACGTTCTCTTGCTCTTTCCCTACTGAGCACTGCGCTAACGTTGTCTGTTGTTGGCGCAGCTCATGCGGCTACCGGCTCATTAACCGGTGAGATCGGCGTCCAGCTGACCATTGGTGAAGGTTGTACGGTTTCCAACAATAATTCGTCCAGCGGAACGAACGAATGGGGAACCTTGAACTTTGGTGAATACGCCGACTTGACCAACGCCGTCAACGGTACCGTTATCGGTAAAGATGGCAGCAGCACGGTGTCCATCACTTGTAGTAATGGCCTGTCCCCTTCCCTGGCTTTAGATGGCGGGCTCTACGGTACTTCCTCGGTTCGTAATTTGTCATCCAACGGCGGCAGCACCGTCATTCCTTACCACCTCTACTCCGACAGCGGGCGTAGCTCCGAAATCGCGATTAACGGCTCTCTGTCCCTGAATGCCGACGGCAGTGCGCAGAACATCCCGATCTATGGCCGTATTTCTCCGGCGGATCAGTCTACTACCGCGCCGGCATCCGGTACTTATACAGATACTGTGACTGCCACACTGTCCTGGTAATACATGTAGCCAGGGAGAGACGCATTGAGATTCACTTTTGAAACAAGTTTGGGGAAGCGTCTATGGCAGTGGATGCCGCTCCTCGCCAGCCTGTTCGCATCTCCCTGTACCACGGCCAGTAGCGTCAGCAAACAGTTTACGGTAGCGGCGGTCACCGACAGCGGTTGCGTCTTTGGCAGCAGCGCCAGCAGTTCGACCACCAGTTTAGGCACCTTGAACTTCGGCGAAAGGGCCTTTTTAGATAGCAACATTGACGTCACCAGCACCACCGGCGGCGGCTCTATCGTCGTGACTTGCACGCCTGGGCTCGCCATCAGCATTGCGATGGACTATGGGGTGAATGGCGGAAACAGTTCGTCACGCTACCTGGTGGGAAGCAACAGCAGCGACACCATTGCCTATCAGCTCTATCAAGATGCCGGACGCAGCATCGTCTGGGGAACCGGCTCCCTGGCCTATGGCGTTTCGTCCTTTCCCAGCGGTACGCAAAGTTATCCGGTCTATGGCCGTCTATTTCCATCCACCAACCAACCTTCGGCAGGCACATACACGGACACGGTTACAGTGACACTTACTTATTGAAAAAATAGATAATATGGAAAAAACACTCACAAAATGGCATTTAGCGCTCTTTGCAGTTTTGCTCGGTTTGTTCACCTCTTCCGCACTGGCGGCCAGCTCGGTGCTGGTCTGGCCGATTTATCAGGTCATCGAGTCGGATGAAAAGGGATCCGCCCTCTGGCTGGAGAACCGCGGTTCATCGCCGGTGACACTTCAGATCCGCGTTCTGGCCTGGCAACAGCAGGACAGCAAGGATCGCTACGCGAATCAGACCGATGCTATCGCCAGCCCACCTTTCGCCACCGTCCAGCCTAATCAGCGCCAGATGATCCGACTCATGAAAACGATCTCCGTGGCGCCGCAAACCGAACGCACTTATCGCATCGTGATTGATGAAATCCCGACGCTTAACACCGCCGATAAAACACAGTCGGGACTGAAGCTGCAGATGCGTTATCTGTTGCCGTTGTTTATGACCGGCGACGGCATCAAGCTCAAGCCGCCTAAAAATAAACATGCGGACGACTCGATGCTGACCCGGCCGTTACTCAGTTGGCGCCTCATTCACAAAGGCGATCAGACTGAACTCGCCATCAAAAATAGCGGCATCGTCCACGCACGCCTGAGCAATACCTTCTTCGGCGATAAGCCACGCGCGACCAAGTCATCCATTTCGCTGGCTCAAGGCTTTTTCGCTTACGTCCTTCCAGGCCAGGAGGTCCGCTGGCCGCTGCCTGCGAATAAACGCCCTGCAATGCAAAGCCATCTCTACGCCCAATTAGCCGATAACCGCCAGCCAACGCTCATCAGCCCCGCGCCTTAATGAGGGAACAGAATGCTTATTTTATGCCACGGATATTGGCTGCGGCGCCATATTGGGGTCATCCCCCTTCTCGTTTTAGCCTATGGCGGGCCGCCGGCCGCGGCGGAAGAGTATGGCGATTTGCCCAAACCGCCCCAGATTGCGCCCGCCGTCGAGAACACCACGTATTACCTGACGTTGATCGTGAACGGCGTTTCCGACCGTCAGGTGGTTCCGGTGCAGTACAATCGCGGGCACTTCTCGGTGGAGTCGGGCGTTTTAGCCAAAAACTACATTCATATCGGAACGCAACGCTCCGGCTGGGTCGACGTCAACGCGCTCCCCGAGGTGAAGGTTTATTATGACGCCGGCAATCAGTCGCTAAAGCTCACCGTTCCACTCGAGTGGCTGCCAGAGCAGTCGGCCAACAGCGGAATGATGGTTGAGGCGACAAAAGCGCAGAGCACGCCCGGTCTGGCGTTCAACTACGATGCGTATTACTTCAAAGGCTATCAGTCCTCGCAAAGCGTGACCACCTGGCTGGAACAGCGGCTGTTTAACGATTACGCCCTCATCTCCAACACGGGGACCTATTCACACTACTTCGGCCACACTGAAACGGACACCGGCAACAAAGGCTATCTGCGCTACGACACCTTTTGGCGCTACAACGATATCGACGATATGTACACCTTCCAGGCGGGAGATTTCATCAGTAATTCGCTGACCTGGAGCAATTCAGTGCGGATGGGCGGCGTACGATTTAGCCGCGATTTTGCAGTACGCCCGGATATCGTCACCTACCCGTTGATTCAGTACGCCGGGGCGAACCCGTTGCCGAGCACGGTAGATCTGTTTATCAATGGCTACAAGGCCAGCAGTACCTCGCTGAATTCCGGTCCTTTTACGCTGACCAATGTGCCGTATATCAACGGGGCGGGCGAAGCGACAGTCATCACTACCGATGCGCTGGGACGACAGGTTTCCACCAGCGTCCCCTTTTATGTATCCAACACCTTATTACGTAAAGGATTGGATGACTTCGATGTCTCTCTCGGCATTTTGCGCCGCAACTATGGCGTGAAAGACGCGGATTACGGTCAGTCGGCGGCCAGCGGCATTTATCGTCGTGGTCTGACTAACTGGCTAACCCTGTCGAGCCATCTCGAAACCTCGGAAAATCTGCTGCTGGGCGGCGTTGGCGGCGATCTCGCCATCGGCCACTGGGGCACGTTGAGCAGCGCCTACAGCCATAGTCAGGACAACGGTCAGGGCGAGCAGTACGTCGTGGGCTACTCCTATTATGCGAATACGATGGGGATTGCGGCGCAGCATGCCGAACGCAGTTCCCGCTACCAGGATTTGAGCGTGGCCTCCAGCGGCGGCCACCTCAGTAAACAGTCCGATCAGATAACCTTCAGTACGACGCCTTTCGGGCTCGGCAACGGCACGCTAGGACTGGGCTATTTTGACATTCGCGCGCATGACGATACCCGAACTCGTCTGGCCAACCTCTCTTACAGCTGGTCAATTTGGGATAGGGCCAGCATGTACTTCTCATTGAATAAAAACATCGGGAGTCACGGCTACGGCGCGCTCCTGCAAATGATCGTTCCGCTGGACAACGGCATCTCCGCTACCGCCAGCGTGCAAAAAAACTCGATGGATGAATATACCGAACGCGTGTCAATGACGCGCACCACGCCGACAGAAGGCGGTCTGGGCTGGAACCTCGCCTACTCGGGCGGCGACAGCCACGACCGGCAGGCCAGCTTCACCTGGAAAACACAGCGGGCGACCTATCAGGCAGGCATGTACGGCGCTACCTCGGCTTACAACTACTGGGGCGATCTGAGCGGTTCGGTACTGTACATGGACGACACGTTTTTTGCGGCCAATAAGATTAACGACGCCTTTATCGTCGTCAGCACCGAAGGCTATCCCGATGTTCCGGTCAAATATGAAAACCAGCAGGTAGGCACAACCAGCAATACCGGCCACATCCTTGTGCCTTGGGTCAGCGCCTATTATCCGGCCCGCGTTGAAATCGATACCTTGGAACTCCCTTTGGGGATCGATGCTCCCGAGACTGAACGACGCGTGGCAGTCAAAGAAGGCAGCGGCGCGCTGGTGAAATTCAACGTTCGGCAGGTCCATTCGTTCAACCTCAATCTGGTGGATGACAAGAAAGCGCCGCTGCCGGTGGGCTCTTACGTCACGGATGTCATCAGCGGACAAACCGCCCTCGTCGGCTATGACGGTCAGGTGTTCATGGAACAGGTTACGCCGCACATCCAACTGCGCGTTCAGCGTTCAGACAGTGGTACCTGCGTATTGAATATCGATTTGCCGGATAACAAGCCAGGCATCGCCATTCTGGGAGAGAAAGTGTGTACAGCTACAGAAATGAGGCCGGATACCGCGCCCTCAAAGGATGAATAACATGACTATGTTTCGGTTACTTATGATGCTGTTTTTGGGGATGTCGGGCCTGTCCAGCGCCTATGCTGGCTGTAGCTCGTCGTCCAGCAGCTCGTCGTTCGGTTCCATCAGTTCATTTACGCTCGCCAGCACCGCGCAAACGGTGGAATCCGGCAGCGGGTTTACCTGCTCTGGCAGCCTGCTCTCGCTGATCAGCACCAACACCGTGACCGCCACCATTTCGTCGACCAGCAACGCCTCCGGCTCCACGCCGCAGTTGTATAACGCCAGTACCGGTGAATACATTCCCTACGCCATCTGCAAGGACTCCGGCTGCAGCGCCACCTATCCGATTGGGGATACCATCAAATGGAGCAGTACCACGCTGCTCGGGTTGCTAGGGCTGTTCAACTCCAGCGACGGGACTCTGCCTATCTATCTCAGGACGTCGACAGGCGCCAATGTGGCCGCGGGCACCTACACCGATAACATTACGCTGTCCTGGTACTACAAGATCTGCTTTGTGGGAGTGCTGGGCATCTGCGCCTATACCACGGGGACGGATACATCGGTCGTCCCGGTCTCCATGGTCGTCACCAACGACTGCTATATCGACAGCGCGCCGGACGTTAACTTCGGCACCCAAGCGCTTCCCAGCAGTTTTTCCACCATCAGCAATGCGCTCAGCGTCCGGTGTACGCGCAATGCCACCTACACCGTCGGCCTCAGCAGCCTTAACGCCGGCAGCGGTAATTGGCGCCAGATGAACGCGCTCATCAATGGCTCAACCTACTCATTGCAATATCAGTTCTACCGATCGGACGGCACCGTGTGGACCAGCGAGAATCATTACGGGGCGACGGGAACGGGGGATTCGCAAAACATCAGCTACACCGCGAAAATCAACCCGAATCAGAGCAATGTACCGGCGGGAGCCTACAGCGACACGGTTACCGTGACGGTGACCTATTAGCCATGCAAGGAAAGACGGACCAATCCGGNCCGTCTGGCCTCATCAATTATTGGCCTGGGTGCTGCTCCAGCCATTTTTGCATCTGTTCAATTTCCGGCTGTTGCGCCTTGATGATGTCTTCCGCCAATTTACGCAGCTCAGGATCTTTGCCGAATCGCAGCTGTGTTTTCGCCATCGCGATCGCGCCCTGATGGTGTGCGATCATGCCTTGCGCAAAGGCGGCGTCCGGGTTCTGGGTCGACATACTTTTCATCATATCGCGATGCATGTTTTCCATATCTTGCTGATAAGCCTGCTCAAACCCCGTTGAATCCGTGGACTTGTGGTTACCGTCGTGCATGCTTTCAGCCGCCAACGCGCTTAACGGAGCCAGAAGAAAACCCACTAACAGCCAGTGACGATGTTTCATTATCTAGGACCTCATCATGGTGGAAGAAAGAAAAACATATCCCCTGTCATCGGGGGAAAGGTCAAGGCGCACCGCGCGAAAATGTCGTCGGCAGCGCGAAAAAACCGCCGTCTCGCAGATCATGCGTGAGACGACAGGCAAAAAAAACCGCCGAGTGACGAAAAAGTCACTCCGGCGGTTGACGAGCCGATGATTATTGTTCGGCTTTAGGCGCGTGTTCGCCTTTAGCCAGACGTTTTTCAAAGTTCGCGTTGAACTGTTTTTTCTGTTCCGGCGTTAACACATTATAAATCTTGTTCTGCGTTTCGAGATGCTTCAGCGTACGCGCTTTGCTGGCCTCTTCCATCTTGTCTACCACGCTTTCGGCTTTGGCCGCATCGAAGCTGTCGGCAGCGATGACGTCATGCATTGCGGTGCGGTCTTCCGGCGCCGGACGAGGCGCATCTTTACGGGCGCTCTCCATGATCTCGTGAATTTTCTGCTTTTGATCTGCGGTCAGGTTCAGGCCTTTGAACATCATGCCATGTTCCATCCCCTCGCCCGAACCATGATGCTTCATCATGTGCTCGCCATGCGGCATCGCCGGTTTAGTGTCTTGTGCGTTAGCAAAGCCAGCCGCGCCAAAAGCCAGTGCGGAAGCAATCACGATAGCGGTTAATTTAGACATAGACTTCCCTCATATATGGTTTATCAGCATTAACGCTGTTCATCATTCGTTGTCAGGGATGAGTATAGGTCACAGAACTTAAGGTAATGAGAGCAAGGGTAAAACTTTGAAAGGAGAATCGGCGATAAAACCGCCATTTGTGGGCAGAGCGATAAAATTACGTAAGCAAAAATTAAGATTAACAGAATGATGCAGAGATAAAGGAGAGTGCCTGACGCCTCTCCTTTCCCCTGTCAGGGCAAAGACTGGCAGAACGCCTCGGCGTCTTTGGCTAGCGCATCGATATGGGTACGGATCACATTGACCTTCTGTAGCAGAGGATTGCGCTCCGGCGACGCGCTAACCGAATTCATCCGCGCCACCAGCGTTTCTATCTGCTCTCTCAGTTCCGCTTCCTGCTCCCGGGCCAGCGTCAATTGCGCATTGAGCTGCTGAACATGCTCGCGCCAATGCTGCTGCTGTTGCTGCACGCTGGACTCCAGCGCCTGCAGCGCACTGTCCAGTCGCGCTTCCCACTCATCAATACACATAGAGGTTCCTTTGCCTGAATATCCCGCGAATTATAATGACAGTCTCACTTGACCACAAATCGCCCATTCAGGCTCAGGCTTCGTTTACCGGGCTAGCGGCGTTTGGCGGCGCTTTTGATAGCACGCAGCACGACGAATTTCGGATTGCTCGCGATAGTTTCGCAATTCCCGAACAGGCGCTTCAGCTTCTGGAAATAGTTCAGGTGGCGATTGCCGACAATCCGCAGCTCCCCGCCGACGCTAAGACAACGCTTCGCATCCGTGAACATCTGCCAGGCGATATCGCCTGAAATCGCCTGCTGCTGATGAAACGGCGGATTGCACAGTACGGCCTGAAGACTCCCGTCGGCGATTCCGGACAGCGAATTATTTACCGCAAACCCGCAACGATCGAGATCTTGCGGCCGGTTCAGCTCCACATTCTTACGGCTGGAGGCGACCGCCATATAAGATTCATCCAGGAAGCTGAGGGTGGCCTGCGGATTAAGATCAAGGGCGGTCAGCCCTACCACGCCGTTGCCACAACCCAGATCGACAATCTTGCCTTCCAGCGCCTGCGGTAAATGCTGCATGAAGAGTCGCGCGCCGATATCCAGACCGCCGCGCGCGAAGACGTTGGCGTGATTGGCTATCTGGAAACCGTGTTCGGGCACCGGCCATTCCGTTAGCGGCAAGGGGGCGCTGGCTTCCCGCCCGTCGGGCTGGCAATGAATCAAGCGCGCCTTCTTCCAGGCCAGAGAGGTCCGGGTCGGCCCCAGGATCTGTTCAAACAACGCAAGCGTAGAAGTATGAATGTCGCGCGCTTTCGCCCCGGCAATGATAACCGTCTGCGGCGTCACCACCTTGCTGAGCATCCGCAGTTGATGCTCCAGCAGCGCCAGCGTCTTCGGGACTTTGATGACGACCAGCGCCGGAGCGGCGGGCAGATCCGACAGGCTATCCAGCAAAGTGACCGCTTGGGCGTCGAAACCGTTGAGCGCCAGATTGTGCCGAGTCGCCAGTTGGCTGAGGGTCGAATCGCTGATGCTGCAAGGCGATTGCGCTTGTAACCCACAGGCCAGCGCGCCGAACGCATCGTTAAAAATCAGGCGGGGTCCATCGCCCAACGGCATTTCCGCCAGTTCGCGCAACAGATATTCGTCGGCCGCTTCCCAGGCCTGCAGTGCGGTCTCCTGAGCCGAAAGGGGATAGCGCACCAGCGTCAAGGTGCTCGTTTCCAGATCGAGTTGGCTCATAGCCTCTCCTGTAAAAATGCAAATTTGCGCTGTTTATCCCCTAAAAGAACGCGTCAGTAAATGCTTTTCTCATCATTGCGTTTCCCTTGTGTGAGTACAGCCGGCGGGAGCGCGGCCGTGCGCCCGCCGAGAGAGGACGAAGTCAGTTTGACCGGGGTCAATATTTCACCTATCTTTAGTCACGCAAAGGGGAGTAACTTCTTCGCCGGTTAGTCGTCATTACAGTGCGTTTGCACTCGGTTACCGGGCAACCTTAATGCGTACGCACATTAAGTTGTAAGTGAGACCTTGCCGGAAGGCGAGGTCCATTTGCGAATAATGCGCGCAAACGGCCCACGCCTTACGACGTGGGCCGTTTTGTTTTTACATTTTAAGGATATGAACTATGGCTTCCATAGGCACACCGTGGTTATGGGGCAGCTTCGCTGCCATTGTAGTGGNCATGCTGGCCATCGACCTTTTCTCTCAAGGGAAAAAAGGGTCAACGGTCATGACATTTAAGCAGGCGGCCAGCTGGTCAATCGTGTGGGTGACGATGGCTGTGCTGTTCAACGCCGGTTTCTGGTGGTATCTCAACAGCACAATGGGACGGGAGGTTGCCGACGCCCAGGCGCTGGCCTTCTTTACCGGCTATCTGATTGAAAAAGCGCTGGCGGTCGACAACGTTTTCGTCTGGCTGATGCTGTTCAGTTACTTCGCCATCCCGGCGCAATATCAGCGCCGTGTGCTGATTTTCGGTGTGTTGGGTGCCATCGTGCTGCGCACTATCATGGTGTTCGCGGGAAGTTGGCTGGTGACGCAGTTCCAGTGGCTGCTGTATATCTTCGGCGCATTCTTGCTGTTTACCGGCGTCAAAATGGCGATGGCGAAAGAAGATGACGCGGCGGTCGGCGACAAACCGGTGGTTCGCTGGCTTCGCAAGCATCTGCGAATGACGGACACCCTGCAAGGCGAGCGATTCTTTACCCGCCAGAACGGCCTGCTTTATGCCACGCCGCTGTTCCTGGTGTTGATCATGGTGGAAATCAGCGACGTTATTTTCGCAGTGGACAGCATTCCCGCCATCTTCGCGGTAACGACCGATCCCTTTATCGTACTGACTTCCAACCTCTTCGCTATTCTGGGTCTCCGCGCCATGTACTTCCTGCTGTCCGGCGTAGCCGAAAAGTTCTCGCTGCTGAAATATGGCCTGGCGGTGATCCTGATCTTCATTGGCGTCAAAATGATGCTCATCGATCTCTTCCATATCCCCGTTTCGCTGTCGCTCGGCATCGTGGCGGCAATACTGTTGGTGACCATACTGATCAATATCTGGGTCAATCGACGAGCGGCACGCTAACTTCCGCGACGTCTTTTTAGCGGCCTTAAATAAAACGCCCGGTAAAATACCTGACCGGGCGTTCTCTTTTTAATATTCTCGCGAGGGTTGTCTATACTGTGCCTGTTTATCGACTTTTTGCCGGGCGGACATCATCAGGACAAGAGGAAAAAAGGTCATAAAACGTCGATTTCTGTCAGTAAGTGTAAAATATGGCTATATCCACGATTCTCGCGGCTAAAACCTCGAATTTTCTGACTTTTATCGCTGATATTTCCCTATCTCAGCCCTACCTATTTTGTTACAGTTATGGCGTTTTTTTATATTTATCGGTAGCAGATTGGACAAAACCCCTTAAACAGGATGTCAGTCATTTTAATGCGCCATGACTCCACGTTTTTATGGCCATCCGTTGTATTGCCGTCGTCGATTCAGGTATGCCACCCCGGGATCGTTCGAACAATAAAATCAATAAATAACGCGTCATCGAGCAACGTTTCATTGCCGATGCATCAGGCTAAACCTGCTTCTCGCCGAAAGAAGCCCTTTTGGCGCAAAATCACGCTATAGCAGCAGGATTTGAAACTTACCGTGACCTATTGCCGTGCATGGGGGGCAGAGAATTTATCCCCGTGCCGCAGTACAGGACTACCAGATGGAAATGATTAAAGAGCTTCTTAACGCACTCTGGCACCAAAACTTCGACATACTTGCCAACCCCAAGCTGGTTTGGACGATTTACGGGCTACTGTTCCTGATCCTCGTACTGGAAAACGGTTTGCTGCCCGCCGCCTTTCTGCCGGGCGACAGCCTGTTGATTCTTGTCGGCGTGCTCATCGCCAAAGGCACAATGAACTATCCGTTTACCATCGCTCTGCTGACCACGGCGGCCAGCCTGGGCTGCTGGATGAGCTATCTGCAAGGCAAATGGCTCGGCAATACGAGGCTGGTGCAGAGTTGGCTCTCGCACCTGCCAGTGCATTACCATCAAAGAGCGCACCAGTTGTTCCNCCGTCACGGTCTGTCGGCGTTGCTGATCGCGCGTTTCCTCGCGTTTATACGCACGCTGCTGCCTACGATCGCCGGTCTATCCGGGCTCAATAACGCACGCTTCCAGTTCTTCAACTGGATGAGCGCTTTCCTGTGGGTCATCATTTTGGTGTCGCTCGGCTATGCGCTGGGCAATACGCCGGTCTTTCGTAAATACGAAGGCCAGCTGATGTTTTTCCTCATGATGCTGCCCCTGGTATTGCTCTGCATCGGATTGGTGGGATCATTGGTCGTACTCTGGCGCAAGAAACGCGCCGTTAATAGTAGAAAAGGACATTAAGACATGGTGAGCCGCTGGCTGAAAAACAAGCCCGTCTGGCGTCTACTGCTACTGCTGTTGCCCGTTATTGTCATGGTGACGTCATCCCATCACACGCCCGATGAAGTCACCCTGCACATCAGCCCACAGCATCAGGGCGCCCCTCTTCCGGATGGGTTTTACATTTATCAGCGTCTCAACGAACGCGGCATCGGCATTGAAAGCATCATCCCGGCGC
Source organism: Lonsdalea quercina subsp. quercina (assembly GCF_000688695.1). Taxonomy (GTDB): domain Bacteria; phylum Pseudomonadota; class Gammaproteobacteria; order Enterobacterales; family Enterobacteriaceae; genus Lonsdalea; species Lonsdalea quercina_D. The sequence continues at coordinate 342,518 of NZ_JIBQ01000005.1, read as the reverse complement.
AGGACAGCATCGTGGTCAGACTGTCATGTCCGGAACAGAGCAGAGACGCGCGCGACGTGCTGCGCATGATGCTCCCGCAGGTCAAGGTCGTGACTCAGATTGCGAAAAGCGGTCAACCCGCGCAGAAGTATTCCCCGCCGCCATCATCTCATTTGGGATAAATCCTCGGGGTTATCTCACCGCGCTTCCGTCACCGCCGTTGCGGCGTATTTACCGCAATTAACGCAAGGGTTTACCGCGCGCAAATTGAAATATCGTCTATAGTTGAATATCAGCTTTTATCACATTAGGGAGTTTTGCTATGTCTCGTGAATCCAGTTCAGAACAGCAGCTGCGTGAAGAATTACGATCTCTTGGCGACACGCTGGAAGAAGTCCTGCGTAGCTCCAGCGAAAAGTCCAAGGGCGACCTGGAAAAACTGCGCGAAAAAGCGGAGGGCGTCCTGCAAGAATCCCGCTCCCGTCTGAATGAAACCGGTGAACGTATCAAAGCTCACACGCGTGAAGCGACCGGACAGGCTGAAGATTATATTCGTGAAAAACCCTGGGCTGGCGTTGGAATTGGCGCGGCCGTAGGCCTCGTTGTCGGCATTCTGCTCGCACGTCGTTAATCGCTATGAGTGATCAAGAACGACAAGGCCCCGCTATTGCCTGCGTCGCGACGGTGAAACGCATCATCACCTTGCTGGCAGGAATGGCTGAAACACGGGTCAAGCTCGCCGTCGTCGAGCTCGAACAAGAGAAGAGCAATCTGGTTCAGTTGCTGCTGTTGGTTGGGCTAACCCTGATATTCACCACGTTTGGTCTGATGTGCCTGATTGCGCTGGTGATTTGGAGCCTGCAACCTGAGTATCGCCTACTGGGACTGTACTGGATAACCGGTATTCTGCTTGGACTGGCGGTCATCGGCGGCCTTTGGGCGCTGCTGCGCGCGCGCAGTGCAACACTGCTGAAAGAGACCCGGAAAGAGCTGGCTAACGATCGGGCGTTGCTGGAGGAAAAGCTGAAGTGAGCCGCAAACGGTATCTGGCACAGGAAAAAGCGCGGTTGGTGAGTCTAATCCATCAGCAACGCATTGAACTGGTCTCGGAAAAAAGGCAGTGGCTTGAAGCGACTGAACCGTGCGATCGCTATTGGCAAAAACTCGTCGGCATGCGTAATTATCTGATTGCTGGCGCGGGGCTTGTTGCCGTGGTCGGCCTGCGCCGCCCCGGCCGTCTGCTCAAGGTTGCTCGCAAAGCCGCAGGCGTTTGGGGTGCGATCAAATTGGTACGTAATATCCTCCCACGCGCCTAGTCCACAAAGACATAGCCATGCCCTATAAGGTATGGCTTTTTTTATGCCCTGACCTTTAAATCAATTTCATTGAACAAAAAAGACAATTTTACTTGCTGTCTTACCTCCCCCTTCCCTTCTAACATCTTCCTCAACCGTCATTTACGGCCAAAAACAGATTGATTATTGAGAGTTAATCATCATCAGCGTGCTGAATCGCACTATGCCGACCGGAGAGAGAATTGATGAAAAAATTAGATAATGTCCTGATATTAGTGGCCCGTGTCCTCATGCCAATACTGTTTATTTACGCCGGTTACGGCAAACTGGGCGACGCCTATGCCGGGACCCAGCAATACATGCAGGCAATGGGCGTACCCGGCGCGTTGCTGCCCTTGACGATTCTTCTGGAGCTGGGCGGCGGGCTGGCCATCCTGTTCGGTTTTCTCACTCGCACCGCCGCCATCTCGACAGCAATTTTCACTCTTCTTACCGCGCTTATTTTCCACCACGATTTTGCGCAGGCGGGTAATGAGCTGATGTTTATGAAAAACCTGTCCATCACAGGGGGTTATCTCTTGTTATTCGTCACCGGCCCCGGCGCTTACAGTCTCGACCGCCTACTGAATAAGAGGTGGTAATACCCGGAACAGTCGTGCTGTACTGATTCCAACCGGCCGCGTGAANCGCCACGCCACAGCTTTCAAGCCGTTTCATGCTGGCGGGTTGTGACTCAACAGATAGCCGATATCACCTAGCGTTCTGCGCGATACCACTTTGGGGAGAAGAGCTCGATGGGACAATTAGTTGAAGGGCAATGGCACGATACCTGGTATGACACCTCGTCGACGGGCGGACATTTCCAACGCCCACAAACCTCATTCCGCCATTGGGTGACGCCCGACGGCCGCCCCGGTCCCAGCGGCGAAGGCGGCTTTCGCGCAGAGCCCGGACGCTATCACCTGTACGTTTCGCTCGCCTGCCCGTGGGCGCACCGGGCGCTGTTGCTCCGGAAGCTGAAGGGGTTGGAAACGTACATCGGCGTCTCCGTAGTGCACCCTCTGATGTTAGAACATGGCTGGACGTTCGCGACCGATTTTCCAGAGGCCACCGGCGACAGACTCTATCAACACAGCTACCTTTATCAGCTCTACCTGCACGCCAAGCCCAACTATAGCGGCAGAGTGACCGTACCGGTGTTGTGGGATACGCAGCAGCAAACCATCGTCAGCAACGAGTCGGCGGATATTATCCGCATGCTGAATACGGCATTTGACGAGGTGGGCGCGACGCCGGGAGATTACTATCCGCTGGCGCTTCGTGCGGAGATTGATGAGTTGAACAGGTGGATTTACCCTCAGGTTAATAATGGCGTCTACAAGGCGGGCTTCGCCACGCAGCAAAGCGCTTACGACGAGTCAGTCGCGCAGCTGTTTGATGCGCTGGGACGGCTGGAACAACGGCTGAGCCAACAGCGTTATCTGACCGGCTCATGTCTGACGGAAGCCGACCTGCGGCTATGGACCACGCTCGTTCGCTTCGACCCGGTCTATCACACCCATTTCAAGTGCGATCGCTGGCGTTTGACAGATTATGAGAATTTGTACGGTTTTACGCGGGATATCTATCAACTGCCGGGTATCGCTGACACGGTCAATCTGGATCATATTCGCCACCACTATTACCGCAGCCATGCCTCGATCAACCCCTGCGGCATTATCTCCATCGGCCCAGAGTTATCGTTAACAAAGCCGCACGATCGAGAGAGCCGGTTTCGACGCTAACGCCCAATCAGGGCCTCAGCGTGACGGCAGAACCAGGCACTCTCCCGTGTTGCCGTCCCCTCAGTTGGGCGGTCATCAGGAGTCACGCAATACTTTGGGGATTTCCCGTAGCAGCCAGGACTTAGCTTCGCCCATGTTGTCGCGGCGCCAGGCCATGATGATCTGGCTCTCGAAGGTGTTTTCCGGGCTGACTACCCGTAGCCGCCCTTCGGCGATATCCTGCGCCACCAGTTCGTAAGGGATCGTCGCGACGCCTAGCCCGGCGAGCAAAGCCCGGCGTTTATCGTCCATCGTACTCACCGTCAGACGAGGCTGTTTATCCAACAGCTGCACCGTGAGCACAGGGCGATCGCGTGCGGTATCAGCAATGGCGATACCTCGATACTTGACGCGAGTCACTTCTGACAGTGGTTCGGGTTCATTGTGAATGGGATGGTCCGGGCTGGCGACGTAGACGCTTTTCACCGAGTAGAGCTTGCGCGTATTAACCTCGGACGTTGCACGGAAATGCATATCCGGAGAGATAACGATATCGGCTCGGTCTTGCTCCAGCCGTTCCCAGGCGCCTGCCAATACTTCGGTCAGAATAGAGACCTGCGTGTTGGCCTTCTGCGCCAACTTGTCCAGCAGTGGAAACAAGCGCTCTGTCGGCACCAACGCTTCCGCGACAATGGTGACATGAGTCTCCCAGCCCCGAGCCAGCGCTTCGGCATCCGTCGTCAGTTTATCGGCCGCTTCCAGCAAGACTCGCCCGCGCTCCAGCAGCATCCTTCCCACATTAGTAAATTTAGTGCGATGCCCCGAGCGGTCAAACAACACCACATCCAGTTCATCCTCTAACTTTTGCATGGTGTAGCTCAGTGCTGAAGGCACTCTTCCCAGCTCATCTGCCGCGGCCGCGAAGCTACCCCGACGATCGATAGCATCCATCACCCGCAACGCTTCCAATGTTAACGCCCGATCTTTCGACATAGATATTCTCATTCAGGATTTTTGAACGACCCCACCAGATTAACTAGCTAACAATCTACCGTCCAGCCGATTACCCTTGTAAAGTCGAATAATTACGAGGGCCTGACACCATGATCATTAGCAGAGCAGCGGAGCAATGCGGCAAGGCTGACTACGGGTGGCTGCAGGCACGATACACGTTCTCCTTCGGCCACTATTTTGACCCCGACCTGCTGGGATTCGGCTCGCTACGCGTGTTGAATCAGGAAGTTCTGGCGCCTAAAGCCGCCTTCCAGGCCCGGACCTATCCGCGCGTTGATATCCTTAATATTCTTCTGCAAGGCGAAGCCGAATATCGGGACAGTAACGGTAATCACACGCAGGCTAAAGCCGGCGACGTCATGTTGCTCGCGACTCAGCCTAACCTCAGCTATAGCGAACAAAATATTGCCATCGACACGCCGCTGACCCGCATTCAGCTGTGGCTGGATGCCTGTCCGACGCGCGAAAACCGCGCGCTACAGCGTATGTCGCTGAACGGCGAGTGCTGTCAGTTACTGGCTTCCCCGGACGATGAAAATGGCAGTCTGCACCTAAGACAACAGGTCTGGGTTTACCATCTTGATCTGGCCGCGGGAGAATCGCTGACGCATGCCTTAAAAGGGAATCGCGCCTATGTTCAGTCTATTCACGGTGAGCTTGGCATCCGCTGCAAAGCCGATGGGGGCAAAACATTGCGTTGCGGCGACGGTGCCTTTATCCAGCAGGAAACGGCCATCGCCCTTCAGGCGAAAACGCCGGTGCGAGCCCTGCTGATCGATTTGGTGGTGTAACGCTTCCCCTACCTGACTCGGCGTTTTTGAGGAGTCATGGTAAGATAAACCATTATCTTCACCACTTTTCTTCAGGGTTACAGCGATGGATTCAACCGATCCGACCAAACTTCTTGCCCAGGCTGAGCGACTTTGTCAGCAACGCAACGTGCGACTTACGCCGCAGCGTCAGGAAGTACTGCGTCTGATGGCCCATCAACCCGGAGCCATCAGCGCCTACGACCTGTTGGATCTGCTCCGTGTCGCTGAACCCCAGGCTAAGCCTCCTACCGTATACCGCGCGTTGGATTTCCTACTGGAACAAGGATTCATCCACCGAGTGGAATCCACCAACAGCTACGTGCTGTGCCACCATTTCGAAGAACACAGCCACACCTCAGCGCTCTTTATCTGCGACCGTTGTCGCCAGGTAACGGAGAGCCCCACGGAAGGCATCGAAGAAATATTGCAGCAAATTGCCGTCCAAACGGGATTCTCCCTACGCCACAGTGTAGTTGAAGCGCATGGCATGTGCGTTGAGTGCAGAAAAATCGAAGCCTGCGACCATCGCGACAGCTGCAACCACGACCACAGTATCGTCATCAAAAAACGCTGAGCAGCATATCGTTTTCAGGTTCGGCCTTATCAGCGCCAAACGGTGATACTGAAATTGGAAGCTTAGGAAGAGAAGAAATTAGAGAGGGGATGAAGCATCACGTTGGCGGAAAATGTCTGACTTTGCTTTGGTTTCGCCCGTTACGTTCAGCAAGAAAGACCAAACGTAACGGAAGAGGCATAAACGGGGCGTTCAGCAAGCCGGTCTATCAACTCCAATCGCTGTTGCGAATGACGCCGACGGCCAACCCTTCAATGGAAAAGTTTTCCTTGCTCAAATCCACCACGATAGGGGAAAACTCTTTGTTTTCAGCCAACAGCTGCACTTTGTTGCCCTGCTGCTTCAATCGTTTTACCGTGACTTCATCTTCAATGCGCGCCACAACAACCTGACCGTTGTGAACATCCTGCGTTTTGTGCACAGCCAGTAAATCGCCATCAAGAATACCGATATCTTTCATCGACATACCGCTGACGCGCAGCAGAAAATCGGCATTTGGCTTAAACATGGCCGGATCGACCTGATAATGACATTCGATATGCTGCTCAGCCAGCAGCGGTTCCCCTGCGGCAACGCGACCAATCAAAGGCAGGCCGAGCGACTCTTCTTCCATCAACAGACGAATACCGCGGGATGCGCCGGTGACGATCTCAATCACGCCTTTACGGGAGAGGGCTTTCAAGTGTTCTTCAGCGGCATTAGGAGAGCGGAATCCCAGCTGCTTAGCGATTTCTGCTCGGGTGGGTGGCATACCGGTTTGTGAAATATGATCGCGAATAAGATCATAAACCTCTTGTTGTCTGGTCGTTAAAGCTTTCATTCCGCCCCCTGGTTGTTTATACAGTTTCGCTGTGAGTATATACAGGGAAACTGCCTATGGGAACTGAGAAATCGCGTTATGCCTTGTTTTTTGGCGTCATTCATGAGAGCCATCACGCAAAATGGCCCCACAGCAAGACACCCCAGACCACGGCCGCCAACAGGCAAGCCACCAACACCGCAGCCGACCCCAAATCTTTCGCTCTCCCTGCAAGCTCATGATATTCCGGGCCAATTCTGTCCACCACGGCTTCGATAGCGCTATTCAGCAACTCGACGATCACAATCAGCACTACCGCGCCAATCAACAATAACCGTTCTAATATTGAAACTGGCAACCAACAGGCAATAATAATGCCTGCCAGAGTAAGAATGGTTTCCTGACGAAAGGCCGCTTCATGCCTCCATGCTTGTTTAAGTCCCTGCAACGAATAGCCCGTTGCTTTGACAAGGCGGGTAATCCCGGTCGCCTTATTCATGATCCTTGCTTACTCCCTTTTTATTTAGTTTCGAACGCAATTTTCGCGTCACCCCATTGTCTCATGACCACAGATATCCGATAAGGTTTCTGTTATCCTTGCGGCGCATTGCTAATAAGAGGTTCTCAGTTGTTATGTCAGGTTGGCGTAAAATCTACTATAAATTATTGAATTTCCCTCTGAAACTTTTGGTAAAGAGCAAAATTATCCCTCTGGATCCGATCGCTGAGCTGGATATCGATCCTACACGTCCTATTTTCTACGTTCTGCCCTACAACTCCAAAGCGGACTTACTGACGCTGCGTGAAAAGTGCCTTGCACTGGGGCTGCAGGATCCGCTTGAACCCTTGATTGTCGACGGTGAGGCGCTGCCAAGCTACGTCTTCGTCAATAATGGCCCACGCATATTTCGCTACTACGTGCCCAAAGAGAAATCCATCAAACTTTTCCACGACTATCTGGATCTGCATCGCGATAATCCGTCGCTGGATGTCCAGATGGTGCCGGTTTCAGTGATGTTCGGCCGCTCGCCTGGACGCGAAGGGCACCAGCAGGAAGCGCCTCAGCTGCGCCTGCTGAACGGTATCGAAAAATTCTTCGCGGTTCTGTGGCTGGGACGCGACAGCTTCGTCCGTTTCTCGACGCCAGTATCGCTGCGCTATATGGCAACAGAGCACGGCACGGATAACTCCATCGCCCACAAACTGGCTCGCGTGGCGCGTATGCACTTCGCTCGTCTGCGACTAGCCGCCGTCGGTCCGCGCCTGCCGGTCAGACAGGAGCTGTTCAAGAAACTGCTGTCGTCGAAAGCCATCGCCAAAGCGGTGGATGACGAAGCCCGAGCCAAGAAAATCTCGCGTGAGAAAGCCCAGCAGAACGCAATTGCGATGCTGGAAGAGATCGCCGCCGACTTCTCCTATGAAGCGGTGCGTCTGACAGACCGCGTGCTGGGCTGGACCTGGAACCGGCTGTATCAAGGGATTAACGTCCATAACGCTGAGCGCGTTCGGCAGTTGGCTCAAGACGGCCATGAAATCGTTTATGTTCCCTGTCACCGCAGCCACATGGACTACCTGCTGCTTTCTTACGTGCTGTATCACCAGGGGCTGGTGCCGCCGCACATTGCCGCGGGCATTAACCTGAACTTCTGGCCGGCGGGTCCTATCTTCCGCCGCCTCGGCGCATTCTTCATCCGTCGAACCTTCAAAGGCAGCAAGCTGTATTCCACCCTATTCCGCGAGTATCTCGGCGAACTGTTCACCCGCGGTTATTCGGTAGAGTACTTCGTCGAAGGCGGACGCTCGCGCACCGGTCGCCTGCTGGATCCGAAAACGGGCACGCTGGCGATGACGCTGCAGGCCATGCTGCGCGGCGGCACGCGCCCCATTACGTTGGTGCCGATTTACATCGGCTACGAGCATGTGATGGAAGTAGGCACTTACTCCAAAGAGCTGCGCGGCGCCACCAAGGAAAAAGAAGGTTTTCTCCAGATGGTGCGCGGACTTCGCAAGCTGCGTAATCTGGGACAGGGTTACGTCAACTTCGGCGAACCGCTGCCGCTGATGACTTACCTCAACAACAAGGTTCCGCAGTGGCGCGACGCCATCGACCCGATCGAAGCGCAGCGCCCCGCCTGGCTGACGCCTACCGTGCAGGACATTGCCTCCGACATCATGGTACGCATCAACAATGCCGCGGCGGCCAACGCCATGAATCTGTGTTCAACCGCCCTTCTGGTGTCGCCGCAACGCGCAATGACCCGTACGCAGTTGGAAGAACAGCTCGAGTGCTATCTGCAACTGATGCGCAACGTGCCCTATACCGAGAACACGACGACACCGGATAAAACGCCTGCCGAACTGATCGACCATGCGTTGAAGATGGACAAATTCACGGTCGAAAACGACAAGCTGGGTACCATCATCAGCCTTCCGAGCGATCAGGCCGTGCTGATGACCTATTACCGCAACAATATTCAGCATCTGCTGATCCTGCCGTCTCTGGTCGCCAGCATTATCGTGTACCACCGGCACATTACGCAGGCTGAGTTGTTACGCCAGGTGACGTTGATCTATCCGTTGCTGAAAGCGGAGCTGTTCCTGCACTACGAAACGGCGCAGCTGGCCGATGTCCTGCAGGCATTGACGTCCGAGCTGGCGAATCAGCGCTTGATCGTGACTGAGGGCGAAAATCTGACGCCGAATAGCGAGCGTAGCCGCCCGCTGCAGCTGCTGGCCGCTGGCGTTATCGAAACGCTACAGCGATACGCCATCACCTTCCTGCTGCTGAAGGGCGACCCGACGATCAATCGCGGTACGCTGGAGAAAGAAAGCCGTGCGATGGCGCAGCGCCTGTCCCTCCTGCACGGCATCAACGCGCCGGAGTTCTTTGATAAGGCGGTCTTTTCCACGCTGGTCAATACGCTGCGCAGCGAAGGCTACATCAGCGACAGCGGCGATGCCGTGCTGGAAAAAGTGCAGGCGATCTATGCGATTTTGGGCGACGTGATTACGCCGGAAGTCAGGTTGACGATCGAAAGCCCCGCCGTAGTCGTAACGGCGCCGACGGTGCAACAGAATAACGAAGTGAAGTAATAAGACATGTGCCTGCGGCTCGCCGCCGCAGGCCTTTTTTCTACAGACTCAGCGCTATCCCGACGAACAGCGCCATCCCTACATAGTTGTTATTGCGAAAAGCCTTAAAGCAATTATCGCGATCCCGTCCCGCGATCAGCGTCTGCTGATAAACAAACAGCCCCGCCGCCGCCAGCAACGACCAATAGTACACGGCGCCGAGGTCTGAAATACGTCCTAAAATCACCATCGCCCCTAGCATCAACAGCTGCAGCACACCGATGATAACCGTGTCGTAACGACCGAACAGGATAGCCGTCGACTTCACGCCGATGTTGAGGTCATCATCGCGGTCGACCATCGCATACTCGGTATCGTAGGCCACGGTCCAGCACAGGTAAGCGAAAAACATCAGCCAGCAGCTGACAGGCAGCGACTCGCTGACGGCGGCATAGGCCATGGGGATCGACCAGCCAAAAGCCGCGCCCAGCACAACCTGAGGCAGATGGCTGAACCGCTTCATAAAGGGATAAACCCAGGCCAGAGCCAGCCCGGCGACCGACAGCCAGATCGTCATGGTGTTCAACGTCAGCACCAGCGCAAACGCGACCAGCGCCAGGATCACAAACAGCGCTTTGGCCGACTGTTCACTGACCATACCGCTGGGTAAGGGCCGCGATGCCGTGCGCTTCACATGACCGTCAAAATGGCGGTCGGCATAGTCGTTAATGACGCAACCCGCCGCTCTCATCAGGAATACGCCTAGCACGAACACCCAGAGCGTCCAGCTTGCTGGTGCATCGCGCCCTGCCAGCCATAGCGCCCACAGCGTAGGCCACAGCAGCAACAGAGAGCCTATCGGCTTATCGATCCGCATCAGGCGACAATACGCCATCCACCGTCCCGTCGTTAAAATTCGTTCCAACGCATCGTCTCCTCTCTACCGTTCAGCATCAGAACTGAGCGGAGAATAAATAGGGGCATCAGGCAAAAAAACTTCTGTCAGCAATAAAGGATGGCCCGCCAACCGCAGTCGTGAACGGCGAGCCCACAGATCGCCGCTACGTCCCGGATTGATAAAATCGCGTTCCGGCGCGCCCTGTTGAAAAAGATACCGTCCAAGAGGCTCACGCCCAATCTGCGTCAACGCTTGGTTTGATTTCTGCAGCGTGCGCTCAGGGATCACCGTACGGCCAAATAGCCAGGGTCTGCCGTCGCCATACAGCGTCACTTCCCGGAGCCAGAAGCGTTCGCTGACGGGCAATAGCGGCAACGCCTCCCCTAAGGCCGATGGCGAGATAAAACCTTCGTGGGTGACCTCCACGTCGAGACGCCGGCAATGGGTCTCCAATCGCACGGTCATTGAGTCTCGATAGGCGAGCCACTCGGAGACTACCGCGGGGACATCAGCGAACTCGCACCATGTCACCGGGCGCAGGAGGTCTACCGTCTCATCTGTCATTGCCCCCTCCTCGCCTTGGGTTTAGTAAATAAAGTAAACGGTTTCCATTGTAGCGTAGAATAGCGCATTGATAACTCGTTCAACCGCTGGGACTCATGATCTGCATGATTTTCATACATTCGTTACGCCAATAAACTCACCCGGAGTCAATAGGACTTCAGTGAGCCGCATGAAATCTGGATAGAGACTTAAAACCGGCCATGTCCCCTGATTTCATGATATTTCAATGCGATGAAGCAAAGATGAATTCACCCGCCACCGCCGCTGAATGCGTTATTAATATAATAAAAATCCAGCTATTAATAGCATGGCTCATTTTTACGCTTTGGGATTAAAACAGCTTACGACGAAAAATGCTAATTGTCTGATTGTAAGGGAAAAAACCACACAATGAGGATGGATAATCTATCGCCTGAAAAGGTATGTTTCAACTCGAGGAAAACCGCGTCTGCATCATTGGTCGCGCTAAGGTTTTCATCACATCATTGATCAACCCTCGCCTCTGGTTTATTTCGTATCGATGATGGAGTTTAGAACACAATTAAATTTGCCTTTAATTAATCGGACTTTTGTCTCTCGGCAACCACGGTGTCCCAATTATTTACCCTCACTTTATAACGGGTATTTAAGCGGTGTTTTCTCCGCCCGAAAGAAGGGGATACCCGTCAATATAATGCAATGTCCCGCCGCAGCGCTTTAATTCGGCTGAGGATGAGTCCTGCCTCAAACAGCCCGCATGACGGAACGACATAAAAAAACGNCCGGGCCGCTATGACCCAGTCGTTTTTATTGGCTATCAGGGCTTGGAAGGATGCTGGCGTTATAAGCGCCGTCAGTCGCTTCCTAAGCTGATGATGCGATGCTTAACGCATCTTACATCATGCCGCCCATACCGCCCATGCCGCCCATACCAGCAGCGCCTAAGTCTGCTTTATCTTCTTTCGGCAGGTCAGTCACCATACATTCGGTGGTGATCATCAGGCCAGCGACGGAAGAAGCGTACTGCAGAGCAGAGCGCGTTACTTTAGTCGGATCCAGGATACCCATGTCGATCATGTTGCCGTACTGTTCGCTAGCGGCGTTGTAACCGTAGTTACCTTCGCCCGCTTTCACGTTGTTAGCAACGACAGACGGCTCTTCACCGGCGTTGGAGACGATCTGACGCAGAGGAGATTCCATCGCGCGCAGCGCAACACGGATACCCACGTTCTGATCTTCGTTTTCGCCAGTCAGTGAACGGATTGCATTCGCCACGCGAACCAGCGCAACACCACCACCGGCAACCACGCCTTCTTCAACCGCAGCACGGGTCGCGTGCAGGGCATCTTCAACGCGCGCTTTTTTCTCTTTCATTTCAACTTCGGTAGCCGCACCGACTTTGATAACCGCAACGCCGCCAGCCAGTTTCGCTACGCGTTCCTGCAGTTTTTCACGATCGTAATCAGAGGTCGCTTCTTCGATCTGCTGACGGATCTGAGAAACACGGCCCTGGATAGTCGCTTCTTCACCAACACCGTCAATCACAGTGGTGGTGTCTTTGTTGATGACAACGCGTTTAGCCTGACCCAGATCTTCCAGCGTTGCTTTTTCCAGCTCCAGACCGATTTCTTCAGAGATCACGGTACCCGCAGTCAGGGTAGCGATGTCCTGCAGCATGGCTTTACGACGGTCGCCAAAGCCCGGTGCTTTAACAGCAGCGACTTTCACGATGCCGCGCATGGTGTTCACCACCAGAGTCGCCAGGGCTTCGCCTTCAACGTCTTCAGCAATGATCAGCAGCGGTTTGCCTGCTTTGGCAACAGCTTCCAGTACCGGCAGCAGTTCGCGAATGTTGGAGATTTTTTTGTCAGCCAGCAGGATGTACGGGCTTTCCAGCTCAACAGAACCGGTTTCCGGCTTGTTGATGAAGTAAGGAGACAGGTAACCACGGTCGAACTGCATACCTTCAACCACGTCCAATTCGTCCTGCAGGCCGGTGCCTTCTTCAACGGTGATCACGCCTTCTTTACCGACTTTTTCCATCGCTTCGGCAATCAGCTTGCCCACGGTGTCGTCGGAGTTAGCGGAGATGGTACCTACCTGAGCGATGGCTTTAGAGTCAGAGCAAGGCACAGACAGTTTTTTCAATTCTTCGACCGCGGCGATAACGGCTTTGTCGATTCCGCGTTTCAGGTCCATCGGGTTCATACCCGCGGCAACGGCTTTCAGACCTTCGTTGACGATGGACTGCGCCAGTACGGTAGCGGTAGTCGTACCGTCACCAGCAGCGTCGTTCGCTTTGGAAGCCACTTCTTTAACCATCTGAGCACCCATGTTTTCGAACTTGTCTTCCAGTTCGATTTCGCGGGCGACGGACACGCCGTCTTTGGTGATGGTCGGAGCGCCGAAGGATTTATCCAGCACTACGTTACGACCTTTCGGCCCCAGGGTGACTTTCACTGCATCAGCCAGTACATTCACGCCGCGAAGCATTTTTACTCGAGCGTCGTTACCGAAAATTACGTCTTTAGCTGCCATTGGTTGTTTCCCTTAAATTCGTTCAGTTCAGAGGATTACGCGCGATTAGGCTTCAACGATTGCCAGGATGTCGCCTTCGGACATGATCAGCACTTCATCGTTGTCGATTTTTTCTGTCTTCACGCCATAACCATCATTGAAAATAACGATATCGCCAACTTTCACATCCAGCGGTTTAACTTCACCGTTTTCCAGGATACGCCCATGACCCACAGCCAGGACTTCGCCACGGGTAGATTTACCCGCTGCAGAACCGGTCAGAACGATGCCGCCAGCTGATTTTGATTCAACTTCTTTGCGCTTGACGATAACGCGGTCATGCAATGGACGAATTTTCATTGATAGCTCTCCTTTGAGAAAGTCCATGTCAGTTTAGGTAACATGCCGGATATGCTTTTATATCCGACCTTGTGGAAAAGTAAGTGGGGACGTTTCGACGGGCTTCAAGGGAGAAAGGCAAAATTTTTTCGCTTTGTTCGCACTTTATTCACGGCCTAAGAAAAAAATGCCAAAGATCAGATAGCTAACAAAAAAAGACCGCCTGAATCAGCGGTCGTCGTTTTCGTCATGCTTTTCGAGTCGTTCAGGGCGTTGATCTTTACGTTGATATTCGCCTTCGAAAACATCGCCCTGTGCTCCGTCCGGACCCGAACGTGAACGCCAGAGATGCAAATGCGGCATCAGTTTCAACGTCAGATGCTTTTGCAACGCCGGCAGTAGCAACAGCAGACCGAGGAAGTCGGTGAAGAACCCCGGCACCAGCAGCAGAAATCCTGACATCACCAGCGAAACGCTTTTGACCATTTCCGCGGCCGGGCTTTCCCCCGCTTCGATTTTTCGCTGCATTTGAATAAAGGTTCTGATTCCCTGATTGCGGACCAGTGAAACACCGAGGCAAGAGGTAAACACCACCAGCAGCAGCGTGATAGCGATACCCAGCACGTGGGCGACCTGGATGAAAATGAAGATTTCAATGTAGGCCAACAGGAAAATCAGTATTAACGGTATCCAGCGCACCCGGTGCTCCTGTAATTGATATTTAACGTATTGATAAAAAGTATATTCCTAAAACTGGCGCTCGTAATATGCTATTGACGCAGTCATAAACGGCTCTCGGTAGAGCATTCAACGCGCCTGTCATCTCGTTACAATACTGTTGAAATGGTAGCTCATACGCTACTTTTCAACCTATGCGCATGGTTTTTTTTGGCTGCTTACGTTTTTTATCTATAGTCACACGGCGTGACTATTCGTTACGATTCACTCAGGAGACAGACAATGGAATGCCCAGATGTGATCAAGGCGACTATTTCACGTACAGGTTAAGAATATAATAATGCGATAGCCCTTAGTATCGGTCAGATACACCATCCCAATTGGGAAAATGCATTACGATAAGCTGTATAAACGCTAACTTATAGAAGAGTAGAGAAGGCTCTTTATGTCAGACAATATCCGTATCGAAGAAGATCTGTTAGGCAGCCGAGAAGTACCCGCCGATGCTTATTACGGCATCCACACCCTTCGCGCTATTGAAAACTTTTACATCAGCAATCAGAAAATCAGCGACGTTCCTGATTTCGTCCGCGGCATGGTGATGGTGAAAAAGGCCGCGGCAATGGCCAACCGCGAACTGCAGACCATCCCACGTAAAATCGCCGACGTGATCATTCGCGCCTGCGACGAAGTGCTCAACAACGGCAAATGTTTGGACCAGTTCCCGGTGGATGTCTTCCAGGGCGGAGCAGGCACCTCGTTGAACATGAACACAAACGAAGTGCTGGCCAATATCGGTCTCGAACTGATGGGACACCAAAAGGGCGAATACCAATACCTCAACCCCAACGATCACGTGAATAAGTGTCAGTCGACCAACGATGCCTATCCGACCGGTTTCCGTATCGCCCTCTACAACGCGATCCTGAAGCTGGTTGATGCCAATACGCATCTGGGCGAAGGGTTCGAGCGTAAGGCCAAAGAATTTGAAAACATCCTGAAAATGGGACGGACCCAGCTGCAAGACGCCGTGCCGATGAGCCTGGGCCAGGAGTTTCACGCCTTCAACATTCTGCTGCAGGAAGAGAACAAAAACCTGCTGCGCACCGCAGAACTGCTGCTGGAGGTAAACCTGGGCGCGACGGCGATCGGAACCCGGCTGAACACGCCGGACGGCTACCAGCAATTGGCCGTGCAGAAGCTGTCCGAAGTGAGCCAACTGCCCTGCGTCTCCGCGGAAGACCTGATTGAAGCCACGTCCGACTGCGGCGCTTATGTCATGGTGCACAGCGCGCTCAAACGTCTGGCGGTCAAGCTGTCGAAAATCTGTAACGATCTGCGCCTGCTCTCCTCCGGCCCTCGCGCTGGCCTCAACGAGATCAACCTGCCTCAGCTGCAGGCCGGGTCATCCATCATGCCGGCGAAGGTCAATCCGGTTGTTCCTGAGGTGGTCAATCAGGTGTGCTTCAAGGTTATCGGCAACGATACCTGCGTCACGATGGCGGCCGAAGCAGGCCAGCTTCAGCTGAACGTGATGGAACCCGTGATTGGACAGGCCATGTTTGAGTCCACCCACATTCTGACCAACGCTTGCTACAACCTGTTGGAAAAATGCGTGAACGGCATCACCGCCAATCAGTCGGTCTGTGAATCCTACGTATTCAACTCTATCGGCATCGTCACCTACCTTAACCCGTTTATCGGTCATCATAACGGCGACATCGTCGGTAAGATCTGCGCCGAAACCGGAAAAAGCGTACGTGAAGTCGTGTTGGAACGTGGTCTGCTGACCGAAGCGGAGCTGGACGATATTTTCTCCGTGCAGAACCTGATGCACCCGGCCTACAAAGCGAAACGTTACACTGACGAAAACGAACCGCAGTAACCTTCTCCGCTCCCTTCGCCCCCACACTCGGCGGCGAAGGGAGATTCTGTGACTCCCCGCACTTTCCGAAGCGTCTACTTTCAACACGATCCGCGCTTACGCTCATGCTGGCCTCAAGGTATAGTGTGGCGACATTTCACGTTTCCGCTGCTGAGGTCATTATGTCTGAACCCAACGCCTGCGACGCCGTGGTGGTACTGTGTACGGCCCCCGACGACGCCAGCGCCAGAGTGTTAGCCGCCGCCGCGCTGGAAGCCGAATTGGCGGCCTGCGTCACGCTATTGCCAGGCGCCACGTCGCTTTATCGCTGGGAAGGTAAATTGGAGCAACAGCAGGAAATCCAGCTGATGCTGAAAAGCGATCAGGCGCACCTTCAAGACCTGTTTACGTTGCTGAAACAGCAGCATCCCTACCAAACGCCGGAATTATTGGCGCTCCCGGTTCACGACGGCGATAACGATTATCTCTCATGGCTCAACGCGTCCTTACGCTGATTCTCCTATTCGGCACATTGCTTTTTACCGCTGTCGCGCCTGCCGACAATCCCTTTGGACGCGCGCAAACGTCTCGTTTTCTGCCCGCCGCGCAGGCGTTTGTCTTCGACTTCCAGCAACAGGGGAAGCAGTTAACACTTCAATGGATTATTCACCCCGGCTATTACTTGTATCGCCAAAAAATAGTGATTCACTCAGGCGGCACGACGCTCACACAGGTTGATTTTCCGGCCGCCGAACGTCATCAGGACGCTTTTTTCGGCGTGGTCGATATTTTCCGAAACCGCCTGCAACTGAATATTCCTCTGGATGGGATCCCACCGGGCAGCACCTTAAGGGTCAGCTATCAGGGCTGCGCCGATGCCGGATTCTGCTATCCGCCAGAGCAACTCAGCATTCCGCTTAGCCAATGGGATACGGGGGAAAAGTCGTCCACCGCGCCACCGCTGCCGTTTTCGCCGTGGTGGGCCATAGTGATTGGTATCGGGATCGCCTTTACACCCTGCGTGCTGCCGATGTACCCACTGATCTCCAGCTTGATTCTGGGGCGGCGCGAACGTCTTTCCGCTCGACGCACTCTGCTGCTAGCCTTCGCCTATGTGCAAGGCATGGCGCTAACCTATACGCTGCTGGGATTGGTCGTGGCGGCGGCGGGTCTGCGCTTTCAGGCGGCGTTACAGCATCCTTACGTCCTGATAGGGTTGGCGTTGATGTTCACCCTGTTGGCGCTTTCCATGTTCGGGCTCTTTAACCTGCAGTTACCTTCCGCCATGCAAACGCGACTCATTGACTGGAGTAACCGACAGGAAAGCGGTTCATTGTATGGCGTCTTTTTAATGGGCGCGCTCGCTGGTCTGATTTGCTCACCTTGCACCACCGCCCCACTCAGCGCGCTGCTGCTGTATATCGCCCAAAGCGGCCATATGCTGGCAGGCGGCGGAACGTTGTACCTGTATGCGCTGGGGATGGGGCTGCCGTTAATTGGCGTCACCTTGTTCGGCAACCGCATCCTCCCGAAGAGCGGCCCTTGGATGAACCACATTAAAGAGGCCTGTGGCTTCGCGATGCTGGCGCTACCCATATTCCTGCTGACGCGTCTGCTCGGCGACGATTGGGCCTGGCGACTATGGGGACTCCTCGGCGTCACCTTCTTCGGCTGGGCGTTCGCCCTCAGTCTGCGTGGGCAAGGAGGATGGATTCGGGGTCTGCAGGTCTTACTGCTGCTCGGCGCGTTGATCTCGGTTCGACCGATACAAGACTGGCTGTTCACCTCGGCCACAACGCCTACCAAATCCTCTTCCGGCACCGCTTTCTCGCCGATTAACACTGTGAATGAGTTGAATGCCGCGCTTCGTGACAGCAACAAGATAACTATGTTGGATCTGTACGCCGACTGGTGCGCGGCCTGTAAGTCGTTCGAGAAGGTCACATTCAGCGACGGCGAAGTTCAGCGTCAAATGTCGCGCCTGCGGCTACTGCAAGCCGACGTGACGGCCAATACGCCCGAGCAGAACGCCCTACTGACGCAGTTGCAGGTACTCGGCCTGCCGAGCATTCTGTTTTTCGACGCCTCCGGCAAAGAAATTCCGGGGTCGCGCATTACTGGTTTTATGGATGCGGCGCAGTTCCGATCGCATTTGCAGAAACTATCTCCGTCAACGACACTTGTTGATTAACGGTCACGCACTGAGAGGAGGACCCATGCAACGGGAAAAAGTTCTGGAGCATGCGCTGACCTTGCTGGAACAGCATGGTTTCACCGCCATGACACGGGAAAAACTGGCCGACAGTCTGCACATTTCTGTGGACGAGCTGGCCCCCTTCTGGCCGGACGACGAAGCGGTGCTATACGACAGCCTGCGCTATCACAGCCAGCAAATTGATGGTTGGCGCAGACGACTGATGCTGGACGAATCGCGTGATGTTGAGCAAAAGCTCTTGGCGCGTTATCACGTCCTGCACGAAGCGGTTAAACAAGGGCGTTACCCGGGCTGTTTATTCATCGCAGCCTGCAGTTTTTACCCTGACGTTCACCACCCTATCCACCAACTGGCCGAGCAGCAAAAGCAGGCGTCGTACCACTACACCAAGGCGCTGCTGGTCGAATTGGAAACAGACGATCCTGCGATGGTCGCACAACAGATGGAGCTGATTTTAGAGGGTTGCCTGAGCAAACTGCTGGTGAAGCGCCAAATCGCCGATATTGCCGTCGCCAAACGGTTGGCGGAAGACGTTTTGCGCATCGCTTGTTGCCGCCAAAACGGGGCGCTTAGCTAAGCCAGGCCCCTGATATATATCAGATAGCATGCCTTTGACTGAAAAGTCAGCAGTCAGCGCTATTTTCCCATAAAGCCGTTGACGGCGCGGAACCAATACGGTTTAATGCGCCCCGTTGCCCGGATAGCTCAGTCGGTAGAGCAGGGGATTGAAAATCCCCGTGTCCTTGGTTCGATTCCGAGTCCGGGCACCATACATCGAAGCACACTGGTTAGAAGTGAGATCTCTAACGGGTGTCTAAACGAAGATGGTGTTCAAAGCAACGGTGACTGCATTGACAGATGCATCATCCAAGATTGAATATAAAAATCTTCAAGAAAGGGTATCAGTTCACGCTGATACCCTTTTCTCGTAGAAAGAAATGATTGCAAGCATTGTGGCTTATGTCAACCAAGTCCCAAGTCCCAAGTCCCAAGTCCCAAGTCCCAAGTCCCAAGTCCCAAGTCCCAAGTCCCAAGTCCCAAGTCCCAAGTCCCAAGTCCCAAAGATTATGTCTATCACTTTAATTTTTAAGCGAAATGTCAATCTATCCTGATAATAACTATTCTTTTTTATAATCATTGAAGCTAAAAAACCTAACTTACATGGCTCCATAAAATATTTTTCTGGATCAGATAAACGGTCAAAATTTTTATAATAATTATAGTCATCCTAGCCAAGATTGATTGTGATATCCTAGAATTAAAATAACTGTGATTGATTTACGATGAAATAATTAATTAAATCAATCTTCACTGCATGTTACAAATTTTTAAATATATCTGTTTGTGCAGTGAATTTAAATGTTATTAATCTTCTAATTCAATCCCTAATCCTTCAAGGAGTGAAACAGCCTCTGCCCTCGAAAATTTTGCCTTATCAACGTAGTTATTCAATACATCAATATTATAGTCCCATGATTCCGTGAAATTGGCTGAGCGCAATATTGTTTTATTAAATAAACTTCCATGTAGGTCACAGCCTGAAAATACCCCCTTGGAAAGATCACACTCTCTAAAATCCACATCAACAACCTTGCATTCATCCATTATAATGCCTTGTAACTTCAATCCCATGAACGAAGAGTTAGTTAATATGGATCTGCTAAATTTAAGCTCATAATCTAAATTAAAAGAGGTCCAATTGGCCTTTGTCCAATCAATACCTGAAAGTTTGCATTCATTGAAATTCACTTCATAGAGTCTGCTATCGATTATTTCAGTTATGTTAAGATTGCAATGATTAAATGTGCAGTTATTAAACTTGCATTTAATAAAACTGGCACCAGAAAAGTTACAATTATCGAAGTCACAATCTTCAAATTTTGAGTTTTGTACAACACATTCTGAAAGATCTACTCTTGAAAAAGTAGATTCGAAATATTCATGCTTACTTTTTATAGCTGACAAATTGGCCTCTTTACAATCACTCTCATCGACTGTACTAGGATGATAGGGTTTTTCTGTCCAAAAAAAAGTTTTGGTACAAGAAATGCAATTAACTCAAGTCAATCGACTAACATCAATGTAGCTTTATGTTACTTTTATCTTCATTTTGTTTCTTAATTTTGTTAGTATGCCTTTGAAAAGGAGTGATTTCTAGTGTATACATTATTAAAGTTAAGTAATGGTAAACATAAGATTTTTTGCAATGCATTTAAAATGTATATGTGCAGGAGGACTTCAAAGGATTGAAGAATTAGATTAAGGGATTAAGGGATTAAGGGATTAAGGGATTAAGGGATTATAATTCAATCTTACTTCATTGATCACTCAAAACTTACATCAATACGATGTTTCTTATATTTAAAACATCTCCCGCAATATAGCCTTATCTC
Source organism: Lonsdalea quercina subsp. quercina (assembly GCF_000688695.1). GTDB lineage: Bacteria > Pseudomonadota > Gammaproteobacteria > Enterobacterales > Enterobacteriaceae > Lonsdalea > Lonsdalea quercina_D. The sequence goes on along the minus strand of NZ_JIBQ01000005.1, from coordinate 321,763 downwards.
CTGTTTGTAAATTTCTGATTCTGCAGTTGCTAACCTTTCTTGAACTCCTTCTCCCTGTGCTATTAATTTGACACACTATCAATTCGAAAAATTATTCGCTCAGCCCGCGAAGGGCGGTAGCATTGCATAAATTAATTCGTAAAAAAAACTAGAAGCATCTTTCCAATGCTCTCTCATTTTTTATATTGTGAACGTATTAATTTTACTGGCTAATAATATATATTTATTAGATTTGTTTTAGTCGACATATCATCAAGCCATAACAAATGGAATGGTAAACAGAATTATATCATTAGAAATTACGTATTGATTTTAAGAAGCCAAAAAAGGAAAGTTATAATGGAATGTGAAAAAATAATTGATATAATTACAAACTCAAAGAAGATATTTGCATTATTCGATTGATCTTCCCCCCCCTCTGTCAGGATAGATGTCACTGACCTTCCCCCTGAAAACAGTGCCAGTCTAAACTGAAGTATCCGGTCTTTCTTCCATTACCCAGAGAGGCTCATTGCCATGAAAAAGACCCGTTATACCGAAGAACAGATTGCGTTTGCGCTGAAACAAGCCGAAACCGGCACCCGCGTCGGGGAAGTCTGCAGAAAGATGGGGATTTCTGAGGCCACTTTTTACAATTGGAAGAAGAAATTCGGCGGGCTGGGCGTGACGGAACTGCGACGTCTGCGGCAGTTGGAGGATGAAAATCAGCGGCTGAAGAAGCTGGTGGCAGATCTGAGCCTGGACAAGGAGATGCTTCAGGAGGTATTGAAGCGAAAGTTCTGAGGCCGGCTCAGAAGCGCCAGGCGGTGCATTTCCTGCTTGAAGCTTATCGTATCAGTGTCCGCCGCGGATGCGGCCTGCTGATGCAGAGCAGAACTGTCTACCACTGGCAGAGCCGGCGTGATGATCGGGCGATCACCCAACGCATCCGAGAGATAGCGGAAACCCGGATACGGTATGGCTGTCCACGTATTCATATCCAGTTACGACGCGAGGGCTGGCGGGTTAACCATAAGAAAACACATCGTATTTATTGCCTGGAAGGTCTCAATCTGCGCAGAAAACGTCCTCGCAGGCATGTCAGTGCAGCACGTCGCCAACAGCGTCCGGCCCTGACGCACGTCGATCAGTGCTGGAGTATGGATTTCGTGTCGGATAGTCTGTTTAACGGGCGGCGTTTCCGGATGCTGACTGTAGTGGATAATTTTAGTCGGGAGTGCCTGGCGATCTATGCTGGGAAATCACTGAAAGGTGAAGATGTGGTCGGTGTAATGGAGGCGCTGCGGGTGCTGGATAAGCGCCTACCGGTACGTATTCAGACGGATAACGGCAGCGAGTTTATTTCGAAAAACCTGGATAAATGGGCGTATGATCAGGGTGTTACCCTAGACTTCTCCCGCCCCGGAAAACCGACAGATAACCCGTTTATCGAATCATTTAACGGTAGTCTGCGGGACGAATGCCTGAATATTCACTGGTTTCTGTCACTGGACGATGCACAGGACAAACTCGACAACTGGCGCAGGGAATATAATTATGAGAGAACGCATTCGTCATTAAATGACATGACTCCGGCTGAATTCATTCGAAGTCTTCAGAAAGACAAAGATCTCTAGTTTATGCCTGCATTAATTTTGGACCAAGGTCAAAGAAACCGGAACTCTCAAAAAATGCGTGGAACTAAAACGGGTGTGCTTACAAAATTCAAACACTGAAAATTGATTAATACAAACCTGAAATATGCCAAAGTCATGGCTTCATCTGTGAAGGATTGTGATTTCACCGGAGCGAACATGGAGTCGACACGACTATCGGCAACCAAATTTTTAGATGTCGACCTAAAACATTGCAACTTTAACGGAGCAGATATCTTTGCTTCGGAATTCAGTCATACCGACCTTACCAACGCAAATTTTGAGCGGGTTAAACTGGCTTTATCGACATTGGATGGTGCTATATCGACATTGGATGGTGGAGAAATTACACAGGCTGAGTTATTCGAAGATTTTTAATCGTTATACTTCTCCGTTCAGTGTCAGCCCGTCTTTTAATAAAAAATGAACAGCTAACTATATGAGAAATAGGTTTATATTTAGCTGTTCTTATTAAAGAATGCCTATAGTTAACATTACTTCCTGTTAACGCTCAAAGCGCGATTAATTAACGCACTGTTGGCCGAGAACGCCAATTTGAAACCTACCCCACTGGCATAGTGTTCATCTTTTTTCCCAATCTCGTCCTTAATATCTCCGACATGTGGATCATTGTTGATGACATTCTCCGTTTTCATCTGCGCTGATAAATGCTTTTTCAACAGGTCTTCAAAGTGTAAATATTGTCCACCCTCCTGTTTTTGAAAACAATCCATTTCCTTCGTTAAGATTATCTCACTGTTATTTTCATTAAAAAGATACTCTTTCAAAAATAAAAGATTCCTCTCAGAGCATATTGCCTCAGCAATGAGGATTCCATCCACCCTCATTTTTAATAGTGATGTTTCTTCATCTAGTTTATTTTCAACGATCGAGTATCTACTTATCACATCAGACTTAGATTGCTCGATGAGTCTGACAAAACCGACAACCGTCCTCCACTCCGTTGGGTCGTAAAAACCCCTCCCCCAAGACCGGAGTGACAAAGGATCGCTAATCTTTACCGTTGAGTGATGGGGATATAGGATTTCATATATCGCCCTATAATCAGAGATGGTGCTATTCCCCGTAAATAAATACTTAAAAAAGTCCACAAAGCGCTCAAACACTGAGAAATCATATAATTCCGCATCATTATCCATAAGATTTCTCAGGAGCGAATCTGATATTTTGTAGTCAATGTTATTCAGATTAAATCCAATTTGCATAGTGATTAACCCCCCATTCTATTTGCCGGAAAATTATAGACAAATGACATACAACTCTCGTTAATTACTTTGCTCGTAGAACAATGAAGCCCGGTTTTTTACTCATATACTCCTTAAAAGGAGAGTCAACGACTTTTCTGTTTGAAGAGAGTGATGAGGCGTTTCTAAACCAGACCTGCCCACCCTCTTTAATAACAATGCCCGTGTGTGAGACATCCAAACCTTTCAGTGGAGAATAAACCCCTACATAATCTCCATTTTTTAATTGACGAAGAACATCTTGGTTTATGGCATTGCCTGGAACATAATTTATTTTGCGGGGAATAACTCCCAGACCCTGAACATACTCTCCCCCGTCAGGCTTACGATTTAGCTTTTTTTCTTCCGTAAGATAATGTGGACTGATTGACGATGTAACATCACGGGCATTATAAGGTTTTGTCGCGAACCAGTCGGAAAAGAAATGGCGTCGACTGAGATAGCTCACCTTGCCGTTAACATAGCGAGTTCTAGCAAGATTGCTCAAAAACGAGTTTTTATCACGACTGCGGGTCAACGCCTCTACATAATCAATCAAGGTAAAACAATCAACACCATTGAAATTAGCCACAAGCGATTCCGGCGTCTCTGGTGAACCGATAAGCGTTCCCCCCTGATAGGGGGTATTTAAAAATTCTGCGGAGACATCGCTCACTAATTTCCCATGCTGTTTCCCGGAGTTTGGAAGCACTTTCGTTATAATAATATGCTTCACTTTACTCTCGGTCTTCGCATCCATGACCGTTTGATAATGTTGGGTATCTACCGAGGAGCATGACGTCACTAATAGGGGGAGACACAATAATCTGAGACTATTCATTATCATCTTGAGTTTCATTTTACAGAGACACACCAATTAAAATAATAAAGAGAGATTCATCATCATCGATGAGCGCAATTAAACAATCGAACAACGATAAACATACTTAAGTCATGATGCCGTTTTTTTCACACAATAATCGACATCATTTTTTACATTAAAATATTTGGATTTTGATTGAAAACATCACGATTAAGACTTCTTATTCCGTATTTATTTTACCGAACTAGCGTCCTCATCTTTATTTAAAAACAGAGCTCCAGACGGGGATAAAAGATACATTCATCAAATCAGTGATGAAAAGGTTGTGATAATGGCAATAATAACCCGATGAAGAGAGTGCCCGCCGCAAACCCCATACATATGCATCTTCTCACGCGAAGACCCGATGCGTTTTTATAAACACCTCTATATTTTCTTCACTCTTATATGGTCGTTAAAGAAGCATAGATTAAAACCGTTCCCTCCCAAAAAACGTCAGGCCATGACCTGATATTGCGCTCAACAAGCAATTAACCTTTCGGCTCACTCCGTGAGTCGGCATCATAATCAATATCGAAGACCAATCTCAGTAGCGCCGCCACGGGCTCAAACAGAGACTCCGGGATCGTCTCACCACATTTCACATCATGAAACAGCTGGCGCGCCAGACCAATGTTCTCGACGACGGGGATAGATTCTCGCATTGCGAGATTCACGATATGGGCAACCTGCGCATCTACCCCTTTGACCAAGACTTTAGGGACCGGCATTTCAACCGGGTCAAACCCTACGCAAATCGCGATGTGTGTAGGATTACGTATCACCACGGCGGATTGTTTGACGTTCTGGGCAAGACTCCCACTTTGGATTTCTCTCTGCAGCTCTCGCCGCCGCATTTTCATTTGTGGGTCGCCCTCCGTGTCTTTACGCTCCTGCTTAACGTCCTCTTTGCTCATCCGCTGTTGCTTCATCGTGTTATGGCTCTGGAAGGCGTAATCAAACACCCCCAACACGATGTAAAACGCTAGCAACGCATACCACATCCAGCGAACAAAGGTCGTGAATAGCGGGATCGCGCAGGTCGGATCGCAATAAGGCAGCGCCTGAAACGTTGGCGCGTAGTAGCAGAACAAATAGACAAAGATCAGACACAGCAAAACCACCTTCAAACAAGACTTGAGCAACTCAACCAGACTACGCACCGAGAAAATCTGTTTTAGGTTATTGATCGGATTTATTTTTTCACCTTTGAAGCCGACTGCCTTGAGCGCCACGAGAAACCCAATCTGAGCCACCACGCTGGCAATCGTGCCCACCGCCAGCATCCCTCCCAACATGGCGAAAATTTCGCCTCCGGCACTCAGTACCGCCTGTGACATGAAGCTCACGGCATAATCAAAGGGTTTGTTTATCAGCTGCGCCGAGAGTGTTATCAGCTGTGATACCCGTTGCATGACCCGGTCGGAAAAAAAATGAAAAAAGGCCAATATCGAAAGCAACTGCACACCGGAAGTAATCTCTATGCTTTTAATCACTCGCCCTTCCTGGCGGCTATCTCTTTTCTTTTTCTCGGTGGGCTGCTCGGTTTTTTCACTCATGGCTGGCTAACCAGCGGCTGACATGGTGGTATAGCGCATCGCTTTCCAATTGATAGTGATGAAAAGCGTAGGGCAATGACAGCAACAGCAAAAACAGCGCCAACGCGCTTTTTATCGGCATGGAGAGGAAAAAGACGTTGAGCTGCTGCGCAGAGCGGTTAAGCAGCCCCAGCGCCAGGTCGGCCAACATCATGCAAATCACCGCCGGTAGGGAAAAACTCAGACACAGCCGGTACAACACTTTCCATTCAACCAGTAAAAAATCAAAAAAAGACCGATCGAACGTCAGCGTCTTGCCGGGAGGCAGATAATGATAGGAGTCATACAGCGCCGAAAGCAGCAGATTGAAACCGCCGCCCATAAAAAAAAGCGCGCATAAAAATTGGCTAAACAGCAGACCAAAAATCGACGTTTGCACCGACATCGCGGGGTTGAATAGCGTCGCCATTGTGGCCCCACGTAGGGTATCAATCAGGAACCCCGCCATATCCACCGCCCAAAAAGGGATCGCAGCACAGAACCCCAATAAAAGGCCAATCAGCATTTCCCCCGGAATCAGGCGAACCCAGTCCCCGTTCTGATGGATTATCTGCTGCGCATGGAGGACAGGAAGCATGGGCAACATGACCGCCAGCAGCACGCCATTGCGGATCAGCGGTGTCCCCAGATTGCCGGTTTGCAGCAACGGAAATAGCAATGTCAGCCCCAATGGCCTCATCATCGCCAAAGCCACCGTGGCTAACCCCTCGCTGATCTCACCGATCATCCGCGGAGACCAATTTGCATCAGCACATGGCGGGTATAAGCCAGGATCAGCCCCCCCATCCAGTGATATGTCGCCATCAGCATCAGCGCCACAGCCAGCAGCTTGATCATGAACTGCAGCGTCTGATCCTGTATTTGGGTCAGTGCCTGAAACAAGCTCACCATGATCCCTACCACGGAAGCGACGAATACCACGGGCAACGAGGTCATCAGCACCAGCCACATCAGCTGAGTGACATAGTGGGCAAGGTTGGCATCATTCATATAAAGCTCTGTACCAGTTGGCCAAGAATCAAATCCCATCCCCCCGCCAACAGAAAAATTAGTAACTTAAACGGTAGGGAAATGGTCATTGGCGACACCATCATCATGCCCATCGCCAGCAGGATATTCGACACCAGCAGGTCTATCGCCAAAAAGGGCAGGTAGATGAGTAGACCAATACGAAACGCCTGCGTCAGTTGGCTGACGGTAAACGCGGGAAGCAGGATCAGGAGCGAGTCTGGCTTAACCCGCTGGCGCGCCTTTTCGGGCCAGGTTTTGGCAATAAGATTGCGAAAATAATGTGCCTCCTTCTCATCAGAATTTTTTTTCAGAAACTGACGATAAGGGCCTAACGCTTGGCTGTCCCAACTGCTCATCCACGGCGGCGCGCCCGCTTCAGCCACTGGATGCCATTGGGCTTTTACCTCTAATACCGTCGGCGCCATAATGAACAGCGAGAGCACCAACGCCAGCCCATAGAGCGCCATATTGGGCGGGACCTGCTGGATACCGAGCGCATTACGTAAGATCGAAAACACCACCGCCAGTTTGAGGAATGAAGTTCCCATCACCACGGCTAGCGGCAGCATCGAGAGCAAGAACAGCAAGGTAATAAGCTGCCAGGAAGACTCAGGTAACAGCATGATTTTTCCTAATAAACCGCGAAAAATCCGTTATAACCGACGCATAACTTGCCCGATATGGGGTGTTTGCCGTATTCGTCCCTATTTACTGCGTTTCTGCGGGATTGAGATACCAACGACTAATCCGCACCAGAAAATGGTCGCCGCAACCGACCAGTTCCCCCAGCCCAATCACACGTCCATTTAGCCGCAGCTTCACCTCGGGAGAAAACTGGGCTTCAGCGGGTAATACATCCCCTTCACTTAAGGTACGCAGAGCCCCGAGATGCAGCTCCAACTGCCCGACTTCCACCAGCAGCTTTTGCGGCAGATCGTCTATGTTGATCGACGGTGGCTGCGGTGAATCCCTCTCGTCGTCATTTTCCATCAGCAAGGTTTCGACGTCCTGCACCAGCGCATTAATTTTCACCCGACCCTCCGGTTCCACACAAACGCGTGCCATCCTGCCCGTCGCGAGCTGCAGCACACACTCTCCGCCACGCGGATCGCCAAAAGCACACAGACTCAACCCGACGCCCGTGCTCAGCATTCTCAGTTCATTAATCGATACCTGACACCACCCGGCATAACAGGCAAGCGTGAGCGGCGGAAGTAAACGCGCTGGCCGTACTCGGGGAACGATTTTCCCGGCAAGGAAATGAAAAAAAGCCGCAGGCCACCCCAGCAAAAAAGCGCGAAAGTGGTGATGTTCAATCTGCCAGTGAAAGATCGGCGCAATAGAATCGGACAGTATGCTGCACGGTAACGGGCCGCCCTTCAGGCCAGGCATTTGTGCACCGCTGCACGCTATCAGCGGCGACATTCCCCACTCCGCAATGCCCGATAACAATACAGAGTCGATGGCATCAGGGTCAGCAGTCCCCATCGTTTCTTCGCACCACGTCTGCCAGACCGACTCCGGTAACCAGATATAACAAGGTGATTCTCCCACCGTGACCGGAAATACCCGCCCATTCGGGTCCTCCGCCCCTCGTTGGGCGGAAACGTGCAGCCCGAAGAGGGTGACGCCATCAGCGGGCAGTAACCGGACCAGGTGACTTTCTTCAGGCGATATTGTCGTCATACACCNCTTCCAACGTCACTCGGTGGCCAGCAGCCAGCAAACCGTCATTCAACCACATGGCAAACTGGCTCAAGAGTGTAAACAGCGCTGGCTGCGGCGCTAAAACCGTCAAATACGTTTGCCCTGCCCGCTCTTCGATGTCGCACACCAAACCCGCCGCGGGCCCGCTGAGCAACCGATAGCGATTATTGTTCCGTGTTGGGCGGGACGCTTTACCTACCGTGCCGGGAGAGATTCCCACTACCGGCCGCATCAGCCGGATAAACCTGTCGTCACCTGACGAGGTTTGCACTTCTTCGCTTTCTTGTCGGTCATGCCAAAGGCAGCCTTCGACTCTAATCATATTCATCGTTGAGCAAGCTCCTGAGTTTCTCAACTTTTTTCAGGGTGACAGAGAGCTCACAATGCAGCTCATCTCGTTGTTTTTGCAGTTCTGCCTTCTGGTCTGACAACACACGTTGCTGACGCGCCAAGTCGATCTCTTCATGAAAAAGGCGCCCCATTTTTTGCTTCTGCTCCATCAGTTCCCTGGCGCTCAGCGTACCCGACCAGTTAAGTATCTGACTCAACAGCTGAAGTACCTGGGAACGCCGTTGTTGACACTGTTCGCGCATGACCTCCGTTTGCGTCATCCGTCGAGAAATCTCCGCCATTTGCCGCCGCTGGCGCTGCTCCCGACGATGTTTAATCTGGAGTAACCGACTCAACGTCAACCGCTGGTCAAATGACGCAGCTGTTTCAGCTGTTCGTCGAGAACGCATGATTCATCACCCTGTTGTTGCAAGAAACGGCAGATGGCGGGATAGGCATCGACGGCGCGATCGGCCTGCGGATCTTCTCCACGCGTAAATTCACCGACCCGCACCAGCAGTTCAACTTCGCGATAAACCGCCAGCAGGTTGCGTAACGCGTTAGCGAGCGTGCGGTGTTCGGCGCTCGTCACCATCGGCATCACTCGGCTCAGGCTGGCTAAGACATCAATGGCGGGAAAGTGAGCGCTTTCAGCCAGGCGACGCGAGAGTACAATGTGCCCATCAAGTAAAGATCTCACTTCATCCGCCAGGGGCTCATTCATGTCGTCGCCTTCCACCAACACGGTGTAAAAGGCCGTGATACTGCCACGTTCCCCCTTTCCCGTTCGCTCAAGCAAGCGCGGCAATGCGGCAAAAACACAGGGTGGATACCCCCCAGGCGCGGCCACTTCACCGCTGCCCAGCGCTATCTCGCGCGCGGCGCGCGCGTAGCGCGTCAGCGAATCGGCAAACAGCAGCACGCGTTTACCCCGATCGCGAAATGCCTCGGCAATGGTCGTCGCCACAAATAACGCCCGCATTCGTTCGAGCGCCGGCCGATCAGAGGTCGAAACCACCATCACGCAACGGCGGCGAACCGCTTCTCCCAGCGTTTGTTCAATGAACTCACGCACTTCCCGTCCACGCTCGCCGATCAGGACCAGCACATTGATTTCGCTATCCGGGCTGCGGCAAAGCATCGACATCAGGGTACTTTTCCCCACACCTGCGGCGGCAAAAATCCCCATGCGCTGCCCCTCACCACAGGTCAACAGGCTGTCGATAGCGCGAATCCCCGTCAGCATTGGCCTGTCGATCAACTGACGCACTAAGGGCGACGGCGGCGACGCATCATAATTACGCCACGGGCCATGCAACTCCGGGCCTTCATCCAAAACGCGTCCCATACCGTCCACCACGCGCCCCAGCAAATCGTCCCCAACCGGGACAAGGTGACGACGGGCTAAAGGCTGAACCCGCTGGCCACAGTACAATCCTGCCGTGCTGATGAAAGGGGATAGCAGCGCCTTCGGCCCATCAATGCCGACCACCTCGGCCAACGCGCCATCAGGTAATAGGCGGCAGACCTCTCCCATAAAGACGCCGGGAAGCCAGGCGGTCAGCAGTGTGGCACCGATATGCAATAGGCATCCGGTTTTTAACTCGCCCTGAGGCGGGCTTCCCTGTGGGATGAGGGACTGCTCCAGGTCGGCGATAGCCGCAGCGCTAATCTTCATAGCAGGCCAGCTCTTGTTCAGTGAGATCAATGCTATGCACTATCTGCACCGGGCAGTTATCGCCAAGTTCTTGCCAGGAAAGCACCGGCACATTAAACAGACTTTGCTCAGTCATTTTGCGCAGAAAGCGTCGCGCATCGATTGAGGTCACCACGCGCAAGTCGCCGTGCTCTTCCAGCGCTTCCCGAATCAAACTCAGTATGCGTGTGCTTTGCTGCATGTTGAGCGCGGCGTAGGTTCCCATCGCGGTTTGTCGGATGGACTCACGGATTAGGTTTTCAATCCCTTCTCCGATACGGAGCGTACGTAGTGGTTCGCCCTCAGGTTTCAACCGATGCAAAATGTGGCGACGCAGCGCAATACGGACATATTCCGTCAGCATCAGCACATCTTTTTCTCGCGGCGCCCACTCAATCAAGGTGCCGAACACCGTGCGTAAATCGCGGATCGACACGCTTTCCGCCACAAGACGTTGCAGAGTTTCGGTGACTTTACTGATCGGCAATTGACGCTGTAATTCTTTGACCAGTTCCGAATAGCGCTTTTCCATCGCATCCATTAAGTATCGCGCTTCCTGCACACCGATAAACTCAGCCATATGGCGTATCAGCACCTGTCTGAGTAATGTCGTGATACGCTGATTCCCGTCGACGACCGATAGTCCCAGTCCTTTGGCTTTTTTTCCCATCTCCTGCGACAACCACGCGATATCGCCCATCTCGTTGGGGAGCGCCTGTACGCTGCACTCCAGCTGTTCATCGGGTTTCAGCAGCAGGTAGGGTTGATCGGGGATTGCCAGAGAAAACACCGGCTCCTGATATATCAACACCGTCATGCCGTTGGCGCTTTCCCGGCTATCCACCACGATGCTGACTTCCGGTAAAGGTACGCCATACTCTTCGAATAGCCGCCAGCGCACGGCATCGATATCTTTTGCCAGGCTGTTCGTGTTCAGCGCCGGTAACACACGCAGCATCAGCGGGCGCGCGCCAGGTTGCATCACGTCTTCAGTCATGTCATCAACGTGGGGATCTTCACGCGCGGGAAGACGTGAGCGGTGCCGGATGAAAAAGAACGGCATCGCGGTGAACATCGCCATCACAAAGAAATCCAGGAAGGGGAAACCCGGTATCAAGGCAAATAAAGTCAACACGATGGCAGTCAGCAGTAGTGCCTGGGGCTGGCGTCCCAATTGGGATGTCAATTCACTGGCCAGGTTCTGTTTTTTCTCTCCCGGTACGCGGGTCACAATAATCCCTGCGCTTAATGAAATCAGCAGAGAGGGGATCTGAGCGCACAAGCCGTCACCTATCGAGAGCACGCTATACGTTTGTACCGCAGTGCTCAATGACATGCCGTACTGCACTACCGCGATAATGATGCCGCCGATGATATTGACCAGTACGACGATAATGCCGGCGATGGCATCGCCTTTGACAAATTTCATGGCGCCGTCCATCGCGCCCAGAAAACGGCTTTCTTGTTGGACCTGATAGCGCAACTCCCGCGCCTGATTTGCATCAATCACCCCAGCACGCAGATCCCCGTCAATACTCATTTGCTTGCCGGGCATTCCGTCCAGAGAAAAACGGGCGCTGACCTCCGCCACGCGCTCCGTACCTTTGGTGATGACGATAAACTGCACGATGGTGATGATAGAAAAGATCACCAGCCCCACCGTCAGGTTTCCGCCCACAACGAAATGACCGAAGGCCTCCACGATATCTCCCGCATCGTGTTGCAACAGCACCAGTCGCGAGGTGCTGATGGTCAATGACAATCGGTATAAGGTGGTAATCAGCAACAACGAAGGGAACGCCGACAAATCTAGTGCATCGTTCAGGTAAATAGAGATCAGCAGCAAAATGACGGAAAACGTGATGTTGATGGCGATCAACGTGTCGATCAGGAATGTCGGCAGCGGCAAAATGATCATCACAATCGCGATGAGAAGGACCACGGCCAGAACAACGTCCTGACGCTTTGCGCATACAGACAAGCCCCGCTGAAGCTTCTGCATACTCATTCTGCTCATGACAGAGATTTGCATAACGATTCCAAAAAAGCTTGTTGGCGACGATGAAGATGAAACCACAGTTCGGCGGTACTCTCGGCTGCGGGTGAGCAACTGATGAATAATCCACGGCGCAGTGTGAAGAAACGCTGAGGGATACCGGCGAAATAGGCGGGATGCCAGCGGTGCAGCGCCAGCATCAACAGATCGTTGTCAAAAGGATCCCTGGGCAGACACTGACTGATGTGCAGCCGACTATCACGATAATTAAGGTAGGTTTCGTATTTTTCTTTTTTCCAACACATCTCGGCCATCGAGCAGCTATCCGGCATATCCGCTAATTGGATAAAGCGCTGGATATTGAGCTCCGTGATCAGATCTAACGTCATGACGACCTCCGCATTAACTTGAACATAGAGTTCCAAATGCGACGCAGAGACGGAATCCGGTGATGACCTTATCCCCCCTGTTTCAAACCCCGTAAAACGGTAAGAATTTGGTCTCGTTGATCTTCATCGTTGAAGCAGCGATCGGGCATGTGCGAGAAAAGTGCGTCCAGATGCTGTAACAGCCGTTGATACAGATTTGGGGAATCGACCAGCGGCGTGATGCGCTCCTCTAACCATTCGGCAAACAGCCAACTTTCGTTGGTGATGTCGATCAATAAGGCAAGCAGGGTATCCTTCGATAACTGGCAAGCGGCTTCCGTGTGTTGACACTCTTTTTCCAGCCCTAAAAACAATAACAGGCGGCGTAAACGCACCAGCACAGCGGCCAGCCGCTCCTGTTGCGCGCCGATCACGCAGGCCGAGAGTTCGAAAGCCATCGCGCGTAATAAAACCCGGATTCTCTGCCGCCTGTCCGGCCATTCCATGACGCGTTGGAACCATTCGGATAACGAGACGTTGTCCTCATCCATCGCCTGCTGAAACAAGCGATTCATCTGCGCTAATGTCCCTTTATCCACATGCCCCAGTTCCAGCATGCCGAACAGCGCAATTTCCCAGCCCTCTTGTTCCATGAGCTCAGAGAGGTGGTCGCTCAGTTTTTTCCGTTTTTTGCGGTCCAGGCCTTCTGCCACCAGCAAGGCGGCAAGGCTTAACAGTTGCTGACCCAAAGATGAACGGTTCTCTTGTTGAGTCAGTTGTACGTTCAAGCCGCCTTCCTGCTGCTGCATTCGCTCAACCATCTTCAGCAAAGCCTGCTGCCGCAACAGTTGCCGCTCTTCTGTATCCATCGGTCGGAAATCCTTCAAGCGCCCGCCCAGCACCATTCCCATGTCCTGCAGCGTCTCGGAGAGCGCGCTTCCCGCCGTTTCTTGTAATTCCAACAGCGCCAGCTCCATCGGCGAGGTGACGTTTTCGTGGGAGGCCTGCGAAAGGTGCTGATCCCTCGTATCATTCATGACTGCCGGGATATCCGATACTCTCATTTTGCTCTCCTGTGTCCGTGCAGGGGGAATGAAGCCATGTGAGCAACTGCTGAAAATGGTTGCTGAGCGAAAAAGTGACGGAAAGCTGAGATGACGCTAACACGGCATGATCGCGGGGAAAGTCAGGTTCGGGCACGAAAGTAAAACGCGAGCCGAACTCAGCCCGCATCTTTTCCTGATGTTCTGGGTGAAAATGCAGTGTTAACGCGCCTTCAGCCGCCATCTGTTCGGCCTGTCTGGCCAGTCGGGCGCACAAGGTTGTGTCATAGGGTTGTTGTTCAAACCACGCGGTGAGCACCTGTTTCAGGCTAAGATGGATCCGGTTCGACACCGCGTTGACGACTTCTTTTTCCAGCGCCTCATCGGCCAACAAACGGGTCACGTGCGCATGAAGCCACTGCGTCTCGCACTGGTCGAGCGTGGTTTTTCTCAGCGTCTCAAGCTCCTCTTGCATCTCGCCCTCCGTACGGCGACGAAAGCGATGGGCCTCCTGAATGATCTTCTCCGCTTTACGCCGGGCCGCGTTCACGATAGCGACAGCGTCACGATGCGCATTTTTCGCCGCTTCGGTCTGCTGATACGCCAGCACGATTTGCTCTGCGGGAATGATTCGCTGATTGGGTAGCGGCCACTCCAGCTCGGTCAGCGGTATTCGGCACATAGCGATCGCTCCAGTAAGTTCATCGCCAGAGTAGGGACTTGCGGCCATAAGGCCCGTTCGCACGGCGGTGACAGGATCAACATGGCATACAGCACCGGCTCCGCCAGCGCGGCGCGATGAAGTACGGCGGTGCCGAGCTCCAGTGCCATCCTTTTCAACGACAGAGGCGAAAAAACCGCCCGACGCGTCCCCCGGCAGAGGCCGAAGAGTTGCCGAATCACCGCCTCATTCAACCAGCGTAAAATAGCCTTTCTGTAATCGGGTAACAGGAAATAGTCGTTGCAGCCCAGCATCAACAAGCCCATCGCCAGCGCAAATGGCTCCATGTGAGGCGCCAGCTGCGCGATGCGCCGTTGACGATCGTTAAGCTTAAGCGGAAGCCGCGGCGTTCCCCGCCGGACTCGCAATGCCTGATTCAAACAGCGATCACGTTGAGGATTCTCACCATACGACCAGTCCGGCTTGGGCTTGAAGCCAAGCGACGTCAGCCAGCATGGATGCGCATAACGAGCCGGTGTCCAAAGATAGCGATGCAGCAGCAAGATCGTGTCTTCGGGCAGGGCGACGCCTAGCGTCGTTTGCGCCACGCCACTAACATCAGAGAAACAAGGATGAAAATCACCAGCGTCAACGCGAGTATTAAAGGCCATCGATGTTGGGCTAACCACTGTATCGTCCTCCACGGACCCTCATCCGGCACATTCGCCGCACTGTGCATTCTGAATTCAGTCGGCTGCATGAGAATACCGATTTGATCCGCATGAATGCCTGGAATCGATTTTTCAATCAGGTTCTTTATTTGAACCCGGAACGCTTCGAGGTTGATCTGCGGTGAATATTTGATAAATACCGCCACCGACACGTTGCCGTTATCCCCCATATCATCCGGGAGGTGAGAACCAATCGTGACATCGGTACAAACCACACCGTCGATCTTGCTCAGCATCTCTTCGATTCTTTGCTCATTGAGGAAAATGATTTTCTGATGTTCCTCCGCGGGCGAGACCACCAGTTGATTCGGTGGAAACATCGTATCGACGGACGTGTAGCTGCGGCGGGGAAACCCATTGAGACGCAGTAATTCCACCGCATTGATAAACTGTGATTTCTCCACCCGCAACGTGACGCCGCCTTCTGCCACCTGCTTTTCCGCCGAGATGTTGTGCTGCATGAGGATAGCCAGCATTTGATTGGCATCTTCTTCAGAAAGGGCGCTATAGAGCTCAACCCGACACCCTGACAGTAGTAAAATCAGCCCGAAGACCAACAGAAAGCGCAATAATTTCATGTCATGTTGGCCAGTTTGTTGACCGACTGAGACACGGCGCCAGCGACTTTCGCGCCCAGATCCACGCTGACCGTCGTTCCCATCAATGTGGCCTGCTGCGCCAACATCTGCGAGGGCGATAATTGGCCGACGTCGCCTTGCGGTGTCCCCGCATACAATAACTTGTTGAATGCCGATACTTTTTCACTGCTTGGAACGTCAGCATCAGATGAATGGAGGGTTCCGTAAACGGCACTGGAATCGATCGCCGCCGTGCTGCTGAGGATACTCATGGGCAGACTCCTATGATGAGATCAGGTTAAGTAGTTTTTCAGCGATTCGGCTTCTGGCAGCGTGATATCAGTCAGGATCTGACGTGCCCGTTCAGGCTCATTCAGCCCCGCAAATAAAACGCCGAGACAGACCGCCCGCATGTTGTTATCCGTCACCAGATAAGGTAAGGCGGGTAACATGCCCCGGACCTGCCGGTGCAGGCCATGATTGATCCCTGCAAAGGCTGTCTCGACCAGCAACCGCCGTTCGCCATCCGTCAGCAAGATCATATTTTGGAAATGATCCCACTCAGCATGTCTTTGATCGTTTTGATCATCGCGCTTTCATAGTTGATGAAGGTGGAGTACTGCTGCACGGCAAACTGGGCTTTAAGCATGGCCTCAGGGTTAGAAATATCCTGACCATTCATTTTGTCTTCGACGGCCTGTCCTGCCTGATTCGCCAAACGCGATAGCGTATCCACAAGTTGCTCAACGTTCATAATGACCTCCCGCTAAGGCTAGGCGGGCAACGTCATTCACCAAACTGCCCGCGAACTCAATTATGACGCGCTACCTGAGGTTACCTATCGGGTGATGGCCTGAACTGGAGAGTAAGAGGGAGCGGTGTCGGACTCGTCGGGAGGAAATAGGCGCGCCATAAGACGGAAGAAAGCTCCGCTGGCGTTCTGCCCTACCACCGATTGCCCTTGCTGGCCGTAGCGTAAAAAAATCAAGGAACCCTGGGCTGCGTTGTACACCTGGCGGAACAGAGGGTAACTCAGCCCCAGAGAAGTCGACATATACGACAATCCGCAAGAGGCCACCGTCAGCAACAAACGCGCGCCTAAAGACACTACGGAGCCGATATGCTGACTTTTTTGTTTGTCGCAAAACCGCTGAGCGATGCAGTAGACCGCATTCGCAATGCTGTCATGCTCCATCGGCAGCGCCTGCTCTTGGNGCTTGATGAAGCAGGCGATATCCGCAACAGCAATCGCCAAGCCAATCGATGACAGCAACAGTAAGGGCACAGTGCCAGGGCAAAGCACCGCCAGTACGATCGCTGAACTACAGCATAAAAGTTGACCGCCCACCACGATTGCCTGCCAACTAAACAGGGCGGGGGGAAAGACGCGGATAACGCGTTTCACCAAGCTAGCCAGCATACTTTGCTGCCCCTCCTCGCGAGAAAAAGCGCCGGGCGCCGACGACTCTGCGCGTTGCGGCAGAGGTAGTACAGGGCTCGGCAGCTTGTCGCCCCCCTCTTGCACGGCTTGCCAGACCTCAGCATATACCGTACTGCCGGTGCGAGTGATATCAGCCATATGCGGCCCTTTTAAAGGCTTGGTTGTTGCAATTTTTCCCGCTCATAGCAAGCAACAATTTGCTTCACTATTTCCTTTAGCTCCTCGCTCAACTTGCCATCCTCAGTCGTGCCATGAGTCATAGCCTCTGTCTTTTCGGCCAGCGCCTTAGACTCGGCCGCCTTGGCATTCGCTTTATTTCTCTCGACCCAAGAGATGAACATATTGACCCCTTCTCCGCCGAACGTGATCGTTACGGTGATGGCCGTCGAGATAATATTCAAAGTATGAGCCCCCCCCTCTGATAAATGCGCAGTGGGGATAACAAGCAGAGCGCAGCCAATAATCACCCGAGTAAGACACGAAACCACATCCCCCACGTTGAGTGAGCAAGCCTCCGAACAGTCTAAAGACATCATCAAGGCTCTGACCGCCAGCGCAATGCAGTCATCTGCTGTTTCCAATGGCTCGCGATCGTTTTTGACCTGAATCAGGTTATAAAGCGAACAGCAGCTATCCCCCACGGCAATCATCATCGCGACGCCCGCCACGGCGACCAAAGGGATCCCCATCCCGCCAGAAAGTACCGTTGCCGCGACGGCAAGCCCAAACACAGACGCTGCGCCGATGAGCCGCGTCAAACGCTGAAGAAAATATCCTGTTTGAATCGCCCGCTTCGCTCGCGTTTCTTGACTCATGACCGACTCTGGCGATGTTGTCTGGCTCCCCGGCGGAATGAGCACAGGAACCGAGACCGCCGCGTCACCGGATTCGGCAATGGGAGCAGGGAAAATATTGCCAATATTGGCGGTTTGAGGAACAGGTTTTGGACTAGGAAGCATCATCAAATCCCCGTCGTCGAAGGTGATAAAGCCACACCACGCTAAACCAGTAGCTGGCTCAGCAGGCGTTCCACATTAGCGCGCACGTCGCTATATGAAGGGTCGTCATAACTCATCTCTAATGCCGTTTGCAGCGCTATTCGCGCTTCTGAAAGTTGCCCTATCGCTTTCAGACAGACGGCAATTTGATAAACAGGCTCCGGGTGACAGGCATCCAGCATGAGGGCGTAGCCGTAATGGTTGATGGCCATCACATACTCTTTCTGCATCATCAGCGCCCCTGCCAGGGCGATATGTGAACGCCAACACCAAGGCTGAGTCATGACCAACCAGCTGAATTTGATCAGCGCGCTACCGTAATCCCCCGCTTGCCAGGCGACATACCCCTCGGCATAAACTTCTTCAGGGTCAAGTTTCATTGCCTGTCTGACCTCTGGGTTTTGCCAAATATCCTGTTCAGTCGTATCGAATGTCATGGGCATAAAATACCTCCAGGCGGGATCTTGAGAAAAAAATGCTATTGGCTACTCCCTGGAGATTTTCGTCGATGAAGCAACCTCGATGCCGGTATCTCCAACCAGTCATCACCGTCCTTTATTACACCGACCGCCCCCAGTCTATGGAGTAAACGCACTAGCTGTTGTCGCTGTAAGGCCAACCGTTGATCCAAGACATTGGTGATCACCAGCATCCTGACGCCGTTCAACGAAGATACGCGCTGAAAGAGTCGACGGAGCAAGCGCCAAAACCGGATCAACGAAGAGAACTGCGGCCCGCTATCAGGGGTCCGATAAAAGCTGCACAAAATAAGATGGCCGGCATCCACTCGATAAATAAGGCGATAGGGCGCGATGTCCACCTGAAGCCCAATCTGCAACCCACAGTCGGCCAAAAAAGCCGGCTGCGGATCTAACCCTTCCTGACGCAGCAGACGCGCTATCTCATTCATACTGACTCCCTGAGCGTTAACGCGAAATAGCGCGCAATGCCTGACTGAAAACCTCAACCAGACTGCGCCCCATTTCCATCATTTGCTGCATGATGTCACGGGCTTTCGTCAGGATATCGTCGAGTGTTTTGGCGTAAGATTGCGCCCCTTTGTCTTGCAAATCGGCAATGGCCTTTTCTTCATCGGCGGTACGCTTGAGATTGGCGGCGAGAGCGCTGAATGTCCCTTTGACAGTCTGATCCGCGGCATTGCCCACGAAGCGCCCGGCCTCTTGGGCAATACTGTTCGCCCCCGCTATACCATAAGCCGCGCCGCCCAGCGAACATAAGCCGCCGATGATACTGCCTACCGCATCCAGCTTGGCAGCCGAGCAGCTATCATCAATCGCGTTAAGGCTTTTTTTCAAAGCGTTGATTTCCAATCCCCAACCCAGCTCCTGTTTTTTCTGGTTGTAGTACTGCATCGTGTCGCGTAGCTCCTTAGCCAGAAGCATGAGCTTGGCCCAGATCTCATCAAATAAGTTGAAAAACGAGTTGGCATCGAAGGCGACATTGCTGTTATCCGCAGCCCCCGCGTTCCCGGCGCTGTGCGTCTGAGGAATCAACTCTCCAGCAGGGTCCATCGTCCTTTTTTGTGTCTGGCTGACAGGCCATAGGTTTTTAATCAACGTTCCCTGACTCGACAGAGATGCAATCGTGTCGCTTCCAACCGGCAATGCCCCTGTCACCGTCGAGGAAAGGGTTGTCGATGCGGTATCAATACTTCTCATAGTTCCTCCTCAGGCGCGCGCTCCGGCGATATTCGCCAGCACCGTGCCGTAGCTATCGATAATGTCTGACGCGCATTTCATTGCGTTGGCGCCATTCTGATAGGCTTCATTCAGCCTCTTCTGCTGCGTTTTCTTGCGCTCTTCAGTCCAGTTCACCATGAAGTCGATGAAGTTTTGTTGCGTGATTAATTGATCAATCATTTTTTGCAATTCGGCGGTTTTATAAGCGATCACTCCCGAAAAAGTATGATTCACGCTGCTGCCGATCTTTTGTGTCGTCCTTAACGCGTCACAGCCGACGTCGAAAAGAATTTGCTTCATCAATGTGTTACGGAGCTGCTTCAACACAGCCTCGCGAAGTTTCTCCGCCACCACTTTCTCGCCTTTTTGGATGAGATCCTCGCCCACCGCTTTAAGCACGGATCCCACCATTTCCGCGACGCCCTCACGGGTAAAACTTTTCCCCATCATGCGCACCATATTCGCTTCAGCTTCTATCTCGTGCGCCGCCGCTTCGATTGCCATATCACCCACCTCGACCATTTCACGCTCCATCGCCATGCCGAAGTTTTTACCTAACTCTTGGCTCACTTCCTGGCCGATCTTCTTAGCCAGAACCTCGACCTCTTCAGCCGCCTTTGTCGCCACGGCTTCAACAAAACGTTCTCCTATACCGGACTCCAGCACCTCTTCGGCGGCTTTCGTCACGGCGCGAGAGGCACTGATTCCCCGGCCGACCTGCACAAAGTCCAAGCCGAATGCCACGAACTCACAGCTAGTCTGTAACGTACCGGCGACCTGGATAACCTGCTGACAATCGTTTTTATTCGCCCCCAACAACATCGCCGTTTCAGCGCTGGCTTTGACCATCCCGAATAAGCCCGCGGATAAATAGGCCGCCCCGTCGGCAATCGCCAGCGGGTCGCCACTCAGCGAACCTCTCATGAGCGTCAGCGCGCCATAGACGACTTCAACACCGCCGATAACCCAGTCGAATACCGCGTTCAGTATCCCGGCTTTACGCGCCTGATCGGTTTGTTCAATCGCCTTGTTGATTTGCTCCTGATATTTTTCGACTTGCTGATTTCGCAGTGCGGCCTGGACTTCAGTCGCCCGTTCCAACTGCTGACAGAGGGCGCTGGCGTTGTTGCCGGAAACGTTCATGACCAACTGCACCATCATCATGGACAACACCATCGGATCCATGTCCATGACGTCGCGAATGGAGGGCGGACTTGCCCCCATCGCACCGGAAGGAATGAGCTGCTGTAACGCTTTTTCCGCCTCCTGTTGGCTGACATACGGTGAGCGCTGCGCCTCAGGGTTTTCATCATCGAAAATGGGCAACACGCCAAGGCGATGGCTCAGTCCACCGCGGAGCGGGCTAACGGTGGGTGTATCGATCTTGGGCGGTATTCCGCTCAATCCAGCATGAACATTGGCAACGCTATTTATCTGCATCCGACTCATGATCCTCTCCTGCTTTGGCCAGGCCCACTTGTGCGCGGCGGCGAATATCCGCCCGTTCTCGGTCCTTGCACTGCTCTCCTTCATGGGCAGTGCCGCACACCAGTAAAGCCGCTTTAAATGCTTTGGCCGCCTGCGGCCGATGACCGCAGGCGAGATAACACTCACCGGCGGCGCAGGGCGCCTGTGCAGCCGAAACACGGATTTGCGCGGCACGTCCATAGGCATAGATGGCATCGATCCAAGCCCCGTCCGCCTGACAACACGCGCCCAGTTCGAACCAGTAATCAAACGACCACCCGTCGTAGAGCGTCAGGACTTTAAAGATTCGAGCCGCGGCACCGTATTCACCAATCCCCATCAGCTGTTTCGCATAGCGAAATAACACATCCAGTTCTGCGCTAACATCCTTGTCCAAGAGCATGCGCAGCGCGCCTCCCCGCTGAAAAAAATGCAACAGCATCTGCATATCCTGGGGACTTCCGCGCTCCGTCATCAGTACATCTTCTGTGCAATCATGCTGAGTAAATCGCCCCATTTGCTGACCAGACCGGTCATCTGAGTGATCACCGCATTGATCTCCTGGGTCATTTTCTGGATCTTTATCTGTCCCTGCGTCATCAGGTCGGTGTCGCGGTTGGCGCTGTTATCCAGCGCGGCTTTGATGGCCTGCAGCGATCCTTTATCTAATCCTGCCGAACCGCCATGCTGGCTGATGTAGTCATTGATATTGACGCCATCCACGGTAATACCGTTTTCTTGCATATATTTAATGACGTCGTCGGGCACTTTTTCGCGAGTTTTATCATCACCTTTTGCCGCCTCGGCAATGATTTCATCCATGGTGTTGGACTTCTCTTGCGTATTACGCGCACGCACACTTTTCTGTTCAAGAGTGCTGAAAAGATCGTTCGCGATTTTTTGTAGCACGAGTTCAAAATTATCAAGAACGGATAATCCGTAAGCAAAAGGATTCTCCTCTTCGCTGCTACTGACCTGCGAAGCATCATTTTCATTAATGCGTGAATATGAACTGATACCGGTAGCCGTAACATGAGAGTTTTGACTGGATAATACATTTACGCTCATCCTATTCTCCTCAATTATTCCAATGAATTTGAAACGATATTTTTCAATTTCGACTGCAGTTTCTTCAGCGTGGTATTTAACGCTTTCATATCTTGCCTGGCATTATTTTCAATACCCTCCAGCCCCTCAGGAAAAAGCCGATGCAACTCCGTAAGTTTTTTCGCCGCCTCGGGTTCTTTTGCTGAGTCTGCAACCAACTCCAATATTCGTTTTTTCAAATGATTAAAATCTGAAAAGCAATTTTCCAACCAAATATATTCTCGCTCTATTCTTTTTCTCTCTGACTCAATATCTTTTCTCATAACATCACCTGTGAAATTCGATATATAACCAAGTATTGGTACTTATTTCATCTCACTTTCCAAGTGTATTCGTTCAGTGAGAAACCCGGCGTCACTTCTTAATCATCTCGATTTATTTGATGATTGTGATAACGAAAGTAAATGACCTTGATAATATCTTCGGCCTGAATGACCGCTTCTAACAATAAGGTGATGTGCTGATATTGTAGTGGGGTCGACGGTCCTTTCATCGCCCGTAATAACCGGGCTTTGGCCTCTGCCAACTGCACTAATCGTTCACGGGTATGTGCTTCGGAGTCACGCACGTGATCTTCTAAATCTGTCAACGTAGGCACGGTATCTCCGCTAAAAATTGAAGGGAATATTGATCAAGGCGTCCCCGGACTTGAGCGCCATAGCGTGATCATTAAGGGCGATCACTTCCCCGTCATTTGGGAGTCTACTGCCCGTTCTCAGGCGTTCAGCATTTTCCAATACGACGTAGAGTCCCGTACGACTGTGGACAACCGCAGCAATCGGAGAAGGCAGCCGCTGGCTGCCTTCGTTGGACGCGGCGACATGTTGATAGCTCAACTCAATATGGGGAAACTGTTTACGCAGACGTTTCATGAGCAACTGCAAGGACCGCAGCTGATCTTCATTGAGTACGCCACTGATGACAAAGGCCTGACCGACTGGAGTCACGCTAACGCTGCCCGCTAATCCATTGTGGAGTAACTCATCGATAATCGCTTGACTCTGTATTTCGTGCGGGTTGTCAATTCTCCAATGTTTCAACCCCGGTAATTGGCTCAGCTGCGGCTGAACGGCGGCCCAGCGTTTCCCCATGGTGATATCAGCGTTGATATGCACTTCGCCGGGTGCGGTGATAGTGACCTGTGCATCGTTATATCCCGCCTGTATCAGAATATCGCGAACTTCTCTGATGAGCTGATCGGAGCAGACAACATTGTCCCGATAGAGCACGCCCCATGCCTCTAACGTGGAATGGGCCGCTTGCATCGCCGCACTATTCTGGCAATACCCCGACAACACCAGCGCGCCATCCTGATCCCAACGTGTCGTGGTGTCAGTCAATCCCTTTTTCTGCAGCAGTTGTTCGACGCGGTCTGACATCGACTCGGGCGCCTTGACGACGGGATAAGTCCAGAGCACGACGATAGAGAGGCCAATCAGCGCCATCAACATCAGGGCGGCCCCCCACAAAATAGCGGGCATGCCGGTTCGCTGTGGATAGCGTGATAAATCGGTATTGTGACGGCCGAAAGCCATTTCCAATCCCAAGGTTTTCACTACGCCTTCTTCAGGCAACGGGGCGCCGTTTTTATGCCGTCGTCCATTGAGCAGAACGCCGGCGCCTCCCGCATCAATAAACAGCGTTCCCTCCATCACCGACAGTGCGATTTTGCCGTCACTGTGGAGCGGGACACAGAGATCGCAGCCGCGTTCTCCGATAGTCAGATGCCCCTCCGACAGCCACACCTCTCGGCCATGCAGTACGCCGCCGAGTAAACGCACTTTCCATTCGTTATCCATGGCTGTTGTCACCTTTCGCCACGGTCGCTTTAATCAGGAACAGGCGGATGACGCTGTGCGTTTGATTGATATCATCCCGGAATAAATGCCCGATAACGGGGATATCCCCCAGCAGAGGGATCTTATTCTGTGTTTGAATTTGTTTGTCCTGCTTGAAGCCGCCTAGCAGGAGACTCTGACCGGGCTGCAGGGTGGCCTGTGACGCGATCTCAGAGTTTTGTACCTGGGGTAGCGGCTCTTCTTGGCTCAGCGGTGCATTTTGCTGACCATCCTGAATATTAAGGCTCAGCATAATATTCTGCTTGCCGTGGTCATCCAGCAAGCGCGGCGTCACACGGAGCAGGGATCCGGTAGTAATAGATTCCATCTTGGCCACTTTTTCCCCTTCTAGCTTGGTGTAAAAAGTGATGTTTTTGTCCAGCACCGCCTGGATGTTATTGAGTGTTACGACGGAAGGTTGCGACAAAATATAGGCGTGGGAATTCTTCTCCAGCGCGACCAAACGCGCCATAAAACTCGGCGTATTGCTGATGACCGTGGAAAATCCGCCGCCGGTGTTGTTGTTAGGGCCATTAAACGAAATAGAACCGCCGCCCAGAGAGACCGCCGCGCTCCAGTCAATGCCGAGTTCGCTCACATCACCGGCGTCTACATCAATGATCGTGACGGAAATTTCAATCATTTTCGGGCGCTGATCCAACTGACTAATGAGCTGGCGATAGCCGGCTATGTTCGCCGAGCGATCGCGAACGATAACCGCATTTTGGCGGGGATCGGCAGAAAACATCGGCAATCCCGCCGTATCGGGTGAGTTAGCGTTAGCCGAAGGTGCGCTGCTCCGACTCATCTCGCGAAGCACGCTGACCACGCCCGGCACGACAACCGTCTGATCGCGGTACTGATAGCGGTCATCGATGGCCGTGGCATATTTCAGCGGGTAGACAATCAAACTAACCGCATCGCCCTGTCGTCGGGTCATTTCCCCATCCAGCATTGAGGCCAACTGCGTGACTCGGGACATACAGGCGGGCACCCCGCTGACATCCAGCGCATTGATACCCGGCACGCGGCTTATCTCACAGCTGTTCTTCGCCATGATGTCGCGCTGACGTAAATAGTGGATGAATGAGCTGGCAGGTAAGGTCTTTAGGGGAATAACACTATGCGTCAAGCGGGAGCCAGGATAGATATAGAGCGTATTCCCATCGAAATAGGTGGCCAAATGATATTGCGCAGCGAGTTTATTCAAAATTTCAACCGGCGGAGATGCCGGAATCGTTCCGCTGAAAACATCGACGATACCGGGATCGATAGTCGCTTGAGTCTCATAGTCTTCGGCCAAATTCTGTAATAACACCGAAAGCGCTATTTTTTGTGCCCGGATGGAAAAGTTATCTCCTGTCCAATTCAGTGACTGCGCATGAGCCATGGCGCCGAAAAAAAGGATAGATAAAGCAGCCGCCTTACTTAATTTCATTTCCTCTTTCCTTACCTGATTTTATTTTACAAGAGAGGACGCTTGTTAAGTAGCGAGTTAACGCCAGATGCTTTTCAACCTCCACAGCCATTATTTCAGCCGTCATATTTTTATCGTAATAGCCGCATAGCCACCCCCCTACGGGATTCATTTGTAGGGCGTAATCATGGAGTTGCGGGCACGCTGCCAGCAACAGCATCATGTAATTTGCCGTTTCCGCCGTAAAGTTCTCAACGGTATCGATATAGATAGACAGAGCCAGCGACAGTGTACATAGATACCCACGCGCCGCTCTTCCTTCCATATTCATCAGGATTACGCCATCATGATTAGAAATATGTACATCATCAATCAACGGTATTTTTTTTAATTTATCCAGCATCGATATTGACTCCTAAAATAGGAGAGATATTCAATGGGAAAACTTTAGGTGTACATCAGTTCAAGACCTGATTTGATTGCATTGCTAACTTTGTCATCCTATTCATCGACAGCCCCATACGCCGAATCCCGCAAAGTTTATAAGCATTGCGATTGTGTATATCCAAATGACCTCATACTGATCAACATAGAGGTGGTCTACCACCACATTCATTGACGATGAAGCCTGGGCGTTTCATATCAGGCTATTGTCTTAGGATAATGGTAATGAGAAAACAGTATTCCTTGGTGGGTAAATTAACGCTCCTGATCTCAATCGGCCTATTAACCATCTGGTTAATCACGATCTTTTCAGCAACGTATGTTTCATTAAGCCAGAATCGCCATCGGCTGATTGATAATTTGTCACACATCGCCAACCTCAGGGTGGGATTGAGCAATCATCGATTTGAAGGGGCTGAGCGAGATGCTCAGGCGCTCGCACGCCACTATCAGCAATACCACTATATTCCCGTTAATGCCGCTCCGACGACGAAAACCGAGAGCCGCTATTTTCCTGTCGATACCTCGGTCTGTACACCGCCAGACAAGCAGAATCAGGATCTTAGCTTCATTCAGCTCTACGGGACCGCGGGTCAGACTTACTACCTTGATAGTTTTATCCTCGACCGGCGCTATGGCATTTCCCTCTTGCCGCCGCTAGAACATTCGTCCGATTATTTCGTCCGCCGTCAAAAGGAGCTGTGGCAATTCCCCCTCTGTGCAACCCATGACAATCTATTTTGGGGCAAACCCGAATACATCTCAGGGAGCGGCTGGAGCGTGTCTATCGCGGCGGCCGGGATGCATGACGTGCTGATAGGGTTAACGGTCAAGCTCAACGATATATTGTCTTATGGGGATTCTGTCTCTGATAGCGACATCAGCCTGTGGCTTGACAAGGATAATCAGATCTTACCCTTCTCAGCTCTGCATGAAATCGACGTGAAATCGCTGCAAAAAGTATTTCTCCATGCTCATTTGAAGGAGGGATGGCAGCAACTGCCCGGTTATCTGGTATTGCGTAATAAGCTAAAAGGGCCCGGTTGGCAGCAGGTCATTTTATATCCGACCAATGGGGTAATGGAGAGAGCGATTGGGATTGTGGCAAACCAGCTGCCTTTTGCACTGACCACACTGCTGTTACTGGCCGCGATGTTGTTCTGGCTACTTCATCGCTACCTGGCGCGTCCGCTGTGGGATTTTGTCGATATCATCACGAAAACCGGCCCCAATTCACTCTCGGCACGTCTGCCAGAAAACCGTCAAGACGAGCTGGGCAGCATTGCGCGCGCCTATAATCTGCTGCTCGATGCCCTACGCGCTCAGTATGACAATTTGGAAAAAACCGTTGCCGAACGCACGCGTGAACTGACGATTGCCAAGCAGCAGGCAGAGCAGGCCAACAAACGCAAAAGCCGTCATCTCACCACCATCAGTCATGAATTGCGCACGCCGCTCAGCGGCTCGCTGGGCGCATTAGAACTCCTGAAAATGACCCCAATGAGCGACAAGCAATATCAACTTGCCAATACGGCCAGCCAATGCACGCTGTCACTACTCGGCATCATCAATAACCTTCTGGACTTTTCACGCATTGAGTCAGGGCAACTCTCCTTGCACATGGAGCAGACCCCGCTGCTGCCCTTGTTGGATCAGGCGATGCAAACGATTCAGGGGCCCGGAATAACCAAAGGATTAACGCTAAAAGTCTTTGTCGGTCATAAAGTGCCGCTGAGTTTCAACGTGGATGGCACGCGTTTACGGCAGATTTTGGTGAACCTGTTGGGAAATGCGCTCAAATTCACAGAGGCCGGCGGTATTTGTCTCACCGTCAAACGCCACAACGATCACCTTATTTTCTCCGTTAGCGACAGTGGTCAGGGAATTTCGCTTGCCGATCAAGACGCCGTTTTCGAGCCCTTTTTTCAAAGCCAGGGCCATAGCCAGGGCACTGGGCTGGGGCTGACCATTGCCTCTACGCTGGCCAAAATGATGGGCGGGAAACTGGAGCTGCGCAGCTCTTCAGGTTTAGGGACCTGCATCTCATTTCTGCTGCCGCTAGATGAATATAGCGAACCCACGCCGCTGTGCGGTGAGATTGCGGCTCCGCAGCTTTTGCATCGTCAGCTCTCCGCCTGGGGACTACGCTGCGTGCTGTCCACGGAGGAAAGCGCCTTTAGTTCTGATGACCTCTGTTTTCTGCCGGGAAAATTGCGGGACACCGTCATTCACGCTCTCTCCGGAGAAAAAGACAATACGGCCGATCCGCTACCGGTCCAACCCTGGCGGCTGCGCATCCTGCTGGTCGATGATTCGGTGGTCAATCGAGACATCATCGGCATGATGCTCACGTCGCTGGGACAGGACGTCACTCTGGCGGCAAATGCCAAAGAAGCCTTAATGCACGGCCAGCATCAGAGCTTCGATTTGGTACTGATGGATATCCGCATGCCCGTCACAGACGGGATCCTGTGCACGCAACAGTGGCGTCAAGATACCAACAACCTCGATTGCGAGTGCATGATCATGGCGCTGTCCGCCAATACCGCGCCAGAAGAGATCGCCCGTTGTAAAGAGGCGGGAATGCAGCATTATTTAACCAAGCCCGTCACGTTGACGCAGTTGGCCGACGGAATCAGCATCGCAGCGGAATTCCAGCTGCAAAGAGATATCCCTCTTAAGGAACAAGACTACGCGGAAGGCCATGCGATTTTATCCCTCGATGATGCCACGATGAGACAAAAAATACGGCGTTCGCTGAATTTACTGCTCGGCGAACTTGACCAAAACTTATCGGCTCTGAAGGAAACTGCCGCACTGTTACACACGTTAAAAGGGTGTCTCGGACAAGCAGGCTTAAACACTTTAGTCTGCAGCGTGATTGATATGGAAAACCGTGTTCAGCATGGTCTGGCGTTAACACCAGAAGAGATTGCAGAGCTACGTTACGCGCTAAATTTAGCATTGGATAGTTGAGTCCGTTCTTGCCAATGCTTCTTTTCATTTAAGAGGTAATAATATGCAAAACCATAAAATACTGCTGGTTGATGACCATGATCTCATTATTAATGGCATGATGAGTTTGCTCTCGCCATACCCGCGTTTTAGCATCGTCGCGCATATCGATAACGGTTTAGAGGTCTACAACACCTGCCGGCTGCACGAACCAGATATTTTGGTACTCGACCTGGGACTACCCGGTATTAACGGTTTGGACCTCATCCCTCAATTGCGCAGTCGCTGGCCACAAATGTCGATTCTGATATATACCGCACACGTTGAAGAGTTAATGGCAATACGCACGCTTGCAGCTGGCGCAATGGGCTATGTTTTGAAAAATAGTAGTCGCCAGGTGCTATTAGCCGCGCTGCAAACCGTTGCTGTGAATAAACGTTATATTGACCCTGCGCTCAACCGCGTAGCCATCAATAACGCGTTGAGCGTCAAAAATGACAGCCCTGAGATTCTCACTCCGCGTGAAAAGCAGATCCTCAGATTGATCGCAGACGGTTATACCAATCGGCTCATTAGCGAACAGCTATGCATAAGTGTGAAAACCGTTGAGACACACAGACTGAATATCATGCGAAAGCTTAACGTGCATAAAGTCACAGAACTACTGAACTGCGTCCGCCGTCTCGGCCTTATGAATTAAATCATTCACCCTAATCTCTAGAAAAATAAACAGACTCCTTTATTTACCTGATAGTTGTTCGCTTTACATTTTTGCAACATGGTGTTTTTAACCAACTAAGGACAAATATCATGAGTATGGCAATTATCGACAACGGACCCACTATCAACGAGACACAGTTACACGCCATGTTGACCGGAGATATCAAAGGTGCGACCAAACTTGAAGGCTGGGAAGCATTCAAGAATTTCTTTATTAAACTACTCAATAATCTACCCGGTATTAATATTGAGGATAAAGAGAAGTCGCTGCGTGAAATTTATGAAAAAATTTATCATAAAAACAATACAGCCGTTTCGAGTGAAGAAACACACTCGATAGAAACCATTTGGCATTCTTTGCAAGACTTAATCGAATTAATGGAAGGAGATAAAGCTCGCACAATGACGTTCGATTTCAGATATCCTGGTGGTACACTTGATGTAGAACATCAGCCTTCTCAAATCCCTTTCACTATCATCATAGATGATCATTCACTGCCCGATATTTCATACTCAAACACACCGCTCAATAACATTATTTTGAGCTGTATTACTGATCGCTACATGCTCTTAAAAGTGGATGAAGATGCACAGAGTCATTCGGGTGTTTATCAACTAAACCCCGCTGTTTTGACCACCAATGGAAATAGAGTTTCCTTTGATGCCGAGACCCAGATCGCCAGCAAATATGAGTTTATGGTGGCCACCGCGTTAGACCAAAGCCGCGCATTGACAGAACGCGGTATTAACGAAAATGGCAATCTTGACGAACAAGCCCATCAACTTGAACAGTATCAACAGCAAATTGCGCACCTCCAAAGCCTCATCTCACCGCCGGGTACATCTTACACGCCGAATGATGTTCGTATTAAGGCAGCCATCGATCAGCTAAGCGAGTTTGTGGCCGAACAACAAAACACCTATAAATCGATTAATCAGGCATCATTGAATACGCTGATTGAAAAATACGCCCTTCTAACTGGAGACAAACTGGCTATAGAAATGCCAGATCTTGACCTTGATATCGCTCATCTGGCTAAGATGAACGAAGTAAAATATCAATCTGTCGTACCAGAGGGAAACCAGAAAACAGTTAGCGAAATACAACAACAGCTGGAACATCTTGTTTTCATCACAGAGTTGCAAAAAGAAATTCATGACTCAAAGAAGTTTCCTGAAGAGCTATATCAACAGATTAACGAACAGCGAAATAAGCTAGACGAAGCTGGAGCAAACCAGCTCACGGCTGTACGGGATAGACTCCTGGAGAACATTCGAGAAGCCAACCCGTGGTATGTAGGCAGCACAAACTTAAAGTCGGATTTACATCAGCAGGCTGAAAAAGTCATTTCAACACTGACACATTACGAAGACGAAATTAAGCAGTTGCTTGAAAATTCAAATCTCCGACCGAATTCTGA
Organism: Lonsdalea quercina subsp. quercina; assembly: GCF_000688695.1. Lineage (GTDB taxonomy): Bacteria > Pseudomonadota > Gammaproteobacteria > Enterobacterales > Enterobacteriaceae > Lonsdalea > Lonsdalea quercina_D. The sequence continues at coordinate 290,796 of NZ_JIBQ01000005.1, read as the reverse complement.
ATTAGCCTCTCTCAAGCAATTTTTTTTGAAGGCAAACCACTTATTGCCCATCATAGAAAACCGAACTGCAATCATCGAACGAGCAAGTGCGGCGTATCAGACATTAAACTCGATAAACGAGTTAGATAAATATCTGGATGAGGGGAGCAAGATCGGTGATCTTGATATTTTATCCTACCCTCGAAAAAGTATTGCCCAGCGGCAACAACAACACATTGATAATTTGCCAGTTAGCCAAAGGAAATCCGATTACCAAACAAAAATTGATGCGCTTAACCTTAGCATTATTTACCGACAGGTAGAGATGTGGGCACAATGCCTCAGTACGGTGCCGGAGTCAGAGACGAATAAGGAAACAACGCTAAATTTATTAACTCACGAAAATATTCAACCTCCATTGTTATTGACTCAGGCGGAGTCAAAAGCAATGGAATTAAAAGAAGAGCTACAGACAAAAAACAATCTCACAGAAAATGAGATCACACTCATCAACAGAATTGACACATTAACTAAACAGAGTGACGTCATCGCATTAATTGAAAAAAAACTTCATGACATCGAAAATAGTGTTGCCCAGCAGAAAGACATCGACGAGTTAACGTCGCATAATAATAGTTTACTGCCCGGCACTCGTCGGGATGATTATGAACAAAGAATTAAGACACTCGCGGAAGCATCCTCAGAAAATCGCGCTATCAAAGAAGAGTTAATGGAATTAAGCGTCACCATCTCTGGCATCAATCGGTATGTCATCCCCTATTCCAAAGGCATTGCCGACCGTTTTGCTCAATTGGAGGCGCGTAGTGAAACGCTACCCAAAAACTCGGCGAACGAACGTCTTCTGACTGATATTAGTGCCACCAAAGTGGTTCTGACAAAGATCCAGAATCAGGATCAGAAGTTTACTCAGGTACAAGAAACACTCGCTAAAATCACCAAAGCTGGCGCGAGTCTTTCAAACCCACTTTGGCATAAGGGGCTATTAGCGTTAGATATTGCAGCGAAAGAGCTTGAGCCACTGCATGAAAGCCCCCGGACCAACGATGTCGCTAAACGGACTGGCAATAGTGCGCTCAGAGCATTAGAAATTCTTGAAGACATGATTAGCCAATGTCCAGAAGATAAAAAACTGAAGCGCGACTATATGTCCGAGGCCGAAGTGAACTATATCTCACTAAGGGATATCATTCGCTCACTCGGGAATAAATTACCTAACATTGATATATTGGAAGAAAAAATTAAAAAAATTAAATATGAAAATAAATTCAAAAGCACAAACTTAGTAACAAAGTTCGATAACTTTATTGGGAGATAATATCGGATTGCAAAGTGACACGCTGACCAGGCATATCACTGACCTGGACACGTCAGTGGTATAGCATAATCCGGAGACGGTGGACGTCTCCGGATTATTATGAAAAGGTATTCAGTTCTCATTCTATGCTCGTCGCTGGAAATAGTTCATCAATGATGCAGGCGATCATTGAAGAGCATCATGCTGATAAGATATGTCTATACACTCACGCTGACTCAGACAAAAATCAATAAACTCATCGCAAATACGCTTATCCATATGAGCCATTTGGTACATATGATAAAATCGCCCATCGTTGACCAGTCGATATCGCTGGACGATCCTTTTTAAGGCATCCTGACTGAATTGATGATCAAATTCTGGTTTGGAAAAAACAGTCGCCAATCCGCCTTTAACCGAGAACGTATTCCTGATTCCTAGCGTTGTACTTATTTTATCGGCCAGATAGCTTGCCAGCGAAATACCCTGGCTCACCCATTCAGCAATTTCGCTTTTTTTAATATTGCTCAGCCGTTCATACACCACCCCAGCGCGAAAACCATCCCGGCTGCCATAGACCGTGACATCATCTTTATTTTCAAAATATTCTATTTTATTGACCTGTTTTTTAAACGCCTCATAAACCTTCCAACGGGAAATAAAGATATTCGATGGCATAGGAACGCCGATGACCTTATGGCAACTCACGGTCAGTGATGAAATTGAGCGATTGGCAAAGGTGTAATCTAACCGGTCAGGAAAATCCTCATCGTTGATAAACGGCAGGATAAACCCACCCAGCGCGGCATCCAGGTGAAGATAAAAAGGGCAATGTTTATCTTTTAAGGTAGCGAGAACACGGTTTATATCATCGTAGGCAGACGTGATCGTCGTACCGGCGGTAAGAACAACCACGAGTTTCTCATTCTCGGTAATGCGTGCGGCGAGGTCGTTGATATCAATACTTCCCTCTTGCGTGGTCTTTATCACTTTGACGTTTTTAAACTTAAGTATTGAGCCAAACTTGGGAATGCTGTAATGAGCCTGGTCTGTGAATATCAGGGTGGCGTCCTTAATCAAGGTCATACCCATCCACATCCCCTGAAGATTACCTATTGATGAGCCTTCACCGACATAACCCCATGTTTCCTCTTTATCTAAGTTTAGCCACCCCGATACTAATTCAACGGCTGCTCTCTCTTCATTCATTGTATTGGGAAGCGGGCAGACTTCCTCTTCGTAACAGTCGCCTAAGTTATTGGTCAATCGATGTAGGGACTCGATAGTCTTATCGGAAATAGTCAATGTTCTGAGGTTAACCTGAATTCCGGTATAATTCTTAACAGGATCATTATTCATATTCAAACAGACCTTTACCATCGAATTAAATATCGATAAAAGTATAGTTGTTCGAAATAAAAACATATTAAAACACAAGATGAAATGTCATTACGCCGTTAACGCATTGACCTAAATGTGTTTTAAATATAAAGAAGATTGGAAAATACCAAGGTAATTTCGAGTTGAATCTGTTTATATGCCAACGTGATTAAACACACTATATTAATTATTCATGAAATCGTAGCGAGCGAGTGACGTGAAATAAGAAATTATTACGATTAAACATTCCTTTTTTAATCAAGCACTGATCATCAGGAGGTCTATCAGACCTCCTGATGATAAAACGAGTGCGTCGATAACCCTCGCATTAATGAGATATTTTTCAGCGAAACGGCAACGTCTCTGCCAAAGTCTCATTTTGGTTATGCGGTGCCCGCCCGCTTCAACAACCGTCCCTGCCGCTGCTGTACGCGACCCTGTTCGTAGCTCACCACGCCGTTGACCACCACCAGATCGATACCCGGCGCGATCCGGCACGGATCGCGGTAGGTCGCCACGTCCTGGATCGTCGTCATATCCACGAGCGTCACGTCGGCAAAGGCCCCTTCGCGGACCACGCCGCGATCCTGCAGCCGAAAGCGCGCGGCGGACAGCCCCGTCATTTTTCGTACGGCCTCGGCAAGGCCAAACAGCTTTAGATCCCGGCAGTAATGCGCCAGCACGCGCGGAAACGTGCCCCACAGCCGTGGGTGAGGATTGGGGTCGTTAGGCAGCCCGTCTGAGCCGACCATCGATAGCGGATGCGCCAGGATCTGGCGCACGTCGTCTTCGTTCATCATGTGATAGATCGCCCCCGCAGGGCGCAGGCGTTCCGTCGCCTCCCACTGATCGACGCCCCACTGCTCGGCGATCGCCTGTAGCGACTGCCGGGCCATTTCCGGATGGGGATCGGACCAGGTAATGAAGATCTCCATCTTGCCGTCGACGCGCCAGGCATCCAGCGTGGTGGAACTGGCCGAATAGGGGTAACAGTCGCAGTTGCAGGATTGCTCGTCAGCCGCCTTTTCCAGCGCGGCCAGCGCCAGCGGCGCACGCCCCCAATTGCCCGCACCGGCGCACTTAAGATGGGAAATCACCAGATCGGCGCCGGCCTGTCGGGCGGTGCGAAATGACTCCTGAAGCGAATCCAGCAGGCCATCATGTTCGTTGCGCATATGCGTGGTATAGAGCGCGCCGTACGCGCCGACGATGTCCACCAGTCGCTGCATCTCGGCCTCCGGCGCCTGTTTGGCGTTGGTGTAGGCCAGCCCGGAGCTGAGACCAATGGCGCCCGCATCGAGCGCTTTTTCCAGCGCCTCGCACATCCTCGCCAATTCAGATGCCGTCGCCGAACGATCGAAGCGGTCCATCACGTTGGCCCGCAGCGCCGTATGGCCGATTAACGCCGCCACGTTGACGCTGGGACGGGCGTTTTCAACGGCGTCGGCATAGTCACCAAAGGTCGGATAGATAAAAGCGTCTTTTTCCCCGAGCAGATTCATCGGATCCGGCGGCGCGCCCGGCAATACCACCGGCGACGCGCTGATCCCGCAGTTGCCGACGATCACCGTGGTCACGCCCTGGGAGATCTTCGCCAGCATGTCCGGCGTGCGGATGACATGCGTGTCGTCATGCGTGTGGACATCGATAAATCCCGGCATCAGGCAACGGCCGTCGCCGTCGATCGTCCGCCCGGCATTGTGTCCGGCCAGTTGACCAATGGCAACGATCCGATCGCCGCGGATCGCGACGTCGGCGACATACGGATCGGCGCCCGTGCCATCAACCACAGTGACGTTGAGGAACAACAGATCGTAGGTCATGGTCATAGTCTCCGTCCGGCGGCGAAGTCCCATCCCTTACCGGGGACCGCCTCCATCAGCTGCTGGGTATAGGGCTGCTGGGGATGAGCCAGCACGTCGGCCGCAGGTCCATATTCAATGACCTGACCGTGCTGCATGACCAGCACGTCGTCGCAGACCTGCGCGGCCACGCGTAAGTCGTGGGTGATGAATAAGATGGCGACCTGCATGCGCGCCTGGATATCCGCCAGCAGTTGCAGCACCTGCGCCTGCACCGAAACGTCGAGCGCCGACACAGCCTCATCGGCGACGATGACATCAGGCTCCATCGCTAGCGCGCGGGCAATCGCGATACGCTGCCGCTGCCCGCCGGAAAACTGGTGCGGAAATCGGTCGATAGCGTCCGCCGGCAGCCCGACCAGCTCCAGCAGCTCCTGACCACGCGCCCAGGCCTGCGCGAACGGCACGCCGAAATTGACCGGCCCTTCCACCAGGCTTCGGCCGATACTCATACGTGGATTCAGCGACCGGTTAGGATCCTGAAACACCATCTGAATTCGCTTACGGTGCGGCTTCAGCCCCACCGGCGTCAGCTCGGAAATATCTTTGCCGGTGACCCGCACCGCACCGCAGGTCGGCGTCAGCAAACGCATCACGCAGCGCGCCAGCGTCGACTTGCCGGAACCGCTCTCCCCGACGATGCCTAGCGTACGGCCGCGCTTGAGCATGAACGACACGTCGTGCACGGCGCGCGTGCCTTTTCGCCGCTTTCGAAAGAGTGACCACGCGCTGCCCGCCGCCGAGTACGTTTTTCCCAGCTCCACAACGTCCAGCACCACCTGAGCGTTGGCGGCCTCACGCCGCGCCGCCCGGGGAGCCAGACTCGGCACCGCCGACAACAGGGCCTGGGTATACGCTTCTTGCGGCGCCGAAAGCACCTGCTGTACGGTGCCCGACTCCACGATATGTCCTTGCCGCATCACGCACACGCGGTCGGCGATATCCACGACCACGCCCATGTCATGGGTGATAAACAGCACCGCCGTGCCATGCTTCTGCTGCAACTCGCGGATTAGCTTAAGGATCTGCTGTTGGGTCGTGACGTCCAACGCGGTGGTCGGCTCGTCGGCGATAAGCAGACGCGGCTCCAGCACCAGCGCCATGGCAATCATGATGCGCTGACGCTGACCGCCGCTCAGCTGATGCGGATAGGCCTCGTACACCCGCTCAATGTCCGGCAGGTGCACCTGAGACAGCGCGTTCATCACCCGCGCCTTACGCGCCTGAGCGTTCAGCTCCGTATGGGTCTGCAACACCTCGTCAATTTGTCTTCCTACCGTCAGTACCGGGTTGAGGGCCGTCATCGGCTCCTGAAAAATCATCGCCATGCGGCTGCCGCGCAGCGCCTTGAGACGCGCGTTGCTGACCTGCAAGACATCTTCGCCGTCCAGCAGGATACGTCCGCCCGTCGCGCTCAGCGCGCCTTTGGGCAACAGCCCGAGCGTCGCCAGCGACGTCACCGACTTGCCTGATCCGCTCTCGCCGACCAGGCAGACCGTCTCTCCCGGCTGGATCTCGAAGGAGATGCCCTGCAGGATGGGCGCGCCCTGGGCGGTATTCACGCAGAGGTTCTCCACGCGCAGAATGTCCTTCTGGTGTTCGCTCATGCGGCTCCCCTTTTCTTCAGGCGCGGGTCGAGCGCATCGCTCACCGCATCGCCCAGCAGGTTGATCGACAAAATACACAGCGACAGAGCCAGCCCGGCCCACAGTACCAGTGAAGGCTTAAGCTGGAAGTACACGCGCCCTTCGGAAATGATGTTGCCCCAGGTTGGGATCTCCGTGCCGATGCCCGCGCCAAGGAACGACAGGATCGCCTCGGTGAGGATGGCGGACGCGCAGATATAGGTGCTTTGGACGATAAGCGGCGCCAGCGTAGTCGGCATCAGATGCCGGGTGAGCACCTTGAACGTCGAGGTGCCCATCAGCACCGCCGCCTCGACATACGGCTCTTCACGCGTCGACAGCACCCGGGAGCGCACCAGCCGCACCACCTGCGGGATCTCCGGCACCATGATCGCCACCATGACGGTCCAGATCCCGGCGCTGCTGAGGGAAACGATCGCAATCGCCAGCAGGATACCGGGGATCGCCATCAGGCCGTCCATCACCCGCATCATCAGCGCATCAATGCCGCGGAAATACCCGGCCAGCAAGCCCAGCGGCAGGCCAATCAACACACTCATCACCGTCACGCCCACACCGACGATCAGGGAAATGCGCGCGCCGTAGACAATGCGCGAAANCAGGTCGCGTCCGTAGGCGTCCGTCCCCAGCCAGAATTCCGCGCCGGGCGGTTTCAGCCGCATCGCCGGCGACAGCGCGACCGGATCGTGGTTGGCGATCCAGGGCGCGAAGATCGCCATCGCCACGATGAGCGTCAGGATCACCAGCGCGATAACCGACGTCAGCGGCATGCGCGGCAGCCTGATCCATCGATGCCGAGGCGCAGGCAGGGTCAGAGAATCGGGTTTACTCATAGCCGGGCCCTCAGTAACGAATACGTGGATCGCTGATCGCATACGACAGATCGATCAACAGGTTGATGATGACATACACCCCGCTGGTCAGCAGGATCATGCCCTGAATCACCGGGTAGTCGCGCGCCAGCACGGCGTCGACGATCAGCCGTCCCAGCCCCGGGATGTTGAACACGCTTTCGGTCACCACCACGCCGGAGATCATCAGCGCGAAGCCGGTGCCGATCACGGTCAGGATCGGGATCATCGCGTTGCGCAGCGCGTGCCGGAACAGCACGTGGATCTCCGCCAGCCCCTTGGCGCGCGCGGTGCGGATATAGTCTTCTCCCAGGACTTCCAGCACGCTGGCCCGGGTCATGCGCGCCACCAGCGCGATATAGACCGAAGACAACGTCAGCGCCGGCAACACGATGCGTTGGGCGAAGGGCCCCACGCCGCGAGTGATGCTGCTAAATCCCTGCACCGGGAGCCACCTTAGCTCGAGCGAAAATACGGTGATCAAGACATAACCGATGACGAAAACCGGCACCGAAAAACCCAGCACCGACGTCGACATCACCAGATTGTCGATCCAGCTGCCGTGCTTCCACGCCGCCAGTACGCCCAACGGCACGGAAATTAAAATGGTGAAAGCGATCGCCACCAGCGCGAGGCTCAGGGTTGGCTCCAGCCGCTGGCCGATCATCGTCAGCACCGGCGTGTGAGCCATCAGAGAAGTACTGAAATCCCCACGCAGCAGCTGCGAAATCCACACGAAAAACTGCTGATACAGCGGCTGATTCAGACCCAGACTTTCGCGGATCGCCTCCAGTTGCTGCGGGGTCGCCATGTCGCCGGCGATAATCGCCGCCGGATCGCCCGGTGACAGCCGCAGCAGCAGGAAAACAAACAACGCGACCACCAGCATCACCGGGATCGCCGCCAGAACGCGGCGAATGAAGTAACCAAGCATAGAGACCTCCGAAGGCATTAATCACACAGTAATCAGTCGCTTTTCTCGACGTTCCAGAACACCGTGGACGGCCCTGTCATCAGGTGGCTGATGCGGCTGCTCCAGACCGCCACATCATAGAACTGGCCGAGCGGGATATAGCTGACCTGTTCCATCGCGTGTTTCTGGATTTCCACCGCAATCGCTTTCTGTTTGGCGGGTTCCGTGGCGGTCGCGAACGCTACGCGCAGGTCATTTATCTTCGGATCGGTCGGCCAGCCGAACCAGGCGCCCTGTCGTCCCCCGCCGTCCAGCATCGGATTCACCACCGGGTTCCAGATGGTTTCCGCGTTCCAGTAGGTAAAGAACAGGTTCCATCCGCCCTGCGACGGCGAATTCTGATTCGCCCGGCGCGACACCAGCGTCTGCCAGTCCATCGGCTGCAAAGAGACGTTAAATCCGGCCTTGCGCAGCGCCTGCGCCACGACCACCGGCTGCGGCGCCTGGCTGGGCACGTCGGTCGGCTGCATGATCACCACCGGCGTGCCGTCATAGCCCGCTTTTTTCAGCAGCGCCTTGGCCGCGTCGATATCGCCGCCTTTCAGCAGCGATTCGCCGCCCTCCTGCGTCTCCAGCGTCGTGCCGCAGCCAAAGACGGAGGCGCACAGCTTGAAGTACTCCGGATTGCCCACCAGCGCATCCAGCACGTCTTTCTGGCTCATCGCCAGCAGCGCGGCGCGGCGAATATCCGGGTTATCAAACGGCGGATAGAGGAAGTTCATGCGTCCGCCGGTCAGCGATCCCAGCTTGCTGAGCACCCCGGACTTCAGATCCGGATTGGCCTGCACCATCGGCAACAGATCGATCGGCAGCTGTTCGATGAAGTCGATATCGCCGGAGGAGAGCGCGTTGATCGCCGTCATGCGGTCCGGCATGTTGATCCACTCCACCCGATCGACCTTGACCACCTTGCCGCCCGCCGTGCCGCTGGCTGGCTCTTTGCGCGGAACGTATTGCTGGAATTTCTCGTAGACCACGCGGTTGCCGGGATCGAATTCGCCGGCGACGAACTTGTACGGGCCGGAACCGGTGTAATCGGTGATCATCTTGCCGTCAGGCGTGTTGGCGACGCGCTCCGGCATCATGAATGCCGCGACGGAGGAAGGTTTAGCTAACAACTGCAGCACGTAGCCAAACGGTTTGGACAACGTCAGGACGAGCGTTTTGTCGCCGGTGGCGGTAATCCCTGCGGTGTATTTCATCATCAGCTGGCCGCCCACGTCGTAGCGCGCCCAGCGTTTGAGTGAAGCGACGCAGTCCGCCGCCGTGACCGGTTTGCCGTCATGCCACAGCAGACCGTCGCGTAGCGTAAAAGTATATGTCAGACCGTCGGGAGACACGGTCCAGTCGGCCATCTGCGGTTTCGGAACCTGATGTTCATCCATCCCGATCAGCGTGTCGTAAATCATGTAGCCGTGGTTACGGGTGATCTGCGCGGTGGTCGCGATCGGATCCAGCACGCGCAGAGAGGATGACATGACCGCATGCAGCGTTTTCTCTGCGGCCAGCGCAGAGGGGGAAAGCAGCGAGGCGCTCAGGCCGATCGGCAACAGCAGAGAGGCAATCAAGGAACGGGATGGATACGTTTTCATTCTCAACACTCCTTAAAAGGGCAATAAATGGTGTCGGGACTGGCTGTGTGGTCACGTTAAAAGAGAGCGGTATGCCGGAAGCCGTGGCCTGCCGTCCGGTTATGTCAAAGCGCTCAGCGCCTGATCGATATAGAGACGGCGCAACCGCTGGGCCAGCAGCCCAGGTTTACCGTCGCCGATCGGCTGGCCATCCAGCGTTACCACCGGATACACGAACGAGGTGGAGGAGGTAATGAACGCTTCGGCGGCGCGATGGACCTCATCCAGCGCAAAGGCGCGTTCTTCGAAACGCAGCCCCTGTTTTTTCAACAGCGCGAGCAGGGAACCCCGCGTAATGCCGGGCAACAGCGCGTGCGACAGCGCCCGCGTCACCACCGCGCCGTCGCGGGTCACGATAAATGCATTGTTGGACGTGCCTTCAGTAATCCACCCGTCTTTCACCAGCCAGGCGTCGTCCGCGCCCTGCGCGCGCGCCTGCTCTTTCGCCAGGCACGAATACAGCAGCTGCGTGGTCTTGATGTCGCAACGTCCCCAGCGCAGATCCGGCAGGCTGATGATATGCATGCCGCGCGTCGCCATCGGGCTGCCGATCACGGCTTTTGACTGCGTGTAGAGCACCACCGTCGGCGGCGTCCCGGCGGGCGGAAACTGAAAGTTGCGATCTTCCACGCCGCGGCTGACCTGCAAATAGATGAGGCCCTCCTGCAGATCGTTGCGGGCGATCAGCGTACGGTGAATCGCCAACAGCGCGGCATTATCCAGCGGGAGCGACAGCGACAGTTCGCTCAGCGAACGGCGCAGACGGGCCAGATGCAGTTCAATATCCACTAACCGGCCCTGCAACACGGCCGTCACCTCATAGATCGCATCGGCGAACGTGAAGCCACGGTCGAAGATCGAGATCTTCGCTTCGTTCTCCGGCACAAATTCCCCATTCAGGTATACGGTGCGCATGGCTTGCTCTCCAGGTCAGGAACGCTCAACGCCGGTTTGGCGGGTGATGATGCCGTAGTGCTCAATACGCCGGTGACGGGCAAAATCGAAGATCGTGGTCTTGCCGAACTGGCATAAATCCATATCGCAGCGGTGCACGATCAGCTCGTCGCCCTGCCCTTTGGCGCGCGCCACCACAAACCCGTTCGGATCGATGATGACGCTGCCGCCCATCAGTGGGAAACCATCTTCCACCCCGGCCTTGGCGACGCCGACCACCCAGGTCGCGTTCTGGTAAGCGCCAGCCTGCATGCACAGCTCGGAGTGGAACAGACGGTGTTCCTCGCCCTCGCCGCGATTCTGCGAATTGACTGACGGCGTGTTGTAGCCGAGCGTGACCAGTTCAACGCCCTGCAGCCCCATGACGCGATAGGTTTCAGGCCAGCGGCGGTCATTGCAGATGCACATGCCCATGATCGTGTCCTGCGTTTCCCAGGTCGGAAAACCCAGATCGCCCGGCTCGAAATAGCGTTTTTCCAGATGCTGGAAGTCGCGCTGCGTGTCGAACTCGACGTGCCCCGGCAGATGGACTTTGCGGTATTTGCCGACGATGTTGCCCTGACGATCCGTCAGGATCGACGTGTTGTAGTGGTGGCCGTCCGGGGTCAGCTCCGCATAACCGAAGGNGATCGCGATGCCGTGTTCGCGGGAGAAATCAAACAGCGGGCGGGTCGCGTCATTCGGCATTTCACGTTCAAACCAGCTATCCACCTCCTGCTGATCTTCCATGAACCAACGGGGAAAGAAGGTGGTCAGCGCCAGCTCGGGGAAAACGACCAGCTCGCAGCCTTGCTGCCGGGCCTGCTCCAGTAGCGCCAGCATGCGCTGGACCACGCTTTCTCTTGAGTCGCTTTTTTGGATCGCCCCCAACTGGGCGCCGCCGATAACGATGTCTCGCATGCCGTATTCCTCCACAAAACCGACCGGATGTCGGTAAACCATTTACAGGGTGTAGGGCCATTGTGGGAGTTACGGCAGCCCCTGTCGTATGCCTATTTGTCGGTCAGGATTAACCTGATGTTAATCCAGGTTGAACAGGTGAAAACCGCCCTCTTCCAGCGTATCGCGCAGGGTGTCGACAAAGACCTGCGCAAACTGCGCCAACGGCTCACGGCGCAGGTGGACCAGACTGATCGTGAGGCGTTCTTCGTTGAGGATCGGCAGCACCGCCATCCGCTCGGACCCGGATGCGCGGAATGAGATCTCATCGACGACCGAAAAACCGCTGCCGTTCTTCACCAGCGCGCAGGCGTGATGCGGCGAGTCAACGTCGATGCTGGGCCGGTAAGGCAATCCCACGCGTTCGAACGCCTGCTTCATGAAGCTGTGGAAAGGGGTGTCGGCGGCATAACCGATAAACGGCGTCTCGGCCAGCGCGTCGGGCAGCTCGTTCGCCGACACGCGCGTCAGCGGATGATCCGCCGGGCACACCACCATGACTCGAATATAGCTCAGCGGCACCGCGCGCAAATTGGGGTGATCGATAGGAAACAGGGAAATGCCGAGATCGGCCTGTTGATCCAGCAGCCTGTCGCGCAGCAGGACATGGCGCAGACATTCCAGACTGACGAGAATGTCTTCGTTGCACCGTCGGAAGGCAGCGATGGCGTCAGGCACCAGCTGATGCCCCAGACTGGGGCTGCTGGCGATGCGCAATACGCCGTGACGCTGCTGGACCAGATTGTGCAGCGTGGTGTTAACCCGCTGAATATCGCGGTAGACCGACTCGACGTCGCTGAAGAGGCTGCGCGCCTCAGGCGAAGGGTACAACCGCCCTTTGACGCGTTCAAAGAGCTGGAAGCCGATCCTTGCCTCGGTATGAGACAACATGCGGCTGACGGCGGGCTGGGACACATACAAGAGTTGAGCGGCGCCATTGATCGAACCGGTGATCATCACCGCCCGGAAGACTTCGATCTGACGCAGGTTGAGCGACGGCATAGGCAAACCTCGTTGGCATTTTGGCGTCGTCGTCCCATCAAACGCTTAACAATAGGTTATAGAAAGTTAGCAATTTGTATGCCAATGGCCCTGACGCGTCGAAAGTCGCGCTGACAACCGGGGCCGGAGTCGCTATTAATAACCTTCCGCCATTTTTTACAGGGGGTTTCCGCCGTGGCGATTCCACAAACGATCCTGCCGATCTTCCTCTTGATCCTGCTCGGCTACGCGCTGGCCCGCCGCGGCGCGCTCGATCCCCACGCCAACAAGGCGTTGGGCGGGCTGGCTTTCAAGCTGTTCATGCCGATGGTCCTGTTTACCGGCATGATCGCGGCGCCGCTGCACGATGGCCTGAACACCACGCTGCTCGCCGCCTACTTCGTTCCGGCGCTGCTCATCTTCGCGGCGGTCAATGTCTTCGCTCACCGCAGCTTGGGTCGACCAACGCCCTTCGGATTGACCGCCTCCTTCGGCAACAATGCCTTGATCGGCCTGGCGATGGTCGCCGGGCTGTACGGCAGCCAAGGACTGATACTGCTGTTTACCGTCCTCGCCGTGCACAGCCTGCTGCTGTTCAGCGCCCAGAGTTTCTATGACAGCTTCGCGGGCAACGAACCGTTCAAGCCAGGGATTCTGGTCGCCAGCCTCGCTAACCCGATGATTATCGGCCTGCTGCTGGGGACGGCGGTCAATTTGTCGAATCTGACGCTGCCCGGCTGGAGCATGAAACTGGCGAACTGGCTGGCGCAGGCGGCCCTGCCCTGCGCGCTCATCGTGCTAGGCGCCAATCTCTCCGGCTACCGGCTGCGTCCCAGCGCCCACGCCGTCGGCATCGCCGCCGCTAAACTGGTGTTCATGCCGTTACTGGTGCTACTAACCTGCTTGCTGCTCCACATCGACGGCATTCCGCGCGGCGTGCTGGTGCTGATGGCGGCGAACCCTTCCGGCGTCAACGTGCTCGGCTTTGCCCGCACGCAGGAGGATATCCAGATTGGCAGCTCCGCCATTTGCCTCACGACCCTGCTGTCAATGGCCACCCTGCCACTATGGATGTGGATAGCCAGCCTTGGGTAACGGCCGGGGGAACGAATGCGGTGGCATCCGCTGACAGTTCGGGCATGAGAAAGATCGCGGAGTCTAGAGACAAGCGGGCGTCGCCACCGACCCGAGCGCGGCGGGGACTATCGCTGTCGCCGCCGCGCATTCGGGATCGCACGGAAGAGCATCATGGGACGCACAACGCCCGCGCGGTGAAGCTAATCATTGAGGGAAGGGAGGCCCAGATTTTCACGCAGGGTCGCATAGGCGTACTTTTCCCTGAACAGACCGCGTCGACGCAGTTCCGGGATCACTAACTCAACAAACAGATCCAGCTGCTCCGGTACCACGGCAGGCATGATATTGAAGCCGTCGGCGCCGCCCTGCTCCAGCCACTGCTGAAAATCATCGGCGATATCCTCGGCCGTGCCGACCNCCACGCGGTGGCCGCGCGATCCCGCCGCAATCGCGGCCAGTTCTCGCAGGGTCAGATTTTCGCGCTTGGCCAGATCCGTCAGCAGCTTGACGCGGCTTTGGTTACCTTCGCCGAGCGGCGCTTCTGGCACCGGCCCATCCAGCGGGTAATCGCTGAGATCCAGACCAAACCGCGCCGACAGCTGACGNAGGCCGTTATCAATATCCACCAGCGCGTTAAGCTGCTTCCAGGTCGCTTTCGCCTCGTCCCGCGTACGCCCGACGATCGGCATCACTCCCGGCAGGATCAGCACCTGAGCCGGATCCCGGCCCGCCTCAGCCACCCGCGCTTTCTGGCTGCGGTAAAACGCCTGCGCCTCTTCCAACGAAGCCGAGGCGGTGAACACCACCTCCGCTGTGGCCGCCGCCATTTTCTGACCGTCGGCGGACGACCCGGCTTCGATAATCACCGGACGCACCTGGGGCGAACGAGAGATGTTTAACGGTCCCTGTACCTGAAAGTGTTTGCCGCGATGATCGATAGCTTGGATCTTGTCATCGACGAAGTAACGCCCGCTCTGTTTGTCCGGCTCCACCGCGCCTTCCTGCCACGCGTTCCAGAGTTGGAAGGCAACCTCCAGAAACTCATGCGCACGTTCATAGCGATCGGCGTGGCGCGGCATATTTTCCTGACTGAAGTTTTTCGCCACATCGTCGGAATAGGAGGTGACCACATTCCACGCCACTCGGCCACGGCTGATATGGTCGAGAGAGGCAAAGCTGCGGGCAAGCGTGAACGGATCGCTGAAGGTCGTCGAGGCAGTCGCGGCCAGACCGATGTGTCGAGTCGACACGGCCAGCGCGGCCAGCAGCGTTAACGGCTCCAGCCGCGCCATCGTGGAAGGCAGCCGATGGATGGACGTCGCCAGCGCGTCGCCGACGAAAAACATATCGAAAGTGCCTTCCTCAGCCTTTTGGGCAATGCGGATCAGCCAGTCGATATCCGTCGGCGACCCCAGTGTTTCCGTGACGCGCCAGCCGCTGACATGATGACCCAACGGCTGTACGAACAAACCGAGTCGCAATTGGCGAGCCGGGCAAGAGTGCGGCATAACGTCTCCTTGGATAGTCCTGACCTTGGGTGTGAAACGCGTACGATTTCGCGCGTCCATCGAATGAGCGGGCAAGCAGAATGAGTCGAGAAGCGGCGGTCGGACAGGACATGCCAGCGGATGGCTTTTGGCAAAGCCTGCGCCCCACTACACCGGAAACCTCATCATTCTGTCTTGCTAGATTAATGCGTTCTTTGCGGTGTTCAAGAGGGGGGCTGAACGAGAAAAGGTTATCGCGCGGCATTTTAGAGAGTGAAGCCCTGCCATTTCAGCCAGGATCCTACTCGCCCTCACATTCACCACCATGGAGAGCGATAAATAGATCAATTTTTCATATAGTTATATTTTTATCTCCGTTGTTTATCTCATACCAAGGCGACTGCACTTACCGCGCTATGCGCTGGCTCATGGATACCTCAACAGCCGCCTTGGGCTCAGAGATAGAGCAACGCTCATTATGGCGTAGGGAAACTGACGCTGAGACGGGCCGTTCCATTCTGAAAGTCAGAAAGTGTGACGTCGCACTGATGACATTCCCATTCCTGCTTAATGACGTCATAGACGGGAAGGTCCACGTCAGACCATGTCGAGGTAATATCCTCCCCTTCCAGAGTATGGTTCGCGCGGGACTCTTTCGATAAAGATGTTCGATTAAGCAAGTGGGCTGATAACGTCATGGGTACTCCCGCATGAGTCAGAGCATCTAGCATGGTGCTACCGTCAACCACCCGGATCGTCCCCGTAGGATCGCGAACGCCCATAGCGACATTGTTAGATAATGAAGAGACAAATCCCTGATTGCATACTGATGCGATTCGGAAAATACCTTTCTGACTCAGCCGAGCTGCCCCATTTACCTCCGTAATGACCAGGGTAGCGCTCTCATTTTTATCCAGAAACGTTCCCGCGCATTTTTTGCGTTCGATTAACGCATCGGCGAGGCATTGCAGCCTGTCTCCATTCAGATGGAGGTATTCTCGACTGTCTTCATCCCGGTAAGCCACGGTGGTATTTCTGCATGATCCCCGTATCTGGTCCACGATGAATTGCTCCGTTTCTTCCTCGGGCGAATTTTTTTCGTAATGTATCGTGGTACTGGTATAGAACCCATCTGGCTGGACGGGCAGTGGATGAACATTGAGACAGGCAGAGAGTAGCAGACCATAAGGGACATTGACCTCGGGTCCGTTCGGGTTGCTCAGTGTTGCCTTTTTTTCGTGAGTATTCACCGAGAGCGTTATCCCGCTTAATAAGGTTATCTCCGTCTCACTGGAGTCCGTCATAATCTCGTATAACGACATCTTCAGCTGTTCTGCCATGATTTCAGCACATTGTGAAGATGAGGGACGAACACATACAAGCGATAGCAAAACGTCCGCCAGTCGTGCAAAAGAAGACATGTGTTCACGCCGGTTTGATTCAATGAGATCGGCGATGGGCCTGAAGGTTGACTGAGTCACAGAAATTTCCATTCATTACTCCTCACATTGTTACGGTATCCCCTTCCCCTGTCAGGGTGACCATCGCTCTCCCTCCCCCCTTTAGGGCCGGGTATGTGGAGATTCAGGCTGACCGAGCGCACTTTAAGAAAAAACCCGCGATGTCCTGATTCGCCGGCCTTTTCTTCCTGTCCTCATGAGCATCACTTAACCGCCCTAAGAGCCGTCAATACGTGAGTCAAACCACGCATGATTCCCCTTTTGACTCACCCATGTGCTTTGTTTAAAGAGTAATCGGCCAACGGGCGAAAAAGCAGGGGTCAAATACCCGATATTAGGGGGGCGAGTGAATGGCATGGTGATGTCACCTATCCGCTCGACGAAAGAAGACGCTGTTTTCGTTGGGCGGCAGGACGGCCCTGACGCGTTATGACTGGGATTGCGCATATCGGGGAGAGGCTCTCTCCCTGGGTTCCCAAGTACAGTGTTATCTCTGCGGGTGGCTCACGTTCTTTTCTGTTTCCGAGGCGCCACGCTCTCGCTGTTTATCCATTTTATCCCCTCTCACAACACGCTAGTTCCCCCCGTGGCGCGTGCGATAAATGAAACGATTTTCACGGCGCTGGCAGGCGAAAAGTTCGGGCGTAAAACGATAGCGCGAAGCCTGCATTCATGTTTTCATACTCATCCTGACTGTTTTTTACCTTCTATTACATGCCACTTACACTATGGATGGGTGGTCCACGTCTGGGGATCAGAGTTTGAAAGTGAAGCATTTAAAAAAAGCTACCGTTCTCGCCATGATTGTCTCCTTAACTTCCAGCTGTTCCAGCCTGCACAATATGGGTCAGTCCTACGGTACGGCTATCGGCTGTATCGGTGGCGCGGCATTGGGCGGCGGCTTAACCTATCTCGCCACACGCAACGCGCAAAAAGCCGTCGCGGGCGGCATCATCGGGGGGATCGCTGGCTGTGCCGTCGGCAATGTCTGGCAAAACAGAGAAAAAGCGCTGGCGCAAATCGCCGCCGATGAAAAAATTACGATCAGTACACAAACGCTAAAAACCGATCGGTCATCCGGCGATGATACGGTAGGGGTCGTCGCGCTGGTGGAAGATAGCGCCATGTTCACAACGGGGAGCGCAGATCTGACGCCCGACGGGCTGCGTCAGGTGAAAAAGCTTGCCGCCGCGATGACAACAGGACAAGGCCACGATGCCGGACTGTTGCTGGTTGTGGGTCATACCGACGCAACCGGCAGCGCCAGCCTGAATCAGCGGTTATCCGAGCAGCGAGCACGCAACGTCGGTCGTGTACTGGAACAGGCAGGCATCAGCGCCAACCGCCTGTATTTTCAGGGCGCGGGATCGTCACGGCCCATCGCTGACAACGAGACGGACAAAGGACGCGCCGCCAACCGCCGGGTGGAGCTAGTCGGACTCACGAACGAAGCCCTGCTGAAACAACGTTTACAGCAGGAAGGCAATAATCCCCGTTATCTGGAGCACGGCACGGCCAGTGCATCGACCGCCGTAGCGAAGCGTCCATCCACTGGCGCGAAGAGCGCTCCCCNCAAGACAGAACCCGCCATATCTCCCCCTTCGGCGCCATCAGTCCCGCGGCCAGCGAAAGCGATTGAGAGCAAAAATTACGTCGATTTCGGCGGTGACGCGGTCAACGCCAATCTGCCGAGTCTCGCGGCCAATCTGAAACCCCAGCATCGTGGATTTAGCCTGATCGGGGAAGCCCATGCCAGCGTGGTCGCCAAAAGCTGCATCGCCGACACGGTACGCGTCAGTGGCGAAGCCCGAAATCTGGCCAGCGGCAAGCCGGTTGACGTCCATGAAACGCGAGAATATTTGCCGGGGATGAACGGCCGCGCCTGGGCCGGGCTGGTGAACGGCCATCTGGTCACGCTGTCTCCAGTGCGCGTATTGCGGGAAAACGCCAGCGTGACGGAAGATCCCAAGGTCTATATCACGCGCCACTACATGAATAACAATCGCAAGGCCGATGCGCCGCTGAAGGCGGTCGCAAACGCATGGGAAGGCGAAGACAACATTCTCTATCGCGTTTACATCCAGGACGGTCAGCAGCAAAGCCTGTCCTGCATCGATCTGCTGGTCGCGAAAGACCAGCCTAAAAGTCAGCAGGGCCAACTGTTCTACTTCGGCAACGGCGACAACCAAGAATATATGGCGGCCTACACGCCAGCACGCAGCTAATTTAAGGATAACGATATGGAATTATTTCAGACTATCGCCGAGGCCATTGCGACTTATCGCTACATTTTTTGGCCCCTGTTCGGGTTGATGGCGCTCACGCTGGTGGTGATCCGCTGGTGGAACAATGTCAGCTACTTTTTCCTCAATCTGGCCACCAGCTTTCCGCTTATCGGCCATATCGCTCGCCTGTCACGCAGCCATGAACCCCGGCGGCCAGGTACCGGCAAGAAAGCGTGGTATCCCTCGGAAGAAGCTCTGTGCGCCAAATATTATGCCTATCACCAAACCACCAGCCGTGATGCAAGCTTTTATCGTCGCTGTGTCGATTATCTCGATAAAGTCGAGGAGCGCGGGCGCAAACCCACCGGCATCATTTTGTGGCTGTGCAGCATCGCGCTGGTGATTTTGGAAGCCTTTATTTTTGCGCTGGTACTGTCGCCCTTTATCGCCAACAACATCTCTGCCAATCAGGCTGAGTTTTCCGCGCTGGTCATCTCGGTCCTGATCGGGGTCATTTTGGTGCCGGCCACCCATCTGATGGGGGCGGAGCTGCACAAAAACACGCTGCTGAAAAAAATCCGCTACTGGCACTCTGAAGCCCGCCACAGCGGCACCGCCAAAGACCTGATGAGCAGCCACCGGATCACGCTGGAAAATAGCCGCGACGACGACAACGAACCGAACTACATCCAGATCCTGAACCGCATCAATCACGGCGTTCAGGTCAAGCCGCAGTACTGGTGCACCTTCGTCGCGTTGGTCCTGATCACCACGTTCGCCTTTGGCGCCTACTTTATTCGCGCCGCCACGATTAATGCGATGGAGACCCAGGCCGTCAACACGTCCCCGTTTAGTCAGAGAGGCGCAGAAAGCGGCGGTTCGCCATTCGAACTGCCTGCCGCCGCGGTCGAGGACAACCATGCCGCGGACAAACAGGCCGTCGCCGAAGTCGCCAGCAATCGCGTCTTCGCCTCGAAGCTGACCTTCATCATCCTTTCTGTCATTTTTGTGGGCGTGCAGTTGATCGGGATCCTCATCGGGATTTTCCGCTCGTTCGCGGGCATCGACTCCGCCAAAGCCGCCAAATATATCGGTAACTTTAGCGGTTCGGATGAGTTCGCCGCCTACCATGCCGCCCGCCGCGAACGCGTGGAACGCGATGCTCAGCAGAAGCTCGCCACCTTGCAAAACCGGCTCATGATGCAGCGGCAAAACGGCCGCAGCGAACCGCTGTCGCAAATGCCGACCTTCGACGACTACGTGCACGGCAAGCAGTCCGATCGCGAAAACAACCGACATAACCCGTCGCATGAGCAGACTCCGAACACAGCGCCGCGGACGGCGCCGGTCATCGCCTCGCCGGCTCCGGAAACCGTCAGCCGCGCGGAGACGGCAAAGTCTGACACCTCGCCCGCCGCCCCTGCCGACCGCGACGCAAAAGCACAGATCGAAGCCCTCGGCGACCTGACGACGCTGAGCGAAGAAGAGCTGGCGCAGGTGGCGAAAGCATTGGAATTGTCTCTGGATGCGCTGACGAGCCGCCAACGTGTCCAAGCCATTCTCAATAAAGCGCGCGCGTAGTAGAAGAGAACAAGGAAATTGTCATGAAACGTTGTCTTGCCCTGCTGCTCTTGGGGATTAGCGCCGTGGCCTCCGCCGCGCCGCGTAACGATATCCCCAGTTGCTATGACTATGCGCACATGGCGCAGTATCGCCCGGCGGAAACGGGCCGGGAGCTGGTTATCATCGTCGACCAGACGGTCACGGTCCCGCTTGAACTGAAAAAATCCACCTGGAGTCAGGTGCTGCGTTTCGTGCAGCCGGGCGATCGCGTCTTGCTGTACCAGTTCTCAGCGCTGCTGCAAGACAATTACATGAAGCGGGTATTCGACGGACGGCTGGAAATGCCGTTCATCGATAAGAAGACGCGTAATGGCATCGGGATGGACAGCCTTAAATCGCTGGATGCTTGTCTGGTTCAGCAACAGCAGTTCTTCGCCAAGACCCTCGGCGGACACATGGCCGCGAGCTTCGCGGATAGTCAAACCCGTATCGCCAAAAGCGAAATTCTCGATAGCCTCAAGCACATCGCCAGCGATCTGCAACACACGCCGTCTTCGCAGACCACGATTTTGCTGATCTCGGACATGCTGGAAAACAGCGATTTCGATAGTTTCTATCGCCAGCAGGCCATCCGAGAACTCTCACCGCAGGACGAGCTACAGCGCGTAACGCGGCAAGGGCTGCTGGCGGACTTTGGCGGCGCGAACGTCTATGTCGCGGGCGCCGGCCTGATCGATGTCCATGCGAAAAACAGTTATCGTTCAGGGAAAGTCTTACAGCAGTTGAAAACCTTCTGGCAGGACTATTTTGAGGCGTCGAATGCCAAACTGATCGGCTTCGGCACGCCGGAACTGACGGTGGATTTGCGCTAACCGTCGCACTCAACGGCGGCGGGGCGCTCCCCCCTGCCGCCTTCTCTTCCTCGCCAACGCGGTATCATTTATCCCGACGATAAATTATGCTTTTCACTACCGCTTTCTCGTGACTCCCCTTAACCACTAAAAAAACGCTATGACGCCATCTTCCGATACCGCAGTAAAAACCCCGGCCGGACCCGCTTCGGTGGCCGCCGTATTTCGTTCCCCCTCAGCACTCACCCGTGAATGCCTGGCCGGGGTTATCACCGCACTCGCCCTGATCCCCGAGGTTATCTCATTTTCCGTCATCGCCGGCGTGGACCCGAAAGTGAGTCTCATCGCCTCCGTCGTGCTGTGCCTCACGCTCTCCGTGCTGGGCGGACGTCCTGCGATGGTGACCGCTGCCGCCGGTTCGGTCGCGCTGGTCATTGGCCCAATGGTGCATGCCCACGGCGTGGGCTATATTCTGCCCGCCGTCGTTCTGGCGGGGATCATTCAGATTGTGTTTGGGCTCGTCGGCCTGTCGCGCATGATGCGGTATATTCCGCGCTCGGTGATGCTCGGCTTCGTCAACGCGCTGGGGATACTGATTTTCGCGGCGCAGGTGCCGCACGTGCTGGGCCAGTCGCCCGCCGTCTGGGGGTTGTTCGCGGCGACGATCGCGATTGTCGTCCTGCTGCCGTATCTGCTCAAAAGCGTGCCGTCGCCGCTGATGGCGGTCGTCGTCGTCACCGCCATCGCGCTGCTGGCCGGGTTGCACGTTCCGACCGTCGGCGACGCGGGACCGATGCTGGCGGGGCTGCCGGGATTCACCCAGCTAACCAAGCCGCTGAATCTGGAAACGCTGTCCATCATCTGGCCGACGGCGCTCAGCGTGGCGTTTGTCGGGCTGATGGAGTCGCTACTGACGGCCAAAATGGTGGACGACATTACCGATACGCACTCCAGTAAACAGCGCGAATGCTGGGGTCTGGGCATCGGCAATATCTTCGCGGGCTTTTACGGCGGGATTGCAGGCTGCGCGATGATCGGGCAGACGGTCGTCAACGTCGAGATGGGTAAAGCCCGTAGCCGGGTTTCCACCGTGGCGGCGGGGCTGGTTCTACTGATCCTGGTGACGAGTTTAAGCCACATCATGGCGCAGATCCCGATGGTGGCGCTGGCCGGTATCATGATGATCGTCGCGTTGAAAACGGTGAACTGGCACAGTTTGCAGCCCGCGACGCTGCGGCGGATGCCGCTGTCCGAAACCCTGATCATGGTCGTCACCGTCATTGCCACGGTATGGACCGGCAATCTGGCGATTGGCGTAGCGGGCGGCGTCATCTTCGCCATTCTGCTGTTCGCCCGGCGCGTCGCTCACGTCATCGATGCCGAGCGGGAAGTCAGCGCAGATGGAAAGTCAGTGTGTTACCGCGTGAAAGGCCCGCTGTTTTTCGGCAGCAGTAACGATCTGTTCGAACATTTCCAGTACGCCGAAGACCCGCAGCAGGTGACCATCGATCTCACTCTCGCACAGATCTGGGACGCGTCCAGCGTGGCCGCTTTGGACGCCATCGAAAATCGCTATCAGCGCTACAACACCCGCGTGTCGATCATCGGGCTGGACGCTCACAGTACCCACATGCATCAGCGATTGTCCGGCCACCTGTAAGCGACGCTGCTGGCTCAGGAGGCATGGCGCTGATGCGCCTGCTCCAGCGCATGCCTGACATTCTCCAGACAGTGATTTTTGTCGCCGTATTTCTCCTGAATACGGCGGCATCGCTCACGCATGTTTTCATCGGTCATCACGCGAGCGAGATCGTCAGAAAATTTCTCCGGCAGGCGGCTTTTGGCCTGAATGCCGCAACCTAACTGTTCAACCCGGTAGGCATTATCAAACTGATCGAACGCGCTGGGGAAAATCAGCTGCGGAATGCTTTGGTAGAAACAGTGCGAGATGGTGCCGATGCCGCCATGATGCACCGCGGCGACGCAGTGACGCAGGCAGGCCGCCAGATCGACCTCCTTTTTGACTAAAACGCCCGGCCGCGCGGGGACATCCTCCGGGTTCACCCCCACAACCAGACACTGCCGCTGCTGACGTGTCACTTCGGCGATAACGGCATTAAAGAAATATTCATCGAACTGCAGCGACCAGCCGGGAGAGAACAACACCGTTTCACGTTCAAGGAAGCGGCCCAGCTCTTCATCAACGGGCGCATTCTCCGCTTCAAACAAGGGCAGCCCCACAAGGTTGGCATTGCGCGGCCAATCTGGCTGCGGATGGGCGAACCACTCGGGAAAAAGACAGATCAGACCGTCGGGAGACGTATGAACCCACTGCGACAGGATCCGTTTGACGGGCGCCAGGCCCACGCGGGATCTGAGCGCGTTGACCTCGGCGCAGAACCGTTTATCGAGCACCTTTTTTTCGAACAACGAGACCATCCCTTTGCGCAGCGTCATCGGAAGCTTGTTCGCCAGCGCCAGTTTTCCATGCTGCGGCAGGTTGTAGCACGACAAAAACGTCGATGGCCCCACGCGTACCGGAAGAGTGCAGCATCCTTTCTGCTCTCCCAATGTTTTGGCGGAAAAAGACCAGAGCGACGTGAGCAGCACAGAGGAGCTGTCGACCATGCTCTCTAACTGCTGGTACATCTCATCCTGCTGTTTCAGCATATAACGGCACAGAGTATCCAAAGCCGTTTTTCTATCCCACAGCGCTCTCGAATGCACCCCGGCGATATATTCCTGCGTTGAGCCTACGCTGATAAAATTCAGCCCGCGAGACTCGGCCAGACGTTTGAAATAAGGGTTAGTACACAAAAATACCTTATGGCCACGTCTGGCCATGTGCTCGCCAATCAAGATAAAGGGAAAGACATCACCGGACGATCCAAGGGTCGCCAAAAACAAATTCATACGAACTCCTGTTGGTTAATAAAAATCTCTTCGAATATCGATTTCACCCCTAAAGCAGCCGCTTTACTCTCCAGGTCAAGAAAGTGACCGGCATCCTTTAGAGTATAGAATCGAGCATCGTCGAGATATTTACCAAGGTTTTTAACCTCCTTACTCGTTGTGTGTTCATCCTTTTCACCATTAATAAATATGACCGGAATTGATATCTTGCTAATAAATTTTTCGTAATCGTAATCCCTCAACGTCAGGATTTGATCAAGGTGAAAACAAGCCTGCCGATATTCATGCTCATCCAGATGAGCCACGTGATTAAAATTGGTTTTCTTAAATAATCTCGGCAAGTATTTTCCCACCTCGTTGTTCAACAGATTAGCCACCGCTTCAAACTCTTTCTGATAAACGTAGTCACGGGCTTTGAGAATATAACGTTCCATTTTTTCATTGATCGTCATGGAGAAGGATGCGATTACAGCCATCTCCAGGATGTCGTTGTTTTGTGAGGCAGCCATCAGCGCCCCCAGCCCGCCCCACGAGACGGACATGATGATCTCGGGCCGATAACGCCTGATCAGGAAGTTGATGATATCCACTTCCTGTTCTTTCGTGATGATATCCAATGAGTCATTCAACGGCTTGGATTTGCCCGCAAAAGGGAAATCGAAAAGTATCGTATTTACCTTTCCTTTTAGGTGTTTTACCCAAATAAGAAATGAAGACGACGTGGCTAAAGCCCCATTTATAAAGATGGCCGTTTTTAGTTCAGGGTCGTATATGTTTTTATCGACATGGATCTTATAGCCATTATAAATCACAACCTCACTCTCAGTTGCCATAGTGCTCTCCTCGCTATGTGTGAAAAATGTCAATAGGATTATTGTTTTGAATAGGTAATGTAACGGTTATATTTTGATAATATACAATACTATTTTTAATTTCGCGCTAGTCATGATGAAATAATTCAATATACAGAAACGACAAATAAGACCAATTAAAATAAATCACCAAGAATAAATCATTTTATTAAAAAATAAGGAAGCTAATAAACAGAGCTTATAGGTAATGTATCCTCCAGGAATATCACTCTTTTATTCGGCTGATAAATGCGAAATAAGCCCGTTATTTACCTGGCAGAAAGAGAGGAAATAGATTCACTTTAGCTATCTTTTTCTGATCGCGAGGTCGAATAACCTGTCATGGAAAAACGTTGTGTCTTTCCCTTGCCAACAGCAGCGGCAAATGACGATTCAACCATCCCCTCGTCATCCGTCATGACCGCTTTGCGGGAGAGCGCTTAAACGAGACAAGACGACAAGACGAGATGACGAGATGACAAGGTCTCGATCTGGGTCATCGTCTCATCGCAACATAACGCCATTCCTATGACGTCCCGATGAAGGGGAAGCGAGGAGGCGCAAAAGGGAGGCTTGGCATAAAATAATCGGCAGAGCATTACCATCGTCGGCGTGTGAAAAAAATCCGGTCACGCGTCTCCATGTTGTCGCGAGCTGCGTTGGCTTAACGTTAATTAATCATGATAATAATTTGCGTGCGATTTAATCAGTGAAATAACACGATTTACGTTATTTTAAGGAGGGGTTTTAATAACTAAAAATGGAACATGATGATTAACATAGGGTAAATGTCGTCCCTGACAGTTTTGTTATTAGAGTAAGTTTTTTATTATTAAAATAGTCAGGGGATTGCCTGCTTTTTTAACTTGGTGAATTAGTTGTAATTAATAACCATAAACTTCACTCCCGGTTGAATCGTTGTCGTTTTCACATAACCAATATCCTGAGGCAAAATATTGGACTGTGATTGGTTATTTACCTGAATTACCTGGTTTTTCCCG
Organism: Lonsdalea quercina subsp. quercina; assembly: GCF_000688695.1. GTDB lineage: Bacteria > Pseudomonadota > Gammaproteobacteria > Enterobacterales > Enterobacteriaceae > Lonsdalea > Lonsdalea quercina_D. The sequence continues at coordinate 264,857 of NZ_JIBQ01000005.1, read as the reverse complement.
GCACGGAAGCAGCTAACCGCGAGATGCTGGGCATCAGGGGCCACTTCACAGGGAGATTCAACAATCGCCCCGGTAAAATGAATAACGCCGCCTGCGGCAAACGTTTTTGGCAAAACCAGTATAAAGAGAACGGGTAATGCGATTTTGAAAAAAGAATGAATGCGTTTCATGATGCGATCCCTATTTGTGTTGGCGAGTCTATATAAACGGTTTTATTTAATAAAACTTTAGTGGGCATATCAGTTATTTTTGGAATTGAGCCCATATTTACGCTCTGCTGACACAAATAGGTTAAATTAGTGAATATTTATTTTAATTCATTTCCAACAAAGACTGTTCTTATCCCAAAAACCTATAAAAAATAGCACTTGTAAATACCAATAAATATAGGGTTAGAATTTTAAAAAAAAGGGGTACGGTCGTTTTTATTTAAAAATAGAAATTAAGTTATAACAGCAGTCAGCTGATATAAGAAAAAGAAGCAATGCTACCATTTTCCCTCCAGCACGCTGAAAAACGCCGTCGTCTACCCACCCCTTAGAGCACTATAAAACGCGCTTATACGGTTATTTATCGATGGGGACAGTATCTCTTAGCCGGTGTCGACAACATCGATTCAGGCGCGCCGTATCGCCGCGCCTGAATCGACTGTTTTACCCCGCCTCGGTCCTCGTAGATTTGCCCCCCTATTTCTTTCCGGCTTCTCCTATCTTTATGCTTTTCACTCAAGTAAAAAGCGATGACCTTTAATCGCTCAATCGATCATCCTGATCGAAGCGCGACCTCCTCACGGCTCTAAACACGCTTAAGCGCGCTTTAAGGCGTGAGGGGATGTTATTTTCTCAAACAGGTCAAAGCGCCTGAAAACGCGCTGTAGGCGCTTTTGAGGCCGGATTTAAGGCTAGGAGTCGAGGAGGGGTTTTGAAGCCATGGCACAGACATTGGGCGACGAATCCCTCTCCGCTATCCCTCTCCGCTATCCCTCACCCCAATTCCTCACCCCAATGCAGACACGCGGTTTAAGATCTGATCGCGCGAAGGAGACAGACGAAAAAAAACCGCTCAGCGAAGCCGAGCGGTTTTCCAGACACAGACACAACAAGAGAGATTTATTCACGGCGCCCCAGCGCCGTATTGGCCATTACGCCGACTGCGTTCTAATCAGATAATCAAACGCGCTCAGCGAGGCTTTCGCCCCTTCGCCGGTGGCAATGATGATCTGCTTGTACGGCACCGTGGTGCAGTCGCCAGCCGCAAAAACGCCTTTAACGCTGGTTTCGCATTTCGCGTCGATCTCGATTTCGCCGATACGGTTTCTCGCTACCGTCCCTTCCAGCCATTGGGTGTTGGGCAGCAGACCGATCTGCACGAAGATCCCTTCCAGTGCCAGCTCGTGCTCGGTTTCGCTGACGCGGTCTTTATAAGACAGTCCGGTCACTTTCTGGCCGTCGCCTTTTACTTCCGTCGTCTGCGCATTAACAATAATGTCGACGTTCGGCAGGCTGCGAACTTTATCCTGCAGCACGGAGTCGGCTTTCAGCTCCGGAGCAAATTCCAGCAGCGTGACGTGTTTGACCACGCCAGCGAGGTCGATGGCCGCTTCGACGCCGGAGTTACCGCCGCCGATGACCGCAACGTGCTTGCCTTTAAACAGCGGGCCGTCGCAGTGCGGGCAGTAGGTGACCCCACGGGTGCGGTACTGGTCTTCGCCCGGTACATTCATGTTTCTCCAGCGTGCACCGGTAGAAATGATGACCGTACGGGACTTCAATACCGCGCCGGAGGCGGTTTCAATCTGGTGCGGCATGCCCGGCTCAGCGGCTGGGATCAGCGCCGTAGCGGTCTGCGCGTCGATCACGTCCACATCGTAGTCGTCTACGTGGCTCTTCAACGCGGTCGCCAGCTTGGCGCCCTCTGTTTTCGGCACGGAGATGTAGTTTTCAATGTCGACGGTATCCAGAATCTGGCCGCCGAAACGTTCGCCCATCAGACCGGTACGGATGCCTTTACGCGCAGAGTAAACCGCAGACGCCGCCCCGGCAGGACCGCTGCCGATGATCAGGACATCGTAGACCGAACGCTGATTCAGCTGTTCAACCTGCTTGGCGCTGGCGCCGGTATCGATCTTGTTGACGATTTCGCTCAGCGTCATACGACCCTGGCTGAAGTGTTCGCCGTTCAGGAACACGGTGGGCACACCCATGACGTTACGACTTTCGATTTCGTCCTGGAACACACCGCCATCAATCGCGCTGTGGGTGATGTTCGGGTTCAGCACTGACATCAGGTTCAGCGCCTGAACAACGTCGGGGCAGTTGTGGCACGACAGCGAGTAGTAAGTTTCGAAATGGAACTCGCCGTCCAGACCACGAATCTGGTCGAGTAATTCCTGGGCTTCTTTAGACGGGTGTCCGCCGACCTGCAACAGTGCCAGCACCAACGAAGTAAATTCGTGGCCCATCGGGACACCGGCGAAACGCGGACCGCTCTGAGAACCCGGATTGGTGATAAGGAAAGAGGGTTTACGCACTGGCAGGTCGTTGTTTTCAGTGAAACTGACCTGTTCAGATAATCCGGCGATCTCAGTCAGCAATTCTCTGACTTCAGAAGATTTTGCTGAGTCATCCAGCGTCGCTACTAACTCAACAGGTTTGGTTAATTTTTCCAGGTAGGCTTTCAACTGGACTTTCATTGTATTGTCGAGCATTGATTATCCCTCAGTGCGAAAAAAATCGGGTGCTATGCACCCGATAAAAGTATCAATAGATGATTAGCGAAAGCAGGCTTAGATTTTGCCGACCAGGTCCAGAGACGGAGCCAGAGTCGCTTCACCTTCTTTCCATTTGGCAGGGCAAACTTCACCCGGGTGAGCGGCAACGTACTGAGCGGCTTTCACTTTGCGCAGCAGGTCGGAAGCGTCACGGCCGATGCCTTCAGCGGTGATCTCAACCGCCTGGATGATGCCCTGCGGGTCAACGATGAAGGTACCACGGTCAGCCAGGCCTTCAGCTTCACGCAGGTTTTCGAAGTTACGAGTCAGCTGGCCAGTCGGGTCGCCGATCATGGTGTATTTGATCTTGCCGATGGTTTCAGAGCTGCCGTGCCATGCTTTGTGGGTAAAGTGGGTGTCGGTAGACACAGAGTAGATTTCTACGCCACGCTCCTGGAATTCGTCGTAGTAATCAGCGACGTCGCCCAGTTCGGTCGGGCAGACAAACGTAAAGTCAGCCGGATAAAAGAAGAACACACTCCACTTACCTTCAATGTCTTTCTCGGTCACTTCAACGAATTCACCGTCTTTGAAAGCCGTGTTTTTGAATGGTTTAACTTTGGTGTTAATTACTGACATCACTTTATCCTCATGCGTGTGGGTATGGGGCTAAAGTACAGAATTGCGCTGTGGCGGGCTAATGCGTTGTCGTTATCGAATCAATAAGCGATACCTTGCATGATAACGATCGGCCGCGATAGAAGGGGCAGTGTTCATACATTAATGCGCTCCTCGCCGCGGCGAGGAGCGGGGACGGCTTAGGATTTCGCCAGTTCCGTGGTACGTTTGACTGCCGCGAGTACGCTACGCTGCAGTCCGGCGGCGAAGTCACTGTTGTTCAACTCATACAGGCCATGCATACCGACGCCCGCGGGCGAATTATTGATATCCAGCAGCTGTCGCGGATGTTTGCCGCTGATATTCAGCATCGCGACCGCGCCGACCAGATTCTCATAGGCGACTTGCGTCGCCTGTTGCCGCGGCAGCCCGGCCAAGACCCCGGCATCGACCAGCGACTCGATGAAATAGTAGACGTAATTGGGGCCAGCCACGCCAAAGCCGGTAAAAATATCCAGCAGCCGCTCTTCCAGCACCATGACTTTACCGAAACTTTCCAAAAATGCCCGCAACGGCGCCTCTTCGACCCGATCATTCANCACCGCGCCGCTGTAGCCATACCCGGTATCGGTCAACGTGTTCGGGATGACGCGCGCGATGGGACGCGTTTCGCCCAGCTGTTCGGTGAGTGTCGCCAGCGTGACGCCCGCGATGATAGACACCACCGTCGCCTCAGGGGCCGCATGCTGACGGATACGCGCAGACACCGCCGCGATGTCATCCTGCGGGCGAACACCCATCACAATATAGTCGGCGTTTTTCAGCGCGGCGTCCTCACTCAGAGTCGACGTCAGCTGATAACGCTCCGTGAGTGTCGATATTCTTAAGGCGTCGATATCTTCCAGCGTCACGGCATCGTGCGCCAGCTTACCGCTGTTCAACGCCGCCCGAATAATGGCTTCCGCCATCTGCCCTGCCCCGATAAAGTGAATTTGACTCATGATTTTCCCCTGAAAATGACATAACTGATTCGGTTTGATGAATGTGCGCATCGCCTGCGGCGGCACCCAACTCCCTCATTCGACCACCGACACTGCTCGCGAAAACAAACGCAAAATTCCACTATCGTCGTCTAACGGTCGATAACGTGGCGTATTCGTGCGGTCATTGAATTGTTCAGTACGCGCCATTCTCTTTGACGCGTTCTCGCCGTTTAAGACACGCCGCATTCTCGACCTAGCGCTCCGGGCGTCAGAGACATTGGCCGTCAATAACGCTAAAAAATCCTCTGCTTTTCTCTCAAATGCTATTTCAGCGCCGTGACAGTGATGCGATGGAATAAAGAAAAAGAGCGCAACGATTTATTTTTTCCACCTATGAGCATCCAGGAGGCGTTATTCAGAATGCCCCCGGATGGGTTATTTAAGACGGTCTCGTTTGCCGAAATAAATACGCGCCAGCCCTTCTTTTGTCACGGCAATAGCATGATCGGCGCTGAGCGAAACATGTTTTTCCATTAACGCCGCGCCGCGTTCGATATCACGCTGACGCATTGCATCGATAATATCGACATGTTCATCGTACGCATTATTACGACGGCTGGGTGTTTCCAGATCGATTCGGCGGAAAAAACGGATTAGGGAGTTCAAACTCTCCAGCGTTTCATACAGTCGGCTATTCCGCGTAATGCGGGCTATCGCCAGATGAAAAGCCTCGTCGTCTTCAGCCACTTTGGTCCAATCCGAGATGGTTTCCGGGGCTGGAAGCGCCCGGCAACTCTCCTCCCAAATTGCCGCCGTTTGTTCGATCTCCTCATCGCTGGCCCGCTGGCAAGCCAGGCGGAATGCAGCCTGTTCAACAATAGCGCGCATCTCGTAAAGGTCGTGTACGCCTTCTGGCGTGATGTCTCGAGAGTAGAAACCGCGGTTAGGTACGAAGCTCATGAAGCCGTCCTGCGCCAGACGATTCAGCGCCTCGCGAACCGGCGTGCGGGACACGCCCAGACGCGCAGCCAGCTCAACTTCGTTAATTCTTTCGCCCGGCTTGAAGTGATAATCAATCGCCAGCGCCTTCACCGCTTCATATACTTTTTCCACACTGTCTGCGCTGCGCACTGTTTTCGAACTCACCGGCACGTTATTTCCTCTCGAAAGCCGACACGGGGTTGGCGCCGAATTTAAAATGATGGATTACCGTATTCTGGGGGATGAGCGCCCTATATAAGTACGGCGTAAATGAGCTTAATTAAATTGATAACACGCCTGAATTCATAACACAACGACGATGTGCATACACCTCTATCCACACATTAAACCGAGAATGAAAATACAATCCCAACCTTGTTAATAACGAGAATCAGAAAATAAGGCGATAATGATAAAACAATGAAAACCTTGCACAACGGTGAATCCAAATGCACCAATCTGAAGCAATTTCGTACAAAACAGTGGTTATATTCCATCTATTTATTATCTATTCGTATTCCGTATAAATAATAAAAGTCGCGTTTTCCAACTTCGCCTGCATCACGTTATTGCTTGTTATTACTGTAAATATTAGTCAACCGAAGGAAATATTAACGCGCGCCGTTTCCACTAAAGAGTATTTTTTGACCAGGGTGGCATAGCAATTGCTCCGACGTTTCTGGCAAAGTGTATTCACTTCATCATTCACTTTGTCATTGACTGGGTGAAGCCCCGGATAGCGGGGGTTTCCGCCCTGACGGCGACAGCCTGAACGATTAATAACAACGCCAGGGATGAAGCCCACACCCGCTCCGCTTTATTGATGATTCCGACCAGGAGAAACAGGTATGACCGTGCATTTTCGTCAGGCTCTTTTAGCTTCAGCGCTGCTCGGCGGCGCACTTTTCGGCGCTATCCTGCCCGCACAGGCGGATGTGACCGTCGGCGCTATTCTGCCGCTGACCGGCGTCAGCGCCACCATCGGCGAAGACATGCGCCGGGGGATTGAATTAGCCGTGGATCAGGTCAACGCGCACGGCGGCGTCAATGGCCAGAAGCTGGCCGTGATGATCGAAGACTCCGCGGGTAGCCCGGTCACCGCGCTTGATGCCGTACGCAAACTGACGCAGGTCAACAACGTACCGCTGGTCGCCGGGGAATTCTCGTCCAGCGTAACCCTTCCCGTTGGGCAATATCTGGTCAAAAATCAGCGAGTTCATATCAACATCACGTCCTCCAGCACCGATATGCGCAACGTCGGGAAATACTCCTACAGCGTCATCGGACTTGCCGACTTGGCGACGCGATTCTCCGCCAAAGACGTTTATGAGATGGGCTACCGCAAAGTGGCGTTCGTCGCGCCCAACGGCGCCTACGGCCAGAGCATGCTCGATCAGTTCAACAAGGATTTTCAGGCGCTGGGCGGCAAAGTCGTCGCCAAAATGCTCTATACCGGCGGCCAATCCTCCTACCGCCGCGAGCTCAGCCAGCTCTCCCGCGTCAAGCCTGACGCCTACGTCTACACCACCTACGGTCAGGATGCGGTGGTGCTCAACCGCGAAGCCTATGAACTGGGTCTCGGCAAGACGCCGTGGTACGGCATGTATCTGACCATGTGCACCGCCAATACGCCGGCAGAGTACATCGAAGGCCGCATGGGGATGGAGGTCGCCGGTACTGGCGATCAGGGGCAAGGGTACATCGACCTGTTTAAACAGCGCTATGGCACTGCCCCGCAGTCCGCCTACAGCAGCTATGCCTACGACAGCATTACGCTGGCCGCCGCCGCGATCAACAAGGCAGGCAGCACCGACCCGGCCGCCCTCCAGGCAGCGATGCAGAGCGTGGCGCCCCACTTCGACGGCGTGACCGGCCCGCTCAATCTGGGCGCCGACAATCAACGCCAGACCCAACCGTATAAGAAGGTCAAAATCGTTAACGGGATTCAGGAACTGCGCTAAACGGCGGCGGGCGTTCGCGCCCCGGTTCCCTTTCAGGAAGAGTCTATGCTTCAGTTCATTCTCGATACACTGCTCCGCACCGCGGACCTTGCTCCGATCGCGCTTGGCCTTAGCCTGGTCTACGGGCTGGTGCGGTTCGCCAACGTGGCGCATGTGCAATATGCGATGGTGGGTTCATTCATGACGGCCGCGCTACTGCGGATTGGATGCCCCTTCCTGCTGGCTATCCTGTTGGCCAGCGTGCTGACCGGCGCGATGGCGACGCTGCTGCATCACGGGATCTTTCGTCGCCTGGCGCAGTCCGGGCCGGCAAGCGCCATGATCGGATCGCTGGCCGTATCGATGATCCTGATCGCCCTGATTCTGGGGATCGCCGGATCGTCGCCTGTTAGCTACAACCTGCCGCTCAGCCCAACGCTATCGTTGGCCGACAGTTTCGTCTCTCGTAACCAGCTGTGGACGCTCGGCGTCACGCTGGCACTGCTGGTCGCTTTCGGCGCGCTGCTGTTTTATACCTCGCTCGGGCGCTCCATTCGGGCGCTGGCCAGCAACCGCGATCTGGCTGCCGCGTCGGGCCTGAACGCCGATGCGCTGGTGCATACGGTCAACTTCATCGCCGGTACGCTGGCAGGGCTCGGCGGCTCCATGCTGGCGCTCAACTCCAGCGCCTACGTCAATCAGGGCAGCGATCTGCTGCTGCCGATTCTGGCCGCCGCCATCCTCGGTGGATTGGGTAACCCGCTGGGCGCCGTTTTCGGCGCACTGCTGATTGCGGCCACCGAAACGCTGGTGACTAACCTCGACTTCGGCTGGCTGTTCGGCAGCGAACTGGTGTTCATTCCCGTCACCTACATCAATGCGGCATCGTTCGTCATTCTGCTGCTGGCGCTGCTGCTGCGTCCTTATGGCTTGTTTAACCGGGAGGTGCGCCGTGTCTGAGTTTCTGCTCCATCTGATTAGCATCACCGGCATCTATGCCCTGATCGCGCTCGCGCTGAATATTCAGGCGGGCTATGCCGGACTGCTGAACTTCGGCCATATCGCCTTTGTCGGTATCGGCGCTTATTCCGCCGGGATTGGCGCCCGACTCGGGCTCTCTTTTGTAGAAGCCAGCGCATTCGGCCTGGCGCTTTCCATGCTGATTGGCGCAGGAATGTCAGTGCTGGGCCGCCAGCTGGCGGCGGATTACTGGGGGATCGCCACGCTGGCCGTCGCCGAGATCATCCGTACGATCACTATCAACGAAGACCAGCTGACCGGCGGCGCGCAAGGGCTGGGAAATATCATCCCGTTATGGTCGACCGGTTCAACACAGGGGGACGGGATGGTTTTCGCCGTTGTGATCCTGCTGGCCGTCGCGCTGGTGGCGCTGGTCTCTAATCGGCTGGGTAAAAGCCGCTTCGGCCGGGCGCTGCGCCTGATGCGCGAGCAGCCTCAGTTGGCGACGTGTATGGGCTATCACCTGCAATGGCTGAAATGCCGCACGCTGATGTGCAGCGCGGCGATCGCGGCCGCCGCAGGCATCCTGATGGCCTATTACACCAGCTATGTTAGCCCCGATTACCTTCTGCCCTCCGAAACCTTCCTGATCTGGAGCATGGTGATGATCGGCGGCATCGGCAATGTCGCAGGCGTGCTGTTGGGCGTTCTGGTCGTTGAATGCCTGTACACCTTCATTCCTTTCGCCAAAGACCTGTTCCAAATTGGTTCTGATATCACCGGCGCACTGCGTCTGGGTACAGTCGGCGTTATCCTGCTGGCCTGCCTGCTCTGGCGTTCCGGCGGACTGCTGCCTGAAAAATTAAGGAGAATGCCGTCATGACGCCACTGATGCAGATCGAAAATGTCAGCAAGGCCTTCGGCGGCAACCGCGTGCTGGAGGACGTGAGCGTCACCCTGCATCAAGGGGAGATCCTCGGCTTACTGGGGCCGAACGGGTCAGGAAAAAGTACGCTGCTGAATGCGATTTCGGGGTTCACCCCCATAGACGGCGGCGCCATTCGCGTGGCGGGGAAACGGATTGATAAGCTGCCAACGCACCGCATCATCCGATCCGGCGTCGCACGGACTTTCCAGCTCCCGGCGATGCCGCAAAAGATGACGGTAATGGAAGTCGTGATGGCGGCGGGAACCCGCCACCACGGTTTCTGGAGCAGTCTGCTGTCGCTCCCGGCGACTCGCCGCGCCGAACGGGAAGATAGCGCCAAGGCGCAGGCGCTGATTGACGCGCTGCTGCTGAACCCCGTTCGCGACCTGCCCGCCGCCGCGCTCTCCGGCGGCCAAAAGAAACTGCTGGGCATCGCCTGTGCGCTGATGGGCGATCCGCAGATCCTGATGCTGGACGAGCCGATGGCTGGCGTCCACCCCAACCTGCGACGGGATATTGTCGAGACGCTACGGCGTCTGAATCGCGAAGGGCTGTCGCTGGTGATTATCGAACACGACATGCACTTCATCCGCGAGCTGTGCCAGCGCTGTATCGTGCTGGACCGCGGGCACATCGTCGCCAGCTGCCACCCGGACGAGCTGGCGAATAATCAGCAGGTGTTGGACGCCTATCTGGGCCGCAGCGCCCAGACACAACAGGAGGCTGTATGATTACGCTGCACGATGTGGTGGCTGGCTATACCCCAGGAATCGACATCCTTCAGGGCATCTCCCTCCAAGTGAATAACGCGGAGATCGTTACGCTGCTCGGCCCCAACGGCTGCGGCAAGTCGACCTTGTTAAAATGCATTGCGGGCTATCTGACGCCCCGCAGCGGTCAGATCCTGCTGGACGAACGCGACGTGGGCCGAATCCCGATCCACCGAAAAGTTCGTGAGTGCTCACTTGGCTTTGTGCCTCAGACGGACAACGTATTCAATAACCTGACTATTAAGGAAAATTTGCAAACCGGCGGTCAGTTTCTGCCGGACAGGCAGCGCCGACAACGCATGGAAGAGCTGTGTGAACGCTATCCGTTGCTGCGCAAAAAATGGCGTGCGACGGCGTCGGCGCTTTCCGGCGGAGAGCGCCAGATACTGGCGCTAACGCGTGCCCTGATGCCCCGGCCCGCAACCCTGCTGTTGGATGAGCCTTCCGCCGGACTATCGCCCAAGATGTTGGCGGATGTCTTCGACGCCATACAGTCGATTCGCCGGGAAGAGAACGTGGCGATATTGATGGTGGAACAGAATGCCATGGAAGCTCTGCACATCTCAGACCGGGCCTATGTGCTAGCGCTGGGAAAAGTCGCGCTCACCGGCCAGGCCAATGAGCTGCTGAACGATCCGCGTATGCGTGAGCTGTATCTCGGCGGACGCGCGGCGTAAACCCACGCGCAAGTCACGCCATCAATGCCGCCTGTACGTTTGGGGATTTTTTACCTCCACGAAACCGCGCCGCCTACAGGCCCTGATAATGAAGCGTCGAGTCGCCGCGCCTCGTGTTCCGACCGCGCGCGGCGGCGCTTGCCGTCAGACGCGGTTCACCCACTCCACGACCGCGTTGTCATTATTCCTTTTTCTTATACCCGCCNCCGTCATGGTGCTTCGGCTGCACCATGAAACACCAACAGGGTGAGCCGGGAAATCATGCCATTATTTTTTATTAGCCAAATCATTATGTTGATGGTTGGCATGCAAGTTGCTTTATGGATTCCATGTTGTATACAAGTTGGAATTCATCATGACATCGACACTGGGTTTAACGCTTCAGGCATGGCGACGCTGCTACCAACACGATCCCCGGCGGATCGAAACGCTGCTGGCAGCACACCTCGCGGCGCTGGATAAACAGGATAACGCCTGGCTGTATCTCGCCACTCCGGAACAGCTGCGGCAGCAAATCGAACCGCTGCTGCCGTACTACCAGCGCGATCCCGCATCGCTACCGCTGTTCGGCGTTCCCTTTGCGGTGAAGGACAACATCGACGTCGCGGGCTGGCCGACGACCGCCGCCTGTCCGGCCTCCACGTACACCGCAGAAAACGACGCCGTGGTCGTCGCGCGCTTGAAAGCCGCGGGCGCGGTGGCGATCGGCAAGACCAATCTCGATCAGTACGCCACCGGCCTGGTCGGCACGCGTTCACCGTTCGGCGCGGTGCATAACCCCTTCAATCCCGACTACGTCAGCGGCGGATCCAGCTCCGGTTCGGCGTCAGTGGTGGCTCGCGGGCTGGTCGGCTTCGCGCTCGGCACCGATACCGCCGGGTCCGGACGTGTGCCAGCCGGGTTCAACAATATCGTGGGTCTGAAACCGACTAAGGGCTGGCTCTCCGCCCGCGGCGTCGTACCGGCCTGCCGCCTCAATGACACCGTGTCCGTGTTCGCGCTCACCGTCGAAGACGCTTTTACCGTCTCGACGATCGCGGGCGGTTACGATGCCGACGACGCCTATTCACGCCGCACTCCGCGCTCCGCGCCGGCCGGGATCAAAGCGCAGCCCGATTTTGCCATCCCCGCCGACCCGACCTTTTTCGGCGACCGCCTGGCCGAAGCGGCATGGCACCGCGCGCTGGAACATCTCGCGCAAAGCGGCGCCACGCTACATCCGATCGACTTCACGCCGTTCCATCAGTTGGCAGAACAGCTCTATTCTGGACCGTGGGTGGCCGAACGCACCGCCGCGGTCGGAGAGATGCTGGCCCAGCCGGAAGCGATGGATCCGGTGGTGTACGGCATTATCCACAGCGGTCGGCAATACAGCGCGGTGGAAGCCTATCAGGCTGAGTATTTGCGCGCCGACCTCGCCCGCCGTATTCAACGGGCGCTGGCCCCGTTCGACGCCCTTGTCGTGCCCACCTCCCCGACCATCCGCACGCTGCAGGAAATCACGCAGGAGCCAGTGCGCTATAACTCGCAATTCGGCACCTACACCAACTTTACCAACCTGGCCGATCTCGCCGCGCTGGCGCTGCCGGGCCCGTTTCGTGACGACGGTTTGCCCGCGGGCATCACGCTGATCGCCCCCGCCTGGCACGATCGCGCGCTGGCCGGATTCGGCCTGCGCTGGCAGCAACAACTCGCGCTGCCGCTCGGCGCCACCGGCGAGGCTTACCCCAAAGACCGCGCCACACTGCCGCCGTCGGCCGAACACGTTCGCGTGGCGGTAGTGGGCGCTCACCTCACCGGCATGCCGCTCAACCATCAGCTCACCACGCGTCAGGCGATCCTGATCGAAGAGACGCAAACCGCCGCCGAATACCGCCTGTTCGCCCTGCTTGACGGGCCGGTCAAGAAGCCGGGGCTGCTGCGCGACGCCAACGGCGGCGCCATCGCCGTCGAACTGTGGGATATCCCGCTGGCGCGCTTCGGCGAGTTCGTGGCGGAAATCCCCCCGCCGCTCGGCATCGGCTCGCTAACGCTGGCCGACGGCCGCGTGGTGAAAGGTTTTATTTGTGAACCGGCCGCGCTGGAGCACGCGCTGGAGATTACCGAATTCGGCGGCTGGCGCAGCTGGCTGGCAACGCAGAGGAGCGAATAATCATGTTCAGCACGGTACTTATAGCCAACCGCGGTGAAATCGCCTGCCGCGCCATAAAGACCCTGAAACGTCTGGGCGTGACCAGCGTGGCCGTATACTCCGACGCCGACCGCAACGCCCGGCATGTCAAAGAGGCCGACGTGGCGATCGCGCTCGGCGGCGACAAACCCGCCGATAGCTACCTGCGCATCGACAAAATTCTCGCAGCTGCACGCGAGACCGGCGCAGAAGCCATCTGGCCGGGCTACGGCTTTCTCTCGGAGAGCCTGCCGTTCGCCGCCGCCTGCGAAGAAGCGGGCATCGTCTTCGTCGGCCCGACCGCACGGCAGATCGGCGAATTCGGGCTGAAACACCGCGCGCGTGAGCTGGCGGCGAGCGCCGGCGTCCCAATGACGCCCGGCACGCCGCTGCTGAACTCGCTGGAAGACGCGCTCAGCGCCGCGGACGACATCGGTTATCCGGTGATGCTGAAAAGCACCGCGGGCGGAGGCGGCATCGGCCTGACGCGCTGCGCCGACGCGGAGGCGTTGCGTCAGGCCTGGGAAAGCGTGCGTCGCCTCGGCGAGCAGTTCTTTAGCGATGCTGGCGTATTCCTGGAGCGCTGCATCGACCGCGCGCGCCATGTCGAAGTGCAGATCTTCGGCGACGGCAACGGTCAGGTCGTCGCCCTCGGTGAGCGGGACTGTTCGTTGCAGCGGCGCAATCAGAAGGTGGTGGAAGAGACCCCCGCTCCCCACTTGCCGCAGGCCACGCGCGACGCGCTGCTGAATTCCGCTGTACGGCTCGGCGAACGGGTGAATTACCGCAGCGCCGGGACGGTGGAGTACATCTACGACGCCGAACACGACGCGTTCTACTTCCTTGAAGTGAACACCCGTTTGCAGGTGGAGCATCCGGTGACCGAATGCGTGACCGGCCTCGATCTGGTGGAGTGCATGTTGCGGGTCGCGGCGGGCGACCCGCTCGACTGGGCGCGTATGCGGCAGGCGCCGCACGGGGCCGCGATCGAGGTGCGCCTCTACGCGGAGGACCCGCTGAGAAACTTCCAGCCGAGTCCAGGCGTGCTGACCAGCGTCCATTTTCCCGACGGCGTGCGCATCGATGGCGCGATCGATGCCGGGACAGAGGTCTCCGCCCATTACGACCCAATGATCGCCAAGCTGATCGTGCACGCCGACACGCGCGATGCGGCGCTGGAGAAAATGCAGCAGGCGCTCGCGGCTACGCAGTTGCATGGCATCGCCAGCAACCTTGACTATCTTCGCCAGATTGTCGCGACCTCCGCTTTCCACCGCGGCGACGTGTGGACTCGCTTCCTTGACGGCTTCACCCCGACCGCCAGCATGATTGAAGTGCTGCAACCCGGCACCTTCAGCACCGTGCAGGACTACCCCGGTCGTCTCGGCTACTGGGATATCGGCGTGCCGCCATCCGGCCCGATGGACGATTTCGCCTTCCGCCTCGCCAACCGCATCGTCGGCAACCATGAGGCCGCGGCGGGGCTGGAATTCACCCTGCAGGGCCCGTCGATGCGTTTTCACTGCGACGCGGTGATCGCCCTGACCGGCGCGGATTGCCCGGCGGAACTGGACGGCGCGCCGGTAGCCTACTGGCGGCCCATCGACGTCAGGGCAGGACAGACGCTGACGCTCGGCCGCGCGCAGTCGGGCTGCCGCACCTATCTCGCCGTCCGCAACGGCATCGATGTCCCGGAATATCTCGGCAGCCGTTCCACCTTCGCCCTCGGCCAGTTCGGCGGACACGCGGGCCGCCCCCTGCGCATCGCCGACATGCTGCCGATCTCGCAGCCGCAGCTGGCCGCCTGCGCCACGCCTGCGCCCATCTGCGATCCGCAACCGCTGGATTACGCGCTGGTGCCGCAATACGGCACCGAATGGCGCATCGGCGTGCTGTATGGCCCGCACGGCGCGCCGGACTTTTTCACCCAGGACGCGATCGACGAGTTCTTCGCCAGCGAGTGGCAGGTTCACTACAACTCCAACCGCCTCGGCGTGCGTCTGGTCGGCCCCAAACCCACCTGGACACGCGCCGACGGCGGCGAGGCGGGCTTGCATCCGTCCAACGTGCATGACTGCGAATACGCCATCGGCGCGGTCAACTTTACCGGCGACTTCCCGGTGATCCTGACCCGGGACGGCCCAAGCCTCGGCGGTTTCGTCTGTCCGGTGACCATCGCCAAAGCGGAGCTATGGAAAGTCGGTCAGGTGAAACCGGGCGACCGTATCCTCTTCCATCCCATCGGCATTGAGGAGGCCGTAGCGCTGGAGCAGGCGCAAACGCAAAGCATCAGCACGCTGCGCGCCTGTTCCGCCCCGCACTTTGCGCCGCCCCCGCTGGCGGCGAGCGAAGCGGGTTCCGCCACCCTACTGGCGGCGCTGCCCGCTACGCAAGCGACGCCGGCGGTCGCCTATCGTCAGGCGGGCGACGGCTATGTGCTGGTGGAGTACGGAGACAACGTGCTGGATCTGGCGCTGCGCCTGCGCGTGCATTTGCTGATGAACCAGCTGCGCGAACGCGCGACGCCCGGCATCGAAGAGCTGTCACCCGGCGTGCGCTCGTTACAGGTGCGCTACGACGGCAGGATCCTCAGCCAGCAACGGGTGATCGCCCTGCTACTGGAGCTGGAGGCCGGACTCGGCGACGTCTCGCAGTTGAAGGTGCCATCGCGCATCGTCTGGCTGCCGATGGCCTTTGAAGACAGCGCCACGCTCAGTGCGGTGGACCGCTACCGGGAAACCGTGCGCGCCAGCGCGCCCTGGCTGCCGAACAACGTCGACTTCATTCAACGCATTAACGGGTTGGATAATCGCGACGCCGTTCGCGACGTGCTGTTCGACGCCAGCTACCTGATCCTCGGCCTCGGCGACGTTTATCTCGGCGCGCCCTGCGCGGTGCCGATCGATCCCCGTCATCGCCTGCTGAGTTCCAAATACAGTCCGGCTCGCACCTTCACCCATGAGGGCACCGTCGGCATCGGCGGCATGTACATGTGCATCTACGGCATGGATTCGCCCGGCGGCTATCAGTTGGTCGGTCGCACCCTGCCCATTTGGAACAAATTTCTGAAAAACGATCAGTTCGCCGCCGACGCGCCGTGGCTGCTGCGTTTCTTCGATCAGGTGCGTTTTTATCCGGTGAGCGAAGACGCGCTGACGCAGCTGCGCGACGATTTCCGCGAAGGCCGCGCGCGCATCCGTATTGAAGAGACAGTGTTCGACTTCGCGGCGCATCAGCATTTCCTTGCCGACAACGCCGCATCCATTGCGGCGTTCCGGGAACGGCAGACCGAAGCTTTCACGCGCGAGGTGGCGCTCTGGCAAGAGGAAGAAGCCGATCATGCCGCCGGCCCGGCTTCCGAGGAAATAGCCGAGGAGGATGAGAGCGCTTTCTCGGTCTGCGCCGACGTCAGCGGCAATATCTGGAAAATACAGGTACAGCCGGGCGACGTGGTCGAGGCCGGACAGACGCTCATCATCGTCGAGGCGATGAAGATGGAACTGGCGATCGCCGCTCCCCGCAGCGGCACGGTTAAACGCATTGCCTGCCAGGCGGGCCGTCCGGTGAATCCGGGCGACGTTCTGCTGTGGCTGGAATAAGGAGCGACGATGACTATCCCCACACAACGCGGCAAAGGCCGCCCGGAACCGCTGGCTGAAAAGGTCTATCAAGCGCTGAAGCAGGACATTTTCGAGTTTCGCCTGATGCCCGGCGACCGTTTCAGCGAGAACGAGATCGCCGAACGCATGGCGGTGAGCCGCACCCCGGTGCGTCAGGCCCTGTTCCAACTGGAGCGCGAATGTTATGTCGAGGTGTGGTTCCGCAGCGGCTGGCAGGTCAAGCCCTTCGATTTCGAATATTTCGAGGAGCTGTACGACCTGCGCATCTTGCTGGAGCGCGAGGCGGTGCGCCGCCTGTGCGCGCTGCCGCCAGCGCAATGCGCGAATACGCTCGCCGCGCTGAAAGCCTTCTGGATCGACGAGGCGCGTCAGGAGGACGGCAAGGCGGTTTCGCTGCAGGACGAACGTTTCCACATCACGCTGGTCAGCGCCACCGGCAACCGGGAGATGACGCGCATTCACACCGAGCTGACCGAAAAAATCCGCATCATCCGCCGTCTCGACTTTACGCGCGAAGACCGCATCGATGCCACCTACCGCGAGCACGCCCAGATTTTACAGGCGATTTTCCGGCAACAGACCGAGGAGGCGCAGCACAAGCTGACCACCCACATCGCCGAAAGCAAGGCGGAGGTCAGAAAGATCACCTTGCACCGGTTACAGCAAGCCAGGCTTCACCCCATTAAATAAACGAACACCTATTGAGAGGGTTAGACGATGAAAAGACGTTCGCTGCTTAAGGTTTTCGCACTCTCCGCCACCGTGATCGGCATGGGCCTGTCCTGGGGAGTTCAGGCCGCCGACACCATCAAGGTGGGGATCATGCATTCGCTTTCCGGCACCATGGCGATCTCGGAGACGCCGCTGAAGGACGTGGCGCTGATGACCATTAATGAAATCAACGCCAAAGGCGGTGTGCTGGGCAAGAAGCTGGAGCCGGTGGTGGTCGACCCCGCCTCGAACTGGCCGCTGTTCGCCGAGAAAGCGCGCCAGCTGCTAACGCAGGATAAGGCGGCGGTGGTCTTCGGCTGCTGGACTTCGGTGTCGCGCAAGTCCGTGCTGCCAGTGTTCGAGGAGCTGAACGGCCTGCTGTTCTACCCGGTGCAGTATGAGGGCGAGGAGATGTCGCCGAACGTGTTCTATACTGGCGCCGCGCCGAACCAGCAGGCGATTCCAGCCGTAGAGTACCTGATGAGCGAAGACGGCGGCGGCGCCAAGCGCTTCTTCCTGCTGGGCACGGACTATGTCTATCCGCGCACCACCAACAAAATCCTGCGCGCCTTCCTGCATGCAAAGGGCATTCAGGATAAAGATATTCAGGAAGTCTATACCCCGTTTGGCTACAGCGACTACCAGACCATCGTATCCAACATCAAGAAATTCGCGGCCGGGGGCAAGACCGCCGTGGTCTCCACCATTAACGGCGATTCCAACGTCCCGTTCTATAAAGAACTGGCTAATCAAGGCATTAAGGCGACCGATATCCCCGTAGCGGCGTTCTCAGTCGGCGAAGAGGAACTGCGCGGCATCGACGCCAAACCGCTGGTCGGTCAGTTGGCGGCCTGGAACTATTTCGAGTCCGTCGACAACCCGACCAACGCGAAGTTTGTGGCGGACTACCGCGCCTACGCCAAGGCCCATAACCTGCCGAACGCCAACACCGTCGTGACCAACGACCCGATGGAAGCCACCTACGTCGGCATCCATATGTGGGCGCAAGCCGTCGAGAAAGCCGGCACTACGGACGTGGATAAAGTCCGGGCGGCGATGGCGGGACAGACCTTCGACGCGCCAAGCGGCTTCACCCTGACCATGGACGCGACCAATCACCATCTGCATAAGCCGGTAATGATTGGCGAAGTGGAAGAGAACGGTCAGTTCAACGTGGTGTGGCAGACCGACAAACCGGTTCGCGCCCAGCCGTGGAGCCCCTATATCGCGGGCAACGACCAGAAATCCGACCATCCGGTGAAATCAACGAAGTAAGCGGCACGGCCTTTCTCCCGCTGTCGGAGTCAAGGCCGTTCTCCCGCGCACCCAAACGGGAACACCATCATGAAAATTCACCGCTATTTCTGTGCTCTGCTGTTGCTGCTGCCCTGGCTGGCGCAGGCGGGAGACGGCGCGGAGTTCGCCGCCGCCAGCCGCGCCCAGCAGGCCGCGCTGCTTGAACAGTGGGCCGCCGCGCCGCAGACCGACCGCCTGCCGTTGCTGGAGGCGTTGCGTCGCGAATCCGTGGTCATCGACCAGAACAAACAGCCTTTCAGCCGGCAGGACGACGTCTTCACGCCCCTCGACGACGCGCGGCAGCCGAGCGGCGATACCAAAAAGTTGTTTATGAACAACCGTCTGCGCGTGTTGATCGCAAGCGCGCTCGCCGCACACCAACTGGTCAGCGATGACCCTGCGACCCGCCTGCGTGCCGCGCAGCAGCTGCAAAGCACGGGCGCGGCCGCTCTGCTGCCGGTGATCGAACGGCAGCTCGCCGGCGAAACCGACGACCAAGTGCGAGCCTCGCTGGCATTGGCGGCCGCCAATCTCCAGCTCGCCAGCCCCGATGCCGCGGTACGGCTGCAGGCGGTGAAGCAATTGGGGGAGTCAAGCCATCCCGCCACGCAGGCCCGGCTACAGCGCCTGACGCAGGCCGCCGACGAGCCCGATGCCGCCGTCCGCGACGCCGCCGCGAACAGCCTGCAGCACATCGAGCAGCGCCTGATGTGGGGCGAACTGCTCGGTCAGGCGTTCACCGGCCTGTCGCTCGGTTCTATCCTGCTGCTTGCCGCCCTCGGTCTTGCAATCACCTACGGGCTGCTCGGGGTAATTAACATGGCGCACGGAGAAATGCTGATGCTGGGGGCTTACGCCGCCTGGCTGGTGCAGTCGCTGTTCCAACAGTTCGCGCCTCAGTGGCTGGCCTGGTATCCGCTGCTGGCGCTGCCCGCGGCCTTTTTGATTACGGCAGCGATGGGCATGGCGCTGGAACGCGTCGTCATCCGCCATTTGTACGGCCGACCACTGGAAACGCTGCTCGCCACTTGGGGCATCAGCCTGATGCTGATCCAACTGGTGCGCGCGCTGTTCGGCGCGCAGAATCTGGAAGTCGCCAACCCCGTCTGGCTCTCGGGCGGTCTGCAGGTGTTGCCGAATCTGGTGCTGCCGTTCAACCGCATCGCGGTGATCCTGTTCGTGTTTGCGGTGCTGGGCCTCACCTGGCTGCTGCTGAACAAAACCCGTCTCGGGCTTAATGTGCGCGCGGTGACGCAGAATCGCGCTATGGCGGATTGCTGCGGCGTCCCCACCGGCCGTGTCGATATGCTGGCGTTCGGCCTCGGCTCCGGCATCGCCGGACTCGGCGGCGTGGCGCTGTCGCAGTTGGGCAACGTCGGGCCGGAGCTCGGGCAGGGCTATATCATCGACTCCTTCCTGGTGGTGGTGCTGGGCGGCATCGGCCAGCTGGCCGGCACCGTGGCGGCCGCCTTCGGCCTCGGCATCCTCAACAAAGTGCTGGAGCCGCAGATCGGCGCGGTGCTCGGCAAGATTCTGATCCTGGTGCTGATCGTTCTGTTTATCCAGAAACGTCCGCAGGGTCTGTTCGCCGTGAAAGGGAGGGTGATTGACTAATGAGCATGCCACTGACTTTGACCCTGGCGCGCAAAGCGCCGCGCCTGACCTTCATCCTTGGCATCCTGGCAACGCTGGCGCTGCTGGCCATGCCGTTCTGTGCGCTGCTGCCCGCCGACCATCCGCTGGCGATCTCCACCTATACCCTGACGCTGATCGGCAAAATCCTGTGCTATGCGGTCGTCGCCGTGGCGCTCGACCTGGTGTGGGGCTACGCCGGGCTGCTGTCGCTCGGCCACGGGCTGTTCTTTGCGCTGGGCGGCTACGCCATGGGCATGTACCTGATGCGTCAGGCCGCGGGAGACGATCTGCCGGCGTTTATGTCGTTTCTGTCGTGGAACGAGCTGCCGTGGTTCTGGGCCGGCACGCAGCATTTCGCCTGGGCGCTGTGCCTGATTATGCTGACGCCCGGTCTGCTGGCGCTGGTATTCGGCTTCTTCGCCTTCCGCTCGAAAATCAAAGGCGTCTACTTCTCGATCATGACGCAGGCGCTGACCTACGCCGGGATGCTGCTGTTTTTCCGCAACGAAACCGGCTTCGGCGGCAACAACGGATTTACCGGCTTCACCACCCTGCTCGGCTTTAACGTCAGCGCCACCGGCACCCGCATCGGCCTGTTCGTCGCCNCCGTGCTGTTGCTGCTGACCAGCCTCGGCATCGGCTTCGCGCTGGCGCGCAGCAAATTCGGCCGGGTGCTGACGGCGGTGCGCGACGCGGAAAACCGGCTGATGTTCGTCGGGTACGATCCCCGAGGCTTTAAGCTGTTCGTCTGGACGCTCTCAGCGGTACTGTGCGGGCTGGCGGGCGCGCTGTATGTGCCGCAGGTCGGCATCATCAACCCCAGCGAGATGTCGCCGACCAACTCTATCGAGGCCGCCATCTGGGTGGCGCTCGGCGGTCGCGGCACGCTGATCGGCCCGCTGCTCGGCGCCGGTATCGTCAACGGCGCCAAGAGCTGGTTCACCATGGCGTTTCCCGAATACTGGCTGTTCTTCCTGGGCCTGATGTTTATCCTGGTCACGCTGTTTCTGCCGCGTGGCGTCATTGGCCTGTTACGCGGGAGGCGTGATGACTGAGTCCCTATTTACCCAATCGCTGCCGTCGGATCGCTACCGCGATCAACACGATCCGGTGCTACTACTGGAGAAGATCAATGTCTCGTTCGACGGCTTCCGCGCGCTGACGGACCTGTCGTTGCAGATCGGCATAGGCGAATTGCGCTGCATCATCGGTCCCAATGGCGCGGGGAAAACCACGTTGATGGATGTGATCACCGGCAAAACGCGGCCGGACGCCGGTCAGGCGATCTTCGATCAGCACACCGATCTGACCCGACTGTCGCCGGTGGAGATCGCGCGTTTGGGCATCGGCCGCAAATTTCAGAAACCTACGGTGTTTGAGGCCCTGACGGTGTTCGAAAACCTCGAAATCGCGCTGAAAAACGATAAATCCGTCTGGGCCAGCCTGCGCGCGCGGCTGGACGGCGAACAGCGGGACCGCATTGACGAGACGCTGACGCTGTTGCGGCTCGACGCGGCGCGCGCTCGCAAAGCCGGGTTGCTGTCGCACGGACAAAAACAGTTTCTCGAAATCGGCATGCTGCTGGTGCAGGAGCCGCATCTGCTGCTGCTTGACGAGCCGGCGGCCGGCATGACGGATGCTGAGACCGAGTACACCGCCGAACTGTTTCGCGGTCTGGCGGGCAAGCACTCGTTGATGGTCGTGGAGCACGATATGGGCTTCGTCGAAACCATCGCCGACCGCGTCACCGTGCTGCATCAGGGCCAGGTGCTAGCCGAGGGGTCGTTGCGCGAAGTGCAGGCGGACGATCGGGTTATCGACGTTTATCTGGGGCGCTGACATGTTACAAGTATCGGAACTGAATCAATATTACGGCGGCAGCCACATCCTGCGCGGCCTGTCGTTCGAGGCCCGGCCCGGCGAAGTCACCTGTCTGCTGGGGCGCAACGGGGTGGGCAAAACGACACTGCTCAAATGCCTGATGGGCCTGATCCCGGCCAAATCCGGCGAGATCCGCTGGCAGGATCGCGTCATCAACCACCGTAAACCGCATCAGCGGGTCCAGGCTGGCATCGCCTACGTGCCGCAGGGCCGGGAGATCTTTCCACGTCTGACGGTGGAAGAGAATCTGCTGATGGGTCTGGCGCGTTTTTCCGGCGCGCTGGCCAGATCGGCTCCGGAAGAGATTTACCGGCTGTTTCCCGTCCTGGAGGAGATGAAAGCGCGGCGCGGCGGCGACCTATCCGGCGGCCAGCAGCAGCAGTTGGCGATCGGCCGCGCCCTCGCCTGCCGACCGCAGTTGCTGATCCTCGATGAACCCACCGAAGGTATCCAACCTTCCGTGATCAAAGAAATCGGCGCCGTGATCCGACAGTTGTCCCAACGGGGAGATATGGGGATTTTGTTGGTCGAACAATTCTACGACTTCGCCGCAGCGCTGGCCGATCGTTATCTGGTCATGTCCCGGGGCGAGATCGTCCAACGCGGTCTGGGGCCGGACATGGAGAAAGACGGCGTGCGCCATCTGGTCGCGATATAGCCGCGCGAGGGGCGCTGCCGCGCTTGCAGAAAGGTCTTTTCATGCAGGTCATGGGGACACCATGGAACGCAATGCGCACAGAAAAGATCACGTTGCGGCGACTGACCCAGGCAGGTTTCGGGAATATACGCGTCATTCATGACCGCGCCGGTCTGTTCCCCACGGTGCGGGCCGGAAGAGGCTAAAGAATCTGCGAGAAAAGACGGTGCCCGGCCCGCGTAAACGGCGCCAGGGCACGTCAATCTGGGTCGTCGGGAGACTCAGGCTCCGGCGCGTTGAACGCGCGAAACCGCGCGTCGTAATCGTCGCTTCGGGGCGCATCGCGCAGGCGTTGAGCGCGGGCGACAACGATCTCCTCCGCCTCCGGCCGATCCCGCAGCAACGCCATCGTCTCACTGATAAACGCGTCGAGCGGCATCGCCCGCGGATCGTGCCCCTGCTCGCCCTGCAAATCCGTCTGCACCCAGGGCGGGATGATCTCGATAACTTGCACCGCGCTATCGCGCAGCTGAAAACGCAGCGACTGTGTATAAGAGTGCAGCGCGGCTTTGCTGGCGCAGTAGGTCGGCGTGACCGCCTGGGGCAGAAACGCCAGTTCGGACGTCACGTTAAGGATCGCCGCACGAGGTTGCCGAAGCAGATGCGGCAACAACGCGGTGGTCAGATAGATCGGCCCCAGCAGATTGGTGGAGATCGTCTCCTGCACCGTTTGCCAGTCACGCTCGGTCACCTTTTCCCGCCGCTGAATACCTGCGTTGTTGATCACCCCATTCAACGTCGGAAAACGCGCCGTCAGCGCCTGAACAAAAGCTTCTACGCCGTCCGGCGAACGCTGGTCGAGCACGAGATACGCCATGCCCGCATGGGCGGACGCGACCTTGCGCAAACGGGACTCGTCACGTCCCGCGATAACGACCTGGTTCCCGGCCCGATGAAAAACTTCCGCCAGTCCGCGACCTATTCCCGAGCCGCCGCCGGTAATGAGCAACGTATTTCCCGTCATCTGCATGTTGAGCTCTCCGCCCCCCGATTCATCACTGGTGGTAGATGAAGGTTGTCACATCATTATCACGCAGTTGATACGTCCCGCTGAAGCGGCGTCCTCGCAGGAAGTCCGGCGACAGGTCGCACAGCAGCTCCAAGGTGAAAGAGTGACTCGCGCAATCCAGTTCCAGTATCTTGACATCCAGAAAATCAAAATAGTGTTTTACCTGCGGATACAGCGCTTTATACAAACTTTCCTTGGCGGAAAACGTGAGCGTCAACAACGTGGAAAAGCGACCGGGGAAAACCTCATGCATCCAGTCGAACTCTTCATCGTTGATGATGCCCGGCCATAGGCTATTCGCCCGCTCTTCGCTCATGACCGTTTCTACATCCAATCCGACGTAGGAGGCCGTATCCTGACGCATGTGCGCCGCGCAGAGCGCGGAGTCTGCATTGTGGCTCAGTGATCCGACGATAAAGTCCGGCCACTGCGGCGAACGATCCTCGCCGTTTTTCAACGTGTATCGTTCAACCCCCAGGCGTTCAAGCACCCTGCGGGCGAGATAACGTCCAGCCAGATACTCAGCCCGACGCTTCGGCACTGAGCGGGCAATTTCTGCTGTGAAAGGAATCCCTGCTCGAAAGAACAAATCATCACGATAAGTCCGCAGAGAAAAATGACAGCGAGCCCCTACCCCAGGGTAAATAGCTTCGCTGTCAGCCTGGTGGAACGTAACCCACTCTATATCTTCTATAAAAACAGAAAGCATATTCGTTAACTCTTCAAGCGGAACCTAGTGCATATGCCACTAGTTCACAGTACAGAGATGCAGCAGCGCTACCTCCCTGTAAAACACTACTCACAAAGCCAGAAAGAAACCGGCGATACTGGCGCTCATCAGATTCGATAACGTTCCTGCCGCAATGGCTTTCATTCCGAAGCGGGCAATGTCCTGACGTCTGTTCGGGGCCATGCTGCCCAGACCGCCGATGAGAATGGCGATAGAGGACAAATTGGCGAAGCCGCACAGAGCAAACGAGACAATCGCTTTAGTGTGTGTAGACAGCACCTGTAAACCGGAGGCCGCAACGATATCGTCAGGCTTGAGGTAGGAGCTCAAATTCAAATAGGCCACAAATTCATTAACAACCAGCTTCTGTCCAATGAACGATCCGGCAACGGTCGCTTCACTCCACGGCACGCCGATCAGGAATGCCACGGGTGCAAAAATCCAGCCCAGAACCAGCTCCAGAGACAACTGCGGGTAATCGAACCAGCCTCCAACTCCGCTGAGGATACCGTTAAGTAAAGCAATCAGAGCGATAAAAGCCAGTAACATTGCGCCAACATTTAACGCCAATTGCAAACCCGACGCCGCACCGCCCGCCGCCGCGTCGATGACGTTGCCCGGCTTTTGTTCTTCGCCGTCGAAATTTTGAACGGTCTCGCGGTCACGCGTCTGTTCCGTTTCCGGCATAATCAGCTTGGCAAACAGCAGACTCCCAGGCGCGGCCATGAAGGAAGCGGCAATTAAATACTCCAGCGGCACGCCCATCTGCGCATAGCCCGCCAGAACGGAGACGGAGATAGAGGCCAGTCCGCCGCACATGACGGCGAACAGTTCGGACTGCGTCATGCCCGCGATGTAAGGACGCACCACCAGCGGCGCTTCCGTCATGCCGACAAAGATATTCGCGGTGGCGGAGAGAGATTCGGTGCGTGAGGTCCGCAACAGCAGCTGCAGGCTACCACCCAGCAGGCGTACGACCCATTGCATGATGCCGAGGTAGTAGAGCACCGCGATCAGAGAAGAGAAGAAAACAATCATCGGCAGTACCCGCAGCGCAAAGACAAAGCCGCCGCCGCCGAAGATCTCGAACATTTTATCCGAGGCCAGACCGCCGAACATAAACGCGATCCCGTCATTGCCGTAGGCGATGACGTTGCCTACGCCGGAAGTAATACTGGCAAGAACCTGACGCCCCAAGGGAACATAGAGCGCCAACACACCAATGCAGACTTGGATCAAAAAAGCGCCGATGACCGTACGAACGTTTATTGCGCTACGGTTATGAGACAGCATGATTCCGACCAGGATCAATACAGCCATCCCCACCAGACTCATCAACATTTCCATGGAAAATCCCTTTAGTAGAGAAAGTAATGAATAAGAAAGTATGTGCTACTGCCTGGGCGCATCCCTTGCCTTAGAAAACTTAACAAGCTGAGAAGCCAGGCGACGAAAAGGCATATCGGCAGCAATCAACGATGCATACAACATTAAATGAATAAAAACGTCAAATATTCTTAAATATTGTATATTTTGGGATAAAAGTGCATTATTCCCCTTCTTTCTACCCACTATTCATCACGTTACCTATTGTCATAAAACAAAAAAACCCATCTGACGATGGGAGATAAAGTGATACAGAAGGGAAAAATGAACGAGTCTGGCAGAAAGAAAAAGCGACTATTCCGGCATTGTCAAACTGAATGTTAAATTTTTCAACATTGATAACATCTGATTAGGATTTACTCACCTCCGCAGGACCTGTGCCTTTATCCGCAAGATCGAACACACGCCGTGTATTCGCCAATAAGGCCGCCACGATTTGCGCCGGGGTTTCTTCCCGCAGTTCACATAATGAAGATAACACGTTGCGGATACGCTCAGGGCGATTGGGCGCGCCCTGATGCCCATACACCGGCATATCCGGCGCGTCCGTCTCCAGCAAAAGACATTCCAGCGGCAATTGCGCGATGGCCTTGCGCGTTTTACTGGCGCGCGGATAGGTAATCGTTCCCCCAACGCCGATACAATAGCCGAGCCGGACGAACGCCATCGCCTGCTCATAGCTGCCTGAAAAACCGTGTACAACGCCCGTACGCGGCAGGGAGCATCGCCGCAGTATCGCCGCCAGACGGTCATGTGTACGCCGGGAGTGCAGTATCGCCGGCAGATTGTGACGACGCGCCAGCGCCAGCTGTTCGCCGAGAAAGTGGCACTGGCGATCGAACTGCGGATCGTCCATGTAAAGATCCAGCCCCACCTCACCTACCGCCACCACCTCTTTGCGGTGCGACTGCAACCGGGCATCCAGCAACGCCAAATCCTCGTCGTCATGACGGGCGATGTACAACGGATGCAATCCCAGCGCCGCATGCAGGCCAGGCCACCGTTGGGCGAGTTGCAAGATGAGATCGAAATGATGGGAATCCACTGCGGGGATGATGATGTCGGTAATGCCTGCGTCCTGAGCGCGCCGCACGCTGGCCGCCTCGTCGTCCAGAAACAGCGGAACGTCAAAATGACAGTGGGTATCTATCAGCGGACCCGGCGCGTGGGAGCGCAGGTCGGTCTGGCTGGCGGTGTGTTCGGAACCCGGCATGAGCATTTACGACCTCTTTGCTGAATAAGAGGATGTGAGGATAGCAGTTACCGAGCCTGAGCGTCATGCCTCTGCAACAGGGCTGACCGGCAGCGGCGCCCATGCATTCCCCTCTCGATTCACCCACGAAGGCTGGCAAAAGGGACACCACCCCCTCGGAGTATCGAGCATGACAAAAAAGCATGGGCCGCCTGACGTAAAACCGGCCCGCGCATCCTGAGGGATACCGGGCCGGCGTTAACAGACGTGATGGAGAACAGACCGAAATTCACATCCTTTGCAGCAAACTCATGCCGCCATCCCTAGGGTCGCTTCCGTCCCATAAAGAGACTGATCAGGAATAGAATGATACCGATCACGAAGACAATTTTAGCGGCACTCGCTGCTACGCCCGCCAGTCCGCCGAAACCCAGCGCGGCGGCGATCAGCGCCACAATCAGAAAAATAATACCCCAACGAAACATACGCTCTCCTTCAATATCCGGTGATTAAAGTGATGTTATTGCAGCCTGCGTCATGGTACGCAACGCGTCTATCCGACGGGACAGCGTCATGAGCCCAAAACCGCGCTCATTTGTCGGATGGCGCCAAAGCCGCCCTGAGCGAAGATACCGTCGGTGAGTCGTCCTGACAGGCGCGGCGGAGAAAGGACCGCCGCGCTGGTGTGATCGCGGGTTACCCGTTGAACGGCATAACCCGGAGTCGAAGCTGAATTAGGATTTCACCGTCAGGTCGTTCTTGACGCTTTTGACCCCTTCAACAGCCTTGGCCAAACTTTCCGCCTGAGCCGACTGTGCCGCCGTCGATACCTGACCGGTTAGCTGCACAATACCGTCATGCGTTTCAACTTTGATGTGGCGAGACGGAACGATGCTATCCGCCAGGAGTTTCGCTTTGACTTTGCTGGTGGTTACCGTGTCCCCGGCATAAGCGCCGACGGTCTGGGAACCTTTTTCATCTTTAACCTGCAGCTTATCGCTGACGGACTTCACGCCTTCGGTCTTGCTCGCGATGCTGACCGCGTGTGCAGAGAGGTCCTGGCTGGTGACAAAGCCGCTCAGGGTCACGACGCCTTTAGAGGTTGCGACGGAGATGTCACCGCTATCGATGGTTTTATCTTCCAGCAGCGCGCTTTTCACCTTGGCGGTGATCGTGCTGTCATCCAGATAGTTCCCTGCAGAAGTCATGGAGCTATCGACTTTCTGTCCGGTGGTGTCGGCCACGTTCTTCACCTTCTGGCTGAACGTTTCTTGTGCCATCGCCTGACCGCCCAGCAACATAGTACCCAGAACAACGGCCATTACTGATTGTGCAATCTTGGTCTTTTTCATCTAGATCTTCCTTTTTGTTGCCACTATTTCACTGCACGGAATGTGCTCATAAAGAGTCAATCACGAGGCTAGTGCGTCGTAGCCGTCATCGGCTATTGAATAGATTGTCATGCCGTGAATTACCTGCACTCCAATATAACTCACTACCTCTCGTTAAATTAACAGTGAAACAAACTAGAAATGTCGTACACCTAGTTAACTATAGTCGACTGTGGATAAAAACCCAGGTAACCGGAGGAAAAAGGCCGCAGATTCGAGAGATTCAGATTTGTCTGTGCGGCGAAAGGGCGCCTGATGATGAGAAGATTGTTCTTAATTGATTGAAATTTATGAATAAAAAACAAAAAGCCAGGCATGTGCCTGGCTTGCGTCATCTGTGTAAATTCTGAGCAGGGAATTAATGTTCTCGCGTTTTATGGAACTGCACGTCCGGGTAGCGTTCCTGCGTCAGGTTCAGGTTCACCATCGTTGGGGCCACATAGGAGAGGTTGTCGCCGCCGTCCAGCGCCAGATGCTGCTCGTTCTTACGCTTAAATTCTTCCAGTTTTTTGACGTCGTCGCACTCCACCCAGCGTGCTGTCGAGACGTTGACCGACTCATAAACCGCTTCTACGTTGTACTCCGTCTTCAGACGGGCAACGACCACATCAAACTGCAGCACCCCCACCGCGCCCACGATCAGATCGTTATTGATCAACGGACGGAATACCTGCACCGCGCCCTCTTCGGACAGCTGAACCAATCCTTTCAGCAGCTGTTTCTGCCTCAGCGGATCGCGCAGGCGAATGCGGCGGAACAGTTCAGGCGCGAAGTTCGGAATACCGGTGAATTTCATGTCTTCACCCTGCGTGAACGTATCGCCGATCTGAATGGTGCCGTGGTTATGCAAGCCGATAATGTCGCCGGGATAAGCCTCTTCCACATGGGAACGGTCGCCCGCCATGAAGGTCAGCGCATCCGCAATCGTCACATCTTTACCGGTCCGCACCTGACGCAGCTTCATCCCTTTTTCATATTTACCTGACACGACGCGCATGAAAGCCACGCGGTCACGGTGTTTCGGGTCCATATTGGCCTGGATCTTGAAGACGAAACCGGAGAATTTCTCTTCCGACGCAACCACTTCGCGCACGTTGGTGTTACGCGGCATCGGCGTCGGCGCCCAGTCGACCAACCCATCCAGCATGTGGTCAACGCCGAAGTTACCCAGCGCGGTGCCGAAGAAGACCGGCGTGAGGTCGCCGCTCAGGAAAGCTTCTTCTTCGAATTCATTGGAAGCGCCCTGCACCAGTTCCAGCTCTTCGCGCAGCTGGGCCGCCAGCTCTTCGCCGATCTCACTGTCCAGCTCAGGGTTATTCAGCCCTTTAATAACGCGCAGTTCCTGGATGGTGTGCCCCATCCCGCGCTGATACAGGTAGGTTTCATCTTTATAGAGGTGATAGACCCCTTTAAACAGCTTCCCGCAGCCGATAGGCCAGGTGATAGGCGAACAGGCGATGTTCAGCTCGCTTTCCACTTCGTCCAACAGCTCCATCGGATCGCGGATGTCGCGGTCGAGCTTGTTCATAAAGGTGAGAATCGGGGTATCGCGCAGGCGGGTGACGTCCATCAGTTTACGAGTACGATCTTCCACCCCTTTCGCGGCATCAATCACCATCAGACAGCAGTCGACGGCGGTCAGCGTACGATAGGTATCTTCCGAGAAGTCTTCATGCCCCGGGGTATCCAGCAGGTTGACCAGGCTATCCCGATACGGGAACTGCATCACAGACGTCGTGATGGAGATACCACGCTGTTTTTCCATTTCCATCCAGTCGGATTTGGCGTGCTGATTAGAGCCGCGGCCTTTTACCGTACCGGCGGTCTGGATCGCCTGTCCGAACAGCAAAACCTTTTCCGTGATGGTGGTTTTACCGGCGTCAGGGTGGGAAATAATGGCAAAAGTCCGTCGTTTCGAGACTTCGCGGGCAAATTCACTTGGAGACATGTTGTTCAGGCTTCTTCAGGTTAGCACCCGGCGTCAGCATCAGATCGCAGCGATGTCACGTCAGGCAGAGCGGAAATCAATCGTTAAGCGGGGCATTTTCTCTGATTTACCGGTCATAAACAATCGGTGACTGAAAGAGGCGCCTTTTCTTTACCGTTTATCGCCCCACATCGGCAAACGAGCCTCACGTCAGCGTCGTGTCCGCCGCGAGCGCAGCGGGACCGGTTGGTGTGATCAGGGGGGCAATATTGAAGATAGCGTTTTCGTTCAGCGACGTGAGTCGGACTCTCGCGGCATCTCGCCGTTCTCGTCGTCGCTGTCCGGATCGTCATCTTCGACCGGCGTGTTGGCGGTCAGCAGATAGGGCGACTGCTGCCAGCGGGAGCGGCGGTGCTGCAACAGCGTACGCGCCAGAATGATGCCGATGGCCAACGCCAGCAAAATCATCAGCCGAAGAATGTTAGTCGTGTTGTCCACCTGCTTGGCTTCAGTCGCCAGCACGTGGGTGTCCAGCGTCACACGGAGAAAGCCAATCGGCCCATCCTTGCCGTTGATCTGCTCCACCAGTTGATGGTTGAAGTAACTCCCGGCGCGATTGCCATCGAGCGCCAGCCGGTCACGCAAAGGGATCTGCTCGCCGGCCCGCGATATCAGCGTGCCGTCCAGCGCATAGATGCCGGCATCCAGAATCCGGCTGCGATCGGTCAGATTCAGCAACACGTCGTGGATCCGCTGGCTGTTGTCATCGTTGCCTTCCAGCAACGGAGTCAGGCTGAACGCGACCTGACGGGTCAGCGTCCGTGTCAGCTCTTCAACCTGTTCAGAACGAGCCATCTGATGACTGAGGCTAAAGTACGACGATCCCTGCATCAGGATCACCAGCAAAGCCAGACAGATCAGCACAATAGCCGTACGATGTAAGCGAAATTTCAACCGAGCCCGAACCATGGGAACACCTGCGCGATTTGGAGAGTTTAATGTTGCCAGAAGCGTTGACGATAGGATAGCTTGTTCCGTTGTTTTATCATTGTCCTCTTTATGACCGTTCAACGTCGTCAACACAACACCCGCAGGAAAGGATTTACCCCATGTCGAACCGTTTGACCTATCGCGATCTGCCCGTCGAGATCAATTGCTGGCCCAATTTGCCGCTATCGCTCAGCGGTGACGAAGTCATGCCGCTGGACTATCGAGCGGGCAATACCGGCTGGTTGCTCTACGGCGACACCCTCGACAAAAACGCGTTGTCCCGCATGCAGCGTCTGCTGGACGAACCCATGGTCATCGTCAGCGCCTGGAGCGTGGGCGACTATCAGGTCGTTCGACTGGCGGGGATTCTGACGCCACATATCGCCGAGTCGGCGCACACGCTGGGGCTGGACGTGGCGGCGATGGGCAATCACCCGACGCTGCGATCGCCCGGTTTGCTGGTCATGGATATGGACTCCACGGCGATCCAGATCGAGTGNATTGATGAAATTGCCCGTCTGGCGGGCGTGGGCGATCGGGTGGCGGCCATCACCGAGCGCGCCATGCAAGGCGATCTGGATTTCTCTTCCAGCCTGCGCGAGCGTGTCGGCACGCTGAAAGGCGCGGACGCGAATATCCTGTTGCAGGTACGTGACACTCTCCCGCTGATGCCCGGTCTGGAACAGATGGTGAAACAGCTGCAGGAAGCCGGTTGGCATCTGGCGATCGCCTCCGGTGGTTTTACCTTTTTCGCCGATCATCTGCGCTCGAAACTGGATCTGGTCGCCGCTGTCGCCAATTCCTTGGGCATGCGCGACGGCAAACTGACGGGCGAAGTGGAAGGCCCGATCGTCGACGCCCAATATAAGGCGGACACCCTGCGGCAGTTGGCCGATAAACTGGAGATTCCTTTGGAACAGACGATCGCCATCGGCGACGGCGCCAACGATCTTCTGATGATAAAAGCCGCGGGGCTTGGGATTGCCTATCACGCCAAACCCAAGGTCTATGCCCAAACGTCAACCAGCATCCGCTATGCGGACTTGACCGGCGTGCTGTGTATTCTCAGCGGCAGCCTGCGACACGAACAACGTTAAATAAAGAAGTGAGGTAAACCGTGGCAAAAGCCGCTAAACGCGCCTTCGTCTGCAACGAGTGCGGCGCTGATTATCCGCGCTGGCAGGGGCAATGCAGCGCCTGTCAGGCCTGGAATACCATCACGGAGGTTCGTCTGGCGGCCGCGCCGTCGTCAGCGCGTAGCGACCGCTTCGCCAGCTATGCGGGCGACAGCGCCGGGGTCAGCAGCCGGGTACAGAAACTCTCTGAAATCAGTCTTGAAGCGCTGCCGCGCTTCTCTACCGGCTTTCAGGAGTTCGACCGGGTGCTGGGCGGGGGTGTCGTGCCCGGCAGCGCCATTTTGATCGGCGGCAACCCCGGCGCGGGTAAAAGTACCCTGCTGTTGCAAACGCTGTGCAAACTGTCCGAACAGATGAAAACCCTGTACGTGACGGGCGAAGAGTCGTTGCAGCAGGTCGCGATGCGCGCGCACCGGCTCGGCCTCCCCGCGCAGAATCTCAACATGCTGTCGGAAACCAGCATCGAGCAGATCTGCCTGATCGCCGAGCAGGAACAGCCGAAGCTGATGGTCATCGACTCCATTCAGGTGATGCATCTATCCGATATCCAGTCCTCGCCGGGCAGCGTGTCTCAGGTGCGTGAAACCGCTGCCTACCTGACCCGTTTCGCGAAAACCCGCGGAGTGGCGATCGTGATGGTCGGCCACGTCACCAAAGACGGTTCGCTGGCGGGTCCGAAGGTGCTGGAGCACTGCATTGACTGTTCCGTACTGCTGGACGGCGACGCGGACTCCCGTTTCCGCACGCTGCGCAGCCATAAAAACCGTTTCGGCGCCGTCAATGAACTGGGCGTTTTCGCCATGACGGAACAGGGACTGCGTGAAATCAGCAACCCGTCCGCCATTTTCCTGAGCCGGGGCGACGAGATCACCTCCGGCAGCTCGGTGATGGTGGTATGGGAAGGCACCCGGCCGCTGCTGGTGGAGATTCAGGCGCTGGTCGATCATTCGATGATGGCGAACCCCCGTCGGGTCGCGGTGGGGCTGGAGCAAAATCGTCTGGCGATCCTGCTGGCGGTTCTACATCGCCACGGCGGCCTGCAGATGTCGGATCAGGACGTGTTCGTCAACGTCGTGGGCGGTGTAAAGGTCACGGAAACCAGTGCCGACCTGGCGCTGCTGCTGTCGCTGGTCTCCAGCCTGCGCGATCGCCCGCTGCCGCAGGATCTGGTGGTCTTTGGCGAAGTCGGATTGGCCGGCGAGATCCGACCGGTGCCAAGCGGACAGGAGCGGATCACCGAAGCCGCCAAGCATGGCTTCAAGCGCGCGATCGTGCCTTTTGCCAATATGCCCAAGAAGCCGCCGGCCAACATGCAGGTGTTTGGCGTCAAGAAGCTGGCGGACGCGCTTGCCATTCTGGATGAACTCTAACGGCAGATAGCTTTGGATTATGACCCGGCCACTGTGGTATTTTGTTTAGTAAGCTAAACAAGGAGCGCCGGATCATGTCACCATTCGATTACCTCAAATCGGCTATCAGGCAACAGGGCTGTACCCTACAGCAGGTTGCCGACGCCACCGGGATGACGAAAGGCTACCTTAGCCAACTGCTGAACGCCAAAATCAAAAGCCCCAGCGCGCAGAAGCTGGAAGCGCTGCATCGATTCCTGGGGCTGGAATTCCCCTACCACCAGAAAAGCATCGGGGTCGTGTTCGGTAAATTTTACCCACTGCATACCGGCCACATCTATCTCATCCAGCGCGCCTGCAGCCAGGTGGATGAACTGCATGTCATCATGGGATTCGACGAGGAAAGGGATCGCACCCTCTTCGAACACAGCTCCATGTCGCAGCAGCCGACCGTCAGCGACCGCCTGCGTTGGCTGCTGCAAACCTTCAAGTATCAGAAAAATATTCATATTCACGCCTTTAACGAAGAAGGCATGGAACCCTACCCGCATGGCTGGGACGTCTGGAGCCAGGGCATTAAAAAATTCATGGCGGAAAAAGGCATCGAACCTAACTTCGTCTACACCAGCGAAGAGCAGGACGCGCCGCAGTACGCACCGCATCTGGGGATCGACGCCGTGTTGGTCGACCCGAAGCGCTCGTTCATGAATATCAGCGGCTCGCAGATCCGACAGAATCCGTTCCGCTACTGGGAATATATTCCTACGGAAGTGAAACCCTTCTTCGTGCGCACCGTCGCGATTCTGGGGGGGGAGTCCAGCGGAAAATCGACGCTGGTCAATAAGTTGTCCAATATCTTCAACACCACTAGCGCCTGGGAATACGGTCGTGACTACGTGTTTTCACATCTGGGCGGCGACGAAATGGCCTTGCAATACTCCGACTACGACAAAATCGCGCTAGGACAGGCTAAGTACATTGATTTTTCAGTGAAATATGCCAATAAAGTGGCGTTCATCGATACCGATTTCATCACCACGCAGGCCTTTTGTAAAAAATATGAAGGGCGCGAGCACCCGTTCGTGCAGGCGCTGATTGAGGAGTACCGCTTCGATCTGGTGATTTTATTGGAAAACAACACGCCGTGGGTGGCGGACGGTCTGAGAAGCCTGGGCAGCACGGCGGACCGCTCAGAATTCCAAAATCTCCTGAAAGAGATGCTGGCGCAGAATAACGTCGACTATGTCTATGTCACGGAGTCAGACTATGACAGCCGCTTCCTGCGCTGCGTGGAACTGGTTCAGAACATGCTGGGACATGACAGTCGCAGCATGAACTAAACTCAGCGCGCTTCACGCCGGCCACTGCCATACGCAGGACGGCGTGAGGATTTCCGGGAGCGGTACGTCCCAGTGGGCGGCCGGCACCTGCTCGACCCGCTGACAATCGTGAGCCAGCCCCATGGGATATGGCCCGCGCTCCTGCCAATGTTCCAGCGTACGATCGTAGAATCCGCCCCCCATGCCCAATCGTTGTCCCCTGTCGTCAAACGCCACCAGCGGCGTAAACAGGATATCCAGCTGGCGCGTCGGCAATACCTGACGTACGTCCAATCGCGGCTCTAAGATGTTGAGCCGGTTGAGCGTCAGCTCCGTGTCACGTTCATAGCGCAGAAACATCAGATGACCGGCGCTGAACGGATGCAAGACGGGCAGGTAGACCTGTTTGCCCTGCCGCCAGAGCGCATCAATTAACGGAGCGGTATCCAGCTCGCCGTCAAATGAGAGATACGCCGCTATATGTCGGGCCTGCTGAATGCGAGGGTGAGCGATGATGCGCTGCGCCGCCTGTTGAGAGAAACTCGCCTGCTGTTCGGCGCTGAGCGCTCGGCGCCGTTGGCGTATACGCTGGCGAAGGGTCTGACGGTCAAGATCGGCGGAGCGATCGGCAGAAGAATCGGGCGTCTGCATATCGATTATCAGCCTGTAGGAAAAGGATATAAGAGGAAGGAATCTCCGAGATGCCGCCGCAGGCTGTAACCCTTGAACCCTTGGTTCAAGGTGAACGTCACGTCGCAGTTTTTAGGCTTCTCGGACGGACCGAGCATGCGCACCAACCACAAGCACAACATTCTGTTGGTTGTAAATATCGGCTCAGGGGACTGGCCCGCTGGCAAACATCTCAGAGAAATTTTATTCGTTACTCGCTGTTACCCTAACATGTATAACAGCGTTTTGTTACCCGCAATCCACGACCTTTTTACCTAAATGCGCGCTTATTCAAACTGGGCATCCTGACGGTCGGTAATGCGGCCTTGCTCCAACAGCGCCTGTTCGATGGTCTGCTGCAGCATGCGAATCCGTTGTTCCATATTGGAGGCATAGTCACGGGTTTTTGTCCGTTCCTGCGCCAGCTCATGGCACACATTGAGCGCGGCGATAAAGACCAGCTGCTCTGTGTTTGTGACTCTAGTGCGAACTTTAAGATCTTGCAACCGCTGGTTAAGATCTTCCGCAGCCTGATTCAACGCATCCTGTTGTTCTGGCGGACAATTCACTCTTAACGAACGGCCAAAAATTTGAATATCTACCGGTTGTGCAGACATGCCACCTTCCTGCCCTTGTGTCGTTTCGCGCCCGCGCAGTTTGATTACCTGGCGCTGCCTGGCAGCCCTTCCAGGTAAAAAGCGGGCGCTACTATATATACCCCAAATAGAAGATACAAGCCCTTTCTGGTATAGCAACGGAGCTTGGTGGTAGCATAACACGAACTCCCCGCAACGACGATGAATGCGCATGTCTATAGAGAACAAACTCCCTGGCTATGAAGCCACTGAACAACTACTGCAACAGCACCAGGTCGCCCTGACGACGGCGGAAATGCACGGCTTGATTAGCGGCATTTT
Source organism: Lonsdalea quercina subsp. quercina (assembly GCF_000688695.1). GTDB lineage: Bacteria > Pseudomonadota > Gammaproteobacteria > Enterobacterales > Enterobacteriaceae > Lonsdalea > Lonsdalea quercina_D. Next base: position 228,265 of record NZ_JIBQ01000005.1, on the reverse strand, counting down.
GTGCGGCGGCAATCACGACGACAGCTGGAAAACGCTGGTGTCGGAACTGACCAACGATGGCCTCTCTTTCCCGCAGGCGCTCGCGCAGCCGCTGCTGGAGATTTATCAGATCACCCGCAATACGCTGGAAGATGAAGGCTTTATGTTTCAACTGTACCTGCCGGACGACACGCAAGACAACGTGACCGTGTTCGAACGCGCCGACGGTCTGGCCGGCTGGGTCAACCACTTCCTGCTCGGACTGGGCGTGGTGCAGCCGCGTCTGGATAAAACGCAGGGCGAATTGAAAGAGGCGATTGACGATCTGCGCAACATCGCCCAGCTGGGCTATGACGAAGACGAAGATCAGGACCAGCTGGCCCAGTCGCTGGAAGAAGTCGTCGAATATGTGCGGGTTGCTGCCATAATGTGTCATAACGAGTTCACGCATCCGGTGGTAACCGCCCCCGAACAAAAGCCGACGCTGCACTAACGTTCGGCTATCCGCCTTACAGGTCAGCGCACGGCGCTGACAATTCAGGAGCAGGTGATGAATCAACAAGAATATCTCCGTCGACGGCAGGCTCTGCTGGAAAAAATGGCGCCTGCCAGCGCCGCGATTATTTTTGCGGCCCCCGAAGCGCAACGCAATGCCGACAGCGACTACCCCTATCGGCAGAGCAGCGATTTCTGGTACTTCACCGGCTTCAATGAACCAGAAGCCGCGCTGTTGCTGATCAAGAGCGACGAAAATCATCATCACAGCGTCCTGTTCAACCGGGTACGCGATATCAACGCCGAAATCTGGTTCGGACGCCGTCTGGGACAAGACGCCGCACCCGCCAAGCTGGGCGTGGATCGCGCGCTGCCGTTCGACGAAATGGGCGAACAGCTGCATCTCCTGCTGAACGGCCTGGACGTGGTTTACCACGCTCAGGGCCAGTACCGTTACGCCGACAAGCTGGTATTCAACGCGCTGGAAACACTGCGCGAGGGCACCCGTAGAGGCTATTCCGCTCCGTCTACGATCACGGACTGGCGCCCATGGGTGCACGAAATGCGCCTGACCAAGTCACCGGTCGAAATCGACCTGATGCGACGCGCCGGAGAAATTACCGCGCTGGCTCATACCCGGGCAATGCAAACCTGCCGTCCCGGCCTGTATGAGTATCAGTTGGAAGGGGAAATTCACTACGAGTTCACCCGTCACGGCGCTCGCTACCCGTCTTACAACACGATTGTGGGCAGCGGTGAAAACGGCTGCATACTTCATTACACCGAGAACGAGAGCCAGATGCAGGATGGCGATTTAGTGCTGATCGACGCTGGCTGCGAGTATCAAGGATATGCCGGCGACATCACACGAACCTTCCCGGTCAACGGAAAATTCACGGCGCCTCAGCGCGAGATTTACAACATCGTACTGGCCGCCGAAGAACGTGCCATCGAGCTGTATGGTCCAGGGCGCAGCATCCGCGAAGTGAATGAAGAAGTGGTCCGCATCATGCTGCAGGGGCTGCTGGACCTCGGTATTTTGCAAGGCGATATTGACGAACTCTATGCCGCAGAAGCGCATCGCGACTTCTATATGCACGGACTGAGCCACTGGCTGGGGCTGGACGTCCATGACGTCGGCGACTACGGGTCGGGCGATCGCGGTCGCATCCTCGCGCCGGGCATGGTGCTGACGGTCGAGCCGGGCCTTTATATCGCCCCAGACGCCGACGTACCGCCGGAATACCGCGGCATCGGCATACGTATTGAAGACGACATCGTCATTACCGCCAGCGGCAACGAGGTGCTGACCGCAGGCGTGGTCAAAGATCCGGACGATATCGAAGCGCTGATGGCCGCCGCGGCGAGCAACGCTTCATGAGTATCCTGATCGTCGGCGGAGGCATGGCCGGCGCAACGCTGGCGCTCGCGATCTCCNCCCTGTCTCAGGGGAAGATCGCCGTCGATCTGATCGAATCCCGCGACCCGCAGGATCGCCAGCATCCCGGATTCGACGCTCGCGCCATTGCCCTATCGGAAGGCACCCGCCAGCAGTTGGAGACGATTGGTATCTGGCCTGCTCTGGCGGATGCCGCCACGCCGATCACCACCGTCCACGTCAGCGATCGCGGGCACGCGGGCTACGTCTATTTGCACGCCCGGGACTATCACGTTGATGCTTTAGGCTATGTCGTTGAGCTGCATGAAGCCGGCAAACGCCTGTTTTCACTTCTGGAGCACGCGCCGGGCGTACGGCTCCACTGCCCGGCGACGGTGGTCAACGTCGAACGCGACGCTGACGGCGCCACGCTGACGCTGGACAACGGCGACGCGTTACGCGGCCAGCTGCTGATCGCCGCCGACGGCTCCCACTCTCAGCTCGCCTTTGCGGCGGGGATACGCTGGCAAGAACATCCTTACGATCAGGTGGCGGTCATTGCCAACGTCGTCACCTCGGAACCTCACTGCGGACGCGCCTACGAACGCTTCACGCCGCATGGCCCGTTGGCGCTGTTGCCAATGAGTCAGGGGCGCAGCTCCCTGGTCTGGTGCCACCCGCAGGCGCGGCAGGCCGAGGTGGATAATTGGAACGACGACACGTTCCGGCGTCAGCTTCAGCTCGCCTTCGGTTGGCGACTGGGCGCAATAACGCACGTCGGTGAACGCCACAGCTATCCACTCGCGCTGCGCACCGCAGAGCGCCACATCAGCCACCGACTCGCGCTGGTCGGTAACGCGGCACAGACGCTCCATCCTATCGCCGGTCAGGGTTTCAACCTTGGGCTACGCGATGTGATGACGTTGGCGGAAACGCTGGTAGACGCCGTGTCTCGCGGAGAGGATCCCGGCAGCTATCCGGTGCTGGATCGCTACGAGCAACGGCGTCAGCCGGATCGCCAAACGACCGTCGCCATCACCGACGGACTGGTGCGGATCTTCGCCAACGCGTATCTCTCAATGGAAGTGGCGCGCAATCTGGGCTTAATGGCCATGAACAGTTTGCCCGTGCTGCGGGATAGTCTGGCCCGCAGAACGCTGGGCTGGGTGGAACGATAACCGTCGCCGACGGCAACAACAGGAATTCACGCTTTATGCAATCATTCGACGTGGTCATTGCCGGCGGAGGCATGGTCGGTCTGGCGCTCGCCTGCGGGCTGCAGGGCAGCGGGTTGAGTATCGCCGTGCTGGAAAAACAGCCGGTCAATGCGCCCTCTTCCCTGCTGGAACTGGCGCCGCGCGTTTCAGCGATCAACGCCGCCAGCGAACAGCTGTTGCGAAAGCTCGGCGTGTGGCAAACCATCGCGGCCCAGCGCATCAGTCCTTACAACGCGATGTCGGTGTGGGATCGGGATAGCTTCGGCAGCATCAGCTTCAACGGCGAAGAAACCGGGTTTTCCCATCTCGGCCACATCATTGAGAACGACGTTATCCAACAGTCGCTGTGGCAACATGCGGAACGCGCGCGCGACGTTACCCTCATCGCCCCCGCCGCGTTGAAACAGGTGGCGTGGGGTGAAAACGAAGCCTTTATCACGCTCGAAGACGGCAGCATGCTGACCGCGCGGCTGGTAGTGGGCGCGGATGGAGCGCACTCATGGCTGCGGCAGCATGCCGATATTCCGCTGACCTTCTGGGATTACGGCCATCATGCGCTGGTCGCCAATATTCGCACCCAGCGCCCGCATGAGTCCGTGGCGCGGCAGGTATTTCACGGCGACGGCATGCTGGCGTTCTTGCCGCTCAGCGATCCGCACCTTTGCTCCATCGTCTGGTCTCTGCCGCCGGAACGCGCGCAGACCCTGCTAGAAGCCCCCGCGACGACGTTCAATTCGCAGGTGGCCGCCGAGTTTGATATGCGATTGGGATTGTGCGAACTGGAGAGCGAGCGCCAAAGTTTCCCGCTGACGGCCCGCTACGCCCGCAGCTTCGCCGCACACCGTCTGGTGCTGATGGGCGATGCGGCGCACACCATTCATCCGCTGGCGGGTCAGGGCGTGAATCTGGGCTTTATGGATGTGGCTGAGCTGATTTCCGAGCTAAAACGCCTACAGGCTCAGGGCAAAGACATCGGCCAGTATCTCTATTTGCGCCGTTACGAGCGTCGTCGCAAACACAGCGCCGCGATGATGCTCGCCAGCATGCAGGGCTTCCGCGATCTATTCGCCGGTTCACATCCGGCCAAGAAACTGCTGCGCGACGTGGGGCTGAAGCTGGCAGATACCTTGCCCGGCATCAAACCGACGCTGGTCCGCCAGGCAATGGGGTTCCACGACATGCCCAAATGGCTGGAGGAGCAACGCTAACCCGCCGCCTTATCATCAGGAGCGTCTTCGACGCTCCTGATCGCTTCCCCCGCTTCATTGATCCCCCTCACCGCACATCCCTCAGCACATGCGCTCGCCCACACATTTTAGCTATGACTCCTCAACGGGCAGATAACAGAGTCACGCTTTATCGAAGATGACATGGCGGAGATAAAGCCAAAATAAAAATACCGCACAATAAAGCGGCGAATCATTTCCGACATGATGTTAAAAGCGATCTCGCTTATTTCTCATTGGCGAAATAATATAAAAAAGCTATTTACATGATATTTCTAACTTAAAATATTCGGCTATAAAATAATAGCGGTTATATTTCTCAAGTGCTGCATTACGCTAACCCTATTGCGCCCTTCCATTAGCATTTCCGCTACACTATTAAAGCGTGACGGCAAGCAGATCCTGTCGACACCTTTCATAGGTAGGTATATGATTGCAACCACATATAATCACAGATCTTCAGTTTCTGCCGGATATTACCAGCGGGGGGATCTGCCGTTTTTGTTCCCTGTTTTTTGCACCGTTATTGAGGAGAAAATAACATGCTGCAAGCGCGTACCGTTAAAGAAAAAGTATTATTGGCCATATTGGTCGGTATTATTGCGGGCATTATTTGTGCCATTACAAAATTCGGTTGGGAAATTCCTTTTCCGCCCAGAACACCCGCACGCGATCTCACTAACCCGCCACAAGAATTGCTGCAACAGCTGGGCATGTCTTTTCAGCTTTCTCATATTAGCTACCTGTTCAACGGCAACCCGCGCCCGATCATGAGCTTCATCATGCACTTCGGTTTTTCAATCACCTTCACCGTGCTGTACTGCATCGCTGCCGAATTCTGCACCAAAATCAAACTGTGGCAGGGCGCATTCTACGGCCTGGTGCTGTGGGTGGTTTTCCACGTGGTTCTGCTGCCGCTGTTTGGTACCGTGCCCGCGCCGTGGGATCAACCGTTCGCTGAACACTTCTCCGAACTGTTTGGTCATATGTTCTGCTTCTGGGTGGCCGAGCTTGCCCGCCGCGACCTGCGCAACCGTATGACTCACCTGCCAGACGCCGGCGAAACGCGCTAATTCGCCGTTAAAAACCCGCACGATTCTGCCGCTGCCTGCACTGGGTAGCGGCATTTTTTTACCTCGCCCCTTTCAACGTCTTCCTTTCGACCTTCATACGCTGTGTTAAAGCCGCCGCTATTCTATGGCCGATGACCATTGGCCTTGGGCGGCTTGACTCACGCAAAGCGGCCACAGCAGCACGTTCGATATCGCTAACGCTCAAAATTATTGAAAAAAATTGACGTTAATTTACATAAAAAGGGCCACCGACTGCATGACGGTCCCCAATAATTACCCTATCGCCGAAAAAATCGCGGTCAGAAGCGCTCCATTTTGTCGATTTCCGCTGTTCGGCCGCTGAATATCCGTCATGATGTATTTTGATTTTCATGATATTTTTATTTCATTTTTATTACATAAAAACCCAACTTATTGTCAGGGTATTTTCCGTGTCTTATTAAACTGGCAAAACTGCGGGACATTGCTATAGATATATTAATACCGAATGCATTTTTCCCTCATGGGGAAAAACGGGACTCGTTCTCTAGCCATTAAAAAAATGGAGCAAATTTAAAAAATAATTGAGATATCAGGATTCGCAGACTCGGCAGGGAGTTGACATCTCGATGGAATAATAATAAAAACAATAAAAATCAATCAATTAAAATAAAATCAATCCATAAAAAACGGTCTCCGCACCCTACAGCGGCGTATACAGCCCTTTTCCGCACACAGCAATAGAATAATGACAACATCATTCACCTTAATTAAGTAAATTAATAGCCACTGTCTGAGGCACAACGCTATGTTACGTTATAGCCGTTAAGGTAATTAATCTGATTTATGTTTTTTCGACTGGTGAATAATTCTTTTTTTCTTACAATCACAACGAGTTATTTATTTTCATCCGTGCCATCCCCAGAGTTCAGACGATATTCATAATCAGTCAATTAACCCATATTTTTTATTTTTGGATCGAGTATGACTAGGGGAAGTGAAAGCGTGTCCACAAGCTCAACTGATATTCAATTTTTTTCACAGGAGAGACCTATTTTGACGACTTTGAAACCCTTGCTCGCCAAAAATCGCAGTTGGGCGCTGCAACGCCGCCAACGGCACCCGCACTACTTCAAGCAGCATGTCTCGGTCCAGAAGCCACACTCGCTGTGGATCGGCTGTTCAGACAGTCGCGTTCCCGCCGAAGTGCTGACGGGCTCCAGCCCTGGAGAGCTATTCGTTCATCGCAACATTGCCAATATGGTGAGTCATGAAGACGATAACTTCATGAGCGTGCTGCAATATGCCCTGGAGTACCTTCGTGTTTCGCGCATCGTGTTGTGCGGCCACTACTGCTGCGGCGGCGTGCAGGCAGCCATCGAACTGCCGACGATGGCGCTGGATCAGGAGAATTCGGCGTTGTCTCGACGGATTACGTCGCTGCGTTCAACGCTGCTCCCCCATCTGTCCGATCATCAGCGTCAGGAAAGCGAGGAAACGCCGGATGAACAAAGAAACCGTCTGGTCGAAGCCAACGTTCGTGAACAGTTCACCCGGCTGGTCCATGCACCTCCGGTTATCAAAGCCTGGGAAGACGGTATGGAACTGAGCGTGTTCGGCTGCGTCTACGACCTGCATAATGGTCACCTGAAGGAGTTGATTCATCAAAGCAACGGGGAGGGCGCCGCATGAACCTCTCAACGCTTCGTCAAGATATACCCGCGGGTATTGTCGTCTTTCTCGTCGCGCTGCCGCTCTGTTTAGGGATTGCGCAGGCTAGCGGGCTGTCTCCGTTTGTCGGCCTGGTCACCGGCGTCATCGGCGGTCTGGTGGTGACGCTGCTAAGCCCGTCGCGCTATGCCGTCAGCGGCCCGGCCGCGGGACTGGTTACGATCGTCTCCGGGGCCATCGAATCACTGGGCTCTTTTGCCGCTCTGCTGTTCGCCATCATGCTGTCGGGCGTACTGCAATACCTTATGGGCATGGCCCGCGTCGGTCGTTTCATTTCGGTGGTGCCTGGCAGCGTGATCCGCGGCATGTTGGCCGCCATCGGTCTCCTGTTGATCATGCAGCAGATCCCGCTGGCGCTGGGTTTAGCCGATCCAAAGCAGATCGGTTCGCTGTGGCGCGATCTCGGTTCGCTACCGTCTTTCAGCGCGCCCTTCGTCGCAATCTCCGGACTGCTGCTGCTTTGGTGCTGGGACCATCCCGCCATCAAACAACATAAAATCTTAAGCTGGTTCCCCGGACCACTGGTTGCCGTTCTCTTTGGCGGCCTGTGCGCGCTTTTCGGAGATCGTATCATCCCCGATTTCGCCGCCACGCTGCCGCGCATTCAGCTACCGGAATTCGATAATCTCGGTCAGTTAGCTGCCGAAGTCATCCGTCCCGACTGGCAGGTTTGGAACAATCCCACCGTTTATATTGTCGCCGTCACGCTGGCGCTGGTCGCCAGTCTCGAAACGCTGCTCAGTCAGGAGGCCCTGAAGAAAATCAAGCCGCAGACGCCGCCGCCATCCCCGGATAAAGAGCTGCGCGCTCAGGGCGTCGGGAACTTGCTTAGCGGATTTGTCGGCGGCCTTCCCATCACAGCCGTGATCGTGCGTAGCTCCGTCAACGTAAACGCAGGCGGTCGCAGTAAAATCTCCATTCTGCTGCACGCCGTCCTGCTGTTGCTGAGCGTGCGCTATATGAGTCAGCTGCTGAACATTATTCCTCTGGCTAGCCTGGCGGCGGTATTGCTGTATACCGGATATAAGCTGGCGGCGCCCGCTCTGTTCGTCTCTCAGTGGAAAAATGGCTGGCAGCAGTTTGCCCCGTTCATCATCACGATCACCGGTATTATCGTATTCGGTATGCTCGCGGGGATCGGGTTGGGGATAGCGTCTCAGCTCGCCATCAGCAGCTATAAGAGCCATCGCAATGCGCTGCAACTCACGCGCTACGGCAACCATTTCGTGCTGCGCTTTCAGAAGAACCTAACGTTCGTGCACAATCCGCACCTACAGTCGTTACTCAACAAGATCCCCGCGCACAGCGTGGTCATCGTCGAGCATGACAATGCGGACTACATCGATGCGGATGTCAAAAACATGCTGCTAGAGTTTCGCGAAGAGGCGACGCAACGCGGCATTCGTCTGGCGCAGTGGCCACTGTGATGCGATGAAGTTTCGAGTCGTGCCACCTCTGTCCAAGGCTTCATCTTAAAACCCGGGCCGTTCTGACGGCCCGGTCTCCGTCCCCCTCAACCGTCTCCTCACCGCCGTTTCAACGGCGATTTCCCAACGAAATGGAAAAAAACAATAAGTCCGCAAATTATCCCTGAACACATTGACAACGAGCGGGGAAAAAATAGATTAGGGTTTACTTTATGTCGACCACATCATTATATTGGGGCGTCATAGGCTCTAGGCTTATTTATCATTACGCTTCGGCACGGATTCCCCCTACGAGTGTTTTAATAAAAATTTTTTAATTTAAAAAACAGCCGTAATATTGTTCAGGATGAAGTAATACATGAATCCTATCCCACTTTTTTTTGTTTATTTAGTCTTTATTGCAGACGGCCTGATGGTGTTTTTGATCCCCATACTGGTCTACGCGGAAACCCAAAGTCTGACCTATTCGGGGCTCGCCTACGCATTGTGGTGGTTGCCCCGCATCGTACTGACCCCATTACTGGGCGCTGGCATCGACCGCTGGGGCGTGCGAACGCTTTCCATCGCCTCAGATTCGGTTAAAGCGCTGTCTTGCCTGCTGCTCTGTCTGGTGCTGCACTTTACGCGGGACCCGCTGGTCCTCTCCCTTTGCGCGGGCCTTTTCGGCACCGTCGTGTCTGCGGGCAATGCGCAAACGACACTGGCCTTTGAGAAATTGATCGCCACCTTCAGCCAGGATGTGAATAAAGACGCCAACCTGCTGACCCGTGCGGATTTGACCGGTTTTATTGCGGGCCCGTTGCTGGGCATCCTATTTTACGACTCGGGCTACATGACGATTTTATTTATTGCTGCCACCGGTTATTTAATCAATGCCTATTATTTTCTGACGACACAGCATCTCACTCCCGCCACGAAATCCGCCTATTTTACTCCGCCCGATTTAATTCCTTTATGGGACCTATTAAAAAGCCCGCTTATTATTTTTATGATACTTCTGGCGGCGGGAAATAATTTCTTTGCTGGATTAATTGCCTCAAGCGGCCCGGCTATTATCGAGACAAAAATGGCGTTGCCCATCGAATATTTCGGGCTGATTCAGATTTTTGCCGGGACAGCTGGCATGGTCACGACCTTTATTTATGGCGCAGGGAGACAACGTTTCGGGAAAGAGGCGCAGCTGGCGTTCGGTGTTCTTATTATCACGCTGTCGTCGTTTGCGCTCTCTCATACGATGGACAGGCTGATACCGTTCCTGATCTTTTATTCTCTGTGCATTGCAGGAAAAGTTTTCACCGATAACGTCATGCGAACGCTGCGCATCAATCTGATCCCTTCCCGACAACTGGCCTGCACCTCTTCGCTGATCGTGATGCTGAACCAGTCTATCCTGCCGTTCATGTGGCTGTTTCTGTTTATCGCCGAACATTATCACCTGCCTATTCAGCGTTTTATGTACACCGCCGTGGCAATCTCGCTGTTATCGGGGTTGGGGATCGTGCTGGGAATGCGTAAGATACAGCAACAAGCGCACCTCTCGTCATCGCAGACCGAATAGCGCCACAGGTTTATCGTGACGAGAGTATGGACCTCATCCAGGTAGACATAGCAAGGAGCTGCCATGTTACGGAAAACGATGCTTCTCACCCTCGTATTTTGTTGCAACGCCATCGCCGCGGGGACATCGCCGGTCGCCGATCTCATCAATCAACGCCTCAGCTACATGAAGGACGTCGCCGCCGATAAGATGGCGCATCAGCGACCAATTGAAGATTCAAACCAAGAACACAATGTCCTTGAAATCAGCCTCCGTCAGGCGGAAAAATCTGGCCTGGACTGCGCCTCTACCGCCCCTTTCGTACAGGCGCAGATGGACGCGGCCAAGGCGGTGCAGTATCGCTATCGCGCGGACTGGCTCTCCTCTCCCGAGCTGAACTACCAACCTCTTCCACTGGAAACGGTACGCGCGCGTTTAACCGACATCAACATGCAGTTGCTGCAACAAATTGCCGTTATTTTGCAGCGGGAAGGGAATCTGCATCGGTTGTCCTATGCTCAATTCGCGCAGTCTCTCACGGATAAAAAACTGAGCGTCGGCGATAAAAAACGCCTCTACACCACCCTGCAGCAAATCCACCTGCATCACTGATCGGTCAGGCGCGCGGCAACACATCGCCGCGCCATTTCCCCTCTCTTCGTCACTCTGTCACGTAGCGATCACACGCCCAGAGCGAGAACGTGAAACCAACGGGACCGCCCGCTGATATTCCCCCAGAAAGCAAAACAGCGCCCCCGCAGAAGAAAATGGGGCGGGAAACCGCTTTGCCATTTCTCTACGGGGGCGCTGCATCACGCGCTGACGATATGCCGTCGGCGGCGTTCTATCAACTCGGCGAGATCAGACGAGGACATCCGATCCTCGCCGCCCGCCGGGACGACGTCGACCTCGGTCATAGGCCGCCCGGCAGGCTTCGCGGTCGCTCGGATCAGACCGCTTTTTTCACGTTATCCTGATTCTGCGCACGCAGGAACGGCAGCAGGAACAGTGCGGACAGGCAGGCCGCGATGGAGATCACGACGAAGAAACCTGACCAGTGCCATTTTTCCACTACCTGCGCCACCGGATAACCGGACAGCGCCGCGCCCAGATAGGCGAACAGACCGACAAAACCGGTCGCCGCGCCGGCAGCATCTTTATGAGAACACTCAGCCGCCGCCATACCGATCAGCATCTGCGGACCAAAGATGAAGAAGCCGATGGCGAAGAAGCAGCCCGCCTGCAGCACATAGCTGATGCCCGGCATCAGCCACAGCGCGGCCACAGACAGGAAGATGCCGATGGCGAAGATCAGGTTCATCGGCCCCCGGTTGCCACGGAACAGTTTGTCGGAACCCCAACCCGCCACCAGTGAACCGATAAATCCGCCCACTTCAAACAGCGCCAGCGCCGAGTTAGCCGTCATCAGGGAGTAGCCTTTTTCCTGCGTCAGGTAAAGGTTGCCCCAGTCGTTCAACGCCGTACGGACGATGTACACCAGCACGTAGGATACCGCCAGCAGCCAGATGTACTTGTTGGTCAGCACGTAGCGCTTGATGATCTGACGGTTAGTGAGGCCCTGACCTTCAGACTCCTGCACCAGCTCCATTTCGTCATTACGCCATTTACCGACGCTCGGCAGGCCCATCGTGTTCGGCTTGTCGCGCAGCCGCCAGCACAGCAGCAGACCCAGCGTGATCCCGATGATGCCAGGGATAATCATGCCGTAACGCCAGCTGAAGTGCAGGGAAATAAAGCCCACCAGCAGAGGGATCAGCGCGCCGCCGAAGTTATGAGAGGTGTTCCAAATAGCCCACCAGCTGCCGCGCTCAGAGCGGGAGTACCAGCTGGTCAGGATCTTGGAGCACGGCGGCCATCCCCAGCCCTGGAAGAAGGCGTTGACCATCCACAGCGCACCGAACACCAGCAGCGAGGAGCTGAGTCCGAATACGATGTTGATAATCCCGGTCATAATCAGACCGATCCCCATGAAGTAGCGGGGATTGGAACGGTCGCTGATCATGCCGGAGATGAATTTGGAGCAACCGTAGGTGATGTAAAACAGCGTGCCCAGGATGCCGATATCCGACATGCTCAGACCGAGATCCGCCACCATGGCCGGCATGATGAAGTTGAAGCTCTTGCGTGTGAAATAGAAGGCGGCATAGCCGACGTACATAACCCACATCAATTGAATGCGCCAATATTTATAGGCCGCATCGATCTGGGCGCTGTCCTGCACCTGAGGGGCGTCAGGACGGCTTTTTAAAATGAACCACATGAAAACCTCGTTATACTGCTGTAGCGTTAGTGGCGCTTATGGTGCCTCGCGCGCGCCCGATCCGACCAAGCCAATGGCGCATAGAAACTAAGACTTTTTCCTAGTTTTGAGTGTTTTTTCCGAAAATTGCGGGGAGGATCACAACCAGACGCGTTCCACCTTCATTACGCAGGGCGCATTCGCCGCCGATGGCGCGCACGCGATCCTGAATCCCGCGTAGCCCATAGCCCGGTTTGACGCTCTCCACATCCACGCCCCGTCCGTTATCCTGAATACTGACGCAGTACTGCCCGGCGGCATTGCGCTGGCCGCTGACGCTAATGTGCGACGCCTCCGCATGACGGCACGCGTTGGTTACGCCTTCCTGACACAGCCGGTAGAGGATGATCTTCAGCGTATCGTCCAGATGCGCATCCGGAATTTGCCAGTCCAGCGACGTCGTTATCCCCTGATCGGGCGGCACCAGATCGCGCAGCAACGCCGCCAGCGCCGCCGACAGGGGAAGCGCACTTAGCGCGGCGGGCCACAGCTGTGCCAGCAGATCGTGAATGCCGTCGTACACCCGCAGGGCGTAGGACTCGATCGCCGATGCGCTGGAGAGCACCCGAGGCTCCTGCGTCAATTTGCTGATGATGCCCGAGTGGGTCCGGATCACGGTGATGGTCTGCCCAACTTCGTCATGCAGCTCGCGGGCAATCTTGCGCCGGGTGTCCTCTTCCGCCGTCACCAGCGAACGGGCCAGCCGTCGGTTCTCCTCCAGCCGGAGCGCCAGCTGATGATTCAGATGGCGCTGACGTTCGATGCCCGCGCCCAGCAGCATCCCGGTTAGGCTTTGCGCCAGCAGCGATAACAGCAGGTCGCGATGGGGTCCCATGCCGTGAGGTTCGGACGCAATCAGCACCACGCCGTTAAGCAACGTCGCCAGCAGCGCGCCCTGCCAGCCATAGCGGTAGGACATGAAAACAATGGGGATTGCCAAACAAAACGGCGCAAAGCGCCGCAGTTCGACGTCGTCCGCCTGGCGCTGGAGCCAGACGCTAAAGGCGAACAGCACCAGATATCCGCCCAGATGGTGCAACCGCATATTCAACGGCTGGTGAATCAACCCCGGCTCCAGCGGCGCCCAGCGCTGCCGGGACAAATATTGCCAGATCAGCAGGCAGGTCGGCGCGACCGTCAGTCCGCCACTCAGCCCCAGCAGCAGCGGTTGTACGGGGGCGACGCCCGTGACCAGCGACCAGATCACCGCCTGCAGCAACGCCGCCAGTACGACGACGGCCCCCTGCTGCAAAGGCCACTGCCACTCGGCTTCGCTTTGCAGGGATCGCTGCAACCACCCGGCCGTCAGATGCAATAGCACCAGACACGCCGGCAGAGCACACAATAGCGCTCCCAGTTCGGCGCTTGCGCCGAACTGGAGATAAAGCATCCATAGCATGACGGCTTCCGCGCACAAGATCCCGCTCCAGCACCGACGCGGCGTTTGCAACAGCACGCCGACCCGCAGCCCGAACGGAAACAACATCACGGCCTCAAGCGGATTGGCGACCAGCGCGGTGCCGATCCCCCACAGGCAAAACCAGGCGGCGGCATACAGGAAGAAAATAGATAGGGCAAAAACGACGCGCTGCATCAGTACCCCAGCATGCGGTGCGCCAGCTCGACGTTATTGCTCACGCCCAGTTTGGCGAACAGATTGGCACGATGGACATGTACCGTTTTCGGGGAGAGTCCCAGCTGCAACGCGACCTCACGCACGTCGTGTCCCTGCGCCAGCAGCATGGCGACTTCGCCCTCGCGCCGCGTCAGCGGATCGACCTGCGAACGCGTCAGCTGACGGGCGATCTCCGGCATCAGATAGACACCGCCCTGACCCACCGTGCGTACCGCCGTCACCAGATCTTCCGGGTGACAGCGCTTGGACAGGAATCCGCGCGCGCCACGCTCCAGCGCCAGTTCGACCATGGCCGGGTTATCGTGCATCGACAGCATAATCACCGCCAGCCCGTAGGGCAGATCGGCCAACAGATCCAGCCCGCTTTCGTCGGGCATGGAGATATCGCAAATACAGATGTGTGCTTGTAGCCCCGGCAATCCTTTGCGCGCTTCGGCGGCCGAGCTGAACTCGCCCACGACGTCGATATCCTCTTCCAGCGCCAACAGCTGCACAAATCCTGAACGCACGATGTAGTGGTCATCAATGAAGACAACACGGTAAGTCATATCAGGCTCCGGGGAATGAACGGCAAGGCGGGGATTATACATAATGCCCGGCGCAGGCCACAGTCCCTGCTCGCCTCAACGTCAGGAGAGCGGGGTCCCGTCTTCGCGCGCCGTCACCCGCCCTCGTGCTTATCCCCTGGCTTGAAAGATATGCTGTCGATGGTAGGCCATTTGCGCCATGTCCGGCGGAAACTCGCTAGGGAGGCGGAGCGGGCGCCCCTCATACTGCGCGAAGTAGATCTCGCTGACCGGGCTTTTCAGCTTTTTGATTCTGGGGGAAAGCTGCAGCTCTAATGCCTCGTTAAAGGTGATCAGCCCGGTATCGAAGGCTTTGTCGTGCAGATTGGACAGGCACAGGCCGTTGCTGGGATTCAGCCGGTGCTCCTCCGCCGTTTTCCACGGCCGAATATGGCTGGCGACCAGCAGCATCGGTTCGTCCAGACCGGTGACGCAACAGCGTTCGCCGTAGGTGCCCAGCACGCGCTTGCGAAACAGCTGTTGGCCAATACGCGTTTTCACCGGCGTCCAACGTTCCCCGCCCCGGAAATCCTCCGCCGCTTCCTGCGCCTGTGGCGTAATCGCCGGCAATGCAATGCGTGCCATCGCCTGCTCACACTGCTGTTCGAAGCGCGCCGGATCGGCGTTCATTTCCTGCCACATCGCCCGGTCAGCATTGGACGCGCCGCGCAGGCCGATACGCCCGGAGGCGATAATAAACGGATCGAGACTCGCCAGATTGACCAGCTTCATCGCCAACGCCGAAGGGGTGCGATTCAGCAGTGTGGCATAGTGGATGATGTCAGGATTGCGCGAATGCAGCTTGCCGAACGGCAATTGACTATACAGTGTGAAGGCGACCAGCAGTTGGTCTCGGGTCCAGGGTTGGGCAGCAGCCATCGGCGTTCCATCAGTTCATGAAGGTATCAAGTTACGCGTAACGCCAACTATGCCAGGTCAAACGAGAAAAAGCATGCGTCGCCGCGCTGGATCATCATCGTGCGCTGCGCTAACGTCATGTCAGCCCTTTACCCGCCGACCCGAGATAACATGCCGAATCTGCACCGTTTTTCATTTCGCTCCCCGCTGCACGCACTGGGCCTGCTCGCCGTACTGGCGCTGGCCGGCTGCGCCGATAAAGTCGCCCAAACGCCTGCGCCACGCCCGGCGGATGTCCGCGCGCAACTGCTGACGCTGATGCCTGCCAACGTTAGCGATCGACAGGGCTGGGCGGAAGATATCGCCGCCGCCTTTACCGCGCAGCAGCTCGACCCCAGCCCGGAAAACCTATGTTCCGTCCTCGCCGTCACCGAGCATGAGTCGACATTCAAAGCCGACCCGCAGGTGCCCGGTTTATCAAAAATCGCCTGGCAGGAGATTAATCGCCGCGCCGAACCGCTGCATATTCCGGCGTTTCTGGTACGTACAGCGTTGTCGATCACCTCGCCTAACGGCAAAACCTATAGCGAACGCTTAGATAAGGTACGCAGCGAGAAAGAGCTGAGCGCGATCTTTGACGACTTCATTGAGATGGTGCCGATGGGACAGCAACTGTTCGGCCGCCTGAACCCGGTACGCACCGGCGGCCCGATGCAGGTCAGCATCGCGTTCGCCGAAGCCCACGCCAAAGGCTACCCCTATCCCATCGACGGCACCGTGCGTCGGGAAGTCTTCAGCCGTCGCGGCGGCATGTACTTCGGCATCATGCATCTGCTGGGCTATCCGGCCAGCTATACCCAGTCGATTTACCGCTTCGCCGACTTTAACGCGGGCTGGTACGCCAGCCGCAACGCAGCGTTTCAACAGGCCGTCAGTCGCCTGAGCGGCATTTCTCTGGCGCGGGACGGCGATCTGATCAACTACGGTTCAAACAAGGCGGGCGCAACTGAACTCGCGGTGCGCTCCCTCGGGAGCCGACTGAAACTGAGCGACAGCGCGATCCGTCGGGATCTGGAGAAAGGCGATACGGCCGCCTTCGAAAAAACCGACTTGTATCAACACATCTACACGCTGGCGGACCGCTCGGCAGGCGGAAAATCGCCACGCGAGATACTGCCGGGAATTTCGCTGGAAAGCCCTAAAATCACCCGTAAGCTGACCACGGCGTGGTTCGCCAAACGGGTGGATGAGCGACGCCAGCAGTGTCTGCGTCGGGTGAAATGAGTCGGGAAACAGTGAACGTAGCCTGAGCCAAGAGACGGCATCACGCCATCGCCATGGGGTGATCCAACCCGGCGATGGGCGCGGTCGGAGTGATCCGCGCGATAACTCAGCCAGCTATCGAGAAACGACATCGCCGCCCGCCTTCGACTGCTTTCACCTACGCTCAGGCTGAGGGAAAATGCGCCAGCCCTCTTACTTGCCGGGCCTGACGCAACGTCGAACGTGTTGGCGGGGAAGGTTACTGGCTGTCCCGCTCGCTGGCCATGCCTTTGCCGGAAGACCAGTGCATCGCCAGCTTCTGCGCCGCCTTCACCTCATCCGGCTGCATGCCCTCTTCAAGCGCGTTACGGGCATTGATGGCGTTCACCATACCTTCGGTGGCCGCCAGCGAGAACCAAGCATAAGCATGAATGCGGTTGCGCGGCACGCCCAACCCTTCCTGACGCATCGTGCCCATACGATACTGGGCCATGCGGTTGTTGGCGGAAGATGCCTGACGATACTGTTTAACAGCTTCAGCGTAGTCCTCCTTGCCGCCCAGCCCCAAACGCAGCATCTCGCCATAGGCGAGCTGCGCCAGAACATCGCCTTGCGCGGCCGCTTTACCGAACTCGATCCGAGCGTGAACCAGATCGCCCGTTTGCTGATAATAAAGACCCAGCTCGTACTGCGCTTTGAGAAAACCTTTCGCCGAGGCGGTCTGCAAGTACGCCACCTTCTGGTCTGCGGTCTGTGACAAAAGACCGAGCTGGTAGTTGGCCTCCGCCGAACCGCCCGCCGCCGCCTTTTTCAGCAGCGTCTCGCCCTGGGGTTGATCAAGCGGTAGTCTGTTGCCGGTCAAATACGCCATTCCCAGCCACAGCTGCGCCTGCGGTTCGCCGCCCTGCGACGCCTTGCGATACCATTCGAGCGACTCCGAGCCTTGCGTGTGTTGCGCCATCCAATACTGCGCCTGCGGCTGGCCTGCCTGCGCCGCTTTGTAGTACCCGCGCTCGGCCATGTCGCTACGCTGCGTGACGCCCTGCCCTTTTTCATAGCGCAGCGCCAGCTGATACTGCGCATCCCGGTTGCCCTGTTCGGCCGAGCGTTCAAACCAGCGAATCGCCTCTTTGGCGGAGTCCGCGTGCGCCGCGTACCACTCCGCCATCGCTAGCTGAGCGCCCGCATGACGTTTCCCGGCAGACGCTTCGAACGCGTCCATGCACTCCGGCGCCAGCGTGTTTTGATGACGGAGTTTGCACTGCATCCCCAGACGATAGTTGGCCTCGCTATTGCCGAAATACGCCGATTTGTGCCACCAACGTTCAGCCAAGGGGATATTTTTGGGTTCGCCCAGCCCTTCCTGATACCAGTCGGCGACCTGTAGCGCCGCGGCGCCGCGCACGTCGCTGCTCGCGCTCAGTCTCCCCCCTTGCTCCGCCGCCTTCTGCATCCAGCGCATCGCGGCCGGATAGTCCGGTTTGGCGGCCAGTCGTCTCGCCAGCTGATATTGCGCCGTCCCGTTGCCCTCGGAAGCGACGCGCGTCAGGTCTTGCTCGGACAGCGACGACACCGGGGTGCCGCACGCCGTAAGACACCCGGCCGTCAGGAGTAGAACCGCTGTTTTACGCATCATCATTTCGTCTTTACCGTCAATAGATTGCCGCGTCCTGCGTCCGCATGCGACGCGGCCTCAATGGCTGTGAGCCGTCAGTTGCCCGTCGTTTTCTGCTTGAGTTTGAATAGCCGGATACTCAGCGCATCCAGCTCGTTCTCCATCCGCTCCAGTTCTCCGGGGTTGACCGAACCTCGCTCCGCCTTCTGCGTTTCCAGCTGCTTTAGCCTCTGGGTGAACGGCGTGCCGGAAAGCAGGCTTTTCTGGATCTCGTAAAACTGGGATTTCAGATAGGAGATGCTGACCGTTTTTCTCTGCTGCTCCAGTTCCTGCAGCTGCTTGAGCATACCGTCCACACGAGCCTGCGCCTCCAGATACGCGGGTGAAGACGTCGGTACATCCTGACGCAACGTCAGCGACTCCTGCCACTGGCGCCCCATCTCTTTGACGGCCAGCGAGTCGGGATAGAGCATCTGCAGGGAGTTCTTGAGATTCTCGCCGTACTGATAAACCGCGAGCGGCGAAGCGTGTTTGACCTGGTCCAGCTGCGCCTGATAGCGCGCGATGACGCGGCCTTCCATCCCCTGCAACGTCTGTTCGCCCAACGAGATGCGCACCTGACGAATATCGTTGTAATCGAGCGTGTCCGGCAGCGCCTGAGCAGGCTGCATCAGCAGTTCGACCGCGGCGTTTTCACGCGCCTGCATCATCTGCCAGCCGAAGACCGCCGCAACAGGCAGCGCGCAGGTCAGCAGACCACAGGCAAACCAAAACCACGCCGGTTTATGCTTACGCCGCGCCTCGATTTTCAGCACGGTGGGTTTGACCTCGCCTTTTTCTCGCCCGACCAGAATGCTGCCGGTCGGCAGCGCCGGTTGATCGCCCGCGCTCGTCGAGGCGTCGCCGTCCGACTTGAAGTACACCATCGGCGGGATCTGCATATCCTGTTTTCTGATCTCCTGATCGTCGGAGACGATCACGATTTCCGTTTCATCGAACAGGTGGGTATACCCTTCGATGAAATGAACCAGATTCTCGATGCGCGGCACGCGGCTGAGGCCGACGTTATGCAGCTTCTCGCTGATCAGCTGCAGCGAACGTTCGCAACGGTAGATTAGCCGGCGATCTTCCTGACTGATGGCATAGCCGCGGATCACCTCGCTGACGCGGGCGATAAACCAGTCGATCATTTCGATGCGAGCGCGATCCTGGTGCACCGGCGGCCAGAAGTTGTCCCACTGCGTCACGATCAGGTTGGCGAGAAATTCGCAGCCTTCGGTAAAACCGTTCAGCCCCTGTAGCCGTGACCGCGCGAGGACGAAATAGACGGCGGTCTGTAAATCCACGCCGTGCTTTTCAAAAATGATCCCCGCCATTTTATGGATCAATGACCAGTCCACTTCCGGCCGGGAAGCATGGCTCAGCTTGTTGATTTCGATGCGTAAAGTTTCATATTCGGGCAGCATTCGCGGATCGCGGCCGACTGTCAGAGCCTGCTGTGCGTCTTGCATAGTGATGAAATCCATTCAACGGGGGCGCCATTAGCGCCCCCTCAAACATTAATACAGTGATTCAGGCAGTTGGAACTGGCTGAACAGACCACCGGCGAACGGGTTGTGGCTTGCGTCGGTGTAAACGCGATAGGACATCGATCCCTGGTCGACGGCGAATTGCACGTCGAATGTGTTCTCGTTGACCTGCCTCAGCTCGCCCGTATTGATCAGACGGAACATCGCCCACGGTCCGATGTAGCCCAGACTACGCGGCGAACGCTCGCGGTTGTCCGGCACCAGCGTGATTTTGCTTTCCGCGCCGTCCCGCATGTTGTTCGGCCACACCAGCGGCGTTTTCTGACGGCGGCCGTGGGAATACTCCAACAGCTGTCCGTCGAGATTCAGCACGCTGCGGCGCTTGTTTGCAGTCAGTTCGATAGGCTCCAGCACGAAATGCACCTCCAGTCCGCCCTGCGCATTGAACAGGGTTTTGCGGATGCGATCGGCGCGATCCAGCTGCTTGACCAGCTCCGTCTGCAACGTCGTGTTCACATCGCCGCTCCCCTGACCTTCGTTCAGGATGGACTTCAGGTTGGCCTGATAGAAGCTGTCCAGCGTGCCGCCGGGGGCGAAGAAACGCTCCATTTCCGACAGAGCCACGTCCTTGTCCGACTCAGGATTGAACGGGNAGCGATCCGCCAGCTGATCGTTGAACGGCGTCACGACTTTGTCCTGCCACTCCTGATTCAGCGAAGACATCGCCAGATCCATCACCAGGTGCGAACTCTGCTCGGCGATCTGCCCGACCCAGCGGTCCAGCGGCGTCGGCAGGCTGCGCGCGTACTGCTGCAGTGCGAAAGCCGGATCGGCGAAGCGGTTGGTCTGGCGCAGCTGCATTGCTTTGAGCGCCGCCTGCCCCGGATCGCCCGCATTCACGATCTGTTCCAGACTGTGGTAGAACTCCGTCAGCTTCTGGTTCACTTCCTGGATCAGCGCGACCTGATCGCCGCGACCGCTCAGCGTCGAGTTGGTGGTCATAAACGTGCGGCTGATGCGCGCATTCATGAGCTGCGCCGGATCGTTGTCGTTATCCGACAGCTTACGGGCGCGGGTATTGTCGTTAAGGGCGGCGATCACACGCTGGAAAGGTTGATCGTTACCGGTGATGGCCGTCAGCACGTCCAGCGCCTGCTCCGGCGTTTCCAGCGGCTGCACATCCAGACCGGCGAGCACTTTCTGCCACTGGTTGACGTAGTCGGTGATGTAGCGATCGTTGACCTGGCGCTGGATCTCCCTTCGGTCTTCCTCGCTCAGATAGACTTTCTCACGCTGGCCCAGCACCCATGCATCGAGCGCGGCCAGATCGAACAGCGTCTTATCCTGCTTGACGAAGTATTCACTGAAGCCCGCATTGGTCAGCAGCCGCGGCACCGTGCCCGCTTTGTCGTTGCGCAGCGCGAAGACGGTATCGAACACCGGTCCGACTTCATCGCGCATCATCATATCCGGCGGCAGTACGTCCAGCGACTTGGTCACCAGACTCTGGTAGATACGTTGGAACATCGGCAGTTTACTCAGCTCACGCTGTGCGTCGGCGATCGGCGTTCGGAACGGTTCGAAGGCGGCGATCGCCTGCGCATCCTTCTGCTGACGGGCCTGATGCCAGTCGGTGTGCTCCAGCGCATAGTCCAGATGCTGCATCAGATGTTCCTGCACCTTGCCCTGACCGGGGAACGCCCGCTGCCAGCGCTGTCCCATATACTGCTCAACCACCGACTTGTTGCGGCCGGACGCATCGTCGATCATCCGCATGATGCGCAGGATCGCCAGCTTCTGCTCGCTGCCTTTGGGGGCCTGATTGAGATCGTCTTGCAGTCCCTGCATAACCGCCGGCAGGAAGCGCTGACTCAGCAGCTGTAGATAAGTGCCTTCCACGAAAGGACCGATCTTATCGCCTTGGTACAGCCCCATTTCCGACAGCACCGGCGTTTTTTCGCGATAGTCGCCGAACGACAGCGTGGCCTCGCGGATCAGGTTAAGACGCGGCAGCTGTCCATAGCCAAAGCCTTGATTCTGCTGCCCTGCCAGTTCGGTGGTGTCCGTAAACGCCTGCGCCTTGTTGAGTACGTTGCGCCCGGCCTCTTCGTTCAGCCGGTAGTAGTGATGCCAGCCGATCACCAACAGCGCGGCGAGCACGCCCATGCAGCCCATGCCGATGCCGATCCGGCGGCGGCGGTAAAGACTGTGCAGACGGTTCTCCCCGGCCAGATGCGCTTCGGGGAAGATGACGCCGGAAAACAGGCGTTTCACGAAGAAGGTGTTGGACTCGCCCTTCAGGGCCGAATTGACCGGCTCCGGCAGTTGATAACGGAAGGTGGCCGCCTGCGCGAAGGCGTCGAACGGCACGCCCTGTTGATAGACAGAGCACGCATAAACGCCGCGGACCAACAGCGGTTTGTACTCTTCCGGCGTAATGGCGGCGGCGAGGATCTCTTCGACATAGTCCTTCAAGCCGGCCAGCTGGCGGGTAAAGCTGAACAGGGCGCTGCGCTGCTCGCTGGTGAGATTGGAGAGCATTTTGCCAGGCAGATTATCGTTGAGCGCGGAAACCCACTTATCCCAAAAGGCATCCAGCTCTTCCTGCCAGCCTTTCCCGGCGCTGGCTTTCAGGTCGAAGGTCACCCCCAGAATCGACTGACGGGTTTCCTTATCCAGCTGACGGTAGGCGATGTCGAAGCCGCGCAGCATATCCAGCTTGGTGAGCGCGACATAGATCGGCAGGCGGGTGTTCAGCGTGGTGGCGATTTCCTGAATGCGGCCGCGGATCAGCTGCGCGTAAGCTTGGCGTTCCGGCACGCTGGCATGAGACAACCAGGCCAGATCCAACGTCAGCACCAGACCGTTCAGCGGCTGACGCTTACGGTTTTGGCTCAGCCATTGCAGCAGATGCGTCCACAGACGTTCGTGTTTACGCTCCACCGGCTCAAGATCCGGATTCGACGGCGCCATCATCTGACCGTCGGGATCGAAGATAATGGCGCTCTCGCCCACCCAGCACTCCACTTCCTGACCCGCCGCAAAGTCTCGCAGTTCGGCATCCAGATGCGGATTGAGCTTGTTCGCCTCGTTGGCGCGGTGGATCAGGCTGCTTTTACCACTACCGGGCAAACCGATCGTCAAATACCACGGCATCTTGTAGAGGATGCCCGTCCCCAGATTTTCGCGCAGCGCCAGCAGCCAGCGATCCAGAAACGCCTGCTGCTTGTCGACGAAGATCTGTTGAGGATCGTGTTCGACGATCTTCTGCTTCTGCTGTTCAGCCCGGATATGGCGTACGCGACGCCATAGTCGCCAGGCGCTGATGCTGAAGCCCAGCCAGAGCCACAGTAGCGTGAAGACGATGCGTGACCAGATCGTATCCAGCGGCCGCGTGTCGAACACGGTCAGTCGCGGACCAAGCCACCAGGCCAGCGCCAACACGACAATCCAGAGCACAATCCCCAGCATGACCCAGGAGAGCTTTAGCTTCGGCAGCTGTTGCCGCAAAAAGGTAATTATTGTTTTAAACATAAGTGACCATTCACTCCGAATGTCTTATTTTGACCACGAGGTTGCAAAGCGCTCAAGGCGGCTAACCAGTCCCGGCTCCCACTGCGACAGTCCCAATCGCTGGGTTTCTTGCCACAAAGCGTGGTAATGCTGTGTTGCTAACGTCTTCATTCCTTCCTCCGCCAACAAATCCGCTAAGATCAGCTGGGCGTAGAAACGGCCTCTGGGCTCTTTCATCTTGGCCATTTTCTTATCCAGCAGCGTCATGGCGGCGTTCAGGCCCTTCTCCGCCCGACATTTCGCCGCCTCGCCCGCCAGATCGTCGGATTGCCCGGACGACGACGCGCTGTTCGCCTGTCCGGCATCCACCCACTCTCGGCAGGCGTCGGTCAGGAACGGCGTTCCATCATTGAACGTGAGTTCCCGCAGGGTCGGCAGACGCGTCAGAAAGGCGTGCAGCTCATCGGCGATAGCCGAAGCCGTCGCTTTACAGTCCAACTGCGTGGCGATCTGCGCCGATAACATGTGCCCTTCAAACCAGTAGGGCGCCAATACCAGACTCTGCTCCACCCGCGCCCACAGCGCCTTGTCCGCCTGTCCCATCGCCGCCTTGTAGTCGTCCACCATATCCGCCGACATGGGGGCCAACTGGGTGGCGTGACCTTTTGCGGTCAACGGCGGCGTGGTGATGCCGGACCAGATAGCGTGCCGACGCAGACGGTATCCCACCGGGGTATCCACCTGCTGTTCCACCAGCAGTTCCGCCACTTTGAGCTGCGTTTGCCGCCAGGCGCGGTCATCCGAATGGTTGATGTCGACGGACGGTTTCGGATCCGCCTGACCGGACGAAGGCGATGCGACGCTGGCGCTCGCCTGCACGCGCGGAGGCGCTTCATTTGCCTTGACCTGCTCCGCGCGCCGACTCTGCGCACGACGCAGACTGACCGTCAATTCGTCAAACAGCGTGTTGTCCGGCGCGACGGCGGACCAACGCTGGGCGAACTGCTCCGACAACGTCAACAGCTGACCCAGTTCGGCCACCGAGGCACTCTCGGCGACGCGCGGCAACACGCTGTCGAAACGCTTTGCCGCCTGCGTCATCAACCGGGTTTTCTGCAACGTGTTCTGCGGCCATGCCGTGGTCCAGTAGACGTTCACCCAGTCGTCCAGCAGCATCAATGCGGCCGCGAATGGCGTCGCCTTCGCCGGATGCTGTAAGCAGCGCAGCAGCTGGACGACGACGCGCATGTCTTTGGTACGGCTTTCCAGCAGCGTCATGCACTGCTCCGCCACCGCGTTGATATCCACCTGGCTGTGGGCGAGCGAGCCCAGTTTCACCATCTCGGTTTCGATGTCTTCCCAGAGCGGATCGTCCGACGGAACCGCGCCGCTGACCCGGTCTACCGGCAGGGGCGTCAGCAGCCGCTGACACCAGGGATGAGAGTGGATTGCCATCGACGGTTCTCCTACCAACGACATTGCTGACGCAGCGGCTTCAGGGCGNCGCCCAGGCCGGAGAGATCAACCTGCACCGTTCTGCCGCGATCGTCAGACAGCAGCAGCTCGCGATGACCGACCCAGCGTTTGAGCTCTTCGATAGCGGGCAGACCGCGCCCGAACTCCAGCAGCATCCCGCGGTTGCGGACGAACCAGTTGTCCGCGGTCGGTTCGCCGTCGATGCGAGCCTGAATTTGCTCACCCGGCCACGCGTTATCCAGCTGTAAGCGCAAGTGCGTAATGGCGCTGGAGCAGGAGATGGTCAACGTCCCGCCCTCGACGGCGCGGCGCGTCAGCGTCTGGCTGTCCGAGGCGCCGNCGCGATTCAGGACAAACCCATCGCGACCGCGATCGGCGTTATTCGCCACGAGGTCTCGCCAGTCCGCCGGGCGCGCAGACGCGCCAACAGACGGCGCCGACGCTCTGCCGATGGCGTCGTAGCAGGCCAATCGCACCTGCGGCACGGTTTCCTGGCTGCACTGCTGCAATAGCCGCTCCCAGTGAGGGTCGGGCGCCGTCGACGCCGAGACCAGCAACGGCAACAGGGATAAAATACTCATCAGTTCACCTCCAGCTTCTGGCACTTGTGGTCCAACGTCCGTTTGGGAATGTTGAGACTTTCCGCTACCAGTAAGCGATTTCCCTGGAAATAGCGCATACGCTCGGCGATCACCGCCGCTTCGTACTGCTGCGTCGCCAGACGCAAATCCCGGATATGGTTGTAGCCGTCTTCCAGCACGATAGGCTGATCGTCGAGGCGCGTTTTCAGCTCCGGAGGCAACGCGTCCAGACTGATTTCCTGTCCCGCTGGGGTATTGGCGCAAGCGACTTCCAGCAGGTTTTTGAGTTCGCGGACGTTGCCGGGGAAGTCGTAATCGATCAGATGTTTGAGAACGGCGCGCGGCAACGCGCCGAACGTCTTGCCTTCCTGACGTCCGAACAGCGCGATGAAATGTTCGCAGAGCAGCGCGATGTCATCCGGCCGCTCACGCAGCGGAGAGACCTGGATCGCGCACTGGCAGAGGCGGTGGTACAGATCCTGCCGGAAGCGACCTTCGCTGACGTACTGCTCCAGCGGC
The DNA here is from genome assembly GCF_000688695.1 of Lonsdalea quercina subsp. quercina. Taxonomy (GTDB): domain Bacteria; phylum Pseudomonadota; class Gammaproteobacteria; order Enterobacterales; family Enterobacteriaceae; genus Lonsdalea; species Lonsdalea quercina_D. Next base: position 202,347 of record NZ_JIBQ01000005.1, on the reverse strand, counting down.
TGATGCGTCGCCGCGATGATGCGAAAGTCGGAATGGCACTCTTTATCGCCGCCCAACGGACGGAAGGCATGCGTTTCCAGTACGCGCAGTAGCTTGGCCTGCATGATCATCGGCATATCGCCGACCTCATCCAGGAACAGCGTACCGCCGTTGGCCTGCGCCACCAGGCCGTCTTTATTGCTCTGCGCGCCGGAAAACGCCCCTTTTTGATAGCCGAACAGCTCGCTTTCAATCAAATTTTCGGGGATAGCGGCGCAGTTGATAGCGATAAACGGCTTGTCGGCGCGGACCGAACACTGATGCAGCAGACGCGCCACCACATCTTTGCCCGCGCCGGTTTCGCCCTGGATCAGCACCGCCAGATGATGTTGAGCCGCCTGACCGATCTGCTGATGCAGTCGGCGGATCGCCGCAGACTGACCGATGAGCGAGGCCTCCAGCAGTTGCTCTTGCTGCCGCAGCTGCGCGTCTTTGCCCTTGATCTGACGCAGCGAGTCGCGCAGCACGGTCTGTTCGCGGCGGCTGCGGCCCAAATCCCGCAGCAGGGTCAGCTGATGAGTGAAAATGCGCGCCAGCAGCGGCAACTCATTTTGCTCGTGCCACTCCCGCAGCCGGACACCGCTGTCGAACAGCGCCAGAACGCCGACCGACTTACCGTTCTCACCATTAACCGGCAAGGCATGCAGACCGCACTGCGCTCCGGCTTCCGCCAGCAGTCCGCGAAATGCGGCGTGCTCTACGCGCGCGCCGCCGTACAGAGAGTCCCAGGTTCTCACCTGATTTTTATGCAGCACGTAAGCCAGGGGATGACTGAAGTCGTCAACGTCCAGCGTCAACGACACCTGCTTGCCGTGAATCCATCCCTCACAGGTAAACTGCCGCCCGCTGATATCCACCAATCCCAGAAGAGCGCCGCTCGGCCGCCAGTGGTCCCGCAGGGTATCCAGCAACCAGTCGCAGAGTTCGGCCTCGTCATGAGGCCGGGTCAGCGAAAGCGCGAATTCGAGGGCTTGCTGCATCCTCAGCCCTCCACCTCTGAAACGAACTGGCCGTCATTCACGCTGAAGCGAATACGCGCGATCGCTTCGCCTGCGGAGATCCGTTGCAGCAGCTGCAACGACACCGGCGGCAGCAGATGACCGTCGATCACGGACTCCAGCATACGCGCGCCGTTTTCGCTGCGGTTAGCCAACCGCAAGATCTCGACCGGCACATCGTCATCGATCGCCACGTCAGCGCCGAAGCGGGCTTTCAGCAGATTGACCAGACGAGACAGCTTGCCATGGACGATATCGACCAGCGTATCCTGAGCCAGCGGCAGGTAAGGAATAACTTCCATGCGCGCCAACAGCGCCGGTTTGAAGAAGCCCGCCAGTTCGGGATAGAGCGCATCCAGCAGATCGTCCTGCCGGTCGGCGTAATCCACGATGGTCTGGAAGCCCAGGTTGGAAGTCAGGAAGAAGACGACGTTCTTACAGTCGATGAGCCGACCTTCGCCATCCGCCAGCTCCCCTTTATCGAAAGCCTGATAGAACAGGTTGAGCACGTCAGGATGCGCTTTCTCGACTTCGTCCAGCAGCACGACCGAGTACGGTTTCTGACGAATAGCTTCCGTCAGGATACCGCCCTCGCCGAAGCCAACGTAGCCCGGAGGAGAACCGATCAGGCGAGACACCGTGTGTTTCTCCTGATATTCCGACATGTTGATGGTCGTCAGGTAGTTACGGCCGCCGAACATGAGGNCGGCAATCTGAAGCACGGTTTCGGTCTTGCCGACGCCGCTCGGGCCGACCAGCAGGAACGCCCCCAGCGGACGGCCCGGACGACGCAGATCGGCGCGGGCGGTCAGCAGATGTTTGTGCAGCTGGGCAATCGCCAGATCCTGCCCTTTGATGTTGGCGCCGAGGTGCGTCGGCAACTGAGTGACCACATCCAGTTCGCCTTGGGAAATGCGGTTCAGCGGGACACCGGTCCACTCGGCGATCACCGCGGCGATCTGCGCTTTATCCACGTGCGCGGAGACCAGAATGGCGTCTTCCTGCAAGGCGGCCAGCGCCTGTTCGCGCTCGGACAGACGCTGCGTGGCGTCCGTCAGCGACAGGGTTTCCTCGTCCAGCGTGACCTCGTCGGTCAGTTCATCGGCCAACAGCGCCGCGCGCAGCGCGATCACCTCGCCGACCAATGCCTGCTGCGCCTGCCAGTCCGTGTTCACGGCGGTAAGCTCCGCTTCATCGGCCTGCTGAGCGTCGCGCAGCAACGCCAGTCGTTCCGCGTTGTCGCCCAGACCGATTCGGGTTTGACGCTCAAGCTGAAGAATTTCCTGCTCGCGCTGGTGCAGCTGATTTTGCAAATGGCTGATGGCGCGCGGCGGCGTAGTCAGATTGATGGCGACGCGAGCGCAGGCGGTATCGAGCACGTCGATGGCTTTATCCGGCAGCTGTCGGCCCGAGATATAGCGTGATGACAGCTGGGCCGCGGCATGCAACGCCGCTTCGTCGATCAGAACGCCGTGCGCCTTCTCGTAAATGCTGCGCAGACCGCGCAGGATGACGGTGGCCTCTTCCGCGTCCGGCTCACCCACTTTGACCATTTGGAAACGGCGCGACAGCGCGGCGTCTTTCTCGACGTATTTCTTGTATTCGCTCCAGGTCGTGGCGGCGATGGTCCGCAGCTCGCCGCGCGCCAGCGCCGGTTTGATCAGGTTGGACACGTCCAGTCCGCCGGCCTGATTACCCGCGCCGATCAACGTGTGGGCTTCATCAATGAACAGAATGATGGGCTGAGGCGAGGTTTTCACCTCCTGCATCACCCCTTTGAATCGTTTTTCGAATTCGCCTTTGACGGCGGCGCCCGCCTGCATCGCGCCCAAGTCCAGCGACAGCAGCTCGACGTTGCGCATTTTCTCAGGCACCAGATCCGCCACGATGCGCAGCGCCAGACCTTCAATCAGCGCGCTTTTACCCACGCCAGCTTCACCCACCACGATCGGGTTGTTCTTGCGACGGCGCGACAGGATATCGATCATCAGATCGATCTCTTTATCGCGGCACAACACCGGATCCAGCTTGCCCGCGCGGGCCTGCTCGGTGATGTTGTCAGTAAAGCGAGCCAGCAGCGACGCATCGCCCTGAGGCGCAGCCGCTCCGCCGCTCGCGTTGCCGGCGGTCGCAGACGAGACGTCCGTTTCCGCGGAGTCTTTCACCCACTCGTCGAACTGCTGACGCAGCAGCTCACGGTTCACTTTCGCCAGAGAGCGCGTAACGGCCCCGGCGAGGTAGCGATTGGGGGTCATCAGCAGGACCAGCAGCAGCACACCGCTGCGCAGCGTGGCGTGCTGCATCTCGGCGGATGCCAGCAGCCAGCTGTCCTGCAGCCACTCAATCAGCAGCGGCGAAAACGAGGGATAGCCCTGATCGTACTCTTTATCCACGCCGGACGGCTGCAGCAACTGCGTCAGTTCATCCACATCCACGTCGGCGCGTTTGAGGATCTGACGGACGTCGGAAAGCGGCGTATCCAGCATTTTCAGCAGCAGGTGCTCCACCCGGATTTCCGCGCCCTGGCAATTCACACACAGGGCCGCGGCCTCTTCCAGCATGTGTCGACAAATCGGATTGAGCCGTTCAACCAACACCGGCAGTTCTATTCGAATCATCGTGTGATCTCCTATCTTATTGTAATAATTCCCCCAGCTGACGAAGTACGTCCTGGGTCTGATTGCTGAGCTGATAGTGATAAAGACCGAAGATCGCCGCTAACGCCGCGCTGACGCATAAAAACAGCGTGAAGAGCGAAATTTGCCTGCGCATCCGGTAGCCGGAGGACTGCTGCCCCAAATCGAGATGGAAAACCGAGGGCGTCTCCGCCGGTTCCGGATGCAAAATGTTGTGCAGTTTGCGGACAATACCTTCGAATTCGTCGCGGCCCTGCGTCATCACACGGTAGCGGCCCTCAAATCCCAGGCACAGACAGAGATAGATGAACTCCAGAATGTCCCGGTAATGGACCGGATCGGTCTGCAATTTGCCCAGCAGGACAAAGACCTTCTCTCCGCCCCAGGTTTCGTTGTGGAAACGGGTCAGCAGCGAATGCTCCGACCACACGCTCTGGCTGCCCCATTCGCGGCCCATGACGGCCTCGTCGATATAGGTGCAGAGGATGTAGCGAAACGACAAAATGACGCCGTTTTCATAGCCGTGCGTAATCAGCTCCTGCTCAATGGCCTGAATTTCCGACACCACTTTCTGGTACAGATCGGGAACCTGGTCATACGCCGTCAGATGACGCACGCGTTCCACCATGCCCAGCAGCGGCGTCACGGCGTCAATCATGGGGTTGATGCTCTGGCCGCGTAGCCGAAACCAATAGTCTGAGTCCATATCCAGCTGTTGGGCATGGTCGTACAGTAAGTCGCCCAGCAGCTCATTGCGGATAACATCGATCGTCATCTAGCTCTTCCCCCGGTAATTAGCTACGAATAGCCCAAAGCTGCATATCCAGATCCGGGAAGTCCCCGGCAATATGAAACGCCAGCGTGTTGTCGCCCACCAGCATCTGCCAGGCGGCGCTCTGTCGATCCAACTGGAAATAGCTGTAGCCCGCGTGGTACGGCAGCTGACGCGGCGCTACCGGCAGCGGCAGCAGCGGAACGCCCGGCAGCTGCAGGCTGATCAGTTCGCGGATCTTGTCGCTGGACGCCACTTTGGTCTGCTGCAACAGCTGTTTGCGCAACTGCTCTTGCGGCATTCTGGCGCGAACCGCCAGTACGAAGTCGGCGCTCGCCATCAGTTCGCTGTCGCCGACCATCGCAATCATCACGCCGTACTGGTGCTTCCGCAGCTGCAACGAAACGGCACGCGGCGACAGCACGGTGCTCAGCGCCTGACGGAACGCCATCATCAGCGGCTCAAAGCTGCTCTGCTGGTCGTCATGGCGATAGGCGGGAAACTCTGGCGGCAGGCGGGATTCGTCCGTGAACGTCATCAATTCGCCGCAGACCTGTACCAACGCTTCATGCAGACGCTCCGGATGCAGCGTGCCCATTCGCGCCAGATGCGACAGCAGCGGCTGCGCGCGGTTGAGCAACTGCAACATCATGAATTCGGCGACGTCGGCGACGCCCTGCTGTCCCGGCGCGGCGATGCGCTGCGCCAGGCTGCGGGCGCGTTCGGCCACCAGCCCGGCGGACTCGCCGAGGAAGCGCTTGAGCGTCGGGATCGCCGAGATGCTGATGCTGCATGGCATGAAGTTAGGGTCCAGCACCAGGCCGCCGTCCGGGCGTTTATCCAGAATCTGGGCAATCGCCAGCGAGGCGTAGGCGCTGCGGTCGTCCCGCTCCAGCATCAGGCGCAGGCTGACCTGCCCCACTTCCAGCGAGACCACATCGCCGCCTTCGCTGTGCAGATCGCGCACGTCGTGACGGTGTGCATGCAGACGCGTCGCAATCTGCTGACCGCCGTGGTTAACCTCGCTCACGCCGCTGACGGACAGGGGGATTGCCAGATAGACCTTTTGATTGACGACCGACGCATCGGTGATCTCCAGCGGCTGCGGCAACATGTCATCGCTCGGAATGTTAAAGACGGTGCCGTCCGGCATGATCCCGGTAGCGGACACCAGCGCGATGCGCCCGAAGTTCAGATACTCTTCGTTAATGGTCAGCGACTGCAGGCCGTAGAAAAAATCGCCCATCGCGCTTAGACGCGCATGCAGGGTGTAATCCGTATGCCTTTGCTGCTGTTGAAAATGCTGAGGTTTGATGAATAAACCTTCACGCCAAATAATCCGATTTCGGCTCGACATAGCTATTCTTCTTCTTTTTGGAGTTCGACTTCATCCAGACGCAGATGCACGAGAATCTGATAGGCCCGTCCGGTATTTTTCACTTTGATGACCTTGCGCCATTCGGCGCTGTCGGGATCCGCATAGCGCGCGACGACGCCGATATAACGGATCTTCTCATCCAGCTTGACCGGCGGCAGATACTTGAACTGCCCTGGCAGCAAGGTGTAGTCCTGGTGGTCGATATAATTCTTGCCCAGCGATTTCTCCAGATCGGCCGTCACCTGGTCGTAGTCCGTCGCCAGCAGCTTGGAATCCTCCGACAGCATGACGATCTGAAACTCAATCGGCGCCGCTTCCCCACTCTCGTTGGGGTTCACGTCCGGCTCGGCAAGCAGACTGAACCCGGCGGTCGAGGGCTGGCTATCGTTGCTCCCCACCTGAATATCCGGGTTCATCGCAACGTCAGCCATCTTGCCCATTGTGGTACAGCCTGAAAGCAGCAGTAATACCCCGGAAAGCAAGAATGTCCGCAGCATCAGATTAACTCCTGTTGCTCACGGACGACGCGGTCGTAGGCCTGGGAATACACCTGTTGGAACAGCTTCTGGAATCCCTGCTGGCGTTCGGACGTCAGCTCGCGGAAATAGTGCTGGTACATGGACCAGGCCCAGCCGTCGTCCATGGGGTTCTGCTCACCGGCACGGCGATAATGTTCGAAGCGCTTGAGCAGCACGTCAGGGGAGAACGCCTGCAAAATGCTGTCCAGCGCGGTCGCGATGGCCTGTTCGTTGGCGACGTGGTGAATACGCACGTTGCGCAGGACTTCGTCGACGGCGGCAGGCGCGGAAAGGTGCACCGGGCTTTTCTCTTCGGCGAACAGCAGCGACAGCGTGTCGTGGTAGTCCAGACTCAGACGCAGCGGGTTGTCTTCAATCGGACGCAGGTGCTTGTCCGACAGCGCCGCCTGATCGGCCTGCAGCTTCAACAGCCCTTCAATCATCGCGCGCAGCGTTTTTCCCATTTCCTCAAGGAAGTTGCTGAGATGCTGATTGTTGCCGATGTTCAGTGTCTGACCGAGGCCGCGCATCAGCGGGGCCAGCGCGTTTTGATCGATGTTGTCGCCGGCAGTCAGCGAATCAAAGCGGTCCTGAATAGCGGGTAGCTCGAGAAATTCCTGGTCCATGGTGCCCTCAACGGCTGAAGAAGAAGTAGATGAAACACGAGTCGTGGTGGAGAATTCGGGCGTTCCCCGCGTCTCCTGAGTAAGGAATGCATTTGCGCCGGTTTGCTCCTGCTGCAACGCCAACAGCGGGTCGCTGGCCGGGGTCGGCGAAGACGTCTGTTCGTTGTTCTCGGCGGCTTTTTCCTGCGCGAGCCAGTCATCCAGTTCATTGTCCGAGCGGTTGCCGATGATCTGCGCCAGTTCCGGCTCCGCGCTGACCTTGCCCATATACACCCGCAGCCTGAACGGTCCGACCGTCAGTTCGTCGCCCTGATCCAGAAAGACTTTTCTTGAACGCCCAATGGGCGACGTCGCGCCGTTGATGAAGGTCTGGCCGCTGAGATCGCACAGGCAGAAGCGCCCGTCATGCACTTCGATGCGCGCATGTTCAGGCAGCACCGCACCCAGCCGATCTTTCAGCTTCCAACTATCCTGCTCCGAGGAGCCCAGCGTGCCGCCGCTTTGATGAAACTGGTATTGAACCTGGGAGTTGCCTTCGAGCTGTTCGCTGTTCAGCACAACCAGAGAAAGTTGTTGATTGAGTTCGTTCACGATTACTCCTGCACGCAAATAGTCACATCAGGCTCGCTCGGCGGCTCGCCGAGAAAGCTGCTCCAGCCCAAACGAGCGCTCTGTTCATTTCCCAGGCGAAGCCCTTTCGCTTCTCCTAAACCAAACCCCAGCCGCAAGTCCCACGCGCACTGGTCGCGCAGGATGAAGGAAACAAAGCGCACCAGTGGCTCGAAATGTTCGCCGTTAGGCAGAAACTGCAAAAACTGCGCGAAGCTCAGATTGTTGATTTTCAGCAAAAATTTCCCCGCGCAGTCATTCACCTTGTCACCGATGACAAAATCGTTGCCCATCGTGGAGTTGGCCATTCCCAACCGATTTTGCTGGTCCGCATGAATCGGCACTTTGCGCGCCTGCCACGCGATGACATCGACCATGTCGAGGTCGAAGCAGTGCGCGACCAGCCCGGCCACCACTTCCGGCGAGCGACTCGGGCTTGCCAGCATCCCGGCGTACGACAGCATTTTGGCCCGGTTGACCGGCAGACTTTCGCGCACGGCGTCATTGCCCAGGCCCACCAGCGCGAACATCAGCCGCGAGAATCCGTCTTCCCCTTCGTCCTGAAAGCGGACGTGGTAACGGTATTTGCGCCAGAGGCGGTGCAGCAGCGTCAGCAGGCGGTGGTGGAAGAAATCCAGAAACGCGCCCAATTTCTGTTCGCCCTGCGCATACTCCCAGGCAAGATCGTCCAGGTAGTAACCGGGCATCGGCGACTGACTGCCGTGCAGGCCCATGAACGCGACTTCCAGCACATGGCCCTGCGTTTCGTCCTGCGTAATGCCTTGTATGTCGCTGCTATGGAACCCCAGGGACGCGGTGGATTTAAACCTTATGCGCTCCTGTTCGGGGCGGTAGTCCAGCCCCCGCTCCTGATCCACGCCTTCCAGCCGATTGACGAGTTCAACCAGCTGGAAAAAATTAAAGCGCGGCGCATCATCCCGAAACATCACATCATGGAGTGCTGACCTATCTGGACTGGCCATTTGTAGCGCTCCTTGTTATCAAGGTTGATGATTTCCAATAGATGGAAGGCGTTAACACTGGCGTAAAGCGAGAAGAAATGCGCCAGTACGGTGCCGAACAGATACAGCTCGCCTTCGCTGGCAAAGGCGGACTGATACACGGACAGCACCGACTTCAGCCCCCGCACCGGCATGCCGCGGATCAGCCGATCTATCGGCGTGGTTTCAATCGATTCGATCCCAGCCAGACGCTTGCGGGACGCCTGCTCCGCCTGTTTGTCGTGCAGTGCCGGGAAGTCATACGTCCGCAGGATCTGCACTAGCGCATCGCGGCGCAGCAGCGAGACGTAGTTCAGCGACAGGTTGGAGATCAGCGTCCAGTGCAGGCTGCCGTCCAGTGCCGGACGCAGCGGCCGGGTCGGTCGGATAATATTTCTGAACGTCGCGAACGACGGGGAGCTGCCGGTCGGCATGCAGACCGCGCCGACAGGCAGCTGAGACGCTTTGGAGCGGTTCGTACAGGTCAGCGATACTGAAATGGACTCGTCCATATCCACCGCTTCGGTTTCATCGCCGCGCACGAACGACAGGGCATGTTCGAAACCGTCGCCGCTGACCGCCTCGCGCACGCGGCTGCGGTAGTACAACGCCAGACGGCCTTTAGCGCGCTCAATCTGGTGCTGGAAGCTTTCAAACGGCTGATACTGGCGCGGCTCGCCGCGAGCGCGGCCGATGTGGCCTTCGATCCATCCTTCGACTTTGTCCACCGAGAAAATCTCGTAGGCGTCCGCATGCCGATAACTGGCCTTGAGCGGGTACTCCGTCTGGCGGCCGTTGAGGTTGATCGGCTCGCTGTCATGCTGGAACAGGTTGATCGCCGGTACGCAGTTCAGCATGAAAGAGTCAGGACGGATTTTGAGTTCCGCGGGCAGCGGGCAGGCAAAACAGAAATGGATTTTGAAATCAGTGACCGACAGCGGCTGGTTCGGCCAGTCCGCACCGGAAAGCTGGAAGAACAGGAAGGTTTCCGGGAAGCAGAAAAATTCCTGCAGAATTCGGTAGCCGGAATAGACGTTGCTCGGATAAGGCAGCAGTGCGTCTTCCCGTTCGAAGCCGATGGTTTTTAATGTACTGGCTTCTTGTCTGAATCGTGTCCCATCGATTTCAAGCTCGATGTGGGAGAGCTTACTGGAGAGCCAGAAATAGAGCTCATAGGCGGTATAGCTGTCGCCTCCCAGATAAAACCGCAGCTTGTCCAGCTGCAGCTCGGTGAGCAGCATGGGTCCGTGGAGGTTAAAGTCCAGGCTGATTTTGGAGAGGTCGTTACCGCTTTGTACGCTGATGTCGCGGATATCCGCAGGATACACCCAGGCGTCATGACAGGTCTGGAAATGGCACACAACGTCGTCGACTGGCTGGCTATCCAGCATACAGCCGCGGCTGATTAAGGCCGGTCGCGCAATGGCTCCAGGGATCACTGAGAACTGCATAATCGTCATGCTGGGAACCGGACGCAGATAGTTCGGCCACAGCATGCCCAGCAGCCCGTGGGTCAATTCAGGAAATTCATCCTCAATTTTTGCCCGCAAACTTCCCGTCAGAAAAGCAAACCCCTCCAGCAGCCTTTCGACGTCCGGATCGGTGGTTTGTTCTGATAGAAAACGGGTAAGTTCAGGGTGGGCATCGGCAAACTGGCGTCCTTGCAAACGCAGGTAAGCTATTTCATCCCTGAAGTAGTGTTCCAGAAGCATAGTTACGTCATTCTATAATGTCGGTGACTGTCCATATGGATATTGAAGGAAGTGACCTGCTCCAGCTGTTCCAACCGTACGTGAGCTGTCACCTGAAACGCCATTTCGAGCGGGCTAGATTGATAGTCGTTGGAACTGACTTCGACGTGAACAATGCGGGGTTCATACTGGCAAATGCATTGCCGTATCGCCTCACGTATCCGACCACGTATATCTGCTCCGCCCTGCGTCGCGTCATTAAAATCAATGACGCCGAGATCAGGCGCACTGCGACAACTTCCCGGACGCGTATTGAGCACCTGATCGAGTTTGCGTTTTACCGACTCAATCAGGCACTCCAGCTCGTCCTGAGGCGAAGAACTTCGACGTTCTTCGCCCCGGATACGATCGAACAGGCTGGCGGCACTCCCTCTATCCCACGAAGAGAGAGAGGCCATCAGGGATTACTCCTTGTCCAAACGTCCCACCAACGACAGTTCAAAATTCGCCCCCATATACTTGAAGTGAGGACGTACGGACATCGCGACCTGATACCAACCCGGTTCACCTTCAACATCCAGAACCTTGATCTGAGCGGCACGCAGCGGGCGACGGCTACGAACATCTGCCGGCGGGTTTTCCTGATCGGCAACGTACTGTTTGATCCAGCCGTTCAGTTCACGTTCCAGATCCTGACGCTCTTTCCAGGAACCAATCTGTTCGCGCTGCAGCACTTTGATGTAGTGAGCAAGACGGTTGATAATGAACATGTATGGGAGCTGTGTGCCCAATTTGTAATTAGTTTCCGCTTCTTTCCCTTCTTTGGTGTTCGGGAACACCTTCGGTTTTTGCACCGAATTGGCAGAGAAAAATGCAGCATTATCACTGTCTTTACGCATGGTCAGAGTGATGAAACCTTCCTCTGCCATTTCGTATTCGCGACGATCGGTGATCAGAACTTCCGTCGGGATCTTGGCCTGCAACTGACCCATGGCTTCATAAACGTGTACCGGCAGGTCGGTGATAGCGCCACCGCTCTGCGGACCAATGATGTTCGGGCACCAGCGATATTTCGCAAAGCTGTCCGTCAACGCTGTTCCCATCAGATAAGCGGTGTTGCCCCACAGGTAGTGATCGTGGTCGACGCTGATATCTTCTTTGTAGTTGAACCCTTTGATCGGGTTCTCTACCGGATCGTACGGCAGACGCGCCAAGAAACGCGGTGCAGTCAGGCCCAGATAGCGGGAATCTTCAGATTCGCGCAGAGAGCGCCATTTGGTGTAGGCCGGGCCTTCGAAGACGGATTTCAGGTCTTTGATGGTCGGCAGCTCGGTGAAGCTGTCAACACCGAAGAACGTCGGGTCAACCGAGGAAATGAACGGTGAATGGGCCATAGCGCCCACTGCGCTCGTGTATTGCAGCAGCTTGATATCCGGAGAACTTTGCGTAAAGGCATAGTCACCGATAACCGCGCCGATCGGCTGTCCGCCGAACTGGCCGTAACCGCTGGAGTAGACGTGCTTGTAAAAACCGGACTGGGTGATTTCAGGCGCGAACTCAAAGTCATCCAACAGCTCCTGCTTGGTGGCATGGAGCAGCAGGATCTTGATGTTTTCACGGAAATCTGTGCGATCGACCATCAGCTTCAGCGAACGCCAGGAGGATTCCAGCTCCTGAACTTCATCGGCGTGCAAAATGACATCGACCTGCTTGCTGAGCTTTTTATCCAGCTCAACAATCATGCTATCTACCAGCGCCTTGTTGACCGGCTCGCTCGTATCGCCACTGTCCAGAATATTTGAAATCAGTGCGGCGATACCCTGCTTGGCGACGCTATAGCCTTCATCGACAGGCGTGAGTCGGGCTTGGGCCATGATTTCATCAAGCAAGGAAGGTGCGGCACTTTCTGCGCCCGCCTGTACTTTCTCTTCTACTACTGACATGTTTGTTTCCCTTCTCGTCAATCCAACGTATTACTCAGCAGGTTTCACCAGATCCAGCTCTTTAAGCAGCTGTTCCCGCGCATCTTCGCTGGCCAGCAGATCCTGCAGACGGTTACGGAATGCAGGGATGTTGCCAAGCGGGCCCTTCAGCGCAACCAGCGCTTCACGGAGTTCCAGAAGTTTTTGCAATTCAGGCACTTGTTGAGCAATACGATCGGGGGAGAAATCGGCTAGCGATTCGATGTTCAGCTTTACAGGCAGGTCATCCTGGCTCTCTTCTTCCAGGCGGTTAGGCACGCTGAAATTGAGTTCCAGTTTGGATTCTTTCATGACGGAAGAAAAATTGTTCTTATCGATCGATACAGTAGAACGCTCCTCAATCGGCGTTTCTTCCGTACGACCTTTCATATTACCAACGACCATCAGGGTCAGCGGCAGTTCAATTTCGCTCTGCTGTCCCCCAGTTGCGGGTACATATTTGATATTAATACGTTCCTTTGGTGCAACGGATGCACCATCAATTCCTTTTCCCATATTCGCATACCAGGTTTAGGCCCTGACTGGCCAGAAAACACATGGTCGATTCCTTCCAGGGTACGTCCGACGTTAATTAGAACAACACTGTTCGGATAAGAAAAATAAACTATTTCCCATTTATCGACCGGTGATATTACCTAAGTAACTGGATATAACCAATATTACTTCCGCTTGGTATATCCATTACCAAATAGTAAAAAAGCAGTTAGCTTCGAGTTAATTGAGCGGTATTAGAACTAAATACTGACGAGGCGATGATACACACACCTGTTACAAGTGGTCAATAATAATATTATTTTGCATTACTAAAACAAAAATACCTATAAAATCATGGATATAAAAAAAAATCCAAATTCAAAAAGGGAAACAAATCAATAAAAAATCAAGTTTTTCAAACATAAGAAAAAGGCACAATAATGCGGCTTAAATTTTAATTGACATGATAATAGTCACCATAGTTACTGTAACGCGATGGTTAATGCCACTGCGGTTTATCACACAAAAATGCACACATTGAACCGTAAACAGTAATGTTTATCAGGTTGGGGCGGGGTTTGAGGCATCGATATGCTCTTCACATGGGGATGTCGATTGTTCGCAAAAGAACATCAGAATAAGATGAAAAACCAAGAACATTGAATTCGGCAAATACAGCCTACCGCCGTCATCATGATTGTTATCTAATAATACCAGTTGAGTTCCCAAGCTTAGTGATTCTATTAAACACGGCATTCCTCGCAACACCATTAACATCTCTATCACTCACTTCAAGAGAATAACAAAGAATCGATAACTCATCGAAAACCGATTATGTCCTGACAATATGACTTAAGGTGGTTCTAACTCCCATCTTATAAACCCCAGTTATTTTAATACCATTAAGGAACAAGAAATTAGATATGCCATACAATCGGTTTGCAATTTGGGATAAATATTTTTTTGAGACTGATAATTGTCCGTTATAAAAACAAAAACGGTAATGGCGCAAAAATCAACCAACGAGATGACAGAAAAAGACGGTGATCGATTTAGCCAACTGCTGCGATTCTATACGCCCCATGCACTGCCGTGACTCGTCGAACAACACGAAGCTCCATGGCTCGGAGGCCTCTTTGGTGAAGTGGTCAACTAAAACTGGCCACCGCTTTAGAGTTTTTCCAGTATCGGTTTTCCGATTCGTTTGGTGGTAACCCTCCGTTATAGTCGTGTGGCCTGAGCGCACTGTAATACCCAACGATATAGTCCGTTATTGCACTGGTAGCATCGCTGAAGCTTGTGTAACCAGTCACCGGCACCCACTCGTTCTTCAGGCTTCTGAAGAAGCGCTCCATCGGACTATTATCCCAGCAGTTTCCACGACGACTCATACTCTGCCTGATCCGGTACCGCCACAGTGACTGCCGGAACTGCCTGCTTGTGTAATGGCTGCCCTGATCGCTGTGGAACATCACTCCGGCTGGTTTGCCGCGAACTTCCCACGCCATTTCCAGCGCTTTGATGGTCAGTCTGCTGTCCGGTGAGAACGACATTGCCCAGCCCACCGGTTTCCTCGCGAACAGGTCGAGAACAACGGCGAGGTATGCCCAGCGCTTACCTGTCCAGATATACGTCACGTCGCCACACCACACCTGATTTGGTTCTGTGACAGCGAACTGACGCTCAAGGTGGTTCGGGATGGCAACATGCACCTGACCACCACGCTTATATCTGTGTGTGGGTTGCTGACAACTGACCAGCCCCAGTTCTTTCATGAGTCTGCCAGCAAGCCAGCGCCCCATCCGGAAGCCTCTGAGCGTTGCCATTGCGGCGATACTCCTTGCCCCAGCAGAGCCATGGCTGATGTTGTATAGTTCCTGGACTTGACTGCGCAACACGGTATGCTTTCTGTCCGGCTTATCAGGACGACATTTCCAGTATTTATAGCTGCTGCGGTGAACCCCGAATACGTGGCAGAGTGTAGCCACGGGATAACGCGCCCTGAGTTTTCCGATTAACGAGAACTGTTCAGGGAGTCTGACATCAAGAGCGCGGTAGCCTTTTTTAATATTTCATTTTCCATTTCAATACGTTGTAGTTTTTTCTTCAACTCACGTATTTCAATTTGCTCTGGGGTAATGGGGGACGCTTTCGGTGTTTTTCCCTGTCGTTCGTCCCGTAATTGTCTGACCCATCGGGTCATTGTTGAAAGGCCAATATCCATGGCTTTTGCTGCTTCAGCAACGGTGTAGTTCTGATCGACAACCAACTGAGCCGCTTCACGTTTGAACTCTGCACTAAAATTTCTTTTTTTCATTGGAGCACCTGTGTTGTTCTGAGGTGAGCATATCACCTCTGTGCAGGTGGCCAAATTCAGTGTGCCACTTCAGTATTGCTTCTGCGAGATGAAAAAGCAGATATGTAGGCGGATCAACCCGGCAATATTGAGAGGGGGTTAAGGGGGCATCCGCTCTTTGCTCGTTCTCTTCTGCGTGTATGGTAACGGACAACAGCGTCTCACCGCTTTTCCCTATAATGGTGTATTGCATCCCCCCGCATGGATCACAGACATAGCTATAACTAAATTGCTCTTTACAGCCTGGAGAAGCTAATTCACAGAGTCTAATAAATGCACCGTGAACCTCCTCTGCGGATATCTGGATGTTAGCGTGATGGTATAGCTTGTAAATGCATTCAAGAGCTTCTTTCTGATGAGTAGAAAAGAAAAATTCTTTGATTTTTTCCCACAAACTCATTTCAGGAGGTGTGCTGTTGTTGGCGATTGCATGTAATCTTTCGCCGCTAATGTGCGCAGATAAGAGACCATTGCCGATGTTCAGCGACATTTATCACCTCATTTATCTATAGAATGTCTTTGATGGATGAATCACATAAAGAACCCCGTCGTTCTTGCGAAACCGTCGTTAACCTTGATTTCTTAGGTCTGATATAGCGTATAGTGATTTTCCTTATGTATTCCTCGCACGAAGGGTGAGCATCGCACCTTTCTCATCCTGCCTGAATAAGTTAATACACTGATGTTTAGGTGAGTTTTTTTAATTACAGCACATAGCATGTTGTAACTAAAGAATGTTTGTTTTTAGAAAGTAAAAAGCCCGCTGCTAATCGGCGGGCTTCGTTGAAGGCATATAATGATAACTTAATGATTCGTATCGAGTTCCGGGAAACTTTTCACTAGGTCGTCAATAGCTTTGATTTGCTTCAAGAATGGCTCCAGCTTGCTCAGCGGTAGCGCCGAAGGGCCGTCACAACGGGCGTTATCCGGGTCAGGATGAGCCTCGATAAACAGCCCGGCCAAACCGACAGCCATCCCAGCCCTCGCCAGTTCGGTTACCTGTCCGCGGCGTCCGCCGGATGCGGCACCAAACGGGTCGCGACACTGTAAGGCATGAGTGACGTCAAAAATAACCGGCGAGCCATCAGAGACCTGTTTCATCACGTTGAAGCCCAACATGTCGACCACCAAATTGTCGTAGCCAAAGTTACTGCCACGGTCGCACAGAATAACCTGCTCGTTACCGCCCTCGCGGAATTTATCAACGATATTCCCAACCTGACTAGGGCTGATGAACTGAGGCTTTTTCACGTTGATAACGGCGCCGGTCTTGGCCATCGCTTCAACTAGGTCAGTCTGACGCGCCAGAAATGCCGGCAACTGAATAACGTCAACGACTTCTGATACTGGCTGAGCCTGCTGTGCATCGTGGACGTCGGTGATAACTTTCACGCCGAAAGTCTGCTTCAGCTCCTGAAAAATCTTCATCCCCTCTTCCAGACCGGGACCACGGTAAGAATTGATGGAAGAACGGTTAGCTTTATCAAACGATGCTTTAAAAATGTAGGGAATACCCAGCTTCTGCGTGACGGTGACGTAATGCTCGCAAACCCGCATAGCCAGATCGCGTGATTCGAGTACGTTCATACCACCAAACAGTACAAAGGGAAGATTGTTGGCAACCGGGATATCCCCGACGTTTACCACTTTGTTATTCATACAGTTACCTTAATGTCGGATAAATCAAAAAACCAAATTCGCAGTTAATGCAACACAATGTCTTTCTGTTCGATGGAGTGTATTTGCACTTTGATCATCTCACTGACGGGGTCCTCCGGACAGTGTTCTACAAAGTAGCTCAGATCAGACAGCGCAATGTGGTCACAATCGAGCTGAGCGTAGATCAACCCCCGATCGCGGATCTCGTAAGGATCTTCCGGGTCGAATAGCAGCACGGCCTCGCAGGCGCGCAGCGCAAGCTCCATTTGCTTTTCTTCCATCAGTGCGATTTTCATCGTATCCAGCAGTTTGCGGACAATCATCACGTTTTCCGCTTCGTCCAGATCCTCATCCAACAGGCGCGTTGAAGGGCCGATGTTCCCTTTCAGCCAGACATCAAGCACGTGTTCACTCAATGTATCGCCGTTAAGCGGGTTGATGAGCCACATTTCGTCATCCAGCCAGTCGGCGCGGATAATGAACTGGGTGGGGAAAATGACAGGCATTAACGGCAGATCAATTTGCTGAGCGATATGCATGAAAATTATGCCCAGTGAAACCGGCATTCCCTGACGTGTAGAGAGGACTTTATCGAGCCATAACACGTCTGACAGCCGGTACACGCCGCTGGCGCCCCCGAAACCCCAATCACCGAAAAACAGCGCAATCAGTTTTTCCAGCTTTTGTTCCGGACCAAGANGAGTCGGGATGGCCAAGCGAGCCTCATCGACAAGGTGTTGCAGATTTCGTCGTACTTCCGTCGCGGAGAAGTCACAGCGTATTTCCTGGGAAACTAAGATTACCCCTTCACTCAACGGTGAGCGGTTGAATTCGAAATCGGCAATAGCACTCATAGGTATTCCATCAGCATAGGTAACTTGGTGAAAATCCAGCATTTAATTGATAGCAGGCCCACCAAGGTCAAACAGTAACGCTATCCTGCTAATTTACTGTCGTCGTCACGGGTGTCACAACCCCCGGACACGAGGCAGAATGTAAGTAATTATGCCAAACGGGTCCTCTCTCAGCCAGCATTCCACGGTGAGAGACAGGCAAAATGCGCGATGTGTAGCACTTTGTCGGCGTCTAGTGACAAAGGTAGGTCATTCAGGCCGAAAACCCAGAGAGACTCGCTCGTTGCCACCGTAGTCTTTACAGGTTTCAACCCGAATAAAACCCTGCTGTTTCAGCAGTTCACGGACGGCGCTGCCCTGCTGCCAGCCATGCTCTAACAGCAACCCGCCTCCCGGCAGCAGATACTGGGCAGACTCAGTGATAATCACGCGCAGATCGGCCAAGCCCTCATCGCCAGAGATCAGCGCGCTACTCGGTTCGAAACGCACATCGCCTTGCGACAAGTGAATATCTTCAGGGTCTATATAGGGAGGGTTGCTGACAATGGCAGAGAAATGCTGGCCTGTCACTCCGGAAAACCAGCTTCCCTGAGTAAAAGAAACATTGCTGATACCGAGTCGTTGCGCATTTTCCCTCGCCAGCGTCACCGCATCAGGCTGGACATCAACTCCCTGCACGCGGCAATCCGGACGCTCGCTGGCGATAGCCAATGCGATGGCCCCCGTGCCAGTGCCTAAATCCAGTATGTCGGCAGGCCCAGCGGGAAGAAACTTCAGCACCTGTTCGACAAGACACTCCGTATCCGGACGCGGTATGAGCGTGGCGGGAGAGACCGTCAGCGGCAGCGACCAGAACTCTTTTTGGCCGATAAGGTAGGCGATCGGCTCACCGGCAATACGCCGTTCCAGCAGTTGAGACAGTTGCAGCCGCTCTGTCTCTGACAACAAGGTTTCACCAAACGCCAGGATAAAAGTACGCGCTTTTCCCGTCGCAAACTCGAGCAGGATTTCCGCATCGCGCCGTGGGCTGTCACTGTCCTGCAACCGTTGAATGGCCTGATGCAACCAGCGTTGATAATCCATTACTCTTGCTCGGACAGTGCAGCCAACTGGTCAGCCTGGTATTCCTGCACAATCGGCTGGATCAGCATATCCAGTTTGCCTTCCATCGCTTCATCCAGACGGTACAAGGTCAGGTTGATACGGTGGTCAGTCACGCGCCCCTGCGGGAAGTTGTAAGTACGGTTACGGTCGGAACGGTCGCCGCTGCCCAACAGGTTACGGCGCGTTGACGCCTCTTCCTGCTGGCGTTTTTGCACTTCTGCGGCACGAATGCGCGCACCTAGCACGGAAAGCGCTTTGGCTTTGTTTTTGTGCTGCGAGCGCTCATCCTGACACTCAACGACGATGCCGGTTGGAATATGCGTGATACGGATAGCGGAATCGGTGGTGTTGACGTGCTGACCGCCCGCGCCGGATGAGCGGAAGGTATCGATGCGCAAATCTGACGGATTAATTTCCGGCAGTTCGGCTTCTGGCACTTCCGGCATGACGGCCACAGTGCAGGCGGAGGTATGGATACGCCCCTGAGATTCAGTCGCGGGCACTCGCTGCACGCGATGGCCGCCGGACTCAAACTTCAGTTGCCCGTATGCGCCGTCACCGACCACTTTAGCGATGACTTCTTTGTAACCGCCATGCTCGCCGTCGCTCGCGCTGACCACTTCCACCTTCCAACGTCGAGACTCGGCATAACGGCTATACATGCGGAACAGATCGCCGGCGAAAATCGCGGCTTCATCGCCGCCAGTGCCGGCACGAATTTCGAGATAACAGCTACGGTCGTCGTCAGGATCTTTCGGCAACAGGAGAACCTGCAGTTGCTGTTCCAGCTCGTCGCCTGCGGATTTGGCTTCGCTCAGCTCGTCCTGCGCCATTTCGCGCATTTCAGGATCGTCCAGCATCGCTTCCGCGGTGGCGATATCCTCCTGCGTTTGCTGCCAGCGCTGGAAACAACGGGTAATGTCGGTCAGCTGAGCATACTCCCGGGACAACGCACGAAAACGGTCCATATCGGCGATGACGCCGGGATCGCCCAACAGCGCCTGGACCTCTTCATGGCGTTCTTGCAGTGCTTCCAGTTTGGCAACAATAGAAGGCTTCATGCGTGGTGTTATATCCTGTCGTTAATCGAAAAAGGGTGAGAAGAATGCTAGTTCAAGCCGAGGCTGTCACGCAAAATTTGCAAACGGTCGTGATCGCCGTCGCGGGCAGCCTGCTGAAGAGAGATGGTTGGGGCATGAATCAGGCGGTTGGTCAGCCGATGCGTCAGCTCTTGCACAATCGCTTCCACGTCCCCGCCCTGCTGAATGGCCGCCAGCGCTTTGGCTGTCATTTCCTCACGTAAGGTATCCGCCTGAGAACGGTAATCGCGGATGGTTTCCACCGCCGTTTGCGCACGCATCCAGCCCATGAACTCCGAGCTTTCCTGCTGCACGATAGATTCGGCCTGCACGGCGGCGGCTTTGCGCTGAGCGAGATTCTGCTGCACGATCGCATGGAGATCGTCCACGCTGTACAGGTAAACGTTGGGCAATTTGCCGACTTCCGGCTCGATATCCCGTGGTACCGCAATATCCACCATCAACATCGGGCGGTTACGCCTCACTTTGAGCGTGCGCTCCATCATCCCTTTCCCCACAATGGGCAACGTGCTGGCCGTGGAACTGATGACAATATCGGCCTGCGCTAGCTGACCGTCCAGTTCGCTCAGCGCAATCACCTCCGCCCCGACCTCGCGGGCCAATACCTGTGCACGCTCACGTGTTCGGTTGGCGATCCACATACGCTTGACCTGATGTTCGCGTAAATGGCGCGCCACCAGCTCGATCGTTTCGCCAGCGCCAATGAGCAGGACATTGACCTCGGCCAACGATTCGAAAATCTGACGCGCCAGCGTACAGGCGGCAAAGGCGACGGATACGGCACTGGCGCCGATATCCGTTTCGGTACGGACGCGTTTCGCAACGGTGAAGGATTTCTGGAACAACCGTTCCAAATCGCCTGATAGCGATTGTTCACGCTGCGATTCGGCAAACGCCTTTTTGACCTGCCCTAGGATTTGAGGCTCGCCAAGGACGAGAGAGTCCAGCCCGCTGGCGACACGCATGAGATGGCTGACGGCCGCGTTGCCCTCATGCCAATAGAGACTTTTACGTACATCGTCCGCGCTAAGATGATGATACTCGCACAGCCAGTGGATGAGCTGTTCGCGCCGATTCTCTTCGGCGTCCACGCTCAAGTAGAGTTCAGTACGATTACAGGTGGATAGCAGCACCCCGCCCTGTATCAGCGGTTGCTGTAACAAGCTGTGCAGCGCTGCCCCGAGAGAATCCTGCGAGAACACAATGCGTTCACGCAAAGAAACCGGAGCCGTTTTATGATTGATGCCAAGCGCGAGCAGGGTCATGAGTCTTCGAGTAATACCGATATTAGTATGGACTTCATCTGTGGGGGCATTCTACTTGAAGCCACCATTCAAGAAAAGTGACGGAATATGCCCCAAATACGGCGGTTG
Source organism: Lonsdalea quercina subsp. quercina (assembly GCF_000688695.1). Taxonomy (GTDB): domain Bacteria; phylum Pseudomonadota; class Gammaproteobacteria; order Enterobacterales; family Enterobacteriaceae; genus Lonsdalea; species Lonsdalea quercina_D. The sequence continues at coordinate 181,177 of NZ_JIBQ01000005.1, read as the reverse complement.
GTCATTTTTCGACGGCAATAACAATGATTGACGATGAACAGGAAGCCCGCTAGCGTGACACCTTATCCCGCATCATCTCTGTCTCTGAGGACGCCAAATCCATGTCGAAAAAACTTGTCCGTGGCCTGCAATTACTGCCTCTCGCGGGTCTTTTACTTACAGCCTGTAGTACGCGACAGCCCGAATTGCCAGGGCAAAGCCCGACCTCTCCGCAGTGGCGACAGCATGAGCAGAAAGTACAACATTTAAGCCAATACGAAACGCGGGGATCCTTTGCCTATATTTCAGATAGGCAAAAACTTTATGCCCGCTTTTTCTGGCAACAAACCTCTGAGCAGAACTATCGCCTGCTCCTGACTAACCCTCTCGGCAGTACCGAACTGGAGTTAAAAGCGCAGCCGGATAGCGTTCAGATTACCGACGGTCAGGGCAAACGTTACGTAGGTAAAGATGCCGAAGACATGGTCCGCCAGTTAACCGGTATGGATATCCCGATGAATAACCTGCGCCAATGGATTGTCGGCCTGCCCGGCGACGCCCAGCAGTTCACGCTCGACCAACACTATTTGTTGCACACCGTGACCTATCAACAAAGCGGTCAGAGCTGGAACGTCAAATATCAGCAGTACACCGATAGCATCATGCCGATGCCGAAAAGCTTAGAGCTGAGTCAGGGCGAACAGCGCATCAAACTGAGAATGGATAACTGGAAGGTTCAGTAAGCCATGTCTACGAATAAAATGAGCTGGCCGTCTCCAGCCAAACTGAATTTGTTTCTCTATATCACCGGGCGCCGGGCAGACGGTTATCACGATCTGCAGACGCTGTTTCAGTTCCTGGATTACGGCGACACGTTGACCATCACGCCGCGTGCGGATGAAGCGATCACGCTACTGACGGAGATGAAGGGCGTTCCCGTTGAGCAAAATCTCATCGTTCGAGCGGCCAAACTGCTGCAAGTGCATTGCCGCCAACAGGGCCTTCCCTTTTTCGGCGCAGAAATTGCCATTGATAAACGATTGCCGATGGGCGGCGGTCTCGGGGGCGGTTCGTCAAACGCCGCCACCGTGCTGGTCGCGCTGAATTATTTATGGCAATGCGGGTTGTCATCCGAAACACTGGCTGAGCTGGGGTTACAACTGGGCGCCGATGTGCCGGTGTTTATTCGTGGTCATGCCGCGTTCGCGGAAGGCGTCGGCGAAGCGTTGACGTTCGTCGAACCGGAAGAAAAATGGTATCTAGTCGCCCACCCCGGCATCAGCATTTCGACGCCCGAGATCTTCAACGATCCCGATCTGAAACGTGATTCACCGGTGCGCACATTGCAATCGTTATTGGCTTATCCCTTCGCCAATGATTGTGAACCTGTAGCAAGAAAACGTTTTCGTGAGGTTGAACAGCTACTTTCATGGCTGTTAGAATACGCCCCGGCGCGTTTGACCGGCACAGGCGCTTGTGTGTTTGCAGAGTTCGACACCGAGTCTGCTGCTCGTCAGGTGCTCGACCAAGCCCCGGAAAATTTAAATGGTTTTATTGCTCGCGGTGCTAATGTATCCCCCTTGCAACGAACGCTTTCCGGACTACCCGAGGGTCGCTAAAAAACCACCGGCATCAGTGGTGTTTTAACGCTCTTTACCCATACCCGTATGCATATTCTTCCTACCCCAGTGGGTCGAGTATTTCTCTGGACGCAAGCTTGAGGTTCTTCTCGTGCCTGATATGAAGCTTTTTGCTGGTAACGCCATCCCGGAACTAGCACAACGTATTGCCAACCGTTTGTACACCAGCCTTGGTGACGCCGCCGTCGGTCGCTTTAGCGATGGCGAAGTCAGCGTGCAAATCAACGAAAATGTCCGTGGTGGTGATATTTTCATCATCCAGTCCACCTGCGCACCGACTAACGATAACCTGATGGAGCTGGTTGTCATGGTTGATGCTCTGCGCCGTGCTTCTGCTGGACGAATCACCGCGGTAATCCCCTATTTCGGCTATGCACGCCAGGACCGTCGCGTCCGCTCCGCTCGTGTGCCTATTACGGCAAAAGTTGTCGCTGACTTCCTTTCCAGCGTTGGTGTTGACCGCGTTCTGACGGTTGACCTGCATGCTGAGCAGATCCAGGGATTCTTTGATGTGCCGGTAGATAACGTGTTTGGTAGCCCGATCCTGCTGGAAGACATGCTTCAGCAAGATCTGGATAACCCGATCGTTGTTTCTCCGGATATTGGCGGTGTCGTTCGCGCACGTGCCATTGCGAAACTGCTGAACGATACGGATATGGCCATCATCGATAAACGTCGTCCTCGCGCCAACGTTTCTCAGGTGATGCATATCATTGGTGACGTCGCGGGTCGTGACTGCATCCTGGTGGATGACATGATTGATACCGGCGGTACGCTGTGTAAAGCGGCGGAAGCGTTGAAAGAGCGCGGTGCGAAACGTGTGTTCGCCTACGCCACTCACCCGATTTTCTCCGGCAATGCCCACGACAACATCAAGAACTCTCAGATCGATGAAGTGATTGTCTGCGATACCATCCCGCTGGCTGAGAATATTAAAGCACTGCCGAATGTGCGGTCGCTGACATTGTCAGGCATGCTGGCTGAAGCCATTCGCCGCATCAGCAACGAAGAATCCATCTCTGCCATGTTCGAGCATTAATCGTTCACGTCAGTGATGTCAGCAAAAGCCATCGGTTTTCCGATGGCTTTTTTGTGGGTTCGACCTGGGTTGACGAACCGTTAGGGAAGACGTTCTGTGCGACGGCAACGTTTATCGAAATGTTTAACCCACCAATAGCGGTCCGATACCGTATCTCTACCGCCAAGCCGTGCGCCGATAAGCCAGACGATCGCGCCGGAAAATATTCCCATCAGATCCAGATAGCGGCCCGATCCTGGCAGATGCCATCCCGGCAACTGGCTGATGATGGCATAGCCGACGCTGGCGACCATCAGCACAAGGCCGACACTCATCAGCAGATTTCCTGTCATCACTGCATGTTTGCGTTTCATACCCACCTCCTGAAAAGGTTTAACAGATAACGGGGATGTCGTAGCACGCCCTCTTATCAGTTAAAATTATAGGTGCTGCGCCAATCACCGTTGCGTAAGCGATCACAGAAAGTGAATAAAAAATAGTCACCTCACCTACAGTTTCTTTTCATAGTCCGGTGAAATGGCGGCTTTATACCTCTCCGGGCCGGAGTGATATTGGTGATCCCTCCTCCCTGCGTGTAAACTAGCGGGCCTGTTATTTGTCTCTGACATCAGCGTTACTGGCGTAACGCCCTATCTGGAAAAGTATCGTGAGCAGTATCAAACTGATTGTGGGGCTGGCGAATCCGGGTGCTGAATATGCGTCTNCCCGCCATAATGCGGGCGCCTGGTATATCGACCGTCTGGCTGAATCCCACCGCCAGCCGCTCAAAGAAGAAAGCAAATTTTTCGGCTACACATCGCGCCTGACACTCGCTGGCCAGGATGTTCGATTGCTGGTGCCGACGACCTTTATGAACCTCAGCGGCAAGGCAGTGGCGGCAATGGCGACCTTTTACCGCATCCAACCTGATGAAATTCTGGTCGCACACGATGAACTAGACCTGTTGCCCGGCGTCGCCAAACTCAAACTGGGCGGCGGCCACGGGGGTCACAATGGGTTGAAAGATATCATCAGCAAGTTGGGGAATAACCCGAACTTCCACCGACTGCGTATCGGCATCGGCCATCCGGGCGACAAAAACAAAGTGGTCGGTTTCGTTCTGGGCAAACCGCCTGTCAGTGAACAAACCCTGATCGATCAGTCCATTGATGAAGCGCTACGCTGCACCGAAATAATGCTGGGCGAAGGCATGGTCAAGGCCATGAATCGGCTGCATGCCTTTAAGGCGTCATAAGCTTTGACGGGGTCAATCGCATAACGCTCCTGCATGTGTGTATAATTGGGCGTCATTTTCATATTCAAACGGGCTGTTGCATTAACAGTCTGATTAACAAGTTATTTAAGGTGATATAAACATGGGATTCAAATGCGGTATTGTTGGGCTGCCTAACGTGGGTAAATCCACCCTCTTCAACGCGTTGACTAAAGCAGGTATTGATGCGGCCAACTTCCCGTTTTGTACCATCGAACCGAACACCGGCGTAGTACCGATGCCGGATCCGCGTCTGGACAAACTGGCGGAGATCGTCAAACCGCAGCGTACGCTGCCTACCACGATGGAATTTGTGGATATTGCCGGGCTGGTTAAAGGCGCTTCCAAAGGTGAAGGTCTTGGCAACCAGTTCCTGACCAACATTCGTGAAACCGAAGCGATTGGCCATGTCGTTCGTTGTTTCGAAAACGACAACATCATTCACGTAAATAACAAGGTCGATCCCGCTGATGACATCGACGTCATCAACACCGAGCTGGCACTGTCGGATCTGGATACCTGCGAACGCGCTATTCACCGTATCCAGAAAAAAGCCAAAGGCGGCGATAAAGACGCTAAAGCTGAGCTGGCTGCACTGGAAAAATGCCTGCCGCAGCTGGAAAACGCCGGTATGCTGCGCGCGATTGACCTAAGCGCCGAAGAAAAAGCCGCGATCCGTTATCTTAGCTTCCTGACGTTGAAACCGACGATGTACATCGCCAACGTAAACGAAGACGGGTTCGAAAATAACCCATACCTGGATCAAGTGCGTGAAATCGCAGCGAAAGAAGGCTCTGTCGTGGTTGCCGTTTGTGCCGCCGTTGAAGCGGATATCGCCGAGCTGGATGATGAAGAACGCGACGAGTTCATGGCGGAGCTGGGACTGGAAGAACCGGGCCTGAACCGCGTGATTCGTGCAGGCTACGAACTGCTGAACCTGCAGACCTACTTCACCGCTGGAGTAAAAGAAGTACGCGCATGGACCATCCCTGTCGGCGCCACTGCCCCACAGGCCGCCGGTAAGATCCACACCGACTTCGAAAAAGGCTTCATTCGTGCCCAAACCATCGCTTATGAAGACTTCATCACCTACAAAGGTGAGCAAGGCGCCAAAGAAGCCGGCAAAATGCGTTCAGAAGGTAAAGAGTACATCGTGAAAGACGGCGACATTATGAACTTCTTGTTTAACGTCTGATTTGGTTCTGTTGTTTCATGAGGTTTCACGGAATCTCATGAAAACCAGAAGACATTATAAAATCCACGCTATTGCGTGGATTTTTTATTACAACCTTATAGAAAGGCGGTGATTGTTCCAAAATAATACCGGTGACTTGCCTACGGGTAAGTCACCGGTACTCTACTATTAATCAATGTCTGAATATTTGGCTTTTAGCGAGGAAAGGCGATCCGCGTCTTTATCAGAGAACTCTTCATCGGAAAATATAGGTTTTCCCTGTGCGTCATCAATGCTAACAATAGTGACTGTAAACACGGCATCCGAAGGTGCATCGACGTTTCCCCACTTCAAGTAAGGGTTTTGTGGCAGGGTTAAATCAGCCTTTTCACCTGGCTCTAAACCACCGGGAATAGTACTTCTGAAGGTATCAGTGAACCAAGGAACTTGCCTGTCAGGACTAGAGATAACACCTTTAAATTCAGCCCGAGAGACTGCTTTACCTGTATTATTTTCTATAGTTAATTCAATAACCGGCTGATCCTTGCCATATTCTGTTTTCTTAAAATAAAAGCGAGAACGAGAAATAACGAATTCTTTCTTTTTATCGAGACTTAATTCAGCTTTTTTTTGTTTTTCCTCTAGCTCCTGAATTTCTTGAATCGCCTGCTTTTTCTCTTTTTCAGCTTTTTCTTTTCTGATCTGATCCGCATAAACGAGTATTTCTTCGCCAGTCTTACCTGACAGGTTACTCATCATCTTGTCTTTTACCGTAGACATATTATTAGCCATTTCGGCATGCATCAAATCCTTCATGCTCACATTGCTGAAAGCAATGACTTTCAATGCATTATCGTAAGCTGCGCGTTTGTCTTCGGGTAAAGATTCTCGCACTTCTTTAATCGATTCTTTTACCGTCGCTTCATTAGAGGTATCGATTTTCGGCTTATCACACCCTGAAAGAACTAGTGCAATTACAAACGCTATTCCTATTTTTTTCATAAAAATCCTTATTGAGAATATATGTGACCCAGACAAATCCTAAACATCAAATCAATTATTGTGAAGCATTATCAGTGCATTGGAGTAAATATTTTTAAGTGACAACGGAGATCGTAAGTACGTTCAAATTGAAAATTTTAGCTCGTCCTAATAAGGGGACTGGACGCTAAGTGTCATAACATCAGAAGACGGACATCCAGCATCCGATTACTCCGGATGTCCGTTTCAATTCATCGGTAACAGGGCAGGAAAAACGGCTATCGATGAGTGAACATCGACGTATTCACGTCAGATCCGCCCTTCCCCGCAAATCACTCGAATCAATGCTGTTGACTAGGTATTGCAGAGGCCATCCATTGGTTCAAACCGTTCGGCGGCAGCGGTTTTGAGAATAAATAGCCTTGAACCACAGGGCATTCCAGCGCGATTAATACGTTGCGCTGATCGTCCGTTTCCACCCCTTCCGCCACCACCATTAAATCCAGGCTGCGTCCAATACCAATGACGGCATGCACCACCGAACGCAGCCGGTTTTGCTTTCCGCACTGGTCGATGAAACTGCGATCGATTTTAACTTCCGTGACCGGAAGATTGGCGAGGCTGGAGAGGCTGGAGAAGCCGGTGCCGAAGTCATCCACCGACAGTCCGACGCCCAATGCGCGTATGCGATTGAGAATATCGAGCGTTTCATCCGTCAGCGCCATCATCAGGCTTTCAGTAATCTCAATGGTCAGATTCGACCCCGCGAGCCCGTAGGTCTGCAGCTGGCGAGCCACATACGCCGGAAGATCCGAGTGATTGAAGTTATACGAAGAGAGGTTCACCGACACCACCGGTACATGAATGCCTTCCGCCCGCCACGCGGCCATTTGCCGGCAGGCCTCTTCTAGCGCCCAGCGTCCAATGCCGTCAATCTCGCCGATATCCTCCGCCAGACGGATAAACCGGTCGGGCGGCACATCGCCGAATTCGGGGTGATGCCAGCGAGCCAACGCCTCGACGCCAAACAGTTTTCCGCTACGCGTACATACCTGAGGTTGATAGTGCAGATGCAGTTGCCGATGCGCCACGGCAGACTTGAGCGCGGCGCCGAGCAACAGTCGCTCCCGCGCCAGCACATTCATCTCTGCGCTGAAAAATCTGAACACGTTGCCGCCAGACTTCTTGGCCTTGTACATGGCGTTCATGGCATTCGTCAACAGCACTTCTCGCGTAGTGCCGCCTTCGGGATACTGGCTGATACCGAGACTGGCCGATAAGCTCAACCGATGGCCGCTGATTTTGATCGGCTCTCGTACAATACTGAGAACCTGACTCGCCAGCGTCGATGCCCGCGAAACATCAAAATTTGGAATGACGATGACGAACTGATCGGTCTCGGTGCGGCTGATGAACTCATCCGAACGTATCCACGACTGCAGTCGGTTCGCCATCGCCACCAGCACCTGATCGCCCGCCGCGTGCCCAAACATGTCGTTAATATCTTTGAAATGGTCCAGATCGAGATTGAAAAAACCGATCTTCTGGCTGGACGAGGCGAGCAGATCATCCACATGGCAATGCATGTAGCTGCGATTCGGTAATCCGGTGAGGGCATCGAATCTAACGACTCTCGCCATCTGCCGACGATTGTCTTCTCGTTCAATCGCCAGCGTACACAGGTGGATGCTCGCGTCGGCGATATGTTCAAGAAAAGTGTTCGGTTTCAACCCCTGCCGAAAATAGAAGGCGAAGGTGCCCAAAACCCGACCGTCGCGCTGTTTGATTGGATAGGTCCAGCAGGCCCGCAGGCCGTGCGGCAATATTTGATGCTTGTAAGGCGCCCAAAGCGGGTTGGTTTCGATGTCATCCACCATCACCTGCTCGCCTCTGAACGCGGCCGTTCCGCAGCCCGCAACGCCTTCACCGATCTCTACGCCTTCCCAGTCAGGGCCGTAGGAGTCGTGAAAACTGGGGGCAGCCCAAGGACGCAGTTTGTTGTCTTCAACCCGGCAGACGGAGACCAAAACATCGGGAACAATCGATTCGATGCGACGACACAGGAAATTGCCGAGCTCGTTAAACGACAGGCTGCTGGTCAGCGCTTCCAGCGCATCTCGCTCCAAATCCTGGATCAGCCGTTCTTCGGTCACATCCGACAACACGACCACATAGTTTTTGATCTGCTCGTGATTTCTCTCGTCAAAGATTGGGTTAACGGAAAAGCGCACCCAGACGTCTCGACCGTCTTTGGTCAGCGTCAGAATGTCGCCGTGGACGCCGAGCCAGTCCTGGGTTTTAGTGCGTAGATTGTCTAATAACGATTTGTCTGTGCGGGGACTGGCCAGCAGCTCGCTCGGACCTTTGCCGATGGACTCTTCAGCCGTATAGCCAAACAGCGAAGTAAAAGCACGGTTGATTTGAACGATTCGACGATTCGCATCCAACACGCAGACGACGCGGTCAGTGTTGTTAATCGCCAGCAGCAGCAGTCGGGTTTCTTCCCGACGGGCGACTTCATCCGTAACGTCGCGGGCGATCGCCATAAAATGGATGCGTCCGCCGACATCAACCTTAGACAGGAAAAACTTCGCCCATAGCTGTTGTCCATCCCGCTTTTCCATGAGGATATCGCGACTCATCGCTTCTGGCCGGGGTAAGTTTGGCTGCCGGTTTCTACGGATGTAGCGGCTATGTACCTCCCGCATGGCCTTGGGCAACAGCGGGCGCATGTGTTGTCCCAGCACTTCGTCGCGAGTGTAACCCCACAGCCTTTCTGCGGCCGCATTGAAAAACAGGACGCGGTCGCATTCATCAATTAGGACGACGGCTAGCATCGTCTGCTCCAAAGCGGGGAGCAATATGTGATAGTAATCAGCGCCCGGGCCTTCCATCTTCATTAATATTTCCTCCATGCAGACGGGTTATCGTTCCTTTTTCGATAAGTCCATCTGCAGCAATCTCGATTTAAGCAGCCCTAGGCACCAGGTTTGACTGCATGGGTACACGAATGGATATTACACCTCCGTCCTGGCCGGTCACCGACAGTGCTCATGTCAGGGGTTTTCATCAGGAAAACCAGAAATGGCGGGAAACATAAACTCTGGCCTGGGGTTTTTGTCTTATCGGCACAACGGAGTAAACATTGAACTTTTGCTACGGCCAGTGACAGGCACAGATAAGAAAACGTTTACACAGTTTGCCTGCCAGTTTCACCACCTTCATGCTCTTTCCACACGCTCAATCGCAGTCGTCCAGTATGCCATCGAAGCACGTCTTTTTTGTGGTGATAATTAGATGAATTTAACTTATCCATTAACATGTTGCTCACGTTCAGGAACGGTTAAAAAACGCTCTCGGAGCTCCACATGAACGGCCGTTACAATAGCTTACCGAGCATTCCTGGGATACGCGCAAAAATCTGAATAAGCACTATCCTTTCAAAGAAATCATAAGATTAATTAACAGGACGGACTCTCATGCAGGATCATGCAACTTCAACCACGTTTAGCGAAAACGCCCAGGAACTCATAGACACCCTCACCCATATCGTCGGTAAATCTCATATCCTCACGGATACGCACAAAACTGAACGCTATCGAAAAGGATTCCGCTCCGGTCAAGGAGAGGCGCTCGCCGTTGTCTTTCCGGGCTCGCTACTGGAACAGTGGAAAGTATTTAAAGCCAGCGTGGAAGCCGATCGCATCGTGATTATGCAGGCCGCCAATACCGGTCTGACTGAAGGTTCTACTCCTAGCGGCGACGGCTACGACCGTGAAATCGTTATCATCAACACTCTACGGCTGGATAAGGTGCAACTGTTGGACCAGGGGCGACAAATCGTCGCACTGCCCGGCAGCACGCTATGGCATTTGGAGCGCGTGCTGAAGCCATTAGGTCGTGAACCGCACTCGGTGATTGGCTCATCTTGTATCGGCGCATCGGTAATTGGGGGGATCTGCAATAACTCCGGCGGTTCGCTGGTGCATCGCGGTCCCGCTTATACGGAGATGGCGCTGTATGGCCGAGTGAACGATCAGGGCAAGGTAGAGCTGGTCAATCATCTGGGGATTCATTTGGGCGAAACGCCGGAGCAAATTCTGATCCGCCTGGAACAACGTCAGTATACCGAGACGGACGTGGTCAATGACGAGCGACAGGCGTCCGATCACGAGTACGCCGACCGTGTCCGAGACGTGGATGCCGACACCCCTTCCCGCTTCAATGCCGACGAACGTCGCCTGTTTGAAGCCGCAGGCTGCGCCGGTAAGTTGGCCGTTTTTGCCGTCCGCCTGGATACCTTTCCGGCGCAAAAATCTCAGCAGGTCTTCTACATCGGCACGAATCAGCCTGAGGTGCTGACCGAACTTCGTCGCCATATTCTGGCGAATTTCACTCATTTGCCGGTCGCGGGGGAATATCTTCACCGGGATATGTTCAACATGGCCGAGGTCTACGGCAAAGACACCTTCGTTATGATCGACAAGCTGGGCACCGATAAAATGCCCATGTTCTTCAACCTCAAAGGTCGAATGGACGCCATTTTCGATAAAATTCCCTTCCTCCCGTCGCACCTTGTGGATCGCACCATGCAGCTACTTAGTCGTTTGCTGCCCTCTCAGTTACCTGAGCGGATGCGGGCCTATCGCGACCGCTACGAGCATCACCTGATGCTGAAGATGGCGGGAGATGGAATTGAAGAGGCGCATCGCTGGTTGGAAAGCTATTTCCGCGAGGCAGACGGTGAATTTTTCGCGTGTACGCCAGAAGAAGGTAATAAAGCGTTCTTGCATCGGTTCGCCGCCGCCGGGGCCGCTATTCGGTATCACGCGGTGCATAGCCGCGAGGTCGAGAACATCCTGCCGCTGGATATCGCGCTGCGTCGTAACGATCGGGAGTGGTTTGAGCGCCTGCCGCCGGAAATCAGCGATCAGCTGGTGCATCGCCTCTACTACGGACACTTCATGTGCCACGTTTTCCATCAGGATTACATCGTGAAAAAAGGCGTCGACACCCATAAGCTGAAAGAGCAGATGCTGGAACTCCTCGACAAGCGAGGCGCGGAATACCCTGCAGAGCACAACGTCGGCCATTTATATCAGGCCAAGCCACAGCTTAAGGCGTTTTATCAGCAGAATGACCCGACCAATACTCTCAATCCCGGTATCGGGAAAACCAGTAAGCTGAAAAACTGGGGCTGCGGCTGCAACGACAGTTCACACCACTAACCCTCCGGCCAACTCACCGTTCGGGCTTCGCACACATTCGCGAAGCCCGGCTTTCCGAGCGTCCCCCGCACCCACTCTTTCGACAGCGAGCCCGCCGTTAGCTGGTTTCTACCGCGTCACGGTCGTCATCGTCCTGATCTTCCAGCTCCAGCACGCTGTAGGCCACTGAACAGAACAGCGAATTCAAACGCTTCATATCGCCCAACAGCCCTAAATGCAGCGAACTGGTTTCCAGGCTCTGTACGTTCTTCTGTCGCAGGCGCTCGACGTGCGCATGAGCAAAACGGCGATCCATGATCCGGAAGCGGTGCTTGGAACGACGCAGACGTTTCGCGCTGGCGAGATCGTTGTTAAAAAACACGGTCTGGCTCATCCGCAGGTTGTCGAGCAGTCGGGAATAGAGCGCATCCAGCTCCTCCAGCCCTTCGGCGGAAAACGCCCGGCGCGATGCCTGCGCCTTCGCGCGAATGTCTCCGGCCATTTTTTCCAGAATATCGCCCGCCTGCTCCAAATTCATGGTGACTTCGATGACCTCCGCCCAGCGGCGCGAGTCGCTTTCACCCAAATCCTCTTTGGCCATCCGCGCCAGATACAGTTTGATCCCGGTGTAGAGCACGTCCACATCGTCATCCAGACGACGAATGGTTTTCTCCTGCAAATAATTGCCGTGCATCATTTCGTGGGTGAGAATCAGCATATTTTCCACGATGTCCCCCATCCGCAAGGTCTCCCGGGCGGCATTGGCCAGCGCCAGCGCCGGGGTATCCAGCACGCTAAGATCCAGATGTCGCGGACGCAGACGCGGGTCTTCTTCCTGATTATCGCGGAGCAGCAGCTGGCACCATTCCGCCATGCGCCCCGTCACCGGTAGCATCAGCAGGCAACGCAGCAGGTTGTAAACCACGTGGAAGTAGATGACCAGATTCTCGGTGCTGACGGGCAGCTTTTCCATTTCCACCGCCAACATCTCGACGAAGGGCAGCACCACCACGCAGCCGGTAAGTTTGAACAGCAGGCTACCCAACGCGACCCGGCGACCATCGATGCTCTGTTTGCTCGCGTTAATCATCGCCAGCATGCCGCTGCCCAAATTGGCCCCGACCACCAGACAGAGCGCGACCTTGAGCGAAATCACGCTGGTTGCCGTCAGCGTCGCGGTCAACAACACGGCCGCCAGGCTGGAGTAGCTGACGATGGCGAATAAAGCGCCAATCAGGGCATCCAGCAAGATGTCGCCCGTCAGCGAAGAAAACAGGACTTTCACCCCGGCCGCCTGCGTGATCGGCGTGGCGGCATTCACGATCAGCTCCAGCGCCAGCAGAATCAGCCCGAGACCGATCAACACACGCCCCATCTGTCCGATGCGCGCTTGTTTACGACTCAGGAACAGCGAGACGCCGCTGAATATCAGCAGCGGAGAGAGCCACGAGAGATCGAAGGTCAGAATTCGCACCATGAGCGCGGTGCCGACATCCGCGCCAAGCATGATCACCAGCCCCGGGGCCAAGGCAATCAAGCCCTGAGAGACAAACGACGTGACCAACAACATGGTGGCGTTGCTGCTCTGCACCAACGCGGTGACCACAATCCCCGCCATAAAGGCCAGAGGCTTGTGGCTGACGTTTTTGCTGAGCATACGACGCAATCCTGCGCCATACACTCGCATGATGCCGGTGCGGACAATGTGAGTCCCCCACACCAGCAACGACACGGCGGACAACAAATGCAGCAATATCAACAAAACAGAGAGCTCCTTAACAGTCAGCGATCAACGTTCCTTATCGCAAGTGATGTAGCCAATAAACGTGGCGTGGCAGCAAAACGGCCATCCGGTTTCCGCTCTCCGTTACCGCCCTCTCGCCGGTGAAACCTATCGGCGGCGGCCCCGAATTAGGCGTGAGTTGCCCTCAGATGCGGTTAACAAAGTTCAGGTCAGGCTTTTGTGAGACTCTCTGTCCATCCAAAGGGATAACGTCAGGCCACCTCCTGAACGGTCGCCAGATCGAGACTTAATCCCACCTGAGCGCCCTCTTTGTAAGCCTGCTCCATCGAGCGGTTGAGCGTATCCACCTGCAGTTCGATGCCCTGCGTCATCACCCGATAGCGAATCACATTGCCGAGCAGGCTATGGCTGACGATCGTCGCCAGCACGCCCTGCTGCGGGTGGGTCAGCGAGATCGACTCAGGGCGGATAGCCACCTGCTGCGTAAACGTCTGCCCGGTCAGACGGGACGCCTGTTCCGCGCTTAACAGATTGTAGTTGCCAATGAAGCCAGCCGCGAATGCATTAACCGGCTGCGTATACAGTCGCACCGCGTCNCCATTCTGCACGATTTCGCCTTTATTCATCAGTACGATGCGGTCGGACAGCGTCAATGCCTCCTCCTGATCGTGGGTCACAAACAGCGCCGTCAGCTTCAGCTCGCGCTGAATACTGCGAATTTGCTCTCGCAGGTGGCGGCGAATCCGGGCGTCCAGCGCGGAAAGCGGCTCGTCGAGCAACAGCAGCCGGGGTCGCGTCACCAGCGATCGCGCCAGCGCCACTCGCTGACACTGACCGCCGGAAAGCTGATGCGGATATCGCCGGGCGAACGTGTCGAGTTCCACTAACGCCAGAACCTCCGCCACGCGGCGATGCACTTCATCACCCGACAGTTTTTGCATTTTCAATCCGAAAGCGACATTGCCTTCCACCGTCATATTGGGGAACAGCGCGTAACTCTGAAAGACCATGCCAATCCCGCGCTTCTGGGGCGATAGCGGCACGATATTCTGCCCTTGTAGCAGGATCTGTCCGCTGTCGACCGGGGTGAGACCGGCAATACAGCGTAACAATGTGGATTTCCCACAGCCGCTCGGGCCCAGCAGCGTCACGAATTCGCCCTCTTCCGCCACAAAGTCGATTTGGTTGAAAACAGAGGTCGACCCAAAACTTTTAGTCAGTTGCGTCACTTGCAGATAGGCCATGTTTACCCCTTGTCTTTATTAAGCAAATTCGCCAGCCACGTCACAAGCAGCACGACGAAGAAATAGGAGATCACCAGCGCGCTGGTGAAGTGTCCGCTGCCGTTACGCATGTTGAACAGGTATACCTGCAGGGTTTCATAGCGGCTTCCGACCAGAAGATTGGCGAAAACGAACTCGCCGATCAAAAAGGAAAAAGAGAGCAGGACGGCGATAAAAGCGCCCTTACGCAAATTGGGCAGCACCACCCGCCATGCCGCCTGCCAGGTACTGGCGCCCAACAGGTGGGCGGCATCAATCAGCTCGCGCAGATTAATCGCCTGCAGATTGTTGGTGATGGCCCGATAGATAAACGGCAGCGCGATGGTGAAATAGCAGCCGATGAGGATCCACGGCGTACCAGTCAGCATCAGCGGCGCCGAAGAGTACAGTTGTAACAGCCCCACGGAAGAAACAATGGGCGGCACGGCAAAAGGGAGCAAAATCAGGATGTTCATCACCCCGTCCAGACGAGGGAACTGATAGGCGATGACGAACATCGCCGGCAGAATCAATACCAGCGACAGCAGCAGCGAAGCGCCGCAGATCAACAAAGAGTGCCATAACGCCGTCAGAAAGCGCGGATCCAGCCATAGACTTTTCATCCACTTCAGCGTGAAACCTTCCGGCAATACGGTGGCGGCCCACTGGGTGGCGAAGGCATAGACCAGCGTAGCGGCCAGCGGCAGCACCAACACGAACAACAGCGTTCCCACCACAAAACGGTGGTAGACGCGTTCAGAAAGAGACATAGCGGTTCTCCGCGATGAGTTAACGTTTCACATTCAGGTAGCTGTGACGAACCAGCCACTGATGAAGCGCCGTAATCAGCGTCATCAATACCACCAGCAGCATGGACAGCGCACTGCCGAGATGAGGATCCAGCGAGATGTCCCCGGTGACCAGCGCCGCGATCCGCACAGGCACGATGTTGAAGTTGCCGTTGGTCAGCGCATACACCGTGGCATAGGCGCCCAGCGCATTCGCCATCAGGATCACAAAAGTGCCCAACAGCGCCGGCATCAAGATGGGCAGCCCGATGTACCGCCAATAGCGATAACGCCCCGCGCCAAGCAGCGCCGCAGACTCGCGCCACTCCGCCTTCAGGCCGTCGAACGCGGGATACAGCAGGAGAACGCCAAGCGGGATCTGAAAATAGGTGTAGAGGATAATGAGCCCGGAACGGGAGTAGAGATTGAAGGTCTCCGCGAAACCCAGTTGCCTCAGCAATAGCGTCAGGCAGCCGTTCAACCCAAGCAGGATGACGAAAGCGAACGCCAGCGGCACACCGGCGAAATTGCTGGTCATGTTGGTGAACGCCATGACGCAGCGATGCAGTCGCCCCGCTCGAAGCTGACTCAGCGAGTAACTACCGAGGAGCGCGATCAACAAACCGTAGAGACTGGAGTAGAGCGAAATATCCAGAGAAAACCGTATCGCCTGAAGATAGAACGGCGACGTCAGAATGTCCCGATAGTTATCCCACCCCCAGCGGGCGTTAATTTCACTGTAAAAGCTATTGACCGCGATCCACCCGAGCGGCACCAGTTGAAAAGCAATGAAGCACACAGCGAACGGCAGCAGGCAAAGCATCGCCAACCCTTTTTTCTTCATTGGCTCGCTCCCACTCCGTCAGCAAGCAGCGCCGAACAGCGGGATTTATCGTGCGGAACCCTCAGGACATCGCAGATCGTACCGCACAAATCCGTCTGACGCGGCGAGGCATCGCCAAGAGAAAACGCATCGCCGAAAACAAACAGCGGCACCGCTCTTTCCTCCGGCAGCACGCCGCCGTGACTGCGGTCGTCGTTCATACCATGATCCGCCGTCACTACCACCTGATACCCCGCCGACAACCAGTCCGCCAACCGTAGCGAGAGGAAGCCGTCCGCCCGTCTGGCCTTGTTCCGGTACTGCGGCGACGACAGGCCGTACTGATGACCCGCATCATCGATGTTCATCGAATGCACTAATAGAAAGTCCGGCTGATGTGTCCGACGTAAGCTCTCGGCGTCAATAAACAGGTGCGAATCCGGGTAGTCGTCCTCGTAGTAAAAATGACCGTGCTGGATGGGCAGATGGGTATCCGCGGTATGCCGATCGCGCGGCGGGTCAAAAGGCGTCCGGTTATACAGCTCGCTCACCCAGTGGTAAGCCGCCGCCGCGGTAGTCAGCCCCGCTTTACGGGCATAATGGAAAATGCTCATCTGATTCGACAGTCGTTGCATCTCATTGTGGACGATACCGCTTTGCACAGGCGTGACGCCGGTCAGGATGCACTCATACAGCGGCCGGGAGAGAGAGGGCAATTCGCAGGTCAGCGCATAGCGCCGACCTCGTCCCGCGTCGCACTGCGCCTGCAGATATCCCATGGCATCGCGAGCAACCTGATAATTTAGACCGTCCAACACGACCAGAATACATTTCATGCTTCGTTCGCTCCCAGAGTGATTACTGCTGCATGTTGATCATGACGGATTCCTGCCACTGCCGCGGCAGCAGACGCGCGCTTTTCTCCCAGGCGGCCGGGTCGGCGATTGGACGGGCTGACTGATATTGTTCCGCCGGCAGCAGCTTGTTTTTCACATCATCCGGCAGCGACAAATGCTCCGCACGAATCGGGCGGGCGTAGCCGCGCGCCAGATTAATCTGTCCGGCGTCCGAGAAGATGTATTCGCGCGCCATCTTGGCGGCGTTAGGATGCTGGGCATATTTGTTGATTATTGTGGTATAGCCAGACGTCACCGAGCCGTCCGAGGGGATCAGCACGACAAAGCGGTTTTTATCGATTTGATCGCGGTAGTTGAGGCCGTTGAAATCCCAGACCACCCCCACCTGCACTTCGCCTTTCTCGATATTGGCGATGACCGGATTAGTCAGCCCGAGTCGACCGGCCTTGGCTAGGTCGGCGAACAGATCCAGTCCCGGTTTGAGGTTGTGCTCATCGCCACCCATCGCATAGGCCGCCGCCAGGATACCGTTGGTGGCCTGAGCCGCCGAACTGACGTCCCCAATCGTGACGGTGTAACTTCCTTTTTTCAGGTCGGCCCAGCTGTGAGGCACGTCTTTGACCAGCTGCTTATTGACGATGAAGGCGATAGTGCCGGTATACGCCAGCGCCCAGTGTCCGTCTTTATCTTTGGCCCAGTCGGGGATCTGCGACCAGGTGGTTGGTTTATAGGGCTGGGTGACGCCTTTTTGCATCGCAATGGGGCCAAACGACGCGCCGACATCTCCGATATCCGCGCTGGCATTCTGTGTCTCGGCAGCGAACTTGGCGATCTCCTGAGCCGAACTCATGTCGGTGTCCGTATGGCGCAGGCCATATTTTTCATTCAGATCCTTCCAGGTATCTTTCCAGTTAGCCCAATTGTCCGGCATGCCCACGCTGTTAACCTGTCCTTCTGCTCGTGCCGCTTGCGCTAGCTCGGCGACGGAACCTTCGGCCGCGTGAGCGGATGAAAGCGACAGCACGACGGCTGTCGTGAATAGGGATGCAACCTTAATGTTCATCGTAAGTGCTCCTGGTGGTAGGAATAAGCGCTGGTCTAGTCCAGCAAAATCCACGCCAATCTACGCCCTAAAGATGAAATTTGTATGTCAGTCGCGCCTTATCGCCTGCTGGGNGTACGGTGTGGAAATTAACGCTCGATAATCCCGCCTCCCCATGGCGGCCCGAGCGAGACGTTTCGACGGCTGCGTGGCAATATGGCGCTCTGATCATGAATGGCGGTGTACCCACGGTGGTGCACGGCGTGCTCCAGAATAGGCTGATGAACTCATGCAACAACCCTCGACAACCGTGGCGCTGATCTGCCGGACGCTGCGGACGCAAATTGATGACGGAACATGGCGAAACGAGGCGCGTCTGCCCTCGGAAAGAACGTTGAGCGAACAGTTTTCCACCACCAGAATTACCCTGCGGGAAGCGCTGTTGCAGTTGGAGTCTGAGGGAGTGATATACCGGGAGCCGCGCCGCGGATGGTTTATTTCGCCGCCGCGGATCGTCTATAACCCCTTGCAGCGCAGCCATTTTCACGCGATGGTCGAACAACAGGGGCGCCGTGCCGCCACAGAGGTACTGGAAGCTCGCGAGATCGCCGCCAGCGACGAAATCAGTCAGCAACTGACGTTGCCGGTCGGCGCAAAGGTTTACCAGATCCGCCGCCTGCGACGCATTGACGCACGCGCAGTGCTGTATGTGGAGCACTACCTGAATCCCGCTTTTTTTCCGAATATTCTGGCGTCCGATCTGACGCAATCCCTGACCGATATCTATGAGACGCGCTATGGCGTCTGCTATGGCCGGGTGCGTTTCACGATGTTGCCGACGCCGGTTCCGCCTCTGGCCGCTTCTGCGCTTAACGTCGCCTCAGGCAGCCCAGCGCTATTTATCACCCGCATCAACCGGGACCAGTCCGATCGGATCATCGATTGCGACCACGAATACTGGCGCTACGACGCCATTCACATCGACGTCGAAGCGGTTTAACGGCGCTGAAAGCGTTGGCTACGGCGCAATACGCGGCGGCGCGCCACCGTCGCGTATTGCGCATGAAGCCATGACGGTCGCGTGCGGTTACGCCGCCTGTATCTGCCCCAGCAGTGAGATAATAAAGTCCCGGGTCTCTTTCACCTGTTGGATGAATCCCGAAAGCATGGCGTTGAAACGGTTTTCATCCAGCGCACTCAGTGAGTGCTGAAAGCACAGTCGTAGCTGATTAAATTCATCCAACGCCAGCCAGCAACCGCGCATTGCCGCCATCTCGAAATTAAGCTGCAGCATCAGACGATAAATCGCCGCTTCGTCCAACCCCTCCAGCCCGTCCAGCGCGACTATCCGGCAGTGCAGTAAAAGTTGTTCGCTGTGCGCCGGAACGTCAATGACCGCCGCTTCTTCGCCGTTTTCGTCATTCAGCACGCAAATCCCATTATCCAGCCTGAGCGGGGTTTGCGTGGCCCGACCAAACGCTTGCAGTAAACGGGTGACGTGTTGTTGTTGGGAATGCATTGTGAAGCTCCTTCTGCCCTATGCCATCGTGAATTAGTGTTTCGCCAGCGTAATGCCTTCCTGATGCAGGCTGTCCAGCGCCTGCGCCAGGGTAGGATTAGCCCGCGCGATCTCGCCTTCCAGACTAAAGTGTCTCGGCGTGTCCTGATTCTGTCCGTAGGAGAAGTGAATTTCTCCCAGCGACTTGCTCATACTGACGTCCACACTGCTGGACGCCCCGACGATAGGCGTCGGGAACGTGAAGCCCTCCTTCTTCTTCACCGTCTCGGTAAAACTGATCGAGCCAATGCGCAGATTGTTGCTGTCTTTGAACAGGTCGATGATGGCTTGTTTGCTCAGGCTGTTGTTCTGAATGCCTTTTTCCACCTGCTCTTTCACCGCGTCCTTCGGTTCCAGGCTCACGCTGGCGGAGGCGTTGGGCAACGACTGTAAATGGGTCATGACCGCTTTCAACGCCGGGTCGGCATTCATGAAAGCGTGGATACGTTCGGCATTGGTGGGCGGCAAGTTATCGTTCACCAGCTTGCGCAACGCATGCAGCACGCCATTGCTGTCCAACTTCGACAGGTTGGCGTAGCTGGCGCTATGGCTGACGCTCGATAGCGTCACCGCCTGATGCTTCGCCGCGGACTGCTGCCGAACCGCTTTGCCGAGCGACTGCATTGCGCTGTATTGCCCATCGTTCTGCGGCGTTTTAGCGTCGAAGTGCCGATTCATGATGGCCAGCTGTTCGTCGATATCATCCAGCTTGTTCACGCCGCCTAGCAGCTGCTGGGTTTCCACATCGCCAAAGTGTTTCTCAAGCGAAGCCGTCAGTTCTTCGATGTCGCTTTTCTGTAGCGGCTCCGCCACCTTGACATTGAGAGAGATGCTGTGACTGGTTTTGGTATCGACAGACAGCGTGGCCGAAGCGCCGGTGCCAAATCCTGCCGGCAGCGTCCCCTTGCCGGGTTGCGTTGTCGCCATCCCGGCCCAGAGCGCGGCATTCGCGCCTACGGACGCCTGGTTGAAGAATCGCACTCGGTTGTTGCTGGTCGTGTTTTTCTCATTCAGTTCGCCCCGGACCGTGCTGTGATCGTGACTGGCGGACAACACGTTGACGCCGCCGCTGACGCCCAGCGAAGCTCGGGTCGTGGTGGAGAAGGTTTTGTTGTCGTTGTCCGTCATGTTGACCGCGGCGCGTCCGTCGAGCGTGAAAGCGCCGTCCACATCGAAATTCACAGAAAGCCCCTGCTTGACCTGGTGTTCAGTGCCTTTTTTCATGAGATCCAGCGGATTGATCTTCCCCTGCGTCAGCTCATCAATAAACGACGGCAGCTCTTTTTCGCTTAGCGTGAAGCTGAGGCCGTTTTGGCGGGTCGCGCCAATGGTGGCGGAGCCGCTGACGCCCATCCTCAGATCGAACGTCAGGGTATGGTCATCATCGAGAATGAGATTTTCTTTCGTCGCCTTGGGTTCATGACCGACGATCACACCGGCTTTGGCGCTGAGGCCGCCGGTGCGGCCAAAACTGACATTAATGCCGTTGTCTCCCCGGCTGAAACTTAGACTGTAGCCCCGCTCGCCTGTTACGCCGCCGCTGGCGATCAGCGGCGACGGGATGTGGTTGATGGTCACCTTGGCCAGCTGCGTCGGCATGACATAGACCGAGCTCAGGCCCGCGTTATAGCTTCGGTTGAAGCTGATACTTTCGCCGGCATTCAGCGACAGAACGGTGTCTTTCATTTTTTGGGTTAACTGCCCCTGGTCCTCCGCCTGCAGCGACGTGCGCGAGGTCACGCTGACGGCATGCCGTTCATCTTTGAAGGCGCGGGTGAAGGTTTTCACAGCGTCATAATCCGCCTCCAGCGCTGAAAAACTGGTGAATCCCATGTCCGTGGCGCGCTTCACGTTGTGATCGCCATACTGATGATCCCGCAGCAGCGTCAACGCCTCCTGCATCGGTTTGAGATCTGCTTTCGTCGGCGAGGCGCCGGAGAATCCCGCCAGCTTATCCACGATGCCGTGCAGATCGCCGATAGTCAGCGTGTCCAGCGCCAGCCGCGACTTCGTCAGCGCCATCTCATCATGGACGTCGCGATGCGCGCCCTGAACCACCTTGTCGCTCTGGTAGCTCATATCCACCTTTTTCATGACGAACTGCTTCAACAGCGCGCTCGCCTTGCTGTCCGCCGAAGAAGGATGCGCCAGCGTCGCCGTCATTAACGCGTCGCTGAGACTCTTCCCGGAACGATGCGAGTTCATGCCTTGAATGGCGGACTTCAGCGCCGACGGGGTGAACTGGTGATTGATCTCGCCTTTGGCGTTAATCAGCCCCTGATGTTTACCCAGCAACAGCGCCGCGTTGCCCGAGCTGCGTTCCAGATCCTGGTGGAACTGATGCAGCGCCGCCATCAGCGGCTTGCCGGCCTCTCCCAGATTCAGCTGGCTCAACTTGGTTTTCAGATCGGTGCTGTTTGCCTGCGAACTTTGCTGACGTTGCGTATTCAGCACCTCCAGCCGTTTAAAGACCGAGGCCTGGGCCGAATAGAGCGGATGCAGCCCGGCACGACCTTTGAAGTGATGCTGAATGCCATCGCCCACGCTTTTGCCGAGCTCAGCCGGCAGCTTGATGACATTCGCGCGCATGCGATCGACAAAACCGCTGCTGGTCTTTTTGTTTTCCTGCGCCATTTGTCCCAGCACTTGCGTATCCAGCTTCGCGGTTAATCCTGTTCCAAGGATAGATACGGCTTTGGTCGCGCCGCCTAAGTGCTGGTAAACCGTCTCCGCCTCTCGCAGCTGAGGCGCGGTGATTTCCGTGTTCGGCCGATGCTCCGTCCAGCCGCCCTGGGTCAGACGCTGATGACGATCGTCCTGATGCACCAGCAGCTCATGCTCCGGCGTCGTATCCAGCCGATCAACCTTGCCGCCCTGCGGCGTTTCCACCGGTTGCCATCGCGTTCCACTGGACTCCGCGCGGTCGTTTTGCCAGGCCTCACGCGGCAAGGTAAATAAGGCGCCCTCTTTGTTAAGCGCGAACAGGTTGCTTTCGCGGTCCAGCGCCAGATCGCGAATTTCGCCCGTGAGTCCGTCCTTCGGCAACCCCAAGGCGGGAACCGACTCACGTTGGGTGCCGGGGCGGACCTGATGCAGCTGGATGTCCCCCTCTTTGTTGGCAGAGATGAACCGATTGGCATTCAGCACGGCAACCGCGACAGCGCCACTGTCTTTTCCCAGTCCCGGCAACGCATCGCCGGATTTTGGCGCGTTGCGCGCGTGGCTAAGGGCAAAGACGTTGCTGTCCCCATGCACGACACTGTCCGCTTTCTGATTGATCGACAGCGCTTTGAGCTGACCGTCATGCAGGACATAGGGCTGGTTATCCAAACCGCGTTTGAGCCGATCGGCGGACATCGTCGTCGGCGTCCAACTGCGGGTCACGCTGTCCACGTAATGCACTTTGCCTTCGTGCAGCGCCATCATGCCGAAGCGACCCATATTCATGACAGATGACGACGGCGGAGCGACGTGCAGCAACCCCATTTTGTGGTCCACCACCAGCGAATCGCTTAGGTTCCAGCCCGGCTTGAAGCCGCCGCCTTCCGCCGCAGGGGCAGCCAGATGTTTATGCCCCTGCGCGTCCTTGACCACCGCATGCAGACTGCCTTCGCCGTTGCTGACAAAGCCCTCCGTGTGATGACCTTTCCCCAGTGACCCTTCCAGATCCGGGCTATACAAGGGGGNCAGTTCGACGCGATGACCGTCTCCCTGTGGCAACGTCCCGACAAACACCTGCCCCTCACGATCGGCCACCAGCAGCTTTTGCCGATCGAGTCCTACGGCTTTGGCATCCACCTGTTCGCTGCCACGCTCCAGCGCGCTGGTGCCGTTCAGAGTCAGTTGCAGCGCCCGGTGCTCGCTCTTGGGAGCATTCAGCGTCGGCAACAAATGCAGCTTGCCCGCGCCGTGGTCAGGCGTCGTCAACACCACCGTCTGCCCGTCAAGGTTGGAGGAGAACGAGGTAATTTTGTCTTTAAAGGCGGTCGACTCCATGCCGGTCGACAGGTTGCTTAACGAGTGACTCTCCTTCACCGCATACAGGTTACCGTCGGCCTGTCGGGATAATTGCGCGTGCTTGCGGTCGTCTTTGGGCTGCCAGACGCCCTCCGGGCTCAGGCTGAACAGCTTGCCGTCGTGGAGGCGCAGCGCCTCGTCATGATCGTCCAGAAAAATCCCGGACAGTTGAGACTGGAGCCCGCCGGTGGGGTTAGGCAGCGACTGCGATCCGGCGTCTTTACCGTTAAGCTTCGCTTCGGTATGCACCTGTGTGTCAGACGCATGCAATGAATAGCCTGCCGACGCCTTGCTGTGCAGTAATTCGCTCTCTTTCCGTGAGGGCGCGCTGCTGTGCAAACCGACCAGCCCGTGTTTGCCGTGATGAAGGCTGAACAGTCGCCCTATTTTGTCCATCAACAGATGATGGGTGCCGTTCGAGTTCTTGTGATGCGCCACAAACGGCAGATCGTGTTTACCAAGCGTTTGCGACAGCACCGTTTTCAACGGGGCTGGCACATCGTCGCCCAAGATGACCTTGCCTTTTTTATCCAGCGAAAGCCCCAGCCCCACCGCCGCAGGGGCGTGACTGGCATTCGTGCTCGTCGCCCCATCGAAATGAGAAACCGCGCTATGCATGCTTGACGTGCGGGATGACCCCGCGCTGGATACCGTCTCACGCGACGGAGATCGTTGCAGCAGATCCCGTAGTGTAGTGACGGTTTTCACCGGCGTTTCAGCCGTCGACGAGGTTCCGGCAGTGTCCTGCATCGCACGATCGATGGCGTCTCTCATGTCGCGGAGATTGGGAGAGCGCCCTACCTGCGATCCCAGCGAGGCAGGCGGCATCGCGGGCTGGCTGACGTGAGGGGTTGCCGCCAGACGCATTCCTTCCTGCGCCAACGACCCCGTCGCTTTCTGTCCGGCAACGGAAGCGTGCCCCTGAGAGACCGCGCGCCCCTCTCCGGACACGGTCGGCGTATGGACTTCCGCCACCGTCTTCTGATGAATGTGTCTGATATTGCCCAACATAGCCGTCTCCCAGAGATGTTGTTGATGTAGGTAATTGCCGAGTAAGTGGCTGGGAAAGGGCATTAGGTTCCGCCCGGAAATAAAACGGGGGATGAACGCGTGCGGCTTTTGATTCGCGCACCGGAGAAACAGGAACCCGGCGACTATTTGAACCACCCACATAACGGCGAACCGTCGATTCAAAATTCGCCACAGCCTATTTTTCACTCAACAACATCTTATGAGGCACTCGCTATGTCAGACCTGAACATCACGCTGACCCTGCCCGGTTCCGGCATGAATAATGCCAACCTGGACAGCATTACTTCCCAAAACCTGTCAACGGAACGGCAGAATGCCGGCGCCAGTACGACAGAACATCAAACGTCACTAGACAGCGTGGCCAAACTGTTGGCGGCATTGTTGCTGACCCTGCAAGCCGCCAGTCAAGGGGCATCTGAGGGCGCTCGCCCCACGGATGACAGTCGCGCAGGCGGTATTCGCGGCCAAGACGGACAGAATCAGCAAAACCTGCTTGAGATGCTCGGTAAACTGTTGGATACGCTGATGCCGCAAAATGGGCAAAGTCCGCAGCAGAGCGGTACGTCAGCTGCAGCGCATCCACAGGATCTGAGCCGCGACACATTGCAGAATGCCGGAAGCAACGCGCTGCAAGACAGCCTCTCGCCGACACAGGACGGCGGTGGGCAGCTTAGCAGCGACCCACTGTCTCAAACGCTGATGCGACTGATCGCTATGCTGATGGATAACCAAAAGAGCCAGTTCGGCCAACCACAAGAAGATGGCGCCAGCGGCGGCGGCGCATCAGCCGTGCCAGGCTCGCAGCCGATCAATCGCACGTCAGGGTCTGCGGTGGAGTCGCCCCAACCCACGGAGTCGGCGCCTTCAGCGCCGGGAGGAACAACGCTGCGGGGAACCGATGGTAGCAGCCCGCCATCGACGAATTCTCCGGTTCCTTCGGACGACACGCCGTCCGCCACCGGTCAAAGCGGAGCCGTCAGTTTCCCAACGGCCGATAACGCCAATGCGGTTGTCGTCAACGAGCCGATCAAAGTCGGTGCCGGGGAAACCTTCGACGGTCAGGGAAAAACCTATGTCGCCGGAGCTGGGCTGGGCAACGGCAGCCAAACGGAAGGACAGAAACCGCTGTTTGAAGTCGCAGACGGCGGCTCCGTTAAAAACGTCATTTTTGGCGATAACGCCGCGGATGGCATTCACCTGCACGGCGACGCCACGATCGATAATGTTCACTGGACCAACGTCGGCGAGGATGCGTTAACGGTGAAGGAGAACACCGGCAATCCTGCCAACGTCACGATCACCAACAGTAGTGCGCAGGGCGCTTCCGACAAGGTCTTCCAGCTGAATGCGGACGCCAACTTCACGGTGGATAATTTTAAGGTTAAAGACTTCGGCACCTTCGTGAGAACCAACGGCGGCCAGCAAGGAAATTGGAATCTTAATCTCAGCCAAGTTGATGCGGAGAACGGCAAGTTTGCCTTCGTTAAAAGCGACAGCGAAGGGCTCAATGTCACCGCCCAGAACAACAGCCTGAGTAACGTCAACAATCCATTCAAGGTGCCGACCTCGGCCGCCCTACAAGTGAGCTGATATGACTAGCAGAACGCCCTCTTTACCCCACGGCTCCTCCGCCCGTTGGCGTGACCGCGTCACGCCAGGCGGTTCTCTGTCGCCCGCCGAACGACATGCGTTCGATAAGGCGATCCAGCTGGTGTCATTGCGAATGCATCAGGTATTAGGTCAGAAGGATAACCCCCGGACAGGCCTGTTTGACTTCGACGCCTTCGTGGATTCACTGGAATCGGACTTTCTGCAGCCCTCGGCGGGGCGTCTGGCGCCTGACTTGAATAGCGATATCGGGCAGACGGCATTCTGGGTCATCCGGGCTATTGCCGACCATCTGATTGCCCTTCAGGCTCAGCGTCACTCGGATTGACTGCACTCTCTTAGGTCGGTGCGATGGGCTGTCAGCCGTGCGCAATGACGGCGACCATTTCACTTCAGGAGTGCGGGAAATAGTGCGGACGTTCAGTAAAAAACGAGGCCGTCATAGACGGCCTCGTTATCATCCTCTTACCGGTCGAACGGCACGGCGTAACGCCCGCCGCCGGGGTAAAGATTATTTCTTGGTTTCAACCCATTTGCCATCCACATAAAAGGCGGACCAGCCGGTTGCCTTACCGTCTTTTTCAGACGAGACATACTGCTGTTTGGTTTTGCGGCTGTAACGCACCAATGTTTTGTTGCCCGCACCGTCGTTGACGGGCGCATCGGCCAGATAGCGCAGTTTTTCCGGCAGCCGATCCTTGAAGCGCAGTAGCTCTTCCACCAGCGGCGCTCGCGTTTCACGCGATTTCGGGAACGTATTGGCGGCCAGGAACACGCCGGCCGCGCCGTCTCGCAGTACAAAATAGGCGTCGGACTTCTCGCAAGCCAGTTCAGGCAGCGGCACCGGATCTTCTTTCGGCGGAGCGACTTCGCCGCTGCGTAGGATCTTACGCGTGTTGGTGCAGTCGTCGTTGGTGCACGCCATGTATTTACCGAAACGCCCCATTTTCAGATGCATTTCCGCGCCGCACTTGTCGCATTCAACCACCGGGCCGTCGTAGCCTTTCAGGCGGAACTCGCCCGTTTCGATTTCATACCCGTCACAGGACGGATTGTTACCGCAGACGTGCAGCTTGCGCTGATTATCAATCAGATAGCTGTCCATCGCCGTACCACACTTCGGACAACGACGGCGAGCGCGCAGCGCATGGGCTTCGGCCTCATCCCCTTCGAGGATATTCAGCACTTCCTCTTCCGGGATCAGGTTAATCGTCGTCTTGCAGCGTTCTTTCGGCGTCAGCGCATAACCGGAACAGCCCAGGAACACGCCGGTACTCGCGGTACGAATCCCCATTTTGCGGCTACAGGTCGGGCAGTCGATGCTGGTCAGCACCATCTGGTTCGGCTTCATACCGCCCGCTTCCGGATCCAGCTCGGCGGTTTCCAGACGCTTAGTGAACTCGTCGAAGAATTCATCCAGTACGGCTTTCCACATCGCCTGATTGTTGGCGACCTGGTCGAGGCTGCTTTCCATGCGCGCGGTAAAATCGTAGCTCATCAGTTCACGGAAGTTTTCTTCCAGGCGATCGGTGACGATTTCGCCCATTTTTTCCGCGTAGAAACGACGGTTCTCGACGCGGACGTAGCCACGATCCTGAATGGTTGAAATGATGGAAGCGTAGGTAGAAGGACGACCGATCCCGCGTTTTTCCAGCTCTTTCACCAGAGACGCTTCGCTGTAGCGGGCAGGCGGCTTGGTGAAGTGCTGACTCGGCAACAGTTTATCGAGCGTCAGGGCTTCGCCCACTTCGACCGCTGGCAAAGAACGATCTTCATCATTCTTGCGCAGCGCAGGCATCACTTTAGTCCAGCCGTCGAAACGCAGCGTGCGGCCCTTGGCGCGCAGCTGGTAGTCGCCCGCGCTGACCGTCAGCGTAGTTGAGTCGTACTGCGCCGGCGTCATCTGACAGGCGACGAACTGACGCCAGATCAGCTGATACAGCCTCTGCGCATCCGGCTCCATATCTTTTAACTGTTCGGACTGCACGTTGACGTCGGAAGGACGAATCGCTTCATGCGCTTCCTGGGAGTTTTCTTTGCTGCTGTAGTGATTAGGCGCGTCCGGCAGGTAACGTTGACCAAATTCGTCGCCGATAAAGCCGCGAACCATCTCCAGCGCATCCTGACTCAGGTTGGTGGAGTCGGTACGCATATAGGTGATGTGACCCGCTTCATACAAGCGCTGCGCCATCATCATGGTCTTCTTCACGCCGAAGCTGAGACGTGTGCTGGCCGCCTGTTGCAGCGTGGAGGTAATAAAAGGTGCGCCGGGTTTGCTGCTGGTCGGTTTATCTTCGCGATCGGAGACGACATAGCGGGCTTTCTCCAGCAGAGAAACCGCCGCGTGGGTCTGCGTTTTATTGACCGGTTTGAAAGGCTTGCCGTTGTGATGCGTGACCTGCATTTTAAGTGCGACGTCGCTTGACGCCAGCAGGTCCGCGTGAAGTTCCCAGTACTCTTCAGGAACGAACACTTTGATTTCACGTTCGCGATCCACCACCAGCCGCACCGCGACGGACTGAACGCGTCCGGCGGACAGGCCGCGGGCGATCTTTTTCCACAGCAGCGGCGAAACCATGTAACCCACGACCCGGTCCATAAATCGACGGGCCTGCTGAGCGTTAACGCGGTCGATATTCAGTTCGCCCGGATTTTCGAACGCTTGCTGGATCGCGTTTTTGGTAATTTCGTTAAACACGACGCGACTGAAGCGTGTTTCATCTCCACCAATGATTTCCCGCAGGTGCCATGCAATGGCCTCCCCTTCGCGGTCAAGGTCGGTTGCGAGATAGACGTGTTCAGCGTTCTCCGCCAACGTTTTCAGCTCGGCAACCACTTTCTCCTTGCCCGGCAGGATCTCGTAATTCGCCGCCCAGTCATGATAAGGATCGACGCCCATACGATTGACCAGTGCGGTCTTCTCGTCTTTCTTAGGCGCTTTTTTGGTTTTTCCCTGTGCAGAATCCGCGCTCTTTTTACTCGCAGAGCCGCTGGTCGGCAGGTCACGCACATGACCGACGCTGGATTTAACCACATAGTTATTGCCAAGATACTTATTGATCGTTTTGGCTTTTGCCGGGGACTCAACTATGACGAGAGCTTTACCCATAATTTATTGTTACCTACTGAATTCTTTGAGAAAAGAAAAAATCTTTACCAACACGGGATGATAACCGTCATCACCCCAGCTCTATTCGCTTTCGGCTGCGAGGAACATCGTTCTGTTCTTGTCTTCACGGGCTCGCAGGCACCGCTGATCCGTCGCAACTCTATGATCCCGTGGGAATAGTCATTTACCGCATTGTAACCATAGTTAACGGTTATCATCCACGGCGTAAATAAATTATTCTGCTTGACTATGGAAAATCCCACACTCTACCTGATAAATGCGACCACGCAACTTAATTAGCATGTAAAGGCGGTTTTCGCCACCGATCGCCCCGCGAGAACTTAAACGGGTAAGATAAAAATCTGGTAATTTGCCGTGTAAAGGCGTCAGGCAGTACAATGCGGCAGAATTTTATCCGCAGGAGCACAGGCGTTATGCACACTAATAAAGAAAAGACCCCAATCGATCGCGCCACCTTGCTGGCTGAAGCCAACACCCTCATCAAAAATCACGACGACTATCTGCAAGGTATTGAAGCCACCGACGTCGAACAAAAAAACGGCGTGCTGGTTTTCCGCGGCGACTACTTTCTTGACGACGAAGGGCTTCCCTCGCGCAAAACTACCGCCGTATTCAATATGTTCAAATATCTGGCGCACGAGCTGTCTGATAAATACAGCCTGCAGGATTAGTCAGCCAGCGGAGAAGCGTAGAGAGGCGTAAAGCAGGAAGTTTGATTCAGACATAGCCCGCCATGGCAGCGGGCTATGTCTGGCAGGTTACAGGAGAGGCTGATGCCCTTTTTGCCACCAGCGCAGCATCAGACGTTCCAGCGTCGCACCCGCGCTGCCGGTGAAGCGATCCATCAGACGCTTACGGCGCGAATAGTGCACTGACAGAACGTTATACGTATTCATCTCCGCTATCAGCAAATCGTCGCTGGTGCCAATCGCGTCCACCAGCCCCAACGCTTTCGCCTGAGTACCGAACCAGTGCTCGCCCGTCGCCACCGCATGAATATCCAGACTAGGACGCATTTCACTGACGAAATTTTTAAACAGCTGATGCGTGATATCCAGCTCTTCGCGGAATTTCTCCCGTCCGGCATCGGTGTTTTCACCAAACAGCGTCAGGGTGCGTTTGTATTCACCCGCCGTATGAAGTTCGACATCAATATCGTTGTTTTTCAGCAACCGGTTAAAGTTCGGCAGTTGCGCAACCACGCCGATGGAACCGACGATGGCGAACGGCGCCGCCACAATGCGATCCGCCACGCACGCCATCATGTACCCCCCGCTGGCCGCGACTTTATCCACCGCCACCGTCAGACGAATCCCCTTGTCGCGCAGACGCTGGAGCTGGGAGGCCGCCAGACCATAGCCATGCACCACGCCGCCCGGGCTTTCAAGTCTTAACAGCACTTCATCGTTCTTGCGGGCTACGGCTAACACGGCGGAGATCTCTTCGCGCAGCGAACTGACTTCTGAGGCGTCCATACTGCCGTTGAAGTCAAGCACATACAGGCTAGGTTTGCCGTGCGCCTCCTCGCCGCGCCGGGTGCGCTGCTTCTCAAGCCGGGCTTTCGCCTTTTCCTCTTTCTTATGCTTTTTTTCCAGCGCTTTGCGTTCCGCGTCGCTCAGCGCTGCGCTTTCCATTTCCTGCTGCACGCCGCGGTACTGCTCGCCGAGGTCGATCACCTGCAGCTCGCCGCTTCGCTGACGTTTTCGCTGAGACAGGCCGACGGTCAGCACCACCAGCGCGCCGATGGCGACCACCACGGTCAACGTCTTTGCCAGAAATAATCCATATAAAGCCACTAATTCCACGAATACCGCCTCTTATTCTGTGACGAGCAGGAAACTGACTTTGCCAGCGTTCCTGCTTGGGTTGCATAACATCAGTGTCATAACGTAGCGTATGCCATACGTAATGGCGATGCCTCAGCAATGAAATTCACACTTTCGCTGTTTTTTCCAACGCCCCGCCCGGAAATCGCCCAGTCTGATTGAAAATGCCTATCGTTTCAGGCATAAATCCTCTATTTATNCCTTCCTAAATCGATTTCGGATTCAGGCCGCCTGACGTGGCCGCCAGCAATCCCCCTTCGTTCAGCGTCTGATTTGACGACGGAAAGAGGACATTGACGTGTACTATCAACCTAAAAACGACCTGCTGAAACAACGCATTATTCTGGTGACCGGCGCGGGCGACGGCATCGGACGCGAAGCCGCGCTGACCTATGCCCGCTACGGCGCCCGCCTGGTGCTGCTGGGCCGAACCGAAAGCAAACTGCGCGCCGTGGAGCGGCAGATCCAGGAAGAGTGCGGCGCCCACAGCTATCTCATTCCGTGCGACATGCTAACGGCTACGCCGGATCAATTTCATCAGATCGCGGATGCGCTGAGCCAGGCGATGCCGCGTCTGGACGGCGTCCTGCACAACGCCGGATTGCTGGGGCAGATCGCCCCCATGACGGAACAGTCGATCGACGTTTGGCAACAGGTGATGCAGGTCAACGTAAACGCCACTTTTATGCTGACGCAGGCGCTACTTCCCCTGCTCCTTAAATCGTCCAGCCCTTCACTTGTTTTCACCAGCTCCAGCGTGGGGCGCGAAGGCCGCGCTGGCTGGGGCGCCTATGCCGTCTCCAAATTCGCCACCGAGGGCATGATGCAGGTGCTGGCCGAAGAGTATCGCCATCGTAATTTGCGGGTGAACTGTATCAATCCTGGCGGTACGAGAACATCAATGCGGGCTTCAGCCTTCCCTGACGAAGATCCGGAAAAACTGAAAACGCCAGCGGATATCATGCCGCTCTATTTGTATCTGATGGGCGATGACAGTCGACGTAAGACGGGAATGAGTTTTGATGCCCAACCGAGAAGGAAACCCGGAGCGGCGGAATAACGCAGGCAGACTGAGGCGGTGTGTATAAGAAAGACGTTTCAGAAAAATAAAACGGGATACCGTATTGCGCTGGGTATCCCGTGATAAATCAGCCGTTACGCTTGGAAGGCGGATTACGGCGGCTTGGCGCAGCGCTCACCTGGCTGTGACGTTTCACCGCACGGCGAATCTGATGAGCTTTCATCCGACGACGTTCACGTTCAACCGGCAGTTTGCTCACCGTTTCGGGCGGCAACTGGACTAATTCACGCAGATAGTTGACGTCTTCCAACTTCATTTCAGACCAGCCGCCACGCGGCAGGCTCTTCGGCAGCTGGATGTCGCCGTAACGTACGCGGATCAAGCGGCTAACCTGAACCCCGACGGCTTCCCACAGGCGACGCACTTCGCGGTTACGCCCCTCTGTCAGCGTTACGTTGTACCACTGGTTCATGCCTTCACCGCCCTGATAGCGGATAGTGCGGAACGACGCGGGGCCGTCATCCAACTGTACGCCTTTGCTCAACTGTTTGATTTTATCGTCGTCAACCGAGCCGAAGACACGAACGGCATATTCACGTTCGACTTCGCGGCTAGGGTGCATCAAACGGTTTGCTAACTCGCCGTCGGTGGTGAACAGCAGCAGACCGGAGGTGTTAACATCCAGTCGACCGACCGCGACCCAGCGGGATCCTTGCATTTTAGGCAGGCGGTCAAACACCGTCGGACGACCGTCAGGATCGCTGCGCGTACACAGTTCGCCTTCCGGTTTGTAATACATCAAGACCCGGCATACCGTCTCTTCGGTATCGCGCACCGTCACCACGTGACCGTCGATGCGCACTTTGGTCGCTTGGGTCACTTCGACGCGATCGCCGAGCGTGGCGATTTTACCATCGACGCTAATGCGCCCTGCCTGAATCATTGTTTCGATTTCCCGGCGTGAACCATGTCCTGCACGCGCCAGTACTTTTTGTAGCTTTTCGCTCATTGAGCAACCTCTGAGTGTCGCCTTCACAGGCGTCGGGGGGAGAGATGCACCGGCGTCAAATACGCCCGCGCAAGAAAATTTGCGGCGCGATTATAACCGCATTCGCGCCGAATGTATGCTGAATGTTGCCGATGTGGAACGCGTTAAAGAAACGGGGTGATGTCGCCGGTGCCTTCACGAATTACCTCTGGCGCATCGCCGGTGAGATCGATAACCGTCGTGGGCTGTTGCCCGATGAAGCCGCCGTGAATAATCAGGTCGACCTGCTTGCCGAGATGCTCTTGGATCTCTTCCGGATCGGACTCGGCGAAGTCGTTGCCCGGCAACATTAACGTGGTGGACATCAGCGGCTCGTTCATCGCCGCCAGCAGATCCAGCGCAATGGGGTTTGCCGGAACGCGCAGGCCAAGGGTCTTACGCTTCTCATTCATCAGGCGCCGCGGGACTTCTTTCGTGCCCTTCAGAATGAACGTGTAGTTACCCGGCGTGTTGTTCTTGATGAGCCGAAACGCCGCATTGTCCACGTGTGCGTAAGTGGACAGTTCCGACAAATCGCGGCACATCAACGTAAAGTGGTGACTGCTGTCCAGATGACGAATGCGGCAAATGCGCTCCATCGCCGATTTGTCCTCCAGCTGACAGCCCAACGCATAGCCGGAGTCAGTCGGATAAACAATGACCCCGCCCTTGCGCAAGACGTCGACCGTCTGAGCGATCAACCGCGTCTGCGGATTTTGGGGGTGAATATAGAAAAATTGACTCATGTACCACCTCATCTCTTCAAAACGTGAAATCCGCTACAGCGGCGCTCCGCGCCCGGCGTTTCACGTGCGGCTGACCATCACGCCGTCAGCCCGTCTTTCAATGCCGGATGTTCCCACACCGGTTCCACTCCGCCAGGCAACCACAATTTGCGCCCAAGTTCTATCCAGGCGCAGGGAGAGTGAAAGTCCGAGCCCTGTGATCCCAGCAAATGATAGTCCTGCGCGTAACGTGCCAGCTGCGTACGCTCATCGGGCGCCTGCTGACACTGCGCGACTTCCATCGCGTCGCCCTGACATTCGGCAAAGTGCGCCAGCAGCCGTTTTAGCCACTTGGCGCTAAGCTGATAACGGCCGGGATGCGCCATAACCGCCACCCCGCCGGACTGGTGAATGACGTCGACGGCCTCTTTTATTGTACACCACTGCGGTGGCACATAGCCGGTTTTGCCCTTTGCCAGATAGCGCTTGAACACCTGATTGATCGCCGTGGCCTTCCCCTGCTCAACCAGATAACGGGCAAAATGCCCGCGCGTAATCACGCCGCCAGCCGCGAGACGGGTAGCGCCTTCCAACGCCCCGGCGACCTGTGCTTTTTCCAGCCGGGCCGCAATTTGCTCGGCACGTTGCTGACGATAGTCCGCCTGTTGAGCAAGCAGCGCCACCATCGAGGAATGGTGGGGATCGATCCCCAACCCGACGATATGGATTTCATGATTTTCCCACAGCGTTGACACCTCGACGCCTGCCACCAGTCTCAGCGGCAGCGCCTCGTCCCGAATGGTTTCTCGCGCTTCTGGCAGGCCAGCGGTCGTGTCATGGTCGGTAATGGCTAACACGCCAACCCGCATAGCCACGGCGCGGCGCACCAGTTCGGCGGGCGTTAATCCACCGTCTGAAGCTTGGGTATGACTGTGCAGGTCGTACAGTGGGAATGAAGCTAGGAGGGAAGTTTCTTCTGACACTCAGTGGTATCCATCTCGTCGGACAAAGATAAGTTCAGATGGCATGATGCCATTAATAGCCATAAAAAGGTAAGAAAGATAATCATGGCGATGGTCGCCAAATCCGCAGGCTTCACGACAAATAATTTCTTTTTTGGGTTGACTTACCTATAGCGCTCCAGTTAACTAGTACGCAAGTTCAGTAACGGTATAGAGGCAGACAAATGGTGATGCAATCGAAAAAATACAGTGCAGGTTGGTGGCGCTTATCCCTCTGAGGGCGAATCGATCGCGCATACCCATTATCTGATATGCAGCATCCTTAAGCCCGCTCAAAGCGGGTTTTTTTATGGATAAAAAGAGTGACCATCATGCCAAAGACAAAACCAGAAATTGAATTACTGCGCGCCAAGTCAGAATACCGAAACGATCCGAGCGCGATTTTTCATCAGCTGTGCGGCGCCAGGCCCGCCACGCTGTTACTGGAGTCCGCCGAGGTCGACAGTAAGCTGAATTTGAAGAGTCTGCTGATCGTAGACAGCGCCCTGCGTATCACCGCCCTGGGAACGCAGGTTTCGGTTCAGGCGCTGACCGCCAATGGCGCATCACTCCTGCCGTTACTGGATCGCGCGCTGCCGCAGGACGTTATCGTTGAAGCTCGTCCGAACAGCCGCGAGCTGACCTTTCCGGATATCAACGCGATGCAGGATGAAGATGCTCGCCTGCGCTCGTTATCCGCTTTTGATGCATTACGGCAGCTGCTGACGCTGGTAAGTTGTCCGGACAATGAACGTGACGCCATGTTCTTCGGCGGCTTGTTCGCTTATGACCTGGTGGCCGGCTTCGAGACGCTCCCCCCGCTTAACCAGCAGCAGCGTTGCCCGGATTACTGTTTCTATCTCGCCGAGACCCTGCTGATTGTCGACCACCAGCATCAGACGACTCATTTGCAGGCGAGTCTGTTCACGCCGAATGGCGACGAGCGTCAGCGCTTGGAACAGCGTCTTGAACAGTTGCAGCACCAGATGACCCAGCCCGCGCCTGCGCTGCCTCGCCAGCACGTTGACAGCATGACGCTCGATTGTAATCAGAGCGACGAAGATTTCGGCGATGTCGTCAGACAGATGCAGCAAGCCATCAAACTGGGCGAGATTTTTCAGGTGGTGCCATCGCGCCGGTTTTCTCTGCCATGCCCTTCCCCGCTGGCGGCGTATCAGACGCTGAAAGAAAACAATCCAAGTCCCTATATGTTCTATATGCAGGATCAGGACTTCACGCTGTTCGGCGCCTCGCCGGAAAGCGCGCTCAAATATGATGCCGCGAGCCGCCAGATTGAAATTTATCCCATCGCGGGAACCCGCCCGCGCGGCCGCCGCGCTGATGGATCGCTGGATCGGGACCTGGATAGCCGCATCGAGCTGGAAATGCGTACCGACCATAAAGAGCTGGCGGAACACTTGATGCTGGTCGATCTGGCGCGTAATGATTTGGCGCGCATCTGCGAACCTGGTAGCCGCTATGTCGCCGACCTCACCAAAGTCGACCGCTACTCCTTCGTCATGCATCTTGTCTCCCGCGTGGTAGGTGAGCTGCGCGCCGACCTGGACGTCTTGCACGCTTACCGCGCCTGCATGAATATGGGTACGTTGAGCGGCGCGCCTAAAGTCCGCGCCATGCAGCTGATTGCCGAGAGCGAAAAAACGCGACGCGGCAGCTACGGCGGCGCCGTCGGCTATTTCACCGCCCGCGGTGATCTGGATACCTGCATCGTTATCCGCTCGGCCTATGTAGAAGACGGCATCGCCACCATACAGGCGGGAGCCGGTGTCGTGCTGGATTCCGACCCTCAGGCTGAAGCCGATGAAACCCGCAATAAAGCTCGCGCCGTTTTGCGCGCCATCGCCAGCGCCCATCACGCCAAGGAGGTGTTCTGATGGCTGATATCCTGTTACTCGATAATATCGACTCGTTTACCTACAACCTGGTCGATCAACTGCGTGCCAGCGGCCATCATGTGGTGGTGTATCGCAACATCATGTCGGCGGATACGATTGTCGATCGCTTAAAACTGATGGAACAGCCGGTGCTGATGCTGTCCCCGGGACCGGGCACCCCTGCCGATGCCGGGTGCATGCCGGAACTCCTACAGCGGCTGCGGGGTCATTTACCGATTATCGGCATCTGCCTGGGGCATCAGGCGATCGTCGAAGCCTACGGCGGCCACGTAGGTCAGGCCGGAGAAATCTTGCACGGCAAAGCGTCCAGCATCGAACACGATGGACAGGCCATGTTCAGCGGATTGAGTAACCCGCTGCCGGTTGCCCGCTATCATTCTCTGGTGGGCAGCGATATTCCCGCAACGTTGACCGTTAACGCACATTTTAACGAGATGGTCATGGCCGTTCGCCACGATCAGGATCGCGTCTGCGGCTTCCAGTTTCATCCGGAATCTATTCTTACCGCCCATGGTGCCCGCTTACTGAATCAAACGCTGGAATGGGCTCTGGCATAAATTAGCAAGGACAGGACAATGCAAACCTTACTTCAAAAGCTTTACTCTGCAAAAACGTTGAGCCGAGAGGAAAGCCAGCAGCTGTTCGCGGCAATCATCCGCAATGAGCTGGAACCTTCTCAGTTGGCTGCCGCGCTGATCAGCATAAAAATTCGCGGCGAAACGCCGGATGAAATCGCTGGCGCAGCCAGCGCGCTGTTGCAAGACGCGCAGCCATTTCCGCGCCCGGATTATCCGTTTGCCGATATCGTTGGGACGGGCGGCGATGGCACCAACAGCATCAATATCTCCACCACAAGCGCCTTCGTCGCCGCCAGCTGTGGCGCAAAGGTGGCCAAACACGGTAGCCGCAGCGTCACCAGCCGTTCCGGCTCTTCTGATTTGCTGGCCGCCTTCGGCATTCAGTTGGATATGTCGCCGGAAGCGTCGCGCAACGCGTTGGACGAACTGGGCGTTTGCTTCCTGTTCGCGCCGCAGTACCACTCAGGCTTTCGTCATGCGGCGCCCGTTCGCCAGCAGTTGAAGACGCATACGCTGTTCAATGTGTTGGGCCCTTTGAGCAACCCGGCGCGTCCGCCGCTGGCGCTGATCGGCGTTTACAGTCCGGACCTGGTGAAACCTATCGCGGAAACGCTGAAGCTGCTCGGCTACCAGCGCGCCGCCGTCGTTCACGGCTGCGGGATGGATGAAGTCGCGATCCACGGACCGACTCAGGNAGCGGAGCTGCGTGACGGTGATATTGACACCTACGAGCTGACTCATCGGGATTTCGGGCTGGAAACCTACCCGATTTCGGCGCTGACCGGCGGCTCCCCAGAAGAAAATCGGGACATGATCGCTCGCCTGCTTCAAGGGAAAGGGGCACCGGCGCACAACGCCGCCGTTGCAGCCAACGTCGCACTGCTGTTAAAAGTATTTGGGCAGGAGAACCTGGTGCAAAATGCGCAGCAGGCATTGGAAGTGATACACAGCGGTCAGGTTTATCAGCGTGTGAAAGATCTGGCGGCCAGAGGACAGTAAAAAATGCAGGATACCGTGTTAACCAAAATCGTTCGCGACAAGGCTGAATGGCTTGCACAACGCCGTCAGCAGCAGCCGCTGGCGGACTTTCAGTCACAGATAGTACCCAGTCAGCGCAGCTTTTATCAGGCGCTGAAGCAAACACGACCGGCATTCATTCTGGAATGCAAAAAAGCCTCGCCCTCGAAAGGACTGATTCGTGAAGATTTCGATCCGGCGGCGATAGCGCAGGTTTATAAAGAGTACGCGTCCGCGATTTCTGTTTTAACGGATGAAAAATACTTTCAGGGCAATGTCGAGTTTTTGACCCGAGTCAGCGCCGCTGTTCACCAGCCCGTGCTGTGCAAAGATTTTATTATCGATCCTTATCAGATCTATCTAGCTCGCTATTATCAGGCCGATGCGATCCTGCTGATGCTTTCCGTGCTGGACGACAGCCAATATCAGACGTTGGCCGAGGTGGCGCACAGCCTGAAAATGGGCGTTCTGACCGAAGTGAGCAACCCGGAAGAACTGGAGCGGGCGATTGCCTTGAAGGCTCAGGTCGTCGGCATCAATAATCGCGATCTGCGCGATCTGTCCATCGATCTTAATCGCACCCGAACGCTGGCGCCGCAGCTTCCGCCGGACGTCACCGTTATCAGCGAATCCGGCATCAGTCGCTATGCGCAGATTCAGGCGCTGAGCCGCTATGCCGACGGCTTCCTCATCGGCAGTTCGCTGATGTCGGAGTCCGACCTCGCCATGGCCGTTCGCCGGGTGATTCTGGGCGACAACAAGATCTGCGGGTTGACCCGGGCGGAAGACGCACAGACCGCCTATCAGGCTGGAGCCGTCTACGGCGGTTTAATCTTCGTCGAGTCGTCGCCGCGCAGCATCACTTTACAGCAAGCTTCTGACGTGATGGCCGGTGCGCCGCTGCGCTATGTCGGCGTATTCCGCAATGCGCCGTTAAGCGACATCGCCACCGCAGCCCACGAACTCAGACTAACGGCGGTACAGTTGCATGGCGACGAAGATGCGGCTTACATCGCGACGCTGCGTCAACAACTGCCGACCGACTGTCAGATCTGGCAGGCCGTCAGCGTCGGTGAATCCCTGCCCACCCTTGACCGCCCCCATGTTGATCGCATTGTGTTGGATAACGCGCAAGGCGGCAGCGGTAAGGCGTTCAACTGGCAAGTATTGGAAGGCGCTAAGCTGGATAACGTGCTGCTGGCCGGCGGGATCTCCCCTGATAACGCTGATCGGGCCGCCACGTTCGGCTGTGCCGGGCTGGACATGAACTCCGGCGTGGAGTCACAGCCAGGCATCAAAGATGCGCGGAAAATCCAGGCGATATTCAAAACGCTAGGCACAGCGCAACAGAATCGTACTTCATTGCATAAATAAGACAGGCTGATTATGACATTACTCAATCCTTACTTCGGTGAGTTCGGCGGGCAATACGTCCCTCAGATTTTGGTCCCAGCCCTGCGTCAGCTTGAAGAGGCTTTCGTCAGCGCACAGCGCGATCCCGAGTTCCAGACGGAATTCGTCGACTTACTGAAAAACTATGCGGGGCGGCCGACCGCGCTGACCCTTTGTAAAAACCTGACGGCAGGCACCCGCACCAAACTGTATTTAAAGCGCGAAGATCTGCTGCACGGCGGCGCGCACAAAACCAATCAGGTGCTGGGTCAAGCGCTGCTGGCCAAGCGCATGGGCAAAACGGAGATCATCGCGGAAACCGGCGCCGGACAGCATGGCGTGGCGACAGCACTGGCCTGCGCGCTGCTGGGCCTGAAATGTCGCGTGTATATGGGCGGCAAAGACGTCGAGCGTCAATCCCCCAACGTGTTCCGCATGCGGCTGATGGGGGCGGAAGTGATCCCGGTGCACAGTGGCTCGTCCACGCTGAAAGATGCCTGTAATGAAGCGATGCGCGACTGGTCCGGTAATTATGACAAGGCGCACTATCTATTAGGCACGGCGGCCGGTCCGCACCCGTTCCCGACCATCGTGCGTGAATTCCAGCGCATGATTGGTGAAGAAACCAAAGCGCAGCTGCTGGAGCGTGAAGGACGGCTGCCGGATGTCGTGCTGGCCTGCGTGGGCGGCGGATCCAACGCCATCGGTATGTTCGCCGACTTTATCGACGAACCGTCCGTTAAACTCATCGGCATCGAACCCGCCGGGCATGGCATCGAGAGCGGAGAGCACGGCGCGCCGCTGAAACATGGGCGTACCGGCATTTACTTTGGGATGAAATCGCCGATGATGCAGACGGCGGACGGCCAAATTGAGGAGTCCTACTCTATCTCCGCCGGGCTGGACTTCCCGTCTGTCGGACCTCAGCACGCCTACCTCAATAGCATTGGCCGCGCCGACTACGTGTCGATTACCGATGATGAAGCGCTGGACGCGTTCAAAGCGCTGTCTCGTCATGAGGGCATCATTCCTGCGCTGGAATCCTCCCATGCGCTGGCTCAAGCGCTGAAAATCATCCAGGCCGATCCCGACAAAGAGCAAATCTTGGTCGTCAACGTATCAGGCCGCGGCGACAAAGACATTTTCACAGTACACGACATTTTGAAAGCTCGGGGAGAGGTGTAATGGAACGCTATAACGCACTGTTTCGACGTCTAGCAGAGAAAAAAGAAGGCGCTTTTGTTCCCTTCATTACGCTCGGCGATCCCTCCCCTGAGATGTCTCTGCGCATCATCGATACGCTGGTGGGATCCGGCGCTGATGCGCTGGAGTTGGGGATCCCCTTTTCCGACCCGCTGGCGGATGGCCCGACCATTCAGGGCGCGAATCTGCGCGCATTAAAAGCGGGCGTCACGCCGGATCACTGTTTTGATATTCTGGCGGCGGTGAGACAGAAGTATCCGCATCTGCCCATCGGGCTGCTCATGTACGCCAATCTGGTGTTCAATAACGGCATCGAAGCCTTCTACGAGCGCTGCGCGCAGGCCGGGGTGGACTCCGTACTGGTGGCGGATGTCCCGCTGGAAGAGTCGGCGCCGTTCCGCACTGCGGCGATGCGCCATGAAGTCGCGCCGATTTTCATCTGTCCGCCTAACGCGGATGACGATCTGCTGCGCGAGATTGCCTCGTTCGGTCGCGGCTATACTTACCTGCTTTCGCGTGCCGGCGTGACCGGTTCGGAAAATCGGGCTGAGCTACCGCTAAATCATCTCATCGACAAATTAACCGAGTATCATGCGGCGCCGCCTCTGCAGGGTTTTGGTATCTCTGAGCCTGCTCAGGTGGAGCTATCGCTCAAAGCCGGCGCCGCCGGGGCGATTTCCGGTTCCGCCATCGTGAAAATCATCGAACAACACCAGCAGCAACCGGAAGCGATGCTGAAACACCTGGGCGAATTTGTCAGCCGCATGAAAGCAGCGACTCGCCTGCCGGGTTAAGCGACAGCGCATTTCCCTCCGCGGGTAAGCCTGACGCCAGGGCGACGTTAAATACGTCGCCCTGATTTTATTCCTTAAACACGCCCTCCTGGGACCTTCGCCCAATCACCCCATCACCAATCGCTTGATTCGCTGACCGTTATGATGCTGAACCCAAACGGATTAACAGCGATAGCCGCAAAAACAGATACTGCATTTTCTCGGCTTTCTTTACTTTTTCGCCTTGCTAAACACTACATTGAAGGCCAGCGGTGATGAGTTCCAATGCCCTGCCAACGGCAGCGATGCTTTCACCCGCCCCCGTCCGGGCGCCCACTGAGCTGCTGATATCGTGCAGATACAGAACGTGCTTTGCACAAAAATCCCCCTGCCCAACGACCCGATTCTGCAGTAGATTTTTATTCTTAACCCAAATTTCAGCGGTCAAAGACCGTGGGGTCCTTCGATGGCAGATTCGATGGTAGAAAGCGTGAATCCGTGTATGCAGTGCGGCGCCTGCTGCGGTTATTTTCGCGTGTCGTTTTATTGGGCCGAAGGCAATGATGCCGGGGGGCCGGTTCCGGTTGAGCTGACTGAGCCTTTGACGCCGTTCTTGCGTTGCATGCAGGGCACCAACAGCAAGAGCCCGCGCTGTTCGGCGTTGGACGGCGCTATCGGCGAGTCCGTTAGCTGTCGCATCTATGCCAATCGCCCTTCTCCCTGCCGTGAATTCGCGGCTTCCGGCGAAAATCAGCGCCCGAATGACGCTTGCGATCGGGCGCGAGCACACTACGGCATGCCGCCGCTGACACTTAGCGATGTCATCCCGCAAGCGGAAGAAAGTTTGGAATAAAAAGAATTAGATAGTTGAGGTCGCTGTCGGGGTGCCACTGTCTTGCCGAACCGGTTACAATTAGCGATTAACGACTGAGTTTTATCGCTAACCTTTTTGCCAAGGAGTTGTCATGCCTATCACGGCCAGTGCATTGTACCGTGACACAATGAATTTCACGCGTAACCAATTCGTCAGCATCCTGCTGCTGTCGCTGTTGGCCTCGCTTATTACCGTGGTTTTGGGGCATCTGTTTACTCCGGGAAGTGAACAACTGCAAATACTCAACGATTCGAATATCGATCTCTCCGCGGGCGAACAGCTGGGGCTTAGCGATCTCATTCAGCAAATGTCTCCCGAACAGCAGATCGTATTGCTGAAAGCGTCCGCGGCGGGCACGTTTGCCTCGCTGGTCGGCAATACGCTGCTAGTGGGTGGATTGCTGCTGCTGATTCAGATGGTGTCCGCTGGCACGCCCACCAGCGCGTTGCGGGCGATCGGCGCATCCCTGCCGATCTTGCCTCGGCTCCTGCTATTGATCCTCATCTGCACGCTGCTGATTCAGTTAGGCATGCTGTTTCTGATCGTACCGGGAGTTTTGTTGGCCATCGTCCTCAGTTTATCGCCGGTGATCAGCGCTACGGAAAAGCGCGGTGTATTCACCTCCATGCGCCAAAGCAGCAAACTGGTCTTCGCCAACTTCCGCGTCACCGCCCCGGCCGTACTGCTGTGGCTGGTCGCTAAAGTGGTATTGCTGCTGCTGGTTGCGCGCTTGCCCTTGGCGGCGCCTACCGTGATGGCTATCGTCATCAATGGCCTGAGCAACTTTATCTCCGCACTGCTGCTCATTTATCTGTTCCGTCTCTATATGCTGCTGCGTAACTGAGACCGGCCCGTCCTCTCGGCGACCCGCCTCTGCGTACGATTGTAATTTTCTGCAAATTATTACGATCTGACAGACGTATTCACATCGGGAGCGGCGATAATACGCATTGAGCGCCAGCCTCAGGCTGGCTTTCATCAATGCACCTTAAGTATGGAATCCCTTGATGAAGCAACTTCTTGATTTTCTTCCCCTGGTCGTCTTTTTCGTTTTTTATAAGCTTTACGACATCTATGTCGCCTCCGGCGCGCTGATTGCGTCAACGGCCCTGGCTCTGGTAGTCAGCTGGTTTATCTACCGCAAAATTGAAAAAATGATGCTGGTCACGTTTGCGATGGTGACCCTGTTCGGGACGCTTACGCTGGTCTTCCATAATGACGAGTTCATTAAATGGAAAGTGACTGTGATTTACACCCTGTTTGCATTGATCCTGCTGGTCAGCCAGTTCGTCATGAAGAAAAACGTGATTCAACAAATGCTGGGAAAAGAGATCACCTTACCGCAACAGGTCTGGGCGCGAATCAATGTCGCCTGGTCCGTGTTTTTCTTCCTCTGCGGACTCGCGAATGTGTATGTTGCCTTCAGGCTGCCGCAAAGCACCTGGGTAAACTTCAAAGTTTTTGGATTGACCGGTGCCACATTGGTATTTACCTTACTCTGCGGGGTCTACCTCTACCGCCATTTACCCGCAGACAAGAAAGCGGCGGAAGATAATAGCGAGAACGACCACCATCCTTGAATTTTAACAACACCTTACCTGGATGATGTATTGAACCATTTATGAGCAACCAAGACTTTTTGCCCCATGGGGAGCTGGTGCTACGCACCCTGGCGATGCCTGCCGATACCAACGCCAACGGCGATATTTTCGGTGGCTGG
This sequence comes from Lonsdalea quercina subsp. quercina, assembly GCF_000688695.1. GTDB lineage: Bacteria > Pseudomonadota > Gammaproteobacteria > Enterobacterales > Enterobacteriaceae > Lonsdalea > Lonsdalea quercina_D. The sequence continues at coordinate 136,971 of NZ_JIBQ01000005.1, read as the reverse complement.
ATTATGTCGCAGATGGATATCGGCGGCGCCATTCTGGCTAAAGAAATCGCTCACGGACGTGTGGTTACCGTACGTGTCGACGGCATGACCTTTTTAAAACCGTTAGCGGTGGGTGATGTGGTTTGCTGCTATGCACGCTGCCTAAAAACCGGGCGTAGCTCCATTAACATCAACGTTGAAGTCTGGATAAAGAAAGTATCTTCCGAACCTATCGGACAACGTTATCGCGCGACGGAAGCGTCATTTACCTACGTTGCGGTGGATGAGGCGGGAAAATCACGGGAATTGCCCGAAGGGAAAAGCTACTTTACAGCAGAAAACCTTTAGTTAAACGACGGGCACCCTCAGGTGCCCGTTTTGCATAACCTCTCGCGACGTGCAGATATCAGTTCTTGCACTACTCCATCGCCGCCCCGCCATTAATTTTAAAGACGATCGTCACCACAAGATTGTTCGATGGCTTGTTCTCTTCATATCGCCATTTCCGCATTGCCTGCCGAATGTCACGCTCGAACATATTCTTCGGTTCAGCCGACAGAATACGGATATCGCTGACGCGCCCTGAACCATCGATATCAAATTGAACTTTCACCCGGCCTTCCACGCGCAGGGCAAAGGCCCGAGCCGGATATTCCGGCTGAGAGCGGCTCAGAGGCCGCGGGCCGCTTGCGGGCGCGCTGGCGACGGGCGCCTGACGCACCGGCGCATTATTAGGCGCCTTCGTGGGTTCGTTGCTGGTGAAAGGCGACGCCTTCGGCTCTTCGACAGGCTTCGGGTTTTCCTTTTTCTTCACCGGCTTGGGTTTCGGCTGCGGCTTGGGCTTCGGTTTAGGCTGTGGCTTAGGTTCAGGCACCGCGACGGGAACCGGCACAGGCTCCGGCGGCTGAACTTCGGGCTCTGGCTCGGGTTCAGGCTGCGGCTCCGGCGCGCTTTCCGGCTGGGGCGCAGGAGCGGCATCGACCGGCGCCGGTGCGACCAGGGTCATAGTGATAGGTTGCTGCGCCTGCTGCACTGTCGCCGAGCGATTAAGCGAAGCATAAAGTATGGCTGCGACTAAAGACCCGTGAAATGCCACGGAAACGATCACAGGCCATGAATAACGGCGGGTAAGGAAATTCTTTTTTTGCGGCATAGTATTACGGTGTCCTCTCAGGCCGCATCAAGTTTAAATGCAAATAGCAATCATATTCAACATGAAGCCTTCCAATTGTAAAAATAAACCCAAATCCAGAAACATTCATTTGCAAACTCAAGGGGTTGCCCTTCTCCTGACATATCGTAAGATGAACAAACAAACCGCTTCCCGACAATGATAGAGGTCAATATGTTCTATGTTATCTTTGCAACTGACGCAGCAAACACCTTAGAGAAACGTCAGGCGTCGCGTCCGGACCATCTTGCTCGCCTGCAAACATTGCGCGATCAGGGCCGTCTGCTGACCGCAGGGCCGCTACCGGCCATAGACAGCAACGATCCGGGCAGCGCCGGTTTTACCGGCTCGGTCGTCATTGCCGAATTCCCTTCTCTGGCGGAAGCCAAAAGCTGGGCAGATGCCGATCCTTATGTCGCCGCCGGCGTGTATCAGCAGGTTATCGTGAAACCGTTTAAACAGGTGTTCTAATCGGCTAACGCATCTCACATAAAAGATAAAAATCCCACAACGCTGATGAACAACGGCTCCGAGCCGACGCAATCCAGCCTGTGGGATACCTCCTTTCTCATCTTTCTTCTCCACGCTTTTAATATTCCAGTTGCTCGCCACCGCGCGGCGTTAAGCACATCAATAAGTGACAGCGTCACGAACTGCGTTATAAGAATGATTCTCCGCATTCGAATTTACCGCAGAAGCAGGCCCATCCCATCGACAAAAGCCGGTGCATCACGCCCCCGCCGAGGCTAACTTTCTGAAATAATTTGGTCATTAATCAATGGTACGTTGGCGAGACTTATCATGTTTGATTGAAGAGATCGTTCATCATGGCAGCGCGCCTATCGCAACGTATTGGGCTTCTCCGGACACTGTCCCAGTTCCGACCCAGTTTTCTTTCCGGCTTAATCTTTATCATCGGCTTATTCTCGATATTGCAGCTGCTGTCCATTGGCGCTCTTTCGCAAACCGTGACTCAGGTGAAACAAGGCAGTCACACTCAGGTAGTTCAGGGGCAACAGCAAGCGTTGATGGATCAAACGCGGATGGAGATCATGAACGCCAGCGATAAACTCAATCGGGCGGGCATTTATCTGCTTTATGACAAGGAGAGCGGCTCTGTCGGCAGCTGGCAGAGCCTGATGGAGGAAGCCGAAACTTCATTAAAACTCGCGAAATCGCACTACCAACAGTTGTTGAGCGTCGTACCTTCCGACCAACGAGACTCCGCTTTTTCCGAGTTGACCGCTCACTACCAGCAGCTTTACGACGGCCTGGTTGAATTGGCGCAAGGCATCAAACAGACCAATGAAATTGATATCTTCTTCGCGGTGCCGATTCAGGCCTACCAGAATATGTTTACCCAGAGTTATGCCCGCTATCTCAAGGACAGCGATCGGCGCCAGCAACAAACTTCCCTGCGATTGATTAGTCAGTTAGACCGTACGCAGACCGTGTTCGTCGCGGTGCTTGCCGCCCTCCTGGTGATTGCGGCGCTGGTATGGATCGGCGTGACTCGCCTGTTCGTCCGGCCGCTGTCCCATATCCACCAGCATCTCCAACGCATTGCCGCGGGTGACCTCTCTCAACCGCTGACGCAAAACGATCGCACCGCACGAGAAGTTCACCAGTTGAGCCAAAGCATCACCGTGATGCAATCCGGGCTTGTAACGTTGGTCGGTCAAGTGCGCGAGGGCATGGAAACCATGCTGGCTCACGTTGCTCAGGCCAATGACGATAACCAAAAGCTATCGATACAGGCCGAATACCAGTTCAAAGCACTGAGCGCGGCAACAGAGCACGTCGAAGAACTCAACCAACACTTGGAAAACCACGAGCGACAGACACAACAAGCCAGCAGACACGCCGAAGAGACCAGTCATATCGCAGGGAAAGGCGAAAAAATGATGAGCGACGTCAAGGACGCCATGCGCGCGATATCCGAACGCAGTCAGCAAATGACCGATGTCATCAGCCTGATCGACAACGTCGCCTTCCAGACACATATTCTGTCGCTGAACGCGGCAATCGAGGCGGCGCGGGCGGGCGTTCAAGGGCGAGGTTTTGCGGTGGTGGCACGTGAAATCGGCACGCTGGCGTCACAAAGCAGCCATTCGGCGCAGAACATCAACGCCCTGATTAGTCAGTCAGATCAGAGCGTCGCCAGCGGGGCGCAACGGGTAAATCAACTCAACGACAGTTTGCAGAATATTCTCTGCGCCGCGAGAGAGACGAGCGCCTTTCTGAATGAGATAACGGCGATTGCGCAGCAGCAAAACCACAGCATTCACCAAGTCACCCATCGTATCGGCTCGTTAAATGAATCGGTAAAGCAGAATGCCGGCCAGGTCACCGCATCCGCTCACACCTTCTCGTTGTTATTACAACAGGCGGCGCAGTTGAACAGTGCGGTTTCCCTATTCCAACTGCCCGAGTCCTCGCGGAATGAGGACGGAGCCTCCGTCCCTATCGCCTCCTTATTGTCAAACGCCGTTGAGATTCCGTCTCGCGCCAGCGTGAAGATAGCCAACGATGCGTCAAAACTACGGCTTAAGGGTGGCGTTGTGTCGGTAAAAAAACCAATTGCGTCAGTGGATTACCATTCATAAGTGACAGCATAAAGCAGCGCTCGGCGCTGTTTCTTTTGCTGTAAGTACCGGGCGGAGTGGATATGACGATAGCTGCGGGATTGGGCCTCGAGCCAGCGGCGGCGGCGGCGCTGAACCTGGCGCTGCATACGCCAGCGGCTGACTTCATTAGGGCTGCGTTTCATGGAGAGACTCTTTTTGTCAGGAAGCGGAACGCCGCACATTATACCTCCCTGTCCACAGCATCCAAGTCGCCTTTGCGTTTTTAGGCCCCTATTGCCGTCATACGTCGCCTATTCTATTCAGACGCAAGACATTTCCTCTTTCGGTAAACTATGCGTACACTTTGCTGATAAGCATTCGCTGAAGGGAACGGTGCGCTTTGCCATGACAACTTTTTATGCGGTACTAAGCTGGATGTTGGTATTCAGCTATTGGCTATTAATCGCCAGCGTCACGCTGCGCATCTTGATGAAACGACGGGCTGTTCCCTCCGCCATGGCCTGGCTGCTGGTCATTTATATCCTTCCGCTTTTCGGCATCGTCGCCTATCTCTCTTTCGGCGAATTGCACCTGGGTAAACAACGCGCCGAGCGCGCACGCAAAATGTGGCCCTCCACCGCCAAGTGGCTGCAAGAACTCAAGAGCTACAGCCGTATTTTCGCCACGGAAAATAGCGAAGTGGCGAACGCCTTATTCCAACTCTGCGAGCGTCGCCAGGGCATTGCTGGCGTCAAAGGCAACCAGCTACAGCTCATCACCTCATTTCCAGACACCATCAAAGCGCTGGTGCGCGACATCGAACTTGCGCGTAATAACGTTGAAATGGTGTTTTATATCTGGCAACAGGGCGGACTTGTCGATGAAGTCATGGCTGCGTTGCAGGCGGCAGCAAAACGTGGCGTCCACTGCCGCATTCTGCTGGACTCCGCTGGCAGCAGAACCTTCCTGCGCAGCGCCTATCCAGACATTCTACGCACCTCCGGGATCCAGGTGGTCGAAGCGTTGAGGGTGAATATTTTTCGTGCGTTCCTGCGCAGGATGGATTTGCGCCAGCACCGTAAGGTGATTCTGATCGATAACCGCATCGCTTATACCGGCAGTATGAACATGGTCGATCCTCGCTACTTCAAGCAGGATGCCGGCGTCGGCCAATGGATCGACCTGATGGTGCGCGCCGAGGGGCCTGCCGCAACCACCATGGGGGTGATTTACAGCTGCGACTGGGAGATGGAAACCGGCAAGCGCGTGCTTCCGCCGCCGCCGGACGTTAACATCATGCCATTTGAGCAAGAGAGCGGTCATACCATTCAGGTGATTGCCTCCGGGCCTGGCTACCCAGAAGATATGATTCATCAGGCGCTTCTCACCTCGGTGTACGCCGCGCGCCGCCGACTGATCATGACGACGCCCTACTTCGTACCGAGCGACGATTTGCTGCATGCCATCTGTACCGCGGCGCAGCGAGGGGTCGATGTCAATATTATCGTGCCGCATAAAAACGATTCGGTGCTGGTGGGATGGGCCTGCAAGGCCTTTTTCAGCGAATTGCTCAGCGCCGGCGTGAAAATCCATCAGTTCCAGGGCGGACTGCTACACACCAAGAGCGTGCTGGTCGACGATCAGCTGTGTTTGGTCGGCACCGTCAATCTCGACATGCGTAGCCTGTGGCTCAATTTTGAAATTACGATGGTGATTGACGATGCGGACTTCGGCAACGATTTGGCCTGTGTTCAGGACGACTATATCGCCCGTTCACGCCTGTTGGATGAAGGAAAATGGCAAAGAAGGCCCTATTGGCAACGCATTGTGGAGCGTCTGTTCTACTTTTTCAGCCCGCTGCTGTAAACCCCGTGTCCTTCATGGTCTAATAACACGCCTTGTGGATGAATAGGACTGTCTCATGGATTTAAATAACCGCCTGACCGAAGATGAAGCGCTGGAACAGGCATACGACATCTTTCTAGAGTTAGCGCCGGATAATCTCGACCCCGCCGACGTCTTGCTGTTTAACCTGCAGTTTGAAGAGCGCGGCGGCGCCGAACTGTTCGACCCGGCGGAAGACTGGCAGGACCACGTCGATTTCGATCTGAATCCAGACTTCTTCTGCGAAGTCGTCATTGGTCTGGCCGAGAGCGAAGATGCGGAAATCAATGATGTGTTCGCCCGAGTGCTGATTTGCCGCGAAAAAGACCATAAGCTTTGCCACATCCTGTGGAAAGCGTAATTCACTCTTCAGTTGTCTTTCCGGCCTGAACCCGGCCGCCAACATCGCCGCGCGGCTAAGTAAGCCCCCTAGCCTGTTCTGTGTCATGGCAGACTGTCGTAGGGTTCCAGACTCTCCTCATATGCAAGGAGAGTCTGGAGTAGATGCGGGATGGATGCCGTGTTACGGCAACGGTTCCACTTTCAGACAAGACACCGCGTGCTCGCTCCCGCCCTCTAATTGCGGACGTGTTTGACTGCACTCGGGACCGACCATCGGACAACGTGTACGGAATACGCAGCCTGACGGCGGATTGATGGGCGATGGCAGATCCCCTTCCAGCAATTGAATCGGCTTATTGCGCTCTTTGTCCGGATCCGGGATCGGCACAGCAGACATCAGCGCCCGGGTGTAGGGATGCAGCGGATTGCGATATAACGCACTGTCCGTCCCCAGTTCCACCGCATGTCCCAGGTACATGACCAAAACGCGATCGGAAATATGCTTCACCACGGAAAGGTCATGAGCGATGAATATCAGCGCTAGCCCCATTTCCCGCTGTAATTGCTGCAGCAGGTTCACAACCTGCGCCTGAATAGACACATCCAGCGCGGAAACCGGTTCATCGCAGATAATCAGCTTCGGCTGCAAAATAAGCGCCCGGGCAATGCCGATGCGTTGGCATTGCCCGCCGGAAAACTCATGAGGATAGCGGTTGATATGACTTGGCAGGAGTCCGACCTTGTTCATCATCGCCTTGACCCGCTCTTTGACCTCAGCTCGCGAAAGCCCTGGACGATAGGTTTTCAGCGGTTCGGCGATGATTTCACCCACCGTCATACGAGGGTTCAGCGACGCCAGCGGGTCCTGAAATATCATCTGGATATCGCTGCGCACGTCATGCCATTGTTTGTCGCTGAATCCTTGGAGATCCTGACCCAGCCAGCTGATTCTGCCTCCTCGGGCCTTGACCAGCCCGATGATGGTCCGCGCTAACGTCGATTTGCCGCAGCCGGACTCCCCCACGATGCCCAGCGTTTCTCCTTCATAGAGACGAAAAGAGACGCCGTCCACCGCTTTTAATTTTTTGGGCGGCTGCCAGAACCACTGTTGTTCGCTGCGCACATCGAAATAGACTTTCAGGTCCTCGACCTCAAGCAGCGTTTTACGTTGTTCCATCGAATTCATAGCGCCACCTCCTCAACACGACGGAAGCAGGCGCGCATCCGCCCTTTCTCAAACTCAGTCAACATCGGTGTTTGCTCACAATCCGGCTGGGAGTATGGACAACGCGGCTGGAAAGGACATCCCTGCGGCAAACGGAGTAAGTTCGGCGGATTACCGGGGATTGTCGCCAGCACCTCATTCTCCACGTCCAGCCTAGGAATTGCATTCAGCAGCCCTACTGAATAAGGATGCGTGGGCGTATAAAAAATGTCGCGCGCGGAACCATATTCCATTGTTCGCCCGGCATACATGACCAACACCTTGTCGCAGATCCCGGCAACCACGCCCAGATCGTGAGTGATCATAATAATAGCCGTATTGAACTCTCGCTGTAGCTCACCCAGCAGCGTCATGATCTGCGCCTGAACGGTGACATCCAACGCCGTCGTCGGCTCATCGGCGATCAGCAGTTTAGGGCGACACAGTAAGGCCATGGCAATCATGACGCGCTGGCGCATCCCACCGGAAAACTCGTGCGGAAACATACGCATTCGCTTTTTCGCTTCCGGCATTTTCACCGCGTCCAGCATGGCTACAGACTGAGCGAACGCATCGCTTTTACTCAGTTTTTTGTGCAGCATCAGGACTTCCATTAGCTGCTCGCCTACGCGCATATAAGGGTTAAGGGATGTCATCGGGTCCTGAAAGATCATGGCGATCTCTCGGGCGCGCAGGCGATTGAGCTGGCGTTCCGGCAGGTTCAGTATCTCGCGGCCATCAAACCGCGCGGAACCGCTCACCTTTCCGTTGGCCGCCAGCAGCCCCATGAGGGCAAAAGCAGTCTGCGACTTTCCTGAGCCAGATTCGCCCACAATGCCGAGCGTTTCGCCCGCAGAGAGTGAGAAGTTGAGATCATTCACGGCCGTGGCCGCGCCATCCTGCGTATTAAAGACAACCCGCAGGTCGTTTACGCTTAGCAGCGGTTCGCGGGGTTGTGTCGTTATCGTCATCGCGCCTCTCCTCAGCGGTCTTTCGGGTCGAGGGCGTCACGTAAGCCATCGCCGATAAAGTTGAAACAGAACAAAGTGACCACCAGGAAACCTGCCGGGTAGAACAGCAACCAGGGCGCGACCTCCATCGAATTGGCGCCGTCGTTCAAGAGCGAGCCCCAGCTGCTCATAGGCTCTTGCGTCCCCAGCCCCAGAAAACTCAGGAAGGATTCAAACAGAATCATGCTGGGCACCAGCAGCGAGGCATACACCACCACCACGCCCAAAACGTTCGGAACGATATGCCTGAGAACGATGCCGCGCGTCGACACTCCGCCGACCAGCGCCGCCTCGATAAACTCTTTGCGTTTGAGACTCAGCGTCTGACCCCGGACGATACGCGCCATGTCCAGCCAAGACACCATACCGATGGCCACGAAGATAAGCAGCATGTTCTGCCCAAAAAACGTCACCAGTAGGATCACGAAAAACATAAAAGGAAATGAGTTAAGAATCTCCAAAATACGCATCATGACCGAGTCAACGGCACCGCCCATGTAGCCGGACAACGCCCCATACAGCGTGCCCACGACTACCGCGACCAGCGCTGCAGCCACACCCACCATCAGCGATACCCGACCGCCGACGGCCACGCGGACCAGCAAATCGCGCCCTGAAGAGTCTGTACCGAAATAGTGTCCGCTCGCCATATCTGGCGCGGCCGACATCATGTTCCAATCCGTATCGGCATAGTTAAACGAGGAAAACTGCGGTGCGATGACCACAAACAGCGTGATCAGCAGCAGTAACAAAAGGCTGCTCAGCGCTGCGCGGTTGTGAATGAAGCGACGACGCGCGTCTTGCCATAAACTGCGGCCTTCGACGTCCAGCTGTTCGCTAAAGCGGTCCAACGCGTCCCGATTTTTTTTATTCCAAAACATCTGCGCCTCGACTTAATAGCGAATCTTGGGATCGATTACCGCGTACAGCACGTCAATAATCGCGTTAAACAGGATGGTCAGCGCCCCAACCAGAATGGTCAGGCTGAGCACCAGCGAATAGTCTCGGTTCTGCGCGCCATTCACGAATAGCTGACCGATGCCGGGCAGGCCGAAAATCGTCTCGATGACCATCGATCCCGTGATGATGCCGACGAATGCCGGCCCCAGGTATGACAACACCGGCAGCAGCGCCGGTTTCAGGGCGTGGCGCAAGATGATCTTGCGCATGGGCAATCCTTTGGCGCGCGCGGTGCGAATGAAGTTTGAGTGCAAAACTTCGATCATCGAGCCGCGTGTAATGCGGGCGATACTGGCAATATAAGAGAGTGAAAGCGCCACCATCGGCAAAATGAGGTATCTGGGCGCCCCGCCGTTCCAGCCGCCGCCCGGCAACCATTGAAGCGTGATGGCGAAAACCAGTACCAGCAGCGGAGCAACGACGAAGCTTGGGATTACCACGCCCGTCATCGCAAATCCCATCACCGTAAAGTCCCATTTCCCGTTCTGGTTTAACGCAGCCACCACACCGGCGGTGACGCCCAGAATGACCGCCAGCAGAAACGCCGCGGCGCCCAGCTTGGCCGACACAGGAAAGGCGCGAACCACCAAGTCATTCACTGAATAGTCTTTGTACTTGAACGAAGGCCCGAAATCCCCGTGCGCCAGCTGAACCAAATAGTGGCCATACTGCGTCAGGATGGGATCGTTCAGATGGTATTTAGCCTCAATATTGGCCATCACTTCCGGCGGAAGGTTGCGTTCGCCGGTGAAAGGACTACCGGGCGCGAGCCTCATCATGAAGAAAGAGAGGGTAATCAGCACGAAGAGTGTCGGTATCGCTTCCAGACACCGACGCAGAATAAATTTAAGCATGGATCTTACCTATCAAACCGGTCAAAAAGCGGTTCTTATTATTGCAAGACTGCCGCCCAACCTGGCGCGGCAGCAATGAACTTAATGTTTGATGATGTACAGATCTTTGACTTTGACATAGTCCAGCGGATCTTTCCCGGTCAGTCCTCCAACGTACGGTTTGACCAACCGCAGATTGGCGTAGTAGTAGATCGGCGCGATTACCGCATCCTTATCCAGCTGTTGCTCCGCCTGCTGATAAAACGCAGCTCGCTCGGCATCGGTTTTCGCCGCCAGCGCTTTATCCATCAACTGGTCGAACTGCGGACTGTTGTAGTGGGAGGTATTACTGCTGCTGTTGGATACCATGCTGTTCAAGAACCCAGAGGGCTCGTTGTAATCCGCACACCAGCCGCCCCGCGCCAGGTCATAATTGCCCTGATGGCGGTTATCAAGGAAGGTTTTCCATTCCTCATTTTCTAGTTTTACGTTAACGCCGATGTTGCTTTTCCATATGGACGCCGCCGCAATCGACATTTTCTTATGCAAATCGGAAGTGTTGTACAAGAGAGTGAACGTCAGGGGTTTTTGCGCGCTGTAGCCGGCTTCGGCCAGTAGTTTTTTCGCTTCTTCGTTACGTTTCTGCTGGGACCAGCTCGCCCACTCCGGTTTAGCGATCGTGATCCCGTCAATGTAAGGCGGGGTATAACCATAGGCGGGGATATCGCCCTGATTTTTCACCTTGTTGGTCAAAATGACCTGGTCAAGTCCCAGACGGAGCGCATTACGCACTCTGACATCGTTAAACGGCGCCTTCTGGTTATTGATTTCAAAATAATAAGTGCACAAATAAGGATCGGCGTGGACTTCGTTCGGGATCTCTTTTTTCAGTTTTTGGAACAGTTCAATCGGAAGGTAGTTGTACGTCATGTCAATTTCACCGCTGCGGTAACGATTGACGTCGGTCACTTCGGAGGTGATAGGCAGATAGGCGACCTTGTTGATGACGGTGTGCGTGTTGTCCCAATAATTGGGATTTCGTTCGAGAACCAGCTTCTCATTCACCACCCACTCTTTCAGCTTATAGGCGCCGTTACCCACCCAATTCGCAGGTTGCGTCCATTTTTCGCCGAATTTTTCGACGGCTTTTTTGTATACCGGAAAAGTCGCAGGGTAGACCAGCAGTTTATAAAAATACGGCACTGGCTGACTCAACGTAACCTGCAGGGTGTGATCGTCTATCGCCTTAACGCCCAACGTCTCTGTCGGTTTTTTACCGGCAACCACATCGTCGATATTCACAATGTGACCAAATTGCAGGTACGAGGCATAAGGCGATGCCGTTTTAGGATCGGTCACTCGACGCCAGCTATACACAAAATCCTCGGCTGTAACCGGGTCGCCGTTTGACCAACGGGCATCCTTTCGCAGATGAAAGGTCCAGACCGTGAAGTTCTGGTTATCCCAGCTTTCCGCCACGCCTGGGATGATCTTCCCATCCGGATCGGTGTTAACCAACCCTTCGAGCAGGTCGCGAGACACGTTGGTCTCTGGCACGCCTTCGATTTTATGCGGATCGAGCGACGCAACTTCCGCGCCGTTATTGCGCACCAGCTCCTGTTTCTCCGCCAGTTGCACACCGGGAGGAATCACGGCAGCCCAACTTGACATGGATATCGATGCGCTAAAAATTCCTAGTGCCGTCATCACCCACCGCGGTTTTGATTTGTGTTTTGCCATTGTTGTTTTTGCTCCTGTTTTTTTTTCATTGCACAACGTCGACTCAGGCTCACGGCGCTTTCAGGGAACGAGTCTGATTGTCACCACAAGCCAGGCCAGGCACGTCCTCGAGAAAGCACACTCCGTGTCACCCTAAACGAAATCCGGCCAATCGAGTTTCTGTTATGCATTCACCCTAACCTCGCCACTCACGGGGAAACGCCACGGTTTTCCATACCGACGGGCATACAGCCTTTCCCCGAGAAATCACGGCTAAAGAGAAACCGCATCGCAAGTTAAAATTAACTTACCTTTTGTAATGATTAAACGCCTAATCAAGGCGAACGTAGCAAAAGAATTACGCTTCGCCAATAGAATTCACGCGCTGTTACTTAATTTTCTTTCACAAGAAAATCCGGCTTAAACCAGCGCGACACGCTCAGACTACCTCGTTAAAACAATAGCCTGATATATGTTATTTTTTATCTTGAACAGGAGATAAACCTGCCATAAGAAAACTTTATACCTATTTTAGGTATTTACTTTCATCTGCACGGTGTATGAGTTTTGAAAGATTGTCATCACTGACTGTGGGAGAGATCACAAAAGAGGAGCTTTAGGGACTGCTCCCTATGCGCGGAATAATACATTGCCAATACAGTTATTCCTTCCGCCGCGATTAAAGAATCATCAGCAATCTTTATATTTTTGACATAAAAAAACGGCTGACGCGGTCACGGCAGCCGTAAGGACTCATGAAGCAATAGTAGAGAATGGGCAGTGCTTATAATAATCCGGGGAACGTCGATCTCAGGCCGGTCACAATAAACTCAATGCCAAGCGACATCAGTAATAAGCCCATGATACGGGTGACGACGTTAATACCCGTCTGACCCAGTAGTCGAACAATCATCGGCGCGGCACGAAATGACAGCCAACAGCAAAATGAAAATAGCGCGATAGTTAATGACAACCCCACCAAATTCGGCCACCCATGATAGCGAGAGCTCCAGACAATCGTAGAGCTGATTGCCCCCGGTCCTGCCATCAACGGCAAAGCCAAAGGGACGACCCCGACGCTTTCGCGGTTGGCATTTTCCGTTTTTTCCTGTTTGTTCTGCTTATGCTCACCCAACTTCCCGCTAATCATCGACATGGCAATCGTCATCACCAGAATCCCTCCGGCGATGCGAAAAGAATCAATGGAGATACCAAATGTTCGCAGAATGCCGTCACCGAAAAATAATGAGACCCAGAGAATAAGTACAACCGAAACATTCGCCGTTAAATTCGTTTTGTCGCGTTCCTTATTATCCTGATAACTGGTCATCCCTATAAATACAGGTAAAACGCCGATAGGGTTGACGAGGGCGAATAAGCCGACGAAAAATTTTATAAAGCTGGAAATATCCAGCACAGAATGCATCACACCGCACCTCAGACAGTCTTCAGGGAGATAAGAGAATTACGGGCGCATTGTAATGAAAAGAAGACGATACGTCCCTCTCGATAATCGAATATTCCTCTGTTTTTTTCTTTGTAAGGCAAATAAACAGATAAATACACTTTTCAACAAAAAACACCCATTTTTTATAAGCCTTCATTTTTGATAGGTTAAAACTATCGATAAGAAAATGCTGAATGGTGTCAGCCAGCTAAATATTGGACCAGGATCACAAAAAAGCGATTGATAACCCTGTAACCTGAGTCCAATCGCTAAAACGAGACCCGCAGAATAAATAGCCAAAAAAGTATTTCGCTTTAGACCCTCTTAGAGGGTAGCAGAGACGCAGCCAATAACGACTGATGTTGACCTCGGTAATGAGTATAGCGCGAGCTCTTTGAGTCAATGGGGCGCGGACAGATGCCACACCACTGCCCCCCGTAATACCAGCGTGTCAAACGACGCGACTGCCCATGAAGCGGCAACTATTGACTGAAAGAGTTTGAATAATTACAGGAGATCATTATGGCCGTAACCAATGTGGCAGAACTTAACGCTCTGGTCGAACGTGTGAAAAACGCTCAGCGCGAGTTTGCCAGCTTCTCTCAAGAGCAGGTGGACACCATCTTCCGCGCCGCAGCCCTGGCCGCCGCAGATGCGCGTATCCCTCTGGCGAAAATGGCCGTTGCCGAATCTGGCATGGGGATTGTTGAGGACAAAGTGATTAAAAACCATTTTGCTTCCGAATATATCTACAATGCCTATAAGGATGAAAAGACCTGCGGCGTGTTGTCCGTCGATGATACCTTCGGCACTATCACGATTGCAGAGCCTATCGGCCTGATCTGCGGCATCGTCCCTACGACCAACCCGACCTCCACCGCGATTTTTAAAGCATTAATCAGTCTTAAAACCCGTAACGGCATCATCTTCTCCCCTCACCCACGCGCTAAAGACGCTACGAATAAAGCGGCTGATATCGTGCTGCAAGCCGCCATTGCTGCGGGCGCGCCGAAAGACATCATCGGCTGGATCGATGCGCCCTCCGTCGAGCTGTCCAATCAATTAATGCATCACCCGGATATCAACCTGATCCTGGCGACAGGCGGCCCCGGCATGGTGAAAGCGGCTTACAGCTCGGGTAAACCGGCTATCGGCGTTGGCGCGGGCAATACCCCCGTAGTGATTGACGAAACCGCGGATATCAAGCGCGCCGTCGCTTCAATCCTCATGTCCAAAACCTTCGATAACGGCGTCATTTGCGCATCAGAACAGTCCGTCGTCGTGGTAGATAAAGTTTATGACGCCGTACGTGAGCGCTTCGCCACCCACGGCGGTTACCTGCTGCAAGGTCAGGAGCTGACAGCCGTTCAGGGCGTCCTGTTGAAAAACGGTGCGCTCAACGCCGCGATCGTCGGCCAGACGGCTGCGGATATCGCCAAACTAGCAGGCATCAGCGTACCGACAAACACCAAGGTGTTGATCGGCGAAGTCAGCAAAATTGACGAATCTGAACCGTTCGCCCATGAAAAATTGTCTCCCACGCTGGCCATGTATCGCGCGAAAGACTTTGATGACGCAGTGGTGAAAGCGGAACAGCTCGTGGCGATGGGCGGTATCGGCCATACCTCCTGCCTGTATACCGATCAGGACAACGAAAAAGCGCGCATTAATACCTTCGGCGATAAGATGAAAACCGCGCGTATTTTGATCAACACCCCGGCATCTCAGGGCGGGATTGGTGATTTGTACAACTTCAAACTTGCGCCGTCACTGACGCTGGGATGCGGCTCATGGGGCGGTAACTCGATTTCAGAAAACGTCGGGCCGAAACATCTGATCAACCGTAAAATGGTAGCGAAGCGAGCTGAAAATATGTTGTGGCACAAAATTCCCAAATCTATCTATTTCCGTCGGGGCTCCCTGCCGCTGGCGCTCGAAGAAGTCGCGACGGAAGGCGCTAAACGCGCATTCATCGTTACGGACCCGTTCTTGTTCAATAATGGCTATGTCGACCAGGTCACCAGCGTATTGAAACGTCATGGCATGGAAGTTGACGTCTTCTTCGAAGTGGAAGCCGATCCGACACTGAGCGTGGTACGCCGCGGCGTTGAAAAGATGAACGTGTTCAAGCCTGATGTGATCATTGCCCTGGGCGGCGGTTCTCCGATGGATGCGGCGAAAATCATGTGGGTGCTGTACGAACACCCGGACACGCATTTTGCAGACCTGGCGCTGCGCTTTATGGATATTCGCAAACGTATCTATAAATTCCCGAAAATGGGGATCAAAGCGAAGATGGTGGCCATTACGACCACTTCCGGTACGGGTTCAGAAGTCACGCCATTCGCTGTGGTCACCGACGATTCGACAGGTCAGAAATATCCGCTGGCAGACTATGCGCTGACGCCGGACATGGCCATTATCGACGCCAACCTTGTCATGGATATGCCGAAGTCCCTGTGCGCGTTCGGCGGTTTGGATGCGGTCACACATGCGCTGGAAGCTTATGTTTCAGTACTGGCTAATGAATACTCGGACGGACAGGCGCTTCAAGCGTTGAAACTGCTGAAAGAAAACCTGCCGGCGAGCTACCGCGAAGGCGCCAAAAATCCGGTGGCCCGCGAGCGCGTGCATAACGCCGCCACCATCGCAGGTATCGCGTTTGCCAACGCCTTCCTTGGCGTGTGCCACTCCATGGCCCATAAGTTAGGATCAGAGTTCCACATTCCACATGGCCTGGCTAACGCCATGCTGATCTGCAACGTTATCCGTTACAACGCCAACGACGTTCCGACCAAGCAGACGGCATTCAGTCAGTACGACCGTCCGCAGGCGCGTCGTCGCTATGCGGAGATTGCCGATCACCTGGGATTGAGTGCGGCAGGCGACCGTACGGCGCAGAAAATTGAGAAGCTGCTGGCTTGGCTTGAGTCGCTGAAGAAAGAGTTGGGCATCCCTGCGTCCATTCGAGAAGCCGGCGTTCAGGAAGCTGACTTCCTGGCGAAAGTCGATAAGCTGTCTGAAGATGCGCTGGACGATCAGTGCACCGGGGCCAATCCGCGCTTCCCGTTAATTGTCGAAGTGAAGCAAATCCTGCTGGATTGTTACTATGGCCGCACATTCTCAGAGCAGGACGATGTTGCGCCTGCCAGTGAACCAGCGAAAGCACCGACTAAAAAGCAAAAAGGCGGTAAAGTCGTAAGTTAAGTCAACTTCCCCTTTTGTTAAGCTCAAACCCCGTGTCATTGATGCGGGGTTTTTTATTGACCTTCAGAGAAGGCCCGCACAAGCCGATGACGCATCAGGGTTATCAGAAGTCTCCTCTTTAACGAGAATCGCGCCAACGCCGTCTGAAGCCGCTGTTGGGATGGATTATGTGAGGTAAGCGCAACAACGCGTTATTTACCTAATCAATCGGCGACACTTCCCTCTTTTGCGAATAAAGACGCCTGTATGCTTCGTGATTGGCACTTTATGTACGCAGTTATTTATAGGCGCATTGAGGTTAATACCTGAAGCAACACCGTTCAAACGGGTTCTGACATGTTATACCCCTCCTCATCGCGTGGAGTAAAAACGCCTCACTGTCAGGAACGGCAAAGATTCATAGGACTTATTAATATGACTTAGAGGCAACGTGTAAGCGGGATAAAATTTTCTTTATATCAATAGTTACAAAAGTAAGCATGTCGTAAGATTAATCAATTATCTCATCATTTTCTCCATAAAACCGTTAACTTCCGGACTCATATGCATCGCAAATAATATGGATAAATTAAGGGTAATGACGGATAGTAGTCTTCTTAATGAAGGATGGCAGGATGCCGACATATAATTTATACGTGAATAGTTCCCGCCAGATGTTCTTTCCATATTGGATTTAAAATAGACCATCATTGGGTTCACGATACGTTTCTCATCAGGCGAGGAAACACGTCTGTACTGCATTTTCACCGAAGTATTAGAAATAGACGTACCCTCATGCGACTCGCGTTTATTTATGCCAAAACAACTCTGTGGGCTCTGGTTAGCCTTAAAATAAATTCGACCGATATCAAATACAGCGTAGTTCCCCACTTCACCTGTCATGCTTTGGAAATGATTGTAACAATCTCGCCATCTCACTAACGCGAGCATCATTTATGCTATTCCCTACAGGGATGTAGCGGTAACAGGTAATTGGGCTTGTAGAACGGGACAATTTGCGATTAATTGTCGGATAAACAAACCGCGGCAACAGGTCAGACCATAATTCAGCGTCTTGTACGTAACCAAATGTATTAGCAATCCTGAAAGATTTATATCTGTCTGCAGATACGTGATGGCTGTATTAGATTTGTTATTTTTGTCGATAATACAAATCTACCTATTGCAGAAAATAAAATAGAGCTCTATTATCTCTCGTACAGCCACTAATTAAATATATTTTGAGACTAATACAATGAGCGAAGCACTAAAGATTCTAAACAACATCCGTACCCTGCGCGCCCAGGCAAGAGAATGTAGTCTGGAAACCCTGGAAGAAATGCTGGAAAAACTGGAAGTCGTGGTTAATGAACGCCGCGAAGAAGAAAGCCAAGCTCAGGCAGAAATTGAAGAACGTACTCGCAAATTGCAGCAGTATCGCGATATGTTAATTGCAGACGGTATCGATCCGAATGAACTGCTTCAGTCTTTAGGCTCTACTAAAGTTGCCGGTAAAAGCAAACGTGCTGCCCGTCCTGCTAAATATCAGTACACTGATGAAAACGGCGAAGTCAAAACCTGGACTGGTCAGGGCCGTACTCCGGCAGTGATCAAAAAGGCGATCGAAGAACAGGGTAAATCTCTGGATGACTTCCTGCTTTAATAGCATCAAATAATCAAGACTTATGAAATACCCCCTGCTCGCAGGGGGTATTTTTTTATTTAATTTAAAGGGAGAAACACGTTAGGCGGGATGGGATGAAAGCCCTCTGCAATAGAACAGAAGGCTGATCTTAATTAGCTATTTTCTTCCTGAACGGCCGTCTTTAACCACTGGTTGAACTCAGATCCCAACGTTTTGTGACGCAATCCATATTCCACGAAAGCTGACATGTAACCCAGCTTATTTCCGCAGTCGTGGCTAATACCTTTGAGGTGGTAAGCCTCAACAGTCTCTTTGTCCATCAGCATCGCGATAGCATCGGTGAGCTGAATCTCATTCCCCGCGCCCGGAGGCGTTTTCTTCAGGAAGTCCCAGATTTGAGCCGACAGAACATAGCGGCCAACCACGGCCAAGTTAGACGGCGCTTCATCCGCTTTCGGTTTTTCAACGACGCCAACCATAGGCGCGCTGTCACCTGGTTTCAGTTCCCTTCCCTGACAGTCAACGACCCCATAGCTGCTAACGTCTTCAACGGGCTCAACCATTATCTGGCTATGCCCAGTTTCCTCGAAGCGTTGAAGCATTTCACTGAGGTTATCTTTCTTCAGGTTGCTCTCGTATTCGTCGATGATGACGTCCGGCAAAATAACCGCAACAGGTTCGTCGCCCACCAACGGGTAGGCGCACAATACTGCGTGCCCTAAGCCTTTAGCCACGCCCTGACGTACCTGCATAATAGTGACATGCTCAGGGCAAATGGATTTAACTTCATCTAATAGCTGTCGCTTAACACGCTTTTCCAGCATAGCTTCAAGTTCAAAGCTGGTATCGAAGTGGTTTTCAATCGAGTTTTTGGAGGAATGCGTTACCAGAATAATTTCGTTAATGCCTGCCGCAATACATTCATTGACTACATATTGAATTAAAGGTTTATCAACCAGCGGTAACATTTCCTTTGGAATAGCCTTGGTGGCCGGCAGCATGCGCGTACCCAGCCCGGCCACAGGAATGACCGCTTTTTTTACTTTTTTATTGACAGCTGACATAAACAACCTCGTATATTTCGTTCAAATAATGAGCTTTATTTATCTTCTACCCATAAGTACTAAGTATATCAGTTCCGATACGCATTGCTCGGTACAGACCCATACTTGGAAAAAGAAAGCGCATTACCCCTCAAATTGTAGAAATCCAAATAATTACAATGCGTCTCTACAGGTTGAAGTATGCTTATCCCGGTGACCATCAGATTAATCCGTAGAAACCATCAAACGTAGCTGCCCACCACTTCCCCATATCTGACACTGCCACGATTCGCACTGATAACCGAGCTGATTCAGATAAGCGCTATCCTTTGCGCCGAGCGGAATTCCGCTATGTAGCATCAACTGATTTTCTTTTACGCTAAGCGTCGCGTGTAATCCTGCAGAAATAAGAATCAGTTTTTTCACACTGTGGTGGTAATACCCGACCAACAATGGAAACTCCCCCTTAAGGCCGGCATGACGTAACAGTTGATTTACTTGTCTTAACAACATGGATAATTCGGGCTGTTTGCGCTGCTGATTGGCGAGGTGCTCACGTAATAGCCCATTGAATAATGCGCGTAATAACAATGCGGCTACGACACCGTTATTATGAGCGGCCTGTGTAACGTCCAGACAGTAAAACGCCAGTTCATCTTCCGATAAGGCAACGATATCTAATACTAACCCTGGATGATCAGCTACGGTGAGTTGCCGATAATTAATGCGGCACTGTGCAATCGTTTGATTAACAGGCGGCTGTAATTGTTCCAGCAGTTTGTTTGCATCCGCCGGGCATTGATTCAGCGATTCCATATCATGCATTAACTTATCGACTTCACTAACCTGTGAAGTAAACATGTCGGGGTAAAGACATGACATTACCGTTTCACGTAATCGGTTATAATCATTGACCGGTTTCAACAGGACATCCTGAACACCAAGCCGTAATATTTTCGCCACATCAGCCATATGACTGGTTGCCGATATGACGAGAATGGGCGTGTCGGTATTCTGCTGGCGGAATCGATCGACAAACTCAAATCCGCCCATAGTAGGCATATTCAAATCGCAGATGATGAGATCCGGCTGCTGGTGAGTAATCATTTCAAAGGCGTTCTGGCCGTTGTCCGCTTCTATGACGTTGGCACCCAATGAGGTCAGATAACCAGCCAGCACCGAACGGAAAACAGCTTCATCCTCAACGATTAAAATATCTTTCCCCGTTAATGGTCGTGCCATCAGTTACCCCTTAAAACTCAGTCTGTTCATATTCATCATGCTGATGTTGTAATTCAGGCTACCCGAATGTTGCTCAGGTAGCCCGGTGAACCAATGGCAATAACATCTCTCGTTGTTTTTCTACCGCCCGTCTGCCCGCGTCTATGGCCTCCTGCGCGCGATGGAAATCCAGCGTCGCTATCTGCGGGCAGTAGGGTTGGATCAGTACATCCGGCGGATCCCCGGCCATACGGCTCATTTTCAGACGGTTCTCTAACACCTGAATCGAGGTGCTCATAATCTCCATCGCCGTAGGTCTGACTTCCGCTGGCTGCCGTCCTCTCAGGTGAAGTCGCTCGCGTATTCGCTGCGACCACCCGCCTACCGACACGACTTCCATCGCCGGTTGAGGCGGCTTCACGGAGAGCAAATCATGACTTTTCAGGCTCGCGTCATGTTGTAAATCAACGGCAATCACGACATCCGCACCCATGGCCCTCGTTAAGGACACGGGTACGGGATTGACGACAGCGCCATCCACCAGCCAGTAGCCGTTGAACGAGACCGGAGATAACAACCCCGGCATACTGCATGAAGCGCGTATAGACAGGTGCAGGTCTCCCTCTGTCAGCCAGAGCTCTCGACCTGTACTCAAGTTGGTGGCTACCGCACCAAACTTAATGGCGCAATCCTCAATGCGCTGGGTACGTAACAGCTGACGAACATGTTCGAAAACGCGATCGCCCCGCAGTAACCCTCCCCGCCGCCACGACAAATCCATCAGTCGGATCACATCCCAATAGCCGAAACCACTGACCCAACGGGCCATGTTGTCCAACTGATTGGTCGCATAAGCTGCGCCGACCAGCGAGCCAACCGAACATCCGGCGACGATTTCAGGCTCAATGCCGAGATCTTTCAACGCATTGATGACGCCAATATGTGCCCATCCCTTTGCTGCACCGGACCCCAAAGCCAATCCGACCTTGACCTTACGCATGGTTTCCCCCCTGCCTGCTTTATTCTAGACTACATTGCCATGCGTCAAACTCGCTGGGTACTATATGAAGTGTTTTTAAGATACGTCTCAACTATTTAATTCATTAAAAAATTATTAAGGTAGATATTGTGTCCGAATGTTGCTTTTGCGGCAATCAACAACCCTTTTCACGCTGCTGTGAGCCCTATATTCAGGGGGTTGAGGCCGCACCGTCCCCAGAATCGCTGATGCGATCGCGCTATAGCGCCTACGTTCGGCAAGACATTGACTACCTGATCGCCACATGGCATCCAACCTGTCAGGCCGAAAACTTTCGAGCAGATATCGCTTCCACCTGCAGCAACACTGAATGGCGGGGCCTTAATGTATTGACGACAAGTGCAGGAAAAGTGGCCGATGAAGGATTCGTCGAGTTTGCGGCACGATATGCAGACAAGGACACGCCTCAGCGCAACGTGTTGATGAGAGAGCGCTCCCGCTTCCTTCGCCATCACGATCGCTGGTACTATGTCGACGGCGTTCATCTGCCGACCGGCAGAAATGAAGCCTGTCCCTGCGGCTCAGGTAAAAAATACAAAAAGTGCTGCGGACAATAGAGTGACAGCCCGCAATTCCGGCGTGCTGAATAAAATGATTGATATTTGCTTTGGACAGGATCGACACCCCCATGCAATCCCATAATATTCAAAGAAAAGTTCTTCGTACTATCTGCCCTGATTCTAAAGGGTTGATCGCAAAAATCACCAATATTTGCTACAAGCACGAGCTGAACATCGTGCAAAACTCTGAGTATGTCGACCATCGCACCGGGCGTTTCTTCATGCGCACCGAATTGGAAGGCATTTTCAACGATAATACGCTGCTGGAAGATCTGGACAGCGCCTTACCGGTAGGCTCCGTGCGTGAACTCAGCAACGCTGGTCGTCGTCGCATTGTGATTCTGGTGACCAAAGAAGCCCACTGCCTCGGCGATCTGTTGATGAAAAACGCCTATGGTGGCTTAGATGTCGAAATCGCCGCGGTGATCGGTAACCACGAAACGCTGCGCACGCTGGTTGAACGTTTTGATATTCCTTTCCATCTGATCAGCCACGAAGGCTTATCCCGCGACGAACACGATCAAAAAATGATCGCGCAGATCGACCAGTATCAGCCGGACTATGTCGTCCTGGCGAAATACATGCGGGTCCTGACCCCGGCCTTCGTACAGCATTACCCGAATCAGGTCATCAATATTCACCATTCGTTCCTGCCTGCATTTATCGGCGCCCGTCCTTACCACCAGGCTTATGAGCGTGGCGTCAAAATCATCGGCGCTACGGCTCACTATGTGAACGACAGTCTGGATGAAGGCCCCATCATCATGCAGGACGTTATCCATGTTGATCATACGTATACCGCGGACGACATGATGCGTGCGGGTCGCGACGTCGAGAAAAACGTCCTCAGCCGAG
This sequence comes from Lonsdalea quercina subsp. quercina, assembly GCF_000688695.1. Taxonomy (GTDB): domain Bacteria; phylum Pseudomonadota; class Gammaproteobacteria; order Enterobacterales; family Enterobacteriaceae; genus Lonsdalea; species Lonsdalea quercina_D. The sequence goes on along the minus strand of NZ_JIBQ01000005.1, from coordinate 114,306 downwards.
CGCTCTATCAAGTGCTGGCACAGCGTGTTTTCGTCTATGGGAATCGCACGATCATCCTGTAACGTTCAACCCAATGTCATCGCGCCGCTCAAGACAGCGTCACATGGCATAAAAAACCGGCAAACGAATCTAAATTTGCCGGTTCAGACTTTACAGGGGCGCGGCATTTGTTATGATGCGCCCCGCTTAACGCAAAACACGTTTCAGGCCAGTGGTGGGGTTCCCGAGCGGCCAAAGGGAGCAGACTGTAAATCTGCCGTCACAGACTTCGAAGGTTCGAATCCTTCCCCCACCACCATCTTCTAAAAATCTCTCCCCAAATAAACTCAACACGCTGAAGTCGCCTGTTCCCGTAGGGGGAAGATGAGAACCTTCGACAAGGTTCGAGTCGAGCGTAGCGAGACAACGTGCGCAGCACGGCCCGAAGGGTGAGGAACGAAGTGACGAATCATCCTTCCCCCACCACCATCTTCTAAAAATCTCTCCCCAAATAAACTCAACACGCTGAAGTCGCCTGTTCTTAACTACATCCGACAATTGCCTCCCTAGGCGCCAATCCCCTTCGCTTATCCTTTCCACCGTCCGGGCATATAGGTAAATACCGGCAGTTGCCATGACCAGCGAATCGCTGCCAGGCGCACAGAGAGTCCAATCAGGAAGGAAAGCAGTTGGTTGATATCGTGGTTAAGGCCGACGTGCCGAAAACCGAGGTACAGCAGCGCCACCAGCAGCGAGACGCAGGCATACAGCTCTTTACGCAGCACCATCGGCGTGCGGTTGCAGAAAATATCCCGCAAGATCCCGCCGAAAATCCCTGTCGTCACCCCCGCGATGACCACGATCGTCAACGAGTAATTGAGGTGCAGCGCCACGTTGCAGCCGATAATCGTGAACGCAATGAGCCCCATGGCATCGAGTACCAGAAACAGCCGATGCAGGTGCTGCATGAAGCGCGCAATAATGACGGTAAACAGACCCGCGCCGACCGTGAGATAGATGTAAGCCGGATGTTGAGTCCAGCCGATGGGGAAATTGCCGAGGAGAATGTCACGGACAGTGCCGCCGCCGAGCGCGGTAATAAAGGCGATCAAGGAAACGCCGAAGATGTCCATATTGCGGCGGCCTGCCGCCAACGCGCCGGACATCCCCTCTGCGGTTATGGCAATAAGATAGATATAGGTCAGCACACGAGCCTCTCGTGGTTGTGCCCCTCCCTCTGTCCTTTTACCTGAGAGTTTGTGCAGCAGTTGCTGCTTGCCCCTTCGGTGGGTTGTCTGGCAACCGCTCTCCAGTTGGCGTGGATAGAATCTGCAGTAAGGTGGCCTGAGCGATTATGGGAGTTTGCGCCTTCGGCGGGATGGCCTGTAATGGCCTCCTCTCTCCTGCGAGACGCGGAGTATACGGGCTCTCAGGACCGCCATCANCCCTGCCACAACGATGGTTACTATCGGCGTTTATGCAGGGTCTCGACCGTGACTCGCCGCCGTCATTTCTGCTACCATCACGGCACATTTTCATTACATCGGCAGCGAACATGAAGTTTGTTTCTTTTAACATCAACGGCCTGCGAGCGCGGCCTCATCAACTAGCCGCAGTGGTCGAACAACACCAGCCGGACGTCATTGGTTTACAGGAAACCAAAGTGCACGACGACATGTTTCCGTTGGAAGACGTGGCGCAGCATGGCTATCACGTGTTCTTCCACGGCCAGAAAGGCCATTACGGCGTAGCGTTGCTGACGAAGAAAGAGCCACTGGCGGTCCGCCGCGGATTCCCGACCGATGAGGAAGACGCGCAGCGACGCATCATCATGGCGGATATCGAAACCCCTCAGGGTCCGTTGACCGTCATCAACGGCTATTTTCCTCAGGGAGAAAGCCGCGACCATCCGACTAAATTTCCTGCAAAAACGCGTTTCTATCAGGATCTGCAGAACTATATCGAACACCATCACCCAGAAGGGCAACCGCTGGTCATCATGGGCGATCTAAATATCAGCCCGACCGATCTGGATATTGGGATTGGGGAAGAGAACCGTAAGCGCTGGCTGCGCACCGGTAAATGCTCTTTCTTGCCGGAAGAGCGTGAGTGGCTGGCCCGACTGCAAAACTGGGGGCTGGTGGACACGTTCCGCGCCGCCAATCCCTCCTGCAAAGACCAATTTTCCTGGTTCGACTATCGGTCCAAAGGCTTTGATACTAATCGCGGCCTGCGCATCGACCTGATTCTGGCAAGCTCGTCTCTGGCGGAAAGCTGCACCGCAACCGGCATCGACTATACGATCCGTGCGATGGAGAAGCCGTCGGACCACGCGCCTATCTGGGCAGAATTCGCGCTTTAACGCGCTTGTCGGCGGGGCCGCATCTCAGCCCCGCCACGGCTTATTTGACCATTTTCCACACCAGATTATTGGTGCTGAGCCTCTGCTTATCCTCAGAGCATTGCAACAATACGCCTTCCATCTTGATGACCGCCCCTTCGGAATACTGCTTGTTCTGATAGGTACAGCAACGGATACATTGCTGAGCGTTATCCTGTTGGCCTGAATGGTTGCCATTGCCCCAAATCACCTGCGGCGGAACCGGCACGACAATATCGGTATTCGTGTGACTCCCTGGATTTGCCTGCCCCCAGAGAGGGAAAATCACCAGCGTTGCCGCCAGAATCTGTCCCCATTTTACCGTCATGAATTTTGCTCCTTCACCTTAGGCTGCGACTTACGCCGCTTTTTTGGTTTCGATTTGCCAGGCGCGGGCGGTAGGCCACGCAATAACGGCATACTGCCACGATGCCTGACCTGCTGGATGATGTCGCACAGAGACGCCGTCAATGGCTGCATAAAATCCTGATAGCGACACTGTTTTTCGCTGATTTTGGTCAGTGTGGACTCCCAATGCGCGGTCATGTCCGGATGCGCGGCGCTGGGCGGCAATGAATGGATCAGCGCTCGCCCGGTTTCGCTGGCATGGATGTAACGCCCTTTTTTCACCAGGAATGCACGCTTGAACAAGAGTTCGATAATGCCGGCTCTCGTCGCTTCCGTTCCTAAACCATCGGTCGCACGAAGGATTTTCTTCAGTTCTTTATCCTGCACAAACCGGGCAATTCCCGTCATGGCAGAAAGTAGCGTCGCATCGGTAAAATGGCGCGGCGGCTGAGTCTGGCGCTCGACCACTTCTCCCCGTTCACACAGAAGTTCATCGCCTTTGCTGACAACGGGCAGCGGCGTCCCTTCGTTCTCTTCGTCGCGCTCTTTACCGCCGAGGAGCGTGCGCCAGCCCGCTTCCGCCAGAAAACGGGCCTTGGCCACAAATTTGCCCCCGGCAATATCCAGTTCGATCACGCATTTGCGAAAGACGGCATCGGCGCAGAACTGCATCAGATATTGCCGTGCGACTAGCCCATACACCTGACTTTCGTGCTGCGTCAGCGTCGTCTTCGCTGTTCGCGCCGTAGGAATGATCGCGTGGTGAGCATCCACCTTACCGTCATCCCAGCATCGGTTGCGGCGTTCGCTGTCAAAAATCGGTTCGGGCGGTTGTAAATCCGGCTGATGCACCCCGATCGCCTGCAATACCGCTTGTCGCCCCGCAAAGTGCTCTTCGGGCAGATAGCGGCAGTCCGAACGAGGATAGGTAATCAGTTTGTGGGTTTCGTACAACCGCTGACAGGTATCCAGAACCTGCTGGGCGCTCAAACCATACCGTCTGGCGGCTTCGATCTGTAGCGTAGACAGCGAATAAGGCAACGGTGCGATTTCTGATTCCCGTTTATCATTATAGCCGGTGACCCGAGCAGGCTGTCCGGCAATACGGGTCACCACATGCTCCGCCAGCGGACGGTGTAGCAAACGCCCCTCTTCGTCCTGATAAGGTTCACAGGATTCACTGGGCTGCCACAGCGCCGTAAAGCGCTCATCCGCCGGCGTCACGATATGCGCTTTGACGTCGAAAAAGTCTTTAGGCACGAAGTTTTCGATCTCTTCGTCGCGCCGAACCACCAATCCCAACACGGGCGTCTGCACCCTTCCCACCGACAGCACGCCATCGTAGCCGGCATGGCGGCCCAGCAGCGTATAGGCGCGGGTCATGTTGATGCCATACAGCCAATCCGCGCGCGAGCGCGCGAGCGCAGAAACGCACAGCGGGATAAATTCACGGTTTTCACGCAGACGGGCCACGGCTCTCTCGACCGCCTGCGGGTTGAGATCGTTAATCAGGCAACGTTGAACGCGCTGACGTTTTTCATTGGGAAGATCGAGGTATTCCAACACCTCATCAACCAACAGCTGACCTTCGCGGTCGGGGTCGCCGGCGTGAATGACGTCGTCCGCCTGCGCTAAGAGTTTTTTGATGGCATTGAGCTGCTTACTCACGGAAGGACGCGGCTGCAGCCGCCACTTCTGCGGCACAATCGGCAGATCGTCCAGCGCCCAACGCGCATAACGGGGGTCGTAGGCATCCGGCTGAGCCTGCTCCAGCAAATGGCCCACGCACCACGTCACGACATCGTGCTGTCCGCAGGCGATATANCCCTCACCCCGCCGATGGGGTTTAGGCAAAACATCGGCGATAGCCCGCGCCAGGCTGGGCTTTTCGGCAATAAAAAGTCGCATGATTCACCGCACTACCGGCAGTTGTTATTGAGGCTCCCTCTATATTGGTATAGAGGGAGCGAGATAGCGATTCGAAATGGCCAATCGCATCAGAAATAGCGGACGATCCGATCCGGGTCGATCGGCGTCAGCGTCGAGGAGGCTTTCAGCTGAGGAGTACCCAAGTAAAGAAATCCGACAATTTCATCCTGCGGACGACAGTCGAAGGCTTCGCGCACGCGTTCGCTGTGCGTCCAGGCGCCGCTGCGCCAGATGCCATTGAATCCCTGAGCCTGCGCCGCCATCTGCATGGCATGAACCGCACAGCCCGCCGACACCACCTGCTCCCATACAGGGACTTTGTGATTCTCTTCGCAATGCGCGATGACGGTGATAATCAGCGGCGCCCGAAACGGCGACTTACGCGCCTTTTCGATAGCCGACTCATCCAGATGATTTTGCTGCGCCGCTTCAACCAATACATCGCTGAAGCGACTAAGTCCCTCGTCCTGAATGACGAAGAAGCGCCACGGCTGCAATGCGCCGTGGTCGGGAGCCCGCATACCGGCATGAATGATATTTTCCAACGCAGCGCCAGCAGGGGCCGGTGCCGTCAGTCGGGAAGCTGAACGACGATTCAGTAATAGTTCCAGGGCATCCATCACACATCTCCTGTAATTCATCAGGTAGCAAGGGTTGAGACGAGATCGCGCGCAACGGTAGCACAGCCAGAAGTTTTGTTACAAGTTAACAACCTGTGGCGCCGCGCCGGGCAAGATAAAAAGCTGACTTTTACCTGTCCGCTCATTAGGATACTAAACTGTTTTTCCCATTTTCGGAGTTATCATGCGCACGATGTGGCGGATTTTCAGCGGATTCTTTAAGTGGGGGTGGCGCCTGCTTAACTTCATCCGGGAATTCATCCTCAATATTTTTCTTATCATGCTGATCCTGGTTGGCGTGGGTATTTACAGTCAATTCAAGGCGACTCCGCCTGAAACCGCGAAAGGCGCGCTGATGTTGAACATCACCGGCGTCGTCGTCGACAAACCCTCAGTGAACAATAAGCTGCGGCAGTTTGGCCGCGAGTTTCTAGGCGTGTCCGCCAATCGCAATCAGGAGAACTCGCTATTTGACGTCATTGACGTGATTCGGCAGGCCAAAAACGACCGCAACATTACCGGCATGGTGATGGATCTGTCCGACTTCGTCGGCGCCGATCAGCCGTCGTTGCAGTATATCGGCAAAGCGCTGCGTGAATTCCGCGACACGGGCAAACCGATTTACGCCGTAGGCGATAACTACGACCAGTCGCAGTACTATCTGGCCAGTTACGCTAACAAGATTTTCCTGACGCCACAGGGCGGCATCGACCTACACGGCTTCGCCACCAACAACCTCTACTACAAAACGCTGCTGGATAAGCTGAAGGTGACGACTCACATCTTCCGCGTCGGCACCTACAAATCCGCCGTCGAGCCCTACATCCGGGATGACATGTCCCCCGCAGCACGAGATGCCGACGGCCGCTGGGTCAACAGTCTGTGGCAAAACTACCTGACGACGATCGCTGCGAATCGTGAAATTACGCCTCAGCAGCTCTTCCCCGGCGCCGACGGCCTGCTCACCGCCCTGCGCGCGGCGGACGGCGACACCGCACGCTATGCGCTGGATAACAAACTGGTGGATGAAGTGGCTTCCCGCACGGTCATTGAACAGAAGCTGATCAAGACCTTCGGATGGGATGCCAAAAGCAAAGACTTTAACTACACCTCTTTCTATGACTATGCGCTGACCGATCCCCAGCCGGATAACAACCAGATTGCCGTGATCTTCGCCAACGGCATGATCGTCGATGGTAATGAGGCGCCCGGTTATGTCGGCGGTAATACGACGGCCGGACAAATCCGCGATGCCCGGCTCGATCCGAAGGTGAAAGCCATCATCCTGCGCGTGAACAGCCCGGGCGGCAGCGTCACCGCGTCCGAGCAAATCCGCGCCGAGCTGGCCGCCGCACGCCAGGCTGGCAAACCGGTGGTGGTCTCGATGGGAGGCATGGCCGCCTCAGGCGGTTACTGGATCTCCACGCCAGCTAACGCCATTGTCGCCAGCCCCAGTACGCTCACCGGTTCCATCGGTATCTTCGGCGTGATCAACACGGTCGAAAATACGTTGGACAGCGTCGGTGTTCATACCGACGGCGTCGCCACCTCGCCGCTGGCCGATCTGTCTATGACCAAGGCGCTGCCGCCCGAATTCGGCCAACTGATGCAGGTCAACATTGAGCGCGGCTACAAAAACTTCCTCTCTCTGGTGGCGAAGTCTCGCAACAAGACCCCTGAACAGGTAGACGAAATCGCGCAGGGCCACGTCTGGATCGGCAGCGACGCAAAAGCCAACGGCCTGGTCGATACGCTCGGCGACTTCGACGACGCGGTGAAGAAAGCGGCAGAGTTAGCCAAGTTGGATCATCATCAACTGGTCTGGTTCGAAGAAGATGAAGGAGTGATGGATGTGCTCTTCAATCAGGTTCGGAGCTCGGTCTACGCCACGCTTCCCGACGCTTTGCAGACACTGTTTCCCGCGCCCGTCACAGAGTTGAGCGAGATGCTTCGTGCTCAACCGTCTCTGTCGACTAAACTGACTGACCCGCAACATCGCTATGTTATCTGTCTAAGTTGCGGCAACGTTCGCTAATCGCTTTACCCGCCCGGCGGACAATCGCCGGGCTGCTTTTCCCCTCGCTTCGCTCTATAATCCATTTTTTGATTTTGACGTAATCACATCCATGCAAAAGAAATCCATTTATGTCGCCTATACGGGCGGCACGATCGGCATGCAACACTCCGCTCAGGGCTATATCCCGGTTTCAGGCCATCTCCAGCAGCAGCTGGCGCAGATGCCCGAGTTTCATCGGCCGGAAATGCCGTCTTTTACCATTCATGAATATACGCCGCTGATCGACTCCTCGGACATGACGCCGGAAGACTGGCAGATCATCGCCAACGACATACGGCAGCATTACGACGACTATGACGGTTTCGTGATTTTGCATGGGACAGACACGATGGCCTTCACGGCGTCGGCGCTTTCGTTCATGCTGGAGAATCTGGCCAAACCCGTCATAGTGACAGGGTCACAGATCCCGCTGGCAGAACTGCGTTCCGATGGACAAACCAACCTGCTGAACGCGCTGTATGTGGCGGCCAACCACCCTATTAACGAGGTCAGCCTGTTCTTCAACAACAAGCTGTTGCGCGGCAACCGCACCACCAAAGCTCATGCCGACGGCTTTGATGCGTTCTCCTCTCCCAACTACCCCGTGCTGCTGGAAACCGGCATCCACATTCGCCGCCTCTCCTCGGCGCCGCTGGTAGAGTCGACCGAGCCGCTGATTGTTCATGACATTACCCCTCAGCCTATTGGCGTTATCACGATTTACCCCGGTATTTCCGCGGACGTGGTGCGCAATTTCCTGCTTCAACCTGTTCGGGCGTTGATTCTGCGCTCTTACGGCGTCGGCAACGCCCCGCAGAACAAAGCGTTTCTACAAGAGCTGCGGGAAGCGTCCGATCGCGGCATTATTGTTGTCAACTTGACGCAGTGCATGTCCGGCTGTGTCAACATGGAAGGCTATGCGACGGGCAACGCGCTGTCGCAGGCCGGCGTGATCAGCGGTTTCGATATGACCGTTGAAGCGACGCTCACCAAGCTGCATTATCTGCTGAGCCGGGAAGACCTGTCCCCTGATGATATCCGCCGTCTGATGCAGCAGGATCTGCGGGGTGAACTCAGCAATAGCTAAAATTCGGAGGCGTCATGAAGAAAGCGCTGTTACTGATCGATTTGCAGAATGATTTTTGTCCTGGCGGCGCATTGGCCATCAACGAGGGCGATAGTGTCATCCCGGTGGCTAACCGTGCGATTTCCGCCTGTCGTGACGCGCAGATCGCCGTAGTGGCAAGCCTTGACTGGCATCCGGCGGATCATCGCAGCTTTGCCGCCAATTCCGGCACGACGATCGGCGAACTCGGCATGCTGGACGGACTGCCTCAGGTATGGTGGCCGGTGCACTGCGTCGCAGGCGAACCGGGCGCCGAGTTCCACCCGGCGCTCAATCAGCAGGCCATTGACTGGGTCGTCCATAAAGGAACCGCCAGCGATATCGATAGCTACAGCGCCTTCTTTGATAACGGCCATCGGGTAAAAACCGAACTGGACGACTGGCTTCGCGCCCACCAGATCGACTCGCTCGTCATTATGGGATTGGCGACGGACTATTGTGTGAAGTACTCGGTGCTGGATGCGTTGGCGCTGGGATATCGTACTGAGGTCTTGGTGGACGGCTGTCGCGGAGTCAATCTACAGCCGGCAGACAGCGAGAAGGCACTCGAGGAGATGCAGGCGCAGGGCGCGATTTTGACGGAGTCTCAGGCTTTCATCACCGCACTCTCCTCCTCGCAAAGCTAGATAACCGGTGGCGAAGACAATAAGGTCAACGCCATCAATCCTGCGGTTTCAGCACCCTAATTGGCTCAGCTGCCGCAACAAACCGCTGTTTAAGCGCCTGCTTGCTTTTGATTTCGATTTCACCCAGCTGGTTGATGCTCATGTGGTCGGCCTCTACGTTATGGCGTGACTGCCAGAGTAGAACCATCTGCATGGCGTTGTCTTTCTGTTCCGCAGTCAGCGCCACGCCATCGGGCCATTTACCCAATTCCACCGCCGTCACCAACCGCTGATAGATCTCCGGCGTCATCGCTTTTAATACATCCTCAATCTGCATAGCCCACATTCCTTGATTCGTACGATCTAGATGACTGTTGAGGTCCCCGACACACAAAATGAATGCCCGCGTTACCGTGCCTTCACGTACCGCCGCCCCGAGTAAAGTCACTTTTAGCTGAAACGTTTCAATTAAATAGACTTCTAGCCGTCTATTTCTTGATTATTTTCCGCATCGATGAAGCTTAGCGAGGCCGAGTTGACGCAATAACGCTCACCGGTCGTCTCTTTGGGGCCATCAGGGAATACATGCCCGAGATGAGCATCGCAATTGCCGCAACGAATTTCCACCCGATGCATATTATGCGAATTATCATCCAGATAACGAATCGCCTCCGCAGACACAGGCTGATCAAAACTGGGCCAGCCGCAGCCGGAGTCAAACTTGTTATCCGAGTAAAACAGGGGTTGCTTACAACATAAACAGTGGTAAATACCGGTCTGCTTGTTATGCAGCAATTTGCCGGAAAACGGCGGTTCAGTCCCCCGCTGTTGGGTGACATATCGTTGTATTTCCGTCAGGTTATCGCGCTGAGAAGAGTCTGGAAGGTCATTGTTCATCGGTTTGCTCACAAAAGAAGTTAATACCCGTGTTAAAGAGTATAGACCGTAAGCACTACAAAAAATTAACACTCGAAACGTTATTTGGCCTGTTATTGCGATAGGCTAGAGCCTGACGGGGTGCTAATTGTGATCCATGTCACAATAATACCCCCATCGGGTGTTCTCATACCCGGCCAATGCTCCTATCATGTTGTCCAACAACTGAAATGACCGAATAGATGATTTATCGTGCAAGGGTTGCCCATAGTTTTGACATACAGCAACTATTGACACGATTCCGCTTGACCCTCGGGAAGGTTTTTGTAATTTTACAGCCAACCTTTTATTCACAAACCAAATAGCTGGTGGAATATATGACTATCAAAGTAGGTATCAATGGATTTGGCCGTATCGGCCGTATTGTTTTCCGCGCTGCCCAGGAGCGTTCAGACGTTGAAATCGTTGCAATCAACGATTTGTTAGATGCGGACTACATGGCTTACATGCTGAAGTATGACTCCACTCACGGCCGCTTCAACGGTACTGTTGAAGTTAAAGACGGTCATCTGGTAGTTAACGGCAAAACCATCCGTGTTACCGCAGAACGCGATCCGGCTAACCTGAAATGGAACGAAGCGGGTGTTGACGTTGTTGCAGAAGCGACAGGTATCTTCCTGACTGACGAAACTGCACGTAAACACATCCAGGCTGGCGCCAAGAAAGTCGTACTGACTGGTCCTTCTAAAGACAGCACGCCGATGTTCGTTATGGGCGTTAACCATAAAGACTACGCTGGTCAGGATATCGTTTCTAACGCATCTTGCACCACTAACTGCCTGGCACCGCTGGCTAAAGTTATCAACGACAAATTCGGTATCGTTGAAGCGCTGATGACCACTGTCCACGCGACTACCGCTACTCAGAAAACCGTTGATGGCCCGTCTCACAAAGACTGGCGCGGCGGCCGCGGCGCATCTCAGAACATCATCCCGTCTTCTACCGGTGCGGCTAAAGCTGTAGGTAAAGTTATCCCGGCTCTGAACGGTAAACTGACTGGTATGGCGTTCCGCGTTCCGACTCCGAACGTATCCGTTGTTGACCTGACTGCACGTCTGGAAAAAGGCGCTTCTTACGACGCTATCTGCTCTGCAATCAAAGAAGCATCTGAAGGCGAACTGAAAGGCGTTCTGGGCTACACCGAAGACGCAGTTGTTTCTACCGATTTCAACGGTGAAAAACTGACTTCCGTATTCGATGCTAAAGCTGGTATCGCTCTGAGCGACAACTTCGTGAAACTGGTTGCTTGGTACGATAACGAAACAGGTTACTCCAACAAGGTTCTGGATCTGGTTGCTCACATCTCCAAATAATGAGCTGAAGATCGGTAACTGATTCAAGGGCGACGCAAGTCGCCCTTTTTAATGCACGATGATCTTGATGCACGGCGGTTTTTACTGCGCGATGGCTTCTCTCGCGCCATTGAGTGCCATGCCCCCACCCCACACAACGGTTTATACCCCCTTCCAACTCGTTGACCGACTCGTCGTTCTGATCCGCATCATGACGTCTATTCCCGTCTTTTCTCGCTAAGTTACGATGGTCTCTGTCTGCAGCGACCTCTCCTGACCTAACAGAGCTCTACACGCCAACGCCCCTTGGAAAATAACGAGGAAACCAATAACGCTATTTTTTGACGCGGGTCGACGAGACGGCGAATTCCTATTGGGGAATGACGTCATGAGTGCCACAATATTCATCATTGATTTCTACTCATAGATGAATAGGCCCGCCCATGACTGATGCCCTGTTTTCCCTTCCCGTCAGCAAAACGATTTCCCCCCACATTACGTTGCGTCAGCAGGACCAACTGCCGATTGTGGTCATCGACCATCCGCAGCTGAAAGCCGCCGTCGCACTGCAAGGGGCCCATTTAATCGCCTGGCAGCCCACCGGCGCTGCGCCGGTAATTTGGCTCAGCGACAACACGCTATTCAAGGAAGGGAAAGCCATTCGTGGCGGCATTCCTGTCTGCTTCCCTTGGTTTGGTCCCGTGGCCGAACCCAGTCACGGCTTTGCGCGCAGTATGCCTTGGGCCTTCTCATCCCATATCGATGATGCGGACGGCGTTACGCTGACTCTCACGCTTCGCGACAATGAGGAAACGCGCGCCATCTGGCCGCAAGCGTTTAAGGTGGATGCACGTTTCGTACTCACTAAAACGTCTTGCGATGTGGCGTTGGAGTTCGAAGGGGAATACAGCGTGACTAGCGCCCTGCACACCTATTTCAATATCGGGGACATCAGCCGCGTGCGCGTCAGCGGGCTGGGTGAGCGCTTTATCGATAAGGTCGACCCGGAAAATCCCGGCCTCCAGCAAGGCGACCTCTCATTCCCCAACCGCACCGACCGGATCTATACCGAACCTGAAGCGATCAGCGTGATCCACGATCCTGTTCTTGAGCGCACTATAGAAGTGCACCACCATAACCATAGCGATGTCGTAGCCTGGAACCCAGGGGAGCAGTTGTCAAAAACGATGTCGGATCTCACCGATGAGGGTTACAAAACGTTCGTGTGTGTGGAAACTGCCCGTATCAGTCAACCAGTTAACATCACCCGGCATGCGCCGGCTAAATTGGCGACCTCGATACGCGTTCATTCCACGAACGCAAAATAATTCTATTTTTGAGTGGAGGGCCGGTACGGTTATCGTGTCGGCGTGCCGGGCCTTCTGAGCTGATGTGCTTCATCATAAAGCAAACGCACCGTTAACTGACGTTCACGGTGCGTTCAAAGCACTAAGATAGTGCATTCCTGCTTAGAAGGCGTAACTGATTCCGCCGCCCAGCATCAGGCTATCGCTTTTCTCAACCATCGGGCTGCTTTTCACTTCATCGCTAAGACGGGTGTAGCGACCGATAATCCAGGTGTTCCAACGCGGCGTAATGGTATACCCGACGCTTAGCTCCAGATACGGATCCCAACTGTCTCCCGGCCGATAGCTTTGAATGCCCGAACGCGCTGACTCGCTATTGCTCACACCATAGTAGTAGCGGTTCTGTCGAGCGCTCGACCAGTTAACGCCAATCCCCGGCGTGAAATGCCACTGATCGGCATCAATGCGATAGAGGTAGGCCGTATCCCATACGACGCCATCGCTGTTGCCCAGCGTGTCGGCGGCCAGGACGCTGCGGATTGTTCCCCATTGCGCATCGTGGCGGTAAGCCACCCCGCCCATCAGCGTGCCTCGACGCTTATCCAGCTGTTTCATGCTGCCGTCGTCGCTGTCTCCCGGCTTAAATCCGAACGGGTTGTAGTAGGCGGTCAACGAGAGTTTGTTCTGCTCGTCATTCCACAGATAGTAGCCGCCGCCCAACCCGCGGAAATAGAAGTTATCGCTCTCATACACCACCTGCGGGAAGGGATAGATGTGGTTATCGTCACCGCGATAAACCGACGTTTCGCCGACGGCGCCCACCCCAAGAGAAAAGGTCTCCGCCTGTGCGGATAACGTCGCCGTCACGCTCAGCGCCAACGCGACACCTACTGATTGAAGTTTTTTCACTGCTCACTTTCTCCTGTTCCGATCGAACCTCCCGTGGGAGTAGGCTGCCATTATGGTCATGGCGCAGAAATAACGCCACTACAGACTGAAACGGATAACTTATAACCATTTTTTCTAGTGACGGAAGGTAGCACTGGCATACTCGTTCAGACCTGTTGCAAAGGGGGATCCCCCCTGCAGCAACGGACTGAGTCATTGAAATATCTTAAAAAGCCCAAGGAAGATTAGAGGAAATTTCACCGAGGCAAACTACGCTTTAAAGTGAAGACAACATTCCCTTGCCGCACAGATTGATGTTGAACCTGCGCAGCGCGTCACAAGTTGGCATAAGGGTTGCTGTACTCTGAAGGGGAATTCTTCTTTAGGAGAGCCAACCATTATATAGGCGGTATTCATACTCTCGCTCTCTTATTCTGTGTTGTTAATCGACGAAGGACGGGCATCGCTATGAACATATTTGATCATTACCGTCAGCGCTACGACGCTGCCAAAGACGAAGAGTTCACTCTGCAAGAGTTCCTTAACATCTGCCAGCAGGATCGCAGTGCTTATGCGAATGCTGCCGAAAGATTGTTGATGGCTATCGGTGATCCGGTCATGGTGGACACCGCGCAAGAACCGCGTCTTTCCCGTTTATTTTCCAACCGGGTCATAGCCCGCTACCCTGCTTTCGAAGAGTTTTACGGTATGGAAGAAGCGATCGAGCAAATCGTCGCTTATCTCCGTCATGCTGCTCAAGGTCTGGAAGAGAAGAAACAGATTCTGTATCTGCTCGGTCCGGTGGGCGGGGGGAAATCCTCTCTTGCCGAACGCCTGAAAGCCCTGATGCAGCTCGTGCCCATCTACGTACTCAGCGCCGACGGCGAACGCAGCCCGGTGAACGACCATCCGCTTAGCCTGTTCAATCCACATGAAGACGCCGCCATATTGGAAAAAGAGTATGGCGTGCCGCGTCGTTATCTCGGCACCATCATGTCGCCGTGGGCGGCCAAGCGGCTTCAGGAGTTCGGCGGGGACATCACTAAGTTCCGCGTCGTAAAAGTCTGGCCCTCCATACTGGCGCAGCTGGCCATCGCCAAGACCGAACCCGGCGATGAAAATAACCAGGATATTTCCGCGCTGGTCGGGAAAGTGGACATCCGCAAACTGGAGCACTTCGCCCAGAACGATCCCGATGCCTATGGTTACTCCGGCGCACTTTGCCGCGCCAACCAGGGCATCATGGAATTCGTGGAAATGTTCAAAGCCCCGATCAAGGTGCTTCATCCACTGCTGACCGCGACACAGGAAGGCAACTACAACGGGACGGAAGGTATTGCCGCCCTGCCGTTCAACGGCATCATTCTGGCTCACTCCAACGAATCGGAATGGGTGCAGTTCCGCAACAACAAGAATAACGAGGCCTTCCTCGACCGTGTGTATATCGTCAAAGTCCCGTACTGCCTGCGCGTGTCGGAAGAGGTCAAGATTTACGACAAACTGCTGCAAAACAGTGAGCTGAGCCAGTCGCCTTGCGCCCCAGGCACACTGGAAACGCTGGCGCGCTTCTCTATCTTGTCGCGTCTGAAAGACCCCGAAAACTCCAGCACTTATTCGAAAATGCGGGTGTATGACGGGGAAAGCCTGAAAGATACGGACCCGAAAGCCAAGTCCTACCAGGAATATCGGGACTATGCCGGCGTCGACGAAGGCATGCAGGGATTGTCCACGCGTTTCGCCTTTAAGATTCTGTCTCGCGTGTTCAACTTCGACCACAGCGAAGTCGCTGCCAACCCGGTACACCTGTTCTATGTTCTGGAGCAGCAGATTGAACGCGAACAGTTCCCGCAGGACGTGGCGGAAAAATATCTGGAGCACTTGAAAGGCTATCTGATTCCTAAATACGCGGAATTTATCGGCAAAGAGATTCAGACCGCCTATCTCGAATCCTATTCGGAATACGGCCAGAACATCTTTGATCGCTATGTCACCTACGCGGACTTCTGGATTCAGGATCAGGAATATCGCGATCCCGATACCGGTCAGCTGTTCGACCGCGAAGCGCTTAACAGCGAGCTGGAAAAAATCGAGAAACCGGCAGGCATCAGCAACCCTAAAGACTTCCGTAATGAAATCGTCAACTTCGTGTTGCGTGCTCGCGCGGGCAACAACGGTCGCAATCCAAACTGGACCAGCTATGAAAAATTGCGCACAGTGATTGAGAAGAAGATGTTCTCCAACACTGAGGAGCTGTTGCCGGTGATTTCATTCAATACCAAGACCTCAACCGAGGAGCAGAAAAAACACGATGACTTCGTCGACCGTATGATGGAAAAAGGCTATACCCGCAAGCAGGTTCGATTGTTATGCGAATGGTACCTGCGCGTGAGAAAGTCGTCTTAATGCGACAGACCGACAGGCAACGTCGTTTGGGGGAAACATGGCTTATTTCATCGATCGCCGGCTAAACGGTAAAAACAAAAGCGCGGTTAACCGCCAGCGTTTTTTACGCCGCTATAAGTCGCAGATAAAACATTCGATCGCCGATGCCATTAACAAGCGTTCGGTAACCGATGTGGATAATGGGGAGTCGATCACGATTCCTAATTCGGATATCAGTGAGCCGATGTTCCATCAGGGCCGCGGTGGCGTACGCCACCGTGTTCACCCTGGCAACGACCACTTCGTGCAGAATGATAAAATCGAGCGACCGCAGGGAGGCGGTGGCGGCGGTTCCGGTCAGGGCGAAGCGAGTCAGGACGGCGAAGGCCAGGACGATTTCGTTTTTCAGATATCTAAAGACGAATATCTCGACCTGCTGTTCGAGGACCTGGCGCTTCCTAACCTGAAAAAAACCGAACATCGGCAGATGACGGAGTACAAAAACCACCGTGCGGGCTACACCTCCAACGGCGTGCCCGCCAACATCAGCGTCGTACGTTCGCTGCAAAACTCCCTCGCCCGCCGCATGGCGATGACGGCGGGAAAACGCCGCGAATTGAACGCGCTGGAGGAACATCTCGCGTTACTGGAGAACTCCGAGCCCGCCCAGCTGTTGGAAGAGGAACGGCTGCGCGCGGAGATCGCCGAACTGCGGCAGCGTATTGCGCGCGTGCCGTTTATTGACACGTTCGACCTGCGTTACAAGAACTTTGAACGCAGGCCGGAGCCTTCCAGCCAGGCGGTAATGTTCTGTCTGATGGATGTTTCCGGCTCGATGGATCAGGCGACCAAGGATATCGCCAAACGTTTCTACATCCTGCTATATCTGTTCCTCAGCCGGTCTTACAGAAACGTAGAAGTCGTCTATATCCGGCACCATACGCAAGCCAAAGAAGTCGACGAGGAGGAGTTTTTCTATTCGCAGGAAACCGGCGGTACGATTGTATCGAGCGCACTGAAGCTGATGGAGGAAGTGGTTAAGGAGCGCTACGATCCCGCGCTGTGGAATATTTATGCGGCGCAGGCGTCAGATGGCGATAACTGGGCGGATGACTCGCCGTTGTGCCACGATTTGCTGGCCAGTCATTTGCTGCCCTTTGTGCGCTATTACAGCTATATCGAGATAACGCGGCGCTCTCATCAAACGTTGTGGCGCGAATATGAGCGTCTGCAGGAGAAGTACGAGAACTTCGCCATGCAACACATTCGCGATCAGGACGATATTTATCCCGTGTTCCGCGAACTGTTTCACAAGCAAACCGTCAACAGTTGACCCTTCTTCAGCCAGCCGCTCCCGCGCTGGCTGATTTTAATCACGCCGACGCTTCCCCCCATCCGGTCTATCCCGGCCCACGCGCAGCTTTATCTTTCACGATATTATTGTTATGTTATCACATATCAATAATAAGCGATGCGAGATCGACCTGTGCTAAAAGTTACCCGCCTGCAATTAGCGATTCAGGGCCAGACCAAAGTTCGCGGCGTCAGTTTTTCCGTCGCCGCAGGCGAAAGTGTCGGCCTGCTGGGCGCCTCCGGTTCCGGCAAGTCGCTCACCGCCCGGGCGCTGCTCGGCGCGCTCCCCGCCGGCACCCAGGTTTGCGGCAGCATTCGACTCTGCGGTGAGGAAATAGCCCAAAGCCCGATACAGCGTCGTCCAGCCCAGAGTCGCCCTGCCGCTATCTTTCAAGACGCCTCGACGGCGCTCAATCCACTGGTAACCGTCGAAAAACAGCTGCGAATGGCCATGCATTCGCCCTACCTCTCGCCTCAGCCGCTTCGCGCCCTACTGCTTTCCGTTGGCTTTGACGATCCCGACGTCATGCTTTCACGCTACCCCGGTGAACTCTCTGGCGGTCAGCGTCAACGCATATGCCTCGCACTGGCCTTGCTCTGCCAACGTCCTCTGTTGATTGCCGATGAACCCACCACCGCGCTCGATGTCATTTCACAGGCACAGGTACTGAACACGCTACAGGCCTATAGCCGCGACAACTCAGATTCCGCGCTGCTGTTTATCACGCATGACATTGCCGTCGCCGCCGCACTATGTCATCGCCTGCTGGTGATGATGGACGGTCAGATCGTTGAACAAGGTGATACCCGTACGCTACTTGACCACCCGCGGCATGCCTACACGCGAGCATTGGTTAACGCCGCACGGCAACAGCACCCAATGGTGGCAATCCCATCGCCACCAGCACTGCAATGGGCGAGCTAATCCGATGAACACGCCGTTTCTTCAGGTGTCGCGGGCGGCTCACCAATACCCGCAGCCCGGTCGATGGCTTCAGCGTCCGCGCTTCTCTCAGGCGCTGAGCGATATCAATCTGCAATTCGACGAGGGGGAACGCGTGGGTTTGGTGGGGGCTTCCGGCTCAGGTAAATCCACGTTGCTGAAAGCGATGCTGGCGCTGGAGACGCTGACCGAGGGCGAAATTTACTGCGAGGGACGACTCGTTCGTCCCGGCCGCGCGTCAGCCCTGCGCTGGTATCGCCAGCGGGTGCAGTACATCCCGCAAGATCCGGCGGGATCGCTGGCGCCGCATCTTAGCGTATTCCAGTTGATAGCCGAGCCGCTACGACGGCTAGGCTATCGCGGAAAGATAGCCGATGCCGTGCAGGAGGCGTGTGAACAGGTGGCGTTGTCGCCGGAGTTACTGACCAGAAACGCGCAGGCACTCTCCGGCGGACAGGCCCAGCGTGTCGCCATTGCCCGCGCTATCGCGCTGAAACCCCGCTTTCTGCTGGCCGATGAACCGGTCAGCGGACTGGACCTCCCGCTCCGCCAACAGATCATCACATTACTGGCTCAGATTGCCCGCCAGCACCAGATGGGCCTGTTGATCGTCTCGCACGATATCTCCGCTGTTGCAGCGCTATGCGAGCGGGTGTTGGTGATGCATCAAGGCCGCATCGTAGAAGATCGTCCTCTCGCTCAGCTCTTGACGCACCCTGCTCACGCCCAGAGTGCCGCGCTGCTGGCCGCCGTTCCCGTGCTATCGACCGACCTGTCGCCCACGCGCGATGAAAACAAGAAGGATTGAGTATGAACCTCCTTTTACCTCTCCCACGTCCCGCCTCTACCATACTGATTGGCAGTTTGCTGCTGGGCGGTTGCTTCGATCGGGAAACGCCGACCGCAGACGGCGCCGCCTCGCCGCGCATTCGGGTGGCCATGCTGCTGCCGCCTCGCTCCGGTTTGTCGCCTTTCAGCGATGACGCCTTTAAGCTCTCCCGTTGGAGCACCGCTGAAGCGCTAATAAAACTTGATGCCAACGGAGACGCGCAGCCGGCGCTGGCGACACACTGGCGCCCGTTGGACGAAACGACCTGGCATCTGACGTTGCGTCCCGGCGTTAAATTTCATGATGATCGCACCATGGATGCGGCGTCGGTGGTCAATGCGCTAACGGCGGCGACGCGTGCCGTTCCCAAACCGCGTATTTTGGACGGCGTCGAACTGACGATCCGCGCCGATGGCGATCGCGCCGTCATCATCAAAACCGCTCGCCGCGATCCCCTGCTGCCTCAGCGCTTATCGAGTCCGCAGTTAGCTATTCTGTCGCCCGCCGCCTACGGGAAAAATGGCGTCGTCAATCCCATCAAAGCCGGAACTGGCCCGTTTGTGCTAACCCGCGTCAACGGCACCTCCAGCGCACATCTCGATCGCTTTGATCGCTATTGGGGAACGACCGCCGCTGCGCCTGGGATTGACGTTGATTTTGTACCGGACGGCGCGGCGCGCGCCGCCGCGTTGCGTACCAGGTCAGCGGATGTCGTCGAGGCGATCCCTGTCTCTCAGGCGCCGTTACTGGACCCGACCCGCGTGCATGAAGTCCCGATGCCGCGCACCAACACGCTATACCTGAATACCCGCCGGGGCGCGTTTAGCGATCCGGCGCTACGGGCCGCCGCACGCGACGCCATTAATCGCGCGGAGTTGGTTAACGGCGTATACGAACAGCGGGCGGATACGGCGGTCGGACTGCTGGGACCTGCGTTGCAGTGGGCGGCGCCGCTGCGTCAACCTATTACCTCGCCGACGCCCGCCGGGGCGCCGCATGGCGCGACCATTACGCTGGCGACCTTTAGCGACCGTACCGAACTGCCGGAAGTCGCCGTTTATCTGGCGCAACAACTGAGCGCGGCCGGTTTCACCGTTAAACAGGAGGTGCGCGAGTACGCCCAGATTGAGTCCGATGCGCTCGCTGGGAAATTTGATGCCTTCATTCTGTCCCGCGCGACGGTATTGGACTCCGGCGACCCGGTGGCCTACCTGTACAGCGACTTCGCCTGTCACGGTTCGTTCAACCTCTCGCAGCTCTGCCACCCCGACGTCGATCAGGCATTGCAGGAGGCCGCAGGCATACCTGCGGGCGAAGCCCGTCGTCAGGCCATCATGCGCGCCGAAAGGCGCATCCTCGCCACCGATGCCGCCATACCGCTCTTGCATGAGCGGGTCATTCAGGGAGAGTCCGACCGGGTGCGTCAAGTTATACGCGACCCGCGAGAGCGAGAGCTGATTACCAGCCAGACCACGGTCAATCAGGCGCCGTCGACGCCATGATCGAACCGATAGTATGTCGGACCTGCGCTCGCACTTCTGCTCGCGTTTTTCTTGCGAGACCCGCGATCGCACTGGTGTCTCGATTGGCGACGGCCGTGGCTATTGTGACGCTGATCGGGCTTTTGCCCTGGCTTTCCGGCGGCGATCCGGCGCTAAGCCTGCTGCGCGCGCGCTCCGGCGAGCAGGAAGCGACGGAAGAAGCGCTAACGGCAATCCGCCAGCATTACGGGCTTGATCAAGGCCCGTTGCAGCTATTGTGGCAATGGCTCATCGGCCTGCTGCATGGCGACGCTGGCGTCTCCTGGGTCTCCGGCAACCCGGTGCTGCCAGGCATGCTGGCAGCCGCCGGCGTCTCGTTGCTGCTGATGAGCTGCGCGCTATTCGTCGCCCTGCTAGTCACGATGCTTCTGTGCGCTCCCACCGTGATCAGGGGGCTACGCGGCGACAATCGGAGCGGCAGCGGGCTTATTGCCATCGCACTCACCGCCATGCCGGAGTTTTTATTGGCGGCCTTTCTGCTGCTCGCCGGGGCCGTGTGGCTGCACTGGTTTCCGCCCTACGGCTGGCGAGGCTGGGAGTACGCCGTGCTGCCCGCGCTGGCGTTGGGGTTGCCCGCCGGAGGTCTGCTTGGAAAGCTCTTCAGCGATACACTAAGCTCGACCTTTGCCGAGCCTTGGTTGATCACCTGGAGCGTCGCCGGATTCTCGCGCACCGCGTGTCTGCTGGCGGTGATGCGCCGTGCGCTTCCTGCGGTTCTGCCTCAGGTCGGGTTGGTATTGGTAGGATTGACCGGCGGCGCGGTTGCCGTCGAAAAGGTCTTCGCTATCCCCGGCTTGGGACGCGCTACGCTTGGCGCATCGGCCGCGCAGGATCTGCCTGCGTTACAGTGCGGCATGCTACTCCTGCTACTGATCGCCACGGCGGCGGGCGGCGGCATGGGGCTGCTGCGCCGGACGCTGCTGGGCCGCGCGATCGCTACAGCATCACTGCCGGTGCCGATAAACTCAGGCCCTATTCGTCCGGGCGCTTACGGGATCCCTGCGCTGGCGGGAGGCTTGCTTGCGCTGCTGTTGGTCGCCGGGCTGCCGCGCGATCCGCTCTCTTCAGACTTGATGCGCCTGCAAACACCTTCGCTCATGCTGCCTTTCGGCGCAGACGCCACCGGGCGCGACCTGTTGGCTCGCGTCGCCCACGGCGCGATCGTCACTTTGGCGACCGCGCTGGTCGTCACGTTGGGGAGTCTGGCGATCGGGTTATGCATCGGCCTATTTCCCCGGCTGTTTAACGGACCGATTGAAATGACGAACGCCCTGCCGCCGGTCATTTCGGGAATGGGGGTGGCCGCGCTGTACGGCCCCTCCATCACCGGCGCGGCGGTCGCCGTCATGCTGGTCAGTTGGGCGCCGCTGGCCGCGCATACCGCCGCGCTGGTGACCGAAATTCATGCGCGTCCCTATGTGCGCATCGCTCCCGTTTTGGGTATGGGTCGCCGTCAATGCCTGTTGCGTTACACCTTACCGGGCCTGTTGGGGCCGCTGGTGCGCCACGCCATGCTCCGCCTTCCCGGCATCGCGCTGGCATTGGCTTCACTGGGTTTTCTGGGGCTGGGGCAACAGCCGCCCGCGCCGGAGTGGGGCCGAATTCTGGCGGAAGGCATGCCGTATGTCGAACGCGCGCCCTGGAGCGTCCTTGCCCCGGTCGGCGCATTGATTCTGCTCTCCGTGCTCATGGTCTCGCTCAGCCATCTCTCCCGTCGTTGACGGTTCGTGAGCGTAGCTTCATTTTGCGTCCGGCCCGGTGGATACCCTGGCCGGGTCGTGAGACTCCACCAACCAGCATCGTCGTTTAACCGGCACCGGCACGCAACGACCCGCGTCGCCCCACATCCCGACAGATTTCCCCGATGACAGGAACCTCTTTGATATAGCTTTTATTTATTACGCGGGTGAAGCGGCGTCGTCGTAAGATGAATCACTCGCCAACCGGATAATACACATCCATGCCACTGATTTTTCAGATTGAACTACGATTAAACAGTGTCACGCGATAATGTGGTGACAAGTAATTGTGAGGGCGCGCAGATGGCTGTATCAATTGATGATCGGGTGAAAAGCCCACAATGTCTGAGCGATGGGCCAGACTGGACGTTTGATTTGCTTCAGGTCTATCTGGATGAAATCGACCGGATTGCCAAGTCATATCGGTTAGACACCTACCCCCACCAGATTGAAATTATCACTTCCGAGCAGATGATGGATGCTTACTCCAGCATCGGCATGCCCATCAACTATACCCACTGGTCGTTCGGCAAGAAGTTTATCGAGACCGAGCAACTGTATAAGCACGGGCAGCAGGGATTGGCTTATGAAATCGTCATCAATTCCAACCCGTGTATCGCCTATCTGATGGAAGAGAACACCATGACCATGCAGGCGCTGGTCATCGCGCACGCCTGCTACGGCCATAACTCCTTTTTCAAAGGCAACTACCTGTTCCGCAGCTGGACCGACGCCAGCTCCATCGTCGATTACCTGATTTTCGCCCGCCAGTACATCGCACGCTGTGAAGAGCGCTATGGCGTGGTCGAAGTGGAACGCCTGCTCGACTCATGTCACGCCTTGATGAATTACGGCGTGGACCGTTATAAGCGTCCGCAGAAAATTTCGCTCGAAGAGGAGCAGCTACGGCAGAAAAGTCGTGAAGCCTATCTGCAAAGTCAGGTGAACGACCTCTGGAAGACCCTGCCACGGCGCGAACTCGAATCCGCGCCGGAAAAAACGCCGCGTTATCCGGCAGAACCGCAGGAAAACCTGCTCTACTTCATGGAGAAGAACGCGCCGCTGCTGGAACCTTGGCAGCGTGAAGTGCTGCGCATCGTGCGGAAGGTCAGTCAGTACTTTTATCCGCAGAAGCAGACGCAGGTGATGAACGAAGGCTGGGCCACCTTCTGGCATTACACAATCCTTAATCATCTGTACGACGAGGGCAAAGTCTCCGATCGCTTTATGATGGAGTTTCTGCACAGCCACACCAACGTGGTTTATCAACCGCCCTACAACAGCCCTTATTACAGCGGCATCAACCCCTATGCGCTGGGCTTCGCCATGTTTCAGGATATCAAACGTATCTGTCAGGAACCCACGGAGGAAGACCGCCATTGGTTCCCGGACATCGCCGGTGCGGACTGGCTGGATACGCTGCATTTCGCGATGCAGAACTTCAAAGACGAAAGCTTCATCAGCCAGTTCCTGTCGCCGAAAGTGATGCGTGATTTCCGGTTGTTCACCGTGCTGGATGATGACAGCAATAACTATCTGGAGATTGCGGCGATCCATAATGAGGAAGGCTACAAGAAGATCCGTCAGGAGCTCTCCGCGCAGTACAATCTGAGCAATATTGAACCCAACATACAGATTTGGAATGTTGATCTGCGCGGCAGCCGCTCAATGACGCTACGCTATATCCCGCAAAACCGGGCCCCACTCGACAAGAGCAGTCATGAGGTCATGAAACACGTGTATCGACTGTGGGGATTTGAAGTATTTATGGAGCAGTTGAATGAAGATGGCAGCGTAGAATTGATCGACCGCTGCCCGCCTCGTAATCAGCCCTAGCCGTCCGACAGATAAAAAAATGGGTAACCGCTTTGACAGGGTTACCCGTTTTTTTATTCGCTCAGATCAGCGGCCGCCCCCGGCCAAATCGTGCGGAATGGCGTTCTGCATACCATGCCAGATGGCGCCGCTTTGTTTACCGTACTCGCGCACGGTTTCCGGCACCTGTTCGTAGCGACCTTCACGGCACAGGACACCGAGTTGGCGATAAAACTTAAGCGCCAGCTCGCGAGCGTCGAGATTGGAAAAATAGTAGCGAGCGACCCGAATATACAACCCTCTTAACCCGTTTAGAATCAGGCTATAAATCGGGTTGGACGAAACAAACGCCAGTCCCCGAAATATCGTGTAATCCAGTTCTGCAAAAGCATCCGGTGTATCGCTCACGGTATCGGCCTGCTGAAGAATTTCCAGCGCCTGTTCGGGATGCTGACGCACCGCGGTCCGAATGAAAATGCCCGCGATATTCGTTCGCGCAGACAGGAGGTTGTCGACGAGCTGCGGCACGCGATCATGGTCGAGACGTGCCAACGTTTCCAGGATGTTCAGACCGGAGGTTTCCCAGAAGTTATTTACCTTGGTCGGCTTTCCGTGCTGTATGGTCAGCCAACCGTCACGAGCCAGACGCTGCAACACTTCCCGCAGCGTGGTACGCGTTACGCCAATGAGCTCGGATAATTCCCTTTCTGCTGGCAGGAGGGTTCCAGGGGGGAAACGATTATTCCATATACTTTCAACAATATACTCTTCCGCGAATCCCGCCGGACTTTGCGCCTTTATAACCATAAGTTTATATTCCGTAGCGATGCTTACCTAAGAAAGTAAACATCATCATAACAAACCCCTTTACCATCACATAGTTTCCGGGAGTGACAAAACAATCCAGTAGCGAACCCCCGCACACCGGCTCAGACAGCGACACTGAGGCTCACATCACCGAGAAATTCTTATTAGGGGCTTATTTTATATTGTAAGAAGTTTTAAGGGGGAGAAAAATGCCGAGTTATGACGTGGAACACATCCTGGGCAGCTTTTCTTTTTTGGTGGGTCTTCAGGGTTGATTTATCGGGGTCATTCGTCATGCCTTGAAGGTAAAGGGCTACGATAACGCCGCCTTCGCCTGACAATTTACAGCCTGACACATATTTGTTGTGATCGCTGCCGATATAACCTGCCGCGCCAGTCCATCCACCCGCCTATATCGTGTATAGTAACTCTCAGGTGAAAACATCCGTTTCTTGCTGATATCACCTTTAAAAACAAAAGAGTATGCGCTGCACGGCGAAAAATTCCCGCCCTGAAGAAAAGATGATTTCTTCTCTCAGACAGTCGTTATTACTGAGAGCATCACTCTTTGTGAGGACAGCGAAATTGATAGCGCTGTTATAATTCGAACGTTTTGCATGGAATACTTTTATGCTGCTGATGTTGCGATATTTAAACCGTTGCTCACATGGCCGGGCGGCCTGGCTGCTTCTGGCGCTGACCAGCCTAATCTTCGAACTGATCGCGCTCTATTTTCAGCATGTGATGCTGTTGAAGCCCTGCGTTCTCTGCATTTATCAACGTAACGCGCTGTTTGGCGTCATGGCGGCCGGACTTGTCGGCGCTATTGCGCCAGGCAGCGTCGTGATTCGTTTACCGGCCATCGCACTGTGGCTTTACAGCGCTTTCGAAGGACTGCTGCTGGCGCTGAAACATACCGATATTCAGCTTCACCCTTCGCCTTTCGCCACCTGCGACTTTTTCGTCAACTTCCCTTCATGGCTGCCTTTGGACAAATGGGTCCCGGCCGTGTTCAGCGCCTCGGGTGACTGTGCCGAACGTCAGTGGCACTTTATGGGACTGGAAATGCCGCAGTGGATGATCGTGATCTTCGGCGCCTATCTGCTGGTTTGCGCGCTGGTGCTGATTGCTCAGCTGTTCAGACCCAAACGCCGCGACCTGTTCCACTAATCCCCTTTCGCTCTACCGCCCGGCTGCCTGTCAACGCTCAGCCGGGCCGTCTTCGTCCCAAACCACATTCCTCTTCCCCCCCGATTCGTCTTTCAACTGCCCTTCTCAGGTCTTAGACCGACCGCCGTTTCATCGGTTTTACCACTGGCAGCGATTGATGGCGTTTTTATCGCTTTCCTCTAACATCTTCCGCCAGCCTGACTATATTCAGGCTAATAAAACCATTATCTTTTTAGGCTCGAGTAGATGAAAAAAGCAAAAGCGTTCCTGTTTATGGCTGCAGCTTTGGCCGTGTCCCTGAAAGGCTACTGTGAATCTGGCAAGGTCACAGTCGCAGAAGAAGTCAGAATCCCCGCAATCAAACTTATCAACGTCGAAGGCGACAATTCCAGCTTTGTTAAAGGCAGTATTCCTGCGCTGGAAAAGATCCCGACACAAAAATTTTGGATCAGCAACTCGACCGAGGACTGGGAAAAAAATACCCATGCCGCCCCGAGAAAGCAGTACGTGATCACGCTGAAAGGCACGCTGAAATTTAAAGTCAGCAACGGCTCTACTTTCATCATCGCGCCGGGTACTGTCCTGTTGGCGGAAGATCTGAAAGGTCCTGGCCATAGCTGGGAAATCATTGACGGCAATGAGTGGGTCCGCGCCTACATTCCGATGGAAGGCGACAAAGACTACTTTACGTCCGACAAATAAAGTTTCTTAGTGATGAAAGCCCTGTTTTTCAGGGCTTTTTATTGCGACCTCGCGAGCGCTAAAACGATAGGCGCTGCGCGTTTTCCACCTCCCCCCAGTCTCTTCGCCGCCTGACGCTTCACCTTCACGCGGTCCACCGCACGCATTTATTACCGCTGACGGCTGTTCCTCTGCGCATTAATACCCCTTGAATTTATGCGCTATATTGAGGGTTACACTCCATCGCCATTCAATGGGACATACCAACCATGATTACTGCCGATCTCTATCTTTTAAAAGAAGTCACCGCGCTGCGAACCGTCATTGGATTCATGATTTCCATCATGAACGACGAGCAAAGAGAGAGCCTAAGAAAGCTTGCGGAAACACGGGTGGTGAAATCTGACTATGAGCATTTGTCCAAGCTGGACGATGAGGATGCCGCTGCGGTGGCGGAGGATATCAACGATATGATTGTTGAAACCATCAAACTGGGGACGGTCAAGAAAACCGACGAGGAGTAACAGCGCGCGGCCCATTTTGCCGCACTTAATGTCGTCATAGCCGAGGGGCAAGCCTAAACCGTGTTGATACGCGTGTCATTCAAGGCATGCCCCACAACATCAAAACACGAACCCGCACATCAGTTATGAATACTTCCATAGTTTGTGACGTCAACCACGGGGGTATTCCGTACCATGCCCAGGCATTCTGCCAACAGCGCCGACGGCGCCCCATAATCCGCAAGGTTGATTCAGGGATATTCGTGATCTGAGTACTGGTATACTCTGCGCTTTATCCTTATGTGCTCTATTCGGGGCGTCGGATCTGACCACCTGCAGGTATGCCCACATGTTTCACAGCACGAAACATTCCCCCTCCACCAACGTCTTCATTGGGAAATCAACATGGACTTAATTGATGCGTACTTACCTACCTATCATTTCAGCGAAAGACACGCATTGAACGTCTCTTCAACACCTGAACATGTGATGGCAGCGGTGCTTAACTACCGACCCGATAACGATTATTTATTCCGGAGTGCCATTACTCTGCGCGAACTGCCAATACGACTACTTGACCGGCTACAGGGCAAGGATTTTGCGTCACGAAAACCCTTCAATATGGAAAATTTCACGATTTTAGAACAAAGAAGCGATCAGGATATTGTGTTTGGATTGGCGGGGAAATTTTGGAGATCGGATTACGGTCAAACCCCACTCGTTGATGCAGACGATTTTTTCGCCTTCAGCGAGCCAGCCTCAGCCAAACTCGCCCTGAGCTTCTCCATTGAGCGATTAGGCAACAGGTCTACTCGGTTGAGAACAGAGACACGGATCCTCTGCCTGGATAAAAACGCACAGCGTAAATTTGCTCCTTACTGGTACCTTATCAGACCCGTAAGCGGATTGATCAGATTGAGGATGCTGAAGTCAATCGGTCAACACGCCCAACACAGCGCGAAAGTATGATCAATCGCTCGCGTTAATGCGCCCTAATGCGAACGCCGGCAGCATCGGACGCGCTCTCATGTTGGACGACGCATCGGCCAGAAATCTGCTCACAGTGCCCTAGCGTTTTAGGAGCAAAGAGGACTCGTCATTGCGCGGGTCAGCGCCACATCCTGCCCGCAAACCTGCCGGATATTGCCCCACAGGTGCCACATGCATGCCCCCCGCAGCAGCTGTCCCCATCGTTATCTTAAGGTTACCGCGCCCAATCCGGTTTGTTCAGAATATGGTCTTGCCAGTCGACGACGTCACGCTCGCGGACGGCGATATTGCGCACCGAGATACGTTCCTGATGCATTGCCTGTTTTGAACCGGCAATCAGGGGGTGCCAACTCGCGAGACCTTTGCCTTCATGGATCCGGCGGTAAGCACAGGTTTCTGGCAGCCATTCGAAGGACAACAGATTTTCCCTTGTCAGCTTGATGCAGTCCGGTTCGTACTCGAACCGACGGGCGTAGTTGCGGCATTGGCAACTTTTTATGTTCAGCTGATTACAGGCGACATTGGTGAAGTAAAGCTCTTCAGTATCCGCATCAATAAGCTTATTCAGGCAACAGCGGCCGCAGCCGTCGCAGAGGGCTTCCCACTCTTCATCAGACATTTCCGCCAGCGTTTTGTGTTGCCAAAAAGGTGATTGATTCATTGCAATAGTATCCAAGGTGACGGGAAACGGCCCGTCTAACATGTTTAACGAGGTAATAAGGAGAAGCCACCTGCCGCACAGGACAGATGGCCTGATGTTGATTAAATCACGCGGGTTTCCAGCTCTTTATCATTCAAGGTAATTTTCAGCGCATCGCCCGACTGCAGCGGCCCGACGCCCTGCGGTGTCCCGGTCAGAATAATATCCCCTGCCCGCAGGGTGAAGAAGCGGCTCATGTAGGCAATCAACGGTAAAATCGGCGTTATCATGTCGCGCGTATTTCCCTGCTGCCGCACTTCGCCGTTGATGCTCAGAGTCAGATCGGTATTCTGCGGGTCCCCGAATTCTGCAACAGGAATGAAACCGGATATCGGACAAGACCCATCGAAGCCCTTCGCCTTTTCCCACGGCTGACCGGCCTTCTTAAAGGAGGCCTGTAGTTCGCGCAGCGTCAGATCCAGCGCCACGCCATAGCCAGTGATGGCCCGAGCGACACGGTCTTCATTCGCGTGCTTTAGCGGTGTGCCGATCAGAACGGCCAGTTCGATTTCATGGTGTACCGCTCCCAAGTCGCCGGGAATCGCTAAGGGCTGACGTAGATCGCAGATCGCCGTTTCCGGTTTGATAAACAACACCGGCTCTGGAAAAGTGGCGCTGCCCATTTCCCGGACGTGTTCGGAATAGTTGCTGCCGACACACACTACTTTATTCGCAGGGAAGTCCAGTAACGCCCCCTGCCAGTCTCTGTGCTGATACATGCATCATCTCCTGACCTGTCTGTTGAGATATTGACCCTGGCACGCCCGCGGCGCCAGGCTCCCCATCATACCGATAGTGATGACAAAAAGATAAGCACACAAACGTGAGCGAAAATGTCGTCGGAGTCCGTCTTTATCCTTAAGGAAAAAAAGTCCCTCAGAGAAGCCCAATAAGGACGGATAAACAATTAAACCGGCAAATTACTGTATATAAAATCAGGGAATGAAATGCAGCCCGAATAAAAGTCAGTACAGAGATTAATTTGCGACCTGACTATTTTTCGTTACGAGCTGATTAATATCTCGTGGCGATAAGGTATTGTCCGAAAATAATAACCCTATTATTTTTCAACCGACCCATGATGTATATTTAGCAGGTTTTCCGGCGGCGGGGGCACCTGAAGATAAAATCCTTGTTCTTTAAGCGATTGCCGCACCTTGTCGATATCAGCCGAAGCCAGTTTTTTCCGTCCATCCAACGGTAAAAGCATCACGAAAGTCGGCGCGCCGAAACTTTTCATCAGCGTTTCAGGAATGCGCGAAAAATCGTCTTTTTTTTCGACATAGAGATATGTCTGATCCCGTTTGTTACTTCTATAGATCGCACAAAACATATTTTTACTCTAAATTAAATGGGTATCGTGTATTGCCTGTATATACAGGTGACTATAACATGCTTATAGCGCTCTGGAATATCATAGTTAAATGTTACTCTGGGGGTTTAAAGATGCCGAAACTGAGTCAGGATAGATGTCACAATCGCCAATTGAGTTAAAAGGCAGCAGCTTTACCTTATCGGTGGTTCATTTGCATGAATCTCAACCCGAGGTAATTTATCAAGCCCTGCAGGAAAAAATCGAACAGGCTCCCGCGTTTCTTAAAAACGCGCCCGTTGTCATCAATGTCTCAACACTGACCGCCGACACCGATTGGGTGACGCTACAGCAAGCCGTTGCCGCTTCTGGTCTGCGCGTGGTCGGCGTGAGCGGCTGCAAGGACGAGCAGCTCAAACAAGCTATCGTCCGCGCGGGTCTCCCACTGTTGAACGAAGGTAAAGAGCGCCGGGCCACTGAACCCGCCGCCCCGCCTCCGGAGCCGGTGAAAACCAAGGTGATCAGCGCGCCCGTTCGTTCCGGGCAACAGATTTATGCGCGTAACTGCGATCTCATCGTCACCAGCAGCGTGAGTGCGGGCGCCGAAATTATCGCAGACGGCAATATACACATTTACGGCATGATGCGGGGCCGAGCCCTGGCAGGTGTTTCTGGCGATGTTGACAGTCAGATCTTCTGCACCCATCTGGCCGCAGAGTTGGTATCCATCGCGGGCCGATACTGGCTCAGTGACCAGATACCGCAAGATTTTTTTGGGCAGGCTGCACGGGTAAATCTCAACCTGCTGGACAATGTTCTGAACATACAAACTCTAGACTAAGCCCTTATCAAGGAATCATTTATGGCACGCATCATCGTTGTTACATCGGGTAAAGGGGGCGTTGGCAAGACTACTTCAAGCGCGGCCATTGCTACCGGTTTAGCCCAAAAAGGCAAAAAGACAGTTGTCATCGACTTTGATATCGGCCTGCGCAACCTTGACCTGATCATGGGATGCGAGCGCCGCGTTGTTTACGATTTCGTCAATGTCATTCAAGGTGATGCGACGCTGAATCAGGCGCTGATTAAAGATAAGCGCACTGAAAATCTGTACATCCTCCCCGCCTCTCAGACCCGTGACAAAGACGCGCTGACACGTGAAGGCGTCGAAAAAGTGCTGGACGGCCTGAATGAAATGAATTTCGACTTCGTGGTCTGCGATTCGCCGGCGGGGATCGAAACCGGCGCGCTGATGGCACTCTACTTTGCGGACGAAGCGGTGATTACCACCAACCCGGAAGTCTCATCCGTACGTGACTCCGACCGAATTCTTGGCATTTTGTCATCCAAATCACGCCGCGCCGAACGCGGCGAAGAACCGATCAAAGAGCATCTGTTGTTGACCCGTTACAATCCAGGCCGCGTCAGCCGTGGCGATATGCTGAGCATGGAGGACGTACTGGAAATTCTGCGGATTCCGCTGCTGGGCGTCATTCCCGAAGATCAGTCGGTATTGCGCGCATCNAACCAGGGCGAGCCGGTAATCCTGGATGATTCGGCCGATGCTGGTAAAGCCTATGCCGACACAGTAGATCGCTTACTGGGTGAAGAACGCCCTTACCGCTTTATCGAGGAAGAGAAGAAGAGCTTCCTCAAACGACTTTTTGGGGGGTAAACCATGGCCTTACTCGATTTCTTTCTGTCCCGCAAAAAAGCGACAGCCAATATCGCCAAGGAACGGCTGCAAATTATTGTCGCGGAGCGGCGCCGTGGGGACAGCGAACCCCATTATCTGCCACAGTTGAAACGAGACATTCTGGAAGTGATCTGCAAATACGTGCAGATTGACCCGCAAATGGTGTCCGTCCAACTGGAACAAAAAGGCGACGATATTTCCGTTCTGGAACTTAACGTCACCTTGCCGGAAGCGGAAGAAACGCCGAAGTAACCATCGCGCCGCGGCCGCGTCCGATACGTGCTAAGCATATTCGGGGCGGTTCGCGGCGATTCGCCTTTCTCGTCTTTGTTCCCCGCATTCTCAGCACGCCCCCTGCCAAGAGATCAAGCGAGTAATGCCCTTTCCTGCGGTGTCAGGACATTGCAAACGCCAGTCAACGCCAACGCCTGCAACGCCTTTAGTCTTAATCGCGGTTCAAAATAGCCCGCAGCGCATCGCCGAACAGCGTATTGCGCCAGCCGCTGACCAGTTCGGGCGTATTCCCCCCGATGGACAGTTTCCAGTACCAGTTGAGCAGACGATTAATCTGACGGCGGGAAGCCAGCAGTTCTGCGGATAATCCGCTGCTGGCGCTGGTCGCCTGTATCAACGCTTTGATCTCTTTGAATACCGCCTTGTAACCGGGGTAATCCAGCAGATTCGCCACCGGCGGCGGGAAGTCGGCCTCATTCAATGCAGCCGTTTCCGCGACGAGTGCAAGCAACGTTTTGCCGTGATAGCGAATTTCCGGTCCGCTCAGCCCCAGCGAATCCAACTCGCCCAGCGACGTCGGCAGATGACGTGCCACCTGCCACAGATGCTCCTCGCGCACGACAAAGTTGACCGCGCTGTCGCGTTCGCGCGCTTTGCGCAGACGCCAGTCGGCCAGACGCTGCAGACAGGCCAGCTGTCGGCCTCGCAGCTGCCAGGCGTTGCTTATCTCGCGGTAAGCCAGTTCCGGCGCCAGAATGTCCTGACGTCGGCGGCACAGTAGCAGGCACTCATCCATCGCCGCCTCCATCCAGCCGCTTGCCTCCGTCTGCTCCACCAGCGTTTTGGCCATCGGCAGCAGATAGAACACATCGGCCGCCGCGTAGTCGCACTGTTTCTGGCTCAACGGACGCGCCATCCAGTCCGTGCGGGATTCGCTTTTATCAAGCGTCACCTGCTGATAATCCGCCACCAGCGCAGCAAACCCGTAGGACAACGGCTTACCTAAAAACGCAGCCAGAATCTGCGTGTCGATAAACGGCGTCGGCACACAGCCAAACGCGTTCAGGAACACTTCCAGATCTTCGCTGCCCGCATGCAGAAATTTGGTGACATTGGCGTCGCCGAGCAACGCTTTAAACGGCGTCCAGTCTTCGATCGGGAGGGGGTCGATCAGCGACAGCGTTTCGCCGTCGTACAGTTGAATCAGTCCCAACTGCGGATAATAAGTGCGTGTACGGACAAATTCGGTGTCCAGCGCCACCTGCGTTGTAGCGCGCGCCTGCGCGCAAACCTGTGATAACCCGGCATCGGTAGTGATCAACTGATAATTCAAAACATCATTCTCTTGGTTATGTCCAACAATGGTCATGGCGATAAAAGGCGCGTCGGAGAAGGCCGGCGCGCCTGACATGAGAGCGTAAAATCGCAAATCGTACGAAGACAAAACATCGGCAACCCCAATGACTCAAGGTTGCCGCGCAGTGCATTCATATTCAGGTTAATTCGGGGCGTCCATCGCGGATGACTGAATGCACACGTGACGGGGTAAACCATAACCTGCTAACGACCCGTAAACAATCTGATATAACAATAGCCTAGGACGGTTTGGTTTGATCCCGAAGTTCACGCCGCAAAATTTTGCCGACGTTAGATTTCGGCAATTCATCGCGAAATTCGAACTGACGAGGCACCTTATAACCCGTCAAATAGCGACGGCAGTGGGCAATCAGCGCTTCCGTTTCCAGCACGCTGCCGGGACGACGGACGACAAACACCTTCACCGCTTCGCCCGATATCTCGCTCGGCACACCAACCGCAGCCGCTTCCACCACGTCAGGATGACGGACGATGACATCTTCAATCTCATTCGGATAGACGTTAAACCCCGAAACCAGAATCATGTCTTTTTTACGGTCGACGATGCGTAAAAACCCCTGCTCGTCCGACGTGACAATGTCACCTGTAGCCAGCCATCCGTCTTTAAGCACCGCCGCCGTTTCCTCCGGCTGATTCCAGTAGCCCTTCATGACCTGAGGCCCACGAACCCATAGCTCTCCCGCATCACCCAGCGCCACATCATTCGCGTTTTCATCGACGATGCGAACCTCCGTTGAAGGAATAGGCAACCCGACGCTGCCGGTGTACTGCTGCATGTCGTAGGGATTGCCGGTGACCAGCGGCGAGCTTTCCGTCAGTCCGTATCCTTCCAGCAAATGGTTGCCGGTCAGCGCCTCCCAGCGTTCAGCCACCGCCTGCTGTACCGACGCGCCGCCGCCCACGGAGAGGTGCAGCGTCGAAAAGTTCAGCCGATGAAATTCGTCGTTGTTCAAGAGTGCATTGAACAGCGTATTGACGCCGCTGATAACGGTAAACGGATGACGGGCTAACTCTTTGACCATCCCTGGAATATCTCTCGGGTTGGTAATGAGCAAGTTCTGACCGCCCATTTCGATGAACAACAGGCAGTTCACGAGGAGCGCAAAAATGTGATACAGCGGCAATGCCGTCACCACCAAATCGTTGCCTTCGTGCAGCAACGAACCATAGGCGGCGCGGATTTGAGTCAAATTAGCCAGCAGGTTGCGATGCGTCAGCATAGCGCCCTTGGACACGCCGCTGGTTCCGCCGGTGTATTGCAGGAAGGCCAAATCGCCGCGATCCAGTTCAGGACGGACATAGGGCATCTGTTTGCCCTGTTGCAGCACGCTGCGAAAGGAGATGGCGTCGGGAAGATGATATTTCGGCACCAGCCGCTTGATGTATTTGACGACGAAATTGACCAGCGTGCCTTTGGCGGCCGAAAGCTGATCCCCCATACGGGTCAGGATCACGTGCTTCACCGGGGTGTTGAACACCACTTTTTCCAGCGTATGGGCAAAGTTGGACACTATCACCATCGCGCTGGCGCCGCTGTCGTTTAACTGGTGCTCCAGCTCACGCGGGGTGTATAGCGGATTAATGTTCACCACGACCATACCTGCTCTGAGGATGCCGAATAGCGCAATCGGATATTGCAGCAGGTTAGGCATCATCAGCGCGACGCGGTCGCCCTTCTTCAATTTGAGCTGGTGCTGTAAATAGGCGGCAAATGCCCGGCTGCGCTGTTCCAACTGACGAAAGGTCATCGTCTCGCCCATATTGATAAACGCTGGACGATCGGCATTTCGCGCCATCGAATTTTCGAATAGTTCCATCAATGACGAATAGCGATCCGGATCGATCTCTGCGGGAACATCGGTCGGATAGCGCGCTAACCAAATTTTTTCCAAGACTTCACTCCATAGGTCTTCTCAGGCGGCGAACGGGACGGTGTTCGAGATGTCACATCACTCCCACAAGCGACGTACTCGTCCTTCGGTAAATAGGTAATCGCCTATGCCATCATTCACAAAAAATAAGGCGACCGCAGTCACCCTAGTTCATCAGTGCGCCGGAACTCGCCAACCGGTTAGCCCCCTCCACACGCGAAACGCACCTTACATCGTCATGCGGAAGGACAACTGGTTGCAGCACGGCTATTCCGTCACGATCGTTTCCAGTCTGGCCGGTCCCGACCCGTCGTCCCATCCCCAGCGCGGTCCCCAACCGGGACGGCCGCGATATCCCCACCAGGGATCGTACATCCCCGCGGACGGCGCCAGTTGCTGCACGACACGCCAGCGTTTATATCGGTCGGCCTGCACCACGACAAAATGGTAAGGACGATTGCCTATCTTGCCCTGTTCGGAACCGGTAATAGGCCCTACGACGGTGACCAGTTGCTGGTTAAAATCCGTCGGCTCGAGGAAACCGTTGACGTAAGCGACGAAACGACCTTCCGATGGCACCCCTAAAATTGGTCGGGCGCCGGCATCCAACGGCATGCTGCTAATTTCGAGGCGGGTGCGATTCGCCTCGTTGCTCACCGCCACCACCCGTCCGCCCAGGCGTGACTCCTGACCCACGTAAACCGCGGGCGCGCTCATCACCCGGACTAAATCCATCTGCGGCGTTTCCGATGTCCCACGCAAAGACTCGGGGACGGTGACGCACGCGGTCAACGCGCCCAGCGAAAGCAGCAGCAGCCCATAGCGGCCCGACCTGCAGACAACGCGCTTCACTCGACGACTCCACTGCCGTTCACTCGACATAGCATGTACCTTATTTAATAGCCTGATGATTTGACTATAAGTCATGCAATAAGTTGCGGTTATTGGTTATTCACGGCCCGGCAATTTTTTCCAGGCGACTTCATTGCGCAGATAGCGCGGCTGGGCCTGCTCAACGCGTAATGTCGCGCCCGATTGCCAGTGCTGTAAGGCCAGCGGCAACATATCTTCCGCCTGCGGCAACAGATATAGGCTATCTTGCAGCGCCGCATCGGCGGGACGGGTCAATTCGGGGTATGTCTGCCAGCCGGTGCCAGCCGTCGCCCACTCACCGTTGAGCGCCGCCGTCTGCGTCTGCACCTGCGCGGGCGCAAGCACGGCTTCCGTATCCTCACCGCGCCAGATGCCCTGCTCATCGCGGCGATACTGCGCCCAGTAGACTTCGCTCATGCGGGCATCTATCGCCGTGAGGACCTGGTTGGCGCCGGTCAGTCGAAAGGCGCCTTGCGCCAGCGTAGCCAGCGTAGACACGCCGATCATCGGCAGGTCCGCCCCTAGCGCCAGCCCCTGCGCGATGCCGATGCCGATACGCACGCCGGTAAAACTGCCGGGGCCAAGACCAAACGCTAGGGCATCCATATCGCTCAGCGTCAGGCCCTGTTCGCTCAGGATCTGCTGAACCATCGGCAAAATACGCTGGGTATGTTCGCGGGGACAAACTTCAAACAATGCGTGGACTTCACCTTCATTCCACAAGGCAACGGAACAGGCTTCCGTTGCGGTATCAAGCGCTAAAATTCGCGTAGACATGCCAACCTCAGGCGGGAAATAAACGTATAACGGCGCGCATGATAGCACAGAGTCGGAACGCCGCTACGCTTTGCGCGTCAGGAAATCCACCGCCTGCGGCAGGCTTCGCGTGCGCGGCGCAGGCGGCAAACTATTGAGAAAGACTTCGCCGTAAGGTCGCATCACCAGACGGTTGTCGCAGATGACCAGTACGCCGCGATCGTCGACGTCGCGGATCAGCCGTCCCACGCCCTGCTTCAGGGTGATAACCGCGTCTGGCAGTTGCACGTCATTGAACGGGTCGCCCCCGCGCAGGCGGCAATCCTCCATCCGCGCTTTCAGTAGCGGATCGTCCGGCGAGGTGAACGGCAGTTTATCGATGATGACGCAGGAGAGCGCATCGCCGCGTACGTCCACCCCCTCCCAAAAACTGCTGGTCGCCACCAGCAGCGCGTTGCCCGCCGCCAGAAACTGCGACAGCAATTGGGTTTTACTGGTCTCGCCCTGCAGTAATACCGGCAGGGTCAGGCTGGCGCGGAACTCCGCCGCCAGCTCACGCATCATCAAATGCGAGGTGCACAGCATAAAGCAGCGTCCCTGATTCGCCTGAATCAGCGGCGTCAACATCTGCGCCAGCTGCTTACCGCTGCCCCGACGCGCGGNTTCCGGCAGGAAACGCGGGACGCACAGCAGCGCCTGGCGGGCATAGTCGAAGGGGCTCGGCAGCAGCAACGTTTCCGCTTCTTCCAGTCCCAATCGGGCGGTGAAATGATCCATTTTTTCGTTCACGGATAACGTGGCGGAAGTAAAGATCCAGCTCGCGGCTCTCTCTTTCATCACTTCATGAAAACGGTCGGACACCGACAGCGGCGTTAACGCCAGCACGAAATGACGACTGGTGCATTCATACCAGTAGCTGTAACCAGGCTGTTGCACATCCAGCAGCCGTTTTAGCCGATGGCGGTAAAGGGTAGCGCGTTCGAATGCGGCATCCAGCAGTGTGGAGCGCCCGAGAGAGAGCTTAGCGACGTCATAACACAGTTCCAACGCATCATCGAGCAGCAGCAGCGCTCGCTGCAGCCCGGCGTCAGTGACAACGTCACGAAGGTTGCCGCGATAACCGGGATCGCCCAACGCCAGCCGAAGATCCTGCGTGCTTTGCGACAGCCGGTCCGCGCTTTTCTGCAACTGGGCCGCATCGCGCACTTCTGTGCGATAGGCGATGATCATATCGCGCGCCAAATCGAACAACTGTCGGCTGCTCAGCTGCTGACCGAAATATTGACTGGCGATATCGGGAATTTGATGGGCTTCGTCGAAAATTACGACGTCACCGTCGGGGATCAACTCCGCAAAACCACTCTCTTTAACAACCCGGTCGGCCAGATACAGATGGTGGTTGACCACTACGACATCCGCATCCATCGCCCGGCGGCGAGCTTTGACCACGAAGCACTCTTTATAGTGCGGGCAGTCATTGCCAAGGCAGTTGTCATTAGTACTGGTAACCAACGGCCAGATGTGGCTGTCTTCCGGCACGTCGCGGCAGGCGCTGGTATCGCCGTCTTCGGTCAGCGAGGACCAGCCCCGCAGCTTGACCAACTCTCGCAGGTTATCCTTGGAAAGATCGCCCCCCGTCATCGACTGCTGTTCCAGCCGTTCAATGCACAGATAGTTGGAGCGCCCTTTCAGCAGCGCCAGTTTACCGGGATAGTTGAGCGCACGCGCCACGGTCGGCAGATCGCGGCTGTAGAGCTGGTCCTGCAAAGCTTTAGAGCCGGTGGAGATAATCACCTTTTTTTCGGCCCGGAGCGCGGGCGCCAGGTAAGCGTAGGTTTTGCCCGTTCCGGTTCCCGCCTCGACCACCAGCGGCTTTTGCCGGGCAATGGCGTCGGCGACGGCGGCCGCCATCTGCCGCTGCGGCTCTCGAGGTTTGAATCCCTTGATGGCCTTTGCCAATGCGCCCTCAGGGGCAAAATCATCAATCTCGTTTGCTGCTGCAGACACGCTTTCTCTCTTTGCTGGAGGCTAGTTCGGCACCGGCGGCGCCGATGCGAGTGGGAGGATTATGCCAAGCTCGCTCCCCGGCCTCCACCTTAATATGCCCGACAGCCGCTTTTGGAGACGCGCAAAAAGGACGAGTTGAACGGCGGAACACGCCTACAGCCGGGCGGCGCCGAATGGTCAGGGCCAAAAGGACTGAGCCGGTTCAAGGTTTTATCCTCGGGGGGCGCAAGCTAAAATGGCGACGCTAAACACTTAGAGAACAGGGATTTTCATTTTGAATCAGCTTCACACCTTTACGATCCCCAGCACGTCATTCACCCCCAACGGAGACCGGTTCGGCGATTATCTGCGCGTCATTTATCAAGGGAACGTTTTTTATACCCACAAACTAAACTATGCACATCCCGAGCAATTCGACCGCTTATCCACCACGGGCAACTGGTATTTTTGCGCCCATCAACTCTATGACGGGAGCTATTGGATACACTGGATAGCCGATGACAGCGGTTTGATACTCGAACCTGAAAACGCGTCTCAGAAAGCGGGACCGATACTGATTCAGAGCATCGTGTCGTCATTGATAACGTTGCTTGCCGCCATCGCGTTTTGCGTTTTTTTTCATCCTTCCCCCGCCGTTGCCACGATCGCAGCGATGGTCGGCATATTCGCGGCGATAGGAGCGTCAGTCACGCTTCCCAACCTGTTCGCGTTTTATCATCCGTTCAATACCCTGTCGTTGAAATATCTCGCCCGAGTGAAGAGCCGGGACATGCGTTTTTTTACTTCGCCGCCGACTAACACGACACATCCCGTCGTCAAAGAACTCGATGAGCAGTGGCGTAGTCAGGTAAAAGACAGCGATCTCCTGCTGGAAGGCAATGTGAATCACGTACAGGACATGTCATGGAGTGCAAGGAAAGGAGAGAATGAAGTCCACTACAAAGCTTTCTTCTTTACCTGTAGTCATCGCTCTCTGATCATGTGCTGGAACCGGGGTGATTCTTCCATACACAACCCCGTGCATTTGACGTGCGCGCCGCCGTTTATGGCCATCAACGACCATGTTCGTTGTCTTTATGAAAACAAAGAAAAGAAATCCATTTTGGCACAGCGATTACCGAGCCAAACGCATAAGGTCATTAGCTTGATTAACATGACGGAGGGGAGTGCCTATCGCCTTCGTGGCGCCGGCGTTCTCGGTATCAGACCTAATATCATTGAGCGCTGTACGCTCTCTCCTCAGGGGCAATACACTCCCTGACGTGCCGACCACACAACATTAAAGGGGTCAATTGGCGAGCAGGAATGCGAAAGGTTCACTCCCCTTCAACGCAGTAATCCAATGGGGAACCAACGTGCAAAAACTCCAGCGTCACGGGACACATCTCGCCCCTGCCAGCGAATAATTAGCCTCCGTTGGCAGGGGGCCGCAGCGGTTACTCCTGCCGCGTTTCGTCATCTTCGTCATCCTCAAAGCGCGCGACAACGCGCTCTCCCTGATGTCCCTGACGGAGCGCCTCCGCGACACGGGCGATAGCTTCGCCGCTGCTGAGCCCTTCCGAGATCAATCGATGAATTTCTTCTACGGCCTGCTGCTGCTGTTCATGCGTAAGCGACGGAATACCTGCAAACATTTCTCTCTCCTGAATCTGGCGGGGTCATCCCGGCATCATAGACGTCGCACGGCTCACGAGTGTGGTACGCTTGCATTTTGTGATGCCTTCATGTCCACGCGACCGGTATACTTCCGGTCAATACCCGTATGAGATCGCCCGAAAATCTATATGCCAATGTCGTTAGTCTACCATGCTCTGCCGTATCAACCGGACGCTTTGTTAACCCAGTTCGCCCCGCTTTCCGAACAGCCCTGGGCGATGCTGCTGCACTCCGGCACCGCTGAGCACACGCATAACCGGTTCGATATTCTGGTCGCCGATCCGCGAGTCACACTGCAAACACGCGGAGACATCACGGAGATAGCCGAAGGCGACGAGGTCCAGGCTTCGCCTGCAGATCCCTTTCAGCTGTTACAGCACCAGCTTGAACGATTAGGTCTGACCGCCACCCCCACGCCGGATTTGCCGTTCCAAGGCGGCGCGCTCGGGCTGTTCGGCTACGATCTGGGCCGACGCGTGGAGCGGCTGCCGACACTGGCTGAGCAGGATATGACGATCCCCGATATGGCCGTGGGCCTGTATGACTGGGCGCTGATTGCCGACCATCATCAGCGGCGGCTGACGTTGATCACGCAGGGCGACCCGGCGCCGCGACTGGCATGGCTGAAAGCGCAGAGCGCTTCGACGTCCACCGCCGCCTTTGCGTTGACCTCCGACTGGCAGGCGAGCATGTCGCGTGAAGAGTACGGCGCCAAGTTTCGTCAGGTTCAGGATTATCTGCGCGCCGGCGACTGCTATCAGGTCAATCTGGCGCAACGCTTTCAGGCACAATATGAAGGCAGCGAATGGCAGGCATTCCTGCGTCTTTCCGCCAGCAATCGCGCACCTTTTTCGGCCTTTATCCGGCTGCCGCATAATACGGTCATCAGCGTGTCGCCCGAGCGCTTCTTATGGCTGAACGACCATCATATTCAGACCCGCCCAATCAAAGGCACGCTGCCCCGCCTGCCCGATGCCGCAGATGATGTCAGGCAAGCGGAACGTCTGGCTGCCTCAGCCAAAGATCGCGCGGAGAATCTGATGATCGTCGACCTGCTGCGCAACGATATTGGCCGCGTGGCTTCGCCCGGCACCGTCCGCGTCCCCGAGCTGTTTGTGGTTGAAGCCTTTCCGGCGGTACACCATCTGGTGAGCACTATAGAGGCCCAATTGCCCGCTGAATTGCATGCGGCCGACCTGCTGCGCGCCTGTTTCCCCGGCGGCTCCATCACCGGCGCGCCAAAAGTCCGAGCGATGGAGATTATCGAAGAGCTAGAGCCGCAGCGCAGGACCGCCTATTGCGGCAGCATCGGCTACCTGAGCGTCTGCGGCACCATGGACACCAATATCACCATCCGTACGCTCGTCACCGACCGAGGTTCGATCTACTGCTGGGCCGGGGGCGGGATTGTCGCCGACAGCGAGGAGCAGGCGGAATATCAGGAAACGTTTGATAAGGTCGGCCGTATTTTGCCGTTGCTGGTGTCTCACTCTTGATAACGATTCGACGAGGAGCTGGCATGACTCATTTCACCACACAAAATCGTGCGACGGACGCGGAAACCGTAGCGCCTTTCGACCTGGCCCAGTTCATCACCCGTTTCCAGTTGCAGGCGCAGGACAAGACGCCGCCCAGCCGCTATCAGCGGCAGGCCGCCGTGCTGGTGCCGATTATTCGTCGTCGCGAACCCACGTTGCTGTTAACCCGCCGCGCAGCAAATCTTCGCACACATGCAGGTCAGGTGGCCTTTCCCGGCGGCGCCGCCGACCCGGAAGACTCATCCCTGATCGCCACTGCGCTGAGAGAAGCGTATGAAGAGGTGGCGATCCCCTCACCCCGTGTGCAGGTGCTGGGCACGCTGCCCTCGCAGGACAGCGTTAGCGGCTTTCAAGTTACCCCGGTCCTCGGACTGTTGCCCCCAGACCTGGCGCTGAGGGGGCAGGCGGACGAGGTGGCCGCGGTGTTCGAAATGCCGCTGCGAGAAGCCCTTGCCCTGCACCGTTATCATTCACTGGAATTCGAGCGCGAGCATCGCCAGCATCGCGTTTATCTGCGCAGCTTTCAGCATCAGTGGGTATGGGGGCTGACCGCGACAATTATTCGTCAACTGGCGTTGCAGGTCTCGGCCTCTTAAGCATCCAAACGCGTCCGTTATTTTGCACGGCTCCCCCCTCACCCCAACCCTCCATCCGATGACCTTCGCAACAGTAACCGCCGCTCTCGTTCAATGGCAATCCGTATCATTTTGCCCCACTTGACGTTATGGCGACATTTCATCGTGCCTGCTCGCACAACCGCTATGCCGATTGCCATCGCCCCCTGTCCGACATTAGATTTTTGTGGTCTGGATAGCCTGGTGAAATAAGTTTATTTCATGCGAAAAGCCCCCTTCGCCCCCCTTAATCCCACTACAATAGCGCCAATATTTAGCCGCCTAAC
The DNA here is from genome assembly GCF_000688695.1 of Lonsdalea quercina subsp. quercina. Taxonomy (GTDB): domain Bacteria; phylum Pseudomonadota; class Gammaproteobacteria; order Enterobacterales; family Enterobacteriaceae; genus Lonsdalea; species Lonsdalea quercina_D. The sequence goes on along the minus strand of NZ_JIBQ01000005.1, from coordinate 71,166 downwards.
AAAGGCGTTCGACGGACGTTCAAAGGAGTGGTGCGTGATAAGCGTTTTCGACATGTACAAGATCGGTATCGGGCCTTCCAGTTCTCATACCATCGGCCCGATGAAAGCCGGTAAACAGTTCGTCGATGAATTGGAGCAGGTCGGCCTTCTCGCCAATACCGATAGTGTGAAAGTCGATGTGTACGGTTCGCTGGCGCTTACCGGTAAAGGCCACCATACGGATATCGCGATCATCTTAGGTCTCGCCGGCAATCAGCCGGACACTGTCGACATTGATGCTATCCCGACATTTATTCAGGATGTCGCGTGCCATCAGCGTTTGCCGCTGAACGGGCAGCATGACGTGACGTTTTCCCAGACCGATGGCCTGACTTTCCATTCGGAGAACCTACCACGGCATGAAAACGGCATGACGCTGAGCGCCTACGCGGGCGATGCGCTGATTTACCGCCAGACTTACTACTCTATCGGCGGCGGCTTCATCGTCGATGAGGCCCACTTCGGCCAGCCCGTGTTAGACCCCGTGGACGTGCCTTATCCTTATCACTCGGCGCAGCAGTTACTTGCGCTGTGTAAAACGAATGGTCTCTCCATCTCCGCATTGATGCTGCGCAATGAACGGGCCATCCGGCCGCAGGCCGAGATCGAGGACTATTTTACGCATGTCTGGCGCGCGATGAGTCAGTGCATCGACCGCGGTCTTAATACCGAAGGAGTGCTGCCCGGGCCGTTGCGCGTTCCTCGCCGCGCCGCCGCACTGCGACGTATGCTGATGTCGTCCGATGCCTTGACTCGCGATCCGATGACCGTGGTCGACTGGGTCAATATGTTCGCTCTGGCCGTCAATGAAGAAAATGCGGCGGGNGGGCGCGTTGTCACGGCGCCGACCAACGGGGCCTGCGGTATCGTTCCCGCCGTGCTGGCCTACTACGATCGCTTCATTGAACCCGTCGGCCCACAGGTGTTCCTGCCCTATTTCATGACGACTGGCGCTATCGGCATTTTGTACAAAATGAACGCCTCGATTTCGGGAGCCGAAGTCGGCTGTCAGGGCGAGGTCGGCGTGGCGTGTTCAATGGCTGCCGCCGGTCTGACCGAACTGCTGGGCGGCAGCCCCGAACAGGTCTGCGTCGCGGCGGAAATTGGAATGGAACACAATCTGGGGCTGACCTGCGATCCCGTCGCCGGTCAGGTACAGGTGCCATGTATCGAGCGTAATGCGATTGCAGCCGTCAAGGCGATTAACGCATCGCGCATGGCATTACGACGCACCTCAGAACCTCGGGTGTCGTTGGATAAAGTCATCGAAACGATGTATGAAACCGGAAAGGATATGAATGCGAAATACCGGGAAACGTCGCGCGGCGGATTGGCGATTAAAGTACAGTGTGATTAGGCGGCGCTGAATTGAGAAGGCTGTGCGCGAATGCGCACAGCCGAGAGTAAAGGAATTACGCTTCTTCGTCGTGATCCGGCTGGTCGACAATGCGTTCGATACGCACCAGTTCGATGCGGTATTCGCTGGCCGCCATGATGGTAAATCTTAGGCGGCTAAACTCCAGCACCTCTCCCACATGCGGGAACTCATTGCTGTGAGCCAGCAGCAGACCGGCGAGCGAGGTGTAATCCTCTTTCGGGTCTACTAGATCTTGCATGTCCAGCGCCTGCTGTAGCGAGTGCAGGTCGGTCCCGCCCTTCACCAGCCAGCCTGTGGCGTCGGCAACGATCTCTGGCGTTTCATCCTCGTCGGGGAATTCACCGGCAATCGCTTCCAGTACGTCCAGCGGCGTCACCAGCCCCTGTACGACGCCAAACTCGTTGGTCACCATAACCAGACTGCCTTTCGCTCGGCGCAGAACCGGCAGCAGGTTGATGACGTCCAACGTTTCCGGCACCACGATAGGCGATGTCACCGCGGCAAAGGTTTCCACATCCTGCCCTTCTTCCAGCGCCACCAGCAGATCTTTCGCGCGCACGACGCCCACCAGCTCATCCAGCTCCCCGCGGCAGACCGGGAACAGGCTATGCGGGGTATCCAGCAGCTGAATACGGATCTCCTCCGTGGAACGTTCGCTGTCCACCCAGGAAATTTCCGTCCGCGGCGTCATGACGCTACGGAGTGAACGCGAGGCCAGCGTCAGAACACCGCTGATCATATAGCGTTCTTCCTCGGCGAACGTCTCTTCGATGCGCTGCTGAGGTTCTTCCTCGTCATCCTGTTCGCGGGTTTTCGCCCGCGCGCCCATCAGGCGCAAAATCGCTTCGGCGGTCCGCTCACGCATGGGGCGATGCGATTGGTGCTTCGCGAAGTTGTGGCGCGCAATCTGGTTGAACAGTTCGATGACGATAGAGAATCCAATCGCCGCGTAGAGGTATCCCTTAGGAATATGGAAACCAAACCCTTCGGCAACCAGGCTAAGCCCAATCATCAACAGGAAGCTCAGGCACAGAACCACCACCGTAGGGTGTTCGTTCACGAATCGCGTCAGCGGTTTCGATGCCAGCAGCATCACGCCCATTGCGATGACCACCGCGGTCATCATGATGCCCAGGTGGTTGACCATCCCGACGGCGGTAATCACCGCATCCAGAGAGAAAACCGCATCCAGAATGACGATCTGAATCACGACCGCCCAGAAATTAGCGTGTTCGCGACTGGCATTGGGATCATGCGGACGGTTTTCCAACCGTTCATGCAGTTCCATGGTCGCCTTAAAGAGAAGGAAGATCCCCCCGGCAAGCAAAATCAGGTCTCGGCCTGCGAAGCTGAAGTCGCCAACGTGAAACAGCGGACGCGTCAGCGTCACCATCCAGGAAATTAACGAGAGCAGTCCCAGACGCATCAACAGGGCGAGCGACAGGCCGATGACACGGGCCTTATCACGCTGTTTTGGCGGGAGTTTGTCCGCCAGAATGGCGATAAACACCAGGTTGTCGATGCCCAGAACAATTTCGAGTACCACCAACGTCAGTAAGCCTGCCCAGATTGAAGGATCTAGCAAAAATTCCATGTCAGACTCCGAAAAATGAACGAACTAATGACATTAATGCCACAGCGTTTTTGAATAAGGTTGAAGTGTGTGCACGATCGGCTTGAGGCTGATGTGGGCCGGAATGGCCGGTTAAGAAGTACCAATCACCTGCCGCAGCCGGTGTAATAGAAATGAATCGTCGATGACAGTCCATAGGAAAGGCGTCCGCCTGTAACTCCTCTTTAATTGAAAGAAAGTTAACTCTAGCAGGTTGTTTCTGGTTTTAACAAAGTTTTTCTATAGACGTACTTTCTTCGTCAATATTGATAACAAGAGCACACTTTTCAGGATTCGTATAATAGATCACATTTTGCCCCCAAGGATTAGGGACCAGCGTCACACTAATTATTTTTTCGCAACATAAAATAATTCACGGCTGGATCAGATATTTCTGAACAGATTGAATCGATTCACAGTTCATTCCAGGCCGGCTCCGCTTATCTGATGAAGCAGACTCAAACGTGCATTTTGTGAACTATTGTCAACAAGACGGGAAACCTTTCGTTTAGATGCGGCTCCCCGTTCTCTCTGTACACAGCACACCTTATAAAGGGTGTTAAACGAGGAGGTAGCAAGTGAGTATCGCAATTATCTTATGCACTCACGGTGCCACTGCCGGGCCCCTACTCAATACAGCTGAAATGATCCTGGGAAAACAGGACAACGTCGGCTGGATTGATTTTGTTCCCGGCGAAAATGCAGAAACGCTGTTGGAAAAATACCAAACCAAACTCGGCGAGCTGGATACGGCTCAGGGCGTTCTCTTTCTGGTCGATACCTGGGGGGGCAGCCCTTTCAACGCAGCCAGTCGTCTGGTGACGGATAAAGAAAACCACGAAGTGGTCACCGGGGCCAACATCCCCATGTTGGTTGAAACCTTTATGGCACGTGACGACGACCCAAGCTTTGCTGACTTGGTGGCTATCGCCCTTGAAGCGGGCCGCGCTGGCGTCAAAGCGCTCAAAACGGCTGACCCGGCCCCCGCGAAACCTGCAGCGAAACCTGTCGCCGCACCCGCGGCCGTCCCAGGCTCCGGCGGGCATATGAAAATCGGTCTTGCCCGTATCGACGACCGTTTGATTCATGGTCAGGTAGCGACCCGTTGGACCAAAGAAACCAACGTGAACCGCATCATTGTCGTCAGTAATGAAGTCGCCGCGGACAATGTGCGCAAGACGCTGCTGACGCAGGTGGCGCCTCCCGGCGTCAGCGCGCATGTGGTGGACGTCGCGAAAGCCATTCGTGTCTACAACAACCCCAAATATGCTGGCGACCGCGTCATGCTGCTGTTTACCAATCCAACCGATGTCGAAACGCTGGTTGAAGCCGGGGTGGATTTGCCGTCGGTCAATATAGGCGGCATGGCCTATCGACAAGGGAAAATACAGGTCAATAACGCCGTGTCCATAGATGAAAAAGATATTGAGGCATTTCGTAAACTGGCCGATCGCGGTATTGAGTTGGAGGTCCGTAAAGTATCCAGCGACAGCAAAATCAATATGATGGATTTAATTAACAAGGCGGCTCGCTAATACACCAAAAATAGTGATGCGTAACCCTTTAAAGACTCAGAATGCTATTCATACAGGAGAAGTACAATGGAGATCACCACGCTTCAGATTGTGCTGATATTTATCGTAGCTTGTATATCAGGGATGGGTTCCATTCTTGATGAGTTCCAATTTCACCGCCCTTTGGTGGCCTGTACCTTGATTGGTTTTGTTCTCGGCGATATCAAGACCGGTATTATTATCGGCGGGACATTGGAAATGATCGCCCTGGGCTGGATGAATATCGGGGCCGCCGTGGCGCCCGATGCCGCGCTGGCGTCCATTATTTCCACCATCCTGGTCATCGCGGGCGGACAGAGCGTCGGCGCGGGGATCGCGCTGGCTATTCCTCTGGCGGCGGCGGGTCAGGTGCTGACCATCATCGTTCGCACCATCACGGTGGCTTTCCAGCATGCGGCGGACAGTGCGGCTGAGCGCGGCAATTTGTCGGCGATCAGCTGGCTCCATATCTCCGCTCTGCTGTTGCAGGCCATGCGTATCGCCATCCCGGCCGTTCTCGTCGCTATTTCCGTCGGGACCGAAGTGGTGCATACCCTGCTTTCCTCTATACCGGACGTCGTCACCAACGGCCTGAATATTGCGGGCGGTATGATAGTCGTTGTCGGTTATGCGATGGTCATCAATATGATGCGCGCCGGCTATTTGATGCCGTTCTTCTATCTGGGCTTCGTCACCGCGGCCTTCACCAATTTCAACCTGGTGGCACTGGGTGTGATTGGCGTCGTCATGGCCGTGTTGTATATCCAGGTCAGCCCGAAATACAACAAGGCTCAAGGCGCAGCGGCTCCCGCTCAGGGCAACAACGATCTCGACAACGAACTGGATTAACAGGAGTGAAATCATGACCGATTCAACCCAAGTAAAAAAACTCACTGCCAGCGACGTACGAGGCGTGTTTATTCGCTCTAACCTGTTCCAGGGATCGTGGAATTTCGAACGTATGCAGGCGCTCGGCTTCTGTTTCTCGATGGTGCCCGTCATCCGCCGCTTATATCCGGAAAATTCGGAAGAACGCAAACAGGCGATCAAGCGCCACCTGGAATTTTTCAATACCCATCCCTTTGTCGCCGCTCCGATTCTGGGCGTGACGATGGCGATGGAAGAACAGCGGGCAAACGGTGCGCCCATCGACGATGGCGCCATCAACGGCCTTAAAGTCGGATTGATGGGCCCCCTGGCCGGCGTCGGCGACCCTATCTTTTGGGGAACCGCCCGCCCGGTATTTGCCGCGCTCGGCGCCGGGATCGCCATGACGGGAAGTCTGCTCGGCCCGATTCTGTTCTTCGTGCTGTTCAATCTGGTACGTCTGCTGGTGCGCTACTACGGCGTCGCCTACGGCTACCGTAAAGGCGCGGACATCGTCAGTGATATGGGCGGCGGTTTCCTGCAAAAAATGACGGAGGGGGCATCAATTCTCGGTCTGTTCGTCATGGGGGCGCTGGTTAACAAATGGACCCACGTCAATATCCCCATGGTGGTGTCACGCGTGACCGGTCAGGATGGGCACACCACGGTGACGACCGTGCAATCCATTCTCGATCAGCTCATGCCGGGTCTGGTGCCGTTGCTGCTGACCTTCGGCTGTATGTGGCTGCTCCGCCGCAAAGTAAACGCGCTTTGGCTGATCATGGGCTTCTTCGCCATCGGCATCTTCGGTTACTGGATTGGCCTGCTGGGGCTGTAACACTCTCCTGCCGGGGATAGTTGCTGTCCCCGGCCCGTTTGTGGAGTCGTCATGAGTTTCACCGATATCGTCATCATCCTCTGTATCGCCCTCNCCCTCATCTACGCCGTTTATGATGAATTCTTAATGGATCGACTTAAGGGTCCGACACGCCTGCGAATATTATTACGTCGCCGTAGTCATTTAGATGCGTTGATTTATATCGGGTTGATCGGGATTCTAATTTATAAAAACATTGCAAGTTATGGCACCACAATGACTACGGTATTACTATTCTCCCTATTGTTGATGGTTATTTATCTTTCCTTTATCAGATACCCCAAATTGCTATTTAAACCGCAAGGTTTCTTTTATGAAAATATTTATATTCCTTATGCAAGAATAAAAAATATTAATTTATCCGAGGACGGCGTTCTGGTTATTTCCTTGGAGAAAAAATCATTAAAAATCAGCGTCCGTGAATTAGATGACCTGGAAAGAATCTATCATTTTATGATTGAAAATCAATGAATTGAAACGCCATTCCTACATGCATAATGGCTAAAGGATAATCAGCGATATTTTCTCCATTTTTTATCCACGCGAATTATGCTGTCACTCCTGGCATGTTTCACAGATGTCAAAGGTGAAAATAATTATCAGTTGCATTTGTTTTCCTCAATATATTTATTGTTGTTTAGCTCAGAAATAATATGTTAAGGTTGCGCGGTCATTTGGGGAGTAGCCAATTCCTGATCTTTTTTTATCAGGAATGTTCGTGTCAACATGCTCGTTTTTTCTAAAAACGTGGTGCGAACGGCCAGACAGGCAGGCGAGACCATATGCACACGATCTATTATCTGGTTGGGGGGATAGATCGTGTGATATGGAGAAACGCCCCGCCGAGGCTATTTACAATGAACCTATCTGCAACTTTAATTCTTGCCTTTGGCATGTCCATGGATGCTTTCGCCGCTTCAATCGGTAAAGGCGCCGCCTTACACAAGCCTCGCTTCAGCGAAGCTATCCGAACCGGACTTATTTTCGGTCTCATCGAAGCCATCACGCCATTGATCGGTTGGGGACTCGGTTTTTACGCTAGTCGCTTCATCATCGAATGGGATCACTGGGTCGCTTTCAGCCTGCTGTTAATCCTCGGCACACGTATGATCGTCGAAGGATTCAAGGGTGAGGACACATCCACTCAGGACGGGAAAATCCGCAAACACGGTCTATTTACGTTAGTCTGCACCGCTATCGCCACCAGTCTCGACGCCATGGCGATAGGAGTGGGACTCGCTTTCCTGCAGGTCAATATTGTTCACACTGCGATGGTGATTGGATGCGCCACCATGATTATGGTGACCTTTGGTATGATGATTGGCCGTTACGTCGGACCGCTGCTCGGTAAAAAAGCGGAGATCATGGGCGGTGTAGTGTTGATTGGTATCGGGTGTAATATCCTCTACAGCCATCTATCCAGTCTGGCCTGATTCATTAGGCAGGCGAAGCGGACCTTTCTCTCGCCTGCCTCTATATCACCACTACAGCTTGCGGTGCGTTCGAATCAGAAAATCAGTTTCACATTCAAACAGCGATTCCGCAGTTAAAGACGCCATCACCTCCGGCGTCGCCTTCCATGCAAAAGGCGTCATTTGCAATAGCGCCGCCGCCTCCTCGCCTGTTAGCGACAGGGTATAGCGAAGCGTCTTCGTGTCTTCCAGCTTAAATCCTACCAGCGTTTCTTCCTTTATCGGATGCAGTTTTACCTCTCGATAAATGCGCTCTTTCAGCTGATATAAATGTCTCGGACCGGGAGAAACCGTCATCACCAGACCGTTCGGCTTCACAACGCGCTCCAACTCTTTATCGTTACAAGGAGCGTAAATCTTCAATACCGCATCCAATGAGTGCGCGTTGAACGGCAGACGCTGGCTAGAGGCAACGCAAAAATCCACACGATGATACCGCCGTGCGGCGCGTTGGATCGCCACTTTAGAAACATCTAAACCACAAACCTGTACGCCAGCATCCGCCAGACATGATGACAATGCGTCCGTGTAATACCCTTCGCCACAACCAATGTCCAATACCGCCTCAGCCTGTCCGGTCAATTGGCTCTTTAGCGCCGCGCACAGATGATCGCGTAGAGGCAAATAATGGCCCGCATCCAGAAATGCACGACGGGCCTGCATCATTTCCGTGTTGTCTCCGGGCTGCTTTGAGCGCTTGAACTGCACCGGGAGCAGATTGACGTACCCTTCTTTCGCACGATCAAAATGGTGTTGTCCACAGGACCAGCGGGAGGGTTCGGGTTGAAGGGCCTGATGACACAGGGGGCATTGGTACAGCGCAGACGACATCTTGTTACCTTTTTGTTGCATACTTCAGCTGACGACAAAAACAAAAAACCCGCATCGAGGCGGGTTTTATTACGCAGAATTTGTAAATTACAGTGCAGTTACGTTTACTGCTGAAGGACCTTTCTGGCCATCCTGAATTTCAAACTCAACGTTCTGGCCTTCAGCCAGAGTTTTGAAGCCATTACCCTGGATTGCAGAGAAATGTACGAATACATCTTTGCTGCCGTCAGCCGGAGTAATGAAGCCAAAACCTTTAGACTCGTTGAACCACTTAACCTGACCTTTAATCTTTGCCATTTCAATATTTCCTTTAAACGTTCTAGACCGCCCGAAGGCGTTGTACAGATAAATTTGAGTCGTTGCTGCTAGAGGCACCAAAGTAAGGATCGACAGAGAAGTGGTATTCAACGTGAACGTTAGTACTCAAGACTTCTTTACGGAAAATGCCATTCATATACAGAACTGAACCTCGTTTCATCCAAATGCGTTATCACATACTCTGTGATCCTTGGCAAGCCATTTTTTACCAATGGCCGGCACGACGCACAAATTCGTATATTTCATGCTTTATTCGCATATCTATTTCTAATAGCTGGCATTATTAGTGCGCAGTTTGATGATAAAAATGAATACACGACATAACCTTACTTTGGATAACATTATTATGGCACCCTACCGTCGGGTCGCCACCCTCCTGATTAATTAATTTTTTATTATTGGGCATTACCACGAAATGTGATTGAACTTCAAAACATCAGCGATGTGAAAGCGCTAAAACAAAATGCCTTTTCTTTTATGTGACAAACATCATGTCTTTTCTTTCTTTTCATCTCAGCCATGCAATTTTACCTGTTCAACAATCAGTGCTCTTAAAACCAGCACCGTCGCGTTTTCCAGCCGTAACAAAATGAAGCGTTAATAGGCTCGTCTAACGCCTGTAACGCGTTGTTCATCCTGGAACACAGCGTGATGCGTATGCCTCACAGGCCGCTTTAGCCACTACAACCACACAAACATTGTAACATTTGATGATGTTAACTAATCTTTCATTAACCTACTAACCAATACGGAGCTTATCTGCGTCGAACGCCCTGCTCGTTATGGCTGACAGACTGTTGTTCAAAATTTGAAGAAATTGAAGCGATTGACACCTATTCGTGTGCATCATACCATCAATCAAATGATAACGATTATCATTTAAATAACATAGTCAGCTTTCGAGGAACTTGAATGAATCCGTGTCGACACTCTCTTTCCGTCTCTTTCTATAATACCTTCGTCTGGTTAGTTTTCAGTGTATTAACCTTAGCGTCCGCGCACGCCGCTGATAAATTCCAGGTTGTGACGACCTCGACGATTATTCAGGATATGGCGCAAAACGTTGCCGGCGATGCCGCGACGGTCGTCTCCATTGCCAAAGCCGGCGCCGACATTCATGATTATCAACCTACTCCACGAGACATCGTCAAAACTCAGTCGGCCCAGCTGATTTTGTGGAACGGGATGAATCTAGAGCGCTGGTTCACTCGTTTTTTCGAAAACATCAAAAACGTCCCTGCCGTCGTGGTGACCGAAGGCATCACGCCTCTTCCAATCCGCGAAGGCGCCTATAACGGCAATCCGAATCCTCACGCGTGGATGTCCCCCGCCAACGCACTGATTTATGTCGAGAACATTCGACAAGGCCTGGTGAAGTATGATCCCGCCCATGCCGCCACCTATAACGAGAACGCCCGCCGTTATGCCGAAAAAATCAAAGTCATTGACGCTCCGCTGCGCGAGCGCCTAGCTCGCATTCCAGAGGCTCAGCGCTGGTTGGTGACCAGCGAAGGCGCATTCAGCTATCTCGCCAAGGATTATCATTTAGGCGAAATCTATCTGTGGCCCATCAATGCCGATGAACAGGGCTCGCCGCAGCAGGTTCGACGAGTTATCGATCAGATCCGCCAGAAGCACATTCCGGTCATCTTCAGCGAAAGCACGGTGTCAGATAAGCCCGCGCGTCAGGTCAGTAAGGAAACCGGAGCCCGATACGGCGGCATTTTGTATGTCGACTCACTGTCAACTCAGGACGGCCCCGTACCCAGTTATCTGGACCTGCTTCGGGTCACGGTGGACACCATCGCTAAAGGATTCGAGCTATGACCCAATCAGCAGAGGCAGCGCGCAATCCGTTGTCGTTGGATGTACAGTCGGTTTCCGTCACTTACAATAATGGTCATCAAGCCATCCGTGATGCCTCCTTTTCATTGACTGACGGCACGATTTGCGCGCTGGTCGGCGTCAACGGCAGCGGTAAATCCACGCTATTTAAAAGCATCATGGGACTGGTAAAACCCACCAGCGGCGAGGTACGGCTGAACCAGCAACCTATCGCTGCCGCACTGAAACAAAACCAGATCGCCTATGTGCCGCAAACTGAAGACGTGGACTGGAATTTCCCTGTGCGGGTTTCCGACGTCGTCATGATGGGACGCTACGGCAAGATGAACTTCCTGCGAATACCGGCGGCGAAAGATAAAGACATCGTGGCGGAGGCGCTGGAGCGTGTCGGGCTCTCTGGCTTGCGCGATCGTCAAATCGGCGAACTGTCCGGCGGTCAGAAAAAACGTGTTTTTCTCGCGAGAGCGCTGGCTCAACAGGGGCGGGTTCTATTGCTGGACGAACCGTTTACCGGGGTGGACGTTCAAACGGAAAATGCCATCGTCGACCTGCTGCGCGCTTTACGGACGGAAGGACATCTCATCCTTGTCGCCACTCACAATCTCGGCAGCGTACCGGAGTTCTGCGACCAGGTCATTTTGGTCAACCGCACCGTGCTCGCCGCAGGCCCGACGCATAGCACGTTTACGCAGTCCAACCTGGAGAAAACCTTCGGCGGCGTACTCCGTCACATCAACTTAGGGGGATCCCATCTGCACGCCGACGACGATAGTCGCTGCGTGACGGTGCTGACGGATGACGAGCGTCCCGCCGTGTTCTACGGTTCAACCAAAAGCGATCCTCCGACGTTCAGCCAACTGCCGGGGGAGAAAAAAACGCCATGAGTGAATTACTCCTTCCCTTTAACTACGACTACATGCTGAAAGCCATCTGGGTCAGTGCTATGGTCGGCGCCGTGTGTGCTTTTCTCTCGGCCTATCTGATGCTCAAAGGCTGGTCTTTAATGGGAGACGCCCTCTCCCATTCAGTCGTTCCCGGCGTCGCCGGCGCCTACGCGCTGGGGCTGCCTTACGCGGCAGGCGCGTTTTTCAGCGGAATGCTGGCCGCGCTGGCCATGACCTTCGTCAGACAGATGACGCGTTTAAAGGAAGACGCCATTATCGGCTTTATCTTTTCGACCTTTTTCGCCGTAGGGCTGTTGATCATCTCGTTGAACCCGACCTCCATCAATGTACAGTCGATCATCTTTGGCAATATTCTGGGCATTGCCGATGAAGACGTCCTGCAAGTGCAAGTCATTAGCGGCGTCACCTTCATCATACTGTGCCTGCGTTGGAAAGATTTACTCGCCGTGTTCTTCGACGAAAACCATGCCAGCTCGATCGGACTATCGCCGTTGAGGCTGAAAATACTGTTCTTCACCCTGCTGAGCGCCTGCACCGTCGCCGCGCTTCAGACCGTGGGCGCGATATTGGTGATCGCCATGGTCATTACGCCGGGCGCAACGGCCTATCTTCTGACCGACCGATTTGGTTATCTGATTGTGATCTCTATCGCTGTGGGAACGCTAACGAGCGCGATGGGCGCCTATATCAGCTTCTTCCTTGACGGCGCCACCGGCGGCATTATCGTCACGTTACAAACGCTGGTCTTTCTGCTGACCTTTGTCTTTGCGCCGAAACATGGCGTGCTGGCCGCGCGTTGCCAACGTCGACGCGCCAGGCAAGGAGAGACCGCATGATTCTGGTTCACTGGATGACCGACCCGCTGAGCTATCCGTTCATGCAACGCGCCCTGCTGGCAGCGGTCATTACCGGCGTTGTTTGCGCCGTCCTGTCCTGCTATCTAGTGCTCAAAGGCTGGTCGTTAATGGGAGACGCGATTTCCCACGCCGTGCTGCCGGGGATTGTGCTGGCATTCTCGCTGGGCATTCCACTGGCGATAGGCGCATTCGCCTCCGGCCTGTTCTGCGCGGTCGCCACGGGCTATGTGAAGACCCACAGCCGAGTGAAGGAGGATACCGTGATGGGAATTATTTTCTCCGGTATGTTCGCGCTAGGGCTGGTGATGTTCGCCCGCGTCGATAGCGATCAGCACCTCACCCACATTCTGTTTGGCAACGTGCTGGGAATTTCTCAGGCGGACCTTTGGCAAATCGCCGTGATCGCTGCCATCACGTTAACGATAGTGCTGCTGCGCCGCCGAGACTTCATGTTGTACTGTTTCGACCCCAACCACGCCCGCGTGATCGGACTGCCGGTAAAAGGGTTGCACTACGGGCTGTTATGTCTGCTGTCGCTGACTATCGTCGCGTCTTTGCAGGCTGTCGGCGTCATTCTGGTCGTCGCCATGCTGATCGCGCCCGGCATCATCGCCTATCTGCTCTGCAAGACGTTTGATCGCATGCTGCTCGTCGCCACAGGCGTGTCGGTTCTATCGTGCGTGTCCGGAACGTTGGTAAGCTTCTATATCGATGGCGCAACCGGTCCCTGCATCGTCATTATTCAGGCATGTCTGTTTGCCGTCACGTTGAGCTACCACCAACTGAAGTCTCGTCGCCCGCGCATCAGCGTTTAACCGCAAAAAATCAGACCGCCGACCGTGACAAGAGATGACGGTTGGCGGTATGGTGAAGTCATCGCCGTTTTTTTAACCAAAAAGCCTTCATACCCTACCCGCCGCTAGTCTGAACGTATCTTATCGATGGACGGCGACGGTGACGAATTCCAGAGGACATAAACCGCTAACGTAATGATATATCGCGTCATTCCAACAGGAGGTTTCTCTATGTGGCACTCGATCGGTCAATTATTGGCAGAACATTTGGGGCCGGGAGAATTACGGGATCGCAGGGAACTGCCGGGCGGAGAAATTCATTCCGCATGGTATCTCCGTTATGGCAAGCACGACGTTTTTATCAAAAGTGACTCACGGGAGATGCTGCCGAAATTCCGGGCGGAAGCAGAACAACTTGAGCTGTTGGCCCGCAGCGAAACGGTGCATGTTCCCAAGGTATATGGCGTCGGCAGCCACCGAGACGTCAGCTTTCTTCTCCTGCAATATATTGAATTCAAACCCCTGGATGCGCACGGCGCTTGGCGTCTCGGCGAACAGCTGGCGCGCCTGCACCAATGGAGCGAACAACTCCTGTTTGGCTTTGACTTCGATAACGACCTCTCCACCACTCCGCAGCCGAATGCCTGGCGCCGCCGCTGGTCCAGTTTTTTTGCCGAACAACGAATCGGCTGGCAACTGCAATTGGCGGCAGAAAAAGGGATGTCTTTCGGAGATATCGATGCGTTGGTGGCCGTAGCAGAACAGAAACTTTCCGGCCACCAGCCGCAGCCTTCGCTGCTGCACGGCGATTTGTGGTCTAACAACTGGGGGAACAGCGCGGCTGGCGTGTATTTATTCGACCCAGCCTGTTATTGGGGCGATCGGGAGTGCGATCTGGCGATGCTGCCGCTCTATTCGGAACTGCCGCCGCAAATCTATGACGGTTACCAGAATGTCTGGCCGCTTGAGAAAGGGTTTGTGGAACGGCAGCCGATTTACCAGATTTACACCCTGCTCAATCGGGCGAATTTGTTCGGCGGCGAGTGCATTGCCGCGGCGCAGCAGGCGATCGATGCGCAGCTGCAGGCGGCGGACTAGCGGGTATGGCGTGAGTCGGGCGGCTCCCCGACTCGCGCAATCAGGCGATCAAACCGATAACTTTGAGTACGACATAGCCAATGACGCCGACGATAATCGGCAATATGTACAGCGGGAAGAACTGCAACAGAATGGTGTGACGCGGAAGTTTGACGCGAGTTTCCAGCTCGTTACGCGTTTTGCCGTCGTTGCCTTTTGCGTGTTCCAGGATCATCTGATCCTCCAGCCCCTCGCGGATATGCTTCACTTGACGAGAGAGGCGCGCGCCGGACACCTGCATTGCCAACCCGACGAAGATCAGCATATAAATCAGCCAGAACATCAGGGTCGGTGAAGAGAATATGCGGCTAAAGTCCGGCACCGGCGAGTTATACCAGAAGAGATTGAGAAACGGCGTATTGAAGCGAAGCACTTCCACGACCAGATGCAAAAAGTCCTGCATGACCCCATTAATCCCCTGCTTTCTCTCGGTGAAGTCATAAATGACATTCGCCAGCGAAATGATCGTAGAAAGCACGGCCGGAATAAAAATGATCCATCCCGCGATACGTTTGACCACGGCGATGAGGCCTGCCTGTTGATACGTCATGAGTTCCCCTTGATGAGTGACGCAGACTAAATATCCCAATGAGATAACACATAGTGTAGACACATAAAAACCGTTAGCAGGGTACTTCAGGTTTCCAACGAGTCAACGTTTTCTTGAGGGATGGCCTTTTGAAGCAATGATTTAGCGTATAACTGGTTTATAATTGCAACTCTTTTTGATTGTCCCCATCACAGGAGCCCAGCCCTATGCCTGCTATATACCCTATTAACGCGGCCATTTTCGACATGGACGGTTTGCTGATTGACTCAGAACCGTTCTGGGAGCGTTCGATACATGAAGTCATCAGCGGATTGGGCGTGGATATGTCTTCAACAGACGGTATGCCGGACCTGCTGGGCCTGCGCATCGATATGGTGGTTGCACTCTGGTATCAGCACTCCCCCTGGAAAGGCCCCAGCAAAGAAGAGGTCACTACCCGCATTATCAAACGCACCATTCAGTGCGTGGAAGAAAACCGTCCTTTGTTACCCGGCGTGGAGCAGGCGTTGCAACTGTGCCGCAGTCAAAATCTGAAGATCGGTCTGGCTTCCGCCTCCCCGCTGTTTATGTTGGAGCAGGTGCTGGAGATGTTTAATCTGCGGGATTATTTCGATACGCTGATGTCCGCCGACCAACTCCCCTATAGCAAGCCTCATCCCGAAGTTTATCTGCGCGCGGCGCAAGCGCTGGACGTTTCGCCGCTCGCCTGCGTCACACTGGAAGATTCAGTCAATGGCATGATCGCGACCAAAGCCGCCCGCATGCGTTCTATCGTCGTTCCGGCGGCAGAGATGCGCAACGATCCGCGCTGGGCATTAGCTGACGTCAAACTGGAATCGCTGGAAGAGCTCACCGCCGCCCACATTTCCTGAACAACTTTGCGGTGCTCCCTCAACCCGGAGCACCCGTTAATCCTGTACCTCTTTATCCTTCCCTTGCCGGTTTTTTCCTTACAGAAAACAGGGACGTTATCTTCATCGTCAAAAATGATTTTAACAAGTATATCAAACTGTTAATGAGAACAAATTTGCTTCTCTTTTCACATTTTTTATCCCGCCGATATGCTACGCTTACTATCGATATATCACCAATACAACGGAGATGGTTTCATGATGATGAAAGCAGCAGTTGCAAAAGCCTTCGGACAGCCTCTGGTTATCGAGCAGGTGCCGGTACCGGAAGTGGGTCCAGGTCAGATATTGGTTAAAATTGCCGCCACCGGCGTATGCCACACCGATCTCCACGCCGTAGAAGGTGACTGGCCGGTCAAACCCAATCCGCCATTTATTCCGGGCCACGAAGGTGTGGGACACGTGGTGAAAGTCGGCGCGGGCGTCACTCACTTGAAAGAAGGCGATCGCGTGGGCGTTCCTTGGCTGTATTCCGCCTGTGGACACTGTGAGTACTGTTTGGACGGTTGGGAAACGCTGTGTGAAAAACAGCAGAACTCCGGATACTCCGTCAACGGAAGCTTCGCAGAATACTGCCTCGCCGATGCTAACTATGTCGGTATTCTGCCGGACGACGTCGAGTTTAATGAAATCGCCCCGATCCTGTGCGCAGGCGTAACCGTTTATAAAGGTCTGAAAATGACCGACACCAAACCGGGCGATTGGGTCGTTATCTCCGGTATCGGCGGTCTGGGTCATCTGGCCGTTCAATACGCGAAGGCGATGGGCCTGAACGTCGCGGCCGTCGATATCGACGACAGCAAGCTGGAGTTCGCCAAACGCCTGGGCGCGACCGTCACCGTCAACGCGAAAAACACCGACCCGGTGGCTTACCTGAAAAAAGAAATAGGCGGCGCGCATGGCGTACTGGTCACCGCAGTGTCTCCGAAAGCATTCGAACAGGCCATCGGTATGGCCCGCCGCGGCGGCACCATCGCTCTGAACGGCCTGCCGCCGGGTAAATTCGACCTGTCGATCTTCGACATGGTGCTGGACGGCATTACCGTTCGCGGCTCCATTGTTGGGACGCGTAAAGACCTGCAGGAGTCACTGGACTTCGCCAGCAAAGGCAAAGTGAAAGCGAATATCGCCGTTGAACCACTGGAAAATATCAACGACATTTTCGCTCGCATGCATGCCGGTAAGATTGAAGGCCGTATCGTCGTCGATTTGTCGCTGTAATCGCCTCTTCCCCGTGGCTTCACCACGGGGATATTTCTTTTCCCGCCNCCCGATTAATTTCACATCACGGCTTGTCAACCGTGCGATAACCGCTTAAATCCGCCTGTTGGCGGGGCCTAATGTCACAAAGAGTTACGCCGTCACGTCTTTCCCCTCCCGTCACATTATTTTATACTGTATAAAATGACAGCCTCCAGAGATATCGCATGACCGCCGAAGGCCACCTTCTATTCGCTGTTGCCAGCGCCATTTTCGCCAAAAAAGCAGAGCTCTCTCCCGCGCTTGCGGCCGGAGACTGGTGGCACATTATCCCTGCGGCCATGTTGACGTCACTACTGCCGGATATCGACCATCCTAAATCAGTACTAGGACAACGTTTGAAGTGGATCTCTGTCCCGGTAGCGCGCCTGTGTGGACATCGCGGCTTCACTCACAGCCTGTTAGCAATCATCGCCGGGCTGTACTTTATTCACACTCAGCTCCCTGTGAGTTGGCCGATCCCCGGCGACGTCTACCACGCGATGATTGTGGGCTATCTCAGCCATATCGTAGCGGATATGCTGACGTCAGCAGGCGTACCGCTACTATGGCCGTGCCGCTGGCGATTCCGCTTTCCTATATTACAAAGCCAAAAAGGCAATCAGCTCGAACGGATGCTATGTTCGGGGCTGATTGTGCTCTCGTTATGGCAGCCCCAGAGATCGCTGGAAAGCTGGAACTATCCTCAACCAACGAAATGGCTTCAGGGTCTTAGCTTACAACTCCATCAATTACTTACCCCGCAACGCAGCACCTTACTGCGTTTTTAGGTGCAGCCTGCCCTGTTTGCCGGTAACACCCGCCGATAAGACCTGCTATTCTAGCGCGCCTGTCTCCCCGGCCGGGGAGCAAGATAAAAGATAACCAACGAGGGAGAAGTGGAGATGAATTTTCCGCTCATACTGAATGTCATTGTTTTCGCCCTGCTACTGATTGCGCTGAGTTACTGCGGCAACGCACGCTGGAGCCTAGCGAAGAAAGTGCTGCTGGGTCTGGTGCTCGGCGTGTTGTTAGGCTTGGGATTGCACCTGGTCTACGGCAATAACGCACCGGTCATTGCACAGTCGATTGCCTGGTTCAATATCGTCGGCAATGGCTATGTCCAACTGCTGCAAATGGTCGTCATGCCGCTGGTCTTTGTGTCTATTCTCAGCTCGGTCGCGAAGTTGCATAATGCCTCGTCGCTGGGAAAAATCAGCCTGCTGACCATCGGTACGCTGCTTTTCACTACGCTGATTGCCGCGCTGGTCGGGGTTTTTGTCACCACCCTGTTTGAACTCAATGCCTCAGGCCTGGTGCAAGGCGCTCAGGAAACGGCTCGACTGTCGGCAATTGAGAGCAACTACGCCGGTAAGGTCGCCGATCTCTCCGTACCGAAGTTAATCCTGTCTCTTCTCCCCAAGAACCCGTTCGCGGATCTGACCGGCGCCAGTCCGACGGCTATTATCAGCGTGGTCATCTTCGCCGCGTTTTTGGGGGTCGCCGCGCTCCAACTGCTGAAAGACGACGCTGAAAAAGGCCAACGGGTCTTGATCGCCATCGATACTCTTCAGTCGTGGGTGATGAAGCTGGTGCGATTGGTCATGCGTCTGACACCTTATGGCGTGCTTGCGTTGATGACCAAGATGGTGGCCAGCTCAAACCTGCAGGACATTATTAAGCTCGGCAGCTTCGTGGTTGCGTCTTATTTGGGACTGGCCATGATGTTCGTCGTTCACGCCCTGCTGCTCTCGCTGACCGGCATCAACCCGGCTCGCTTCTTCCGTAAAGTTGGCCCGGTCCTCTCCTTTGCCTTTACCAGCCGCTCCAGTGCGGCCACTATCCCACTGAGTATTGAAGCGCAAACCCGACGTCTGGGCATACCGGAGTCTATCGCCAGCTTCGCCGCCTCGTTCGGTACCACCATCGGCCAAAACGGTTGTGCGGGGTTATATCCGGCCATGCTGGCGGTGATGGTCGCGCCTACGGTTGGCATCAACCCGCTGGACCCGGTTTGGATTGCCACGCTGGTGGGCATCGTGACCATCAGCTCCGCCGGCGTTGCTGGCGTGGGCGGCGGCGCGACCTTCGCGGCATTGATCGTCCTGCCCGCGATGGGGCTTCCAGTCACGCTGGTGGCTCTGCTTATTTCAATCGAACCTCTGATTGATATGGGGCGTACCGCGTTGAACGTCAGCGGCTCGATGACGGCGGGGACGGTGACCAGTCAGTTACTCAAGCAAACCGACAAACAGGTGTTTAATTCGCGGGAAGACGTGGAATTAAAGCAACAGTAAGTCTGATCTCTCGCATTTAAAAACCAAAAAGCCGAACAAGATGTTCGGCTTTTTTTGTTGCTCGATCCAAGTTAGCTCTGAGGATGAGTATCGTATTCCTGACAGCTCTGGAAGCCTTTATTCAGGACATGACCCGTTTCATCGAAGCTGACGAAGTAGTACTGTATTTTCTTGTCTTTTGTCCCCAGGATATAGGTGTTACAGGTACCACGTGCATTAATCATCGTGGCCTGGGTAGAGGCTGGACCTGCGATTTGATTGACCTGTTGTTTGGTCATCCCCTTTTTGACGTCTTTTACCACCGGCTTGGTGAAATAATTCTCTGCACGGTCATATGCCGTACAACCAGAAAGGAGCACCAGCCCTGCAGCAATACACATTAATAATCGATTCTTGTTCATTGCATTACCTCTTTTGGTATGAGTTAGGTTAAGGCTAGATGGCAAAAGGCGGTTTTTCAACCCGACGTCAATGCTTTAATGAACTGATAATGGGTAAGAAAATAGGCCTCCCTGGGCAATCTTACCCCACTCACTTATCCTTTTACTCCGTGGGAAGTCACGTTAAACTGAGACAATCCTTCTAATTATGCTGCCGTATCAATAGGTTCAGGAGAGGCGAAATGTCATTACAGCAGAGCATCATTCAGGCACTCGGCGTCAAAAGCACGATCGACCCCGCCCAGGAAGTCCGTGTCAGCGTTGATTTTTTGAAGAATTATCTTAAGGCCCATCCTTTCGTCAAAAGCCTGGTGCTCGGCATCAGCGGCGGTCAGGATTCAACACTGACGGGCAAAGTCTGCCAAACGGCTATCACCGAACTTCGCACAGAGACCGGTAACTCCGCCTATCAGTTTATCGCCGTTCGCCTTCCCTATGGCGTGCAGGCCGACGAGCAGGACTGTCAGGATGCCATTCAGTTTATCCAGCCGGACCGCGTCTTAACCGTCAATATCAAACCCGCCGTAGATGCCAGCGAAGCTACCCTCCGTGAACTCGGTATTGAGCTATCTGATTTTGTGAAGGGCAACGAAAAAGCGCGAGAACGTATGAAAGCGCAATACAGCATCGCCGGAATGAATGCCGGACTGGTCGTAGGGACGGATCACGCTGCAGAAGCGGTCACCGGCTTTTTCACCAAATACGGCGATGGCGGCACGGATATCAATCCAATTTTCCGCTTGAACAAACGTCAGGGTAAGGCGCTGCTTAAATGGCTGGGCTGCCCTTCTCATCTCTATACCAAAGCGCCTACCGCGGATCTGGAAGAAGATCGTCCCGCGTTGCCAGACGAGGTTGCGCTGGGCGTCACCTACGAGAGTATCGACGATTATTTGGAAGGTAAAAATATCGATCAGCACGACGCGGCGATCATTGAGGAGTGGTACCGCAAAACGGAGCATAAACGCCGTCCGCCGATCACCGTTTTCGACGATTTCTGGAAATGATCGGCGTTTTACCTGCGCTCTAATCAGCGTCCTCTCTTAAACATTCACGGCAGCCTGGCTGCCGTTTTCTTTTCTGTGCGTACCGTGGGCTTCAAGTCATGCAATTCCGACTACACTGTGAGTCAAAGCACTAACGTGAGATGACTATGATGCGCCGCCCTCCTCCGGGTAAACGAATTCAGCGCGAGATTCGCACTGTCGAACAGATGATCAAACTGTATGCGAAATCTCATCCCGTTTCCGATGGCGACGACCACTACACGGTGTTGTTTCGCTACGCGATAAACCGTCTTAATAAATGTTATTTCGGGGAAGAAAAACCGGCCTGTAAACAGTGTCCAATCCACTGTTATCAATCGACCAAACGCGAAATGATGAAACTCATCATGCGTTGGTCAGGACCGAGAATGCTGCTGCATCATCCCGTGCTTGCCCTCCAACACCTTTGGGACGATCGCCGTCCGGTACCGGAAATCCCGCCCGCCAAAACGAATACACCGCATTTTCAAGACAACTTTTCAGACGATTCCGCAAAAGAAAAAGGCCGCTAAAGCGGCCTTTTCGTTAACTTACAACTTACTCAGTCTTTAGGTGAAGCATTCTCAACCCGACTTTTTAACTTCTGCCCCGGACGGAATGTGACCACACGGCGCGCCGTAATCGGAATATCCTCGCCTGTTTTTGGGTTACGTCCCGGCCGTTGGTTTTTGTCTCGCAGGTCGAAATTGCCAAACCCTGACAACTTGACTTGCTCGCCATTTTCCAAGGCACGACGAACTTCTTCAAAAAACAACTCGACTAGCTCTTTGGCATCCCGTTTACTCAGCCCAAGCTTTTCAAACAGGTATTCTGACATTTCAGCTTTTGTAAGCGCCATAGGTTTAATCCCTCAAGGATGCTTGGAATCGCTGTTTCAGTGCTGCCACGCATTTCGCGACTGTGGCGGCAATTTCCTCTTCTGCCAGTGTACGAGCGGTATCCTGCAATACCAGACTGATAGCCAGACTCTTATATCCGTCCTCTACGCCCTTGCCTCGGTACACATCAAACAAGTTTACGCCAACTAACTGATTTGCGCCAACTTTCTTGCACTCAGCCAGAATATCTCCTGCAGGCACGTTTTCAGCGACCACAACGGCGATATCGCGACGGTTAGCCGGGAAGCGAGAAACATCCGCCGCTTCGGGCACAACACGGTCTGAAATTTTGTCCCAAAGCACTTCAAATACGACGGTGCGACCGTTCAAATCCAACTTCCGCTCCAGTTCTGGATGAATAACCCCAATGAAACCAATGCGTTGGTCATCCAGATAGATCGCGGCGCTTTGACCTGGGTGTAGCGCAGGATTCGCTTCAGCCCTGAACTCGACGGCAGAAAGTTTGCCCGTCAAAGCCAGCACAGCTTCAAAATCACCTTTTAAATCATAGAAGTCAACTGGCTGTCGTGCCAGGTCCCAATGCTCTTCATATCGTGAACCCGTGATCACACCTGCTAACATCATTTCCTGACGAATACCCTGCTCCGCGTCGCTATCGGGCACAAAACGCAAGCCACTCTCAAAAATACGGATACGACTCTGTTGACGATTCTGGTTATAAACGACTGCGCCCAGCAAACCAGTCCACAACGACAAGCGCATAGCGGACATATCAACCGAAATTGGGCTAGGCAGAATCAGCGCTTCTTCGCCAGGATGAACCAGTGCCTGAATTTTTGGATCAACAAAGCTGTAGGTAATTGCTTCCTGATAGCCGTGGTCCACCAGCATGGTCTTCACGCGTTTCAGAGAGAGATTAGCTTCACGGTGGCTCGTCATTTTCAACGGGGCCAGCGCAGCTTCGTTAGGAATATTGTCGTAGCCGTAGATACGAGCGACTTCCTCAACCAGATCTTCTTCAATTTCCATATCGAAACGCCAGCTCGGCGCGGTGGCTTGCCAGCCGTCGGCGATACGCGTTACCTGACAGCCCAGACGTTCGAGAATATCGCTCACCTTGTCGTCAGCGATATGATGGCCGATCAGGCGATCTAATTTTTCGCGACGTAGTGCAATCGTAGCGCGAGCAGGCAGGTTTTTATCGTGCGTTACATCAACTACCGGACCGGCTTCGCCGCCGCAAATATCCAGCAGCAGACGCGTGGCGCGTTCCATGGCTTGAGATTGCAGCTGTGGGTCAACGCCACGCTCATAGCGATGAGAAGCATCCGTATGCAAACCGTAGCGGCGCGCGCGACCGGTGATTGCCAATGGATTGAAGAAGGCGCATTCCAGCAAAACGTCCTGCGTTTCTTCATTCACACCCGAGTGCTCACCACCGAAAATACCGGCCATTGCCAGCGCTTTGCTGCTATCGGCAATCACCAGCGTTTCTGCGTTCAGCTTCGCATCGTTACCGTCCAACAGACGCAACGTTTCGCCTTCCTGAGCGGTGCGCACCGTGATATTCCCGTCCAGACGGGCAAGATCAAACGCGTGCATCGGCTGGCCCAGTTCTAAAAGAACGTAGTTGGTAACATCAACAACCGGATCGATGGAGCGAATGCCGCAGCGACGCAGTTTTTCACGCATCCACAGCGGTGTGGACGCTTTCACGTTGATCCCTTTCACCACGCGGCCGAGGTAACGAGGACAAGCTTCCGGGGCATCAACACCGATGGGGAAAGTGTCAGCGATTGTCGGTTCGACGGGCGTGATTTCCGGCCCGTTGAAGGCAACACCATTTAACACGGCGACGTCACGCGCGACGCCCTGCAGGCTCAGACAGTCGGCACGGTTAGGCGTTACGCTGATCTCGATGATGTTGTCATCCAGCTTCAGATACTCGCGCAGGTCGGTACCAATCGGCGCATCAGCGGGCAGTTCCAGAATCCCGTTATGGTCGTCGGCAATACCCAATTCGGAGAAGGAGCACAGCATCCCTTCAGACGGTTCACCACGAAGCTTGGCGGCTTTGATCTTGAAATCGCCCGGCAACACCGCGCCGATGGTCGCAACCGCAACTTTTAGACCTTTACGGCAGTTAGGCGCGCCACAGACGATATCCAGCAGACGTTCACCGCCTACATTAACTTTGGTGACGCGCAGTTTGTCGGCATTAGGATGCTGTTCGCACTCGACCACTTCACCCACAAACACACCGTTAAACGCACCGGCTGCAGGTTCTACACCGTCAACTTCCAGACCGGCCATAGTGATTTGTTCAGATAAGGCTTCGCTGCTGATAGCTGGGTTAACCCATTCCCGTAACCAGAGTTCACTGAATTTCATAATGCTATTCCTGCCTTATTTAAACTGTTTGAGGAAGCGTAAATCGTTTTCAAAAAATGCGCGCAGATCGGTCACGCCGTAACGCAACATGGTCAGTCGTTCCATCCCCATGCCAAACGCGAAACCGGAATACACGTCCGGATCAATGCCAACATTGCGCAGAACATTAGGATGCACCATCCCACAGCCCAGCACTTCGAGCCATTTACCGTTTTTACCCATGACGTCCACTTCGGCGGACGGTTCGGTGAACGGGAAATAAGAAGGACGGAAACGAACCTGTAAATCTTCCTCAAAGAAGTTACGCAGAAAATCGTGAAGCGTGCCCTTCAGGTGGGTAAAGCTGATGTTTTTATCCAGGATCAGCCCTTCCATCTGATGGAACATCGGGGTATGGGTCTGGTCGTAATCGTTACGGTAAACACGGCCCGGCGCGATGATGCGAATAGGCGGTTGCTGCTTTTCCATCGTGCGGATTTGCACGCCGGAGGTTTGTGTACGCAACAGGCGTTTGGCATCAAACCAGAACGTATCATGGTCGGCGCGAGCAGGATGGTGACCAGGGATGTTTAGCGCGTCAAAGTTATGATAATCATCTTCAATCTCGGGTCCCGATACAACGGAGAAACCCAGCTCGCCAAAGAAGGTTTCAATGCGATCGATGGTGCGAGTGATTGGATGCAGGCCGCCGTTTTCGATGGTGCGACCCGGCATTGATACATCGATGGTTTCCGCAGCAAGGCGAGCGTTCAGTTCAGCGCTTTCCATTGCCTGCTTACGGGCATTCAACGCCTCCTGTACTTCCTGCTTGGCCTGGTTGATTACGGCACCCGCTGCAGGACGCTCTTCAGCAGGCAGCTCGCGCAGCGAGGTCATCTGAAGGGTTAAGTGACCTTTTTTGCCCAGGTATTCCACGCGCACATTTTCCAATGCGGCGATATCCTGCGCCTCTTCTATGGCTGTTCTGGCTTTGGCAACCAGTTCTGCGAGATGTTGCATTACATTCCTCTTCTTCTGCCTGTACGGCCACGGTGATAATTGGAAAAGTATGATTCTCAGTGCATCTGATAACACGACTTGTATGGTCCCGGGCCTTTCCCTGACCAATAAAAAAAGCCTCCGCAAGGGAGGCTTAGGCGCTACTTTTCGTTTCTTTTCTTACGCGCAAAGCCTCCTGAGTTCAGGCGCTAAAGTAAAAAAAGAAACGGAAAATAGCAGTTTTCATACTTGCGTTACCTTGTCGTTATTTATCTCATAGAGGGCTAAGCGCTACGTTCAACTCTTTCAAAGCTTATAAAGAAATTGACGAGGCTCATGAGCTAAAAAATCAAAAGAGGGAGCAAGCTCCCTCTTCTAACCGGCTTACGCCAGAGCTGCTTTCGCTTTTTCTACCAGTGCGCTGAAGGCCACTTTATCGAAAACTGCGATATCAGACAGAATCTTACGGTCAATTTCAACAGAGGCTTTTTTCAGGCCATTGATGAATTTGCTGTAGGACAAACCGTTCTGACGGGCTGCTGCGTTGATACGTGCAATCCACAGCTGGCGGAACTGACGTTTCCGCTGACGACGGTCGCGGTATGCGTACTGACCAGCTTTGATTACTGCCTGGAAGGCAACACGATAAACGCGCGAACGGGCACCGTAGTAACCTTTCGCTTGTTTTAATACTTTCTTGTGACGTGCACGAGCAACCACACCACGTTTTACGCGAGCCATATGCTCTCTCCTAAAATCTTATTCTGAATGAAAAGGTAACTTATGCGTAAGGCAGACAACGGATGACCAGACCCAGATCGCCTTTGGCAACTTGAGCTTTAGGACGCAGATGACGTTTACGTTTAGTCGCTTTTTTCGTCAGAATATGACGCAGGTTAGCATGCTTACGCTTAAAACCACCGCCGGCGGTTTTCTTAAAGCGTTTAGCGGCGCCACGTACTGTTTTGATCTTTGGCATTGTTATTTCCACTTCGCATTGTTAATAAAACGAATCAGATAAGGCGAACGAAACCGCGCTAAACAAACATAGCGCGGACTCGATTACTTGAATGCCTTACTGTTTCTTCTTCGGTGCAAGCACCATGATCATCTGACGGCCTTCGATCTTCGATGGGAAGGATTCGACGACTGCCAGTTCACTCAGATCGTCACGAACGCGGTTAAGCACTTCGATACCAATCTGCTGGTGCGCCATTTCACGTCCACGGAAACGCAGAGTGATTTTGGCTTTGTCACCATCTTCCAGAAAGCGAATCAGGTTGCGTAGTTTGACCTGATAGTCGCCATCATCGGTACCAGGTCGGAATTTGATTTCCTTGACCTGAATAACTTTTTGTTTCTTCTTCTGCTCTTTAGTGGCCTTACTCTTCTCATAGAGGAACTTGCCGTAATCCATGATTCGGCAAACCGGCGGTTCGGCGTTCGGGCTGATTTCTACTAAATCAACGCCTGCTTCTTCGGCTTTTTCTAGCGCTTCATTCAGGCTGACAATACCGATCTGTTCGCCATCGACGCCTGTCAGGCGTACCTCTTGTGCGCGAATTTCTCTGTTGATGCGATTAGGACGCGCCGGTTGAACTCGTTTTCCGCCTTTAATACCTTATTCCTCCAATTGATGAAGACTACGGCTGCGAATCTCTTGTTGCAGCTTACTGATAACTTCGCTGACATCCAGACTCCCCAAATCTTTGCCGCGGCGAGTGCGGACAGCAACTTTACCTGCTTCCACTTCTTTATCGCCACAGACCAGCATATAGGGAACACGCCGCAATGTGTGCTCGCGGATTTTAAAGCCAATCTTCTCATTTCTCAAGTCTGCTTTGACGCGAATGCCCGCTTCTTGCAGTTTTTGGGTCAATTCGCTGACATAATCAGACTGACTGTCGGTGATATTCATAATCACCACCTGTACCGGAGCCAACCAGGTCGGGAAGAATCCCGCAAACTCTTCGGTAAGAATACCGATAAAGCGCTCCATTGAGCCCAGTATAGCCCGGTGAATCATTACCGGGACCTGACGTTCGTTGTTTTCGCCAACGTAAGACGCACTTAGACGGTTCGGCAATGAAAAGTCGAGCTGTACAGTACCACACTGCCACGCACGATCCAGGCAGTCATGTAAGGTAAACTCGATTTTCGGACCATAAAAGGCCCCTTCTCCCGGCTGATATTCGAATGGAATATCATTTTCAGCCAGCGCCGCCGCCAGATCCTCTTCCGCACGGGTCCACGTTTCATCGGAACCGATACGTTTTTCCGGACGGGTTGACAGTTTCACCTCGATTTTTTCAAAACCGAAGGTGCTATACATGTCATAAACCATTTTAATGCAGTTATTGACCTCAGAACGAACCTGATCTTCCGTACAGAAGATATGAGCATCATCCTGAGTAAACCCGCGGACACGCATCAGGCCATGCAGAGACCCCGAAGGCTCGTTACGATGGCAGCTACCAAACTCAGCCATACGCAGCGGCAGATCGCGGTAAGACTTCAATCCTTGATTGAATATCTGTACGTGACCCGGGCAGTTCATCGGCTTAATGCAGTATTCGCGGTTTTCAGACGAGGTGGTAAACATCGCGTCTTTGTAGTTGTCCCAGTGTCCGGTTTTTTCCCACAACACGCGGTCCATCATGAACGGACCTTTTACTTCCTGATACTGGTACTCTTTCAGCTTAAGACGAACAAACGCTTCCAACTCGCGGAAANCCGTCCACCCGTCGTTGTGCCAGAACACCATACCCGGCGCTTCTTCCTGCATGTGATACAGGTCAAGCTGCTTACCGATTTTACGGTGGTCGCGCTTAGCCGCTTCTTCCAACCGCTGCAGATAGGCATTGAGCTGTTTCTTGTCTGCCCATGCGGTACCGTATATACGCTGCAGCATTTTATTGCTGCTGTCGCCACGCCAATAAGCACCCGAGGTTTTCTGTAGTTTGAAGTGATGGCAGAAACGCATATTGGGAACGTGCGGCCCACGACACATATCAACGTATTCTTCATGATGATACAGGCCCGGACGGTCGTCGTGGCTGATGTTTTCATCCAAGATGGCGACTTTATAGACTTCGCCGCGCGATACGAAAGTATCTCGCGCTTCCTGCCAGCTCGCGGTCTTCTTGATAACGTCGTAGTCTTTATTGGACAGCTCGTGCATGCGCTTTTCGAGCATTTCCACGTCTTCCTGCGTCAGCGTATGGTCCAGATCGACATCGTAGTAGAAACCGTTGTCAATCACCGGGCCGATAGCCATTTTAGTGTCCGGCCATAGCTGTTTGATCGCATGACCCAGCAAATGCGCGCAGGAGTGTCGAATAATTTCAAGACCCGCTTCATCCTTTGCCGTGATGATCGCCAGTTGCGCATCAGATTCAATCAAATCCGTTGCGTCGGTCAGCTCGCCATTAACTCGGCCGGCGATACAGGCTTTGGCCAGACCCGGACCGATATCGAGGGCGACATCAAGAGGAGAGACGGCGTGGTCATAATGACGCTGGCTGCCGTCGGGAAGCGTAATAACAGGCATGATAATTCCCTTATTTGCAGTGGTGACCCACACGCAAGATCACATACAAAAGATAATTGTGTTTATTTCAGTTGTCGGCAGCGTGTTTAACCCACAATTGTTAAAACGCTGCCACGACAGTGATTCATAGCGGTATAACAAAGACGGCAACATCGTTAACGATGTTTGCAGCAAACCCTATTAACCTGACGGCGTAGAGTACCATCATGACCCCTCACATGCCACCCGCGGCGGGAAATGGGCTGATAAAACAGTGGCGTATTCGGCAATCTGACAGGGTTAAGAGGAATAAGCAGACAGTACGATGATGCTAACGAGGTTCTTGATACTGTTTAAGCGATAAAAAGACAAAATCAAAGGCTATCCACCCTACTTCAACGTCGGACAGCCGATGACACATCGATAATCAACGCTCGGGGATAACGTTTCTAAAGTAAACGTCAGTATCGTCGTCTTCCTGCTTAACCTCTTGCACAGGCTCAGCGCTCGGAGGTACAGGGATGAGGGCCTGCATCAAAGCAAGCTGTTTTTTTTGCTGTTTGACGATTTCCTGCAGGAGTCTAATCTGCTCATTTGCCCGCACGCTCGCGCGGTTCACGAAGAACCACACCACCAGCGCCAGCAAAATAATCAGCATCACCAAAACCATTTCTAACATGTTTGATACCGCCCCACTCATGCTTAAAACCTAGGATGTTTTGACTAAAGGAGCATTTTACCACTGAGCTCCTCAGCAATTCGATAACAGCACGATAATTTATCGCTCAAACGGTTAGCGTCACATGTTTATCCCTGGAGATATACAATCCGCACCCCGGCAAGAAAAACGTATCGGCGATGATGCACACTAATAACAAAGGCCCCGCAGGGCCTTTGTTCAAGATTCAAATCAAGCAGAGATTACTTCAGGTAAGCCCCGCTGCGCAGCGCCTCAATACGCTTGTCCAACGGAGGATGCGACAGGAATAGTTCGCTAAATGACTTCGACTTGCCGTTAATGCAAAACGCCATCATGCTGCTCTCTTCCTGAGGCTCATAGCTGGTTTTCAACCGCTGCAACGCCGCAATCATTTTCTCCCGACCTACCAGCTTGGCGGACCCGGCATCCGCATGGAATTCCCGGTAGCGGGAGAACCACATCGTGATGATGCTGGCCAGAATACCGAAGACCAATTCCAGCACGGTCGCCACGGCGAAATAGATCAGCGGGTTGCCGTTGCTGCTCTCGCTATCATCGCGATTACCGGACAGAAAGCCCGACGCGACTTGTGCAAGCAGGCGCGAAATAAAGATCACGAAGGTGTTAACAACGCCCTGGATCAGGGTCATGGTCACCATATCGCCATTAGCCACATGGCTGATTTCGTGTGCGATAACCGCTTCCGCCTCATCGCGGCTCATATTCTGGAGCAACCCAGAGCTCACGGCCACCAAAGACGAATTCCGACGAGCCCCGGTAGCGAAGGCATTGATATCCGGCGCCTGATAGATCGCCNCCTGCGGCATAGCAATCCCCACCTGCTGAGACTGCGCACGTACCGTTTCGACTAACCAACGCTCGGTTTCGTTACGCGGCTGCTCAATAACTTCACCACCGACGGAGCGCAACGCCATCCATTTTGACATCAGCAATGAAACGATCGCACCGCCAAAGCCAAACAGACCGGCCATAATCATCAAGCCGTAAGTACTACTGGGCCGAATGCCCGTTAAGCTAAGTACTAGCCCAAAAACCAACATCACCGCCAAGTTGGTGATTAGGAAAAGCGCAATACGCATCATATAAGTCTGATTTCCTCTCTCAGGCAAAAACTACAATTGGGATGCAATGCTTACATGGTATGGGCTGCAATGGCTTTTTCAAGCATTCTTAACATCTAAGTTACCGAATCAACATAACTTTACGTTTTTCGAGTCTCGGCATCGCGTAAAAGCGCATCAATCCGCGGAAAATCGGTACGTGACGCAAAAATAGAGGTCGGACAAACGGAATTCCCACCGGCTCAAGACCACCGCACACAGAATAGATATTGCCGTCAATCCGTCCGACACATGATGCCAGGCGTTACCGAGAACATAACGCTTCCCTTATCGCCCACATGTCCCCTAACCCCATGCGCCAATAAATGATTAATAGGCAAATCAGACCTGCGCCACGCCCAATTGGCGCGCAAAGTCGGCCGCTGGCATCGGACGTCCAAACAGATAGCCCTGCGCCTGTTCGCACCCCTTATTTCTCAGCCGCTCACACTGCTCCTGCGTTTCCACACCTTCAGCAATAACATCCAGCCTGAAGCTTTTTCCCAGATACAGAATAGCTCTGACGATGGCTGCATCCGGCGGAGACTCACACATGGCCCGCACAAATGTTTGATCGATCTTCAGGCGGGTAACCGGATAGTTCTTCAGCATACTCAACGACGCATATCCGGTGCCGTAGTCGTCAAAGGCGATGCTGATACCTTCGCTACGTAACTCATTAAGCGGGTTAAGCATATTCTCATCGTATCGGATGATGATGTTCTCGGTGATCTCTAGCTCCAATGCGCTCGGAGGCAACCCGGTTTTTTCCAGCACGGACCTAATTTTCTGCGACAACATGCCCGAGCGGAACTGGGCCGCGAACAAGTTGATGCTGATGCGGAAATTTTCCGCCCCCGCTTTCCGCCATTCCGCGGCTTGCTGACAAGCCTCCTGCACAACCCAATCCCCGATGCGCTCAGCCCAAGGACCTTTTTCCAGCGCGGTCAAGAAGGCGGCGGGCGCCAGCAGTCCTTTATAGGGATGCTGCCAGCGCAGCAATGCTTCGGCGCCGACGATCTCATTGTTCATCAAATTCACTTGAGGCTGATAGAACACCTCAAATTCATTTTTTTCATAAGCACGAATGAATTCCAGTTGGAATGCATGTTTGGCCTGGAAGATTTCGCGCAGTTCACGCGTGAAGAAACGGTAACAGTTGCGTCCATCGGCCTTCGCCTGATAGAGGGCTAAATCTGCACTGGTCAACAGCTCCTGAGTCGTAGCGCCTTGAGAACGAAACATAACCAGCCCGATGCTGGCACTGGTATTCACCTGCTTGTCGCCGACGACAACCGTTTGAGAAATATCATGATTGATCTGCCGGGCCATTTTTTCCGCCACCTGGAGGTCTTCCAACTGAGGAAGTAATACCGCGAATTCGTCGCCGCCCATACGCGCCACCAAATCGCCTTGCCTGACGTTGGCCAACAGTTTTTGCGCCACGCTGACGAGAATTTCATCTCCGCTCGCATGGCCCAGACTGTCATTGATATCCTTGAAACCATCCAGATCGACGATCATGAGGCAACCAGAAGGATGCTGCTTGAGAAGCTGATTCAGCGAGGTGGCCAACAACGTGCGGTTGATTAACCCCGTAAGAGGATCCCGGTGCGCCTGCAAGAACAGTCTTTCCTGGTAACGCTTGCGTTCAGAGGTATCGCGCAAAATCAAGCTGTAACTGTCTCCCTCTTCTTGTTGCCATACCCCTACAGACAGCTCGATAGGCAGCAGGGCGCCACTTTGAGTCGCAGCATCAAGCTCAATTCGGCTGCCCTTCGACCGCGCCGTTTCATCAGTAGACAAATGGTGCAACTGCACAATAAACATATCCGGCACGACGCTGCTGATATGTTGCCCCACTATCTGCTCTCTGGAATATTCCAACAGATTTTCGGCGGCCTCATTCCAGAAAGTAATAATGCCCTGATGATTCACACACAGGATGGCGTCGGGAGACAGCCGCGCCACCCGCTCGAAGCTTGCCTGGTCCGTTTTTCTGGCCACATCAAGACGCCGCATTTCCAGCTTATCCATGACCAACGTAGACAAATCCTGCAGATTGTGAGCATCGCGCGCACTCAAACCGATGCGCGGCTTGAGGTCGACAATATTGAGCGTGCCGATAGTTTGACCTAGAGGCGATCGTAACGGTATGCCGGCATAAAACCGAATATGAGGGTCACCGGTCACCATTGGATTATTTTTGAATCGGGGATCTCGACGAGCATCCGGCACGACCAGGATGCCTTTCTTTTGAATGGCATAGTTGCAAAAGGAATCTTCCCGTGCCATTTGGCAAACGGAAAAACCCACGCTTGCCACGAAGAGTTGACGCTCTTTATCTAGAATGGAGATAGCAACGATGGGGACATTGAATACATTCGCGGCCAGCTTAATCAGATTCTCCAGATCGGAGTCATCAGATAACGGGCCGTCGATGCCATACTCACGCACCGCGTCAAGTCGGCTGTTCACATCTTTTTTGTTCACTGGGGCTCGACTCATGGGGGTTCCCCTTACTGTTCCATTGTTGTTACTGTCGTCAATACCGGTCATCACGGTGAGCGATAATAGGATAAACTAGCGCTCCTGAACGCAGTTTGATAAAGCGAGCTCATCCGTCGCTCAAACCAAAACAGTGTCTCTGAAACAGGGTTTCTTACCAGCCCGGTTCTATTTCCTTTCTGGCAAAAAACGTTCTGCTTCATATATAGAATTCTTGTTCTCTCAATAAAGAATAGCAAATCACCGTCACTCAGTGAGTGGCGCCTTAAGAATTTGTGTCTATTCCCTAAATCCCGGCAAAATATCACCAATATTGATCGAAGTTTGTTCTGGTATTACCCGCAGGTATTTCATGTTGAGTCGATAATAGGCCAATAGTCATATTCATATGAAGTGCGCAACACGGCTTTGCGAGCGGACTTCGGAAATCAAACGATAATACTCATGCAGGACTAATATTCACCAGATGAACTCTTTTGACTATAGCTAGCCGCTACCCATCCTCACGGCAAAGATCATTTAAAATAGAGAAGACTCATCACTGTCGAAAGCCTTATCCCGGCACAATGAGATGACAATTAAAATTTTCATTGAACGGCGGGTTCACGACACCACCCCATGCGGTTGCAGCGAGTCAACGCCGATTTGTCGCTATTGTTGTGACGAGATGGCGAGGAGCACTGTCAGCAAAGAGTGAGTGCGGTGGCGGTCAGGAGCACAAAAAAGGGGGCTCACAGGCCCCCTTTGAATTATCTGTTATTGTCGTTATCACATGTGTTCGATGATAGCGTCGCCAAACTCAGAACATTTCAGCAGTTTCGCCCCATCCATCAGACGTTCGAAATCATAGGTCACGGTTTTATTTTTAATCGCGCCTTCTACGCCTTTGATGATCAAATCCGCCGCTTCGAACCAACCTAAATGACGTAACATCATTTCAGCCGAGAGAATAACGGAGCCTGGGTTCACTTTATCTTGGCCCGCGTATTTCGGCGCGGTGCCGTGCGTCGCTTCGAACAAGGCGCATTCATCGCCAATATTCGCGCCGGGAGCGATACCGATACCGCCTACCTGTGCCGCTAATGCGTCAGAAATATAGTCACCGTTCAGGTTCATACAGGCGATAACGTCATATTCCGCTGGGCGCAGCAGAATCTGTTGCAAAAACGCATCTGCGATCACATCTTTGACGACAATATCTTTGCCGGTATTCGGGTTCTTGATTTTTACCCACGGACCGCCATCAATCAGCTCACCGCCAAACTCTTCCCGCGCTAACTGGTAACCCCAGTCTTTGAAAGCGCCTTCGGTGAATTTCATGATGTTGCCTTTGTGCACCAGCGTCACGGAATCGCGCTCGTTGGTGATGGCGTAGTCAATTGCCGCGCGCACCAGGCGCTTGGTGCCCTCTTCGGAACACGGTTTGATCCCTATGCCGCACTGCTGAGGGAAACGGATTTTGGACACGCCCATCTCATCGCGCAGGAACTTGATGACCTTGTCCGCTTCCGCAGAGCCGGCTTTCCACTCAATGCCGGCATAAATATCTTCGGCATTTTCACGGAAGATCACCATGTCGGTGAGTTCAGGGTGTTTTACGGGGCTTGGCGTGCCGTCAAAGTAGCGCACCGGACGAAGGCAGATATAAAGGTCAAGCTGCTGGCGGAGGGCGACGTTGAGCGAGCGAATACCACCGCCGACAGGCGTGGTCAGAGGGCCTTTGATGGCGACGCGGTACTCGCGGATGAGATCCAGCGTTTCTTCCGGGAGCCACACATCTTTGCCGTAGACCTGGGTCGATTTTTCGCCGGTGTAAATCTCCATCCAGGAGATGGCGCGTTCTCCTGAATAGGCCTTTTTGACTGCGGCATCAACCACATTAATCATTGCTGGCGTGACATCAACGCCGATCCCGTCCCCTTCAATAAAAGGGATGATCGGGTTATCCGGCACGATTAGTTTGCCTTCTACATCTGCCGTAATTTTCTGACCTTTAGCCGGTACAACTACTTTGCTTTCCATTAACCTCTCCTTAGAGCGCATTTTGTTAATGAGATGTAATATGCGTGTCAATACTACTGGAATATCAAACCCGCGCCAACCGCAACCCTTTCGAGTATAATGGCTTTGTCACTCTCAGCCATGAATAAAATGAAGAAAATCCCTGTTAGAAATCACAAACTTAAACGATTCAGTTCACGTTCAACCGCAAAAAAAACCACAGCGCCGAAACCGCGTCGAATCATCCTGTTCAACAAACCTTTCGATGTGCTTTCCCAATTTACGGATGACTCAGGCCGCGCCACGCTAAAAGACTTTATTCCCATCGGCGACATCTATGCCGCCGGACGCCTGGATCGCGACAGTGAAGGGCTCATGGTGCTCACCAATGATGGCGCATTGCAAGCGCGACTGACTCAGCCGGGAAAGAAAACAGCCAAAATTTATTACGCGCAAGTAGAGGGTATCCCCGACCCAGACTCACTGGCGCGATTTCGTGCGGGCTTGACGCTCAACGACGGCATCACGCTGCCCGCGGGGGTCGAATTAGTGGACGAACCCGACTGGTTATGGCCGCGGAATCCACCCATTCGTGAGCGAAAAAGCATCCCGGTGAGCTGGTTGAAAATTACGTTGCAGGAAGGCCGCAACCGGCAAATTCGTCGTATGACGGCTCACATTGGTTTCCCAACGCTGCGCCTAATCCGCTACAGTATGGCTAATCAGACTCTGGCCGGGTTATCGCCCGGGGAATGGAAGGAAATCTCGCATGTTTAAACCTCATGTCACCGTCGCCAACATCGTCCAGGCGGAAGGCCGTTTTTTGGTGGTCGAAGAAACCGTTAACGGTAAAAGTCTCTGGAACCAGCCTGCCGGTCATCTCGAAGCCGAAGAAACGCTGATCCAAGCCGCCAGCCGCGAGCTGTATGAAGAGACCGGCGTTAAAGCGCAGCCTGAGCATTTCCTTCAGCTTCACCAGTGGGTGGCGCCGGACGGCACGCCATTCCTGCGCTTCAGCTTTACGATTGATTTGCCGCAGCAGGTCGCCACCGCGCCTCAGGACAGCGATATCGATTGTTGTCACTGGCTGACAGCCGAAGACATTCTCCACTCAGACAGATTGCGCTCGCCGCTGGTCGCGGAAAGCATTCGCTGCTATCAAAGCGGCACCCGGTATCCCTTGAGCGTACTGGGCGCGTTCAACTGGCCCTATAAGCTCTAACCCGTTGCCCGTGGTGCGGCGCTGCGGGCAATGTGCTACCCTATGCGGCCTGTCAATTTGTCCTTATTTGTTGCATTAAATCTTTTCTATTCGCGAGACTGTCATGTCAGATAACAGCCAGAAAAAAGTCATTGTCGGCATGTCCGGCGGCGTTGATTCTTCCGTTTCCGCATACCTCCTACAACAACAGGGTTATCAGGTCGAAGGCCTGTTCATGAAAAACTGGGAGGAGGACGACGACACGGAATACTGTTCTGCGGCTGCCGATTTGGCCGATGCGCAGGCCGTCTGCGACAAACTCGGCATGGTATTGCATACCGTCAATTTCGCGGCGGAATATTGGGACAACGTGTTTGAACACTTTTTGGAAGAGTACAAGGCTGGTCGTACGCCGAACCCAGATATCCTGTGTAACAAAGAAATCAAATTCAAAGCGTTCTTGGAATTCGCCGCCGAAGATCTGGGCGCGGATTACATCGCGACCGGCCACTATGTGCGCCGTCAGGATATCGATGGTAAAAGCCGTCTGTTGCGCGGCTTGGATGGCAACAAGGATCAGAGCTACTTCCTGTACACCCTCAGTCACGAACAGTTGGCGCAAAGCCTGTTCCCGGTCGGTGAGCTGGAAAAACCGGAAGTTCGTAAAATCGCTGAACAGTTAGATCTGGCCACGGCCAAGAAGAAAGACTCCACGGGGATCTGCTTCATCGGCGAACGTAAATTCCGCGACTTTCTAGCCCGTTACCTCCCAGCGCAACCCGGCCCGATTATCGCCGTGGATGATGGCAGCGACATGGGGCAGCATCAGGGCCTGATGTATCACACGCTTGGACAACGTAAAGGCCTCGGCATCGGCGGCGTAAAAGAAGGCGGCGACGATCCCTGGTATGTCGTGGACAAAGACGTGGCGAACAACGTGCTGTACGTAGCTCAGGGCCATGAGCACCCTCGCCTGATGTCTGACGGTTTGATTGCGCAACAGTTGCACTGGGTCGATCGTGACACCGTCACCGAACCTTTCCGCTGTGTGGTGAAAACTCGCTACCGCCAGGCTGATATTCCCTGCACCGTCACGCCGCTGGACGCGGACCGTATCGAAGTTCGCTTCGATGAGCCGGTTGCCGCCGTCACGCCGGGCCAGTCCGCGGTATTTTATCAGGGCGAAATCTGTCTTGGCGGGGGGATTATCGAGGAGCGCCTGCGCGATAAATAACGGTGTCCGCGCGAGAGCCCCCGCTCTTGCCACAGCAATAAGACGCGAATACCCGCGCCCGCCGTTTAACGCGCTCAGCGCGGATTGCATACTCCTGACGGCCGACGTCATGGAGCAATGAGGATACAGGAGCCATCGTGGCCAAAAACTATTACGACATTACGCTGGCGCTGGCAGGAATTTGTCAGTCCGCCTGTTTGGTTCAGCAGCTCGCGACAACGGGAACCTGCCCGGAGGCGGCGCTGCAGACATCGCTTAACAGCGTTCTGGTGACGGACGCCGCCAGCACGCTGGAGATTTTTGGTAACGACGAGAACAATCTGAAGCTGGGCATTGAAACGCTGCTTGGCGTCCTCGGTTCGTCGTCGCGCGAAAAAATCGGCGCCGATCAGTCCCGCTATACCTTTAGTCTCATGGCGCTGGAACGTCGCTTGAACAAAAATGGCAATGCCCTCGACGAGCTTGGCAACCGTGTCGACCAGTTGGGGCGTCAGCTAGAGCACTATGCGTTATTATCCGACCCGATGATTAACGTGCTGGCGGGCATCTACGTGGACGTCATCAGTCCGCTGGGGCCGCGCATCCAGGTTACCGGCTCGCAGGAAGTCCTCAAAAACGCACAGGTTCAAGCTAAAGTACGCGCTATTTTGCTGGCGGGTATCCGCGCCGCTGTTCTTTGGCAGCAAATCGGCGGAGGACGCCTGCAGCTTATGTTTTCCCGCGCTACGTTGGTCAAACAGGCACAGCAAATTTTGTCGCGCTGCCGCGACGAATAGACAGACCGGCGGACGACGATTCCGGTTCGTCCGCCATCATGAGATACTTGTAGTCACGCTTTTGTCTTTCATTAAAAACGATCCCAGGAGTTGCTCGCGATGGAATTAACCTCACTGACCGCCGTTTCCCCTATTGATGGACGCTACGGCGATAAAGTCAGCGCCCTGCGCACCATTTTCAGCGAATATGGCCTGCTGAAATTTCGCGTGCAGGTGGAAGTACGGTGGCTGCAAAAGCTGGCCTCGTGTGCGGCGATCAAAGAAGTTCCCTCATTTGACGCCGACGCAAACGCTTACCTTGATAAAATCGTCGCTGAATTCAGCGTTGAAGATGCCGCCCGCATTAAAACCATCGAACGCACGACCAACCATGACGTCAAAGCCGTCGAGTATTTCCTGAAGGAAAAAGTCGCCGCTGTACCGGCCCTTCAGTCGGTTAACGAATTCATCCATTTCGCCTGCACCTCCGAAGATATCAATAACCTGTCTCACGCCCTGATGCTGGAAACGGCGCGACGCGACGTGGTTCTGCCGATCTGGCGCAAGACCATTGATGCAATTGGTGCGCTGGCGCAGGAGTACCGCGACATTCCGCTGCTTTCACGGACGCACGGTCAGCCCGCCACGCCGTCGACGATCGGCAAAGAGTTTGCGAACGTGGCTTACCGCCTGGAGCGGCAATTCCGCCAGTTACAACAGGTGGAGGTGATGGGCAAAATCAACGGCGCGGTCGGCAACTATAACGCACACATGGTTGCTTACCCGGACGTCGACTGGCACACCTTTAGCGAAGAGTTCGTCACGTCGCTTGGCATCACCTGGAACCCTTACACCACGCAGATTGAGCCGCATGATTACATCGCCGAGCTGTTCGACTGCCTCTCTCGCTTCAACACCATCCTGATCGACTTCGACCGCGACGTGTGGGGTTATGTGGCGCTCAATCACTTCAAACAGAAGACCATCGCCGGCGAAATCGGCTCTTCGACCATGCCGCATAAAGTAAACCCCATCGACTTCGAAAACTCCGAGGGAAATCTCGGGTTGGCGAATGCCGTACTGGGGCACCTGTCCGCCAAACTGCCGGTCTCCCGCTGGCAGCGAGACCTGACTGACTCCACCGTGCTGAGAAATCTGGGCGTAGGATTGGGCTATGCGTTGATCGCTTATCAATCTACACTGAAAGGCATCAGTAAATTGGAAGTCAATCGTGACCGTCTGCTGGATGAGCTGGATCACAACTGGGAAGTCCTTGCCGAGCCGATTCAGACAGTAATGCGTCGCTACGGCATCGAAAAACCGTACGAGAAACTGAAAGAACTGACGCGCGGTAAACGCGTTGATGCGGAAGGCATGAAAGCCTTTATCGACGGTCTGGAACTTCCCGAAGCAGAGAAAGTCCGTCTGAAGGGACTGACCCCTGCCAACTATATTGGACGCGCCGTTAAAATGGTCGACGAGCTGAAATAACAGGCAATCGAGCAGGCGGACCACGTTCCGCCTGCCTTCTCCCCCTTCATTCCCACAGTTTGTTGAGTCTAAGTTTATTGCCGTAGTGAATAATATGTTTTTCAATCAAACCAGCTAAACCGACCCTCCGCAGCGCGTCGACCTTCGGACAAGCTTGGTTAATCAACATTTTTCATAGGAAGACACTATGCGAATTCTGGTTGTTGAGGATAATGTTCTTTTACGTCATCACTTGACTGTTCAGATGAACGAAATGGGCCATCAGGTCGATGCGGCAGCAGACGCTAAAGAAGCCGACTATTTTTTGCATGAACATGCGCCGGATATCGCTATTGTCGATCTCGGTCTGCCCGACGAGGACGGCGTCAGCCTGATCCGCCGCTGGCGTTCTCAGCAGATCAAATTACCTATCCTGGTATTAACGGCCCGCGAAAGCTGGCAGGAGAAGGTCATCGTGCTGGAAGCCGGTGCCGACGACTACGTGACCAAACCTTTCCATGTGGAAGAAGTCATGGCGCGAATGCAGGCCTTGATGCGTCGTAACAGCGGACTGGCGTCTCAGGTTATCAGCATGCCGCCGTTTGAAGTTGACCTGTCTCGACGTGAACTGCTGGTGAACAATTCACCGATAAAACTCACCGCCTTCGAATATACGATTATCGAAACGCTCATCCGCAACCACGGCAAGGTCGTCAGTAAAGAGTCGCTGATGCTACAGCTCTACCCCGACGCCGAGTTACGCGAAAGCCACACCATTGATGTCCTGATGGGACGCCTGCGTAAAAAACTGCAGGCCGCAGACTCACATGAAGTCATTACGACCGTGCGCGGTCAAGGCTATCGCTTCGATATTAATGCCCGCCAGGACTGATAGATGAGCAAGAGATCGCCGCTATCGTTGCGCTTTCGTTTTTTAATCGCCACTGCCGCCGTGGTATTGGCGCTGACACTCTCCTACGGCGGCGTGGCCATCATCGGCTACAGCGTCAGCTTTGATAAAACGTCTTTCCGCTTACTTCGCGGCGAAAGTAATCTGTTCTACAGTTTGATCCAGTGGCGGGATAATGAACTGACCATCGCCCCGCCGCCTGAAATCGATATTAATTACCCCACGCTGGTATTCATCTACGATCAACACGGCAAACTAATCTGGCGCGAGCGCGCGGTGCCCGAGCTGGAGTCGCAGTTCAAACCGGAGTGGCTGTCGA
The DNA here is from genome assembly GCF_000688695.1 of Lonsdalea quercina subsp. quercina. GTDB lineage: Bacteria > Pseudomonadota > Gammaproteobacteria > Enterobacterales > Enterobacteriaceae > Lonsdalea > Lonsdalea quercina_D. The sequence goes on along the minus strand of NZ_JIBQ01000005.1, from coordinate 30,242 downwards.
AAACCGATTATCATGAGCTGGATACCGACTCCGGCACCAGCAACGCCGTGTTGCAAGGCAGCCCGGCGATTCAGGATCGCCTGCGGGATTATCATTCGGAAGACAAAACACCTTTTACCCACTCCGTGGCCGTCAACGTCTATCGCGCCACCGAGCACCTGCCGCCGTTGACCATCGTCGTCGTTGACCGCGTCCCTCAGGAGCTGCAGCAGGCAGATGTCGTCTGGGAATGGTTCCGCTACGTCTTCATTGCCCATCTTGTCCTTGTCCTCCCTCTGCTGTGGCTGGCGGCCCACTGGAGTCTGCGGCCAATCAAGAGTCTGGCCAATCAGATACAGGAGCTCGAAAACGGCGGTCGCGAGAATTTGGATGAGCGGCCGCCTCAGGAGCTGAACAGCCTGGTTCGCAACCTGAACACGCTGCTGAAGAACGAACGTCAGCGCTACCATAAGTACCGTACCGCGTTGACCGACCTGACCCACAGTCTCAAAACGCCCCTGGCCGTGCTGCAAACCACACTGCGCGCCCTGCGTACGGGCAAAGAGCTCACCATCGAGCAGGCGGAGCCCGAGATGCTGGCGCAGATTAGTCGGATATCTCAGCAGATAGGCTACTACCTGCATCGCGCCAGCGTTCATACGGATCACCTCAGCATTACCCGGGAAGTTCAGTCGGTGCCTGCGATGCTAGACGGCCTTTGCTCCGCCCTCAATAAGGTGTATCAGCGTAAAGGCGTCTCTCTGTCACTCGATATCGCGCCAGAGACCATGTTCATCGGCGAGAAAAATGACTTTATGGAAGTGATGGGCAATATCCTCGATAACGCCTGCAAATACAGTCTGGAATTCGTCGAAATCAGCGCCCAATATTCAGGCCATATGCTGCACCTGATCGTTGAAGATGACGGCCCCGGCATCCTGACGAGCAAACGGGAAGTCATTTTTCAGCGCGGCCAGCGGGCGGATACGATGCGTCCCGGTCAGGGCATCGGTCTCGCCGTCGCGGTAGAGATTATCGAGCAATATCAGGGGGAGATTATCATCGGTGAGAGTCCGCTGGGCGGCGCCAAAGTCGAAGCGATTTTCGGCCGTCAGCACCTCCATCAAAACGACCGTTGAAAGGTCCGCACTCTCCCGGCGGTTCCGCTATAATCGCCTTCAGCCCTTTGATAATGGAAATGCGCGATGGACTACCAACTTAATCTCGATTGGCCGGATTTTCTGGCTCGCTACTGGCAAAAACGTCCTGTGGTGATCAAAGGCGGCTTCACGTCGTTTGTCGATCCCCTCAGTCCTGACGAGCTGGCTGGCCTGGCGTTGGAAAACGAGGTGGACAGCCGCCTGGTCAGTCATCAGGACGGACGCTGGGCCGTCAGCCACGGTCCCTTCGACAGCTACGATCACTTAGGTGAAACCAACTGGTCGCTGCTGGTACAGGCGGTAGATCATTGGCATGAGCCGTCATCCGCGCTGATGCGCCCTTTCCGCCATCTTCCCGACTGGCGTATCGACGATTTGATGATCTCTTTCTCCGTCCCTGGCGGCGGCGTAGGCCCGCATCTCGACCAGTACGATGTTTTCATCATTCAGGGGACCGGTCGACGCCGCTGGCGTGTCGGCGAAAAGGTGCCAATGAAACAACATTGTCCGCATCCCGACCTGCTCCAGGTCGCTCCGTTCGAAGCCATCATCGACGAAGAGCTGCTGCCGGGCGATATCCTGTATATTCCGCCCGCCTTCCCGCATGAAGGCTATGCGCTGGAAAATTCGATGAACTACTCCGTCGGATTCCGCGCGCCCAGCGCGCGTGAGTTGGTCAGCGGCTTTGCGGATTACGTCCTTGCACGCGAATTAGGCAGCCATCGCTATAGCGATCCGGATATCACGCCGCGCGAGCATCCCGCAACCGTGCAATCGGCAGAACTGGATCGCCTTCAGCAGATGATGCTGGATCTGGTGCAACAGCCGGAATCGTTCCGGCAGTGGTTCGGCGAGTTTATCTCCCAGTCGCGCCACGAGTTGGATCTATCGCCGGCGGAACCGCCCTATCAGTCGGGAGAAATCTACGAGTTGATGCAACAGGGCGAAACGCTGCGTAGATTGGGTGGCCTGCGGGTGATCTGGCTGGAGGGACGTTGTTTCGTCAATGGCGAAGCGCTAAACAGTTCACATCAGGATGCGCTGTCAGCGCTAGCGGAACACCCTATTATCGACGGCGAAATGCTGAAGGACGCGTTGGACGATCCGTCCTTCCTCGCAGAGCTGACCGCGCTAATTAATAACGGCTACTGGTACTTCACAGACTAATCACCGATACGCCTATTGGGGTCACGCATCCGAATAACAGGATGCGTGACGTCTCCCCTGCACCTTGTTTGTGCATCATCATGACGTCGAAGGAAACGCGTTTAGATCTTGACGGTATAATCGTGCTTTGTTCTCGATGATTCGCGCGTATTCTGCGCGGTCAGCTCGGCGATATTCATGATGACAGACACGGCGCTCTCCATTCCCTCTACCGTGACAAACTCATGTTTGCCGTGATAGTTGTAGCCGCCGGTGAATAGATTGGGGCACGGTAATCCGCGAAAAGAGAGCTGTGCGCCATCCGTACCGCCGCGGATTGGCTTCATTACCGGTTCAATCCCACACTTACGCATGGCCTGCTGTGCCAGAGCGATGACATGCGGATACTGTTCCACCTGCTCGCGCATGTTGTAGTAGCTGTCGTTCATGCTTAATTCGATATAGCACTCAGGATGGAGCCCCTTGCCGACCTGTTCGGCAATATCCATCATGGTTTTTTTACGCTTTTCAAAACCACTACGTTCGAAGTCGCGAATGATGTATTTCATTTCCGCCCGTTCGACCGTGCCTTTGATGCCGTGAAGATGATAAAAGCCCTGATAGCCTTCGGTGTGTTCGGGGGATTCGTCAGACGGTACCAACTGGTGGAAACGCGTCGCGAGCGTCAGCGCATTAACCATCACGCCTTTCGCGCTGCCCGGATGAACGTTGTTGCCGACGATTTTGACCGTAGCGGAAGCCGCATTGAAATTTTCATACTCCAGTTCGCCGATACCGCCGCCATCCACGGTGTATGCCCACTCGGCCCCGAAGCCGTCCACATCGAAATATTGAGCGCCTTTACCCACTTCCTCATCCGGCGTAAAGGCGATACGGATATCGCCATGCGGGATCTGTCGCTTTTTGAGGCGAGCGATGGCGGTGATGATCTCGGCAATACCGGCTTTGTCGTCAGCGCCCAGCAACGTTTTACCGTCTGTGGTGATCAGCGTATGCCCCAGCAGTTGATGCAGCACGGGGAACATGACCGGCGACAACACTTCTTCCCCCACGCCCAGCGCGATATCGCCGCCGCGGTAGTTTTCGACAATCTGCGGATTGACATGTTTACCGGTGTAGTCCGGGGACGTGTCCATATGGGCGATAAAACCGATGGTTGGCACAGACCAGGCGACATTGCCCGGCAGCGTCGCAGTCACACAGCCATGATTTCCGACCGTTACCTGCTCCAATCCCAAGGCCATCAGCTCTTGTTGTAGAACCTGTGCCAGCTTCCATTGCCCATCGGTGCTCGGCACTTGCCGTACGCCGGTTTTGGATTGGGTATCAAAAGAGACATAGTTCAAAAAACGATCGAGTAATTTTTCCATCTTTAACTCCCTTGGATGGACCGCAGGTTGCATTATGAATAGGGCTCTCCGGGTAGATATTGCGTCACATCAGTTTTTGTTAGTTTCGCTACATAACGATAGTCTATAAATGGCCGCCGAAGCCGCTTCAGAGCCGGAAAAGGAGAAGCATGTGAAAATGCATGTAGCGAGACCGCCGAATCCGCAACATCAAAGATGTGTTTTCATAACATAAAAAGAACAGAAAATACCCGCTAAACCTGATGCAAGTTCAGCGGGAAATGAGAGAGGAACGATCAGCGCGTTGCGGTCTCGGAGGGCGTCTCCAGCCACTCGTAATACTGGCTGATATTTTTGTTACAGGAGCAGCAACTGCCGCATTGACTGCTCACGGGCGCCGCGTGGAAGCGAACCTGCCCTTTACGAACCCAAATGCTCATCATGCCGTCAATCACGCCGGGTTCGACATGAAATGCGACGCTGATGTCATGTACCGAGACTTTACGCTTCGCGCGAACAAAATCGCGTAACTCTATCAAGGTCATGCATTACCCCCTTGCGCCCCTTTTGCAGACGCCGTGTCATTGCACATTGTGAGCCAACCGCTGCTGCGATACCCCACGATGACGTAGCAACAGCACGGTGACGCCCCCCATCATGACGACGCCAGCGATGGCAGCCGTCGAGTACAACGGATGCAGGGTAAAGCGGCCAACCTGATACACCAGCACGGCGGCGCCATAACCCAGTTCAATCGTCCAAGCAACGCAGAACAGTGTCCAGCCAGTCCCGACCTCACGCCAAATTGCGGAGACAGCCGCCACACACGGCACGTATAGCAGCACCATTAGCAGATAGCTAAATGCGCCCAAGCGGCCATCGAACAGTTGGCTTATGACCGTCAGCGACGTCACGGAAAATTCATTGTCCTTCGCGACGGTGGCCGTATCACTGAGATCGCCAACTTCAATCCCAAGGGGGTTCAGCAACGCGTCGCCGAGCTTGCCGAAGTTTTCCGGTAGCGTCGCCAGCGCCTCCTGAACGCCGCCCCACAGGCTAAATGGCGCGTCAGTTTCGCTATTGGTGCCGCTTTGCTGACTCGCCATCGTGCCGTAGAGCGAATCCAGCGTCCCTACAACCGCTTCCTTGGCGAAAATACCCGTAAACACGCCGACAGCCGCCGGCCAGTTTTCCTGCGAGATCCCCATTGGTTTAAAGACTGGCACAATCTCCTGGCCAATCGCGGAGAGTACGGACTTCTGGGTATTCTGATTACCGAAAGTGCCGTCTGTCCCCAGAGAGTTGAAGAAGCTCAGCACCGTCACGACCACGACGATCAGCTTGCCAGCCCGCAATACGAAGCCTTTCAGTCGCTCCCAGGTTCTGACCAGTACGCTGTTCAGGCCGGGTAAGTGGTATGGCGGTATTTCCATGACGAAAGACGATGCATCGCCCTGCAACGCGGTCTTTTTCAGCAGAAAACCTGTACCGATGGCCGCGGCAATACCAATCAGGTATAGAGCGAAGACCAGGTTCTGGCCGCCTTGGGTGAATAAGGCCGTCGCGAACAAGACATACACTGGCAACCGCGCGCCGCAGGACATAAACGGCGCCATCATCACCGTGACGATTCTGTCGCTATGCTTTTCCATCGTGCGCGTCGCCATCACGGCAGGCACGTTACAGCCGAAGCCGACGATCAGCGGCACAAAGGCTTTTCCCGGTAGACCGATGCTCCGCATGAAGCGGTCCATGACGAATGCCGCTCGCGCCATATAACCAGAGTCTTCCAGATAGGACAGGAAAAGGTACAGGCAGGCAATCACCGGGATAAAGGTGGATACGGTCTGAATACCGGATCCGACCCCATCGGCGAGCAGCGTCTTCAGCCATTCAGGACTGTGGAGCGCCAGCAAGAGTTCGCCGAATCCTTTAACAAAAAGGGTTTCGGACAGTTTGTCGAAGAAGTCGATGAAAGCGCTGCCGATGTTGATGGTGAAAATAAACATCAGGTACATCACCAGCAGGAAAATCGGGATCCCCAGAAAACGGTGCAACACAATTCGGTCAATTTTGTCCGTCAAGGTGGCCGACATTTCGCCTCTACGGACCACCGCGTGGTCAGCAATCGACGCCGCGAACCGATAACGGGCATCAGCCAGAAAGATATCCAGCTCATCGCCGTAGTGTTCTTCCAACGCGGCAACCTTTTCGTCGGCAACGGCCAGCACATCTTCCGGGATGTGGCTGCGCATCGTGATGTCGCGCTCCAGCAGCTGGAGCGCCGACCAGTAGGCATTCACCTTAGGCGATTGATGTTTCAACAGGTCGGCGATCGATAGTGCGGCCTCATGCAGCGGCAGATCATAAGGCACCTCAACCGGAGGTACTGCGGGATGCATCAACGCGTCCTGACACATCTCCTTGAGCAAGCCTATCCCCCGCTTCTGCGTCGCGGTAATCGCGATGACCGGACAGCCCAACTCTCGTCGCAGCGCATCCATATCAATATCCAATTTACGGGACACGGCGATATCCATCATGTTGACCGCCACCACCATCGGCACCTTCATGTCCAGCAGCTGTGAGGTGAGGTACAGGTTGCGCTCCAGATTGGAGGCATCGACGATGTTTAATACCAGTTGGGCTTCGCCAGCCAGAATGTAGTCACGCGCCACGCGCTCATCTTCCGAACTTTCGGAAGATGGGTTGAGTGAATAGACGCCCGGCAGGTCCACGAGAGTTATCCGACGGTCCTTAAGACGACATTCTCCGACCTTTTTTTCTACCGTCACGCCCGGCCAGTTGCCGACCGTCTGCTTACTCCCGGTCAATGCGTTGAAAAGCGTGGTTTTACCGCAGTTGGGATTTCCTACGACACAAATAACGGATTGCGTATCCATAACATCCTTACTCGCTGAGCAGCATTAACACTGTTCCAATATCATGATTTTGGCTTCATTTTTACGTACGCTGATGGCGGAGCCTCGCACGCGCAGCTCGATGGGGTCTCCCAGCGGCGCCACCCGTGACACGGTGAATTCGACGCCCGGAGTGACGCCAAGCGCCAGTAGGCGCTTACGGTAATCTGCGGCGCCTTTCTGATATCCCACGACTCTCCAGTGAGTTCCTGCGGTCAGTGTTTCTAATGACATGTTATCCATTCCTTCCGGATTGCTGTGGCGATACCCACACCTGCTTACCCATATCCCAGTTGATGGCGATTCGACTATCGCCCGAGGCCAGCATCAGCGGCTGGTTAGCCTCGCGTTGAATGACTCGGACCTCTCGTCCGATGCGTATCCCCAGATCCATTAAACGTTGTTGCTGTTCGCCCACGAGCCTTATGCGCGCGACCACGCTATGCGTGTTAAGAGGAATATCGAGCAGTGTTTGAATACGTAAGGTCATCCGCAGACCTCCTATCTGTCCCTATCATGCGGGAGTGTGCTTAAACGGCTGTCTTTTTGTGGGATAAAAAGACAAGTAAGAATAATTCTTAATATATTTCAGTCGGCAGATTGGCGTTTGACACATATCAAAGCAGGCATAGGTAGGCGTTATAAAACAGAAAATGTGACGATTTGTTGAGAATCAGACGCATTGGAATCGCGTAAAAAGAGGGATAAAAACGGGGGATAGAAACAAACAGGCCCCGGCGTTATTCGCCAGGGCCTGTTATTCATACTGCGAGGTTTATCATTTAGCCTGTTTTTGCAGAGCTAAATCTTCAGCAATCTGCACAGTTTGATCCAGATACGGATCGGGCTCCTGATAATCCTTCGGCAACGCATCCAGAGACTTCAGCGTCGGTTTGCCCTGACGGGTCAACCGCTCATTGATTCGCTGCAGACGAATTGCTTCATCGTCATTATTCTCTTTCTGGCGCTGAGCCAGATTTAGAGAGACACGATCGCGTTTCTCTTTGAGCGCCTTGAAGCGAGCGACATCCTGCTGGATGTACTGGAACTCCGGATCTTTGGCGATGCGCTGGTCGTAATCCGCCTTCAGGACCGGCAACAACGCGGTGAAGTCACCCATTTTGGTGTAATCAGCCGGTTTGATACTGTCCCACGGCAAGGCGTTGTCTTCGAACTTCTCTCCGGTCTCAATCGTTTCCAACCCAGTCGGCATGATGATATCAGGCGTCACGCCTTTACGCTGGGTACTGCCGCCATTGATACGGTAGAACTTCTGGATCGTGTACTGCACCGAACCGAGCGCTGGCCATTCCGGGCGCAGCATCTGATCGTAGATGCGATTCAGCGACCGATATTGCTGCACAGTACCTTTACCGAAGGTCGGTTCACCCACAATCAACGCGCGTCCGTAATCCTGCATCGCGGCGGCGAAGATTTCCGACGCTGAGGCGCTGAAGCGATCGACCAGGACCACCAATGGACCTTTGTAATAGAGGGTGGCATCGGTATCGCTGTCTTCACGGATCTTGCCGTTATTATCGCGAATCTGTACCACGGGACCGCTCGGAATAAACAGTCCGGACAGGCTGACGGCTTCAGTCAGCGCTCCGCCGCCGTTACCCCGCAGGTCAATGATGACGCTACTGACGTTCTCGGCTTCCAGTTTCTGGAGCTGAACTTTGACGTCATCAGTTAAGCCTACGTAGAAACCGGGGATATCCAGTACGCCGACTTTATCCTTGCCGGCATTTTTGATGGTCATTTTGACCGCGCGATCTTCAAGGCGAATACGCTCACGCGTCAGCGTTACCGTTTTGGCTTTCGTACCTTTGCCGGCCGGGAGGATCTCAAGACGTACCTTGCTGCCTTTCGGTCCCTTGATCAACGCGACGACATCATCCAATCGCCATCCGATAACGTCCACCATCGGTTTTCCCGTCTGACCTACAGCGACAATGCGGTCGCCGACCACGATGCGTTTGCTCTTCATCGCAGGGCCGCCCGGCACCATGGAATTGATTACGGCGTAATCTTCGTCCATTTGCAATACGGCACCGATGCCTTCGAGAGACAGGCTCATTTCCGTGTTAAACTGTTCGGTATTGCGTGGGGAGAGATAGCTGGTGTGCGGGTCGATCTCACGCGCGAGTGAGTTCATCACGAGCTGGAAGACGTCTTCGCTGTTGGTCTGAACCAGTCGGCGAATCGCCGCCTGATAGCGCTTGGTCAGAATATCTTTAATTTCGCTGTCGGTTTTTTCCGTCAGCTTCAGGCTGAGCCAGTCGAACTTAACCTTGGCGTCCCACAGACGGTTCAGCTCGTCCTGCGACTTCGGCCAAGGCGCTTTGTCTCGATCGAGGTCGATGTAGTCGTTGCCCGTGAGGTTCATCGGTTTATTCAGCAGCGACAACGCATACTGATAACGCTCGAAGCGACGTTTCTGCGCCAGGTTGTATAACGCATAAGGCAGATCCAATCGACCATTATTCAAGTCTTGACCTAACTGCCCTTTTTGTTTGTCGAACTGCACTACATCAGACGCTAACAGCACATTATGGCTGTAGTCGAGCATGTTGAGGTAGCGAGCAAAAATTTTGTCTGAGAACTGCTCATCCAGCAAGAATTGCCGGTAATGGGAACGCAAAAACCGTGACGAGACGCGCTCACTAACGGTGGCATCTTGCGCTTCCGGCTGCAATTGTGGAATCTGATCGACGCGCGTAATGTTCTCATTGGCAAAGCTGCTGCCCGCCAACAGAAGGCAGCTTAATACGGTCGATTTTACGAATTTGTTCATGCCGAGGTTGGCCTCCGTATCAGAACTGCAAGTGTTCTGCGCGTACGATCATCGCCATTCCTGAAGCCAACTGAACTCTGACTCCATCTTTGGCAACTTCAAGCACAGTGGCATCCATGGCGCTTTTGCCCGCTCTGACTTTGATTTCCTGGCCGATGTGCAGGCTGGAGATGTCCGTCACAGCCTGTCGCGGCGCCTGCTGATCTTCACGAGCCGCACGAGACTGGCGCGGTTGATCAGATGAGGAAGTTTGTGCTGTACGAGAAGAAGGCTGGCGTGGCTTACGTGCGGCGGAAGCGGCGTTGTCGCGGCGGGGCGCGTTTTTACCCGCGGAAGGACGTCTACGTGCCGGTTCGGCTGCATCGCCCCCTTCAGCCCGTTTCTTAGCCTGCTGTTCAGCACGACGTGCCTGTACTCGGGCTTTCGCTTCTTCCAACTGTTTGCGCGCATGTTCTACGTGCTGCTCTTCCAGCTCTCCGCAAGGATTACCGTCCAGATCGACACGCTGCGCACCCAGCTTGATGCCATACAGATAACGCCAGCTGGAGGTGTAGAGTCTCAGCGCTGAACGCAACTGCGTTTTACTGATGTTATCGGACTCGGGCACGCGAGCGGCCAGATCCTGAAAAATACCGATTTTTAACGGTCGTGCTTCGCCTTCAATGGAGAAACAGAGCGGGAAATGCTCTGCCAGATAAGCGATGACTTCTTTACTACTATTCAACTTAGGTTGATTTTCCATGAAATTTCCTGATTACAACGGGTTCGCCAACCGGCGCAGGCATGAACAGGCGTCATTATAATGACGTCATCGGCAATTGCTACGTTATCCGTGTCTCAACTGAGAGAATTGATGAAACTAAGTACATCGCTGTTTTCCAGTTGAGCATTCAGCGTTGAAACGACGGCACTCAACCCGGCTTCATCATCGGCATCAAACCGCTGATATTCCGGGCTATCGATATCCAGCACGCCGATAAGTTGTCCATTGACCAACAGCGGCAATACGATTTCTGCATTGCTTGCCGCATCACAGGCAATATGGCCGGGAAATGCGTGAACATCCCCCACCCGCTGTACCTGTTTTTCCGATACCGCCCGACCGCATACCCCTTTGCCCGCAGGAATACGGACGCAGGCGACGCGCCCCTGAAACGGACCAAGGAACAGCGTATCCTGATCGAGCAGGTAAAAACCCGCCCAATTAACGTGTTCCAGCCGTTCGAACAGCAAGGCGCTGCTGTTTGCCAGTATAGTAATAAATCGGTTTTCACCCGCGATCAGTGACGATAAATCCCTCACCAACTCTTCGTAAAATTCTTGTTTTTTCATCATACGGTAAGATTATCTTTCCAAACTGCTCAGTGTTTCACACCAACGCGCCATTAAATAAGTATTCAGACCAGGATGCTACTAGATTTCTTCATTCGCATAAAATCAGCAAATGCGGATCCGTTAAAATTCAGGACAGTCTCACTTTTCAACTGACGTCTCCATACGCTCCTATTCCCTGAAACAGGAGACAAAGACCGCCCCGAGCCAGCAACTCTTCACTTTATGCTAAAATCCGCGCTTTGCTTTTGTCCTAACCGGAAATTGCCAGTGGCCAAACCTATCCCAGCAACGCTCTCAGCCGAATTTATCGATGCCACTCAACGCATCATGCCAAGCCATCTCTCGATGGATGATTTCATTGCGGCCTGTCAACGACCTCTGCGTCGCAGTATCCGGGTCAACACACTCAAGATTAGCGTAGCGGACTTCTGTGCACTTGCCGCAGCCCATGGGTGGGCACTGGAATCCATTCCCTGGTGTGAGACGGGATTTTGGCTGTCGAATGCGGATGAAGAAGCGGTGCGGCTCGGCAATACGCTTGAGCACCTCGCCGGCTTGTTCTACATCCAAGAAGCCAGCTCGATGCTGCCCGTCAGCGCACTATTTTCAGGTGGCGCGCAGCCACAGCGAGTGCTGGATGTTGCAGCGGCGCCGGGCTCTAAAACTACGCAAATCGCAGCGCTGATGAATAATCAGGGCGGTATCGTCGCTAACGAGTATGCGGCCAGCCGGGTAAAAGTATTGCATGCCAATTTGCACCGATGCGGCGTCAGTAATACCGCGCTTACGCATTTTGACGGGCGCGTCTTCGGCAGCGCGCTGCCGGAGAGCTTCGACGCCGTGCTGCTGGATGCCCCTTGCTCCGGCGAAGGCGTTGTCAGGAAAGATCCCGCGGCGATGAGTCACTGGTCGCTTGAAAGTATCGTGAACATCGCTGCAACCCAGCGCGAGCTGATCATGAGTGCGTTCCACGCGTTGAAGCCGGGGGGGACGCTGATCTACTCCACCTGCACGCTTAACCACCAGGAAAACCAGGAGGTTTGCCGCTGGCTGTTAGCGCAATTCCCTGACGCCTGTGTGATTGAACCTCTAAACGACCTGTTCCCAACCGCGCATCAAGCCGCGACTGAGGACGGATTTCTGCACGTTTTCCCTCAAATTTTCGATAGCGAGGGATTCTTTGTCGCACGCCTGAGAAAAACCGCCAGCGTGCCGCCATTGCCGCATCCAGGGTTCAAAATGGGCAAGTTTCCGTTTAGTCCGCTACAGGGAAAAGTGGCGCAGCTACTCACTGCCGCAGCTCGTGATCAAGGCATCGAATGGTGCGAAGAGCAACTTCAATTGTGGCAGCGCGATGATGAAATCTGGTTATTCCCCGTCGCGTTGACGCCGTTACTTGGGAAAGTCCGCTTCTCCAGAGTTGGAATCAAGCTAGCCGAGCGCTATGCCAAAGGCTATCGCTGGCAGCATGAGGCGATTGTCGCATTGGGAGATGTCAACGCCTCCGCCGCGTTTGAACTGAATGCCGCAGAGGCCCAGGCGTGGTTTCAGGGGAAGGATGTTTACCCTGAAGCGTTGCCCGATGTCAGCGAAGCACTGTTAATTTGGCGTAACGCCTCACTGGGGATCGCGAAACGCATCGGCAGCCGGTTTAAAAACACGCTTCCTCGCGATCTGGTCCGCGATGGCGCCAGCGCCGCACCTTGCGGCGACTAATGATATGACATCCGGGATGCTGCTCTGGCATCCCCCTTCTGTCACATTTTCAACTACACTTCCTGCGTTAGCCTGTTAATTCTTAAGCCCTCATTCATCCGCAGAGGAAGGCATCGCATGTTCGTATTGGTGATTTTTGTCTGCTACGTGGGCGGGAGTTGTGAAGACCTGGTTACGGGCGTTTATGAGACAGAAACACAGTGTTTGAAAACCATGGGCGAGCAACGTATTCGCAATGGGGGATGTTATCCCATAGAAGACTTTATTGATGGGTTCTGGCGTCCCGCACAGGAATACCGAGATATGAGATAACTTACAGCTGACCTCAATGCAGCCTAAGCGACAACATAAATCTATAACACGGTGAACTGGAGCTATAAAACACAATCCCGCTTACCCACCAAACGCTCATCGTTAATCCCGCAGATTTATATTCAAGCCAAACGGTACAACCCTTTTACTGGCGTTAATGTAGAGCGAAGCGATAGGCGCTTCGCCCCTTCAGACATTGCGTGTGATGGTGAAAACCACCAGTCCGACCGGCGAGACTTCATCAGCCCCGCACTGGAATTGCGCGGCAGTGCCGGTCACGGAGATTTTTTTACCCGGTAGCAGTGAGACATCATAGATATCGTTTCTGCCGTCAATGTCCAGCAGCCAGCGGCCGTTGCCTAGGCAGGTGACGCCTGTATCCACCAGCCATGACGCCGTACTGCCTTCCACTAACAGAGGCGAGTGAACGCCTGCAGGCAGGAAGGTGTTATCCGCTTTCCAGTCGCCGGCGACCTGCAACTTACCCGCCTTGAGCGTCTTACGCGGCACCAGAACGGTATCCCCCGCATCGCTGACGTCAGAATGCCCAGGGTGATGGGGCGAGCCTTTGCCAATAGCCAGCCACTCCAGCGATACACCGGTATCCAGCGCGCACGCCACGACGACATCACCGGGGAAAAAATCACGGCGGATCCAGGTGCTAATGGTGCCGGGCGCGATATCCAGCAGCTCGCCCAGCTCTTTTTGTGTGCTAAAACCATAGGCATCAAGCATTCGCCGCAACACGGCGCGACCGCCAGAAGCCAAAATTTGCTCATAGAGCGCTTTGCCCTTGAGATTGACGTCTTGATGCAGCATTTCGGGCGTGTCAACGAATTCGCCGGTCACCAGCCACCCCGCATCAACGCCGTTATCCAACGCGCACTTCAGGATGATATTGCCAGGGACACTGCCTCGCTGAACCCAGTTGCTGATGGTATTGGCAGGAATACCTGTCACTTCGCTCAATTCCTTTTGTGTTTTCACCCCATAGCTTGACAGGATCCTCCCCAGCACAGAAACCGCTGCCGTGGTATTGCTTTCTCTGTTCAAAAACACCTCTTGAGCATGAAATAGATACGATATGTCTCTTAACCGCCCTAAAAACCGTCACAGCTCTAATTATCGAAGAAAAACTGCGCGACAACTGATGATATTACAATTTTACCGCTATCCAGGATGGAAATATTGCGGCCTTTTCCCCAAATTTCCAGTGCAAAACCTCAGTTAACTTACTTACTAATCAAAAATTCGCCACATGAGGCCGCAAGCCCAGTTTTTTATCTATCAAGACCAGAACCATACCAACGACTCATTTTTAATCAATAAGTTATAATCATAGCACCTGGCGTGGCGGTAAGAAGTCCATTTCTAAAAACGCCATGGGCAGTTATGGGTTGACGAATATGGCATTCTATAAAATACTGTATATAAATACAGTTAAGAAGACAGGCAGACTATTGTGGAACATCTCGAAAATCAAGAATTGACCTTAGCCAGAATCAGGCTGATTGCGGATATGACATTACTCTCGCAAATCCGGCCTGACGAGATGCAAGTCGCGATGTCGTTGATTGCCGATCTGGCTCATGGTGCGGTAGAAGCGGAAGACTTTCAGCAGGCGCTGCATGATAGCGGCGACATTCAGCGGCTCAAAGCCTGGTTAGACCGGCATTCCCTGTAGACAAAGATCCCTCACGACATCCCTTGATGGCTGATAGCTTCTGGTAAAACTGACCGTCTCGTCCAGAGACATGATCTTGTCGCCATTTTCGATATTTATCGGCGTGAACGAAGAAGTTAACAAAACTATTCTCATCCAGTGCTCCATTGTAACGCTCACTCACCAGAAGGGAGTTCTCTAAAAATAGTGTCATTTTGACTTAATGTCTATTTACCGCCTGGGTATGCCGATGAAAATAATTTTCAATTTCCGAAGGCAGATCCTTTGATGTAAATGTCTACTGTCACTTCATTATCCCTGTGAGTGGAGCTTGATCTTTAACGATGATTTTATACCCGTATCGTCAAGAATCATTATTTCATTTGTCCATCTTTCAGGCGTCCAAATAGATAAATAATCAATCAAGTTCGACGATATACCGTAATTAATCGCACATCAGAAAAACCGCCCTTTAGAAAGCCCCAACATCACTGTGTTTATCATTAATTTGCAGCGCAGACACGCCCTTCACTTGTCGCTTATTTACCTCTGCCAGATAGAGTCGATGAGTCGATGAACGTCCTCACGTGCGTCACTACCGCTCCAGAACATTCCGGTCAGCAGCCATGTGCGGTTTGTCATATCGCCGGGTTAACTCACTTTAGGCGTAAGGAGATGGTGTCAATGAAAGAATCGCTCATAGCAAATCTTCGAAGCTAGCGTTGTTTTTGAATTGTATTCTTTGCTGCCGCTGCCACCGTTTTATCAGAAAAAATGAAATTACCGGGAATACACGATGTTTCTCAGCATAAAAAACAGCAGTATTCATCGCTCGTCAACTCCGCCCTTTTTATTTCTCAGCTCATCTGAAAATTAATAACTTACCCACATGATGCCGAACAAAAAAACACCTGTTTTTACTTTAGGATTTTCCTACAGCACCAGTGGTAAATGTAAGCAACCCCAAGCTGAAATGTCGATGGAACATCCAATAATATAATGTCAATTTAAGGCATTGAAAAAAGGGAAAACAAATAGACTTTACGTAGATTTATTTTGGATAATCGAGCACACCTTTATCGTCATATCCCGAGGTGTCCTAGGGGGTTGGCGTGCTTTCGTGGCTGGATTCAACCAACCCGATGCTATTTTTTTCAGCTCCCGTTATAGTCATCCTGCTCCATAGATAATTGAGGGTAATTACATGACGCCTGATGAAAAATTTCTGTTCAGACACGCGGTTGGCGATGTCACTCCACTGCCCTCCTGTAGCACGAAGGTTCACCTTCAAAAAAAACCTGCGCTGAAGGGAAAAAAGCGTGTAGAAGAAAGCAAACCGTCTAATTTCCTGATCAGCGGCTATATCAACACACTTCCCCTGGATGAACCCTTGATGCATACCCAAGATGGGATCCAGCGTGGCGTGCTGGATAAACTGCGTCAGGGAAAATACGCGTTGGATGCCAGTCTGAATCTGATGAGAAAACCGGTGGCTGTCTGCCGTGAAAGCCTATTTCAGTTTATGTTGCAGGCACAGCACGATAATCTGCGCAATCTGCTGATTATCCATGGTAAAGGACGCGACGACGCATCTCATGCCAATCTCATTCGCAGCTATCTTGCCCGTTGGCTGTCTCAATTCGAGTCAGTACAGGCATTCTGCGTCGCGCAGCCTGTACACGGCGGCCACGGGGCCTGTTATGTCGCATTAAGAAAGTCAGCACAGTCGCGTCAAGAGAATTGGGAACGGCATGCGAAACGCAGCCGATAAAACGAGGAAACAGTATTGCCCGGCACTCAGGGCAATACTGTAGTGATTCAATAAATGAAAGCGACGGAGCGATGACGACGACCTTGCTGTCCTTTGGCTAATATCATCAAGGCCGTCAGGAAGGCCGGTAGCGCCAGAACGGCGAACATCATGCCGAAGCTCCATTCCATGCCCAGCACCTGCGCGCCGGCAAATGCGCTCATGATCGCGCCCATCCGTCCAACGCCATGCATCCATCCTGACCCCGTCGCCCGCGCCGCCGTCGGGTAGAAGCGCGCGGAAAGCGCATTCATGCCCGTATTCGCGCCGTTGAGACAAAAACCGCTGATCGATGCCAGCAAGGCCAGTACAACAAAATAAGATTCCGATAACCCGATTAGCGCCGTCGCCACTCCTCCCGCCGCATAGATAACGCCAAGCGCCAGGTGTGGATTAATACGATCCATAAGCCAACCGGCAAACAGAGAGCCAAAAGCACCGCCAGACTGGTATAGCGCCGTGATGACCGTCGCCTGAGTGACCGTCATGCCAGCGTCTTTGATCACGGTAGGCAGCCAACTGCCCAACAAGTAAACCATGAATAGCCCAAAGAAATAGCCGCCCCACAGCATGAAGCTGCCGAAACGGTACTCTTTAGATAAGACTAAACGTACCGCAAATGTGGCTTTTTTGTCTTCGGCAGGCATAGCGAACTGAGTGCTGCTGTGGCTGACGCCGGGAGCAATTTTTTCGACGATATGATGGATACGCGCGGAATTCGCGCGTTTGGCCACCAGGAACCTAACGGACTCAGGCAGTTTAACCATCAAGAACGGCAGCAGCAGCAGCGGTAGAATCCCGCCCATCAGGAGTACGGTATGCCATCCCCACGCTGGGATCAGCCAGGAAGCGGCAAACCCGCCCGCCGCTGCGCCCACGCTAAAGCCGCAGAATACGATGGTGATGATAAAGGAGCGTTTCTTTTCCGGAGCGTATTCCGCGACCAGCGTGCCTACATTAGGCATGGCAGCACCCAGTCCTAGCCCGGTCAGGAAACGGAAAATAATCAGGTGCTGTACGTTTTCGGAGAACGCCGCCAACAGTGTCCATAATCCAAACAGGAATACGCTGGTGATAATCACCACTTTGCGCCCACGCCAGTCTGCAAGCGGTCCCGAAATCATCGCACCCATAGCCAGCCCCACCAGAGCCGCGCTGATCACAATCGCCAGCTCAGCGTTGCCGATTCCCCAGGCAGCTTTCAGCGAAGGTCCGATAAAGCCCATGATGGCGATATCCATGCCGTCCAATGCAATGATGCAGAATGAAAGGATGACAATCAGCTTTTGATAGGCACTAAGGGGACGTTCGTTAATGAGCTGCCTAACGTCTAAAGGGGTGGAACCTGTCACGCTTACTCTCCGATAACTCTTCTGCGGGCTGTTAACTAAGGCTTACACTGTAAACAATTATTTCCGACAGTAAAACAGCCCGACCATAATAATTTGCTGTCAAGACGGATTCCGTGACAGAGCGCGCGAATGATAGCCAACGCGCTCCACCAATGAAAGTACGAAACCGCCCCCCGCTCCTTTTTACGTCCTCAATCGCCCCCCGCAAAACTCATTTAGTGAACAAAAGCCAACTAAAAACACATCCGTAAATCGTTAACGCAAACACATAAAATCACTATATATCAGTCAAATACCAACAAACCCACGTTTACATAAAACTCATTATATATGTTATTGTCGAAATGTATTTGCAAATTCGAATAAAAAGTTCCACCATAAAGTTATGTTGAAGCGATGAATATATTTGAGGAGATACCAACATGATGCATTGCCCTTTATGCCACCACGCCGCCCATGCGCGTTCCAGCCGATACCTGTCGGATGGCGCCAAGGAGCGCTACCATCAGTGCACTAACGTCAACTGCGGGCACACCTTCGTGACATTGGAAGCCATAACCCGCTCGATCATGGTGCCAGGCAAAGTAGATCCCGTAGAAGCGCTTACCGATAACCCGCCGCCCTAACCGCGACCTTCCCCCTGCTCAGTAAGGGGGAACGTTCCCTCCCTTTCTTTCTTTTTCTCCAGAAAAACCGCCTCGCTTAATGGCTTTATCATTTTCACTCGCCCACTGTATATTGACGTCCTCCGGACCGTGCTTTTAGTATCAAAAGACTTTTACTGATTTTCAGTCACTTGCACATAAGGCCTCTGTTAGGTCCGTGCCAGCAAGCAGACGAATTCCTGCCACAGGAGAACACACTCAAAAATCAGCTGATGCCCTCCATTCGTCACCATCAATGAATGTTCAGAGGTCTCATTTATGGATAAAACCTGTATTAGCCTTTCATGGAGGTGTGAATGATTGATGCCGCTGACACTCAGGCGTACCGCGCCAGCCTGCTTTATTTCACCGCCGACCCTCGGCATAACCCCGCAGAAGCTACCCACTTTATTGAGGATGGCTTGTTGATTGTTCGCAACGGTAAGATACTAAATGCGCTGAACTATAGGGACATTGCCGATAACGAATTGGCTCCTCTGACATTCAGAGATTATCGGGGCCGGTTAATCATGCCTGGGTTTATCGATACTCACGTCCATTTCCCTCAGATTGAAATGATCGCCTCTTACGGCGAACAGTTATTGGAATGGCTTGATACCTATACGTTCCCGACCGAGCAAAAATACGCGGATGCCGACTATTCCCGCCAAATGGCCGACGTATTTATCAGGGAGCTGCTACGACACGGCACCACCAGCGCCATGGTCTTTGCTACAGTGCACCCGCAATCTGTCGACGCACTTTTTAGCGCGGCGGCAGAAAAAGCGATGAGGTTGATCACCGGGAAAGTGATGATGGATAGACACGCGCCAGAGGCCTTGTGCGATGACGCTCAACAGAGCTATCAGGACAGCCGCGCCCTGATTCAAAAATGGCATCATCATGGCCGCCTGTTATATGCGGTAACGCCCCGTTTCGCGCCGACGTCCACGCCGGAACAATTGAGTCTGGCGGGTGAACTGCTACGCGAGTTTCCGGACATCTATATGCAAACGCATCTCAGCGAAAACAAGCAGGAGATTGCCTGGGTAAAATCGCTCTTTCCCGAGCATCGCCACTATCTGGATGTATATCACCATCATGGGCTGACCGGTCCTCGCTCGCTGTTTGCGCACGCGCTTCATCTTGAAAAGGACGAAGTGGATATGCTGTCGCACAGTCGCTCTTCCGTCGCCTTCTGCCCAAGCTCTAATCTGTTCCTGGGCAGCGGACTGTTTCCGTTACATTCTCTAAAGGCCGCAGGGATCCGCGTGGGAATGGGCACGGATGTGGGGGCTGGCACCAGTTTGTCGCTTCTGCAAACGCTGAATGAGGGTTACAAAGTGCAACAGCTGCTGGGCGAGAAGCTATCCGCCCGAGAGGGTTTGTATCAGGCGACGTTAGGGAGCGCGGCCGCACTGTCGTTGGATGACAAGCTGGGAAACTTCCTGCCGGGGAAAGAAGCGGATTTCGTTGTCCTCGACTGGGCGAACACTCCATTGCAGCGCTTGCGGCAGGAGCAGGCGACCACGCTGGATGAGAAGCTGTTTGCATTGATGATGCAAGGTGATGACAGAAATGTGGCTGAAACGTACGTCAATGGAATTTGCGTCCACACACAGGAATAGTCGGCAAGCTGCCATCGCGGGCGACATTGGCTTATCAACTCACGAGTACCACTGAGCGTCTTATTGGCATAAACGCCTCGTTTTCCATATAATTTTTCTTTCTTATTAGTGAGTTCGGGTGAGAAATCACTGGCGCAGGGAAGTTTCTGGCTATAATGCAACTAAGCAACAGTCACTTACGCTATGGGCGGTACGCGGCTGTGGAATAAAACACTACAAATTGCATTAAGCTGAAATGGGAGCAGAGCGTTCTTTCTCCTGTAGCTTGTTACCTCTTGAACAAGGTGAACTGGCGGCCAGTATGGCGTACAGGATTAATCAGCCTTACAACCTTTATACATGCCGGGATGGCCACTTCTTTTTGAACCACACGCCATCCGGGCATCGACCATAACAGCAAATTATTTAAGGCATAACCATGATTCCGCCTCTCGATGCCGGCGCAAAGGAACAACGGAGTGCCCTTCTGCGCATGATGAACATCCTGGATACGCGCCCGGTCGAAGAATTGGAACGTATCACCCGCATCACCCAGTCCTTTTTCGAGGTCGATAGCGTAGTGATCTCATTAATCGACACCGACCGCCAATGGTCGTTATCACGGCGAAATTTCCCCTATTCGGAGACGCCGCTATCNATTTCTTTTTGCGTTCACACGGTGGCTTCCAACGAACCGCTTATCGTTCCCGACGCGCGCAACGATCCCCGATTCAGCGATAATCCGATGGTGACGGGCAAGCAACAGGTTCAATTTCACGCGAGTTATCCGCTACGTTCATTCTACGGTATCCCTTTGGGGGCGCTTTGTCTCTATCACAGCAAACCCATTGAATTTGACAGTAAAAAACTCGAACAGCTGAGCGATATGGCTTACGTGGTGCAAACCTACCTGCAAAGAGTCGAGATGCAGGCCGAAGCTGAAAGCACGCGCGATATGCTCCACCGGGCAGATTACGTCAACCGTCAGATTTTTTCTCAGGCGGCAATTGGCCTTGTACTGATGACGCCGGATAAAAAACCGATCAGAGTCAACCACACGATCTGCAAAATGATGGGGTATACCGAAGAGGAACTGTTGCAGACCACGATGGAAAGTGTGACGTACCACGGCGATCTCTCGTTAACTAAAGAACGCTACGATCACCTTCTGAAAAATGGCAATCGCAATTCGACGTTTCAGAAGCGCTATCGTCGGATGGACGGCTCACTGATGTGGGCGATGGTCTCGGTGGCGCTTCTCTACAATCCCGATGGCAGCCAACACGGCCTGCTACTGGCGATTACCGACATCAGTAATCAGAAGGCATCGGAAGCCGCGCTTCTCACCTTAAGTAAGGAGTTGGAGCAGCGAGTTGAACAGCGCACCGAAGAGTTGCAGCGTAGCCATCAGTTTATCCAGGATATTACCGACCATATCCCCGCGATGATTTCCTGTATCAGCCCAGACAATGTCTTCACCTTCGCCAATCGTCATCTTAAGCTGTTGCTGGGAAGTACGGGCGATGGGCCCATCAACTGCAATATCAGCACCGTTTTGCGTCCCAAAGAGCGCAAACTGTTTACGCCACTGTTGGATAAGGTGCGCAAAAATCGGCGACCGTTGCATATTGAACATACCGTCGACTTGCCATCAGGAGGCCGGATCACCTACCACACGCAGATGGTGCCCGCTGAGCCGCCGGCGCAAGGAGTATACGTATTCTCCACCGATATCACCGACCTGACGTCCCTGCGCGATCAGCTGAAATTTGAAGCTAATCATGACCATCTCACCGGTTTACCCAACCGCCGCGCCGTGATCTCCTACCTCAACCAGCTCGCAATCAAGCAAAGGCAAAACGGTCTGGCGCTGCTATTCTTCGATCTGGACAACTTCAAACATTACAACGACCGTTACGGACACGAATTTGGCGATCGGGTGATCAAAACCTTCGCACGCATCCTAGGTCAAAATACCCGCCCTAAAGATCTGATTGGGCGGCTGTCGGGCGATGAGTTCGTCATGGTGTTACACGAGCATCAAGATATGGATCGTGAAGTGGGTGAGCTCTGCCGCACCCTGAAAGAACGCTTCCAAAAGCCCATTCGCATCCGCGGCCACAACATCGTTCTTTCCGCCAGTGTGGGGATCGCCATCTTAGGCAAAAATGACCGTCTGGATGTCAACCACTTCATCCACGAAGCGGACACGGCGATGTATCAGGCTAAACGTCAGAGTATTCACTCTTCTCGCGGCCATAAACACGACGCTGAAAACGATAATAAGTGACACCGTCACCAAAAAAATTCTGCAAAAAAATTTCGCCTGTCTATACTGCCTGTCGGTTGCCGCTGTATTCAGCGGCATGCTGCAATCCGGCCTTTCCCCTCTTTTCCTGACACACTGTTTGCTCCACGCTCATACAACCCCAAGCACTAGCCCCCGACGGCCGTAAACTGGTTACATAACGTGACTGGTATTGCAGCGTTGCAAATGAGGAATGATCCGCGTAACAGCAGCATTTCATTTTCCTCGTGGTATGTGTCGTACCATATGGAAGCTGGACAAATCCAGCTTGAATGACCGTTCGGACGGGGGATGCGTTAACTAAGGAGAGAATTTATCCCCATCAAGCGTCCTACAAGAGGAGTTAAGATAATGAGTGAAACAGATAAAAGTGTCTTGTCGCTATTCCTGATCGGCCTGCTGATTGCCGTCGGCAAGATTTTGATCAGCGGAAAACCCATCAGCCTGGGGCAATTTACCGGTCGATTATTACTGGGAGGTTTTGTGTCGATGATTGCCGGAGTCGCATTGATACAATTTCCGACGCTGTCACCGATTGCCATCAATGGGATTGGCGCAGCGTTGGGGATTGCGGGTTATCAAACGATAGAGCTATTTCTACAGCGTCGCGCCCGCAACCAGGGAGATAAGGATAAAAGTAGCGACACAAATGATAATAATCGGACGGAATAGCGGTTCTGATCGTGGTGCTCCCCATCCCTGGGCTGACTTCAATGAAGGCTCACCATGACGCTATCAGGATGTATTCTTAATACACGCGGCAGGTCTTTCAGTCAGCCCAAAACTTTCCTTCGCTCTCCCCATTCGTCACGAGAGCCCCTTTCCTTTACCTTCATTTAGCAGGCAGGATACCGCCTGGCTCAGTATTCCCCATGAAAGTCAGCGCGACGTCGTTTAGCGACCGATAAGGCCGCGAAACGCAGCAGATGAGTTAAGATTCGAGGCGCGGCAACGTGCTATACTGCCCTTCCCAGAGATTTTTAGTATGAAATCAGAAGACGCCCTGAACTGGTATCCAGCCCAACTCCCTCCTGTCAAAATTATCTTAGGCAATGCCGTTCTGGAAGTCATCAAAGTCGGTCGTCCAGTCAATACGCGCACCCTGCTGGAGTTTCTGCAAGTGATGCAGGGCAGACAAAAACGGCGTGATGATAAAATTGCCATGCAAACCGCCATTGATGTATTAAAAAACAATCAGAGCATACATGGCAGGATATAGAACTGTGACGCAGAAATAGCGACGTGGGTAGGTCGCGCAGCTCAATGCTGACTTCTCCAAGTCTTGATCATCTCTTTTGACACTTCATTTTCGTAGCAGATAGGGGCATATCCCCCCTGCCCGACTCCATGCGCTTCGACCGCCACACCGGCTCCCATTTCTGGCTGAGTTATAAGGGCATGGAAAATTCCCCGGATAATTGCTGATAGACTCCTGGATAATTGCTTTTTTTACCTGTTCATCGTTCAATAGGGATGTTTTCGCGGCTGATATATTCACAAAGAATAAAGCCATGAGCGCAATCATTTTCATGTTAACTATTACGCTTAATTTCATCTCCATTGACTTCCTTAGTGGATGCAATATAAGTCCAGTCATGAGAGCCTCTGATAGAGATTTAAAACGATCTGTCAGGTTACTCCCGCCCGCTGGATCAAGTTGAACCACAAAAATATTGACTCAGTTCGACGGTTATTCATCGAATGATTTCACCGTACTTAAACGGCTAATAATGATGTATCTGCTATAGTGAAAATAATTTACACAGCTGAGGAATAGGTCATGTTTAAAGAAGGTGATGTTGTCCAGAGTAAAACCGGGGGCCCCAAGATGGTCATTCATAAAGTAGAAGACGACAACCTCTGGTGCGTCCGGGTGGATGATTCATTAAAAAAAGAGGTCATCGTTGCGGCTGACTCCGTGGAACACTACCGGGAAGAAGGGCCTTTCGGCGTTTGCTAACCCACCAGGCGGCCTCCGATGCCGCCTAAATGTCGCGTATTCTTCGCTGGCTCTCATTTTCTTCCCGGTTATGATCACTCAGCATCACATGGCTCTGATCCACGCCGTCATGCCATGAACCGGCCAGACACAATAGTCGGCAAACTTCACTCTTTCTCATTCTAATTCCCTAATACGAATGGTTATCTCCACCATGAGGAATTAACGGGTAAAGGTTCATTGATACCGAATTAAACTATTCTCTCACTCAATTTATTACTAATAACTATTGCTCCCAAAACGTGAACCTAGTTAAATATAGACTCGATTCAAATGAATTATACGCCGACGACGCCAACTATTTAAGAGGGAGAGTAAACATTACCGGCGTGTCATCATTTCAACACACAGCATCAAAAAGCGAATCAACCATTGAATGACACTAAGCTTTACTCACTGCTATATTTAATTAAATCATCGCGTAACACTCTTTAACTTAAATACATCGCCAGTGATATAAAGAATTACTTTATTAAAAAATCAATTTTCAATTAACCATGCCGAACTTGGTTCCGGATTAAAATGAACGCTATGCAAATGAAAGATGTTGATAACAGCCTTATTTCCAGACTCGCCGAACTTAACGAAAAGGGTTTTTCCAAGGCCGATATGGCCAGAGCAGCAAACGTCAGTAAGCAAGCAGTTACCGGATGGTTTAGAACCGGAACAATAAGCAAAGCCTCTGCGCTGGCCGTAGCGGATGCGAGCGGTGTTTCCATCGCCTGGCTTTTTGGCAAAAAGGTCGACGAAGACTCAGGCCTGAAAGAGCGTGAAATACAAATGCTAAATTTATTCCGTCAACTTCCTGAGCCCGAACAAGATCACATGATCGACTTATTTCAGGGGCGGCTAAAGGAGCTTGATGACTACGTCGAAAAATATTTGCGTGGAAGAGTGAAACAGGAATAAAGGGTGCCCTTTATTTTGACCATATCCTAGGATGATTTTTTGGATACACAGTTTTATGCGATCAATAGGATGCCCTCGGAAAAGCTATATATAATGCGGTACACTCAGTGTGTTTTTTTGGTCGCATCCCGAATTTTTCTGAGCAGATTTATAGGTATACAAAAATCCTAATGATTTCACACGGTAAAGAGAACGTTGATCCCAGGCTTTTACACCTAAAACCGTCTTGCTCATGCAAACAAGGGTGACCCTAGCCACCCTTGTATGAAAATTAGCTTTTAGGACGAGTAAACAGCACAAACAAGCCAAGGATAATGTCCCCAACGATCCAGAGACTGGAAAGCATGGCTATCCCAAGCCCTGTTCCGATTGCGGCACCTGCTTGCTCCGCACCCGATAACTGTTCAATACCTTCAGAAGCAGAGTTGTACCCACCAATAATCCAGACAAGCATCAAAATATTGAAGGCAATGAAAGAGAATTTGATTAATTTACCAAAAAATCCTCGCTTGGGCTTTCTTAGCTGAACTGCGCAAGATGGGCATTTAACTGCACTGTCGCTAACTTGACTGGAACATTCTGGGCAACTGATTAGGGCCATTTTAACCATCCTTTTTTACATTGGTTTGATAGATTTAAATTTGAACAAAAATTCCGGATCTGATAACGAACCGTTTATTGTCATGCTCTTTTCTTGTACTGCATCCTCGTCAGAGGGGAAAAAAATGCCTGAAAAAATAACTTTCTGTCCTACGTTCATATTTAGTAATGAGTTGTATAGAACGGTGTTTTTTTCAATTAACGTATTACTTTGGATATCGGAAAGTTCATTATTCCAAGTGCCGACTGAAAGGTTCGGAGAAAGCTTAATCGACAGTATTCCTTTCCCGTCATTATTAGTATCAAGCTCTGATATCGTTCCGACCCAGTCAGTGATTTTTGTTAATTGCATATTCTGCAGCTGTTTTTTTCTTTCATCTCGCAAAACAGATTTCTGCAGTTCATTTTTTGCTGATACATATTTTTCTCTTACCTCATCGGAAAGAGCAATAAAAGCAGCCTCATTATTGGGTAGTTCTATGGCATCCTTTTCCTTAGCAACTGAACTGGAGATAGTCGGTGTTCTTTCATTCGAAGGATTATCATTGGCACAGACAATAATAACGAAAAATAACACCAGTACGCTAAGGCAGACATACAGTTTCTTTTTGGATTTTTTTAGCTTACTTCCACATGTTGAACAACATGCAAAACTCTTTTTATTTAAATTACCACAAGAGCCACATTGTAGATAAAGGCTTTCACTTTTCATACTATTCGGAATTTCCTTGTTCCAATAATCTAACATATTAATATAACTAGATATTTTTTCTTATCGTACAGAAACATTTTGTAATGTCAATAACCACTTAGAGAAACTAATCAAAAAACACCTATTTCTCAAGGTTCCCAAATAAATACGGCAAATCAATATTTCTTTTTATGAGAAAAGTCACTTGCAAAATAACATAATGTTATTAAAGTTTTACCGTTGATTAAGTTGCATACACATGGCGTAGAATAAATAACCACATGGAGTCAACGATAACCCAAAAAGGGAAACGCTCGCTTAATCGCTTTGTCATTAGTTTGACTGCTATCCCTAACCAGATACGGGTGCGAACTGAGCTAATTAAATTTAAGTTTATTTATTATTAAATAAAAATGGGTTTTTATAGAGATCAATATCATCCTATTTCAAAATGGAAAACTCGATCAATAGGGATTTGACCATCCCATATCAGCACACTCATTTGTCCCCATGAGGTCCAATCAATATCTATTACCTTTTGCCGTTCAATTCTAGCCCATTCTTATCTGGCCAACGTTTACCAATTATATAATAGGGGACTCGATGAAGTTAATTCCTCACAAACTATAGAGCCGAATACGCAAATTCATAGAAAATATCTGAAGTCGTGAGGTCAATAATAGACTTACTAGTAAAAGATTGGATATCGTTTCACGACGTGGTTTGCAGGTCTAGCAAACATAAACATTACAAATTAATCGATAAAAAAAAGACCGAGTACGATTCCTGTGCTCGGTCTAGGGAAATGGCTCTTGGGAATGAGCCGTGCGCTAAAAGTTGGCATTGACGCAGGTTCCAAGGAACCCACTCCTTAAGCGTAGACGAGGCATTTCCCTTTTCCAGCTATGTATGAGTCTACTTAGTACTTCATCGTCATCCATAGACTCAATTTGTGATCGTGAACTCAATCAGCGTGACTGCCCCATCCCTGATAACCCTTGGGAAATGGCGCTTTCGTTACTGGCACAGTTGTTCAGCTCGGGTCACAAAGGGTTGCAAACTTTTTTTCTGCCCGGGCTGTTTTGGATCGTCCAGCAGGATGATATCCAACGGCTGAGCGTTGACTCTTCCCTGTCGAACCTGTGTCCAGGCAACGTCGTTCAGCGGATATTGCATCAGTGTGCTGGGATTAATGACATATAGCGCGTGGCCGGGGCGGCAGATCAACTGCACTTCTTCGCGAGTAAACGCCCAGCTGTCACCAAATTGCAGTTTGCTGACATTCGCGATCCCCGCTGTCGCAAGCGCTGAAGAGCAAAAAGAGGCTGTTAACAGGAACCCGATTAATTTTTTCATTTTGATTTCCACAGCAGAACAGACCATTGTATTTACGAGGTTTCTTGACTTAATCCGTCACGGATAAACCACGATAGAATCATAACGACAGACTGGGGGGAAGTCGAGCAAGGGGAATTGGACGCAGTCAATAGATAAGGCGATGCTGAATTAGCATCGCCTTTGTGCCTTATCAGGCTGAAGGCGTGGTGGTGGTCGCCATTCTTTTAAGATCTTGATCGATAAAGAACAACCCGCCTTCGGAGGTGCTCACCATCGCCAATTTATCCAGGATAGAGTTAAACAGCTTCTCTTCTTCATGCTGCTCAGCTACATACCACTGCAGGAAGTTGAAGGTTGAGTAATCCTGCAACGTCATGGCAGCATGCGCCAGCTCATTGATTTTTCCAGTAATGAGCTGCTCATGTTCAAAGGTTAACTTGAAAATATCAGTCAGAGAGTCGAACTCTACCGGCGGAGCTTCAATAGCCCCGAGGACCGGCATACTGCCAGTATCGTCCAGGTAGTCAAACAGACGCTGCATGTGCTCCATTTCTTCCTGAGAGTGAGACTTCAGGAAAGCCGATGCGCCTTCAAAACCTTTATTTCCACACCACGCGCTCATCTGCAAATACAGGTTGGCTGAGTAAAATTCGAGGTTCAGCTGTTCATTCAGCTTTTGGATCATTTCTTTTTTTAACATGTTGAATCCTTTTCCACTGGCAGGGGATTATTTGCAGGGCATTATGCACAAAAATATTAAAATTAAAAACATACTATTAACTAATGATCTCAATATTTTTATCCTAAATTCAAAGTATTATCATTCACCTATGAGAATGGTTTTTATTGCTTTTGGTGGCATCAGTTTTCGTTCGATAATAATGTTCATTCTGGGCGAATGAATTCATCAATTTCTCTTGTTGCCCTAAGAAAAGGGATTTGGGCAAGGGGCTGCGCATGGCTTGCCATTTGTTCCGGGCTGTTTTATGTTTGTCGCGCCACACACAGGAGGACATCATGGGACATAATCTGGCCGACCTCTCATTCGAAGAGATGGAAAAAGTAAACGTCGATCTCGCCGCTTCCGGTGTCGCTTTCAAAGAGCGCTATAACATGCCGGTCATCCCTGACGTGCTCGAACAACAGCAGCCTGCGCATTTACGCGATTATTTCCGTGAACGGGTCAGCTTTTATCGTCAACTTTCTTTGCAATTCTCCACACTGCCCTACGATCCCAACAGTAAATGACCCGCCAATACCGTCACCACTCACGGGATGACGGTATCCCTCTCCCCTTTCTCAACGCACCAATTGATTAAGAGTTAATTGGCTCTGACCTTGGCCCAAAATCAATGCAGGCATAAACTAGAGATCTTTGTCTTTCTGACCTTGGCCCAAAATCAATGCAGGCATAAACTAGAGATCTTTGTCTTTCTGAAGACTTCGAATGAATTCAGCCGGAGTCATGTCATTTAATGACGAATGCGTTCTCTCATGATTATATTCCCTGCGCCAGTTGTCGAGTTTGTCCTGTGCATCGTCCAGTGACAGAAACCAGTGAATGTTCAGGCATTCGTCCCGCAGACTACCGTTAAATGATTCGATAAACGGGTTATCTGTCGGTTTTCCGGGGCGGGAGAAGTCTAGGGTAACACCCTGATCGTACGCCCATTTATCCAGGTTTTTCGAAATAAACTCGCTGCCGTTATCCGTCTGAATACGTACCGGTAGGCGCTTATCCAGCNCCCGCAGCGCCTCCATTACGCCGACCACATCTTCACCTTTCAGTGATTTCCCAGCATAGATCGCCAGGCACTCCCGACTAAAATTATCCACTACAGTCAGCATCCGGAAACGCCGCCCGTTAAACAGACTATCCGACACGAAATCCATACTCCAGCACTGATCGACGTGCGTCAGGGCCGGACGCTGTTGGCGACGTGCTGCACTGACATGCCTGCGAGGACGTTTTCTGCGCAGATTGAGACCTTCCAGGCAATAAATACGATGTGTTTTCTTATGGTTAACCCGCCAGCCCTCGCGTTGTAACTGGATATGAATACGTGGACAGCCATACCGTATCCGGGTTTCCGCTATCTCTCGGATGCGTTGGGTGATCGCCCGATCATCACGCCGGCTCTGCCAGTGGTAGACAGTTCTGCTCTGCATCAGCAGGCCGCATCCGCGGCGGACACTGATACGATAAGCTTCAAGCAGGAAATGCACCGCCTGGCGCTTCTGAGCCGGCCTCAGAACTTTCGCTTCAATACCTCCTGAAGCATCTCCTTGTCCAGGCTCAGATCTGCCACCAGCTTCTTCAGCCGCTGATTTTCATCCTCCAACTGCCGCAGACGTCGTAGTTCCGTCACGCCCAGCCCGCCGAATTTCTTCTTCCAATTGTAAAAAGTGGCCTCAGAAATCCCCATCTTTCTGCAGACTTCCCCGACGCGGGTGCCGGTTTCGGCTTGTTTCAGCGCAAACGCAATCTGTTCTTCGGTATAACGGGTCTTTTTCATGGCAATGAGCCTCTCTGGGTAATGGAAGAAAGACCGGATACTTCAGTTTAGACTGGCACTGTTTTCAGG